>NZ_JBNZCI010000001.1:0-1143546 GCF_050880385.1 Ammonicoccus luteus
CAACACACCCCCCAAAAGGGGGGGCAGGAAAAGGGTCTGAAACCACACGGTTCCAGACCCTTTCCCAATTCCAGGGCCTTTCGCCCATCGAAGCGGACTTCAGACTGGCACCACGCACGTGCTCGCTTTCACCCAGCAACTGCAGGCCGGCCGTGCGCCCTGGCTATATCGGGCCCAATGCGGGAGTGCGCACTCCCCGTTGGGGAGGACACCTTTTGCTTGGATCCCCGCGGACAGGCAGGATTGAGCGGTGGCAGACTACGAGCGGCCTCGACGCCCGCGCAACGATGGATCCCGCGGCCCCGGACGTGGCCCCAGCCGACCTCAGCGACGATCAGGGACCGGCAACCGTTCTCAGCGGAGCTGGGGATCAGACAGCGGGCGGGGTGAGGGCGGAGACCGGTCAGCGGGCCGATACCGCGCAGACAACCGGGATCGCGCAGACAACCGGGATCGTGCCGACAACACCGAGCGCAGAGACAACCGCGACGGCAGGGATAGCCGGGATCGCAGAGACAACCGCGACCGCAGGGATAGCCGGGATCGCGACGATCGCGGCGGCGAGCGGCGGTCTTGGCGGGGAGATGACTCCCGCGCCGGGACCTCTGGTGAAAGCGGCCGTCGCAGAGACTCCTCGGATTCACGGTTCTATGGCGACCGGCGGTCGGACGACCGCCGCTCCAGCGATCGGCGGCCGAAGGACCGACGCTTCGATGATCGCCGCGAGGACCGGGGCGAGCGCTCGGGCGGCCAGCGTTTCGACCGGAATGATCGCCGCGCAGGCGGTCGTTTCGAGCGTGGACCGGACGATCGTCGATCCGATGACCGTCGAGGCACTCAGGATTCGCGACGGGGTGGCGACAAGCGCCGTGATGAGCGACCTCGTTTCGAGCGGCGCGATGACCGGGACGGGGGGGAGCGCCGGGAGGGAGGTTTCCGCCCGGAGCGTCGCGGCGCCAGCGCAGGGGAGCGGTTCGGGCGCGGGGGCGATCGGCGTTCGGGCCCACGTGAGAACCGGCCCCAGGGAGGAGAGCGCCGCCCCTCGGGTGACCGGTTCGACCGTGGTGACCGGTTCGACCGTGGTGAGCGGCGTGACCGTGGTGACCGGTTCGATCGTGGTGAGCGGCGTGACCGTGGTGACCGGTTCGATCGTGATGAGCGGCGTCCATTGGTGACGGATCCGCCGTTGCCGGAGGACCTGGAACTGGATCTGCGCGAACTACCGCGTGGCATGAAGGCGGAATTGCGCAGCCTTCCTCCGGAGATCGCAGACAAGGTGGCCATGCGCCTAATGGCTGCAGGCAAGTTGCTCGAGGTCGATGCCACGGCGGCGTACGAGCAGGTGAAGGTCGCCCGGCGCATTGCGGCGCGACTTCCGATCGTGCGCGCGGCGACGGCGGAGACGGCGTACGCAGCCGGTGACTACCACGCCGCGCTCACGGACTACCGGGCGCTGCGGAGGATGAGTGGCGGGGATGAATACCTGCCGGTCATGGCCGATTGCGAGCGGGCCCTGGGTCGGCCCGAGGAAGCGTTGCGCCTGGCCAGGGAAGCGGCGGACGCGCGCCTCGACGCAGCGAGCGCTGTCGAGATGGTGATGGTCGAGGCGGGCGCTCGAGCTGATCTCGGCCAGCAAGCAGAAGCGCTGCGCCTGCTGGAAAGGGCCATTCGCCTGACCCAGCAACAGCGTCTGAACGACACGAGCAAGGCGCGGCTGCGGTACGCGTACGCCGACCTCCTCGTCGCCCAGGGCCGAGGGGACCAGGCTCGCGAATGGTTCGTGGCGGCCGCCCAACTCGACCGCGACGGCGTGACGGGCGCGGAAGAGCGCGTCGCGGAACTCGACGGCGTAATGATCGATTTCGACGACAGCGACGACGAGGACTGGGACGATCTGGAGGAGTCGGACGAGGAATCCCTCGAGGACGGATCTCTCGACGACGAACCTGTTGACACCGACGCCCTCGAGGACAAGGAGTGAGCTTCGCGTGACTGCGACGTTGATGGATGGCTACGACGCGGCCCTGTTCGACTTGGACGGTGTCGTCTATCTGGGACCGGTAGCCGTCCCCGGTGCCGCCGAGGGGTTGGCGGAGTTGCGGAAACGCGGCGCCCGGATCGGCTTCGTGACCAACAACGCGGCTCGCTCACCCCAAACCGTGGTGGATCACCTCGGCGAGCTGGGGATCGACGCCGCGCTCACCGACGTTGTCGTTTCTTCCCAGGCAGCAGCTCGCTTGCTCGCTGAACGCGTGCCGGCAGGTTCGCCTGTTCTCGTGGTCGGGACCGAAGCGCTGGTCGAGCAGATCGAGGGTGTCGGGCTGCGGGTCGTCGAGGAGGGGGAGAGGCCTGCGGCGGTGATTCAGGGATACCATCCCGACCTGCCCTGGCAGCTCATCAATCGCGCCTGCTATGCCATCGAGGACGGCGCGCCTTGGGTCGCCACCAACACGGACTCGACCCGTCCGACCGACTTGGGGCTCGTGCCGGGGGCGGGAGCGCAGATCGCCGCAGTGCGGATGACCGTCGGCATCGATCCAGTCGTGGCCGGCAAACCATTCAGTCCCTTGCTCGAGGAGACCGTCCGGCGCCTCTCCGCGGCGCGGCCGATCTTCGTCGGGGATCGCATCGACACCGACATCGACGGCGCGGCGACCCTGGGCATGGACAGCCTGTTTGTCTTCAGCGGCGCCCACGGCAAGCGAGACGTGATCGCGGCCGCCAACAGACCGACCCACGTGGGTCTTGATCTCCGGGCGCTCGTCGGACCTGTCGGCGAAACGGCGGTGGGGGAGCGGATGGCGTCCTCCGGTGAGGCGTGCGTACGCCTTGACGACGCCGGCTGGAACATCACCGCACCGCACGACGCCGAGGGGCAGCTAGCCGCGTTCCGCGCGCTGCTGGCCCTGGTGCCCGCCGGTGCCGACCCGACCGAACCGGCGCTCGCCCTGGCCCTGGACCAACTCGATCTGCTGCCGTGATCGGCATTGCCCGGCTCGCCAGGGCCCGGGGGTCGGCGAGATTCGCTAGCGTGGTCAGCAACGAAATGGTTACAAGGGGAGGAACGCCGGTGTTACTCGAAGTGCTTCAGAACTACATGGATGCGGTGAATGGGGCGACCCGGCTGACACAGCGCAACGCCACGGCCATGGCGCGGAACATTCTGATCCAGGCCGGCATGGAGCCGGCAGCCGACATCGTGCACCAGCTGTCCGAGCAGTTGATTGCGGCGCAGGAAGCGCAATACGCGATGATGCGCCAGATGATCCAGGCCGAGGTCAGCGCGACCATGGAGCGCATGGGCGCGGCTAGCCGAGCCATGGGCTACGGCAGCTCGAGCGGCGCCCCCGTCATCGACACTCCCGCGGCACCGGCCGTCGAAGCGGCACCGGAGCCGGAGCCGGAGGTCGAGTCCGACCGGCCGCGTCAGGAAGACCTCATGAAGGAGCAACTGGCCAAGCCGAAGGACGAGCCGGCCGAGGAGCCGGTCGCGGCAAAGAGTGCGCCAGCGTCGAAGGCCACCAAGACGGCTCCGGCGAAGAAGGCACCTGCTGCGAAGAAGGCCACCGCGGCGAAGGCAGCGCCGGCCAAGAAGACGACGGCGAAGTCGACCGCCTCGAAGTCCGCTGCGTCGAAGACGACTGCGTCCAAGACGACTGCTTCGAAGACGGCCGCTTCGAAGGCAGCGCCGTCGAAGACGACCGCCCGCAAGACCACCGCGCAGCCGCGCAAGACGGCTGAGGGTGACGGGACGTCATCGTCGTGACGGGCGCCCCCACCTTCCCGGGGGCAGCCGTGCCACGTCCGGGCCCGGGGAGCACGGCCCCGCCGTCCCCCGAGGTCCCGACCCATCCCGAGGTTCACGCTGCGCTGGCTGACCTCGCGAAGCAACTGTCCGATCTCCCGCTCGCCGAGCACCACGATCGCTATGTGGCGGTTCTCGAGATGCTGCACGGGGTGCTGGACGCCGACGCCACGTGACCGTTCGCCTCGACACGCTCTTGGTCGACCGCGGGCTCGCCCGCTCCAGGAGCCAGGCCGCGACACTCGTGCGCGAGGGCCGGGTCCGGGTGGGTGGTGTGACCGTGCGCAAGCCTGCGACGGCTGTTCCACCACAAGCGGACCTCGATGTCGATGTCGACCCTTGGGTGTCCCGGGCTGCGCACAAACTGCTGGGCGCGCTCGACGACCTGGGGATCGCCGTCCCGGACCGGGTGCTGGACGCAGGTTCGTCCACGGGCGGCTTCACGCAGGTGCTCCTGAGTCGGGGCGCCAAGCGCGTCTTCGCGGTCGACGTCGGCACGGATCAGCTCGCGGCCCAGCTCCGCGACGATCCCCGCGTGAGCGTCCACGAACAAACCAACCTCCGCGATCTCACGCTCGCGCATGTCGACGGGGAGCCGGTCGACCTGGTGGTCGCCGACGTGTCGTTCATCTCGCTGACACTGCTGCTGGCACCGCTGCTGGCTGTTCTTGACTCCTCCGGCGCCGCGTTGCTTATGGTGAAACCCCAATTCGAAGTGGGCCGCGAGCTGCTCGGCAAGGGCGGCGTGGTGCGGGATCCGGCCCAGCGTGCCGCAGCGGTGGCCACGGTGTCAGCGGCCGCGGAGGCGCTCGGCTGGCGAACCATAGCCGAGGTCGCGAGCAAACTCCCCGGCCCCGCTGGGAACGTGGAGTATTTCCTCCACCTCCGTTCGGCTCACCTATGCTGAGCCACGTGAGAACACCCGAGACATGTCGCCGCGTCGCTGTTCTCACGCATATTCACCGGCCGGAGGCCGTCGCGGCCGCCTGCCGCTTCATCAGTGGCATGACAGACCAGGACATCGCCTGTTTGATGCCGCCCGCCGATATCGACGCGATGGGCGCCGCCCTTGATGGCCTGGTGGTCCAGCCTCTGTCGGAGGATCTCCCGGCCGGTGAGGTCGAGGTCGCGGTGGTGTTCGGTGGCGACGGCACGATCCTCCGCGGTGCCGAGTGGGCGATGCCCGCCGACGTGCCCTTGCTCGGCGTCAACCTGGGGCACGTGGGCTTTCTGGCGGAGGCCGAGTCCTGGGAGATCGACCAAGTGGTCGCACACGTGGTCAGCCGGGGCTGGACGATGGAGGAGCGTTTCGTCGTCGAGGTCGTGGTCAGGGATCGACCCGCCCGGGAGGGCGGCCGTGAGATCTGGCGGTCGTTCGCGGTCAACGAGGTCTCGATCGAGAAGGCCGCACGGGAGCGCATGCTCGAACTGTTGATCGCAGTGGACGACCGACCGCTGCACCGGTGGGCCTGTGATGGCGTGCTGGTGGCGACGCCGACGGGCTCGACTGCGTACACGTTCTCCGCGGGCGGACCCGTCATCTGGCCGGAACTCGACGCGCTGCTCGTCGTGCCGCTGAGCGCCCACGCCCTGTTCGCGCGCCCCCTGGTCCTCGGCCCGCAGTCCACGGTCACCTGCCAGCTCGTCGACACGGCGCCCGAGAACAGCGGCGTCGTCTGGTGCGACGGCCGCCGGAGCGTCGATCTGCGCGGCGGCATGGAAATCGAGGTCTCCGCCGGGCCCCACCGGCTCCGGATGGCACGCCTTGGCCTGGCACCGTTCACCGACCGGCTGGTGCGCAAGTTCGGCCTGCGGGTCGAGGGGTGGCGCGGTGCAGCGGAGGCGCGCAACAACCGAGCCGCGGGGCAGCAGCAACCGTGATCAGTGAACTCCGCATCCAGGATCTGGGTGTGATCGAGTCCGCGACCCTGGACCTGGCCCCGGGGTTCACCGCGGTCACCGGCGAGACCGGTGCCGGAAAGACCATGATCGTGACCAGCCTCGGTCTGCTCCTCGGGGGCCGCGCGGATTCGGGCGCCGTGCGGCGAGGCGCAGACCGAGCGCGCGTCGAAGGCACGTTCACCGGAGTGTCGGGTGAGGTCGGCGTACGCGTGGCTGAAGCGGGCGGCGAGCTCGAGGAGGACGCGCTGCTGGTGGCCCGGCAGGTGACCAACAACCGGTCGCGCTGTTTCCTCGGCGGGGCCGGTGTGCCCGTGTCACTCGCCGCCGACATCACCGCCGACCTCGTCACCATTCACGGCCAATCCGAACAGCTCAAGCTCGCTGCACCCGATCGACAGCGGGAGATTCTGGACCGGTACGCCGGACCGCAACTCGCTGCCGACCTCAGCGACTATCGGCGGGACTGGGCCGAGCGACAGGCTGCTCGCGCCGAACTCGTCGAGCTTCGTGATCATGCGCGCGAACGAGCACGGGAGGTCGATCTGCTGCAGTTCGGGCTCACCGAGATCGAGCAGATCGACCCGCAGCCAGGAGAGGACCACGCGCTCGCGGAGGAGGCCGACAAACTGCAGGCCGTCGATGACCTGCGGCTGGCCGCCCACACGGCATTGGTCGCCCTCGCGGGCGACGAGGACAGCATCGACGCCGGATCAGCCCTGACGGCCGCGGCCACGGCCCGCAAGAGCCTGCAGGACGGTGCGGATCGCGATGCTGCCCTGGCGCCGTTCGCGGAGCGCGCGACGGATCTGCAGGTGTTGGCGTCGGAGCTTGCCCAGGACGTGGCCGCGTACCTCTCCGATCTCGAAGCCGACCCCCATCGACTCGAGTGGATCGCCGAACGCCGGGCGGCGCTGCAGGGGTTGACGCGGAAGTACGGCGAAACTGTCGACGAAGTCCTCACCTGGGCGCAGACGTCGGCGGCCAGGCTCGGGGAGCTCACGTCCAGTGACGACCGCATCGACGAACTCGCCCTGCGGGTCGAAGCCCTCGACCGCGCCCTCGCCGCCCGCGCAACCGCCGTCACGAAGAAGCGGCAGCAGGCAGCCGATCGCCTTGCCGACGCCGTCCGCGGCGAACTCACCGCGCTGGCCATGCCGCACGCCCGACTCGAGTTCGCCCTGGAACCGCTCGGCGAACTCGGCCCGCATGGCGCCGAGCAGGTCGTGCTCCAGTTCACCGCCAATCCCGGGAGCGCCCCCCGCCCAATCGGCAAGGTCGCCTCGGGTGGCGAGTTGTCCCGCATTCGGCTCGCGCTGGAGGTGGTGCTGGCGGAAGGGTCCGGCACCGGAACGTTCGTCTTCGACGAAGTCGATTCCGGCGTCGGCGGCGCCGTGGCGATCGAGATCGGCCGACGGCTCGCCAAGCTCTCCCAGCATGCTCAGGTCGTCGTCGTCACCCACCTCGCCCAAGTAGCGGCGTTCGCCGACCGGCACCTGCTCGTGCGCAAGGCATCCGACGGGCAGGTCACCACCTCTGGCGTCCACCTGCTCGGCGACGAGGACCGGGTCGCCGAACTGGCGCGCATGATGGCCGGCCTCGAGGATTCGGACACAGCGCTCGCCCACGCGCGCGAGCTGCGGACTCTGGGCGCCAGGCGCGACTGAACCCCGCCGCCCGCACCATGGAACGGTGACCGATCGACGAGGGATTCGTGGCTGACAAGGCAAACGCTAGCTATTTCGATGCAGCACGCTGCCCGGTGTGCGGGGTTCCGCGGGCCGGGGAGGAGTGCGGTGGGTGCGGGATATCGTACGCAGACACCCGCGTCTCCGAACTCGGCCGGATCCTCCTGCAAGCCGACGCGCTCCGCGGCGACCTGCTCCGACAGCCGCGCAGGACTCCACCGCGCAGGACTCCACGGGACCGGACCCCACCGCACCAGGCCGCCGCACCAGGTCCGGGGCCGGCTGGGCGAGCACCCGCTCAGAGCCCATCGGTCGGCTGGATCCTTCTCGGCGTCGGCGCCCTGTGTCTCGCGGTCGCAGCCGGCATCTTCATCGCCGTCACCTGGGACACCCTCGGGTGGTTCGTCCGCGGGCTGATCATGCTCGGGGTCACCGGTGTCTTTGCGGCGCTGACCGAGGTGACGCGCCGCAAGCAACTGCGTGCCTCGGCCGAGACGCTCGCCGCCGTCACCGGAGTGCTGTGGACGGGAACGCTCATCGCCAGCGCGCGACTGCTGCCGGGCAGCGCCTGGTGGACCGCCCTGATCGGGCTCCTGATGCTCTTCGCGGCGCTGGTCGCGGATCGCTGGCATGCCCACCACCGCGATCGGCTCCGAGCGGTTGATGCGCTCGCCGCGATAGCGCTGCCGGTCCTGTTCGGCGGTGCGAGTGTTGCGGCGGGGGAGCGGCAGGCACTGGTGTCGATGGGCGCAGTGGTGGCGGCCACGGCTGCCCATTTGCGCTGGTTCCGTGGCCGGCTGATCGTGACCCGCGGGGTCCTGTTGGCTATCGGCGCCCTCGCCGCTGCCGGGCTCGCCGCCCAGGGCCTGATCGGGCTCGCCGGGGAGGCCCTCGTCGACGGGTGGCGGGTGCTGTTCGTGATCACGGCGCTGGGGGCGCTCACCAGGCTGAGCGCGGTGCGGCTCGTCCGACGCGCGGCTGCCGCAGTGGCCGGCGCCCTCGCCGCCGGTGCGCTGCTGGCACTGACCGGACGGTTGCCGTTCGAGACCGCGGTCTGGGTCATGCTGGCGCTCACGGTTCCGGGCCTATTGACCTGGCTCGGTGCCCGCGGTCACGGCGAGCTCACCGCAACCGTCCGGTCCGCGGGACTCGGCTGGCTGGTCCCCCCGGGCGTCTTCGGCCTGGGCTTCGTCCTCGTGACGCTCGCGCGGATGGTCCCCGGACCGGGCGTCGCCGAACCAGGACCGTTGTGGATGCTGAGCACGATCGGCTTCATCGGCCTGGGGCTCGTCGCGGCCGTGGTTCGCACCCAGCGCCGACAGCGCTCGCTCCGCGCTTTCGATGCAGGGCTGGTCCTGGGCGCCTGGACGGTTTCGCTGGTGCTCGTCTACGGCTCCTATCCGATCGCTCTCGCCGTGCTGGCCCCTGCCTTTCTGGGTCTGCTCGCGCTCGCTGCCAGGACCGGGCGTCGGGTGCCGTTCTGGTGTGCGGTCGCGCTCGCGGTCTGGCTCTGGAGCCTGGTCGCGGCCGGAGGCTGGATCGCGCCGACGGCTCTCCTGGTCGTGGGGCTGGCGGCGCTGGGCTGGGGATATGGCCGGTGGCCGCTGCGTGTCGGCGCGCTGATCGTCGGCTGGCTCGCACTGCCGGCGGTTCTGCTCCTGCTGAACGAACCTCTGCGCAGCCTCGGGTTCGACGCCGCCGACGCGAACGCGGTGTGCGCGGTCCTGGTTGCCGTCCTCGCTGGAGCCGTGCTCGCCACGCACCAGTGGTGGTGGCTGGACCATCGCGCCCGGGTCGTGACGGAGATCGCGGCGCTGTTCTGGGCCGCTGCCGCGGCGCTCATCGCCCTTGCTGTCGCCGACCGACCCACCACCGCGCTGTGCCTGCTCGTGTTCGGTGTCGCGCTGGTCGTGGCAGGGCAGCCGCCCGAGCGGCGGGCGTACGCCTGGTCGGCCATCGGCGTTCTCACTCTGGCCAGCTGGACGTGGTTGATGCACCAGGGCGTCACGCTCGTGGAGTGGTACACCCTCCCCACCGCCGCCGTCCTCCTCGCCATCGGGACCCGCACGCTGCGACGCGACCGGGCAGCCAGCTCGTGGCGTACGCTCCTGCCCGGCCTCCTCTTCGGCGTGCTCCCGAGCACGACGCTGGCCCTCAGCGAACCCATCTCCATCCGCGCACTCATCGTCGGCGTGGCCGCGGTCGCGCTCATCCTTGTCGGACTGGTCCGACACCTCGCCGCCTGTTTCGTCGTGGGCGCGATCGTGCTGGCGCTGCTGGCGGTGGTGGAATTGTGGCCGTACGCGGCGTATGTGCCTCGCTGGGCCGGGTTCGCGGCCGCCGGTGTCCTGCTGGTCGCCATCGGTGTGCGCTGGGAAGCCCGACTGCGGGACCTCAAGCGGATGGGCGGCTATCTCCGCGGTCTCCGCTGACGCGCCTGAACGGCGTAGGCGAAAACCGTCTGTTCGGGATAGGCTGAAACCCCGTGGGAAGCGCCAAGAAGACCAAACACGTATTCGTGACCGGAGGCGTCGCCTCCTCGCTCGGCAAGGGCCTCACGGCTTCGAGCCTCGGCAGCCTGCTCAGCGCCCGCGGCCTGCGGGTGACCATGCAGAAGCTGGATCCCTATCTCAACGTGGATCCCGGCACGATGAACCCCTTCCAGCACGGCGAGGTTTTCGTCACCGAGGACGGGGCCGAGGCGGACCTCGACATCGGGCACTATGAGCGGTTCCTGGATGTGAACCTCAACGCCGATGCCAACGTGACCACCGGCAAGGTCTATTCGACGGTCATCACCAAGGAACGGCGCGGTGACTATCTCGGCGACACGGTCCAGGTGATCCCGCACATCACGAACGAGATCAAGGACGAGATGCTCGCGATGGCCACGCCGGGCATCGACGTGGTGCTCCACGAGATCGGCGGCACCGTCGGCGACATCGAGTCCCTGCCGTTCCTGGAGGCCGCCCGCCAGGTCCGCCGGGATGTCGGTCGCGAGAACTGCTTCTTCCTGCACGTGTCCCTGGTGCCCTATATCGGCCCGTCGAAGGAACTCAAGACCAAGCCCACCCAGCACTCCGTCGCCCAGTTGCGCCAAGTGGGCATCCAGCCCGACGCGATCGTGTGCCGCGCGGACCGGGACCTGCCGGAGGGCATCAAGCGCAAGATCGCGCTCATGTGCGACGTCGAGGAGGAGGCCGTGATCTCGTGCCTCGACGCCCCGAGCATCTATGACATCCCCAAGGTGCTGCACCGCGAGGGACTGGATGCCTATCTGGTGCGCAAGCTGGACCTGCCCTTCCGCGATGTCGAGTGGACCGTGTGGAACGACCTCCTCGACCGGGTGCACAACCCGACGAACGAGGTGACGGTGGCGCTGGTCGGGAAGTACATCGACCTCCCCGACGCCTATCTCTCGGTCGTCGAGGCGCTGCGGGCCGGTGGTTTCGCCGCGAAGGCGAAGGTGCACATCCGGTGGGTCGCGTCCGACGAGTGCGTCACGAACGAGGGGGCCCGCAAGCACCTGTCCGACGTCGACGCGGTCTGCGTCCCGGGCGGCTTCGGGATCCGGGGCGTGGAGGGGAAGCTGGGCGCGCTGAAGTTCGCCCGGGAGAACCGCATCCCGACCCTCGGCCTGTGCCTGGGCCTGCAGTGCATGGTGATCGAGTTCGCCCGCACCGTCGTCGGCATCGACCACGCGGCGTCCACCGAGTTCGATCCCGACACCGACAACCCCGTCATCGCCACCATGGCCGAACAGGTCGACATCGTCTCCGGGAGCGGCGACCTGGGCGGCAGCATGCGGCTCGGTTCCTATGACGCCGACCTGGTGCGCGGCTCGATCGTGGCAGGGCTCTATGGGGTCCACCACGTCGCCGAACGGCACCGCCATCGCTACGAGGTCAACAACGCCTATCGGGATCAGCTGGAGAAGGCCGGGCTGGTCATCTCCGGCACGAGTCCGAATGGGACCCTGGTGGAGTTCGTCGAGCTCCCGGCCGAAACGCACCCCTTCTATGTCGCGACCCAGGCCCACCCGGAATACAAGTCCCGGCCGACAAAGGCCCACCCGCTGTTCCTCGGTCTGATCCGCGCGGCCCTGCGCCACCAGCGTTCGGGCCGGCTGTGGGAGGACGTTGACACCGAGACCACGAGCACGCAGTCGGAGGGGTCCGAGCCCACGAAGGATGCGTCGACCGATGACTGATCCCGCGCAGCTGCCGGTTCGTCGCGACGCCGCAGACACCCCCGAGCTCTGGCCGGTCCGGAACCGCCGCGTCCTGGCGAGGGGACGGCTGTTCGACTATTTCGCCGATGAGGTCGAGACCCCCGACGGGGACACGATGCGTCGCGACTTCATCGACCACACCAGCGCCGTGGCCGTCATCGCGGTCGATGCGGACGAACAGGTGGTGGTCGTCCACCAATACCGCCACCCGGTCGCCTTCCGCCTCATCGAGCCTCCCGCCGGACTGCTGGACCAGGATGGCGAGGACTGGTTGGCCGCAGCCCAGCGCGAGCTCGCCGAGGAAGCGGGTCTGGCGGCGGGGGAGTGGCGGCTGCTCGTCGACATGATGACCACTCCCGGCGGGGTGAACGAGTCGATCCGCATCTATCTCGCGCGGGACCTGCGGGCGGCGGGCGCCCCGGACGGGTTCGAGCCCGAAGGGGAGGAGGCCCACATGGACCTCCTGCGGGTGCCGGTGGACGACCTGGTCGCGGGCATCCTGGCCGGGCGCCTGCAGAGCCCGTCGCTGGTGGCGGGGGTGTTGGCGTACGCGGCGGCTCGCGACCGGCTCGACCGACTCCGACCGGCGGACTCGCCGTGGCCGGCCCGCACCCAGGTGACCCGCATGCGCGCCGCCGCCCCCGGGACCGAACGGGACGAGTCGCATGGCGACCCCGCTTGAACAGCTGATCGCCACCTTCTTGGACCATCTCCAGGTCGAACGGGGCATGTCCCGCCACACGGTCGCGGGCTATCGGCGCGATCTTGCCCGCTATGCCGACCACCTCGCGGGCCGGGGCATCACAGACCCGGCCGCGGTGACACCGGCCGACATCACCGGCCACACGGTGGCGCTGGGCGCGACGCTCGCGCCCGCCAGCGTCGCTCGTGCCACCGTTGCGGTCCGCAGCCTGCATCGATTCGCGGTCACCGAAGGGCTCACCGACCAGGATCCCGCCGCCACGGTGAAACCGCCCCGGCAGGGGCAGCGGCTCCCCAAGGCACTGCCGCTCGATCAGGTTCAGAGGCTGCTCGACGCCCCCGACACCACCACCCCGGAGGGACTGCGCGATGCCGCGCTGCTGGAACTGCTCTATGGCACCGGTGCCAGGATCTCCGAGATCGTCAATCTTGACGTCGACGACGTCGGGCGGCTCGTCGGTCACGACGCCGACCCCGGCGCGGGGCTCCACCTGGTCGGCAAGGGAGACCGGGAGCGGATCGTGCCCCTGGGCCGCTATGCCCGGGCGGCGATCGATGCGTGGCTGGTCCGGGGGCGGCCCGCGTACTCCACCCGCGGCCGCGGCACCACCACGCCCGCCCTGTTCCTCAACGCCCGCGGCGGACGGCTTTCGCGACAAAGCGCGTGGGCACTGCTTCGGGCGTACGCCGACAAGGCGGGGATCACCGCCGAGATCTCGCCACACACCCTGCGGCACAGCTATGCGACCCATCTGCTGGACGGTGGCGCCGACGTGCGGGTGGTGCAGGAACTGCTCGGACATTCGTCGGTGACGACGACGCAGATCTATACGATGGTCACGGTGGATCATCTGCGTGAGACCTATCTGACGGCGCACCCACGGGCGTACTAGGCTCGTGGAATCCACTTGCTCGACCACCTCCGAGAGGACCAATCAGTGGCAGCACTCGATCAGAACCGGACCGGCACCACCCAGGCGCCGACGGGTCCCCTGTTCGACGTCGAGGAACCGCTGACCGACGACGTCAATCAACTCGGCCCGACCGGCCGACCCTGGCCCGACCTGCCCGAACCTGCCGCCCCGGGACCGGGTCCGAAGCGCGCGCTGATCCTCGCGATGTGCAACCAGAAGGGCGGCGTCGGCAAGACCACGACGACGATCAACCTCGGTGCCGCGCTCGCGGAGACCGGTCGCAGAGTCCTCCTGGTCGACTTCGATCCGCAGGGATCGCTGTCGGTGGGCCTCGGCATCAACCCGCACACGCTGGACGTCAGCGTCTATAACCTCCTCCTCACGCGCGACACCGATGTCGACGAGGTGATCGACGAGACGATCGTGGAGGGCATGGACATCCTGCCGTCCAACATCGACCTGTCGGCAGCTGAGTTGCAGCTGGTGTCCGAGGTTGCCCGCGAGCAGGTCCTGACGAGGGTCCTCGACCGGGTGCGAGATCGCTACGACGTGATCCTCATCGACTGCGCGCCGTCGCTCGGTCTCCTCACGATCAACGCGCTGACCGCGGCCGACGGGGTGATCATGCCGCTGGAGTGCGAGTTCTTCGCACTGCGCGGAATTGCACTGCTCACGGACACCATCGCCAAGGTGCAGGAACGCCTGAATCCGCGTTTGGAAATCACCGGCATTCTGGGCACAATGTATGATTCACGCACGTTGCACAGCCGTGAGGTGCTCGAGCGTGTCGTCCAGGCGTTCGGTGATGTGGTCTTCCACACAGTGATCCGTCGGACGGTGAAGTTCCCCGAGACCACGGTCGCGGGCGAACCGATCACGACTTATGCATCGTCCTCACCCGGGGCCGAGGCATACCGTTCATTGGCCCGGGAGGTGCTCCACCGATGCCCCGCAAAGTGACCCTGCCTGGCTCGAGTGATCCGCTGCGCGCAGCAGAGATCGCTGGCCGAGCGCCGGTTGAGACCAGCCCCTCGAGGGGGACGGGTCGGGTCCGGCACGAAGAGAAAATAACGGTCTATGTCAGCCGGGCCGAGCTGCTCCGACTCGAGCAGGCACGGCTGAGCCTGCGCGCCGAGCACGGGCTGGCGGTTGACCGCGGCCGGATCGTGCGCGAGGCCGTGGCCGCCGCGCTCGATGAATTCGACGCCGAGGGTTCCGACGCCGACCTGTTGCGCCGCCTGGCCGAGTCGTGACCCCTGCGGAGGACGGGCCGGAGCACACTGAACCCTCTGGCTTCACCCTCCACCTCGACAACTTCGAGGGCCCCTTCGACCTCTTGCTGCAGTTGATTGCCAAGCACGAGCTCGACATCACCGAAGTCGCGCTGTCTCGCGTGACCGACGAGTTCATCGCCCACATCAAGGCGGCCGGTGCCGTGTGGGATCTCGAGAAGACCAGCCACTTCCTGGTCGTCGCCGCCACCCTGTTGGATCTCAAGGCTGCTCGCCTGCTGCCGGACGGGGAGATCGAGGGCGAGGAGGATCTCGCACTTCTCGAGGCCCGTGATCTGCTCTTCGCCCGGCTCCTGCAGTACCGCGCGTTCAAACACGTGTCGTTCTGGATGGCGGAGGTGCTGGCGACCGAGCAGCGGAGGTACGCCCGCCCCGGCGGACTCGAACCCCAATTCGCGCGGCTCCTCCCCGAGGTGCGTCTGCGGGTCACACCGGATCGCCTCGCTGCGCTGGCCGCGAGCGCGATGGCCCCCAAACAAGCGGCGCAGGTGTCGTTGACCCATCTGCACGCGCCGAAGGTCAGCGTCCGGGAACAGGCCGAGCTGCTGATCGACCGGCTGCGACTCCGCCGCACCCTGAGCTTCCGCGCCCTCATCGCGGACTCACCCGACCGCATCACGACCGTGTGCCGCTTCCTCGCGCTGCTCGAGCTCTTCCGGGAGCGCGCGGTCGTGTTCGAACAAGACATGCCGCTCGCGGAACTGGTGGTGCGGTGGACTGGATCCGACACCGGCGAGCTGGACATTTCGGACGAGTTCGACGAGACCGACCCGGAATCGGCACCTGACCGCACCCAGGACGACACGGAGGAGACCATCGATGGCTGACCTCACCGGGGCCCTCGAGGCCTTGCTGTTGATGGCGGAGGAACCGGTGGCGGCGGTGACCCTGGCCGAGGCCGTCCAGGAGCCGGTCGAGCGGGTGACGGCGGCCCTCGACGAGCTCCGCGAGTTCTATGACGCCACCGGGAGAGGTTTCGAACTCCGGCATGTCGCGGGCGGGTGGCGCTACTACACGCGGGCGGAGCATGCCGACCTGATCGGCCGCTGGCTCGTCGACGGGAGACACGCGACCCTGTCCCAGGCCGCGCTCGAAACCCTCGCGGTCATCGCTTATCTCCAGCCGGTCTCCCGCAGCCGGGTGGCAGCGGTTCGCGGGGTGAGCGTCGACGGCGTGATCCGGACGCTCACGGCGCGTGGCCTGATCGCCGAGTCCGGGACCGACGAACACTCCGGCGCCATGCTGTTCGCCACCACGCCGCTGTTCTGCGAGAAGATGGGCCTCGCGTCGCTGGCCGAGCTTCCTCCGCTGGCGCCGCACCTGCCGGACGCCCTCGATCTGGAGGCCGAGCTCGCCCGAGAGGCTGCCCGCGCGGACGCCGCGGCTGCCCTCGCCGGCGTGGACGAGGAGGGGGCGATGGCCGAGCCGGCGGACGAGGATCAGGTGGGCAGCGACTCGGCGTACTTTCCGGGAGAACCACCACAAGACCAAGGAGACCAATGACTGAGGATGCCCCCGAGGGCGTGCGCCTGCAGAAAGTTCTCGCCCAGGCTGGAGTCGCCTCGCGCCGGGCCGCGGAGATCATGATCGCGGAGGGCCGCGTGGAGGTCAACGGCAAACCCGTCACCGAACAGGGCATGCGAGTGGATCCGGAACGCGACCACATCCGGGTCGACGGGTCACGGATTCCGAGCGCCCGACGGCATGTCTATCTGGCCTTCAACAAACCCAAGGGCGTCGTCTCCACGATGGAGGATCCCGAGGGTCGGCCGACGCTGACCGAATATCTGCCACGCAACACCCCGCGGCTGTTCCACGTCGGCCGCCTCGACTTCGAGACCACCGGCCTGCTGCTGATGACCAACGATGGAGATCTGACCCAGCGGCTGTCCCATCCGTCCTATGAGGTGCCGAAGACCTATCTCGCCGAGGTCGACGGGGTCATGGACAACCACGCGCTCAAGCGCCTCGAAAAGGGCGTGACGCTCGACGACGGCTTCGTGAAGGCCGATCGCGTCAAGCTCGTCTCGCGGCACCCGACGACCGAACGGACGCTCGTGCAGGTCACCCTGCACTCCGGAGCCAACCGCGTGGTGCGTCGCATGCTCGACTCCGTCGGGTTCCCCGTCCGCAAACTGTCGCGGATCGCGTTCGGTCCCATCCGGCTCGGGACGCTGCCCGTGGGGGAGACCCGGGAGCTCACCCGCGAGGAACTCGGCAAGCTTCTCGACGCTGCCAGCATGTGAGGAGGCACGATGGAGCAGCCGTTCCTGACCAGACGCATCTATGGACTGGAGACTGAGTTCGGGGTTATCTGCAACACCCTCGGCCACCGTCGGCTCAGCGCTGACGAGGCGGCCCGGCACCTGTTCCGGGACGTCGTCGCGTGGGGGCGGTCCAGCAACGTGTTCCTCGCCAACGGATCGCGGATCTATCTGGACGTGGGGTCGCACCCGGAGTACGCAACCGCCGAATGCGACGACATCGACGAGTTGATCGCGCATGACCGGGCCGGGGAACGGATCTTCCACGACCTCGCCCAACGTGCCGACGGCCGGCTCGCCGAGGAAGGCATCGACGGTGCCCTCTATCTGTTCAAGAACAACACGGACTCCCACGGCAACTCCTATGGCTGCCACGAGAACTATCTGATCGGGCGGACACGCGAACTCGGTCCCATCACCATGAACCTGGTGCCGTTCCTGGTCTCCCGCCAACTCATCTGCGGCGCGGGCAAGCTCGCCCCCAATGGGGAATATCGCGTCTCACAGCGCGCCGACCACATGTGGGACGGGGTGTCGTCCGCAACGACGCGCATGCGGCCCATGATCAACACCCGCGACGAACCGCACGCCGATCCGGGCCGGTTCCGCCGGCTGCACGTGATCATCGGTGACTCCAACATGTCCGAGACGTCCACCTGGCTCAAGGTGGGCAGCACCGAACTCGTGCTGCGGCTCATCGAGTCGGGCACCGCACTGCGCAATCTCGCGCTCGAGAACCCGATCCGCGCGGTCCGGGAACTCGCACGGGATCCGTTCGGCCGCACCGAGGTGATGCTGGCGACCGGGCGCACGATCACCGGACTCGAACTGCAGCAGGAATATCTGCAGGCGGCGCTGGACCTCGTCGAGCGCACCGGGGATCCGGGCGAGCGGCTGCGGGCGGTGCTCGGGCTGTGGGAACGCGTCCTCGCCGCGCTCGAGGCCAAGGACATGACCCCGCTCGAGGCGGACATCGATTGGGCGATCAAGCACAAGCTGCTGCGCCGATATGCCGACCGCAACTCGCTCCCGTGGACCGACCCCCGCATCCAGCAACTCGACCTCGCCTATCACGACATCGCCC
Source organism: Ammonicoccus luteus (assembly GCF_050880385.1). Classification (NCBI taxonomy): domain Bacteria; kingdom Bacillati; phylum Actinomycetota; class Actinomycetes; order Propionibacteriales; family Propionibacteriaceae; genus Ammonicoccus; species Ammonicoccus luteus. The sequence continues at coordinate 17,880 of NZ_JBNZCI010000001.1, forward strand.
CGGGGCGTGGGCTGTTCACCCTGTTGGAGGCGCGTGGGGCGGTGAGCCGGGTGACCGATGACGAAACGGTCGAGCGTGCTCGGACCGAGGCACCGCGGACGACGCGTGCCCACCTTCGCGGCGCCTTCGTGACGGCCGCCCAAGCGGCCGGTGTCGACTATTCCGTCGACTGGACCACCCTCAAGGTGAACGAGCCACCGCCGCGCGCGTGGCGCGCCCCCGATCCGCTCGCGAAAGCCGGAACGGAGGACAGCCTCTATCTGCCGGTGCTCTGCAAGGACCCGTTCGCCGCCACGGACCAGCGGGTCGACCGACTTCTCGAACTCCTGGCCAGAACCCGTCCGCAAGACGTGTGAGCTCCGGGCCGCCGGGCCGACTTCGGGTAGCGTGGCAGCCTGGATCAGGCCCGGGACATCGATCCCGCGGCCGTCCCATCGCCCTCGTCGCCCGACCGAAAGCTGGACCGTGACTCGTCGCCTTCGCGCCCTCCTGCCCGCCACGCTGGCCGTTGCCCTGATCACGCTCTCCGCCTGCGGGTCGGACGCCCCCGACACGGCTGCCTCGCCGGGGCCGAGCCCCACGGTGACCGCCGCCGAGAGCGCCGAGCCCACGCCGACCGCTGAGGCGACCACGTCGGCCACTGACCTCGAGGGCATCACGGTCGAGGGCGCGCCGGGCGAGGAACCCAAAGTGACCGTTCCCGCACCGTTCGGGGTCGATGAGACCATCAACCGCGTCATCACCCCCGGTGATGGTCCGGTGGTGCGTGAGGACGGATCGGTCGAGGTCCACTACGTCGGCATCAACGGGCGGACGGGGGAACCGTTCGACGACTCGTGGAGCAGCGGCGCGCCCGTCCAATTCTCGCTGGCCCAAGTCGTGCCCGGTTTCGCCAAGGGACTCGCCGGCGAGCGAGTCGGCAGCCGCGTGCTGATCGCGATGCCCGGCAAGGACGGCTATGACAGCAGCGGCGGCAACCCACAGGCCGGCATCGAGGTGGGCGACACCCTGGTGTTTGCCGTGGACATCACCGACGCCCCGCTCGAGCGCGCCGAGGGTGACCCCGTGGCGCCCCGCGCGGGCCTCCCGACTGTGGAGTTCGACGGTGACAAGCCGAAGGTGACGATCCCGGCGGGCGCGGCGGCACCGACCGAACTCATCGTCCAGCCGCTGATCCAGGGCAAGGGCAAGCCTGTCCAGGCCACCGATGCGATCACCGCCCGCTATCAGGCGGTGCTGTGGAAGGACGGCTCCGTCGTCGACGACACCTATGGGGGTGCCGCCGAGACCGAGCTCCTCTCGGCCCTCATCCCGGCCTGGCAGGAAGCACTCAAGGACAAGCCCGTCGGCTCCCGCCTGCTGATCGTGTCACCGCCCGACAAGGCCTATCCGGCCGATCCGGGAGCCCGCAAACCCAATCCCGCAGCGGGCGAGACGGTGGTTTACGTTCTTGACCTCCTCCACACCCAGCCCGGTCAGTGAGACCGGCGGCTCAACTCCCCACACGGAAGACGGACGGTTCCCGCGGCAGCGCTGCGGGATCGAACCGCTCGAGCAACAACTCCGGGGTCACCTGCTCGCCCCCGGCGCTGAGCCCCAGGCTCTCGCCGATCCAGCGCAGCACCCACGCCACGTCGCGTCCGGACGCCGCCAACTCGGTGAGACTGATCGCGCCGTCGCGTTTGGCCAGGCGCACCCCGTCGGCGTTGACGACGAGAGGGACATGGGCGTACGCGGGCACCGTGCCCCCCAGCTGTTGCGCGAGCCACGCCTGGCGCGGGGCGGAGGACAACAGGTCGTCCCCGCGGACCACCTGGTCGACGCCCATCGCGAGATCGTCCACGACCACCGCGAGGTTGTAGGCCCAGACACCGTCGCCGCGGCGCAACACGAAGTCGTCCACAGGTCCGCTGATGCGGCCGGCGATGTCGTCCGTGATCGTCATCCAGGCCTCGTCCGCGCGGATCCGCAGTGCCCCCCGGCGCGTGCGGCGCCGCTCGGTGCGCTCGGCCTCGGTCAGGTCGCGGCAGGTTCCCGGATAGGGCCGGAACCCGTCCCGTGTCTCGTGGGGTGCGCTGGCGGCCTCCGCGATCTCGCGACGGGTGCAAAAGCACTCATAGACCCGATCGTCGAGGGACGCGACGGCTGCGGCGTACTTGTCGAGGCGCTGCGACTGCCGCACCGGGTCGCCGTCGAAATCCAGCCCGAGCCGCGCGAGATCGGCGAGCTGACGGGCCTCGGTGCCGTCCGCCGCACGCACCCGATCGGTGTCCAGGTCCTCGACCCGCAGCAGGAAGGCCCGGCCGGTGCTGCGCGCGAACAGCCAGGCGAGCACGGCCGTGCGCAAATTGCCGATGTGGAGATCCGACGTCGGACTGGGTGCGTATCGCCCCGCTGCCACAGCACCTCCCTGGTAACGTCCCGGCTGTCGTGGAAAGGGAACGGTCCAGCATGGCACCTCGCAAGTCCGAGCGCATTCTGAACCTGACCATCTGCCTGCTCTCGGCCCGGCGATTCCTGACGCGGGAGCAGATCCGGGGTGCGGTGGAGGGGTACGCGGGGCTGTCCGACATCGCGTTCGAGCGCATGTTCGAGCGGGACAAGGAAGAGCTCCGCGAGCTGGGCGTCCCGGTCGAGACCGGCACCGAATCCACCTACTTCGGCGACGAGCTCGGCTATCGCATCCCGCGCGGGGACTTCGAGTTGCCACCCATCGGGTTCACCGCCGACGAAGCGGCGGTCGTGTCCATGGCCGGCCGGGTCTGGCAGGAGGCCAACCTCGCCGAATCGACCCAGCTGGCGCTGGCCAAGCTGAGGGCCGCAGGACTGGTGAGCCCGGACCGCACGGAATTGCTCGCCCCGACCTCGACCGCGCGGGTGGCCGCCTTCGAACCGCTGTGGCAGGCGTTGGTCGCCGGTCGACGCGTGCGCTTCGACTACCGCCGAGCCGGCGGCGAACAGTCCGCACGGCGTCTGGTGGAGCCTTGGGGAATCGTGTCCCACAAGGGAAACTGGTATCTGATCGGGCTCGACGTCGACCGCGCCGACACCCGCATGTTCAAACTCGCCCGCATCCTCGACGAACCGGTCGCCGAGGGCCCCGATGGTGCTGTCCGCGTGCCGGAACCGCTCGATCTCCGTGCCCTTGCCGAACGCCTCGAACCGGGCCGGCCGGATCGACGGGCGCTGCTCGCGATCCGAGCGGGCAGAGCACCGGCATTGCGACGACGGGGTGAACCGGTCGAGACTCCGCGGTTGCCGGGCGGGGGTCGCGTGCCGGGTGGATTCGAGACGTACGCGGTCGGGTTCGGCGCGCTCGACGTCATGGCGACCGAGATCGCCGGGAGCGGCAGCGATGTGATCGTGCTCGATCCACCGGAGCTGCGCGCGCTCGTGCGCCGCCAGCTGGCCGCGGTCGTCGAGAGCCTGCGGCCCGAGAACGCACCGGTCCCGGGGGGTGCATCGTGAGTCGACGTGCGACTTCTCGGGAGCAGGTGCCCCGGCTGCTGTCGTTGGTGCCGTATCTCCAGCGCCGTCCGGGCGCCCGCGTCGCGGATGTCGCCGCCGAATTCGGGATCACCCCGGCGCAGCTGCGCAAGGACCTGGGGGTGCTCTATATGTGCGGCCTGCCGGGCCTGCTGCCCGGTGATCTCATCGAGATCGACATGGAGGCCGTGGACGGTGACGGGGTCATCTTCCTCACCAATGCCGAGTTCCTGGCCCGCCCGCTCCGGCTCACGCCCGCAGAGGTCCTCCCGCTCATCCTGGGGCTGCGGACGCTGCGGGAGGTCGCCGGTTCCGATGCGCTCGCGAGCATCGACAGTGCGTTGGCCAAACTGACGGCCGTGGCCGGTGACTCCGCCGACCTGGCCGATCGCATCCGGATCGGCGTCCGGGCCGCCGACGAACCGGTGCGGGAAGCGATCTCGACGGCGCTGGGAGCGGGCGTACGCCTGCGGCTCACCTATGACTCGCCGAGCCGCGGCCGGACGACGACCCGGCTGGTGGACCCGGACAGTTTGCGGATGCGGGACGGGTACGCCTACCTCGAGGCCTGGAGCGATCCGGTCGACGAGGGCAGCGCGGGCGGATGGCGGAGCTTCCGGCTCGACCGCATCGCGGAGGCGGAGGTCACGACGGAGCCGGCGATCGAGCGGCCGGGCGCGCCGGATCCGCCCGAGGGGTGGCTGGATCGGCTCAGCACGGCCGCCGAGGTGGAGCTGGAGCTGGCGCCGCCGGCGACATGGGTGGCGGAGTACTACCCCGTGGCGGAGCGGACACCACAGCCGGGTGGTGGTCTGCGCGTGCGCCTGCGGGTGGCCGATCCGGCCTGGTTCCGGGGACTGCTGCTGCGGCTCGGTGGCGACGCGACGGTCGTGGCGCCCGCGGGGGCAGGCGAGTCGGCGGCACTGGAGGCGGTGGCTGCGGAGGCGCAATACGCGGCGCTGTTCGGGACATCATCATGAACTGGTGGTTAATTTTCGGCGCGATCGGGTTGTACGCCGTCCTCCAGACCGTGCTGCTCGTGTGGTGGCTGTGGCGCAAGGGACGGGGCGTAATCGCCGAGTTCGGCGTGCTCGCCGAGCGCGCCGACCAACTCGCCGACATTCTGGGCGGCCTCGACCCGTCCCAGCAGGGGCCCGACGCTCGTGAACGGTTGCATTGACCACCCTGCGCGTCGACGTAGGATGGCGGACGTCGCGATCGGAACGATTGACGAACGGGCGGGGGCCTGACCTCGCGCGAAGAGAGGAACGACATGACTCCGCTGGTGTTCGGTCTCGGACCGATGGAACTGGTCATCATTCTGGTCGTGGTGCTGCTGCTGTTCGGCGGCTCCCGTCTTGCCGGGCTCGGGCGCAGCAGCGGCCGGGCGATCCGGGAGTTCAAGGAGGAAACCCGCGGTTTGAAGGCCGAGGACGAGGCAAAGAAGGCTGCCGACCGCCCTCGTGGGATCGAGGATGCCGGCGCGACCCGCCCCGACGTTGCGGACGCGGAGATCGTGGAGCCCAAGCCGCGTCCCGAAGACCAGCGCTGATCCACGGTGACTGAGGTTTCCGCGCGCCCCCGGCGCAGGATCAGCCTCAAGTGGCTGAAACCTCCGCCCGTCCCCAAGGACGGGAACATGACGCTGTTCGAGCACTTGGCCGAACTGCGTTATCGACTGGTCGTCGCCGTCTTGTGGATCGTGCTTGCGATGATCGTCTGCGCGCTCTTCTATGGCCGTCTCTACGACGTCCTGCTCCAGCCGTTCGTGTCGGCCAGCGAGGCACTGATGGCCCGCCGGCCCAACGCGGAGATCCAGGCGGTGAACATCGGCGTCACCGCGCCGCCGATCCTTGCGCTGAAGATCGTCGGAGTCGCCGGGCTGATCGCGGCGGCGCCCCTGTGGCTCTATCAACTCTGGGCGTTCCTCGCTCCCGGCCTGCTGGCCAAGGAGAAGAAGTGGGCCCTGCTGTTCCTGGCCGCGGCGACCCCGCTGTTCCTCAGCGGCGTCGCGGTCGGCTATTGGGTGCTGCCCAAGGGCATCGAGGTCATGCTGGGCTTCACCCCGGAATCGGTCCCGGTGGCGAACCTGCTGGATCTGCAATATTTCCTGACGTTCCTCATCCGGCTCATGCTCGTGTTCGGGCTGGCATTCCTGCTCCCGGTGGTCATCGTGACCCTGAACCTGGTCGGGGTGGTCAAGGCCAGACAACTGGCGAGCGCACGGCCGTTCATCATCTTCGGCGTCTTCATCTTCGGTGCGGTTGCGACCCCGTCCACCGACCCGTTCTCGATGCTGGCGCTGGCCCTCCCGATGACGGTGCTCTATGGCATCGCCGAAGTGATCTGCCGCATCAACGACAAGGCGAGACGGCGTCGCGACCCCGATGCCGACCTGCTCGACCTCTGATTGACGCACCGTCCGTCACCGCCTGAAGCCCAAGGACCCCATGACACCCCTGCACCGCTATGACGGCGCCACGCTGACCCTGGTCGTGAATCCTCGCGCTGGCCGCGGCCGTGCAGCGAAGCTGTTGCCCCAAGTCTGTCGCGAACTGCTGAAGGGCATGCCCGGTGCTGCGCTGCGTGTCCACCAGACCTCGGACTTCGCCGAGGCTCGCCAGCGTTGCATCATGGCGGCCGAGAACGCGCGGCCCGCCCATGACGGCGTCCCTGCCGACGCACTCCTCGTGATGGGCGGGGACGGGATGATGACCCTCGGTGTGAATGCCTGCGCCGACACCGAAGTGCCCCTCGGGCTCATCCCGGCGGGCACCGGCAATGACATGTGTCGGGGATTGGGCATCCGGGTCTTCAACCCGGTCCAGGCCGCCCACTGGGTGATCTCCGGGCGCACCCGCCGGGTGGACACCCTGCGCATCGAGGGCGCACTCGCCGGTGGCGCCGAGGTGCGTTCGGTCGGGACCGTGGTCGCGACCGGCTATGCCGCGATGGTCAATCGGCGCGCCAACCACAGCAAATGGCCGATCGGTGGCCTGCGCTACGCGGTCGCGGCGCTCGCCGAACTGGCCAAGTTCGAACCCTTGACCTATCACTTGACGATCGACGGACGCCAGCGGGTCGTTCCCGCGATGTTCGTCGCAGTGGCCAACGCGCCCTACTTCGGTGGCGGGATGAAGATCGCGCCCACCGCGGACGTCACGGACGGTCTGATCGATGTCACGATCGCTCACCCGGTGAGCCGCAACACGCTCCTGCGGCTCCTGCCGACAATGTTCTCGGGACGGTTCGTCAACGATCCGGCGGTGGAGCGACTCACCGCGACGGAAGTGATCGTCGACGGACCGGGGGTCTATGGCATGGGCGACGGTGAGGAACTCGGCGACGCGCCCTTGCGGATCTCCGTGGCACCCCGGTCCCTCACCGTGTTCGGCGGAGAGATCGAGACGCCCGCGGCGGACGAAGGAGAGGCTGCGGCGGAGGCCTGACCCTGGCTCCTCATCTCGATTCGAGACGGTCACGATCGCGAACTCCCGGGTCATCCAGCGGCACCCGGAGTGGCTTAATCGATAGGCACCGTCAGAATGTCCGCATGAAGCCACAGACGATTGCCCGCTGGGTGCTGGTCGGGATGCTCCTTGCCGCATTCATGCTGCGGGCGCCCATCACTGCGGTGCCCCCCGTGCTCAAGGCCATCGCCGAGGACCTCGCGCTGAACCCGACCGCGGCCGGGTTCGTCTCGACGTTGCCGCTGTTGTGCTTCGGTGTGTTCGCCTTCGTGACCCCGTTTCTCTCGGCGAAGCTCGGGGTCGAGCCAACGCTTTGGGTCGCGGTCCTGCTGCTGATCGTCGGCATCGGCGTGCGTCTCGTCGTCGATGTCGGACCGTTCTTCATGGGAACCTTGCTCATCGGTCTCGGGGTGGCGATCGGGAACGTGATCGTGCCCGCCCTCGCCCGAACATGGTTCGCCACCCGGCTCGCCTTCGTGATGGGGCTCTATTCGGTCACCCTGCAGATGAGCGGTGCACTCGGCCCGCTCGTGACTTCGATCGGGGTGGGCACCGGCCTCTCCTGGTCGACCTCGATCGGCTTTTGGCTGATCCCGGCGATCATCGCCCTGCTGGTGTGGTCGATCGTCAGCCTGATCGTGCGTCGACAGACCCACAACCAACCCCACAAGGGTGCCCAGCCGACCGGGCTGCGGCACGTGGCCCGAACCCGACTTGCCTGGATCATCACGTTCGTGATGGGCGTGCAATCGCTGCTGTTCTATTCACTGCTGACCTGGCTGCCGACCCAGTTCCGCGAGATTGGCGCGACCGACACTCAAGCCGGGCTCATGCTGACGGCCTTCACGCTGCTGGGATTCCCCGGGTCTTTCATGGCCAAGTTCGTCACCGTCCATCCGCGAGCCCCCCGCAACCTCATCGTCATGTTCTCGATCTATTGGGTGGGCCTGATCCTGCTGTGGATCGGCCTCCCGGTCACGGTGCTGACCGGCGCGGTAATCGCCGGTCTGGGCCAGGGGATCTGCCTCGCGATGGCGCTGACATTCATCGCCCACCAATCCAACCCCGCCGATGTGCCGGCGACCTCTGCGCTCGCCCAGGGCGTGGGCTATCTCATCGCCGCAACGGGCCCGGTGCTGGTCGGCTTCCTCTATGACCGGACCGGCAGCCTGCAGCTCGGCGAGTTCATCCTGGTGATCCTCACGGTGCCCTTGACCATCGGTGCCGTGTATGTCGCTCGCTCCATCCGGCCGCGACGTGATGAAGTGGAAGTGTGACTGATCCCGACGCCGAACTGACCCCCGCGGAGCGCATGGCCCTCTTCCGCGAACGCCAGAAAACCCCGATGCTCAACGAGTTCTCGGCGGCCTACGGGTTCGAATTCGATGATTTCCAGCGGACGGCCTGCGCCCACATCGAGGGCGGTTCCGGGGTGCTCGTCGCTGCGCCGACCGGAGCCGGCAAGACGATCGCGGGCGAGTTCGCGGTCTTCATGGCGGTGCAAACCGGGCGGAAGGCTTTCTACACCACCCCGATCAAGGCGCTGTCCAATCAGAAATACCACGATCTCGTCGCCCGCTACGGGCCCGACAAGGTCGGCCTGTTGACCGGCGATACGTCGATCAACTCCGAGGCGCCGGTCGTCGTCATGACGACCGAAGTGCTGCGCAACATGATTTACGCCGGGTCCACCACCCTGAAGGGCCTCGGCTATGTGGTGATGGACGAGGTCCACTATCTCGCGGACAGATTCCGCGGCGCGGTCTGGGAAGAGGTCATCATCGGTCTCGCGGAATCCGTGGTGGTCGTCGCGCTCTCGGCCACCGTGTCGAACGCCGAGGAGTTCGGTGACTGGCTCGCCGAGGTCCGGGGTCGCATGGAGATCGTGGTCTCCGAGCGCAGGCCGGTGCCGCTTTATCAGCACGTCCTCGTCGGTCGTCGCCTCCATGACCTGTTCGACGACGTCGCCCCGACCGCGGTCCTGGACGGTTCCAGGGTGCGGGCCGAGGTGAATCCTGCGCTGTTGCGGGTGTCGAAGGACGAGTCGCGCGGTGTGCGCGACGATGCTCGCAGGCCACGCGGCCGCTCCGGACGCGGCAAGCGGGCACATGGCCACGGTTCGGGTTCCTATGGCGGCGCCGCGCACCGGGACCATCGCGACCGCAGCCGCTATCGGCCGCCGAGCAGGGCGGACATCATCGAAACGCTCGACCGCGCGGATCTGCTGCCGGCGATCGTGTTCATCTTTTCGCGGGTCGGCTGCGATGCTGCGGTGAAGCAGGTCCTGGGTTCCGGCGTACGCCTCACGAACGCGAGCGACCGCGCCGCGATCCTCGACATCGTCGACCGCCACATCGTCGGGCTCAGCCCGGCGGATCTCGAGGCCCTCGACTACGACGACTTCCTCGAAGCGCTGCTGCGCGGCGTCGCGGCGCATCACGCCGGCATGCTGCCCGCCTTCAAGGAATGCGTCGAGGAATGCTTCGTCAACAACCTGATCAAAGTCGTGTTCGCGACCGAGACCCTGGCTCTCGGCATCAACATGCCGGCCCGGTCGGTGGTCCTGGAGAAGCTGGTCAAGTTCAACGGTGATGTGCACGCGGACATCACGCCGGGGGAGTACACGCAGCTGACCGGCCGTGCAGGGCGGCGGGGGATCGACATCGAAGGACACGCGGTCGTTCTCTGGCAGCCGGGGATGGACCCGCGAGCGGTGGCCGGGCTGGCCTCACGGCGTACCTATCCGCTCAAATCCTCCTTCGCCCCCACCTACAACATGGCCGTCAACCTGGTTGGTGCCGTCGGGCACGACCGGGCGCGCACGTTGCTCGAGCAGAGCTTCGCCCAGTTCCAGTCGGACCGGTCCGTCGTCGGGTTGTCCCGCGCGATCCAGCGCAACAGCGACCAGGCCGAGTTGTTCTGGCGGCAGGCGGAGTGTGACCAGGGGGACTTCGAGGAGTACGCACGCCTGCGTGCCGAGATCTCCGAGGTCGAGGCGGAGGCCGCCCGCAACCGCAAGGCGGACAAGCGTGCCGAAGCCCTCGACGCGCTGCTCAAGCTCGAGCCCGGCGACATCATCCACGTGCCGAGCGGCAAGTCCCAGGGCTGGGCCGTGGTGATCGACCCCGGTGTGCGGTCGGCCCGGAACGAGCCCCACCCGCTGGTGATGGGGGAGGACCGGCACTCCCGCCGGCTCACGCTCTCGGACTTCCCGACCCCGCCGCGGGTCGCCGGCCGGATGCGGATCCCCAAGAAGTTCCACATCAAGGACGCTCACGCACGACGAAGTCTCAACGCAGCTTTCCAGTCGCGACTCGCCGACATCGACCGCACCGCAGCTCGCTGGCGGACCGGGCCGATGGACGAGGAGATTGCGGCCCGGATCGCTGAGTTGCGGTCCGAACTCAAGAACCATCCGTCTCACCGCTGTCCCGACCGGGAAGCGCATGCCCGGTTCGCGGAGAAGGCCTTGCGAGCGGAGCGCGACAACCGGGACATCAAGGCGCGGGTCGAGCGCCGGACCAACACGATCGCACTGCAGTTCGACAAGATCTGCCAGGTGCTCGAGTCGATGGGCTATCTCGTGTCCGCGGCGGGTGGTGTCCTGCGGGTCAGCGACGCCGGGCGGATGTTGGCTCGGATCTATGCCGAGCTCGATCTCGTCACGACCGAATGCATCCGGCGGGACGTGTTCGCCGGGCTGACCGCACCGCAGCTGGCTGCGGCGCTGTCGACGCTCATCTATGAGGCACGGCGGACCGAGTTCGGCGCTCGGCCACCGCGGATGCCCGACGCCGCCACGGATCAGACGCTCAAGGAGATCCGCACGATCTATCGCGAGGTGTCGCTCGTGGAGCGTGACTTCCGCTTGGAGCGCGGCCCCGAACCAGAACTCGGGTTCGCCCGGCCGGCGTTTGCCTGGGCCGCCGGTCGGCCGCTGGGCGAGATCCTGGACGAGTCGGGACTGACCGCCGGCGATTTCGTGCGATGGGTGCGGCAGGTCATCGACTTCGCGGACCAAGTGCGCGACGCGGCCGGTCCGGGGGAACTGCGGGAGGTCTGCCGCGAGTTGCGGGCGGCCATGCAGCGTGGGGTCGTCGCTTTCGCCGCGGACACCGGGACGCCCTGACCGGGCGAGTGCATCTGGAAGCTGACCTCCGGGTCTTAATCGTCGGGTGATCACCCGACGAACCTGGTGGGCCGTCACCGGCCCCGGGGTCTTCGCGCCCGCAGGTGAGCCGGCCGCCGGGGGATGGGCACTGACGCGCTCCGGGCCGGTGGCGCAGACGATCCTGGTGCGGCGCACGGCGCGGGAGGTCCCGGCGCCCACCATCAGCTATGCGTGAGGTGTCGTCGGATCATCCCGCCTGCACGGCGTCTTCGGTGAGCGCCGCAGCGATGTCGTCGAAGAACTCGATCACCGATTGGGCTCCGACGACGGGACCGCCCGCCAGATAGCCATCGGCGCCCAGGAGCACCGCGCCCGGCGAGGCGAGCTGCAGCGTGATGATGAAGATGCCCTCCTCATCGACGAACCACTCGTCGCCAAGCGCCGCAGGCGTCACATAGGGGTTCTCGGCGTCTGTTTCGGCGGCGAACACGACATGGATCCCGATCATGTCTCCGACACGTTCGCGCAGTGCGGGGAGCGACTCCAGGGCCGGCACACAGGCGCCGCAGCCAGGATTGATGAACACCAGGAGCCGCGCCTGCGTCGCTGCCAAGTGACGGAGGGTCACCCGCTGGTCTCCGGCCGGCAGCCCCAGCGAGACATGCGGGATCGGAGTCCGTTCATAGTCGGCCTCGTCGGTCAGCACTTCTCCGTCAGCCGCTGCCGGATCTGTCGCTCCGGCGGGGACGTGGGCAGGGACGGCGGTGGCTCCGGTGTCCGGTTCGGGGTCCTGCCCTGCGTACACCATGAGCCCGGCGACCAGCACGCCCAACCCGACCATCCCGAGCCATGCCCACGACGCAGCATCGGCGTCCAGCCAGCGGGCCAGCACGGACCGGCCGGCCACTGCATCGATCAGCACCCATCCCGAGACCGCCACCAGGACGGCGTTCCGGACGACCGTGACGGGCCCGACCACCCCCAGCCCGAGGCGCCCCAGACAGCCGCACTCGACTGGGTGATCGAACCGGGCGGCGCGAGCGATGATGACGAGGTACGCCACAAACAGCGCGCACGCGGCCACAGCGGCGGCGACCAAGAGGGGACCACCGAGGACGACCAGAGCAAGAGCCAGCACGATCTCCGCCCACGGCAGCAGCGTCGGAGCGGGGCTGCGGGTCAGCCACGGGGGCATCTGCAGCGTGATGAACGACTCCCGAACCGCTGCCGCGTCCCGCAATTTGGCGATTCCGCTGACGATCAGGACGACCGCGAGGAGAAGCGTGGGAATTGATGAGGCGAGAGCGAGCACCGACTCAATCTAACCCGGCTGCCCCGCCGCGGACCGCGTTGTTCGCAACGGTGACCCGGGCGTCGAGCGGTGCCGGGAATGGTTCAGGATGGGGGCATGTCCGTTGCCGTTCGCATCATCGCCTGCCTCGACGTCCACGACGGTCGCGTGGTCAAGGGAGTCAATTTCGTCAATCTCCGGGACGCAGGCGACCCGGTCGAACTGGCGGCCGCCTATGACGCCGCCGGCATCGACGAACTGACGTTCCTCGACATCTCGGCGTCGCACGAGGGTCGGGCCACCACTCGGGACATGGTCCGACGGACCGCTGAATCGGTGTTCATCCCTTTGACGGTGGGTGGCGGCATTGGGTCCGTGGAGGACGTCGACGATCTGCTGCGCCATGGTGCCGACAAGGTCGGCGTCAACACCGCAGCCATCCGTCGACCGGAACTCATTCGCGAGATCACCACGCGCTTCGGCAACCAGGTGCTGGTCCTCTCGGTCGATGCCCGTCGCGAGGGCGGCACGGCGTCCGGCTTCGGCGTCACCACGCACGGGGGACGGCAGTCCGCTGGTCTCGATGCGGTCGAGTGGTGCCGGCGGGCGGTCGACCTCGGCGCGGGGGAGATCCTTCTCAACTCGATGGATGCGGACGGGACCACCGCTGGGTTCGACCTGGAGATGATCGAGGCCGTCCGCAAGGTTGTCGACGTGCCGGTCATCGCGTCCGGTGGTGCGGGCACTGCCGCCCATTTCGTCGATGCGGCCCGGGCCGGTGCGGACGCGGTGCTCGCTGCCAGCGTCTTTCATTTCGGCACGGTGTCGGTCGGCGAGGTCAAGGACGAGATGGCGGCCGCCGGCTTCGAGATCCGCAACGAGCGATTGGCGCCGGATGCTTCTCCGGGAGCCAGCGAGGCCTGACCTGGTCGTGTGGCGGGCGTTCGGACATCGTGGTTGGTCCTGACCATCAGTACCGCCGCAGGTCCAGTCTGCCCTGCCCGGTCGTGTGGAACCGGTCGAGTTCGTTGAGGTCGAGCAGCAGCGCGGACAGGGCGTCCGTGGAGCCGGCGAGCGCGCGGACCATCAGCCACGCGACGCCGTGCCGTTCTCCCGCCGTCACACCAACGCGGTCCAGGCCACAGCTCTCCACGAGACCCCGCACGGCGTCCGTGTAGTCGGGGGAGGCCACGTGGCGGCCGAGGACGAGAGCGCTGCCCAGGTGCGAGAACCCCTCCATGTACCCGATGCCGTTGATGGCCGGACCGATGGTCGCCGGGGTGATGCGCAGGTTGTCGGTGCAGACCAGCCCGCCGTCGGTGTGCACGTCGATCCTCAGGCGCATGCCGGCATAGGTGAACCGCGCACCCTCGGGATCCCACCCGGGCGTGATGATCTCCCCGAAGAATGCCTGGGCGTCCGGCGCCACGGTCAGCGTGGTCGTCTGTCGGTAGTCGGCCTCGCGGTATGCGATGGTCTGGTCCGGCATGTACTCCAGCCGGCTGCCGGCCCCGACGGTGAACGCGCCCACCTGCACCGCGGGCGCCTCGGGCGTCCGATAGATGCGGGTCGCCCCCTGGTTCGCCAACAGCAGGTGGGCGCCGGGCTGAACGTCGACGTCGATCCGGTACGTCTCGCCGAAGTAGGCACCGCCGGGGTTGATGACGATGTACGTGATCTGCCCCGAATCATCGAGGTAGAGGGCCCGCATCAGGCGCAGGACGCCCGCACTGACCGTCCGCGTCGGGTGTGTCCTGTCCCCGCGGCGGGCGACCGAGAGCGACAACGAGCCCGCGGCCTCTCCCGCCACGGCGGCCGGGCTGCGAAAGCCCAACGAGGGCGGGGTCACGCCAGGTCGTCCATCAGCACGCTGTGGCGCATCCACGCGACCACCTCGTCGAGACCCTCGTCGGTCTTGAGGTTCGTGAAGACGAACGGGTTCTCACCCCGGACCTTGTCGGTGTCCGACCTCATCACGTCCAGGTTCGCACCCACGTAGGGGGCGAGGTCTGTCTTGTTGATGACCAGCAGGTCGGACTTGATCATGCCGTGCCCGGCCTTGCGCGGGATCTTCTCACCCTGGGCTACGTCGATCACATAGATCGAGAAGTCGACCAGCTCGGGGCTGAACGTTGCCGAGAGGTTGTCGCCTCCCGACTCGATGAACAGCACTTCCAGGTCAGGGTGGCGCCGGATCATTTCCTCGACGGCGGCATCGTTCATCGACGTGTCCTCGCGGACGGCCGTGTGCGGGCAACCACCGGTCTCGACGCCGATGATGCGATCCTCGGGAAGCACGCTCGTGGCGGCGAGGATCTTGGCGTCCTCGATGGTGTAGATGTCGTTCGTGATGGCAGCCATCGACACGTCGCCGGACATCGATCGGGTGATCCGCTCGATCAGTTGCGTCTTGCCGGCACCGACGGGGCCGCCGACGCCAATGCGGATGGGTCCGTCCTGGGTCACTTCTTCTCCTAACTCATGAACATGCGTGCGCGCAGCCGCTCGTGCTGCATCTGGGCTATCTCCAGGCCGGGGGCCACCATGCCCAGGTCTCCCTCGTCCAGCGTTTTCACCACGTGACAGACGTGCTCGATCCAGGCGTGCGCCGCGGCGACCACCAGTTGGCCGTCCGACTGGCCGATCGGGATGCCCCGCACCGCGTTCTGCGTCAGCGTGTTCACGGTGCCGGTCAGGTGGCCCATGATGGCATCGGAGCACGGCACGTCGAAATGCCGGGTGATGCGGGCGTACTCGAGGGCGGGGTGCGCCAGCTCGACCTGTGTGGGCGGCGTGCCGAGCGCCTCGACCCCGATCTTGCGCAGGCGCTTGGCCATGGCGATGTCGGCGGCCCGCAACTGGGCGGGCAGGGTGCAGGCGACCACCCGCTCGGCCAGCACGGCCTCGTCGACGCCGTCGTAGAGCAGGCGCATCGCGAGCGCGTCGGTGAAGGTGAGCTGGTTGGCGACGTACACCTCCAGCCATGCGGTGAACGTCCTCGCGTCCTTCACCTCGCCCCGAGCGAGGTACTGCTCGAACCCGAACGAGTGGCTGAACCCGCCCGTGGGCAGGGCGGAGTCACTCAGCTGGAGCAGAAGGGCGAGGGCTCTCAATGGGTGTGCTCGCTGTGTCGGAACGGCACGGGCATGATGCGGTCCTGGCGCTCGAAGGGGACGCCCACCCCCTGCAGGTACTGCTCCACCGTGTGGTCGTACTGGACCACCATCACCTCGGCGTCGTACTCGGAGTCCGCCCCGAAGAACTGGGCCTGCAGGTGCCTGTTGCCCAGGGTGTGGGCCACGACCGCCATCTCCAGGATCGACCGGGCGCGGATGACCAGCACGTCGGTCGCCTCGACCCGCACCACGATCGCGTTGTGGTCGTCGAGGGCCAGGATGTCGCCGTCCCTCAGGTCCGCAGATCCGGTCGGGAGCCTCAGTCC
Organism: Ammonicoccus luteus; assembly: GCF_050880385.1. Lineage (NCBI taxonomy): Bacteria > Bacillati > Actinomycetota > Actinomycetes > Propionibacteriales > Propionibacteriaceae > Ammonicoccus > Ammonicoccus luteus. Next base: position 33,680 of record NZ_JBNZCI010000001.1, read on the forward strand.
CACCTCCGTGCCGTGGTCGGTCCGCATCCGCTGGATGCGCTTGACCAGCTGGGCGCTCGGCACCGTGATGGTCTCGACATGGACGCCGTCGGGCAGCGGCGTCTCGTTCACATTGCCCGTGATGTTCGTGATCAGCATGGTCCCCTCGACGTTTCTTTGTGTGGCCCCGCCCCCCCCGCACCGGGAACGAGCCGCAAGCCCTCGCGGCCTGCGGCTCGCCCCCATGGATGGAAGCGGGTCAGAACAGGAAATAGCGCTGCGCCAGGGCCACCTGCTCGGCGGGCTCGGACGTCAGGACCTCCCCGTCGATCGACACCTCGTACGTCTGCGGATCGACCTTGATGTCGGGCGTCGCGCAGTTGAGCTTGAGGTCCGCCTTCGTGAGGTTCCGGATCCCGTGGACGGCGTAGGCCTTCTTGGTGAGGCCCAACTCCTCCGGGACGCCGGCGTCCAGCGACGCCTTGGACACGAAGACGAGGCTGCTCTCGCCGCGCGCACGGCCGTGGGCCGCGAACTGGTTGCGCATCGTCCGCGGCTGCGGGGTGGGGATGGACGCGTTGGCGTCACCCATCACTGCGTTCGCGATGATCCCACCCTTGATCACGAGGTCCGGCTTGGCGCCGAAGAACTTCGGGTCCCAGAGCACGAGGTCGGCGAACTTTCCGACCTCGACCGAGCCGACCTCGTCACCGATACCGTGCGCGATCGCCGGGTTGATCGTGTATTTGGCGATGTAGCGCTTGATGCGGGTGTTGTCGTCGTGCTCGGAGTCGCCCTCGAGCGGGCCGCGCTGGGCCTTCATCGCGTCGGCCACCTGCCAGGTGCGGGTGATGACCTCGCCGATCCGGCCCATGGCCTGGGAGTCCGAGGAGGTGATCGCGAAGACGCCCAGGTCGTGCAGGACGTCCTCGGCCGCGATCGTCTCCTTGCGGATGCGGGAGTCGGCGAACGCGACGTCCTCCGGGATGGACGGCTTGAGGTGGTGGCACACCATCAGCATGTCCATGTGTTCCTCGGCCGTGTTGACCGTGTAAGGAAGGGTCGGATTGGTCGAGGCGGGAAGGACGTTGGGTAGGCCCGCAATCTTGATGATGTCGGGGGCGTGACCACCACCGGCACCCTCGGTGTGGAACGTGTGGATGACCCGGCCGCCGATCGAGGCGATGGTGTCATCGATGAAGCCGCCCTCGTTGAGCGTGTCGGTGTGGATCGCCACCTGGACGTCGTACTCGTCAGCCACAGTCAGCGAGGTGTTGATCGATGAGTGGGTCGAGCCCCAGTCCTCGTGCACCTTGAGGCCGCAGGCACCCGCAGTGATCTGCTCGGCCAAGGCCTCCGTGGCGGACGCGTGGCCCTTCCCGAGCACGCCGATGTTCATCGGGAAGTCGTCCGTGGCCTGCAGCATCCGCTGGACCCACCAAGGGCCCGGCGTGATCGTGGTCGCCTTCGTGCCCTCGGCCGGACCCGTTCCGCCGCCGATCATCGTGGTCAGGCCGGACGCCAGCGCCACACCCATCTGGTCGGTCGAGATGAAGTGGATATGGGTGTCGATGCCACCCGCGGTGAGAATCTTGCCCTCACCCGCGATGACCTCCGTCGCGACGCCGATCGTGATGTCGACGCCCGCCTGGACGTCGGGGTTGCCGGCCTTGCCGATCGCCTGGATCCGTCCGTCACGCAGGGCCACGTCGGCCTTGTAGATGCCCGAGTAATCCACGATCAGCGCATTGGTGATGACCGTGTCGGGTATCCCCTCGGATCGGGTGACGCGCGAGTTCTGCCCCATGCCATCCCGGATCACCTTGCCGCCGCCGAACACGGACTCGTCGCCGTAGACCGCGAGATCACGCTCGACCTTCGCGAACAGGTCGGTGTCCCCGAGGCGAACGGCATCGCCGGTGGTGGGGCCGTACAACTCGACGTACTGGCGGCGCTCGATCTTCTGGCTCATGATGCATTCTCCTTGTCGCTCGCGGTCGCGTCGAGCGGGCGGTCGTACTCACTGCGGAACCCGTAGACGGCGCGGTTGCCCGCGAAGGCCACGAGGTTCACCGTCCGCGCGTCACCCGGCTCGAACCGCGCGGCGGTCCCGGCGGGAATGTCGAGCCGGAAGCCGACCGTGGCGTCCCGGTCGAACTCCAGCGCCGAGTTGACCTCGGCGAAGTGGAAGTGCGAACCGACCTGGACCGGACGGTCGCCCGTGTTCTCGACCTGGATCGAGATGGCCTCGCGCTCCTCGTTGATGATCACCGGCTCGTCGTTGAGGATCACCTCGCCCGGCCGGGCACCGGACGCGGCGGCGTCCGGCCCCCCGGCCCGGATGGGGTCGTGCACCGAGACGAGCTTGGTGCCGTCGGGGAACGTGACCTCGACCTGGATCACATCGATCAGGTCCGCGACACCGTCCATCACATCGGATTCACTCAGGATGGTGGTGCCGAAGCTCATCAGGTCGGCCACCGTGCGTCCGTCGCGGGCCCCCTCCATGATCTCGGATGTGATCAGAGCCACAGCCTCGGGCTGGTTCAGCTTGACGCCCCGCTCGCGGCGGCGCCGCGCGACATCGGCTGCGACGACGATCAGTAGCTTCTCTTGTTCTCTCGGTGTGATCCGCACATTTCCTCCTGGATCGATGGAGTGGTTCTCTCGACGAGACTTAGCGGGAGTGGGCGCCGCCGACCGGCGCCCACCCATGGCAGGGCTGTCAGGACTTCTCGGCGCCGCCCTGCCCGTCCTGCGTGACGATGACCATCAGGCCGGCGGCGACGACGGTCTGCGCGATGGTGAAGGCGGTGTTCCAGCCGACTTGACCAGTGACGAAGTTGTGTGCGGCTGCCGCGATACCAAGCAAGACAGCAGCCGCGCCCAGCAGGGCGAACACTGCACGACTCCTCGCCCCCTGCCGTTCCCGAGGAACGGCCGCCTCGGCCGTGGGTGCTCTGGAGGCTGCTCTCTTGCCTGTGAGTGCTCCGACGGCTGTCTGAATCAAGCCGTTCTGCCATCCGACGCAGCCCAGAATCAGCGCCACACCTACCCACTGCAGCCACGACGGCCACTCAGCGAACAGCGGACCAGCAATGATGACCGAGGTCACGGGCGAGAGGAGAAGGATGCCTGCAGACAGGGTCGGGTGCAGCCAGACCGAGCCATACTGAACCAATGTCCAGGCAGCGGCCTGGCCAAGAACGATCAACAGAATGAGGCTGACCCAGTTGCCCAGGTTGACCGGGTCACCAGCCATGGTCGCCTCGCGAAGGCTCGGGTTGTCGCCGAGCGATGCAGGGAGCACCATCTCACCGGAGACAGGATCCTTGGTGAGAACACCCTGAGTGACGTTGAAGCCATTGCCGCCGGTGAACATCCAGATGAGCGGAGCAACCGCCTGAGCCAGCATCGTGTACATCATCGGCTGGATGTACAGGTCCTTGCGTGGAGCGCTGGTGGACGCCTTGCGGGAGAGATACAGGTAGAGGGAGTAGCAGAGGCCGGAGGTAAGACCAAAGGCGGTACCGATGACCGACGTCTTGATCCCACCGATCGTCGCTGGACCAGCCGCACCTTCAGCAGGCTCGAAAACCCCGCCGGTGAAGAGAACACCGACGATCATGATGGGGAGGATGAAGACGAAGGATTTGGGCAGCTTCACCTTGTCAACAACCGCTGCCAGCATCGGCACGATCACGACCTGAAGGTTGAGCAGAATTGCTGCGACACCGGAACCGATCAGGAAGATCGAGTAGTTCCATGCCGTGAAGTCGATTCCCAGGAAGATGCCGGAAATCGCTGCCAGCACGATGCCTTGGCGATGCAGGCCCTGCTTCTTCCGGATTTCATGGATTCCCAAGGGGAGCAGCAGAAGGAAGCCAAGGATGACACGGAGGAAGGCCTGGGTGGCCGGGTCCATGTTGGAGGCCTTGACCCACAGTGGGGTACCCGAGAGGAAGAGAGTACCGACAAGCAGCCAGACGACGGCCTTGCCATGGCTCACCTCCTTGACGGGGACAGGGATCCGTGACCCCGTCGCGCTGGCTAGCTGATTCATGGTGTCATCCTTCCGGGGAGCGAGGTTGGTGCGGGGGTGGCCAGCGCCGCCGATGGCAACGGCGACTCGGGATTGGTGTGGAGGATGAGGACCGTCACCGGGTTCTGGCGCTGGGACGCGTGCTTATCCGCCCAGCTGACCGCTTTGTCGGACCGGGGCGACCCACCGGTGCTCTCGTAATCGTCGACCACCTTGACAACCTCTTGGGGGGAGTTGCGTGATCCTCGGGCCGATGTTGCACCCGAGGCAGGGCAGCCTCACGGGCCCTAGCGCCACCCTAGCCGAGATTCCCTCAGGTTTGGGCGGGGCTGCACCGAGACGTCAAAAGGGCCGAAGACCGTCGGCGACGGAGGGCAACCCGCCCCTGTTTCAGCGCGCGTGCTGGTGCCCCATGAAGTGCAGGACTTGGTGGACCACGTCGTCGACGAGCCGGTATCGCATCAGGCGACCCTCGCGGCGTCCTTCGACCCAGCCCTGGTCGCGCAGCACCCGGAGTGCCTGGGATGCCGCCGTCTGTGTGATGCCGGCCGCCATGGCGAGATCCAGCACCGATGGTTCTGGGAAGAGGTGCATGTGGGACAGCAGTTTCAGCCGAGTGGGATCGGCGAGGAGCTCGAATCGACGCGCCCAGTCCTCGGTCGAGGTCGGCATCTGCGGCGGGGGCCGGTGAATCTCCGGCACTGCACACCTCCTCGCGTCGCGCTGCTAGGATCCCGAATCATGTGTCCAGCTGGACATATGATGTCCGCAGGAGGGCCAATGATATCGCCGCGTGTCCGACACCTCGCCGCCGCGGCGACCACCGGCCTCCTGCTGACGGCCTGTGCGGCACAGCCTGCGGCCCCCTCGAGCGCGGGGAACGGCGCCGCCAGCACCGAGATCATCCTGGCCGACGCCTACGATCTGGGCGGGTACAACCCCATCGCCGGTTACGGCGAACTCGGCGTCTCCCCCCTGTACGACGGGCTGATGCGGCTCGACAGCACCGACGACCGCGCGCTCCCGTCGTTCGCCCCTGCGCTCGCCTCTGCGTACCCCACGCCCAACGCCGACTTCACCGAGTGGACCGTCCCCCTCCGCCGGGGAGTCGTCTTCCACGACGGCACCACATTTGATGCGGCCGACGTCGTGGCCACCTATTCTGCGGTGCTCGACCCGGCCAGCGCGTCCGAGATCGGTTCGGCCTTCGCCATGCTCGACACCGTGACCGCCACGCGCACGGACGACAATGAAACGGTCACGTTCCGCCTCAAGTACCCCTACGCAGACTTCCCGGCGCGGATGCTGCTGGCCATCGCCCCCTCTGAGAAGCTGACCGGTGGGCCCGCCTCCGAGTCGAGTCTGAACACCGAGCCCATCGGCACCGGCCCCTATCGGCTCACCGAGCTGACCGCCGACCGGGCCGTCTTCACCGCCTTCGACGAGCACTGGGCCGGCCCACCCCAGGTGACGAAGCTCACCACCGTCCACCTGCCCGACGACAACGCCCGGGCAATGCGGGTCAAGGCGGGCGAGTTCGACGGAACGATCATCCCCCCGGCGCTCGCGCGGACGTTCGAGGCGCAGCCCGGCTTCCGGGTCGAGGCCGCCAACTCCGCCGACTGGCGCGGGGTGTCCCTGCCCGCTGACGTGGCGTTCACTGCCGACCCCCAGGTGCGCATCGCCCTGAACCTCGCAGTCGACCGCCGGGCCATGGTCGACACGGTCCTGGCCGGCTACGGTACGCCCGCGCACACGCCGGTCTCGGCGGTCTACGGCGACTCGTTCGACGCCGAGGCGACCTTCGCCCACGATCCCGACCGTGCCGAAGAGATCCTGGACGCGGCAGGGTGGGTTCCCGGGCCGGACGGCGTCCGCGCCAAGGGGGGCGACCGGGCGGCGTTCACCGTTGCGTTCAACCCGACCGACTCGGTGCGCCGCGACCTGGCCACGGCGTTCGCCGCCGACCTGGGACGCATTGGCGTCGAGGTGAGCCTCGAAGGTCTTGACTGGGGCCGCCTCGAGGCCCGTGTGAACGATGTCGGCATCCTGCTCGGCGGGGGTGACAAGCCGTACTCCCTCGACACGCAGGTGTACGCGACCCTGCACACTCCCGTGTCGGGCACCTCGATGTGGGACAACCCCGGCCGTTTCGGAACCCCCGCGCGGGACGCCGCCCTCGACGAGGCCCGCCGGACGGCCGACGACGCCACCCGGGCGGAGCTGTACCGCCGGGTGCAGGCCGACTACCTGAGTGACCCGTCCTACGTGTTCCTGGCGTTCGTGCAGCACACCTACGTCGTGCGCGACAGCGACTGGAACCGCACCCCCGTGACCATCGAACCGCACGCCCACGGAGTCAACTGGGGCCCATGGTGGAACCTGGCCACATGGGAGCGTTGACGGCGACCCTCGTTCCCGCCCGGCGCAGGAGGCGTCGCCGCGAGGTGACCGGCTTGGTCGGACGCCGGGTGGCGGTAATGGTCCCGGTGCTCGTGGCGATCTCCGCGGGAGTGTTCGTGCTGGCGGACGTCTCCCCGTTCGACGCCCTCGTGGGCTACCTCGGTGACCGCTACCAGTTCGCGACCCCTGAGCAGAAGGCCGCCATCACCGAGGCGTTGAACCTCGACCAGGGCTGGTGGGCGGCATGGACGTCGTGGCTGTCCGATCTGGGCCACGGGAACCTGGGCCACTCGCGTGGTTTCGCGATGCCCGTGGCCGAGGTCGTCGAGCAACGGCTGCCCTGGACGCTGCTGCTGTCGGCGGCAGGGCTCATCCTCGCGGTGATCTGTGGCCTGCTCGGTGGGCTGTTGACTGCACTCCACCCCGGTTCACATCTCGATCGGCTCGTCCAGCGCCTCGCGGTGGTCGTCCAGGCAGTACCCCCGTTCGTAGTGGCCCTGGGTGCGGTGACGGTCGGGGCGCTGATGCTGGGCTGGTTCCCTGCGGGCGGGGCAACACCGGTGGGCGGGACGCCCACGATGTCGTCGGTTCTCCGCCACCTCGCCCTGCCGGCGCTCGTGCTCGGCATCTCGCAGACGCCATGGCTGCTGCTCACCGTCCGGGCCGAGATCACCTCGGCTCTGGCGTCGGACGCCGTACGCGCGGCCGTCGCTCGCGGCGTCCCCTGGCGACGGGTGGTGACGGGACACGTGCTGCCCCCCTCGCTGGCTCCTCTGGCCACGCTGGTCGGCATCCGCCTGCCCGAGCTGATCGTGGGGGCGGTCCTCGTGGAAGAGGTGTTCGCGTGGCCGGGCCTGGCCGCTGCGCTCGTCACCTCCGCGCGGACGCTCGACCTGCCGCTCCTGGCCTTCCTGACGGTGGTCAGCACGGCACTCGTCCTCCTCGCGTCACTGCTGGCCGATATCGCGTACCTGTACCTCGACCCGCGGGTGCGCGCCGATGGCTGACCAGTTGCTCACCGGGGCGACGCCCCGCGCCCTCGTGCCTCGCTTGGGCGGCATGGTCGTCGGGCTGTTGGCCGTCGCCGGCTACGCCCTGCTCACCCCCGTGCTCGCGCCCGCCGGATGGCTCGAGGTCGACCTCACCCTCGCCCGGGAGGCGCCATCGGTCGCGCACTGGTTCGGAACGGACAACGCCGGGCGCGACTTGTTCGTCCGCGTCGCACAGGGGCTCCGCGTGAGCCTCGTGATCGCCGTCGTCTGTGCGCTCGCGTCGACGGTGATCGGGATCGCCGTCGGGACGGTCGCGGCCATGGTCGGCGGGCTCGTCGACGGCGTCCTCATGCGGATCACCGACGCCACCAACGCACTCCCGCATCTCCTGCTCGGCATCGTGATCGTCGCCTTCTTCCCCGGATCGCTGCCGGCGATCATCGCCTCCATCGCGCTCACACACTGGCCGCAGGTGGCGCGCATCGTGCGCTCGGTGGCGGTCACCGCCCGCCGCAGCGAGTTCGTGGACGCCGCCTATCTGGCCGGAGCCCGGCGCCGCGACGTGCTGGCGCGCCACATCCTGCCCGCGGTGTCGGGGCAGGCGACGGTCGCCGTCGTCCTGCTCCTGCCGCACGCCATCTGGCACGAATCGACATTGTCGTTCCTGGGGCTGGGGCTGTCGCCGGACCGCGCGTCGCTGGGCACCCTGCTCGCCATCGCCCGCGGCGAGATGCTGATCGGCGCCTGGTGGACCCTCGTCTTCCCCGCGGCCGCGCTCGTCCTGGCCACGCTCGCGGCGTCCGGACTGGCGGGGTGGCTGCAGCGTCACCACGCCCCCGTCGTCGAGGGGCGGGTGGCATGAGCATCGTCTCGATTCTCGGGCTCACCCTCCGGATCCCCACCCGTCTGCGCGGGCGCCCCGCCACTGTCCACGCCGCCACGGACGTGTCGCTGAGCCTGGAACCAGGACGCGTGCACGCCCTCATCGGCGAATCGGGCAGCGGCAAGTCCGTGCTCGCCTCGACCCTCAACGGACTGCTGCCGCCCGGCACGATCGCGCGCGGAACCGTCGAGGTGGACGGCGTCGACGTCACGCCTGCGTTGGGCCACCCGCGGCATCGGGCCTGGACGGACCTGCGCGGCCGGGTCGTCGGCAGCGTCGCGCAGTCGGCGGCGACGGCGTTCACCCCGATGCGCACGGTCCGCAGTCAACTGGCCGAGGCGGTGGACGCCCTCGGCGGTCTCCAGGACCCCGACGAACTGGCGGCCACTGCGTCCCTGCCCGCCTGGGCGCTGGATGCGTACCCGCACGAGTTGTCCGGCGGACTCATCGGCCGGGCGGCGCTGGCGGCGGCTCTCGCCGGGCAGCCATCCGTCCTCGTGGCGGACGAGCCCACCGCGTCCCTGGACCGATCCTTGGCCACCCGCGTGTTGTCGCTGTTGCGCGAGCAGGCCGACGCAGGCGTGGGCGTCCTGCTCATCACCCACGACCTGGGCGCGCTGTTGGACGGCGCGCGGGCTGCCCGTCCGCTGGTCGACGACGTGTCGGTGATGTATGCCGGGCGCCTCGTCGAACAAGGCCCTGCGGATGCGGTCTGGACAAACCCGGAACACGCCTTCACCCGAGCATTGTTGGCCGCGCTGCCCCGCAACGGGCTCCACCCGGTCCCGGGCGACCCGCCCGCATTGACCGACCTCGACGAGCGGGTCCGGTTCGAGGACCGGCTGGTGGCGCCATGAGCCTGACCGCGAGCGACCTCCGTGTGGGCTACGACGGGCGGATCGTGCTCGACGGCATCTCGCTGCGCGTCGATCCCGGCCGGACGGTGGGGCTGGCCGGACCGTCCGGGATCGGGAAATCGACGCTGGCCAGCGCGCTGGCCGGGCTCATCCGCCCGTACGCGGGGACGGTCACCCTCGACGGGGTGCCGGTGGGAACTCGCCGCGGCCGCATGGACGGGCGCGTCACGATGCTGTTCCAGTCCCCACGTCGCTCGTGCAGCCCCCGACAACGGTTGGGCGACCTCATCGCAGAGCCCTTGGGTTACCGGGGCCGCCGGCGTCGCGACCAGTCAACCCGCGTGGGGCAGCTGGCGTCCGAGGTGGGGCTCACCGCCGACCTGCTCGGACGCCTCCCGGACGAGGTCAGCGACGGACAGCTACAGCGCGCCGCGCTCGCGCGCGCGCTGGCCACCGACCCCCAGTACCTGCTGTGCGACGAGGCTACCGCCATGCTCGACGCGCTCACGACCGCGTCGATCGTCTCCACCCTGCGACGTCGTGCGGACGCCGGCCTCGGCGTCCTCGCCATCAGCCATGACCGCGAACTCCTGGATGCCTGGGCCGACCAGGTGGTGGAACTGGGCTGATCCAGGCCGACTCAGCAGCCCGGCGTACCCCTCGAGAACCGGCTCCACTGAGCGCGCGACCGCGCTGGACGCGGAGTGACCGCCGGGTGAGCACCATCGCGGCTGTGATAGGGATGCCGCATGTACGCCACGAGTACCGCGGAGGTTTGAGATGAGAGCCTGGCTGCCGTTCGCCACTCTGGCCGAGGCCGAGCAGGCGCTCGGCCCGCTGCCCGCGGGCGTGGAATTCGACCCGTTCCCCGACCCCGAGGGCCCCTGGCCGGAGACGATCGACGAAGTCGGCTTCCTCGTGGTGCCCTACCTCAGCGGCACCGACTGGCTGGCGCGGATCGGGGAGATGACGAGCCTGCAGGTGGTCCAGCTCAACCTCGCCGGCTATGACGCCTATGTCGGCCGGATCCCCGACGGGGTGGCGCTCTGCAACGCCGCCGGTGTGCACGACACCGGGACCGCGGAGATGGCGCTGGCGCTCCTGCTCGCTCAGGGCCGCAAGCTCGACCGCTATGCGCGCAACATGACCGCCGGGCACTGGGAGCGCGACGGATTCGGCTGGTCGATCGCCGACCGCCGGGCCCTCATCGTCGGCTATGGCGGCATCGGTCAAGCCATCGAGCGCCGGCTGGAGCCGTTCGAGCTGGCGAGCATCACGAAGGTGGCCAGGACCGCCCGGGGCGACATCCACGCCTTCGGCGACCTCGACGGGTTGTTGCCCGAAACCGACATCGTGCTCATCGCCTGTCCGTTGACCGAGGAGACCGCCGGCATGTTCGACGCCCGCCGCCTCGCCCTGTTGCCGGACGGTGCCGTCGTCGTCAATGTCGCCCGCGGCCCGATCATCGACACCGACGCGCTCCTCGCCGAGACGTCCGCGGGGCGTCTGCGCGCTGCACTCGACGTCACCGACCCCGAACCGCTGCCGCAGGACCACCCGTTGTGGCACAGTCCCGGCGTACTCATCGCGCCCCACACCGGCGGCCCCGCGACTTCCTTCTGGCCCCGCGCCAACGCCCTCATCGCGCGTCAGCTGGCCCACTGGGCCAAGGGCGAACCACTGGAGAATCGGGTCCGCTGAGTGCGTGCCGGGCTGCGGGACGCCCTCGTCGGCGCCTGCCGGACGCGGCCCGGATTGTGGTAGTGATGCCCGCATGGATTGTCTGTTCTGCGCCATCATCGCCGGTGACGTCCCGTCGCGGCAGATCTATGCCGACGACCACGCGGTCGCCTTCCTCGACATCGCGCCGTGGCACCGCGGACACAGCCTGGTGATCCCGCGCCGGCATGTGGTCGACGTCCTCGAGGAGGGTCCCGCACTCATCGATATCGCGCCGGCAATCCAGACCACCTCTCGGTTGCTGATGGACCGCCTGGGCGCCGACGGGCTCAACATGGTCATGAACAACCGCGCGGTCGCGGGGCAGGAGGTCTTCCACCTGCACGTGCATCTCGTGCCGCGATATTCGGAGCACCCCGGCATGCGGGCGCTGTTCCGGCCCGATCCTGCCGCCGGGTCGGACCTCGACGCTCTGCACGCCCATCTGACCGGTGCCGTCTGAGACAGCAGGCCCGGGGGTAGCGGCTGACGAAGCACCCCGACCCCTCAGCCGACGTCTGCTGCGGCTCACGATCGAGGTTGCCCCCGCGCTCGTCGTCGCGCTGGTTCTTCTGCCCTGGATCATCGCCACCGGCAGCGGCCGGCCCTGGCAGCCCGCCATGATCGATCTCGACGTTTACGTGGCGGCAGTCCGGGACCTGCTGGCGGGCGGGGACATCTATGCCACCCGCACCCCGAAGTGGAATCTGCCGTTCATCTATCCACCGATCGCCGCGCTGATCATGGTGCCGGTGGCGTGGCTGCCGACCTGGGTCCTGCAAATCGTGTGGGCGGTCCTGACCGTCGTGGCGCAGCGCCTGATCCTGGTCCGGGCGGGAGTACGCCGCGCAGGTGCGCTTGCGCTGGCCAACGCGGGCCTGGTGCTGGCGTTCGAACCGTTTCGGACCACTCTCGGATACGGCCAGGTCAACACCCTCCTGATGGCGCTGGTCGTCGCGGATCTCCTGCCGCGGAGGGAACGGTCCGGGTGGTTCCCCCGAGGTGCCTTGATCGGGCTGGCGGCGGCCATCAAGCTCACCCCGCTGGCGTTCGTGGTGTTCGCCGTGCTGGTCGGGCGGCGCGCGGTGGCGGTCTGGGGGGTGGGCACCTTCGTCGGGCTGACCGGGCTCGGCGCGCTGATCCTGCCGCGGGAGACCGCGGTGTTCGCGCGCAAGGTTCTGACCGGCAATCTTTACGGGGACCCGGTGTATGTCGGCAACCAGTCGGTGAATGCCGTCTTTGCGCGGCTGGTGGGAAACGACCCGACGACCGAACGGATCGCGCTTCTCGCGAGCGGGCTCGCCGGCCTCCTGGCGTTGATCGTGGCCGTCCTGTGGTGGCGACGCGGACAGCGCGTCCTCGCCGTGGGGCTCGTGGGTCTCGCGACCTGCCTCGCCTCCCCGCTGTCCTGGACCCACCATCATGTGTGGGCCCTGCTGATTGCAGTGGCGGTCTTGTCCAGCACGTTGGCGTGGTGGCCCCGGGTCGTGGGCGGCACGTGGTCACTGTGGATCGCGCTGTGCCCGGTGTTGGTGTTCCTGCCCTACGGTTCGGGCGCCGAGGCAGGCTATTCGGTGGGTCAGCAGGTCGTGGCCAATCTCGGCCCGGCGCTGGCCATAGCGCTGTGCTTGGGCCTGCTCGTCGAGGCGATCGCAGGATCCGATCGGGGGCTGGCCGTCCCAACGAGCAGCCGGTGCGCAGGGTTGAGTGCTCGGCTAATGTCGTGCGCATCACTCCTGGCGGCGTGCGGAGCGCCGTCCCGCCCGTTGAAGGACAACCATGCCCGAACTTCGTTCCCGCACCAGCACACACGGCCGCAACATGGCGGGCGCCCGCGCGCTCTGGCGCGCGACCGGCATGGGCGATGACGATTTCGGCAAACCGATCGTCGCGATTGCCAACTCCTTCACCCAGTTCGTGCCCGGGCACGTCCACCTCAAGGACATGGGGCAACTCGTGGCCGGCGCGGTGGCGGAGGCCGGGGGAGTGGCCAAGGAGTTCAACACCATCGCGGTCGACGACGGCATCGCGATGGGGCACGGCGGCATGCTCTATTCATTGCCGAGCCGCGAACTGATCGCGGACTCCGTCGAATACATGGTCAACGCCCACTGCGCCGACGCGCTGGTGTGCATCTCCAACTGCGACAAGATCACCCCCGGCATGCTGATGGCTGCGATGCGCCTCAATATCCCGGCCGTGTTCGTCTCGGGCGGGGCGATGGAGGCCGGCAAGGCGATGGTGATCGACGGGGTGGCCTATGCAAAGACCGATCTGATCCAGGCCATGAGCGCCACCGCCGATGACGCGGTCTCCGATGCCGAGGTGCTGGACATCGAGCGCTCCGCGTGCCCGACGTGTGGTTCCTGCTCGGGCATGTTCACCGCCAACTCGATGAACTGCCTCACGGAGGCCCTCGGGCTGTCGCTGCCAGGCAACGGCACGACCCTGGCCACCCACGCCTATCGGCGGGAGCTGTTCCTCACCGCGGGCCGGACCGTGGTCGACTTGGCCCGTCGCTATTACGAGAAGGACGACGAGTCGGTCCTGCCCCGCAACATCGCGAACAAGGCGGCTTTCCGCAACGCGATGGCGCTCGACATCGCCATGGGGGGGTCGACCAACACGATCCTGCACACGCTCGCTGCCGCGATCGAAGGAGAGATCGACTTCACCCTCACCGACATCGAGGACCTGTCGAAGCGGGTGCCCTGCCTGGCCAAGGTCGCGCCGAATCACAACGACTATCACATCGAGGACGTGCACCGCGCCGGCGGCATCCCCGCGCTGCTGGGCGAACTCGACCGCGCCGACCTGCTCGAGGACTCCGTTCACACCGTGCACAGCCACGATCTGCGAACGTGGCTGGACGCCTGGGACATCCGCGGCGACAAGGCGGTGCCCGAGGCCGTCGACCTGTTCCACGCTGCCCCGGGTGGCGTGCGGACCACGGAGGCGTTCTCCACCGAGAACCGCTGGGATGCGCTCGACACGGACGCGGCGGAGGGATGCATCCGGGACGTCGCGCATGCGTACACGAAGGACGGCGGTCTCGCCGTGCTCTACGGCAACCTCGCGACCGAAGGTGCCGTGATCAAGTCCGCGGGCATCGACGAGGAGCTCTTCCACTTCGTCGGAACGGCGATCGTGGTCGATTCGCAGGAGGATGCGATCACCAAGATCCTGGACAAGACGGTGCAGCCCGGACACGTCGTGGTGATCCGCTATGAGGGTCCGCAGGGAGGACCGGGGATGCAGGAGATGCTCTATCCCACGTCATTCCTGAAGGGACGCGGGCTCGGCAAGACTTGTGCCCTGATCACTGACGGCCGCTTCTCGGGTGGCACGTCGGGCATCTCGATCGGCCACATCTCCCCGGAAGCGTCCGGTGGCGGCACGATCGGCCTCGTCGAGGACGGGGACGAGATCGAGATCAACGTCCACAAACGGCTGCTGCGACTCAACGTCGACGATGCCGAACTGGAGCGGCGCCGGGCCGCGAAGGGTGCCCTTCCCTGGGCGCCGGCGAGCCGCGATCGAGTGGTCTCCAAGGCGCTGAAGGCCTACGCCGCGATGGTGCGTCCTGCTTCCTTCGGAGCCGTCCGCGACATCTGACAGGAGCATTTCGGGCAGGGCCGCTGGGCACGGTCCCCGCGGGCCTCACCTGTTCCTGGCACTTCCGGTTCCGGGCAACGGAGAATGAGGGACGGCTGAACGGACCGGCAGCCAGTTAACGGCTGCATAACGTTCTCGATTCGACCTGTGCGGAAGCCGTGGAGTTGCGCGAAATCCTGCGGTTCCCACCGTTAGTCTGCGGGTGCCCACAGAACCTACGGGGGAAGAATGAAGAGAACACTGCGTGCGCGCGTGCTGTGTCTGATGGCGATGGTCGCCCTGGCGCTCCCGCTCGCGATCGCCGGCCCAACGGGAGCCGCCCATGCGGCCATCCCCTCGGGCTTCCAAATCGTCAACTATCCGACTGGCCATGCGCCCGGCATGGGGACCGCGCTGACGGACTTCGCCTTCACGCCGGACAACAAGGGCTACTACAGCCTCGGCAAGGGCGGCTCGGTCCGCTGGTCCTCCCTGGACGGCCGGATCAACCGTGAGATCGCCCGGCTGTCCGTGACCACCCAGCAGGACCTCGGCGCCGTTTCGATCGACCTCGGTCACAACTACGGACTGCCCGGCGGCTCCAACAGCCTTTGGATCGTGCGGATTCGCCCCGACGGCCGTCCCGGCCGTTGCCCCGAGGACAACGCCTGCGGCGAGAACGTCCTCAGCGAATTCAACGTCAACTTCGACGCCGCCGGCAACCCGGTCAGCCTGGGCGCCGAGCGCCGCGTGCTCTGGTTCCCCAACCGCGACATCACCCACGGCATGGACAGCGTCGTCGTCGACAAGGACGGCTCGCTCTGGGTCAGCATCGGTGACGGCGCGAGCTTCCGCGAAATGGATCCGGACGCTTTCGACGCTCAGCGTCGTGACTCGCCGTACGGCCGCATCATGCACATCGACCGCGAGGGCGCGGGCATGCCGACCAACCCCGAGTTCGACCCGCGGAACAGCCATGCGTGGTATTCGAAGACCTACGCGCGCGGCTTCCGCAACCCGTTCCGTCTCCGCCTCCACCCGACGCTGGGTCTCCCGATGGTCGGCGACGTGGGCTGGAACACCACCGAAGAGCACAACATTGTGCGCCGCGGTGGCAACTATGGCTGGCCGTGCTGGGAAGGCACCGCCCGGACCCCCGAATACTCCACGCGTCTCGCCGGGTGCGCAACCGTGACGAGTGCGACGCCGATCTTCCAGTATTCCCGCGACCGCGGCATGGGCAGCAGCGCCATGGGCGGCATCATCTACACCGGCACCCCGGACGGCAGCCCGGGCTATCCGTCGAGCTATGTGGGCACGTACTTCTTCGCCGACTACACCGCCGGCCGGATCTACACCATGCGCTTCAACGACACGGCCACGGCGCTCGTCACCCCGCCGAACCCGGCCGGCTGGGCCACCAACGTCGCCCCGAACGCCGTCGGCATCCCGGTGTCACTGAAGCACGCGGCCAACGGCGATGTCGCCTATTCCGACTTCGCCTCCGGCAACATCCGGCGCCTCTCCTACATCAGCTCGAACCGGTCTCCTGTCGCCAATGCGAGCTACCGGACGACCAGCAATGCGAACGAGGTCGCTTTCACCCTCGACGCCAGCGATCCCGACAATGATCCGCTGAGCTATCGGTGGACGTTCGGTGACGGCACCACCTCGACCGACCCCAACCCCGTCAAGCGCTACGGCTCCGCCGGAACCTATGACGTCCGCGTCGTGGTGACCGATGGTCGCGGTGGCTCGACCACGGTGGACCTGCGCGTCAACACGGCCGACGGCACGCCGACCCTGACGCTGACCACGCCGCCGGCCACCCGCACCTATGCGGTCGGTGACGCCATCAACCTCACCGCCACGGCAACGGACGACGAGGACGGTGCGCTGACCGCGGACGTTCAGTGGAGCACACAGCTCGAGACCTGCAAGGGCGACGTCTGTGAGACCACGACCGGTCCGTCGGCCACCGGTGGCACCTACAACGCCACCTACACGGTCGGCGCCGGTGACTTCACCAACTGGCACATCACCGCACGGGTCACCGACAGCTCGGGTGCGACCCAGACGCAGACCTATGTCGCGCGTCCGACCCTCCGCAGCCTGACGGTCACCAACAACGCCGGTGCGCCGATCTCGATCAACGGAGCCCTCGGTGGCACCCGCCAGATCGCGGTCGGCTCCTCCGTCGGTCTGGTGGCCCCGCGCAGCGCGGACGGCACCACGTTCATGCGATGGAGCGACGGTTCCGACCTGAGCTCGCGCACGATCACCATGCCGAACAGCGATCTCGCTCTCGAGGCGGTCTACAGCACCCGGATCTCGCAGCGCTACGACAGTGATGCCGCAGCGCGGGCGACCCTCGGTGCGCCGGTCGGTCCCGAGGTCTCGATCCCGGGCGTCGGCCGCCAGCAGGTCTACGAGCGCGGTCACATGTACTACTCGGAGAGCGCCGGCGTCCGCATGGTCTACGGCGCAATCCTGGCGACCTACATCAGCCAGGGCGGGGCTGCCCGTCTCGGTGTCCCCACGACTGATGAGATTGCCACGCCGGACGGTGGCGGCCGGATGAACAACTTCGCCGGCACTGCGGCCAACCCGTCGCCGGTGATCTATTGGAAGCCGGCCACCGGTGCCCATCTGGTGATGGGTTCGATCAAGGCGCAGCACGACACGATGGGTGCGACCCGCGGCGTGCACGGTTATCCGCGGAACTCCGAGTCCACGACGCCGAACGGGCGTGCGCAGTACAACGACTTCGAGAACGGCGGCATCTATTGGAGCGGCACGACGGGTGCTCGCAGCGTCTATGGCGCCATCTATGGCACCTGGTCCCGCTTCGGTTGGGAGGCCGGTCACCTCGGCCTGCCGACCACCTCGGAGCTCGCCACGCCGAACGGACGCGGTCGTTACAACCACTTCGAGGGTGGCTCGATCTACTGGTCGCCGGCGACCGGCGCCAATGAGATCCGGGGATCCATCCGCGCCAAGTGGGCCGGCCTCGGCTGGGAGACCTCCTTGCTGCGGTTCCCGACCACCAACGAACTCCCGACTCCTGACCGAGTCGGACGGTTCAACCACTTCGAGGGTGGCTCCATCTATTGGAGCCCGCGCACCGGGGCCTGGGAAGTCCATGGCCTGATCCGCGAGGAGTGGGCACGTCGTGGCTGGGAGCGTTCGTCGCTCGGCTATCCGACCAGCGACGAGTTCGCTGTCCCGGGTGGTCGTCGCTCGAACTTCGAGCGCGGCTATATCGAGTGGGTCAACGGGCGCATCAACGTCGTCGTTCGATGACGGTCTGACGCGCTGAAAACAGCAACAGCGGTCACGGGCTTTCGGGCTCGTGGCCGCTGTTGTTCTGCCTGCGGTCCGTGATGTGGTCGGCCTGTGCCGAAGTTGATTTGGCTGCCAGCATGAGGCATTGTGTGCGTGTGCAGCAGTACCAGATTCTCGTAGTGAACTAGCGTGTCGGCCGGGTGATCCCCCGCAACCGGTGCGCTCCCTCGCCTGCCTCGTGGCAGCGGGGGTTTTTTGTTGCAGGTGACCCCTGCGCAGGAGGAACGACGAGAGGAACGGACTGATGACGTGGGTGCGCAGAGTGCGGCCCACGCTCACAGAACGTGGAGGACACAGATGAAGGTCTCAGAGACTCAGGCGGCACCGCCGCCGACCGATGAGGACGCGGCGGAGGGCCAACAGGCTCCTGAAGCGCCCCAGACCATGACCGGCTCGCAGGCGCTGGTCAGGTCACTGGAGATGGCCGGGGTGGAGGTGGTCTTCGGCATTCCGGGTGGCGCGATTCTCCCTGCCTATGACCCGCTCTTCGATTCCGAGATCGTCCGGCACATCCTCGTGCGCCACGAGCAGGGTGCCGGTCACGCCGCACAGGGCTACGCGGTTGCCACCGGCCGTGTCGGCGTCTGCATGGCCACATCCGGGCCAGGGGCGACCAACCTCGTCACCCCGCTCGCCGATGCCTATATGGACTCGGTCCCGATCGTTGCCATCACCGGACAGGTCAGCAGCAAGGCGATCGGCACGGACGCCTTTCAGGAGGCCGATATTCGGGGCATCACGATGCCCATCACCAAGCACAATTTCTTGGTCACCAAGCCCGAGGACATCGCCACTGCCGTCGCGGAGGCGTTCCACATTGCGCTCTCCGGACGTCCCGGTCCGGTCCTGGTGGACATCAGCAAGGACGCCCTCCAGAACTCGTGCGAGTTCGAGTGGCCCAAGACCCTCGAACTGCCCGGCTATCGCCCGACGACCAAGCCGCACAGCAAGCAGATCCGGGAGGCCTCACGTCTCATCTCCGAGGCGTCCCGCCCGACGTTCTATGTCGGTGGCGGAGTCGTCAAGGCCAAGGCGTTCGCTGAACTCCGCGAGTTGGTCGAGCTCACGGGTATCCCGATCGTGACGACCCTCATGGCCCGGGGCGCTTTCCCGGACAGCCACGATCTGCACATGGGCATGCCTGGGATGCATGGCTCGGTCTCGGCGGTCGGAGCGTTGCAGCGCAGCGATCTGCTCATCGCGCTGGGCACTCGATTCGACGATCGTGTCACGGGAGAGCTCAAGTCGTTCGCTCCCGACGCGAAGATCATCCATGCCGACATCGACCCTGCGGAGATCTCGAAGAACCGCCGGGCCGACGTGCCGATCGTCGGTGACGTCAAGGAGGTCATCTCCCAGCTCATCGGCCGCATGAAGGAGGCCGACGTTCCGGACTACTCCGGGTGGGTCGCCTATCTGGACGAGATGAAGCGGCGCTATCCGACGGGCTACGACGAGCCCGAGGACGGCAGCCTCTCGCCGCAGTACGTCATTCAGCGCATCGGCGAGCTGACCGGGCCGGACGCGTACTATGCAGCCGGTGTGGGCCAGCACCAGATGTGGGCAGCCCACTTCCTGCCGTTCGAGACCCCTGGCCGCTGGCTCAACTCCGGCGGTCTCGGCACGATGGGCTATTGCGTTCCCGCGGCCATGGGCGCCCAGGTCGCCCATCCCGGCGAGATCGTCTGGGGCATCGATGGCGACGGTTGCTTCCAGATGACCAACCAGGAACTCGTCACCTGTGCGCTCGAGGGCATCCCGGTCAAGATCGCCGTCATCAACAACGAGTCGCTCGGCATGGTTCGCCAGTGGCAGACGCTGTTCTATGGCGGACGCTATTCCAACACGGACCTGAACTCGTGGCGCATTCCCGACTTCCCCAAGCTCGCCGAAGCGATGGGTTGTGTGGGTCTGCGGGCCGAATCCCGAGATGAAGTCGACGACGTCATCAAGCAGGCACTCGAGATCAATGACCGGCCGGTCGTGGTCGAGTTCGTGGTGCACAAGGACGCAATGGTGTGGCCGATGGTCCCCGCCGGCACGAGCAACAACGCCATCCAGATCGCCCGTGACATGGCCCCGGATTGGGAAGGAGAGGTCCTGTGAGCGACTTCAAGAACCACACGCTCTCGGTCGTCGTCCTCAACAAGCCGGGCGTCCTGACCCGGATCGCCGCGCTGTTCTCCCGGCGTGGGTTCAACATCGAGTCTCTGGCCGTGGGCCCGACGGAGGATCCGGCGTTGTCGCGGATCACCCTGGTGGCGAACGTCGACGAGGTCTCGCTCGAACAGCTCACCAAGCAGTTGAACAAGCTGGTCGAGGTCCTCAAGATCGTCGAACTGGACGACACCGCCGTGCGTCGCGAGTTGCTGATGATCAAGGTTCGGGCCACCCCGGAGATCCGCAGCCAGGTCCTTGAGATCGTCAACCTGTTCCGGTCCAAGACCGTGGACATCGCAGCCGATTCGATGACGATCGAGGCGACCGGCGGCACCGACAAGATCGAGGCTCTCGTCCGGATGCTCGAGCCCTACGGCATCAAGGAATATGTCCAGTCCGGCGTCGTGGCGCTCAGCCGTGGCAGCCGGTCCCTGACGGACCGCACCGCCCGGGGCGAGCGCGCGCGCCCGATCCGGATCGTCTGAGGCGATGAGTACGCCCGGGAATCCCCGGGCGTACTCCGGACGCGAATCCCCAGACTCGCGCCACCAGGCGTCAACCACTAACCTCAACCCGTCATCACTGGCGGGGGCAACACTTTCTTTCGGCAAGGACCGCTTGCCGGGACCAACATTTCCTGCGGCAACCAAGGCTTGCCGGAAGCGACAAGGAGAACCAAGCACCGTGGCAACCGAACTTTTCTATGACTCCGATGCCGATCTGTCCGTGATCCAGGGCCGCAAGGTCGCTGTCATCGGCTTCGGCAGCCAGGGCCACGCCCACTCGTTGTCGCTGCGCGACTCCGGTGTCGATGTGCGCGTGGGTCTGGCGGAGGGCTCCAAGAGCCGCGCCAAGGCCGAGGCCCAGGGCCTGCGCGTCGTCACCCCGGCCGAGGCGGCCAAGGAGGCGGACGTGATCATGATCCTCGTCCCGGACCACATTCAGCGCAAGGTCTATGCCGAGGACGTCGAGCCCAACCTGAACGAGGGCGACGCCCTGTTCTTTGCGCACGGCTTCAACATCCGCTTCGGCTATATCAAGCCGCCGGCCAACGTGGACGTCGCCATGGTCGCGCCGAAGGGGCCGGGTCACCTCGTGCGGCGTGAATACTCCGAGGGTCGCGGCGTGCCCGTGCTCGTCGCAGTCGAGCAGGACGCCACCGGCAAGGCCTGGGATCTCGCCCTGTCCTATGCCAAGGGCATCGGCGGGCTGCGCGCCGGTGGCATCAAGACCACCTTCACCGAAGAGTGCGAGACCGACCTGTTCGGTGAGCAGGCCGTGCTGTGCGGCGGCATGTCCCACCTCGTCCAGGCCGGATTCGAGACCCTCGTCGAGGCGGGCTATCAGCCTGAGGTCGCCTACTTCGAGTGCCTCCACGAGCTCAAGCTCCTCGTCGACCTGATGTACGAGGGTGGCATCGCCAAGATGCGTTGGTCGATCTCCGACACCGCTGAGTTCGGTGACTATGTCTCCGGCCCGCGGGTGATCGACGACCATGTCAAGGCGAACCTGAAGCAGATCCTGGCCGAGATCCAGGACGGGAGCTTCGCCAAGAAGTTCATCGACGACCAGGACAACGGTGCCAAGGACTTCCAGGGTTACCGCGACTCCCACGAGTCCCACCAGATTGAGGCCACCGGCAAGGAGCTCCGCGGCCTGATGGCGTGGGTCAAGTCGCATGACGACGACTATGTCGAGGGCACCGCGGCGCGCTGATCGACCACCGCTCGTCCGGTGCGACGAGCTCTCATCCCGACCCCGTCCGGAATCTTCCGGACGGGGTCGCGCCATTCCGGACGAAGGGCGGTGCCGCCCGACGGGCCCGGTGAGGCAGGATTGCTGCATGTCGGATGCCGAGCATTCCCTGCAAGGACAACGTCAGCAGATCCGTCGACGACGGCGGAGGCGCAACTTGGTGGCGCTCGGCGTCGTTCTGGCGCTCGTCGTGGCGGCCCTGGTTGCCGTGGCCTTGAACGCGGGGCGATGGGGGGTCCCACTGTTCGGGTTCACCAACGAATATGGCTCCAAGTGCCGCAATGACTGGCTCGGGCACCAATGCTCCGAGCTGACGATGGCCGACGTCGAGCGCCACATCCGAGTTGATGTCCCGGATGGGGCCCGCTTGCTCTCCGGGGCATGGCGGCAAACCCATGACTATGAGTTGACTGCGCGCCTCGTCTATCCGCAGGCGGTCGCGCGGGAGGGCTGGGACCGGCTGACCGAGGAATACGGCGACTGCAGGGAGAACCTGCCCAGCCCCCTCGACGCCGAGCCGGGGCTGACCGGCCTGTGCGTGATGACGAATGCCGGCAGTTTCGGGTTGGGCTCGGAGCCGGGCCCGGAGATCTGGCGAATCGCGACCGGCACGCAACCGGACGGTGACACGGTGGTCGATCTGCTGATCCGCAGCCGCTGACCCCGCGGATAGCCATCGCCTGTCCACCATGTGAGCCAAGTCACGAGTCCGTGCCCGATAACTACTAGGGGGACCTACTATTCATTCGGTAGCCCTACTATTTCGTGGGCGTCCGATCGAATGCGAAGGAGCGGCTCGTGTACGACATGTACCCCCAAGCGTGGTCAGAGCAGTCGGCGACCGGCCCCCAGCCCCAGGCACCCGCGCCGCGTCGTCGCCGCCGGGCCCCGGTCCCGCAGCCAGAAGTTCCCGTGCGGCTCGAGGCCTGACCTCACCTCACCCATCAACGCGCAACGAGCGCTGCCGACGAACCGGCAGCGCTCGTTGCGCGCTCAACAGGCTTGCCAGGATTCAGACGCGGGCAGCGATGGCGTCACCGATGCCCGCGGTGGTCCGACGCTCGCCCTTGCGCTCTGCGATGTCGGCGTTGACCGCGTTCTCGATCCTCTTGGCCTCGTCGGTGCGGCCCAGGTGGTCGAGCATCATCGCGGTGGACAGGATGGCCGCGGTCGGATCCGCGAGCTGCTGTCCGGCGATGTCCGGCGCAGAGCCGTGCACTGGCTCGAACATCGACGGGAAACGTCCGTCCGGGTTGATGTTGCCGCTGGCGGCGAGACCGATGCCACCGGTGACCGCCCCGGCCAGGTCGGTGAGGATGTCCCCGAACAGGTTGTCGGTGACGATGACGTCGAAGCGCGCCGGGTCGGTGGCGAGGAAGATCGTCGCCGCATCGATGTGCAGGTAGTCGGTTTCGACCTGCGGATATTCCGCCGCGATCTCCTCGAAGTAGCGACGCCACAGGCCGCCGGCATTGACCAGCACATTGTGCTTGTGGACCAGAGTGAGGTGGTTGCGGCGGTTGGTGGCGCGGACGAAAGCATCACGGATGATGCGCTCGACGCCCAGCGCGGTGTTGACGCTCACCTCGGTCGCGATCTCGTTCGGGGTGCCCTGCCGGACCACACCACCGTTCCCGCAATACAGGCCCTCGGTGCCCTCACGGACGATCAGGAAGTCCACGGACTTGCCGTCGATGACGTGGGCGGCCAACGGAACCGGCATGCCCGGATAGATCTTGGACGGCCGGAGGTTGACGTAGTGATCGAAAAGGAACCGCAGCCGCAGCAACAGCCCCCGCTCCAGGATGCCCGACGGCACCCGCGTGTCGCCGGGGGCAGCACCCACGGCGCCCAGCAGGATCACGTCGGCCTGCTTGAGTTCCTCGACCACAGAGTCGGGCAGGACCTCACCGGTCCGCAGCCAGCGCTCGGCGCCGAGGTCATAGTCCACCTTCTCGAAGGTGTCCGCACCGGCCACCGCGTCGAGGACTTTGAGCCCTTCGGCGACGACTTCCGGTCCGATTCCGTCCCCACCGATGACAGCCAAGGTGGGCTTGCTGTTGTTCACGTTCGTCGACACCCGTCGCAATCTAGTGACCGCGCTCGCGCACG
This sequence comes from Ammonicoccus luteus, assembly GCF_050880385.1. Classification (NCBI taxonomy): domain Bacteria; kingdom Bacillati; phylum Actinomycetota; class Actinomycetes; order Propionibacteriales; family Propionibacteriaceae; genus Ammonicoccus; species Ammonicoccus luteus. The sequence goes on from NZ_JBNZCI010000001.1 coordinate 57,521, forward strand.
AGCAGGGGGTCTCAGGAATCCCGCCCCGGGCGTACGCGGTCTCTTCCGGCCGCATGCGATAAGTTCCCCGCATGAGTCTGAACTTCGACGTCCATCGCAACCCGCAGCCGCGCTCCGCGGAGCAGCGGAATGCCATCCTGGCCAACCCGGGATTCGGGACGAGGTTCACCGACCACATGGCCGTCGCGACATGGACGGCAGTCGACGGGTGGCATGACTCGGCTGTGGTGCCGTATGCGCCGTTCCAGCTCGATCCGGCGGCCGCGATCCTGCATTACGCGCAGGGCGTGTTCGAGGGGCTCAAGGCCTATCGACATCCCGACGGATCGATCTGGCTCTTCCGTGCGGAGGAGAACGCGAAACGCTTCCAGAACTCCGCACGCAGGCTCGGTCTGCCGGAGCTGGCGGTCGACGACTTCCTGGGCAGCATCCAGGCGCTGGTCCGCGCCGACCGGGAGTGGGTGCCCGATCCCGCCGGCGGCGAGGCGAGCCTTTATCTGCGTCCGTTCATGTTCGCGTCGGAGGCGTTTCTCGGCGTCCGCGCGGCCCATCACGTTACTTATTCACTGATCGCATCGCCGGCCGGCGCCTATTTCGCCTCCGGGGTGAAGCCGGTGTCGATCTGGATCACGACCAAATACTCCCGAGCGGGTGCCGGCGGCACCGGAGCGGCCAAGTGCGGCGGCAACTATGCCTCGTCGCTGCTCGCCCAGGAGGAGGCCGCCCGCAACGATTGCGCTCAGGTGCTCTTCGCCGACGCCGGCAGCCATGAGTTCGTCGAGGAACTCGGCGGCATGAACATCTGGTTCGTCCGGGATGGAGAGCTCGTCACCCCCGCGCTCACCGGCTCGATCCTGGAAGGTGTCACACGTTCCTCCATCCTCACGTTGGCCGCGCAGCGTGGCCTTCGGCCCGTCGAGCGCGCAGTGGGGTTGGCCGAGCTGCTGGAAGGCATTGCGGACCACTCGATCACCGAGGTCTTCGCCTGCGGCACCGCGGCAGTGATCACACCGATCGGTCGGTTCGCGGACGAATCGGGCCGGGACTACACGGTGGGTGATGGTCACGTGGGTCCGCACACTGCGGGTCTGCGGCAGTCGCTGCTGGATGTCCAGTTCGGCCGGGCCGAGGACACGCAGGGTTGGCTGACGCGCATCGCCTGACGCGTTCGCGGTCGTCCCGGGCGCTGTCCGGTCTCAGCCCGCGAGAGGGACTGGCCAGATAGTGGGCGCCTGACCAGACTTGGGGGGTGACCCTCAGCCATGATTCGTACGCCCAGCCATCGCTCGTCGCGCCCGAGTCCTTCCAGGTCTACGACACGACGCTGCGGGACGGTGCCCAGCAGGAGGGCCTGCGTCTGTCCGTCGCGGACAAGCTGAAGATCGCGGGCCACTTGGACGACTTCGGAGTCACCTTCATCGAGGGTGGCTGGCCGGGAGCGAACCCGGGCGACACCGCGTTCTTCGAGGCGGTGCGGTCCGGGGAGATCACGCTGAAACACTCGTTGTTGTCGGCGTTCGGCTTCACCCGCAGGGTGGGTCGCAAGGCCGCGGACGACCCCATGATCGCGGCTGTCCGGGACTCGGGTGCGCCGGTCGCCTGCCTCGTGGCGAAGAGCCACGTGCGCCACGTCGAGCAGGCGCTGCGCACGACGCTTGCCGAGAACCTCGAGATGATCGCGGACACGGTCGCCCACCTCGTCGCCGAGGGGCAGCGCGTCTTCCTCGATGCCGAGCACTTCTTCGACGGCTATCGGACGGACCGGGGATATGCCTTGGAGGTCATCCGCACCGCCGCCGACGCGGGTGCCGAGGTCGTGGTGCTGTGCGACACCAACGGCGGCATGCTGCCCTCCTGGATGCCGGACATCGTGGGCGACGCCGGGGAGGTCGGGATCGACCTGGGGATCCACTGCCACAACGACTCCGGCTGCGCAGTTGCCAACACCCTTGCCGCCGTGGAGGCCGGTGCCGTCCATGTGCAGGGCACGATCAACGGTTATGGGGAGCGCACCGGCAACGCCGACCTGCTGCAGGTGGTGGCGAATTTGGAGCTGAAGTACGGCTGGGAGGTGTTGCCGCCCGGCTCGCTTGCTGAAGCGACCCGCATTTCCCACGCGATCGCCGGAGTCACCAACAGCCCCGGATCACCGCGGCAGCCCTATGTCGGGCAATCGGCGTTCGCGCACAAGGCGGGTCTGCACGCGTCGGCGATCCGCGTCGACCCGATGCTCTATCAGCACATCGATCCGGCGGTCGTCGGCAACGACATGCGCACCCTCGTGTCCGATATGGCCGGTCGCGCGAACATCCAGCTCAAGGGCGAGGAACTCGGCTACGACCTGTCCGATCGTGACTTGGCGGCGAAGGTCACCGACGTGGTCAAGGAGCGTGAGTCGCGTGGCTATTCCTATGAGGCTGCGGACGCGAGCTTCGAGTTGCTGCTCCGCGACGTGACCGATCGACTGCAGTTGCCCTTCGAGGTCCACCACTGGCGTGTGCACACGCATTCCCACAGCCCGACCCAGACCGACACCGAAGCGACGGTGAAGCTCACGGCCAAGGCGATCGAGCGTCTGTTCGTGGGGGAGGGGAACGGTCCGGTCAACGCCCTCGACCATGCGCTGCGCAGGGCGCTCGCCGACGCTTATCCCCAGGTGCTCTCCTATGACCTCACCGACTATCGGGTGCGCATCCTCGACGAGGGGCACGGCACCGATGCAACCGTCCGCGTGCTCATCGACACCACCGACGGCGAGCGCTCCTGGACGACCGTCGGGGTGGGGGAGAACGTGATCGAGGCCTCCTGGGAGGCGCTCAGCGACGCCTATCTCTATGGGCTGATCACCGAATAGCCAGCGGTCACCCGTCGGTGCGTGTCCGCAGAGACGAGCCGCTCCCGCGCTCGGCTTCGGCGGGCGTGAGAGGGTGACCCGCGCCCAGGTCAAGGCGGCGAATCCCCGGAATCCGCGCGCGGACCCGCTGCAGCATTCGAGGCGATTGATGGCCCAGCGCGGTGTGGAACAGATAAGCCACTAGAAGGCTCAACGCGAGCATTTCTCCACCGTCTTCGACCAGACCCAACACCATTTCGATCGGTGCGAAAGCCCCCAGCAGGCTGTGAACAGCGTCGACGCCGACCGCGAAGAACGCCATCAGGCCGACGAGCAGCAGAATGTCGATGAATATGCCACGGACCACGGGCCGGCTGAAGAAGCAACCGATCAGGACCAGCCCCAGCCCCACGGCGATCGCAGCCACCGCTACCAGGAGCTCACCGATGTGATAGGAACGCAGGCCGAAATGGGGGATCTGCAGAACCTCGGCGAGCCATGCCCCCACGTTCTCGTGGATCTGCAGCACGTCATCCAGCGCTAGATAGGCAATGAATGGCACCCATAACAGCAGAGCCTTGGTGCGCCCGGTGCGGGCCAGCACCACCAGGAGCAGTCCACACCAGGCGAATTTGGCGTACTGGAGGAATTCCGCGTAGCCGCCGTCCTGAGTGACGGACCACACGGGCCCCGCCACCCCTAGACCGGTGTGGAGAACTGCGTCGACCACGATCATGAGCACGTCGAGAACGACCAGCATGCCAAGCAGCAGCAATGCGGGAAGGTTTCGATTGGATGTCCTCCACATGACTGCACAGTAAACACCGAACTTGAGCGTCCGAGTAACATTTCGCCGTCCGTGATCAAATGCGGCCCTCTTTGCGGGCCTTACTGCTGCGGTCAGCCGGTCAGTCGAAGGTCAACCGATGCGGTCCAGCACGACCGGGCCGACGATCGGCGGCTCGGACTCGACGGTGAGGGCGTCGGCCAGGTCGGCGAGCGCAGATTCGAAGCGTTCCGGGGTATCAGTGTGGAGGGTGAAGACAGGCTCGCCGCGGCGCACCTCGTCACCCGGGCGCACATGCCACTCCACACCCGCCCCCGCCTGGACAGGATCCTCCTTGCGAGCCCGGCCCGCCCCGAGCCGCCAAGCCGCGAGCCCCACGGACAGCGCGTCGAGGGACGTGACGTACCCATCCGCATCCGCGCGCACGACCTCCGTGTGCCGAGCCACCGGGAGCGATGCCTCGGGATCGCCCTCCTGGGCTGCGATCATCGCCCGCCAGACGTCCATCGCCTTGCCCGAAGCCAGCACCTGCGCCGGGTCAACATCGGCCCGCCCGGCACCGGCCAGCATCTCCCGGGCGAGTGCCAGGGTGAGTTCGACAACGTCGGCAGGCCCGCCGCCCGCCAGCACCTCGACGGACTCGCGCACTTCGAGCGCGTTGCCCGCCGTCCGGCCGAGCGGGGTGGACATGTCGGTGAGAAGGGCCGTCGTGCGTACGCCCGCGTCAGTGCCCAGCCCGACCATCGTGCGAGCCAGTTCGGCTGCCTGGTCGCCGGTCTTCATGAATGCCCCGGACCCGACTTTCACGTCCAGCACCAGAGCCCCAGTGCCTTCGGCGATCTTCTTGCTCATGATCGAGCTGGCGATGAGGGGGATCGACTCGACGGTGCCGGTGACATCGCGGAGCGCGTACAACTTCTTGTCCGCCGGCGCCAGACCGGACCCGGCCGCACAGATCACCGCACCGACCACCGACAGGATCTGCATCATGCGGTCATTGGTGAGCGACGCCTGCCAGCCGGGGATCGACTCGAGCTTGTCGAGGGTGCCACCCGTGTGGCCGAGCCCCCGCCCGGAGAGCTGGGGGACCGCGACACCGCAGGCTGCCACCAACGGAGCCAATGGCAGGGTGATCTTGTCGCCCACCCCGCCCGTCGAGTGCTTGTCGGCGGTCGGTCGCCCGAGGCCGGAGAAGTCGAGCCGCTCACCGGTGCCGATCATCGCTGCGGTCCAGCGCCGCAGTTCTCGGGGCTCGAGCCCTCGGAAGAAGATGGCCATGGCCAGCGCGGACATCTGTTCGTCGGCGATCAGTCCCGCGGTATAGGCCTGAATGAGCCAGTCGATCTGGGCGTCGGTGAACGCCGCCCCGTCCCGCTTGGCTCGGATGAGGTCAACGGTCTCGAAGCGGTCACTGGTGTTCATGGATGGCAGTATGCCTGCCGCCGGTCAGCCGACCGATAGGGTGGGGCAATGCGCGTCGCACGCTTTTCCACCGGGGGAGACCCGGTCTATGGCCTTGTCGAGCTCGCCGAGGACGGCGGGCCGCACCCCGATACCGTTGCCGTCATCAGCGGAGATCCGCTGGCGACCTCGGTCCAGTTCACCGGCGAACGTCACGCCCTGGCTGACGTCCGGCTGCTGGCACCGGTGATCCCACGGAGCAAGGTGATCGCAGTCGGTCCCAACTATGTGGATCTGGCGAGGGACCTCGGTCAGGAACTGACCGACACCCCGATCACGTTCTTCAAGCCGAACACCGCGGTCATCGGGCCGAACGAAGCGATCATCTATCCCGATTTCAGCCGGGAGGTCGGCTTCGAGGGTGAGCTCGCCGTGGTGATCGGTCGCATCTGCAAGGAGGTCCCGCCGGAGCGGGTGCAGGATGTGATCTTCGGGTACACGATCGGCAACGACGTCTCCGCCCGGGATATCCAGTTCAACGAAGCCCAGTGGAGCCGGGCCAAGGGCTTCGACACCTCGTGCCCGCTCGGTCCGTGGATCACCTGTCACCTGTCCGTGGAGGAGGCGCAGAACCTGCGGATCACCACGACCCTGGACGGCGAGGTCCACCAGAACGCGTCGACCGCCGACATGGTCCACTCGATCACCGATCTCGTGTCGTTCATTTCGGGCTATATGACCCTGCTGCCCGGGGACGTCCTGTTGACCGGCACTCCCGGCGGTGTCGGGCTCATGGAGCCCGGCCAGACCGTGTCCGTCAGCATCGAACAACTCGGCACGCTCACCAACCCGGTGATCGGCGGTCCGTTGGCAGGAGATCAGCAGTGACCGACGCCCCCGCGTCCCAGGCGTCTGACGCCGTCACGCAGGACGTGCTCGGCGGCCTCGACCCCAGCGAGGTCCGCGTACGCTTTCCACCCTCGCCCACCGGAAATCTGCACGTCGGCAACGTCCGGAGCGCCCTGTTCAACTGGGCGTTCGCCCGGCACTTCGGCGGCACATTCGTCCTGCGGATCGAGGACACGGATGCTGCGCGCAGCACCGAGGAGTCCTTGCGAGGCGTGCTCGACGCACTCGACTGGCTCGGCCTCGATCCCGATGAAGGCCCGGAACAGGGCGGCGACTATGGGCCATATGTGCAGTCGGAGCGACGAGACGTGTACGCCGAGGTCGTCGACCGGCTGATCGCCGGCGGTCACGCCTATCGCTGCTACTGCACCCGTGAGGAGCAGGAGGCTCGCATCGAGGCCTCCGGAGGTGACGCGCAGGCCGGATACGACGGCCACTGCCGCGACCTGAGCGAGGAACAGGTGTCCGCCTATCAGGCGGAGCAGCGTTCCTTCGTCGTGCGGATGCGGATGCCGGACCGGGACATCACCTTCCACGACCTGGTCCGCGGCGAGATCACCTTCCCGGTCGGAAACGTGCCGGACTACGTGATCGTGCGGGGCAACGGTGATCCGCTGTACACGCTGGTGAATCCCGTCGACGATTCCCTGATGCGGATCACGCACGTGCTGCGCGGCGAGGATCTGCTGTCGTCGACCCCGCGGCAGATCGTGCTTTATCAAGCGTTGGCCGAGTTGGGGATCGGTTCGGGGCGTACGCCGATCTTCGGCCACCTGCCGATGGTGATGGGGGAGGGCAACCGACGACTGTCCAAGCGCGACGCCGGCTCGGGACTCGCCGAATATCGCGAGCGAGGATTCCTGCCCGAGGGGCTGCTGAACTATCTGGCGCTCCTCGGCTGGGCGATCGCGGAGGATCGCGACGTGTTCACGATGGCGGAGATGGTCGAGGCCTTCGACATCCGACGCGTGAGCGGCAACCCGGCACGGTTCGACCCGAAGAAGTGCGAGGCGATCAACGCCGCTCACATCCGGATGCTGTCCGACGCCGAGCTGGTGCCGCACCTGGTGCCGTTCATGGTGAGTGCCGGTTTGGTTACCGACCCACCCCAGGCCGACGAGCTGGCAAAGCTCGAGGGAGCGACGCCGCTGATCAAGGAGCGGCTGAACACCTGCGGCGAGGTGGTGGAGAAGGTTCGGTTCCTCTTCACGCCGGACGAGCGGATCGAGATCGAGGAAAAGGCCCGGCTCAAGCCGGACGACGCAGCGGTGCTGGACGCGGCGGTCGGGGCCTTGGAGACGCTGGAGCCGTTCGAGGCGGATGCGATCCAGACGGCGTTGCGGACGTCGCTCGTTGATGGGCTGGGGCTGAAGCCGAAGTTCGCGTTCGGACCGGTTCGCGTCGCGCTCACCGGCAGCAAGGTGTCCCCACCTCTGTTCGAATCGATGGAGCTGCTCGGTCGGGCGTCCACGCTTGATCGACTGGCCCGGGCTCGCGCCACCGTCGAGGCCTGAGGTGGCCGGCGGGAATATCGCGCCGACACACGGTTGGGGGTCGCCCGGGTTGGCGGCGCCCCGACCGGGTGCGACTTATCCGCTGGTCCTGCGGGGTGAGTCGTACGCATGGTGGCGCTCGGCGATGGGTGTCCTGCTCGCACCGATGTTCTGGCTCCTCCTCGGGGGGGCACTGTCCTCCGGGGTGCTGTTTCTGGCTTGGCAGATCCGCGATCGGGGACTGTCTCAGGAGGCGTTCTTTGCCGCTGCCCTGCGGTATGAGTTCTGGGAGGGGATGCTGGCCGGACACCTCCAGATCGCCCTGCTGATCCCGATCACCCTGCTCATGGTGCGGTCGTGGCACATGGTTCATCCGAGCTATCTGTGGTCGGTCGAAGGTCGTCCTCGCTGGGGATATCTGTTCGTGTGTGCAGCGGTCGCCGCGGTTGTGTTCGGGGCGTACATCGGCACGATGCCCTTGCGAGGTGCTCCGCTGACGTGGCAGCCCCAAGAAGGATTCTGGGCGTTCTTCGTGGTCATCCTGATTACGTCGCCGCTGCAGGCTGCCGCAGAGGAGTTCCTGTTCCGCGGCTATCTGCTGCAGGCGTTGGGTTCGCTGGTCGCCAATCCCTGGTTCGGTGTGGTGACTTCGGCGTTGGTGTTCGCGCTGTTCCACAGCACGCAGAACCTGCCATTGTTTCTGAGCCGTTTCGCGTTCGGGCTCGTCATGGGTTGGTTGGTGCTGCGCACCGGGGGTATTGAGGCGGCCGTCGCCGCGCACGTCGTGAACAACGTCTTCGCGTTCACCCTGGCCGGGCTGACCAGCACGATCTCGGAGGCGCGGACGCTGACCGAGGTCGGGTGGGCCCAGTCGTTCTCCGACGTCATCATCTATTCGATCATCACGCTCATCGCCGCCGGCGTCGCCGTTGCGATGAAGCTGCGGAACAGGGTGCCCGAGGAGGACCGCACAGCGGCACGGTGACAGGGTTGTGATTTGCGAGCACGCGCGGTGTGGAGTAATGTTTCTCCTCGTTGCCGGGGCGAAAACTCGGGCAACCGAGCCGCTGGGACACCAGTGGCATTGGGGTATGGTGTAATTGGCAGCACGACTGATTCTGGTTCAGTTAGTTGAGGTTCGAGTCCTTATACCCCAGCGGAGAAGCGATTTCGCACGGAATAGATCTCTGTGCTAGGTTTCTTCAGCTAGATGGCCCCGTTGTGTAGCGGCCTAGCACGCCGCCCTCTCAAGGCGGTAGCGCGGGTTCGAATCCCGTCGGGGCTACGCTATTCGCCCGGATTCCAAGGTTATGGAATCCGGGCGATAATCATTTCTGGCAGAGTTGATTGCCGCATTCTGGCTTGAGTTAAGGATGCCAGCGGCTGCTATCTTGGTTGGATTTCACGGAATCTGCTTGGGTAGTTTCACGAAATCAGAGGGCGCAATTGCCGAAAGGGTTTCGAGGATCAAGGATGGATCTGGGTCTTTCAGGCGAGTGTGGTGAGTGGATCAAGACGTTCGCCGGTACGTGAGGTCTCAGGCCTGACTTGGGATAGTCGGGCCAGCGCTTGGGATGTCAGGACTTCACTTGAGACCGGCCTGCAACTGTGGAAGGCCTGCACTTAAGACAGGCTGGCCGCGTGTCCGCTTGCTGGCGTACGTACGTTCGCGGGTTCAACGATCACACCACTCGCACCAAGATCATGAAGAGCCGCTGGTGCACGTTGGTGCTGGATACCAGCAAGCTCACTGGCTCAGGCGTGGCAACTCTCATTGGGCACGCAGGCGCCGCATTCTGCCCGGATCGGTGCGGCTGTCGACACGACAGTGGCACTGGGGCCCGTCGGGCGGCATCGGGCCCGCTAGCGCTGCATTGGGCCCGTCGGGGCGGCGTCGAGCCCGCTAGCGCCGCATTGAGCCCGCTAGCGCTGCATTCCGCATGGTGTGCATGCCGTGCGGAATGCGGCTTTCGCGGGCCTAATGGAGAGTGCGCGGGCCCAATGGGAGGTACGCGGGCCCAATGGGAGGTACGCGGGCCCAATGGCGGGTGACGCCGAGCCCGCGGGCCCCACTGGGGCGACATTAAGCGTCATTGCGGGAAGAACCGACCGCGGCTTCTCGCCAGTCCTCCCGGTCTCCACTTCAGATGTTTGCGCTGGGGTCCTCGGGTGCGCTGGGGTCCTCGGGTGCGCTGGGGTCCTCGGGTGGGCGGCGGTGTTCGGCAGCGTCGTCCGCATAGGTCTCGGTGTCCACCGGCTCGGGCTCGAACGGGTCCTCCACAAACCCGGCGGTCCCTTCGCCCGCAGCGCCCGCAACGTCGGCTGACTCGGAGTTCGGGTCGCTGGTCGCTGCCGAATCCGGTGCGCCCGCAGCCGGGGAGGTCGCCGACTCTGAGTCAAGTGGGTCGGCGCGCTCGACTTCGAGCTGTACGCGCGCCACTACGGCTGCCAAGGCGCCCACCGCGGCCAGCACGGGGGAGGCGACGCTGAGCAGACCACCGGCGACGACCGAAACGTTCAGCGGCAGGCTGAGGAGTTCCTGGCCGCGCTGGTCCTTGATAACCACGCGGCGGGCGTTGATGTCACGAATCAAGTCGTTGAGCTTGGCCACCAACTGATCGCCGGCTACCTCGATCTTGTCGACGAACGGGCTGGTGCGCTGTGCGTCCTTCATGGTTCCTCCGACTGCTCGCTGGGACCCTCCACTCTAGGCGCAGGCAGCCAAGACGCGGCCAGATAACCGGTCCGGCCTGAACGAGCGGTCAGCGGTCCGACTGCATTGGCCGCGCCAACATCCGCACACTACGACCGAACACGTCCCCCCTTCTGTGGCTGATTGCGGGGCCCGGTATAAGCCGAGACCTGACGACGGCCGACCCGGCGGTGGCAGACGCCTTATATGACAAAAAGGTGACACTCTCCGGAGGTCTTGGTCTCATCCGCCTAACTTTGTTAGTGAAGCAAACATGAAGGGAAATGCTTCGCTATTGACATTCTTCGGAACGCGCGGAGGGAGGTGTGATCATGCATGAGTTGAACGTGAGTGAAATGCGCCACGTGGAGGGCGGTTGGATGCTTGCAGTGGCTAGGGCCTCAGCGTACGCCAGGTACTACTACGAGCACCGCACATCGGGACGTCACTACACCAACTATGGCTTCCTGGGGATTAGGTGCCCCGTCTGTGGAAAGCCGTGACCCAGTTTGTCAATCAAATCGGTGTCGGGTGGAGAGTCGCGTGAGTGACGCCCACCCGACACCGTTGCCGAGCCATCACGAGGACTGAAGAAGTGCGCACGAAAGTTGTCCGGCAGCACGATGAGCGTGACTGCGGCGCTGCCTGCCTCGCAATTGTTTCCCGTCATTACGGCCTGCGATATCCTATTTCCAAATTCCGCGAATTAACCCAGACAAACAAGCGTGGTGTAAATCTCTACGGCTTGGTGAGCGGTGGTCGAGACCTTGGGTTCGCTGCCGAGGCTCTCTCTGGTACGCGAACCGAGCTCCTCGAGGCCGTCGAGGCTGGCCGTGTGTCGACGCCGTTCATAGCGCACATTCATGAGAATTCGATGCTCCACTTCGTGGTAGTCAGCCACATGAAGAAGGAGCAGGTAGGTCTATCCGACCCTGCGCGGGGCCTTCGAAAGCTCTCCCTGGATGAATTCAGCGAGCTCTGGACCGGGTACGTCGTCAACCTCCGCAAGACACCCGAGTTCGTTCCCGGAAACCATCACAGAAACAACCTTCTTCGCTTCGGGGCCCTGCTGAACGGCCAGTACGCGAGGCTCTTGGGCGTTCTTCTTCTCTCGCTGGTGATCTCAGCGGTCGGGATCGTGGGAGCGTTCGCCTTCCAACTTGTGATCGGCGAATCGGTGCCTGACAGCTCACCATCGCCAGGCGGCAGGGACGCCGCTTTGGCCGAGGGGCTTGCCGGGGCAAGCCAGCGTGTAGCTGAGTGGACATCAGCGTCCGTCCTGGGCGCGGTGTTCGGGTCGCTGATAGCGCTCTACGTCGTCCAAGCCGTGATCCAAGTCCTGCGCGGATATCTCATCTTCGCGGTGTCGAAGAGGATCGATATCCGCCTTCTGCTGTCCTATTTCAACCACGTAGTCGACCTGCCGGTGTCCTCAAGCAGTCTTCGCACCACCGGCGAATACATGTCGCGATTCAGCGATGCAGGAGCAATCCGGGCGGCGATCTCGGGCGTTACCGTATCCTTGGTTCTTGATGCCACGATGGTGATCGGGTGCGGGATAATCCTGTACTTGCAGAGTGGGCCATTGTTTTGGGTGGCACTCGTTCTGGTGATTTTGTACGTCATCGTTCTGCTGGTTTATCGGAAGCCGATCGAAAAGACCAATCGGACGGTCATGGAGTCCAACTCCATGTTCCAGTCTTTCTTGAAGGAGTCGATCGACGGGGCGGAAACCGTCAAGGCGGCCGGTGCGGGTGACCATGTGAAACAAAAGGCGGAAGGAAAATTCCTCGGTTTTGCGAACGCAATCGTGCGGGCAGGCATGGTTGGTGTGTCGCAAGAGGCGTTGTCGGAAGTGGTACAGACGGTCGGCACCGTGGTCGTTCTCTGGCTCGGTTTCTCTATGGTCGCCAGCGGGGAAATCGGACTCGGCACATTGATCACCTTCTATGCGCTGCTCGCATACTTTGTTCAGCCCATAAAGAATCTCGTCGGTCTCCAGCCGGAGATCCAGACAGCGCTCGTGGCGGCGGATCGACTGAATGACGTTCTGGATTTGCAGACAGAAGGACTGCCGACCGAAGGCCAACGGATCGAAAACGTCGAACGCTGGGACTTGGCGGACGTTCGCTTCCGTTACGGCAACGGTGAACTCGTGCTGCGAGACGCTTCGCTCACGGTCAAGCGAGGTGAACGCGTCGCGATCGTCGGCGCCAGCGGCAGCGGCAAGACAACGTTGGCAAAGTTGTTGTTGAGGTTCTATTCACCGGAATCTGGGCGGATCACGGCCGACGGCATTCCGGTGGAAGTGATGAGTCTTTCATCGCTGAGAGACGCGATCGCCTACGTTGACCAGAACACATTTCTCTTCGCTGATTCCATCAAAAACAATCTCACCCTGGGGAACGTGGACGTCACTGATGAGGAGATTCGGGACGCTTGCAGGGCGAGCCATGCCGACGGGTTCATCGCCGAGTTGCCGATGGGTCTGGACACACCTCTCGACGAGAACGGCATGAACCTGTCGGGGGGACAGCGGCAGCGGTTGGCCATCGCCAGAGCGCTGCTGAAACGGCCACAGCTCCTGATTCTTGATGAAGCCACCAGCAGTTTGGACACGATCACCGAAGCGGGCATCCGCGACACGGTATTCGGCCACGGTGGTGACTTGACCTGCATCCTCATCGCTCATCGGCTGACGACGATTCAGGAGTGTGACCGGATCTATGTGATGGACCGTGGACGTGTCATCGAGCAGGGAAGCCATGAGGAACTTGTCTCCCGGGGCGGGGAATACGCGCGGCTGTGGGACAAGCAGAGGCTGGGGAAGGTCGCCGTCTGATCGGCGGCGCGGACGGACCTATTTCCCCTGGCGCTTCTGAATGTTTGCCCATTCGTCGCGCAGACCGACTGTCCGGTGGAACAGCAGCGGTTCACGCGGATCGTGCGCGAAATAACCCAGCCGCTCGAACTGCACGACCTCGCCAAGGGGAGTCTCCGCCAGCGCCGGCTCGACCTTGCACCCGGTGAGCACTTCACGCGAGTCGGGGTTCAGGTCATCCAGCGGCTCACCGGTGCGCTCGCCGGGGACCTCGGCGCTGAACAACCGGTCATACAACATCACTGTCGCATCCACCGCGTGCGCCGCCGACACCCAGTGCATGGTCGACTTCACCTTGCGGCCATCGGGAGCGTTCCCGCCGCGCGAGTCCGGATCGTGGGTCGCGTGGATGGCCACGATGTTGCCGGCGGCGTCCTTCTCCACGCCGGTGGCAGTCACCAAGTACGCGCCGCGGAGGCGTACCTCCCGCCCCGGCGACAACCGAAAAAACTTGGGCGGCGGAACCTCGGCGAAATCGTCGGCCTCGATCCACAGCTCACCCGTGAACGGCACGGACCGCACCCCGTCATCCGGATTCTCCGGGTTGTTGGTGAGCTCGAACCACTCGACCTTCGGCTCGCCGTCGATGCCCACGGGCCAGTCGTCGAGGATCAGCTTCACGGGCCGGGTGACAGCCATTCGCCGCTGCGCGGAGCGGTTCAGCTCGCGCCGCACGAACGACTCCAGCAACTCGATCGACTGGCGCGAGTTGGTCTTCGTCACCCCGATGTAGTCACAGAACTCCGTGATCGCCGACGCCGGATAACCGCGGCGGCGCAGTCCCCGCAGCGTCGGCAGGCGCGGATCGTCCCAGCCGTCGACAACGCCGTCCTCCAACAGTTTGCGCAGGCGTCGCTTCGAGGTCACCGTGTGCGTGATCTCCAACCGGGCGAACTCGGTTTGGCGGGGACGGTCGCCGGGGAGGGGGAGATGCTCGAGATACCAGTCATAGAGCGCCCGGTTGTCCTGGAACTCCAGCGTGCACAGCGAGTGGGTGACGCCTTCGATCGCGTCCGACTGGCCATGGGCCCAGTCATACGTCGGATAGATGCACCACTCATCACCGGTGCGGTAGTGGTGGGCGCGGCGAATGCGATACATGATCGGGTCGCGCAACTGCATGTTCTCGTGGCTCATGTCGATCTTGGCCCGCAGGACGCGCGAACCATCGGGGAATTCCCCGGCGCGCATGCGGCGAAACAGATCGAGGTTCTCCTCGGGGCCCCGGTTGCGGAAGGGGCTCTCGACGCCCGGCTGGCCATAGCCGCCGCGCTGGGCGGAGATGGTGTCGGCGTCGGAGTCGTCGACATACGCCAACCCCTTGCCGATCAGGAACTGTGCCCAGTCATAGAGCTGCTCGAAATAGTCGGATGCGTGCAGCGTCGGCTCTGGCGGGGTGAACCCGAGCCACTCGATGTCGGCGATGATCGAGTCGACGTATTCCGCTTCCTCGGTGTCCGGGTTCGTGTCGTCGAGGCGCAACTGGCAGACGCCGCCGAACTCACGGGCGATGCCGAAGTCGATCACGATCGCCTTGGCGTGGCCGATGTGCAGATAGCCGTTGGGTTCCGGTGGGAACCGGGTCTGGACGCGCCCGCCGAAGGTGCCCTGCTCAATGTCCCTGCGGACCATCGCACGGATGAAATCGGAGTTCGCGGAAGCGCCGGCAGCCTCTGTCATGGGCGTCAACCTAGCAGGGCACCGAGGGCTGCGAAGCGGCGCGGAAGCGTGCTCTCCACGCCGTTCAACTGTGCTGCGCAGCCCCCGTGACACGGGCGCCCCAACGCCACCATGCCGCCGCGATCAACGCCCCCAGCGGGACCACGATGGCGGGGGAGAGATATTCCTGCAGCACGCCTGACACAAGCAGCATAAGTGTGATCGCGCCGGCGATCCGCACGAGGCGTCGGGTCGGGTGGCAGAAAGCGAGGAGCGGGCCGCCCCAGAGGATGTACCAAGGCTGGATCGCAGCTCCCAGCAGACCGAACGCCAGGAGCAGGCCGGCTGTGAACCGCACCGGACGCGTCAGCGCCCAGCGGCCGGCGACCCAGATGAACGCCGCGATCATCAGCGCGGTCGACGTCAGCGTGAGGACCGTGTCCACCACGCTCACGGGTGCGTCGAGGGCCAGTGCTCCTTGGGCGAGCCAGCTGAGTGGCGAGTGGTTGATGACAAGGCTCGGGGAACCGGCATTCTCGCTGAGCCAGCCGAACCACAGCCCGCGCGGCGCGGACACGGCCAAGAACGTTGCGGCGCCGATCGCTCCGCCGAGCACGAGCCGGCCGGCCAGTCGACCCCAGGGGACAGGGCTGCCCGGCGTCCGATGTTCACCGAGGACGTTGAACAGCACCACGCCCAACCCCGCGAACACCGCCGGCTGTTTGACCGCTGCAGCGAGCCCGATGACGATGCACCCGGTGACAAGGCCGAACCGAGTGCGCGCGAGCCAGAGCGCCAGCATGATGAGTCCGACCATGAGGGCGTCGTTGTGGGCACCGCCGATGAACTGGATCAGCAGCAGGGGATTCAGTGCGACGAACCACAAGGCCGACTGTTCGCCGGCGCCGACCGTGCGGGCGAGTGGCGCGGCGACCGCCAGCATGAGCCCGAACCCGGCGAGCGCCATGAGCCGCATCGCCACGGGTGCCCAATAGGGGTGTGCCCCGGTCAGGTCCACGATGAGGTGCTGCAAATGCAGCGCCAGCGGCGGATAGACCGCCGTTGTCGGCCGCCAGGTCGGATAGACGCTCTCGGCGAACGGACTCGGAAAGCCCATCGCGAACACATAGGGGTCGAGTCCCTGATGGAGCAGCCAGCCCTGGGCGGCATAGGCGTACGCATCGGCTGTCAGGAGGGCAGGGACCGGCCAGAACGGGAGCGTCCAGAGGAGGGCGATTCTGCGGAAGGGTATGCCCCAGCCCGGCGCGTGTTCGGTGCCGTCCTCGGTGCGGGTCCGTCGGGACGGGCGCAGCCGCCACCACGCGACGAACATGAGCAGTGAGCCGATCAGACCGGACAGGCGGGCGACATAGCGTCCGCTCGACTCACGTGTCCAGGCGGCATGGCGCTCGAGCCACTGGCGGGGGCCGTCCTCGAGATAGCCGACGCCGAACGCCATGAGCGCGACCAGGGTCGCGCCGAGGAATCCGAGCAGAGCCCAGAGCCGAACGTGTCGGTGGTGGTCGGGGGCGGTCGAGGGCACCGCGCCATGCGTCGGGGGCGGGGCAATCCCCCTGGATGGATCGCTCATCAGGTCCGAGCTTAGGGGTCAGCTCTCGGAGCCGCTGTGGCGCAGGACCTCCGAGAGTCGATCAGCGGCAGCCATCACGGCGCGGGCATGCAGCCGGCCGGGCTGGCGGGAGAGTCGTTCGATCGGTCCGGAGACGCTGAGCGCGGCGATCACCTTGCCGGATGGGGAGCGGACGGGTGCGGAAACCGACGCCACCCCCGCCTCGCGCTCACCCACGGACTGTGCCCAGCCGCGACGGCGGACCGACGCGAGGGCGACCGCGGAATAGCGGGAGCCCCGCAGACCGCGTTGCATGCGATCGGGCTCCTCCCAGGCGAGCAGGACCTGGGCGGCGGACCCCGCGGCCATGGTCAGCTGGCTGCCGACGGGCACGGTGTCGCGCAGGCCGGAGAGTCGTTCGGCAGCGGCAACGCAGATGCGGAGATCGCCTTGGCGCCGGAAGAGCTGGGTGGACTCGCCGGTGATGTCGCGCAGTCGCGAGAGCACGGGGCCAGCGGTGGCGAGCAGTCGGTCCTCGCCGGCG
This sequence comes from Ammonicoccus luteus, assembly GCF_050880385.1. NCBI lineage: Bacteria > Bacillati > Actinomycetota > Actinomycetes > Propionibacteriales > Propionibacteriaceae > Ammonicoccus > Ammonicoccus luteus. The sequence continues at coordinate 74,290 of NZ_JBNZCI010000001.1, forward strand.
GCCGACGCGAGTTCAGCGAGCCGGGGGCCGAGCACGAAGCGACCCTGCAGGTCGCGGCCCACCAGGCGGTGGTGTTCGAGTGCGACGGCGAGGCGATGGGCCGTGGGCCTCGCCAAGCCGGTGGCAGTCACCAGGCCCGCCAGAGTCGTCGGGCCGGTCTCCAGTGCGCCCAGCACCAGAGCTGCCTTGTCCAGTACGCCCACACCGCTCGTGTTGTCCATACTCTGATACTGCCAAGTGTCCACAATCTGGGCACTTCTATAGTCCGCTCTGCGAAACGTTCCTGACTGTGTGCCCTTTTCCTCTAAGTGGCCCCCGGAGCAGTCAGAATCCGCCGGTCGCCAACCCCTGGATGGAGTCATGACAGACGAGCCCACGAATGCCGCGGCTGATGCCGGCCGGCCTCTGACCCTCAGCGAGAAGCTCTGGCGCGACCATGTCGTGCGCTCCGCGGACGGTGAGCCAGATCTGCTCTATATCGACCTGCACCTGGTGCATGAGGTCACGAGCCCGCAGGCGTTCGACGGGCTCCGGCAGAGCGGTCGGAGCGTACGCCGACCCGACCTCACCCTCGCGACCGAGGACCACAACACCCCCACGATCGACATCAACAAGCCGATCGCGGATCCCGTGTCCAAGCTGCAGGTCGACACGCTGCGACAGAACGCGGAGGAGTTCGGCATCCGGCTGCACAGCCTCGGTGACCTCGACCAGGGCGTCGTGCACATCATAGGTCCGCAGCTGGGCGTGACCCAGCCCGGCATGACGATCGTCTGCGGGGACTCGCACACCTCCACGCACGGCGCGTTCGGTGCGATCGCCTTCGGCATCGGCACCTCCGAGGTCGAGCACGTGCTCGCCACCCAGACCCTGCCCCAGGCCAAGCCCAAGACCATGGCCGTCAACGTCGAGGGCGACCTGCCCGAGGGCGTGACCGCCAAGGACCTGGCGCTCGCGCTGATCGCCCAGGTCGGCACCGGCGGTGGCCAGGGCCACATGGTCGAATATCGCGGCAAGGCCATTTCCGACATGTCGATGGAGGGTCGCATGACCCTGTGCAACCTCTCCATCGAGTGGGGCGCCAAGGCAGGCATGATCGCCCCCGACCAGACGACCTTCGACTATCTCAAGGGTCGCCCGCATGCGCCCGAGGGCGCCGAGTGGGACGACGCCGTCGCCTATTGGCAGACCCTGCGCACCGATGAGGGCGCGACCTTCGACGCCGAGATCACTGTCGACGCCACCCAACTCACCCCGTTCGTGACCTGGGGCACCAACCCCGGTCAGGGTGTCCCCCTGGGCGCCAACGTTCCGTCGCCCGCGGACTTCTCGGATCCGGTGGACAAGGCGGCCGCCGAGCGGGCGCTGGAATACATGGGTCTCGAGGCGGGAACGCCGATGCGCGACGTGCGCGTCGACACAGTCTTCCTTGGCTCCTGCACCAACGGCCGCATCGAGGACCTGCGCCTGGCTGCCCAGGTGCTGGAGGGGCACCACGTCGCCGACGGCACCCGGATGCTCGTCGTCCCGGGGTCCGCCCGCGTCCGCCTGCAGGCCATGGGCGAGGGCCTCGACAAGATCTTCACCGCCGCCGGCGCCGAGTGGCGCGAAGCGGGCTGCTCGATGTGCCTGGGCATGAACCCGGACCAGCTCGCTCCCGGAGAGCGCAGCGCGTCCACCTCGAACCGCAACTTCGAGGGGCGCCAGGGCAAGGGTGGGCGCACCCACCTCGTCTCGCCCGCCGTCGCCGCCGCCACTGCGGTGCGCGGTCACCTCGCCAGCCCGGCCGATCTCTGAGCCCAAGGAGCCCTGTGATGGACAAGTTCACCACCCACACCGGCACTGCGGTGCCGCTGCGTCGCAGCAACGTCGACACCGACCAGATCATCCCCGCCGTCTATCTCAAGCGGGTCACCAAGACGGGTTTCGAGGACGGACTGTTCGCCGCCTGGCGCAACGATCCCGAGTTCGTCCTGAACCAGCCCGAGCGCGAGGGAGCGACGGTCCTCATCGCCGGTCCCGACTTCGGGACCGGTTCCTCCCGCGAGCACGCCGTCTGGGCCCTGCAGAACTATGGCTTCAAGGTGGTCATCGGTTCGCGCTTCGGTGACATCTTTCGCAGCAACTCCGGCAAGGCCGGGCTGCTCATTGCCGTGATCGACCAGGCCGACGTCGAGAAGCTCTGGGAGTGCACGGAGGCCGACGCCACCCAGGAACTCACGATCGATCTCGGAGCACGCACGATCACGTGCTGCGGGGAGGCGATTCCGTTCCAGATCGACGACTACACCCAGTGGCGTCTGCTGGAGGGGCTCGACGACATCGGGCTCACGCTGCGGCACGACGAGACGATCACCGCCTATGAACAGCAGCGGCCGTCGTTCAAGCCGAAGACGCTGCCCGCGAAGGTCGCCGGCTGACGCTGCGCCTGTTCTCCACCGAAAAGCCCGGGGCCTCGTGCTCCGGGCTTTTTATCTCGACAATGTCCCCGAGCGGAGCTTTTCCCGCCGGATTCCGTGCAAGATCGCGAATCCTTCGCCAGATGTTTGTGTTCGGGATCCCTTAGTGCTTAGCGTTATAAGTCCAAAGGGGCGACGCCGGTGTCGCCGCGAGCGACCAGCGCAGCTGGCGCACCCAGGAGGTGGACACGATGAACAAGGCCGAACTCATCGAAGCCCTGTCCGTTCACTTTGGCGGCAACAAGGCCGAAGCGGCCAGGATGCTCAACATCGTCGTCGAGACGATCATTCAGGAGACCGCCCGCACGGGGAAGGTCGGCATCACCGGGTTCGGCGTCTTCGAGACCATCGCGCGCGAGGAGCGCGTCGTCCGCAACCCACGCACCGGTGAACGCAAGACTGCTGAGGCGACCACGATCGTCCGGTTCCGGCCCGGTTCCGATCTCAAGGCCTATGTCGCCGGCGAGAAACCTGTGCCACCGCCGCCGAGCACGGTCCGCGATGTGCGGGGTCCGCGCAAGAAGCGCTGACCTCAGATCCACGCGTGACGCACCGCGCCACCGGAGTCCCGCACCAGGTGCAGGCGTTGGCCTGGCGCGAGGCGGCGCAATTCGGGCCCGAGCGCGCCCGCTGCGGCGTACCCCCGTGATCCCGACGCCAACACCAACTCCCAGCCCGCGCCGGACCGACCGACCACGGTGCCGGTCGTGTGCTCCGCGAGCGCGGCACCGTCCATCAGCAGCGTCACCGGATCCTGCACGCCGAGGGGGATCGCGCGGACGAGGTCGGTGGGGTTGTCGGCGTCGAGGCGTACGCCCGGCGCGGCCGCCAACTCCACCGCGCCCGAGGCCTCGTGCCGGGCCGCGGAGTCGCGACCGAACTCGGGAGACAGCGCCATCCCGTGCGCCGCGAGCAGCGTCGTGCCCGTGCCCATGTCGTCGCGCACGAACCATCGCCCCGCACCGGTGCAGCCCGCCATCGTCGACCGAAGATCGACCGCAGTCAGCGCGGGCAGATCGGCCATGGCCGCCACCACCAGCGCACAACCCTCCGCTCGCAGCACTCGCTCTCCCGCCTCGAATGCGGCGTCGAGACCGGAGCGGGGGTCCGGCACCACCCGGACGTCGACCCCGTGGGCGCCGAGCAGCGGCCCGATTCCGGGTGCCGTCGTCACGACCGCGACGACGTCCAGGACCTCGCTCCAGGCGCGGGCGACCGCGACCGCCATCAGCGCGGCGAGCCGGCCCCGATGGGCGGCCGACAGTGCCGTCATGCGCGACTTCGCCCGGCTGAGGTCCTTCACCGCGATCACCACGCCCGCCCGGCCCGGGGGAGTGGGCGCAACGCGGGGATCGTCAGCTGGGCACGCCATGACCAGGGATGCTGCCACATGTCGGAGGGCCGGCGCTAAAGTGAGCCGACCGGTCGGGTGTGCGAGGAAGGGTGCCTGTGAGTCGAGCCATCGCGCGCCTGCGGATGCGGGACGTCATCTCCGAACCCGCCGAGCCCATGCTCCGCCGGACGGTCGGCGCACTGGCGGCGATCCTCCGCCTGCTGACCCACCAGGACTGGCGCGGTCGCGACCGGATCCCCGCCACGGGCGGCGTGGTGTTCGTGGTCAACCACATCTCGAACTTCGATCCCCTGGCCTATGGGCACTATCTGACCTGGGCCGGCCGCTGGCCCCGGTTCCTCGCGAAGGAAGCGATCTTCCAGGTCCCGCTGTTGGGTTTCGTGGCGAGTCGGTCGGGTCAGATCAAGGTACGCCGCGGCGGTCCAGAAGCGGGCGCCGCCGTCGATGCCGCCGTGCAGGCCATCCGCGAGGGCAAGAGCGTCTCCGTCTATCCCGAGGGAACGATCACCGCCGACCCCCTGACGTGGCCCATGACCGGGCGCACCGGCGCCGCCCGCATCGCGCTGGCCGCCAACTGCCCGGTCATCCCGGTCGGCCAGTGGGGCGCCAACGAGGTGCTGCCGGGCAAGAAGCTGACCTGGCCACGTCTGTTCCCCCGAAAAACGATGCGATTGCTCGCCGGCCACCCTGTTCCCTTGGACGACCTGCGGGCGCGACCATTGGACGAGCAGGTTCTCGACGAGGCGACCGACCGCATTCTTGACGCGATCACTGCCCTCGTGGCGGAGCTTCGGCAGGAAACGCCTCCCCCCGGGCGCTGGGACATGGCGGCGGGCCGTCGCCTGACATCGGAGGGGCGGGCATGACCGACAACAACGGGGGAAACTATCGACAGGTCACCGTGATGGGCGCCGGGGCCTGGGGCACCGCGTTCGCGATGATCCTGGCCGATGCCGGCAATCAGGTGCGTCTGTGGGCCCGGCGGCCCGAGATCGCCCGAGCAATCGAGGTCACCCGCTGCAACCCGGGCTATCTGCGCGGCGTCCGGCTCCCCGACAGCGTCACGGCGGTGAGTGACCCCGGCGACGCGCTCGCCGACGCCGAGGCCGTCGTCCTGGCCGTTCCGTCGCAGCAACTGCGCGCCAACCTCGCCCAGTGGGACATTCCGACCGGGACTGACGTCGTCAGCCTCGCCAAGGGGGTGGAGGTGGGCACGCTCCAGACGATGAGCCAGGTGATGGAGGCCTCCGGGATCGATCACGGGCGGATCCTCGCGGTCAGCGGACCCAACCTGGCCGACGAGATCGCTGCCAAACAGCCGGCCACGACCGTGGTCGCCGGGAACGACAGCGCAGCGGCTGAGCGGTTCGGTGCGGCGTGCCGGACTGCGTACTTCCGGCCCTATACCTCCACCGACCTTCTCGGCTGCGAGATCGCCGGGGCCACGAAGAACGCGATCGCGTTGGCGGTGGGCATGGCGATGGGGCGCGGGTTCGGGGCGAACTCGATGGCCTCGCTCATGACCCGCGGGCTGGCCGAGACCTCGCGGCTGGGGGAATCGCTCGGGGCGGACCCTCACACCTTCGCAGGCCTCGCCGGCATGGGCGATCTGGTGGCGACGTGCATGTCGCCGCTTTCGCGCAACCGGACGTTCGGCGAACATCTCGGCCGCGGGCTGAACGTGGAAGAGGCGGCCGAGGTGTCGCGAGGAATCGCGGAAGGCGTGCGCTCCAGCGCATCCATTCTCCAACTGGCCGAACGCCAGGATGTCGAGATGCCGATCGTCGAGCGCGTCGTCCGGGTCCTCGGCGGGAAGATCGAGCCCGAGGAGGCCATCCGCTCCCTCATGGCCCGCGAGACGAAGCCAGAACGGTGAGGGCGCTGACGCGATTCCCGGCCGTCGGCCGGTAGGGTCGCCTCCGTGCATGCGAACACCGACATCCCGACCGTCGCGATCGTCTTCGGTGGAGACTCCAGCGAACACCAGATTTCCTGCCTGACCGCCGCCAGTGTGGCGAGGGCGATCGATCCGGAGCGATTCCGGGTCGTGGGGATCGGCATCACCCGTTCCGGCCGCTGGGTGCACGTCCCGGTCGAGGAGATCCGCGAACTCCAGGTCGAGGACAAGGTTTTGCCGTCCCTGTCCGAGGACCGGTTGGAGGCGATCCTGCACCGCGGGCCCGACGGCGCGGAACTCGTGATCCGCGACGGGGACCGCCTGATCGACCCCGTGCGGGTCGACGTCGCGCTCGCGCTGCTGCACGGTCCGTTCGGTGAGGACGGGACGATCCAGGGCCTGTTCGAGATGCAGGGCGTGCGCTATGTCGGGTCCGGGGTGGCCGCGAGCGCGATCGGCATGGACAAGCACTTCATGAAGCTCGTGTTTTCGGCGCAGGGTCTGCCGATCGGGCCCTATGTGGCAATCAGCCCGCGCGAATGGGAGACCGACCGCGCGGCAGCGCTCGATGCGGTCGCGTCGCTGCACTTCCCCGTCTATGTGAAGCCCGCCCGCGGTGGCTCTTCCATGGGCATCTCCCGGGTCGAGCGCGCGGAGGACGTCGAGGTGGCGGTCGAGAGGGCCCGCGATTTCGACCCGAAGGTGCTGGTGGAACAGGGCTTCGTGGACTGCCGCGAGATCGAGTGCGGGGTCCTGGGCGCGCTTGACGGGGGCTGGGCGGCGGCGTCGGTGCCGGCGGAGATCCGCATGCACACCGAGGACGCGTTCTATGACTTCGAGGCGAAATATCTGCCGGACGAGCAGGTGAGCCTCGACGTGCCGGCCGACATCCTCCCGGACGTCGCCGACCGGGTGCGTGCGATGGCGGTGAAGGCTTTCCACGCGCTCGATGGCGAGGGTCTGGCACGCGTGGACTTCTTCGTCGATCGCACCGGCGAGATCTGGATCAACGAGATCAACACGATGCCGGGCTTCACCGCTCTGTCGATGTTCCCCCGCATGTGGGAGCACAGCGGCCTTGACTATCCACAGCTGATCACGCGCCTCATCGAACTCGCGCTGACCCGGCCCCTCGGATTGCGTTGAGGGTCACAGGCAAGGGCTGTGCTCGATGTTGTGCGCCTTGATCGCGTCCGCGACATCGACCAGCGCGTCGGCCTCGGGTGCGTACTTCGACGGCACCCCCAACTCGATCCGCACCTCCCGGCCGATCGTCGTGAACAGCCAGCCGCCCTCGCCCTCCTCGGCGAACCAGCCGACGCCGTTGACATCGAAACAGCGCGTGTCGGTGGCCATGGCGGCCGGCTCTGGGACGCCGCATTTGAACGTGATCGGCGGAGTGCCCCACGCGGCGCTGATCGTGCCCGTGGTGTCTCGTTGCGGAACGTTCAGGACGGTGCGAGGAAGCTCGTTGACGATGCGTTCGCACAACTGGCGCGTCGCCGGATCGACCTCGGGCTCGGTGATCGAGACGGGCCCCGCGCAGGCAACGAGCCCGAGCGCGAGTGATCCGGCCCCGAGGAGGGCCGCAGGGTGACGCCTGACCACCTCAGAGCGTGACGACGGGGCAGGTCACGGTCCGGGTGATGCCCGGCACCGCCTGGACTTGCGCGACGACCAGTTGGCCCAACCTGTCGACGCTCTCCGCCTCCACGCTGACGATCACGTCATAGGGCCCTGTCACATCCTCTGCCAGGAGCACACCGTCGAGGGCGCGGATCTGTTGGGCGACCTCCGCGGCTCTCCCCACCGCGGTCTGGACCAGGATGTAGGCCTTGACTGCCATCAGTCATCTCCTAGAGCTCGGGTTCTGCGGTCACGGTACCTTGTCGCCGTCCGCGCTTTGCCGCACAGACGAGCAAACCGACGTCCCCGACCAGGAGATCCCCATGACGGTTCCGTCCCCCAAGGAATCCCACAGCCTCGGCGAGTTGGGTGAGTTCGGGCTGATCGCCAGCATCACCGCCGATCTTGATGCGGACGAGCGCGTGCCGATCGGTCCTGGCGACGACGGCGCCGTCGTGCGGATCGACGGAGACCTGGTGGTGTCGACGGACACGGTGGTCGAGGGAGTGCACTTCCGCAGCGACTGGTCGTTGCCGCATGAGGTCGGTCAGCGCGCGATCGCGGCGGCGGTGGCCGACCTGATCGCGATGGGGGCGCGGCCGGTCGCCATGGTCATCGCGTTCAGCGGGCCGGGTGAGCTGGCGGCGTCCTGGGCGAAGCAGTGCACGCAGGGGATGAAGCTGGAGGCAGCCAAGTCCGGAATCGCTCTCGTCGGCGGCGATGTCACCTCCGGTCCCGTGGTCGTTCTCACGGTGACGGTCCTCGGTGACCTCGCCGGGCATCCGCCGATCCTTCGTTCCGGTGCCCGGCCCGGTCACGTGGTCGCCCTCCGCGGTCGCATCGGGTGGTCCGCCGCCGGCCTGCGGGTGCTGAGCCGTGGTTTCCGGTCGCCGAGAGCGCTGGTGGAGGCGTACAAGGTCCCGGAGGTTGTCTATTCGGCCGGCGGTGAGGCGCGGGCCGCGGGGGCGACCGCGATGATCGACGTGTCCGACGGGTTGTTGGCGGATCTGGGTCATGTGGCGGAGGCGTCCGGAGTACGCATCAACGTTCGGCGCGACGCCTTCACCCTCCCCGAGCCGCTGCAGGCCGTGTCCGCGGCGATCGGGGCGGATCCGTGGACGTTCATCCTCACCGGGGGAGAGGATCACGCCTTCGCGGCGACGTTCACCACCGTCGAGGCCGTCCCCAACGGCTGGCTGGTGATCGGCGAGGTCGCTGCGGGCGAGCCCGGCGTCACCGTCGACGGTGCCGCCTGGGACGCGGCGGGTGGCTGGGACCACTTCCACCGCGGCTGACGGGACCAACGGCCGGGGGCTGGGCTGAGCACGCGCCATCGGGACCGACTGCTTCGCCCACGTCGGCGTGGGACGCGGAGCGCTGTCGGCCGCATCGCCTAGGGTGGGGCCCATGGCGAGCCGCGCGACTTCCCCGGCGCGGACAAGAAGCTCGACGGCAGCGTCGGGATCGCGTCCGCGACCATCCGGAACCAAGAAGACCACTGCTTCCCGCCCCGCGTCCCGGGGCGGTTCTGCTGCCCGGACGCCTGCGAAGGGGGGCGGCCGCAAGCCCGCTCCGCGTCGCCCACCGGCGAAACGTCGGCCACCGCAGCGCGGCGTCTTCGAAACCATCGCAGTCGGGATCATCGCGGTGTTCCGGGGGCTGGCGCACGGCACGGGCACCGCTATCCGGTCGATCGGGCACAGCGCTCGAGACCTGGATCCGGGACTTCGCCGCGACGGCGCAGGACTGTTCCTGCTCGGCTCGGCGATCGTGCTCGCCGCGGCCTTCTGGTGGTCGATCCCGGACCCGGTCGGTCCGGGCATCGTCACGGGCATCAGCACGGTGGTCGGCACGTTGGCATTCGCGTCGCCGCTGCTGTTGGGCTGGATGGCGTGGCGTACGCTGCGCCACCCCGATCGCAACGGACCTGTCGGCCGGCAGGTCATCGGGTGGCTCGCCATGCTGCTCGGCCTGCTCGGCCTCGTCAACATCGCGCACGGCCTGCCCCGCCCGGAGACCCCCGAGAAGCTCCGCACCGCTGGCGGCATGCTCGGCTATATCTCCTCCAGCCTGCTCGCCGATCTCCTGACCGTGTGGGTCGCTGTGCCACTGCTGGTGCTGCTCATGCTGTTCGGTGTGCTCGTCGTCGTCGGCCTGCCCCTCTATGAGTTGGGCGACCGCGTCCGCGCGCTGTTCGTGCGGGATGCGAGTGGCGGCGACCACGACCTCGAATACGGGGTCGATGAGGCGTACGACACGCCGCTCGTGCGGGAGCGGGCCCGTGACCAAGAACCGGCGCCGGAGACGCCGAAGCCGCGCAAACGGCGCACTCGCGCAGCAGCCGAACCCGAGGCTCCCGTCGAGAACAGGCTGCCCGGCGAGACTCCGGGCGACGTGTTCGACATCGAGACCTTCGGCACCGAAGAGCCCACCCTCGCCGGATCCGGCGCGGACAAGAAGGTCACCGCCGGGCTGCCGCCCGAGGCGCCGAAGCCCAAACGGTCGACGCCGGTCCCGCCCGAGCCGGAGGTCGGCGAGGTCGAGGCCCCGGTGCACTCGCCGATGCCGCCGCGCGTGGAGCAACTGCAGTTGTCCGGTGACGTGCAATATGTGCTCCCGGACGCGACGATGCTCAAGTCCGGGAGCGTGCCCAAGGCCCGCACCGCCGCCAACGACGCGGTGGTGAGCGCCCTCACCGAAGTGCTGGACCAGTTCAATGTGGACGCGGCGGTGACGGGATATACGCGTGGCCCGACGGTCACCCGCTATGAGGTCGAGCTCGGGCCGGCGGTGAAGGTCGAGCGCGTGACAGCGCTCAGCAAGAACATCGCCTATGCGGTCGCGTCGCAGGATGTCCGCATCCTCTCGCCGATCCCCGGCAAGTCCGCCATCGGCATCGAGATCCCGAACACCGACAAGGAGATCGTCTCCCTCGGTGACGTGTTGCGGTCCACCCGGGCACGCAACGACCATCACCCGATGACCGTCGGGCTCGGCAAGGACGTCGAGGGTGGGTTCGTGATCGCCAACATGGCGAAGATGCCGCACCTGTTGGTCGCCGGTGCGACCGGTTCGGGCAAGTCGTCGTTCATCAACTCGCTGATCACGTCGGTCATGATGCGCTCTACACCGGATGAGGTGCGGATGCTGCTGGTGGATCCGAAGCGGGTGGAGTTGACGGCGTACGAGGGGATTCCGCACCTCGTCACCCCGATCATCACCAACCCCAAGAAGGCGGCCGAGGCGCTGCAGTGGGTCGTGCGCGAGATGGACATGCGCTATGACGATCTGGCCAACTTCGGTTTCCGGCACGTGGACGACTTCAACAAGGCGGTCCGTGCGGGAGCCGTGCAGGCGCCCGAGGGCTCGGAACGCACGCTGACTCCGTATCCGTATCTCCTCGTCGTGGTCGACGAGCTTGCCGATCTGATGATGGTCGCTCCGCGGGACGTGGAGGACTCGATCGTCCGCATCACCCAGCTCGCGCGTGCGGCCGGCATCCATCTGGTGCTCGCGACCCAGCGGCCCTCGACCGATGTCGTCACGGGGCTGATCAAGGCCAATGTTCCGTCACGGCTCGCCTTCGCGACGTCGTCGATGACCGATTCGCGGGTCATCCTCGACCAGCCGGGCGCGGAGAAGCTGGTCGGCCAGGGTGACGGACTGTTCCTGCCGATGGGCTCGAGCAAGCCGGTCCGAGTCCAGGGTTCGTGGGTGGGGGAGAAGGAGGTACGCGAGGTCGTCAAGCACGTCACCGGCCAGCTGACCCCCACCTATGACGAGAACGTGACCGCGCCCGCGGCGGCAGAGAAGAAGGTCGCGGAGGACATCGGGGACGATCTGGAGCTGGTGTTGGAGGCCGTCCAACTCGTCGTGAATCTGCAGCTCGGGTCGACCTCGATGCTGCAGCGGAAGTTGCGGGTCGGGTTCGCGAAGGCGGGTCGCCTGATGGACATCCTCGAGACCCGCGGCGTCGTCGGACCCTCGGAAGGCTCGAAACCGCGCGAAGTGCTGGTCAAGCCGGACGACCTGGACGAGGTGCTCGCGAACCTGCAGGCGTCCTGAGGGAAACACCCCCCGGGGGCAGCAGCTCGTTAGTGAGGAGAACCCATGGTTTTCACTCCCACGGATATCGGCCGACTGGTGACCCCAGGCGCACCCGTGCTGTCCCCCGACGGGACCCGCGCCGCGTTCACCGTGACCCGCACCGACGTCGAGGCCAACAGCTATCGCTCAGCGGTGTGGTTGGTGCGCACCGACGGCTCGGCACCAGCTCGCCAAGTGACCGCCGACAACAATGACGCGAATCCCATGGGCCGGAACGATGGAGCCCTCAGCCAGAGTTCCTAACCGAGCTCAAATCGGTGATCATGCAGACCAGGCATTGACCCAATCCGCAGAGCCCGTCCGGCCCGAATGTGGTCCGGGCCAGAGCAAAGGAGCATTCAATGAGTGGCGCACAGGTCGTGGCAGGCATGGCGAAGCCGCGCGGACGATTCCCTCACGTGAAGGTGGTGGGCGACTTCATCTATGTGTCGGGCACGAGTTCGCGTCGTCCCGATAACACGTTCGTCGGTGTCGAGGTAGACGAGTTGGGGGTCACCAATCTCGATATTCGTGCCCAGACGAGAGCGGTGATCGAGAACATCCAGGCGATTCTGCGGGGTGTGGGCGCAGAGCTTTCGGACCTGGTGCAGGTCACCAGCTATCTGGTGAACATGAACGACTTCGGCGGCTACAACGAGGTTTACGCGGAGATGTTCGACGAGAGCGGGCCCACCCGCACGACGGTAGCGGTGCATCAGTTGCCGCATCCGCACTTGTTGATCGAGATCCAGGGCGTCGCCTATCGCCCTCAGCAGAAATAAAGGGGCAGAGAACCCCGATCGAAGCGCGTTCGGCGAGGACGTCGGTGTTCATCCTGTTCTGCTGATGGTGCAGGCAATCTCCAGAGCGGGGCTTTGCGTACCCCCAGCAGAACGCAAGCGCCGGTCATCAGCCGGACGTGGGAGAATGAGCCGCGATGACTGACGACTCACTGACCTCTGTCCACCTCGTGACCCTTGGCTGCGCACGCAACGAGGTCGACTCCGAAGAACTCGCGGCACGGCTCGAGGCCGGCGGGTTCCGCTTGGTCGACGAACCCGAGGATGCCGACGCGGTGATGGTCAACACGTGCGGGTTCATCGAGGCCGCCAAGATGGACTCGATCAACACGCTGATGGCCGCTGCGGATCTCAAGGACCAGGGCAAGGCCAAGGCAGTGGTCGCGGTCGGCTGCATGGCCGAGCGCTACGGCAAGGAATTGGCGAGCGAACTGACCGAGACCGATGCGGTGCTCGGGTTCGATGACTACGCCGACATCGCCGGCCGCCTCAACTCGATCATGGGTGGGGAAACCCATCAGTCGCACGTGCCGCGCGATCGGCGTACGCTCCTGCCCCTCAGCCCCGTCGCTCGTCATTCCGGTGGGCACACTCCCGTGCCCGGGCACGGGGACGAGTACGCGGCAGTCGGTGCCCAGGCAGGCGACGCCTATGGCGCGCGGGTCCTGCGGCGGCGGCTCGAGGCGGGACCGATGGCGCCGTTGAAGCTGGCCTCCGGGTGCGACCGTCGGTGCGCGTTCTGCGCGATCCCGGCGTTCCGCGGCGCGTACCTCTCCCGCCGCCCCACCGATGTCCTCGCCGAGGCCCGCTGGCTGGCCGACCAAGGTGTGAAAGAGATCTTCCTGGTGAGTGAGAACTCGTCGTCGTACGGCAAGGATCTCGGTGACCTCCGCCTCCTCGAGACCCTCCTCGGCGACTTGTCGAAGGTCGATGGTCTGGAGTGGATCCGGGTGAGCTATCTGCAACCGGCCGAGACCCGGCCGAGCCTCATCGAGGCGATGGTGGCGACCGAGAAGGTGGTGCCGTACTTCGACTTGTCGTTCCAGCACGCCTCCGGCCCGGTCCTGCGACGGATGCGGCGGTTCGGGGACGCAGATCAGTTCTTGAGCCTGATCGATTCAGTGCGGAAGGCCGCGCCGACCGCCGGTATCCGCTCGAACTTCATCCTGGGTTTCCCCGGCGAGACCGAGGCCGACGTGCAGATCGTCGAGGACTTCCTGACCGCAGCGCGCCTGGACGCCATCGGCGTGTTCGGCTATTCCGACGAGGACGGCACTGAGGCGGCGTCGATGGGCGACAAGCTGGCGGCCGACGTTATCGAGGAACGCCGGGCGCGAATCGCGGACCTTGCTGACCATTTGGTCGATCAGCGCGCCGAGGAGCGGGTGGGGGAGCGCGTTCGGGTGCTCGTCGAGGAAATCGATCCTGACGGCGTTGTCGTCGGCCGGGCGGAGCATCAGGGTCCCGAGGTGGACGGCACCTGTGAGCTGGTCGGGGACCTCGGGTCGCCTGGCGGTCCCGAGCCTGTCGTGGGGACGGTTGTCGAGGGAGTGGTTGTGGAGAGCGAAGGCGTCGATCTCGTCGTGGAGGTGACCGGGGCATGACCACCCAGACAGCGCCTTCGTCACTGAATGGACCGAACGTCCTCACCACGTTGCGCCTGGTGGTCGTGCCGGTGTTCGCGTGGATGCTCTTGGCCCACGGGGACGATCCGAACTGGCGGATCGCGACCACCGTCGTTTTCGCCGTGGCGATCCTCACCGATCTCATCGACGGGTGGTGGGCCCGCCGAGCGAACCTTGTCACGAACTTCGGCAAGATCGCCGACCCCATTGCCGACAAGGCGATCACCGGCATGGCGTTCGTCGGCCTGAGCATCCTCGGCGAACTGCCCTGGGCGGTCACGATCATCATCCTGGTGCGGGAATGGGGCATCACGCTGATGCGATTCCTGCTGCTGCGCAAGGGCGTCGTCCTGGCGGCCAATCGCGGCGGCAAGCTGAAGACCGTGTTGCAGGCGGTGGCCCTGATCCTGTTCCTGTTGCCGTTGCCGGGTTATGAATGGGGCACGCCGTTCACCTTGGCGGCGCTGCCCGAGGTGACGTCCTGGGTCGTGATGGCGATCGCGTTGATCGTCACAGTCGTCACCGGCGTCGACTATGTGCGGGGTGCTTTCGAGAGTGAGAGTGAGACAGCATGAGCGCCCGGGGAGCTGATCGGCGGTGATCCTCGATCAGGAAGGTCTCAGCATCGCGCGGGCCGTCGTGCTGGCGGCTAGTGCGGAGGGGCGTACGCTCGCGACCGCGGAATCGCTCACCGGCGGACTGCTGGGCGCAACGATCACCTCGGTGCCCGGTGCCTCCGTCGTCTATCGGGGCGGTCTGATCACCTATGCGACCGACGTGAAGGCCACGCTCGGTGGGGTGCCGGACGATGTCCTCGAACACCATGGTGCGGTGGCGGCCGAGACGGCCAAGGCGCTCGCAGAGGGGGCCGCCCGGCAGTGCGGCGCCGATGTCGGGCTGGCGTTGACGGGCGTCGCGGGCCCGGCCGTTCAGGAGGGGCACCCACCGGGAACCGTGTGGCTGGGTTGGTCTCTCGCGAGTGGGGCAACCGGCGCGCAGTTGCTGAACCTCGCCGGCACGCGACCGGAGATCCGCGCGGTCGCCGTGCGTCGAGCGTTGGAGTTGGCGCTCGCGCTGCTGCAGGGCGACCTGCCTCCGGACGCCCTTGAGGATCCGGAATCGGTCGTGCCGGACGCCGGCAGCGTGGTTGAGCCTCGACCGGCCATCGTGGACGCGACCGTGGAATAGGATTGCGCGACGCTCCGTTGACCAGTGGTGCCTGTGCGTGTGTGCAGGTCGTTGGATAGAGTCGGTGCATGGTCGAGGAAGGTGTGAAACCGATGCTCTTGCGTGAGTTGGTCGGTGAGACCTTGCGCTCCGAACGCGCGGCGCAGGGCAAGACCCTGCGCGAAGTCTCGGCCTCTGCCCGCGTCAGCCTCGGCTATCTCTCGGAGGTGGAGCGGGGGCAGAAGGAAGCATCGAGCGAATTGCTGGCCGCGATCTGTGGTTCGCTCGATCTGCCGCTCTCGACACTGTTGTCGATCATGAGCGAGAAATGCGCAGCACAGGAACTGCCGTTGGAGGTCCAGGCGGCTGCCGCCTGAGCCCGACCGCTCTCGGTGCACCCGTCCTCATTCAGCGTGCGCGCAACTTCATGCCCTGCGGGGTCATCACGAATCCGGCTGCTTCGAGCGCGGAACGGATTTTCGCATTCTCGAACACGTGTTGTCCGTCAACCCGCTCGATCGTGATGTCGTGCAGGCTTGCCCGGGTGACTGTTGCAGCAAGTTCCTCCAGACCTGCTGACAGCTGCAGGGGTTCCGGTGTGAATGTCAGCAGCGTCTTGGCCCCGCGTTCCAGATAGCCGATCAGGTGACCGTCAACGAGCATGACGAGTGCACCAGGTTTTCGCCCTGGTCGGTGGCCGCTTTCCCGGTCGGGCCACGGCAGCGCGGCTCCATAGGCGTTGGCGGGATCGGTGGCGGCGAGCACGAGGGCACCGCTGGCCGGCTGGTCCCGCAGCCGATCGACCGTGGCTGAGGTGGCGAACTGGGCGGCGCCGAGGCCGTCGACGAAATAGCCGCGGAGACACTGGCCGGTTTCCTCAAGCTGGCTGAGACCGCGATAGACGGGGCCGAACGATCCGTCGGGCTGCTCGGAAAGGACTCCGCCCCTGGTGACCACGCCGTGCCGGTCGAGCAGCAGCAGGAGGTGTTCGATGCGGTCCGCAGGCGTCGGCTCGGCGACCGCCGCCCACCGACCGGTCACCTGAGGGGCGACCGGTGGCGCAGCAGTCTGGCGGGCGGCGCGGAGCATGCCACTGCGTGAGCGGGTGCGGGGCACACGCCGTGTCTTCAGCGCACCCCGACCGGCCAGCGCACGGACGGGCGAGAACGTGTCCGATCGGACCCGGCCGCCCCAGACCAGCTCCCAGAGGCCGCGTTCCCAGTCCCCGCGGCTGTGGTCATCGTTGATCAGGTCATTGAAGAACCAACCACCGCCGCGGCCGAGACGTTCCCACAGCGCCAACGCCGTGGCCGACTCGGGCAGCGGACGGACCGGTGGGGTGACCAGGGTTGCCGGCCACAGGCGCACCCACCCATCCCACTCGCCGATCGCACCGTCGCCTGTCCAGACGACTTCGCCGGCTGCCAGCACCTCATCCAGAAGCGCGGGCGCATAGTCAGCGACGCGTGAGGGCAGGACGAGTGATTCCCACATGCTCGCCGGGACCGCGCAGCCGGCGAGCTGATCGATCGCACCGAGCACGCCGTCCACCCCGCGGGTGCCGCTGTTGACGCCCTGCCAGCCGGGCAGGAACCGGGCGTACGTGGCCTGGTCCACCGGCTCCACTGCCGCCCGCAGGGCTGCGAGCGTGCGCCGTTTGATCCAGGACAGAACCCTGTGATGGCACCACTGGCGCTCGGGAGCGTCCGAGAAGCGGCTGTGCACGAGCGTGCCGGCGTCCTGGAGTCTGCGACAGGCAGCGACGACCAAGCCCGGTGCCAGGCCATAACGATCTGCGACAACACGATCGGCGAAGGGGCCATGGGTGCGAGCCCACCGCAGGACGAGGTCCTCGACCGGGTCACCGTCAGCGGCACTCACCCCGAACCCCGGTGGGGCCGGCACGCCGATCCCGTCCACGAGCCGTGGCAGGTCCTCGGTGACAGCAAGTCGCTCGTGGCCCGCGATGCGGACCGGCGCGATCCGGCGGGCCTGCACGAGTTCATCCACGGCGGCTGTGACGTCGAGTTGGGCGGCGCGCGCCAGCAGCTCAGCCAGCCCGAAGGGGCCGGCCGTGCGGATCAGATCGAACAACTGCTCCACCGTGGTTGCCCGGCGATCTTCGGCAAGGCCCTGCAACTCGGCCTCGACCTGGGCAATGATGTCCGGATCGAGCACCTGAGTGAACCCATCAGTGCCGAGCAGCTCCGCCAGCAGGGCCGTGTCTAGGGTGAGTGCGGCCGCACGCCGCTCGGCGAGGGGCGTGTCGCCCTCATAGACGAACTGGCCGACATAGCCGAACAACAGCGACCGGGCGAACGGCGACGGGCGCGGGGTTTCCACTTCGACGACCCGGATCTCGCGCGCATTGACAGCCCGCTGAACGCGTTCGAGACCGGAGAGATCGAAGACATCGTGCAGGCATTCGCGCATGGTCTCCAGCGTGATCGGGAAATCGGGATGACCGGCTGCGACCTCGAGCAGTTGCGCCGCGCGCATGCGCTGCTGCCACAGCGGTGCGCGCGCCCTCGGATCCCGACGGGGGAGCAGGAGTGCGCGGGCGGCACACTCGCGGAAGCGCGAGGCGAACAGCGCGGAACCACCGACCTCCTCGGTGATCAGGCGAACGAGCTCGTCCGGATCGAACGTCAGCAATTCCGCGCCCGGCGGTTGCCCGTCGGTGTCCGGGACGCGGATCACGATGCCGTCGTTGGTGGCGGTCGCTTGGACGTCGATGCCGTGCTGCTCGCGGGCATTGCGTCCGATGGCGAGTGCCCAGGCGGACAGAACTGGCGTGCCGAGACCCGAGTGGAGGCACAGCTGCCAGTCGCCGAGATCGTCGCGGAACCGCTCGAGCACCAGTGTCGTGTCGGTGGGCAGCGCGCCGGTGGCTTCCTGTTGCTCCCTCAGGTAGCGCAGCAGATTGTCAGCAGCCCTGGCGTCCAAGCCTCGCTGGGCGAGGGTGCGCGCTGCCTGCCCGGGGTCGGAGATCAACTCGCGGAGGAATGCACCGTGGGCGAGGCCGAGCTCCACAGGGCGGCCGGGGGAGTCGCCCTTCCAGAAGGGGAGGCGACCGGGAATTCCCGGGGCGGGGGAGACCTGGACCTGGTCGTGCGTGATGGCCTCGATGCGCCAGGAGGTGGTGCCCAGGGTAAACACATCGCCCACCCGGGACTCATACACCATCTCCTCGTCGAGCTCACCGACGCGACGGGCGGCACCCTCGCCGACGAGAAAGACGCCGAACAGGCCGCGATCGGGGATGGTTCCGCCCGACGTGACCGCCAACCGCTGGGCGCCGGGACGCGCCGTCAGCAGCCCCGACTCCCGATCCCACACCAGGCGGGGGCGCAACTCGGCAAAATCCTCGCTGGGATAGCGGCCTGTGAGCATGTCCAGCACCGCCTCGAAGGCGGACCTCGGAAGACGCGTGAAGGAAGCCGCTCGTCTGACCAGTTCGAAAAGTGCGTCCGCGGTGATCGGCTCGCCGGCCGTGATCGCAACGATCTGCTGGGCCAGCACGTCCAGCGGGTTCTCCAGCTCGGCGACCTCTTCGATCAACCCGTCCCGCATGCGTTGGACGACCAGCGCGGCTTCGACCAGGTCACCCCGGTGAATCGGGAAGAACGCACCCTTCGACACCGCCCCGACTTGGTGGCCTGCCCGTCCGACCCGCTGAAGGCCGCTGGCGACCGAGGGTGGTGCCTCGACTTGGACGACCACATCGACCGCACCCATGTCGATCCCGAGCTCAAGGGAACTGGTCGCGACGACACACCGCAGGACGCCCGACTTGAGCTCCGCTTCGACGACCGCGCGCTGCTCCTTGCTCACCGAGCCGTGGTGGGCGCGCGCCACGATCCCGGCGTCGATGTGGGTGCCTCGGCTGGCACCGGACTGGGCCATCAGTTGCGCAGGCGTCGGATTGTCGGGCAGTTCGACACCCTGCCTCTCTGCCCACAGCTCGTTGAGCCGTGCCGTGACACGCTCCGCCAACCGGCGGGAGTTGACGAACACGATGGTCGAGCGATGGCCGAGGACGATGTCCAGCACCTGTTCAGTGATATGGGGCCAGATCGAGCCGCTGCGGGCCTCCTCCGGTTCGTTTCCCTCATCGGGCGCGGCGAGATCGTCCACCGGGACCCGGACATCGAGTTCCCAGACCTTGGGTGCGGGCGGTGCCACGACGCGCACGGACTCGAGCGTGTGGAGAAATCTGGCGACACGCTCAGCCGGGCGTACTGTCGCCGACAGCCCGATCCGTTGCACGGGACCCTCCGTGAGGGCCGCGAGCCGCTCGAGGGACAGGGCCAGATGCGCTCCTCGCTTGGTGGCGGCGAGGACGTGGATCTCGTCAATGATCACGGTGCGCACGCCACGCAGCGCCTCGCGTGCCCCTGATGTCAGCATAAGAAACAGTGACTCGGGTGTGGTGATGAGAATGTCGGGCGGGTGGGCGATCAGCCGGCGTCGTTCCGATGCCGGTGTATCACCGGACCGCACACCCGCGCGGATATCGGGCACCGGTTGTCCGAGTCGGGCGGCGGCCTGACCGATGCCCCGCAGCGGCGCCCTCAAGTTGCGCTCCACGTCCACCGCAAGCGCCTTGAGTGGCGACACATAGAGGACGCGACACCTATGTGTGGGGTCCGCCGAGTCATGCATGAGGTCGTCGAGCGCGGCAAGAAAGGCTGCCAGCGTCTTGCCGGAACCGGTCGGGGCGATGACCAGTGCGTGTTCACCGGACCGGATCGCCTGCCAGGCCTCGGCTTGCGCAGGTGTGGGCGCGGCGAAGGAATTTGTGAACCACTCGCGTGTGGCCGCGCCGAAGCCCGCAAGGGGGTCGGGGCCAATCGAGGTGATCACGGGAACAGTCTGGCAGGGCGCTCCGACAATGAGGATCGCCCGCGGTTCGCGGAATCGTGGGCGTACGCCGACGCTCGCTGACAGCCATAGACTGCCGCGGTGCGAGAGACCGACCTGTGGGCGAGACTGAATCGACACCTGGGCTCTGCGTACGCCCAGGTCTGGGCGGATCAGACCAGTCTTGCCGGACTCGGCAATCGGACCGTGCGTGATGCCCTGCGCGCCGGGGTCCCCTGCAAAACGATCTGGCGTGTGGTGTGGGAGGCGCTTGAGCTCCCGGCTATCGAGCGCTGACCGTCGCCCGCGGCGTCCCGACGGGCGGCATCCGGACACGCCCGGCGATGCGATTTGCGTTCGAACACTTGTTCGGTATGTTTTCCACCGGCGGCACGAACCACGGAGCACTATCCACAGCCCAGCATCTCGTTGCGGAAAATGTCAGTGGCGCTGCATAACGTGCTGGATGACAGTGAACGACACCTCCCCCGCGCCCTCGGCTCGGGTCCAGAAAGGGAATCCACCATGGCTGTTGCGGACCGTCAGAAGGCGCTGGAGGCAGCGCTCGCCCAGATCGACAAGCAGCACGGCAAGGGTTCGGTCATGCGGCTCGGTGAGCGTGCCTATGTGCCGATCGAAGCCATCCCGACCGGCTCGGTCGCGCTCGACATCGCGCTCGGCATCGGTGGCCTGCCCCGCGGTCGTGTGGTGGAGATCTATGGCCCGGAGTCCAGCGGCAAGACCACCGTCGCGCTGCACGCGATTGCGAACGCACAGGCTCTGGGCGGCATCTGTGCCTTCATTGATGCCGAGCATGCGCTCGATCCCGAATACGCGAAGAAGCTGGGCGTCGACACCGACGCTCTGCTCGTGTCACAACCGGACAACGGTGAGCAGGCACTCGAGATCGCGGACATGTTGGTCCGCTCCGGGGCCTTGGCTCTGATCGTCATCGACTCGGTCGCCGCGCTGACCCCGCGCGCCGAGATCGAGGGGGAAATGGGAGACAGCCACGTTGGCCTGCAAGCTCGCCTGATGAGCCAGGCGCTGCGCAAGATGACCGGTGCGCTCAGCGGTGCGGGCACCACGGCAATTTTCATCAACCAGCTGCGCGAGAAGATCGGTGTGATGTTCGGTTCTCCCGAGACCACCACTGGCGGTCGGGCGCTCAAATTCTATTCCTCGGTCAGGCTGGACGTGCGACGCATCGAGACGCTGAAGGACGGCCAGGACATGGTCGGCAACCGCACCCGCGTCAAGGTCGTGAAGAACAAAGTGGCGCCACCGTTCAAGCAGGCCGAGTTCGACATCCTTTATGGTCAGGGCATCTCGCGCGAAGGCAGCCTGATCGACATGGGCGTTGACCAGGGCTTTATCCGCAAGGCCGGTGCGTGGTTCACCTATGAGTCCGATCAGCTTGGTCAGGGCAAGGAGAACGCTCGCAACTTCCTGCGCAACAACCCCGAGGTCGCCAATGAGATCGAGCGCAAGATCAAGGAGAAGCTCGGCATCGGTGTGGTCAAGGAAGAGGTGCCTGCTGGCGTTGATCCGGTGACGGGTGAGGTGGAGTTCTGAGCAGTCCACGGGGGTCCGACGCAGCGGGCCGTCAGGAACAGGACGCGGATCCCGAGGACGTGGCGCGCGCCATCGTCCTGCGCCTGCTCACCATGCAGGCCCGCACGCGCCGAGAACTCTCGGATGCCCTGCGCCGCCGCAACGTTCCGGAAGAGGTCGCCGAGTCGGTGCTTGATCGCATGGCTGAGGTCGGCCTCGTCAATGATGCCCAGTTCGCTGACGCGTGGGTGGAATCCAGGCAGCAACGACGGCAGTTGTCGCGGACAGGGCTGCGCCGGGAGTTGCAGCGCAAGGGTGTGGAGCGGGAACTGATCGAGGATGCCGTCGGCCGCGTCTCGGGGGAGGACGAGCAGGAAGCGGCGCGGGCGCTCGCAGAGAAGAAGCTGCGGTCCGTCCGTGGCCTGGACCCTCAGGTCCAGCGCAGACGGATCGCCGGCGCGCTGGCGCGCCGGGGATTCTCGGGCGAGGTGATCGGTTCGGTGCTGCGGGAGCTGCCGTTCGGTGCCGAAGATGACGACTCGGCGGAGGCCTTTTCTTGAATACCGCAGTCACCCCGTTTAGCCTGCTCAAGTGAGACTTCTCGCAGTCCGATGCCGGTGCGTTCGCACGTGCCAGTGAGTTGGACCCTGACCGTCGGCCCTTCGGGTCGAACACAGGGCCTCCGTCGCTGAACGTGACACTCGCAGCGCCGACCGCGAGTCACTGACGAGCGACGGAGGCAGGCGTGGGCGGTTGGGACATTCTGCAGCTAGTCGTGCTTGTGCTGGTGCTTACCGCCATCGTCGGCCTGTCGTTGACCGTGCGTCGAAGCCGGAAAGCCGGCGCCGAGCGCGAACGGGAGCGCGAGGTGTGGCGTCAGGAGGAGCGCTATCGCCTTGAAGCGGAGCTCAGCAAACTGCGCGCTGTCGCCGAGGAACAGGACCGGGAGACCCGGGCAAACGCGGAAGAGCTGCTGCGTGAGGTCGAGGCTGCGCGAGACGAACTCCGACGCGACCGGATCGACCAGGAGCAGCGGTTGCACGAGGCTTCCCGCGAGCTCGACAGGCAGCGGGCCGAGATCCGCGAGCTGCGGGCCGCCGGGGACCGCAGAGATCAACGTCTGGCCCACCGCGAGGAAAGACTTGACACCGAGGCCCGCAGCCATGACGAACGTGCCGTGGCCCTCGACGAGCGGCAGCGTGAGCTCGACACTCGCGCGCGCGAGTTGGCCGGCCTCGACACCGAACGGCGCGCGGAGCTTGAGCGGATCGGCGAGTTGACTGCGGACCAGGCGCGGACAGAACTCGTCACCGAGATCGAACAAGAGGCCCGCCGCCAGGGCGCGGTCCTGGCCCGCAAGATCGAGGACGAGGCGACGCGGGAGGCGGAGAGCCGTGCCCAGCACATCATTGTGTCCACGATCCAGAGGGTTGCGTCTGAGCAGACGGCGGAGTCCGTCGTCTCCACCGTCGAACTGCCCGGCGACGAGATGAAGGGGCGAATCATCGGCCGCGAGGGTCGCAATATCCGCGCGTTCGAACAGATCACTGGCGTCAACGTCATGATCGACGACACGCCGGGCAGCGTCCTGCTGTCCTGCTTCGATCCGGTGCGACGGGAGACTGCGCGTCTCACGCTGACCGAGCTGGTCGCCGATGGGCGCATCCATCCGGCCCGCATCGAAGAGGTCTTCGAACGCAGCCGGGGGAGGATCTCCGAGCGCTGCATCCGCGCCGCAGAAGATGCGTTGACCGAAGTCGGGATCTCTGACCTGCACCCTGAGCTCGTGCCGGTTCTTGGCGCGCTGCGTTATCGGACCTCCTACGGGCAGAACGTCCTCAAGCACTTGGTGGAATGCGCTCATCTTGCAGGAGTCATGGCAGCCGAACTCCGACTCGATGTCGCCGCCTGCAAACGAGCTGCGTTCCTGCACGACATCGGGAAGGCGCTGACCCACGAGGTGGAGGGTACGCATGCCATCATCGGGGCGAACCTCGCCCGGAAATATGGTGAGCACCCCGACATCGTTCATGCCATCGAGGCCCACCACAACGAAGTCGAGCCGCGCACGGTCGAGGCGATTCTCACCCAGGCCTGTGACGCGATCAGCGGCGGACGCCCGGGCGCACGCCGGGAGTCGCTGGAGTCCTATGTCCATCGGCTCGAGCGACTCGAGGAGATCGCCGGCGCACACCCGGGCGTCGAGAAGGTGTTCGCCATGCAGGCCGGGCGCGAGGTGCGCGTCATGGTCTCACCGGAACATGTTGACGATATCGAGGCCCAGATCCTCGCCCGCGACATCGTGAAGCAGATCGAGGAAGAGCTCACCTATCCAGGCAACATCAAGGTCACGGTGGTGCGGGAGTCCCGCGCGACTGAACTCGCTCGCTGAACAGGCCGAGCGGACAAACGAAAACCCCCACGTTCTTGGCAAGAGCGTGGGGGTTCGGTCGTGCGACCTGATCTCAGGGGGTCAGTGAGGTGGTGTTGTCCTCAGCAGCCACTGGTTGAGCGGTGGCGCGCCCCGAGGTCCGGGTCGACATCCGCTTTTCCAGCCACTGGGCCAGAGCCGTCAACGCATAGTTCAGGAGGACGAACACCACGCCGGCCACGATGAAGGCGACGATCAGGTTGCTGCGCACGGACGCCAAGGTTTGGGCGGCGCGAAGGAGTTCGGAGTAGCCGATCATGTAGCCAAGCGCGCTGTCCTTGAGGACCACCACCAGCTGAGTGACCAAGGATGGCAGCATGGCCCGGATCGCCTGTGGCAGCTGGATCGCCGTGAGGGTCTGCCCACGAGTCAGACCAACGGCGAGGCCGGCCTCACCCTGTCCCCGTGGGAGCGAGTGCACGCCGGAGCGAATGAGCTCTGCGATGACTGAGGCGTTGTAGAACGTGAGGCCCAGCACAACCGATGACAGGAGCAGGATGTGACCGGTCAGGAGCCCGTTGAACAGGAAGAGCGCCCACGCGAAGATCATCATGATCAGCACCGGCACGGCGCGGAAGAACTCGACGAAGATCGACGCGGGGATCCGGATCCAAGCCTTGTGGGACAGCCTGCCGGCGCCCAGGAGAACGCCTAGGATCGAGGCCAGCACCACAGCGATGAGTGCGGCCTGCAGGGTGCCGAGGAGGCCGGGCCAGATATACATGGTCCACGTCGAGGCCTCTGCGAACGGCGCCCATTTCTCGGCCGTGAGCTGGGATCTCAACCCATAGATCACCGCGGCGAGCGCGGCGACGAGGACGGTGAGCGTAACCACCGTCAGGAGGAGGTGCCGGCGCCGGGCCCGGGGGCCGGGAGCGTCAAACAGAACAGTCGCTTCAGCACTCATCGCTGCACCGCCAACCGCCGGGAAAGCCACGTGAACAGGAGGCCGGTCGGCAGGGTGAGCACGACGAAGCCGAAGGCGATCACAAAGAAGATCAGGAAGAGGAGATCGGGGTTGAACTCGATCATGTAACGCATGATGTAGGAGGCCTCCGCCACACCGATCGTCGCGACCACGGTGGTGTTCTTGGTGAGAGCGATCAGGGTGTTGCCGAGCGGAGCGATCGCGCCACGGAACGCCTGCGGGAGGACGACCTCCCGCAGCCCCAGACCGAAGTCGAGGCCGATGGCGCGTGCCGCTTCGGCCTGACCCTGGGGGACAGTGTTGACACCCGAACGGAGGGCTTCGGCCACGAAGGCGGCGTGATAGACGGCGAGGGCGATCACGCCCCAGGCAACGTTGTGCCAGCTGAGGGGAGAGGACAACGGGAGTGGGCTGAGCCGCATGTTGTTCCAGAACCCGAGTGCGCAGAACGCGACAATCAGCGTCAGCGGCGTGTTCCGGACGACGTTGACATAGAACGCACCCAGCCGCTGCATGAAGGGGACCGGGCTGACCCGCATGATCCCGACGATCGTGCCGAGGACGAGGGAACCGATAGCAGACAGGACGGTCAACAACAGGGTCATCGCGAACGCAGCGAGCACGTTGTACTCGGTGAACAGAGTCACAATTCCGTCCATCGGTCCCCTTCCTCAGGTCGTGATCGGGCGGTCGGCCCGGGCGCTGGCCCGGGCCGACCTGGTGATGTCAGGTGAATGGTGAGCTGAGATCAGGAACAGGCGGCAGGCTTCGGCGGGTTGGTTGCCGCGTCGGGCGTGAAGCCCGAGGCGCCCACCGTCTTGTCGAGGGCTGCCTGCCAGTCGCCGCTGTCGACCATCTTGGTCAGCGCCGCGTTGATCTTCTCGCAGAGCTCGACGTCGCCCTTCTTGATGCCGACACCGTAGAGCTCCTCGGAGAACGGCGAACCGACGACCTTGAGCTTGCCTGCGTACTGCTCCTGCGCCGCATAGCCGGCAAGGATCACGTTGTCGGTCGTGACCGCGTCCACAGCACCGGAGTTGAGCGCCTCGACGCACTTGGAATAGGTGTCGTATTCCTGAAGTTCCACGTCCTTGGAGTGCTCGTCCTTGATGCGCTTGGCAGGGGTCGAGCCGGTGACGGAACAGAGCTTCTTGCCGTTCATGTTGTCAGGTCCCGTGATGTCCGAATCCTCACGCACGAGGAGATCCTGGCCGGCGATGAAATAAGGGCCGGCGAAGGAGACCTTCTCCTTGCGGGCATCGGTGATCGAATAGGTGGCGAAGATCATCTCCACCTGGCCGCCCTGGATCATGGTCTCCCGCTGTGCGGATGGGGTCTCGATGAAGTTGACGGAGCCATAGCCGAGCTCGTCTGCCACATAGTTGGCGACCTCGACGTCGAAGCCTGTGTAACCGGAGGCTTCCTTCAGGCCGAGACCGGGCTGGTCGTATTTGATGCCGATATTGACAGTGCCGCCACCGCCGTCGCCATTGTCACCGCCCCCACCGGGTCCTGCCGGTGTGGCGCCGGGCGTCGTATTGCACGCGGACATGGTGGCCAGCAGGCCAATGGTGGCAATGCCGGCGAAAATCTTGGACTTGGGCTTCATCGCTTCCTCCGTTGGTTCGATTGTGCGGTTGTTGGGGGCTGAGTCAGTGGGTGAGGATCTTGCCGAGGAAGTCCTTGGCGCGGCTGCTCTGGGGATTGGTGAAGAACGTCTCCGGCTCGGCCTGCTCGACGATCTGGCCGTCGGCCATGAACACCACCCGGTTGGCCGCTTTGCGAGCAAAGCCCATCTCATGGGTGATCACGACCATCGTCATGCCCTCGCGCGCGAGGTCCACCATGACGTCGAGCACTTCGTTGATCATCTCGGGATCGAGCGCAGAGGTTGGCTCGTCGAACAGGATCACCTTGGGGTTCATCGCGAGCGCGCGGGCAATCGCGACGCGCTGTTGCTGGCCGCCGGACAATTGCGCTGGGTATTTGCCGGACTGATTGTCCACGCCCACACGCTTCAGAAGTTTCATGCCCTCTTCCTTGGCCTTGGCCGAGGAGAGCTTGCGTACCTTCATCGGACCCAAGGTGACGTTCTCGAGAATCGTCTTGTGCGCGAACAGGTTGAACGACTGGAACACCATGCCGACGTCGGCGCGCAGTTTCGCCAGCGCCTTGCCCTCCTCGGGCAGCGTCTTTCCGTCGATCGAGATCGTCCCGGAGTCGATCGTCTCGAGACGGTTGATGGTGCGACACAGGGTGGACTTGCCGGAGCCGGATGGCCCGATGACGACGACGACCTCGCCCCTGCCGATCGTGAGGTCGATGTCCTTCAGCACATGCAGGGGGCCGAAATGCTTGTTGACGTTGTCCATCACGACCAGCGGATCGAAGTTCTTGGACTGCCGTCGGGACTCGCCTGGCGGATAACGGTCGAACTCTGCATCAGTCGACAAGTCGTCCTGGTTCTCCCCAGGGAACACGGCATCCTGCGTCATACCAGGACCTTAAGGGACAAACCTACGCTCGGGTAGGTCTTCATGATTACGGCACGGTTTCGATTCCGGGCTAGCCTTGGTGGGCCATGACAGTGACCGATGAACCCGCACGCAGCCAGCCCCGCACCTATGAGGTGCGCACCTACGGCTGTCAAATGAACGTCCATGACTCCGAACGCATCCAGGGTCTTCTGGATGCAGCCGGCTATGTTCCCGCGCCCAAGGGCGCCGACGCGGACGTGGTCGTGTTCAACACCTGCGCAGTTCGGGAGAATGCCGACAACCGCCTTTACGGCAATCTCGGTCATCTTGCCGAGGTCAAGCGGCGCCACGACGGGATGCAGATCGCCGTCGGAGGCTGCATGGCGCAGAAGGATCGCGACATGGTCGTCAAGCGTGCCCCGTGGGTCGACGTCGTGTTCGGTACGCACAACGTCGGCTCCCTGCCCGCGCTGCTCGAACGTGCCCGCATCCAGCAGGAGGCACAGGTCGAGATCAAGGAAGCCCTCGAGACGTTCCCGTCGAACCTGCCCACGCGCCGGGACTCGGCGTACGCGGCCTGGGTCTCCATCTCCGTCGGCTGCAACAACACCTGCACCTTCTGCATCGTTCCCTCGCTGCGCGGCAAGGAGACCGACCGTCGCCCGGGCGACATCCTCGCCGAGATCCGCGCGCTGGTCGCCGAGGGCGTGCAGGAGATCACGCTGCTCGGGCAGAACGTCAACACCTATGGGGTGGAGTTCGGCGACAAGCAGGCATTCTCGAAGCTTCTGCGCGCCTGCGGTGACATCGACGGACTGGAACGCGTGCGGTTCACCTCACCGCATCCCGCGGCGTTCACAGACGACGTCATCGAGGCCATGGCGGACACCCACAACGTCATGCCCCAACTCCACATGCCGCTGCAGTCCGGTTCCGACCGGATCCTCAAGGCGATGCGTCGCTCCTATCGCAGCGAGCGTTTCCTCGGCATTCTCGATCGCGTCCGGGCAGCCATGCCGCAGGCTGCGATCACGACCGACATCATCGTGGGCTTCCCCGGCGAGACGGAGGAGGACTTCGTCGAGACGTTGGCGGTCGTCGAGCAGGCGCGTTTCGCGGCGGCGTTCACGTTCCAGTATTCGATTCGTCCGGGTACGCCGGCCGCGACGATGCCCGACCAGGTGTCGAAGGAAATCGTCTCCGACCGCTATCGGCGACTGGTTGATCTCGTCGATGGCATCGCCTGGGACGAGAACAAGAAGTTCGTGGGGGAGCGTGTCGAGGTGATGTTCGCCGACAACGAGGGCCGCAAGGACGCCGCGACCTCCCGCATGTCCGGCCGCGCGCGCGACAATCGGCTGGTCCATGTGGCGGTGCCCGAGAACCCCGAGCTCAGACCGCGGCCGGGCGACATCGCCGAGGCCGTCGTCGACTACGCGGCACCGCACCATCTCAATGCCGACGGCGGGATCAACAACCTCCGGCGTACGCGTGGGGGAGACGCCTGGGCCGCGCGGAAGGCTGCCCCCGTGACGTCGTCCGCGGTCAGCCTCGGACTGCCGACGATCGGCCGGCGGGCCTGACTCAACTGTCGGAGACCGGCCCCGAACATGCCGAAGGCCGCCCACCCTGCGGTGAGCGGCCCTCGGAGAAAACGATGGTCAGGCCGGCGGCTGTCCGGGCGCGCCCGGCTCGGCCGGGGGCAGGTTGCCCTCGGGGGCCTCGGCGTTCGGCGGTGGCGCATCGACCGGAGCCCGCTCGCCACCGTACTGACCCTTGACGAAGTCCTGGCCCTTGTCGACGTGCGCGGCGTGCTGACCACCGGTGCGCTGGTCGATCATGTCACCTGCCTTGTCGACGATGCCGTCGGCCTTGTCGGGGTTTTTCGAGGCGAAGTCCTTGGCCTTGTCGAAGATGCCCATGCGTCTTCCTCCTTGGTCTGGGTTTCGCGACGCCCGACCGCTCGGCCGGTGCCACTGGCCGCCGGTTGACGGCCTGGTCCCCAGTATGACGGCTCGCTCCTCTCGCCGATCACGACCCCCCCTCGCCCGGGTCGGGCACACTGGCTCGCGTGGAGCAGACCCTCGTCCTGATCGGCCCGACCGCGAGCGGCAAATCGTCGTTGGCAGTCGCGTACGCACAACTGCGCATCTCCCGCGGCCAACCCGCAGAGGTGATCAACGCCGACTCGATGCTCGTCTATCGCGGCATGGACATCGGCACGGCGAAGCCGAGCGAGGCCGAGCGGGCAGGGATTCCGCATCACTTGATCGACATCGCCGACGTCACCGAGACCGCCTCGGTGGCGGAGTTCCAACAGCTCGCCCGGGCCGCCATCGACGACTGCCATGCCCGTGGGGTGTTGCCGATCGTCGTGGGTGGGTCCGCGCTCTATACACGCGCGATCGTCGACGAGTTCGACTTCCCGGGCACCGATCCCGGCGTACGCGCGCGCTGGGAAGCCGAACTCACTCGCGTCGGGCCGGAAGCACTGCACCGAATCCTCGCCGAGCGGGCTCCCGACACAGCAGCGGGCATCCTCCCCGGCAACGGCCGCCGGATTGTTCGCGCGCTGGAGGTCATCGAGCTGACCGGGGGCTTCACGCCGAAACTGCCGGAATGGACGTACGCGCTCCCCGGTGTCGTCCAGGTCGGCCTCGAACTCGAACGCGATGAACTCGACCGACGGATTGCAGCGCGGGTGGAGGAGATGTGGGCGGCGGGTCTGGTGGCGGAGGTACGCAGGCTCATCCCGCTCGGTCTCCGCGACGGCCTCACCGCCGCGCGGGCGCTGGGCTATCGGCAGGTGCTGCAATTCCTGGACGGGGAACTGACGGAGGCTGAGGCGAAGGAGGCGACGGTCGTCGGCACGCGCCGCTTCGCGCGCAAACAGTTGGGCTGGTATCGACGCGACCACCGCATCGCCTGGCTCCCCGCACTGGCCGAGGACCTCGTGGAGAGCGTGGACCGGCTGATGAGCGGGATGGACACGTCCAGCAGCGGGTGAAAGCCTCGGATCATGCGCACCTGGAATGTCGCCAAAGGACACGGCACCGAGAACGATTTCGTGATCCTGCTCGACCGCCACGGCATGGCGAGCCCGAGCCCGACGGACGTGCGCCTGCTCTGCGATCGCCGCACGGGTCTCGGTGGTGACGGACTGCTCCGGGTGGTCTCAGCTGGGCAGATCCCCGAGTGGGCCGGCGACCCCAAGGTCTGGTTCATGGACTATCGCAACGCCGACGGTTCGGTGTCGGAGATGTGCGGCAACGGGGTACGCGTGTTTGCGCGCTATCTCGTCGAGGAGGGCCTCGCCAACGGCCCCGACATCCCGGTCGGGACTCGCGCGGGCCTGAAGCGCGTCACGATGCAGCGCGACGGCCAAGTCCGCGTCGACATGGGTCAGGTGCTGGTCGACGACGAGCCGACGCAGGTGTCGCTCGGTGGCGTGACCATGACGGCGACAAAGGTCGACGTGGGAAATCCGCACGCGGTTGCATTCGTCGAGGATGTGGCACCGCTCGATCTCACCCGGGCACCGGAATTCGACGCGGAGCGCTATCCCGACGGCGTTAACGTCGAGTTCGTCGAGGTCGTCGCGCCGGGCCACGTGCGGATGCGCGTGTTCGAGCGCGGCGTGGGGGAGACCCGGTCCTGCGGGACCGGAACCGTCGCGGTCGCTGCGGCGGCACGGCGGGCGTTCGGCGGTGACGACTGGCGCGTGGACGTGCCCGGAGGGACGCTGCACATCGAGGTGGAGAGCACCCCAGACGGCGGTATCGAACGCGCCCTGATGACCGGGCCGGCGGTCGTGCACATCCGCGGTGACGTGCAGGTGCTCGACGAGCAGTGACGGCTCTTCGCCCCTGGCTTATTCGCTCGCTTAGTCGGTCCGGGCGTGCCATTGTGGAGGGACGATGACAGCGCGCCTCAACGATGACTTTCCCGACGACGACCTCGACCAGCTCGAGGACGAAGACCTGTCGGATGACTGGCCCGAGGATGACTTGGGCGAAGCCGAGGATGACTCGGACGACTATGACGGTGACCAGCTCGACCTGGCCGAGCGGCACTCTCTGCGCCGCGTGGCAGGCATGTCGACCGAGCTCGAGGACGTCACCGAGGTCGAATATCGGCAGCTGCTCCTCGAACGGGTGGTGCTCGTTTCCGTGTGGACGACCGGCTCCCAGGAGGACGCGGACAACGCGATGGCAGAGCTGAAGCAGCTCGCCGAGACCGCGGGATCGCAGGTCCTGGAGGGTTTGGTGCAGCGGCGTTCAAAGCCGGATCCGGCGACCTATATCGGCCGCGGCAAGGTCGCCGAGGTGCGGGAGGTCGTGATCGCAACAGGGGCGGACACCGTCATCTGCGACGGCGAGTTGAGCCCTGCACAACTCCGCAACCTGGAGGACGAGATCAAGGTCAAGGTCATCGATCGGACCTCGCTGATTCTTGACATCTTCGCCCAGCACGCCAAGTCCGTGGAGGGAAAGACCCAGGTCGAGCTGGCGCAGCTCAACTATCTCAAGCAGCGCCTGCGCGGGTGGGGCGGGAATCTGTCCCGGCAGGCCGGTGGCCAGGCTGCCGGTGGCGCAGGCATCGGCGGGCGCGGTCCGGGTGAGACCAAGCTCGAGACAGACCGGCGCCGGATCCACTCGCGGATCGCGCAACTCCGGGCGAAGCTCCGCGACATGGACTCGACCCGGGAGACGAAGAGGGCGGAGCGTCGACGACACCGGGTGCCGTCAGTGGCGATCGTGGGGTACACCAACGCCGGCAAGTCCTCCCTGCTCAATCGGCTGACCGGCGCGGGCGTACTCGTCGAAGACGCCCTCTTCGCCACCCTCGACCCGACCACTCGGCGGACTGAAACCACGGACGGCCGGGTCTACACGCTCACCGACACCGTCGGTTTCGTCCGCCACCTGCCCCACGACCTGGTCGAGGCATTCGCCTCGACGCTGGAGGAATCGACGGACGCCGATCTGCTCGTGCACGTCGTCGACGGCGCTGACGCTGATCCGTTGGGTCAGATCTCCGCGGTGCGCACGGTCCTCAACGACATCGGCGCGGGCGACAACCCCGAGTTGCTCGTCATTAACAAGGCCGATCGGGCGTCGGAGGAGAACCTGCAACTGCTGCGCACCCGCTTTCCCGACGCCGTCGTCGTCTCCGCCCGGACCGGAGCCGGGGTGGACGAATTGAAGAGCGTGATCGACGGACGCCTTCCGCGCCCGGAGGTCGAGGTGCGGGCCTTGGTGCCATACAGCCGCGGCGATCTGCTCGACAAAGTCCATCGCTCGGGTGAGTTCGTCACCACCGAGCACACGGCTGACGGGACGCGGATCGTCGCTCGTGTCCATCCCGAGGTCGCCGCGGAGTTCGAGGAGTTCTTTGAGGGGTGACCGCCCCGGTCGGTCGAGTTCGGAGCGGGGTGCGTGGCAATCTGACCACTGCGGTCAGGCAAAGACCACCGTGGTGTTGCCCCGCCGGAGCACTCGGTCCTCGCAGTGCCATTGCACGGCCCGGACGAACACCGCCCGTTCGATGTCAGCACCCCGCCTGCGCAGCGTCGCGACGGTGTCGTCGTGGGAGACGCGGGCGACATCCTGCTCGATGATCGGCCCCTCGTCGAGGTCCTCGGTCGCATAGTGCGCCGTCGCGCCGATCAGCTTCACGCCGCGCGCGTGCGCCTGAGCATAGGGCGAGGCGCCGATGAACGCGGGCAGGAAGCTGTGGTGGATGTTGATGACCGGGCAGCCGACGTCCCGCAGGAACGTAGTGGACAGGATTTGCATATAGCGGGCCATGACCACAACGTCGAAGTTGTCCTTGAGGAGACGCAACTGCTCGGCCTCCGCTGCCTCCTTGTTCTCCTTGGTGACGGGGATGTGGACGAAGGACAGGCCGAACGAGCGGACGGCGGGCCCGAGGTCGGCGTGGTTGGAGATGACCAGACCGATGTTGATCGGCAGTTCGCCACGGCGCCACCGCCACAGCAACTCCATCAGGCAGTGGTCATATTTCGACACCATGACGGCGACTCGTTTCGGCACCGCCGACTGGGTGATCTGCCAGTCGTCGACATCGAACGGGTCGACGACGGTCAACGCGAACTGTTCGCGCACCTCGTCGATGATGGCGGTGAGATTGGGCATGCGGAACACGATCCGCAGGAAGATCGGGCCGCCTTCGGGATCGGTGGTGGTCTGGTCCGACTCGATGATGTTGGCGTTGCGCTCAGCCAGGAAGGTGGCGACGGCCGCCACCACGCCGGGTCGGTCGGCACAGTGGACGGTCAAGCGGCCCTCATCCGGACTGATTGCCTGGGCCAGGGTGCGGTCGGTTCCAGTCAGGATGGTCATCGTCGACTCCTTGGTTCATTGCTCTAAGCCGCATCTTGCCATTCCGGTCCGACAATCGAGCCCCAGCGCGTGAAATCGGCTCCTGCCGCCCTGAAGTCGTGCCGTTCAGCCAACGCAGCGCCCTGACCGCCGCTACCCAGCCGGCGCGACCCCTTCGATCCGCAGAGTCCGCCACACCCACTGTCCGGAGTCGATCAGCGGCCGCCGCGCGCAGCCGCAACGAGTCGTGACCCGCCTCAGCGCAGCATTGTCGAAGCCAATGCCATGGACAGTGCGAGGTCGTTGCTGTCATGCTGTCAGCAGTTGCGTTATGGTCCCATGAATTAATGCAATACCTGAAAGTGCGATGATGCGCTTTCGGGATGTGCCTGATCGAGCTCGGGCCCGCGATCAGTGAATTCCAGTTCGACTGGAGCCTTTCTCCCAACCTGCTCATATTGCCCCCGGAAAAGAGCATTGCTATGGCTTCACCTACCACTGAGCCCCTCGACAAGTCTCATCTGATTCCCAAGGGCGAGAGATATCGCGCCCTTATCGCCAGCGCTGTCGGCAGCGTTATCGAGTGGTATGACTACTTCCTTTACGGCACCATGGCCGCGATCGTCTTCGGGCCGTTGTTCTTCCCGTCGGACGATCCCGTCATCAGTCAGATTCTGTCCTTGACGTCATTCGCGCTGGCCTTCTTGGTCCGGCCGGTCGGCGGCATCTTGTTCTCGCACATGGGCGACCGGATCGGCCGGAAGATCACCCTCATCATCACGCTGTCGTTGATGGGATTGGCGACGATCGCCATGGGCTTGTTGCCGACCTACGCGAGCATCGGGATCGCAGCGCCGATCCTGCTCACCGTCCTTCGGCTCATCCAGGGTCTCGCCCTCGGCGGCGAATGGGGCGGTGGCCTGTTGCTGGCAGTCGAATATTCCCCGAGCCATCGCCGCGGCTTCTATGGAGCCATCCCCCAGACCGGAGCGCTCGCAGGCCTTGCCTTGGGCAACTTGGCGGTGACCGGAAGTCTGGCCGTCTTCTCCGAGGAAGACTTCCTGTCGTTCGGCTGGCGCATTCCGTTCCTGATTTCTGCCGCCCTGGTGCTGCTTGGCCTATGGATCCGGAAGGCGGTGGGCGAAACACCGTCGTTCAAGAAGGTCCAGGCCGAACGCACACAGGAAAAGTTGCCGATCGCCGCGGTGTTCCGGAAGAACTGGCGAGAAGTGTTCATCGTCATTGGCGCCAAGGCCATCGAAACGGCGACGTTCTTCCTGTTCGCGACCTACACAATCTCCTTCATGGTCAGCATCGGATATGAGCGACTTGAAGCCCTCAATGCGGTGTTGATCGCGGCGGTCGTGACGATTCCGATCATGCTGGCTGCCGGCGCTATTTCGGACCGCGTCGGCCGGAAGAAGGTGTACACGGTCGGCACCGTTCTCGCGATGGCCTTCGTCATCCCGTATTTCGAGTTGCTGAAGACCGGCAACTGGTGGCTCGCTCTCTTGGCGATCTTCATCGGATTCAGCTGCATTTGGGCGCTGGTCGGCGCGACGCTCGGTTCCTATTTCGCCGAGAGTTTCCCACCGGCCGTTCGCTATACGGGTGTCTCGTTGGGTTATCAGGTCGGCGCCGCGCTCTTCGGCGGCCCGCTTCCGTTGATTGCCACGGCGTTGGTGGCGGCGTACGCCAGCACACTGCCTGTCGGCTTGGTCGTCATTGCCTTCGGCGCCATCTCGCTGGTGGCGCTGGCGTTCACGCGGGACCGCACGGGCCAGCCGCTCGACGGCTGACCCCGGCTCGGCGGCAGCTATGCGAGCAGCCGCCCTGGGAACGACCTTGACCGACCCGGCAGAGCCGGCCGGACTTCTTCCGGGCGGCTCTGTCGGCGCGGTTGGCTAAGGTTGCCCGGTGACTTCCACCCCTGACCATCGCGCCGTTCTGGCCCATGCCGTCGAGCAACTCGGCGGGAGCGAGCGGCCCGGTCAGGTGGCGATGGCGGACGCGGTCGCAGAGGCGCTTGCCACCGGACAGCATCTGCTTGTGCAGGCGGGCACGGGCACCGGCAAATCGCTCGGCTATCTTGCGCCGGCCCTGATGAGGGCTGCCGGCGCGTCCGAGCGTGTCGTGGTGGCCACCGCCACTCTCGCGCTGCAGGCCCAACTTGCCAAGACCGACATTCCCCGCGCACTCGACGCGGTGGAGAAGGTTCTCGGGCGGCGACCCCGCACGGCGATCCTGAAGGGCCGGTCGAACTACGCGTGCTTGTTGCGGGTCCGCGATCAGGCCGTCGAGGACCAAGACACTTTGTTGGGCTCGACGGAGGTCGTCGAAGCCATGCGTGCCACGGCCCAATCAGCCGACTCGGTTGTGGGCGCTGAAGTTGTGGCGCTGCGAGAGTGGGCGGAGACCCAGGCGGACGACCATGGGCTGGCCGATCGGGATGATGCGCCGTCCCATACGGCCAAGGCATGGGCCCAGGTGTCGGTCCCGGTCCGCGAGTGCGTCGGTGCCCAGCGGTGTCCCTATGGCGAGGTGTGCTTCGTGGAGAAGTCGCGCGAGGTCGCGCGCGCCGCTGATCTCGTGGTGACGAATCATGCCCTGTTGGCGATCGACGCCATGCACGGCGGAACGGCGTTGCCTGAGCATGATCATGTCATCATCGACGAAGCCCACGAGTTGGTCGCCCGGGTCACCGGGGCGGCGTCCGCGGAGTTGTCGCCACAGCAGGTGGAACGCATCGCCAAACGATCGCTGCCTTGGCTGTCGGACGAGCTCGGCCTGGAATTCCTCGAGATGGGCGACGTGCTCCGCGAGGCGCTGGACGCGGCACCGCTGGAGCAGGTGCCCGGTCCAGACGCCCCCGTCGTCCGGGCATTCGAGCAGGTGCGTGACGTCACCCGCAAGGTGGTGAGCGCCATGGGCGGCAAGGAGGCGGACAACGAGGAGCGCCAAGCGCAGGCCGCGGTCAAGGAAGTCTTCGACGTGGCGGAGCGGATGGCGGCTCTCGGGGACTTCGATGTCATCTATGTCGCCGAACGAGATCGCATGGGTCGGGAGGCTCGAGTCGCGCCACTCAGCGTGGCCGGGCTGATGCGGGAGAAGGTGCTGAATCAGGTCACGACGATCCTGACGTCGGCGACGCTGAGGATCGGCGGGGATTTCGAATCGGCTGCGGGTTCAGTGGGTCTCCGGCGTGACGAGCGCAGGGAGCTTCCCGCGCCGCCGGCAGAGGACGAGGAACTCACCTGGCGGGGCATCGACGTCGGGTCACCGTTCCACTATGCGAAGCAGGGGATTCTCTACATCAGCAGGAGCCTGCCCCGTCCCGGGCGCGACGGAATCTCTGACGCAGTGCTGGCGGAGGTCGCAGAGTTGGTGTGGGCAGCTGGTGGCCGGACGCTCGGCCTGTTCGCCTCCACGCGTTCGGCCGAGGTCGCCGCGCGGCATGTGCGGGAGAACTTGAAGAAGCACACCGTGCTGTGCCAAGGAGATGCCCAACTGTCCGAACTGACACGGCGCTTCATCGACGAACCGGAGACGAGCCTCTTCGGGACGATGTCGCTGTGGCAGGGGATCGACGTGCCGGGTGACACATGCAGGCTGGTGATCATCGACAAGATCCCGTTTCCGCGCCCGGACGACCCACTGATGCAGGCGCGCCAGCGTGCGGTGGCCGAGGCAGGGGGCAATGGGTTCATGGCAGTAGCGGCGGGTCATGCGGCACTGCTCCTCGCCCAAGGAGCCGGACGACTTATCCGACGTGCCACGGACAGGGGCGTCGTCGCCGTGCTCGACCCCCGCCTCAGCACTGCGCGCTATGGCTCGTTCCTGCGTGCGGGGATGCCTCCGATGTGGCAGACGAACGATCCGGAGATCGTTGTCCAGGCACTTCGCAGGCTGAGCGCGGAGACCTGACACCCGCCCGTCAGACGCGACGCAGCACCGCAACCACTTTGCCCAGGATGGTGGCGTCGTTGCCGTCGATCGGATCGTATGCAGAGTTGTGCGGCATCAGCCACACCTGCGAGCCGGTCCTCTTGAAGGTCTTGACCGTGGCCTCGTTGTCAAGCAGGGCGGCAACCATGTCGCCGTTGTCGGCGGTCGGCTGCTGTCGAATGACGACCCAGTCCCCGTCACACACCGCAGCGTCGATCATGGAGTCACCACGCACCTCCAGCAGGAACAGGTTGCCCTCACCGACCAGTTGCCTCGGCAACGGGAACACGTCCTCCACACGTTCCTCGGCCAAGATCGGTCCGCCGGCCGCGATCCGGCCCAGAACCGGCACGGCGACAGCCTCCGGGAAAGCGTCGCCGATTCCGGTCTCGTCGTTCGTCGATGCCGCGCCCGACCGAATGCCGGAACCGGAAGTGGGCGCCGCGTCCGGCAGCAGGACCTCCAGCGCGCGAGGGCGATTGGGGTCGCGGCGCAGAAAACCCTTGTGCTCCAGAACCTTCAACTGGTGGGAGACCGACGACGAACTGGCCAAGCCGACCTGTTCGCACATCTCCCGGATGCTCGGCGGATAACCCCGCGTCTCCACCGCATCCTTGATGACCTGGAGGATGTGACGTTGGCGCGGCGTGAGCCCATGGGCGTCCCGCGGGCCATCGGGCAGTTCTGACACCGTGCCCCCGGCGGCGACGATCTGGGCCTCGACTTCCGCTTTGCTGGGGCGCCCTCGGCGACGACGGGGGGTAAGGGTGTTTTCGCTGTCTGCCATGAGCCCAAACATACGCGGATTCCCTGCCCGATTGAAACATTTGTTCGAAGTGACGGCCGCGTGTCGCTTTCCTCGATCAAAAGTGTCGGACCCGCCTGATGGGCTTCCTGCTGTCGGGTCGTTCGGGCCCGGAGGGCAGGCTCCGATTAGGGGTTGTGTTCGAATCACTACTAGGCAAGACTGTTCTTCGAACAAATGTTCGACGAACGCGAGGAGGGGTTATGAGCGCTCTGATGGATGTCCGGTTGGCGGATGCTGCAGTGCGTCCCGGCCGGCGAGGTCGCCCGCAGGAGGCTGCTCGCCGCCGCGTCCGGACTGCACCGGCCGGGCGCATGGTTCAGCCGGGCCGGCAAGGACGACCCGAGGGTGTGCGCGGTCCGGAGGTGGGCCGGGCAGTTCGTCGCGGATCTGCTGAAGTGCCGCCGGCAGTGTTGGATCTCGGTTTCCGGCTGACGGACCGGGGGCTCGCGGTGGCGATGGGCGTCATCGTCGCCTTGATGGTGACAGCGCTCGTGTGCGTGGGGGCGACCGCAATGCGCGTGACCGCCGAACCGGCAGCGTCGGTGACCCCGGGGGTCTCGGTGGCGGAGTCGGCGTCTCGGTGAGCGCTTGGGTCACCTCTGTTGCCCCGGATAATGGCCTCATGCAGCCGCCGATGAAGTCCGTGACCCCGGGGGGTCCGCTGTCAGCTGGGGTGGACGGTGTTCGCCGGCTGGGGTGGCTGTCTCTATTCGGTGGCGCGTGTGCGGTCGCCGGAGGGGTCTATGTGGTCACGGGGGAAGGGGCGCCTTGTCCATTCCTGGCGGTGACAGGGTGGCTGTGTCCGCTGTGTGGCGGTTCGCGGATGGGCGGCGCCCTTTTGCGCGGTGATGTCGCTGCCGCCTGGGGCTGGAACCCCTATGTGCTTGTGCTGGCAACCGTTCTGGCCGGAGTCTGGGTCTGGACCGCGCTGCGGATCGCGCTCGAACGGCCTGCTGGCCTGCCGGGCCTCCTCGGCCGCTTGGACACGTGGCGTCCGGCGTGGATCGTCCTGCTGTTGGCGGCTCCCGGCCTCGTCTTCATGCTCCTGCGCAACGTCCTCTGACCAGCTTTGTGTGACGCGCCAGGATCCAAGCGGCGCGGTCGCGGGAGTGTCGTGGCGGGGGAGCCTGTCATACCGAAGTTGGACGCGCAAGCCGGTGTCCGAGCCCCGAGCGAAGCACTTGCCTCTTGTGGGGGAGGCGCCTAGGGTGTCCATATCTAGTAGTTACAACCTTGTTGTTAATCCACAGGTTGTGGTTCTTGTCCACAGCCTGTCCACACCGATCACACAGGTTTGTCCCCAGGGATATCCCCAGCCGGGGCCTGTGGGGTCGCCGAATCGTCACCGGAGGTGAGTGCACATGCGCTGTCCCTACTGCCGACACAACGACTCCCGCGTGCTGGACTCGCGCTCGGTCGACGAGGGTGCGGGCATTCGCCGACGTCGTCAGTGTCCGGCCTGCGAGCGTCGCTTCACCACGATCGAGCAGATGCAGATGGTCGTGGTCAAGCGGTCCGGTGTGGTGGAGCAGTTCAACCGGGACAAGGTTGTGAACGGCGTTCGCAAGGCCTGCAAAGGCCGCCCGGTGACCGAGGAGCAACTCGCACGGCTCGGTCAGGAGGTCGAGGAGGCCCTTCGCGCCTCGGGGCTGCCGGAGATTCCGGCCGGCGAGGTTGGGGTCGCCATCCTCACCCCGCTGCGCGCTCTCGACGAGGTTGCCTATCTCCGCTTCGCGAGCGTCTACAAGCAATACGAGTCCGTGGACGATTTCGAAGCAGAGATCGCGCGGCTCCGGCAGCAGGCTGCCACCGTTGCCGACTGAGGCGACGCACCGACAACCAAACCCACCCCGCGTCCAAGGACGCCATCTCCGAGAGGAACGCAATGACCGAGACCGCGCGCTCCAGTCGCAAGACCGGCAAGGCCCGCACCGGCCTGACAATCGATCGCGTTTTCACCACCGACGGCGTCCACCCGTATGACGAGGTGGTCTGGGAACGCCGCGACATCGTCCAGACCAACTGGAAGACCGGCGAGAACGTCTTCGAGCAGCGCGGGGTGGAGTTCCCCGATTTCTGGTCGATGAATGCCTCGACGATCGTCACCACGAAATACTTCCGGGGCGCGCTCGGCACCGAAGCCCGGGAACAGGGCCTCAAGCAGTTGATCGACCGGGTGGTGAAGACCTATCGCACCGC
Organism: Ammonicoccus luteus; assembly: GCF_050880385.1. Lineage (NCBI taxonomy): Bacteria > Bacillati > Actinomycetota > Actinomycetes > Propionibacteriales > Propionibacteriaceae > Ammonicoccus > Ammonicoccus luteus. The sequence continues at coordinate 114,853 of NZ_JBNZCI010000001.1, forward strand.
GGGCCAGGAGCACGGCTACTTCGCCACCGAGGCCGACGCGGAGATCTTCGAGCACGAGCTCACCTGGATGCTGTTGCATCAGGTCTTCAGCTTCAACTCCCCGGTCTGGTTCAACGTCGGCACCAAGAGCCCGCAGCAGGTGAGCGCGTGCTTCATCCTCTCGGTTGACGACTCGATGGACTCGATCCTGAACTGGTACAAGGAGGAGGGCTTCATCTTCAAGGGCGGCTCCGGCGCCGGCCTGAATCTCTCCCGCATCCGCTCGTCCAAGGAGTTGCTGTCCTCCGGTGGCACCGCCTCCGGTCCCGTTTCCTTTATGCGCGGCGCCGATGCGTCCGCCGGGACGATCAAGTCCGGTGGCGCCACCCGTCGTGCGGCGAAGATGGTCGTGCTCGACGTCGACCACCCCGACATCGAGGAGTTCATCGAGACCAAGGCGCGAGAGGAGAACAAGATCCGCGCGCTGCGCGACGCCGGTTTCGACATGGATCTGGGCGGCAAGGACATCACCTCGGTGCAATACCAGAACGCGAACAACTCGGTGCGGGTCTCGGACGAGTTCATGCGGGCGGTGGAGGACGGCGGCGACTTCGCACTGACGTCGCGCACCGACGGGCAGGTCGTGGAGCGCGTCGATGCCCGCGAGCTGTTCCAGAAGATCGCCAAGGCGGCCTGGGAGTGCGCGGACCCCGGGGTGCAGTACGACGACACCATCAATGCTTGGCACACCAACCCTGAGACCGGTCGGATCACTGCGTCCAACCCCTGCTCGGAGTACATGTCGCTCGACAACTCCTCCTGCAACCTCGCCAGCCTCAACCTGCTGAAGTTCCTGACCGAGGAGGACCGCTTCGACGCCGAGCTGTTCACCAAGGCCGTCGAGTTGATCATTACCGCGATGGACATCTCGATCTGTTTCGCGGACTTCCCGACCGAGGCCATCGGCGAGACGACGCGCAACTACCGTCAGTTGGGCATTGGGTACGCGAACTTGGGCGCCCTGCTGATGGCGACCGGACACGGCTATGACTCCGAGGGCGGTCGCTCGTTCGCCGCAGCGATCACCTCCCTCATGACCGGCGCCTCCTATCGCCGGTCAGCCGAGCTTGCCGCGATCGTGGGTCCCTACAACGGGTACGCCCGGAACGCTGATGCCCATCAGCGCGTCATGCGCAAGCACCAGGCCGCCAACGACTCGCTGCGCACGATTTCCGGCATCGACGGTGATGTGCACAAGTTGGCGACCAGGGAATGGGACCAGGTCGTCAAGCTCGGGGCGAACAACGGGTTCCGCAATGCCCAGGCGTCGGTGCTGGCTCCGACCGGGACCATCGGCTTCATGATGGACTGCGACACCACCGGCATCGAGCCGGACTTCTCGCTGGTCAAGTTCAAGAAGCTCGTCGGCGGTGGCTCGATGCAGATCGTCAATCAGACGATCCCGCGCGCGCTCACCAAACTCGGCTATGCGGCGGAGACGGTGGAAGCGATCGTGGAATACATCGCCGAGCACGGACATGTGATCGACGCACCAGGGCTTCGGACCGAGCACTACGAGGTGTTCGATACCGCTATGGGCGCGCGGGCCATCCGCCCGATGGGCCATGTGCGCATGATGGCGGCCGTGCAGCCGTTCCTCTCCGGTGCGATCTCGAAGACGGTGAACCTGCCGGAGAGCGCGACGGTGGAGGAGATTGCGGACGTCTATCTGCAGGGTTGGAAGCTCGGCCTCAAGGCGCTCGCGGTCTATCGCGACAATTGCAAGGTCGGCCAGCCCCTGTCGGATGCCAAGAAGAAGGAGGAGAAGGCGGAGGCGCCGGCCCCTGCTCCCGCGGTGGAGTACCGTCCGCGGCGCAAGCGACTGCCCAAGAAGCGTCCCTCGATGACAACGTCGTTCACTGTGGGTGGCGCTGAGGGCTACCTCACGTCCGGGTCCTATCCCGACGACGGTCTGGGCGAAGTCTTCCTGAAGCTCGGCAAGCAGGGTTCGACCCTGGCGGGCGTCATGGACGCCTTCTCGATCGCGGTGTCCATCGCGCTGCAGTACGGCGTGCCCCTCGACACCTACGTCCAGAAGTTCACCAACATGAAGTTCGAGCCGGCCGGCATGACCGACGACCCGGATATCCGGATGGCGCAGTCGATCATCGACTATGTTTTCCGCCGTCTTGCGCTCGACTATCTGTCGTTCGACGAGCGTTCGGAGCTCGGCATCTATACGGCCGCCGAACGCGCCCGCTATGTGGAGACCGGGTCCTATGTCGCGGACGAGGTCGAGGAGATCGAGTCCGAGTCGCTGAAGAATGACGCGGGTGACGAGGTCGACACGGATCGGCCTGGCAAGAACTCGGCGCCAGCAGCGATCAAGGAGATCAACCTGATCAAGCCGGCGCCGGCGGAGGCGCATACGTCGGCGGAGCTTATGGAGTCCCTCACCGGCAGCACCGTTGACGCGCCGCTCTGCTTCACCTGCGGCACCAAGATGCGTCCCAGCGGCTCCTGCTATGTGTGTGAGGGCTGCGGCGCAACGAGCGGCTGCAGCTGATCGTGCACGCTTCGGCGCCCGCCGGTCCCATTTCGGGGTCGGCGGGCGTTGGTGTTCCCTTCCAACACGGTTGACACTTGCGAAACTGGAAAGCATTTCGGTAAACTTTCCGTCATGGAAAGCAGTCGGCAAACGCTCCTTGGGGCCGAGCGTGCAGCAGCGGCCCCCTTCATCGACTATCCGCGGGTCCCGATCTGGTATCCAGCGTTTATTGCCGTCATCTTCACCCTGATCGGAGTGAGCGCCGCGCTCTTCTTCGAGTTCGAGTCCTGGGTGGGCTGGCTGACGCTCGGCATTGCGCTGGCTGCGGTCCTCGGGTTCGCGTCCTGGTATCGGCGGCAGTGGGGCACCTGGCCACGGATGGGGGCGGCGCCGCCGGAGATCAGAAGGGCCTATCTCACGTGCCTGGCGGGCTTCGCGATCGTGGCGCTGCTGACCGCTCTCGCGTGGATCCTCCTGGGGTGGCCGGCCGGCCTCGTGGTGGTTTTCGTCACGATCTTCGTCCTCATCACCCTCTATGAACGCGTGATCTATCCGCGAGCAGCGGAAAAGGTCCGGAAGCGGCTCGCATGACGAGCCCACTCGAGGAGTTCGACCCCGTGATCCACCCGCCCAAGAGGCTTGCCGCGATGGCCCTGCTGGATGCGTCCGAGGGCGCCGACTTCTCGTTCCTGCGGGACCACCTGCACCTCTCCGACTCCGACCTGTCGAAACAGATGTCGACGCTGCAGGCAGCAGGCTATGTGACCATCCACAAGTCCGGCCGCGGCCGGGGCAGCAGCACCAGCTTCACGATCACCAAGAACGGGCGGGCGGCGTACCGTCGCCATCGTCGGGCACTGACCGCACTGCTCACACAGGAGGAGGCCTCACAGAACCTCTGAGCAGTGCCCGGGGGCTGGCCGTCCAGGCGTCACCGCCGAGCCGGGCGATTCCCGCGCACGGACCTGCCGGTGTCGCTCATGACGGCAATGCGCATCGTCTCGGTCCATGCCGGCCCGGGCATGCCGGATAGGTTGAGGTTGTCGCGACCACGGGCTCAGGGCAGGTGGCAGCCGGGGCTTCAGGAGGTGGATTGCGCCGGAGGTACGCCGGCAAGCAGCCCCTCGAGCCAGTCCGCCACAGCCTCGTCGGCGTTGGTGGCGGGCAGGATCTCGTCGGCAGCCACCTGCGCCTCAGGCATCGCATTGCCCATCGCCACTCCGTGACCTGCCCAGGTGAGCATCTCCACATCATTGCGGGCGTCTCCGAACGCCACCACATCACCGTCGGCGATCTTCAACAGCTCGCACAGTCGCGCCAGCCCGGTGGCCTTGCTCACTCCTGCGGCAGCTACCTCGAGGAAGGGTGCGCCCGACAGGGTCGGCGTACAGCCTTCGATCCCCAGCCCCGCGACCGCGTCGAACAGCTCTGCCGGCGTGTGCTCGCTCGACCTGACCACAATCTTGAGGCACGGTTCCGCGGCCAGGTCGACGAGCGTCCCGCGGCGCATCACCCGCGGCTGGATGGAGTGGTCGCGATGGACGGACAACGCCGCGTACCCCTCCTCGGCCACGAAATCCCATCCGTAGTTCCGCACTACGGCGAAACGAGCCGACGGGACCGCGGCACGCAGCCCGGTGAGCAACTCGCGGACCACCTCGGTCTCGATGGCCACGCTGAACAGGGCGCGGCTCTCGCCGAAATGCCAGGCGTACGCACCGTTGGCGCACACGCCCCACGAGTCGAAGCCGGCCGGCTCGGCAATGCCGACCAAGCCGATGGGGGAGCGGGCCGTGACGGGCACGACGAGCACGCCGGCGGCCCGCACCCGGTCGAGCGCCCGCCTGGTGCGCGCGCCGACGGTCGTGTCCGGCCGCAGCAGCGTCCCGTCGAGATCGGTGGCGACCAGGCGTGGCAACGTCACGTGAAGCTGGCCTCCGGGTTGCCCGAGCCGAGCTTGACCACGACGCCGGCCGGATTGGTCTGGGTCTGGGGGACCAAGGTGCCGCGCCGACCGTTCTGGGTCGCGGACGCCCGGATCTCGTTGGCCACCTGCACTGTCGCCGACGCCGTCATCGTGGCCCCGTTGAACCGGAACTCGACGTCCTGCCACGGATCGTTCTTGAGCGTGTACCGGATCGTCGACGTGTCGATCGTCAGCCCTTCCTCGCGCCACAGAATGAACGGGCAGTTGGGGGGCGCCAGCTCCCTGGACTTCATGCACTCGTCGATCAGTCGCTTGCCGGCCTCGATGCTCCGGTCGCGGCCTTCGTCGCTCAGGACTGGCTCCGGTTCCCAGTCGGTGTCGGTCGCGGTGGGCGAACTGAGCACGAACTCCGTGCGATCGAGCCCGACCAGTGGGTTCGTCGAGGTCACGGAATAGGAGCCGGGAAACAGGTTGTACGCACCCGGCCCCACGGTCACGCCGTTCACGAGACGTTCCGGCCCATTGAGTCCGAGCTTGACCGGTGCCGAGACCTGGTCGATCTTCCATTCGTTGTCGACCTTGCGGAGCGGCAGATCGACCGTCTGCGGCTGCTCCCCGATGGAATAGGTGACCTTGGCAGTGCCGGTGTTCCAAACACCTGGGGTTTCCTCGTTGAGCACGGTCTCGTTGACAGCTGCTCCGGTCATCGCGGCCCGCTTGTTCGCCTCGAACAGCACGTCCCGGCTGAGCAGGTCATTGTTGCCCTCGGGCGGGCTGGCGGCATAAGCGAGCGCCTTCTCCGCGTCGGACTCGCTGAGCGCCTGCAGGAACCCCTCGGCGGTGGAGCCGGCGGCTGCGACCTGACGGGTTTCCTCCGCCTTGCGCTGTTCTTCGGCGATGCGAGCCTCTTCGGCCGCACGCTCGGCAGCGACCTGCTGCTGGTGGTTCCGGAACAGCACGGCACCCACGACGATCAGCGCGAGTGCGAGCACTGCCGCGCCGACGATCAAAGCGATCTTCTTGGTGTTGCGCGGCTCTCGCGCGGGCGGCAGTGCGCCACCGCCGGCGAATTGGGGACCTCCGGGAGGCGGGGCCGCCGGGAAGCGTTTGGTGGTGGCTTCCGGGTCGAAACCTTGGCCCCCGGGACCGCCCGGCCCGGGCGGGGGCGTCGGCCCGCTCGGGCCGCCGGGCCCGCCCCAGGACTGACCGGCCGGGTGCTGTGGCCCACCCTGCCCTTGGTGGCCGCCAAACCCACCCGGGCCACCGGCTCCGCCCGGGCCGTGCGACCCACCCGACCCACCCGACCCACTTGGTCCGTGCGGTCCAGCGGGCCCTTGGCCCTGCGGCCATGGGGATGATCCTCCGAATCCGGGGGGCTGGCTCATGGCGCTCCTTCCAACGTGGCGCGGTCGCTCGATAACCGTAGGTCGTCCCCGGGCCATCGGACGGCTGCAACTAGGGAACGCCAACCGCTGGGCCGATCGACGCGGTCAGCGTACCTCCCTGAAATCCTCCCAAATCCGCGGCCGGCCGCCCAGCGAAAGCGCTTGGACTCCCATGGGCTGGGGGACTAGGTTCACAGGAGCACGGCCGGACACGAAAGAACAGGACCACGGGGTGCCCGAATACGACGACTTCGACCTGGACCGCAGCACGGAGCAGGCCTGGCGCAACTTCGAGGAGCGCCTGTCCGAGGTGGTCTCCGTGATGGACGATACCCAGGATCTGACGATCGGATCGGTGGCCGTCACGACGACCGAAACGGTGCCGTTCGTCCGTTTCTCCGCGGCAAACAGGGGTCTCGTGCGTGCCGAGGCCGCCAGCAACGGGGTTCTCGGCGAGCACTATCAACTGCTCCCGCCCCAGCTCGAGGCGTTCGACGAACAGGGCTGGAAGTCTCCGGTGTCGGAAGGTGACCGGCCGACCCCGAACTTTTGGATCGAGCTGCCGCAGGAGGAATCGGACACGCTCGCGCGCCTGGCTGTTGTCGCCCTCCGCGATATCTATGGCATCCAGCATCCCGTCTTCCTGGCGCCGGACCAACTTGCCGAGATTCTGCAGCCGGACCCCAAACCACTCATCGGTCAGTCCGAGTTCGATGCCGAGGACGTGACCGCGGTCGTGCCCGTCAACCCTGAGCACCTCGAGGACATGATCGAGGCGGAACTGGCCGAGATGTTCGGTCATCGGCCACCCAGGGACTCCGAGGGAGACCTGACGATCCGCGTCGGATCGACGATGCTGTTCATTCGCGTCTCGGCCGATCACCGGGAGATCATCGTGTTCGCGCCACTGGTGCACGAGGTCGAGGGCCGGTCACGGGCGATGGAGATCCTGTCCGACCTCAACACCGAGGTGCGGTTCATCAAGTTCCAGCTGATCCGGGACCGCGTGTTCGTGAGCCTGAGTGTGTTCGCGCACCCGTTCGTGCCGGCGCATCTCCTGCAAGCGGTGCGGATGATGAGCGAGGTGGCGGACGGGATCGATGACGAGCTCGCGAGCCGTCTGCGTGGACGGACCACGTTCGAAAGCTGATCAACTAGTTCGTTGGAGGTCCTGTGGAGAACCCAGGAGGCATGCCGGGTCGGTTCGAGGCGCTTCCCGAGTCGGAGGTCATGGCCCTTCTGCGCACGCACCAGATCGGACGCGTCGCCTGGGAAGCGGCGAAAGGGCCGGTGATCCTGCCGGTCGCGTACGCGTGGAGCGACGGCCTCATCGCCTTCCGCACGGCTGCCGGCAGCGCGCTGGCGGAACTGGCGACACCGACGGACGTCGCCTTCCAGATCGATGAGTTCGATGTCGAGACCGCCACCGGGTGGAGCGTGCTGATGAGCGCGACCACCACGCGGGTCACGTCACCGGAGGAGATCGTCAGTTGGCACGATCTTCTGCCGGAGCCGTGGGCGCCCGGCGGACGTGACTGGGTCATCCGCCTGACCCCGCGCAGCATCAGCGGTCGGGTGGTCGCTCGCGCTTGAGGAGTACGCCCCGCCGGCCTGCATCCACCGTTGCCGGGGCTGCTGTGCGGGTGTCGGTGCTGCGGTCTACGATCAGGGAAACGTGGTCTTCAGCGGAGAGGGAAAGTCGATGACCGAGAGCTCGGAACGACGCAATCTGGTGGTCGTCGGAGTCGACGGCTCCGAGGACGGCCTGCGGGCGGTCGACTACGGGGTGCGTGAGGCCGAGAGCCAAGGGGCCGACCTGTTGCTGGCCCATGCCGTGGATGACGCGGTGTTGGCCGGCGCGTGGGGTGTCGTCTATGACCCCAACCTGCTGGAGGAAGCCGGCGAGGAGGCCGCGCAGGAGGCGAAGAAGCGGGCGCTGTCGCTCGGTTTCGCCGCCGAACGACTGACCACGAAGATCTACATGGGCAACCCGGGCGCCGTGTTGACCCGCTTGTCGGAGAACGCGCGGACTCTCGTGGTGGGGCGCCGGGCCCTGAGTGGCCTGGAGCGGTTGTTCGTGGGTTCGACCAGCGTCGGCGTGGCCGCCACCGCGCATTGCCCGACGATCATGGTCTCCGCCGCGAGCCACCGCCCCAAGACCGGTGACATCGGTCTGATCGGCGTCGGTGTGCACACCGGCGAGCCGAGCGAGGAATGCCTCGGCTATGCGTTCGCAGAGGCCGCTCACCGCGGCTCCCGTCTCGAGGTCATCCACGCTTTCAACCTCCCGACGAGCTTCTTCGCCGACCGGAGCCAGCGCGCGGAACGCGAGGAAAACCACGCCAAGGGCGCGCGCGAGGTGCTGGCCACGCTGGTGGCTCCGTTCGCGGAGCGCTATCCCCAGGTCGATGTGACCCAGACGGTCGTCGCGGCCCATCCGGTCGACGAGCTCAACCGGCGCTCCGATGAACTCGACCTGCTGGTGCTCGGCGTGCACGGTTCCGGTCTTCCGGTGCTGTCCCCGGGTGCGACCATCCGAGCCGTCATGGCACACGGTCACTGCCCGCTGGCGTTGGTGCGGGAGGACAAGCGCTGAACGACGGACGCGACGAGCGCGGGACGCGGGCAGGGGAGTCACCTCTGCCCGCGCTGCTGTCCCCACCCGAGCGGCCCTTCGACGGGGTCCTCGAATTCGACCCCGACCTGCCGATCAGCGCCCGGGCCGACGATATTGCGACGGCCATCCGGGACCATCAGGTGGTCGTCGTCGCCGGCGAGACCGGTTCGGGCAAGACGACCCAGTTGCCCAAGATCTGCCTGCGGCTCGGCCTCGGTCGCATAGCCCACACCCAGCCGCGCCGCATCGCGGCCCGCTCGGTTGCCGAGCGCATCGCCGAGGAGACCGCCACGGAACTCGGTGACGAGATCGGCTATCAGGTCCGCTTCACCCGCAAGGCCGGACGCCGGACGCGGCTGCTCGTGATGACCGACGGCGTGCTGCTGGCCGAGATCAGCCACGACCGTGACCTGCGGCGCTATGACTGCATCATCATCGACGAGGCCCACGAGCGCAGCCTCAACATCGACTTCCTTCTCGGCTATCTCAAGCAGTTGCTCCCGCGCAGGCCCGACCTGAAGGTGATCATCACCTCGGCGACGATCGACACTGCGCGCTTCTCCCGGCACTTCGACGACGCACCGATCATCGAAGTGTCCGGCCGGACCTATCCGGTGGAGATCCGCTATCGCCCGATCGTGGAGGATCTGCCCATCGAGGACGACGCGGACCCACTGACTCAGCCCGTCGTCGCCGAAGCCCGTGACCAGATCGACGCCATCTGTGCCGCCGTGGAAGAAGTCCGGGCGCTCGGACCCGGTGACGTCCTCGTCTTCCTGTCCGGCGAGCGGGAGATCCGGGACACCGCCGAAGCCCTCACGGCGATGAAACTGCGACACACCGAGATCCTGCCGCTCTATGCACGGTTGTCCGCGGCGGAGCAGCACAGGGTATTCAGTCGGCATACCGGGCAACGGATCGTGCTCGCGACCAACGTGGCAGAGACCTCCATCACCGTCCCCGGCATTCGTTATGTCATCGATCCGGGCACAGCGCGGATGTCGCGCTATTCGACGCGCACGAAGGTCCAGCGACTGCCGATCGAGCCGGTGTCCCGAGCCAGCGCGAACCAGCGCGCGGGCCGGTGCGGTCGCGTTGGGCCGGGCGTGTGCATCCGGTTGTTCAGCGAGGCCGACTTCCTGGCGCGGCCGGAGTTCACCGAGCCGGAGATTCTGCGCACCAATCTGGCGTCAGTGATCCTCCAGATGGCCCACGCCGACCTCGGTGACATTGCGTCGTTCCCGTTCGTCGAGCCTCCGGACTCGGGTCAGATCACCGACGGTCTGCGTCTGCTGACCGAGCTCGGCGCGCTGAAGACTGGCGCGGGCGGACGCCGCGGAGAGCAGGGCCGGAGCCCACGCCTCACCCGCATCGGCCACCAGCTGTCGCGCATCCCGCTGGACCCGCGCATGGCCCGCATGCTGGTGGAGGCCGACCGGCGCAGCTGCCTCCGCGAGGTCATCGTCATCGTCGCCGGCCTCACGATCCAGGATCCTCGCGAGCGCCCGGCCGATCACAAGGAGAAGGCGGACACCCTCCACCGCCGGTTCTTCGCGCCGATGCCCGAGGGCCCGGACGCCGAGAAGCCGATTCCCGACGGGTCGGACTTCATCGCCCTGCTCCGGCTCTGGGACTATCTCGTGGTCCAGCGCAAGGAGCTGTCCGGCAACGCGTTCCGGCGGATGTGCCGCGACGAGTTCCTCAATTTCCTGCGCATCCGCGAGTGGCAGGATCTCGTTGGGCAACTCAAGGAGATCACGCGCGAGCTCAAGCTGACCCGCAATGAGGCGGCTGCCGATCACGCGTCGATCCACACCGCGATCCTCTCCGGCTTGCTGTCCCACATCGGCCTCGCCGACCTCGAGGATCCGAAACCGTCCCGGCAGCGTGGTGCGACCCGGCGGCGTCCCGGCCCCCGGGAATATCTGGGCGCGCGTGGCAGCAGGTTCGCCATCAACCCCGGCTCCGCCGTCGCGAAAACGCAACCGCCCCTCGTCATGGCAGGCGAACTGGTCGAAACCACCCGGTTGTGGGCGAGGACCGTGGCCGGGATCGAAGCGGCGTGGGTCGAGGAGGTCGGGGGGCACCTCCTGCGGCGTACGCACTCGGAACCCCACTGGTCGGCCCGCGCGGGAGCGGTGGTCGCAACCGAAAAGGTCAGCCTTCTCGGGGTGCCGATCATTGCGGGCCGCACGGTCAACTATTCCCAAATCGACCCCCAGGCCGCGCGTGAGATCTTCATCCGTGCCGCCCTGGTGGAGGGCGATTGGCGCACGCGGCATCATTTCTACGGTCGGAACGTGGAGGTACGCAGGGAGGCCGAAGCACTCGAGGAACGCTCCCGTCGCCGGGACATTGTCGTCGACGACCACGTGATCTTCGACTTCTACGACGCCCGCATCCCGGCCGACGTGGTGTCCGTGCGCCATTTCGATGCCTGGTGGCGGGTGCAGCGGCGCACCGACGACGCTTTCCTCGACCTCACCCTCGACGATCTCATCGCGACCGACGCACCGGCCGCGGGCGACTTCCCCGACACCTGGCGGATCGGCGACACCGACCTCCCGGTGACCTATGTGTTCGACCCCGGTTCCGGAGCCGACGGGGTCAGCGTCGATCTGCAGTTGGCCAAGCTCAACCAGATCCCGGCCGAGCCCTTCGGTTGGCAGGTCCCCGGGCTGCGACTCGAACTCGCCACGGAACTGATCCGCAGCCTGCCGAAGGCCACGCGAACCCGGTTCGTCCCGGCCCCGGATCATGCCCGGGCGGCACTCACCTGGCTGGCCGACCAGCGTGCGCCCCACACGGAGGCCTTTCCGCAGGCACTCGGCCGGGCGCTCCGGGCGCTCACCGGCGAGATCGTCCCCGACGCGGAATGGGATCCGGCGAAGCTCGACGACCATTTGCGGGTCACGTTCGTCATCCGCGACGCCGCCCGCAACCAGCGCGAGGTCGGCCGCGGGAAGGATCTTGCCGATCTACGCCGACGGTTCGCACCTGCTCTCACCGAAAAGCTGACGAAAGCGGCAGCGAAACCGGGGCGTACGCGCGCGACGACCTGGACGTTCGGCACCCTTCCCGATCACCAGCGGGTCGGCGGCGGGGTCGGCTATCCGGGGCTGGTCGACGAGGGGGACGCGGTGTCGCTGGTCGTGCACGACAACCCGGGGATTCGTGACCGCCAGCACGCCCTCGGCATTCGGCGGCTGGTGCAGCTCACCACGCCCGACCCCACGAAATGGGTGGTGGCTCATCTGTCCAACACCGACAAGCTGGCCCTCGGCCACAGTCCCTATTCCGGCGTGCCCGCCCTGCTCGCCGATGCCCGCCTCAAAGCAGCCGGTGACCTGATCGTCGAGGCCGGGGTGGAGACCGCGCTCCACGGCTCGTCGGACAGCGGCATTCGGATCCGTACGCAGGCAGATTTCGAGGCACTGCGGGACCGGGTCCGGGCCGACCTCCCTGACCGGATGCGCCTGGTGGTCGCGCAGACGGCGGAGATCCTGCGCCGCAATCAACAGGTGTCCGTGGCCGTCGAGGCCGTGACGGATCCCGAGATCGCGGACGACATCCGCGAGCATCGCGACACGCTGGTCTTCGACGGCTTCATCGCGGCCACTGGTGAGCCGTGGTTCAGCCAATTGGCCAAATATCTGAGCGCGATCGACCAGCGCATCATCGTCCGGCGGGGCAACTCGCGCCGCGACGACGATGCGCTGGGGGTGATTTGGCCGTTGGAGAGCGAGTTCGCAGAACTGCTCGCGCAGGCACCCCCCGGCCCGCTTCCGGCCGAGGTGGCGGAAGTCGGCTGGCTGCTGGAGGAACTGCGGGTCTCCTTGTTCGCCCAGAGCCTCGGCACCATCCGACCGGTGTCGGCGAAACGCGTGCGGACGGCGTTGGCCGGGGCAGCGCAGTACATTGGGCGCCATGCTTGATCCCCGCCTGCTCTACACCTTCAACCCCGCGTTGTGGGAGGACCTGCGGGGTCGCCGGCCAGTCCTCGTCCACCTCCTGGATGGCTATGTCGATGCGGGGCGTGTCGGCGCCACGCTGTCGGAGCACATTCTTGAGACCTGCGACTTCGATCTGTTGGTCGAGTTCGACCACGATCAACTGCATGACTATCGGAGCCGTCGGCCCACGATGGTGTTCGACACCGATCAGTGGAAGTCCGCGGAGCAGTTCCAGCTGGCCATGCACCGGGTGATCGCCCCGAACGGTGAGCATTTCGTGCTGCTGACCGGCCTCGAACCGGACAGCCAGTGGGAGCGCGCGACCGCCGCCATGACCGGGCTGGCCCAGCGGCTGGACGTGCGCCTCGCCGTCACCTCGCACGGCATTCCGACCGGGGTCCCGCACACGCGGCCGAGCCTGATCACGGAGTACGCGAGCCGTCCGGGCCTCATCCGGACCCGCAATCCTGCTTGGGTGGGCCGCATCGAGGTGCCGGGCAGTTTCGGGTCCTATCTGGAGTTGCAGCTCGGCCGGCTCGGGATCGATGCCTTGGGGTTGGCTGTCAACGTCCCGCACTATCTGTCCCAGGCGCCGTTCTTCCAGGCTTCGATCGCCGCCCTGCATCGCCTCAACGACGCCACGGGTCTCGGACTGAGCCTCGGGGATCTGCCCGACAAGGCCGAGACCAACCTGCACGAGATCGGCACCGAGGTGGCCGCCTCGGGAGAGGTGCAGGAGGTCGTGGACCAGCTTGAGCGGCAATACGACCAGGCGCGACGCACCGGGCCGGTGCCGTCCGCCGACGAGATCGGTGCGGAGCTCGAGCGGTTCCTGGCCGAGCAGAACGACAAGGACGACGACCGGTGAGCCTGCTCAGCCCGATTCCCGAGTTGCTCCAGTTGCTGGACCTGGAGGAGATCGAAGTCGATCTGTTCCGGGGGCGCAATCCGCGGACGGACCGGCAGCGTGCCTTCGGCGGTCAGGTGTTGGCGCAGTCCCTCCTGGCTGCGGCCCGCACGGTGCCTGATGAGCGGGCCGTCCATTCGATGCACGCCTATTTCCTGCGCCCCGGCAAGGCCAACAAGCCGATGATCTTCGACGTGGAGAACCTGCGCGACGGCCGCAGCTTCTCCAGCCGGCGGGTGTCCGTGCGCCAGGACGGCGCGGTCGTGATGGCGATGTCCGCGTCGTTCCACATCGAGGAGCCGGGGCTGGAGCACCAGGACGCGATGCCTGAAGTCCCGGCCGCGGAGGAATGCCCGAAGATGAGCGAGGTCATGGCGGGCCGGAGCGGGGCACCCGCGGCGCTTTATGACCAGCTGTGGGGTGGCTACGACGTTCGCTGGGTCGGTTCCTCCGGTGCTGACGGCACGATCCCGGCCAACGTGCACGGATCGCACGTGCGCATCTGGGTGCGGGCCAACGGCGAATTGCCCGAGGACGCGCATCTGCACGATGCGGTGTTGGCGTACCTGTCGGATCTCACGCTGCTCGGTGTCTCCACGGTCCCGCACGCGCCGCTGTTCGACAGCCGCAGCTTCCAGGCGGCGTCGATCGACCATGCGATGTGGTTTCACCGTCCGGTGCGGGCGGATCAGTGGTGGCTCTATGACCAGGTGTCGCCGATCGCGATCAATGCGCGCGGCTATTCGTCGTCCCGGATCTTCCAGAATGGGCTGCTCGTCGCGTCCGCGACTCAGGAAGGTCTCATCCGGCCGGTCACCACGAAGCGGTGAGACGATCCCGGCGCGCGGCGGTCGACGCGGGACCATGGTGCCTACTGCCAAGTAATGAGTCTTGAAGGGACGACCGTGAGCCTGCTGAGCCCGATTCCCGAGCTGCTGGACCTGTTGGACCTGGAGGAGATCGAGATCGATCTGTTCCGGGGACGCAACCCGCAGACGGACCGCCAGCGTGCCTTCGGCGGTCAGGTGCTGGCCCAAGCGCTCATGGCGGTCGGACGCACGGTGCCGGCGGGCCGGTCGGTGCATTCGATGCACGCCTATTTCCTGCGTCCGGGCAAAACCAACAAGCCGATGATCTTCGATGTGGAGAACATCCGGGACGGCAACAGTTTCTCGGCCCGCCGGGTGCTCGTCCGGCAGGACGGTGCGCATGTGCTCGGTCTCACTGCCTCGTTCCACATCCGCGAGGAGGGGCTGGAGCACCAAGATCCGCCGCCGCCGGTGCCGCCGCCGGAGGAGTGCCGCAAGATGAGCGACGTCATGGCCACCCTCGGCGGTGCACCCGCGCAGCTCTGGGAGAAGCAGTGGGGCGGTTATGACGTCCGCTGGGTCGGCTCGTCCGGTGCCGACGGCACGATCCCGTCGATCGCGCACGGCGCTCACGCGCGGATCTGGGTGCGGGCCAACTCGGAACTGCCCGACGATCCACATCTGCATGCGGCTGTGCTGGCGTACCTCTCGGACCTCACGCTGCTCGGTGTCTCCACGGTCCCGCACGCCCCGGTGTTCGACGAACGGCGATTCCAGGCGGCGTCGATCGACCATGCGATGTGGTTCCACCGTCCGGTGCGGGCGGATCAGTGGTGGCTCTATGACCAGGTGTCGCCGATCGCCATCAACGCCCGCGGCTATTCGACCTCCCGCATCTTCCAGAACGATCAACTGGTCGCATCCGCCACCCAGGAAGGGTTGATCCGGCCCGTGACGAGCAGTTCCGGCCCGGACGCCTGACGATCGTCCCTGGACATGGTGAACGCCCCGGCTCGGGGGGACCGGGGCGTTCAGCTCGGGGGAGGACTCAGGCGGCGAGCTCGGTGTTCGTGCGGAGCTTTGCGAGCGCGTGCCGCTCGATCTGGCGGACCCGCTCAGCGGTGATGCCCCAGATCTGACCGATATCGGCGAGCTTGGCCTGACGCCCGTCGACGAGTCCATAGCGGCGACGCACGACATCCGCGGACCGCTCATCGAGATCGGCGAGCATGTCCTCAAGGCGCTCGCGCTCTTCCATGTCGATGACCATCTCGTCCGGACCCGGCATCGGCTCGCGGGCGATCAGATCACCGAGGGACGTGTCGCCGTCCTCCTCGACGGGGGCGTCGAGGCTGATGTGGTCACGCCCATAGCGGATGAGGTCGACCACGCGCTCGACCTCGATGCCGAGTTCCTCGGCGATCTCCTCGAGCTCGGGTTCGCGACCCAGGTTGCGCTCGAGATTGCGGCGGACCGCCGAGACCTGGTTGACCTGCTCAGCAACGTGGACCGGAAGTCGCACGATGCGGCCCTGTTGTGCCATCCCGCGTGAGATGGACTGCCGCACCCACCACGTGGCATAGGTGGAGAACTTGAAGCCCTTCGCGTAGTCGAATTTCTCGACCGCACGGATGAGCCCGGTGTTGCCTTCCTGGACGAGGTCGAGGAGCGGCATCTGGGCGCGGCCATAGCGACGCGCCACCGACACGACCAAACGCAGGTTGGCGGTGACGAAGCGCTGCATCGCGGCTTCGCCATCGGCGACCAGCTGCTCGAGTTCGTCGCGTGACGCGCGTTTGGCCGCCTTGCCGTTCTCGCGCGCAGCGGCTGTGCGCTGCGTGCGGGTGATCTCGCCGTCGAGGATCTTCTGTGCATAGAGACCCGCCTCAATGGTGCGGGCGAGTTCAACCTCTTCCTGCGCGGTCAGCAGCGCAGTGCGGGCAATCCCCTCGAGATAAAGGCCCACCGCATCCTTGCCGTCGATGCCGTCATTGGCGCGGGGGCGGGTGGCGGACATGGCTGCCATGGAGATTCCTTTCGTGGCCTTCATCCGCACAACGTCCGGGGACGTCAAAAGGATTCCCCAGAAACCCTGAACCAGCCCTGATCGCTACTCGGAGACCATGGGCGGACCCCAAACTACGACCGTGGTCTGACCTCGCGCAGGCCGCAGTGGGGGAGAACCCCCATTATCCGGGCATTACCAGTCTTCCGGGGGCCTGCGATTGTTCAGTTCGTCAGTGGGCGCCCGCCACGTGGGCTCCCGCGATGGCTGTCCTCCAGTCTGCCCGAGCCGACCAAATTCCGGCCCGCAAGTGTGCCGTCAGGTGACCTGATCGATCAGCCAGGCGTACTCGAACGCCGCCTCCCGCCACGCGTTGTAGCGACCCGAAACGCCACCGTGGCCGGCGACCATCTCGCAGCGGAACAGCGTCGGACGGTCGGCCTGGTTGGTGGCCCGGTCACGCAGCGCGGCCACCCACTTGGCCGGCTCGACGAAGAACACGCGGGTGTCGTTCAGGCTCGTCGTGGCGAGGATCGCGGGATAGTCCTGTGCGGTGACGTTCTCATAGGGCGAATACGTCTTCATGTACGCATACACCGCCGGGTCGTGCAGCGGGTCGCCCCACTCCTCCCACTCGGTCACGGTCAACGGCAGCTCGGGATTGAGGATCGTGGTCAGCGCGTCCACGAACGGCACCGAGGCATGGATCGCGCGGAACACCTCGGGCGCCAGGTTCGCGACCGCACCCATCAGGAGCCCGCCGGCGCTCCCGCCCTGGGCAGCCAGGCGATCGTGGGACGTATAGCCCAGCTCCACCAGCCGCCGCCCCGCCGCGATGAAGTCGGTGAACGTGTTGCGCTTGTGGAGCATCTTGCCGTTTTCGTACCAGGCGCGACCCAGTTCGCCGCCGCCGCGGATGTGCGCGATAGCAAAGACGAAGCCCCTGTCCAGCAGGGAGAGGCGCATCGTGGAGAACGTCGGGTCGATGCTGATCTCATAAGACCCATAGCCGTAGAGCAGCGCGGGCGCCGAGCCGTCGAGCGGGACGTCCCGACGGCGCACGACCGAGATGGGCACCTCGGTCCCGTCCGCGGCCGTCGCCCAGATCCGCTCGGAGAGATAGTCGTCGGGGGAGTACGCCCCCCGGCTCGGGTGGTCCAGCACCGGTGTCGTCTTGAGCGTCGTGAGGTCGCCCGTCGTGAGATCGAGGCTGAGAACCGATGGTGGGGTCACCAAGGATGTGTAGAGGATTCGCACGCGATCGGTGTCGAAGTCCTCACTGCCCTGGGCGTACACGGTGTGCACTGCCTCGGTGAACTCCGCCTCGAACGGGGCACCACCGGCGCGCGGGTGGATCTCGATGGCGGTGAGTCCGTTTCGGCGGAGGCCGACGACCACGTGGCCCGCGTACGCGTTGACGTCGCTGTAACGCACCCCGCCGGTCGGTCCGAGAAAGGCCTGCCAGGTTGCGAATGGCGCGAGCGCGCCCGGGCCGGACGGGGCCGGGAGGGCGGCGCGCGACACCGAGAAGTCGGGGGAGTCGGCGTTGTGGATGATGAAGAGTTCGTTGTCGGCGACCTCGACCAGGTATTCCAGGCCTTCGGTGCGTCCGGCAACCGTTTGTGGTGTCGCTTCGGGGTCGCCGGCCGGGAGCAGCCACACCTCCGTGGTCAGCTTGGAACCGGCCGTGAGGACGACCCAGTTCCGGTCGCGGGATTCGTCGGCCGCGAGCCAGAACATCTCATCGGGCTCGGTCAGCACGAGAACGTCCTCGGACGGGTCGGTGCCGAGCGTGTGCCGCCAGACCTCGTGGGGTCGCCACGCCTCGTCGACCCGCACATAGAACAACAGGCCGTCGCCGCTCCAATTGGCTCCGTGCCCGGTCTGGGGGATGGCGACACCGAGGTCCTCGCCCGTCGCGATGTCGCGGACCCGCAGCTCATAGCGCTCGTCGCCCGCGGTGTCGATCGAGTAGGCGAGGAGCTCGCCGTTCGGGGACACCGCGAAAGCGCCGAGGCTGAAGAAGGTGTGCCCGGCGGCGGCCTCGTTCTCGTCGAACAGCACCTGTTCGGTGGCCCGCAGCCCGGGATCCTCGGGATCGGGGATCACGGCCGGGTCGCTCGCCGGCATCCGGCAGTGCACCGGATAGTCCTGGCCCTCGATGGTGCGCCGGTAGTACCACCACCCCTCCTCCCCATGCCGGTGGAAACGTGGCACCGACAGGTCGGTCTCCAGCGTCCGGGCCTTCACGTCGTTGAACAGCTCGTCCTCCAGCGGCTTGAGGTGAGCGGTTTGATGGGCCGTCCAGGCATTCTCTGCGGCCAGGTGGGCCAGCACCTCGGGGTCGGCGGCGTCCCGCAGCCACTCCCAGTCGTCGACGACCGTGTCACCGTGGTGGCTGCGTTCGACCGGGCGTTTGGCGGGAAGTGGTGGCGTAGGCGTCGACATGGACCCGAGGATAGTGGCGTCCGAAGGGTGCTCCTCGCGCACGTCAGCGGGCCGTCATGGCAGACTGCCACCTTGAGGGGCCGGCCCCAGCGCGGGGCGTGACGGCCAAGGGGGATTGGGTTCGGATGACGATCGTCGTGGGATTCTCGAACAAGCGCGAAGGCTGGGCCGCCTTGGAACACGCGGCACAGGAGGCGCGACTGCGCGGGCTGCCGGTCGTGCTCGTCCCGAACACCGAGCGCGAGGACGTCTCCGCCGGGCGCGAGGAGCTCGAGAAGGCCGGCGTCGACGTCATCGTGGAGAATCCGTCGGACGTGGGCCGCATCGCCGACCACGTCATCGACGTCGCCAACCGCACCAACGCGGAACTGCTTGTCATCGGGCTTCGGCGGCGATCCCCGACCGGGAAGCTCTTGCTGGGTCTGAACGCACAGCGCATCCTCCTCGACGCGTCCTGTCCGGTGCACGCGGTGAAGGCGGACTGAACGGGCACGGTGGAGCGATTTGGCATTACGTGCCAGAATGGCTCTGATGCATCGTCTTGACAGCAGCGTGGTCTGTTGCGCCCAAAGATCAGGGTGACGGTGTGCTCCTGCCCGTGAAGAAGGCCGAGGTATTTGGTGACGCCCTCCCAGCAACAAGTGTCCGCCGCAGCGGTGACCGCAGAATCCGCCGAGGTGGAGGAGGCCCCCGTCCAGGCGACGGCAAAGAAGGCTCCTGCCAAGAAGACGGCAAAGGCTGCGACGGCTCGCAAGGCGCCGGTAAAAAAGACAACAACTGCCAAGCGCGCCCCGGCCAAGAAGGCCGCTGCCAAGAAGACGACGGCCAAGAAGGTCGCGGACCCGACCCGTGTCGAAGTGGTGAACCGGCTCGCCGAGGGATCGGCCGAGGTGGAAGCGAAGATCGAGGGTGACGAACTCGTCCTCACGGTCGGCAAGAAGCGCACCCTCGATGACGTCGACGAGGGCGAGTTCAAGCCCGAGGCGGTTGCCGAGGAGGAGAAGGAACTCACCGAGGAACAGCAAGGCTTCTCGTTGTCGGACGCCGATGACGCCGACGAGCCCGAGCAGCAGGTCATGGCGGCCGGTGCCACCGCCGACCCGGTGAAGGACTATCTCAAGCAGATCGGCAAGGTCGCGCTCCTGAACGCCGAGCAGGAGGTCGAGCTCGCCAAGCGCATCGAGGCCGGCCTGTTCGCCGACGAGCGGCTGAACGATGATGCGTTCAAGGTGCCGACCGGCGACTTCGACGACTACGAGTGGATCGCCGAGGACGGCAAGCGCGCCAAGAACCACCTGTTGGAGGCCAACCTGCGGTTGGTGGTGTCCCTGGCGAAGCGCTACACCGGCCGCGGGATGCTGTTCCTGGACCTGATCCAGGAGGGCAACCTGGGCCTGATCCGTGCGGTGGAGAAGTTCGACTACACCAAGGGCTACAAGTTCTCGACTTATGCGACCTGGTGGATCAAGCAGGCCATCACTCGCGCCATGGCGGACCAGGCCCGCACGATTCGCATCCCGGTGCACATGGTCGAGGTCATCAACAAGCTCGCCCGCGTTCAGCGTCAGATGCTGCAGGACCTCGGTCGCGAACCCACTCCGGAGGAGCTCGCCAAGGAGCTCGACATGACTCCGGAGAAAGTCGTCGAGGTGCAGAAGTATGGTCGTGAACCGATCTCCCTGCACACCCCGTTGGGTGAGGACGGCGACTCCGAGTTCGGTGACCTGATCGAGGACTCCGAGGCCGTGGTGCCGGCGGATGCGGTGAGCTTCACCCTTCTGCAGGAACAGCTCCATGACGTCCTCGACACCTTGTCGGAGCGCGAGGCGGGGGTCGTGTCCATGCGGTTCGGCCTCACCGACGGCCAGCCGAAGACCCTCGACGAGATCGGCAAGGTCTATGGCGTGACCCGCGAGCGGATCCGCCAGATCGAGTCCAAGACGATGTCCAAACTGCGCCACCCGTCGCGGTCCCAGGTCCTCCGGGATTATCTGGACTGATCGGCTGCGCAGCCGGCATGCAGCGGGGGTTCGCGGATGCGGCCCCCGCTGTTGCATTCCCCACGAGCCATCGAGCGCGCCGGAAAGTCACCGACGCTCGGCAGCGTCGCTCTCGGGTGTGGAGGTTTCCTCCCGCCGGCCGGTGTTCGCGGATTCGCGGAGGCCCAACGTGGCGAGGAAGCCCAGCCCGAGGATGCCCGCCGCGAACCCGGTCGACACCTTGGCACCGTGCACCAGCGCGTCGGCAGCTGCGTCGGCCGCCGGTGCGGTCTGCGGGTTCTCCCGAAGCGCCGGAATCGCCGCACCGATGGACTCGTGGACGGCGGTTTCGACGGGTCCACGCGTCTCCTCCGGCACGCCCGCCGCGGCCATGCGGTCAGCGGTGCCGGTGGACAGGGACGCGATCAGCAGGCCGCCCAGCACTGCGATCCCCATGGCCGAGCCGAGTTGGCGGATCGTCGTCTGCGTCCCGGAGGCTTCGCCCGAATAGCCCTTGGGCACATCCGCGAGCATGACGTTGGTGACCTGGGCAGTGGCCAGGCCGACACCGAGGCCATAGACGAAGAGCCAAGCGGCCAGGGACCAGAAGGATCCCGGCAGCGCCCACGCGATGCCGCCGACGGCCACGGCCTCGAGCAGCACCCCTGCCCGGACGACCGCGCGGGTCCCGAACCGGGACGCGAGATGCGGGACGCCCGCGGACATCACGAACGTCCCGAGGGCGAGGACCATCATCAGCCAACCGGTCTTCAGCGCGTCATAGTCCAAGGCGCCCTGCAGCACCAGCGGCATCGTGAACAGCATGCCGAACTCGCCGAGCGTGATGACGAAGGAGGCGATGGCGCCGTTGCGGAAATTGGCGATCCGCCACAGGCCGAGGTGGGTCTGGACGACCTTGCCGGCCCGGTCGCGAGCTCGTTCGACCGCGACCCAGGCAGCCAGCAGCGCCAAGCCGCCGATGAGGGCGATGATGACTGGGGAGATGCTGCCGTCGGCTTGGCGGATCCAGCCGTATTGCGACGACTCGATCAACCCGAACACGATCGCAGCCAGTCCCAGGGTGGCGAGGACGGTGCCCGGCAGGTCGATTCCGCGACGCAGGTGCGGATCGCGGGTTTCGGGGAGATAGCGGTACGCCAACCCCAACGCGATCAACCCGAACGGGATGTTCAACCAGAACGCCCAACGCCAACTGACATCGGTGGCCAGCCAGCCGCCGACGAGCGGCCCGACCGCCGCCATCCCACCGATCGTGGATCCATAGATGGCGAACGCGATGCCGCGATCCCGACCGGTGAACAGGGTGTTGATCGTCGATGCGGTGGCAGGGAGCACCATCGCAGCGCCGACGCCCTGCACGAGGCGGGCCATCAACAGGACCATTGGTGTGCCCGCCGCGCCGGCAACCACCGATGACGCCATGAACACCACCAAGCCGGCGTTGAACATCAGCTTGCGGCCGAACAGGTCACCGAGGCGGCCGGAGGTGAGCATGAGCGAGGCAAAGACGAGCGCATAGACCGCACCGACCCACTGGGCCTGCGTCGCTGACATGCCGAGGTCCTCGATGACCACCGGGAGGGCGACGTTGGCGATGGTCGCGTCCATGATGACGAGAGAGGTGCCCAGCGCGATCGCAGCCATGGCGCGCCAGCGGTGCGGGGCGTGGGGGACCGTCGGGCCGGGGGTGGCGGCATCGGGCCGGGAAGAGTCGGACATTCGCGTACTCCAGTAAAGCGGGACCAAGAGTCCTTGGTGACGCGATGACGGTAACATCCCGACGCATCGTCGGTAAGATCGTCCGGATCATCCCTTCGGTTGACGGGAGAGAGATGCCCAAGATCGACGCCGCCACGGTGGCCGAGCACCGCGCGCGGCGAGAGCGGCAGGTGATCGAGGCCGCTGTCTCGCTCCTGACCTCCAAGGGGCCGTCCGCCGTCACGCCCGCGGCCGTGGCGCAACGAACGGGTCTGGCCAGGACGAGTGTTTACCAGTACGCCGGATCGTCAGCCGAGTTGGTCGGGGCCGCGGTGGAAGCGCTGTTCGTGCGGGCCGAGGACGACCTCACCGCAGCGCTGGCGGCCGCCGGACCGGATCCACACCGGCGGGTAGCGGCGATCGTTCGTGCGGTGTTGGAGGGCGCCGCCGCAGGACACAGTCCCAACCACAGCCTGGATGTTGCGCAGTTGCCACCCGACCAGCGCACCAGGCTCGGCGCCCTGCATGGTCGACTCCTTGCGCCCCTGGAAGCCGCCATTGCCGACTCAGGAGTCGCCGAGGCGGGCGCGGTGGCCGCCCTGGTCTGGGGCGCCATCAACGGCGCCGTGCCGTTGCTGGAGCGGGGCTATCCGGTGGAGCGGCTGGTGGAACTGGCACTTGGCTTCATCGGTGACGGCGTGCCGGGGTGTCGTTCGCCCGGCGCGGACGGAACGGTGTCAAGTGGCGGGACGGAGATCTGAGATCTCGGCCCAAGGCTGTCGGTCAAGTCAGCAAAATGGGGATATGGACTCCGACCTCATCGACGAACTTGCGGCACTGCGCCGTGGGCGCGGCGTGCGGCGCCCCAATCCACGCGCCTGGATCGGTCCTCGTCTGAAGGAAATGCTCACCGCCCATGCTGCATCGGCGGCTACCGGCGACGATCTGCGACGTGCGCTGGTCGAGGAACTGCGGAGCGCGGTCAAGGACTTGCCACAGGACTTGGCCACTGCTTATCTCGCGGCGAACGCCATCGCGGGGTCCGACGCTCCCTTGCTCGGCGAACGGCTCGAATTGGTCGGCAGCCGGCAAGATCGACACCCGCGGACCGTCAGGCGTCGTCTGGCAGAGGCGGATGAACTCGTTGCGGCCGCGCTGGCGAGGAGAGGCGAAGTCCGGGAGGCGGAGGACGCCATCTTCCGCAGGGGTTGGCACCTGGACAAATTCTCTGTTGAGCTCCGGCTGGATCTGCCGCGACCGGTGCACCTCACCCGCAGAACCATTCGCGTCGTCGCCCCGACGCTGGCCGAGATCACTGACGTGTTCGGGCTGCCGCACGAGACCGGCGAAGCGGTCCGTGTCGAAGCGCTTGAGGGCTGTGTCCTCATCGAATCGGTCCAGGTGTCGGACTCGGTGTGGCGGTCGCGATTCGCGTTGCCGCGCGTGCTGCACGAGGGGGAGACCCACTCCGTGGGCATCGGTGTCGAGGTGCCGAGCCTCGAGCACGTCGAGCCCTTCGTGATCATGGCGCCCGTGCGCGCTTGCCGGGAGTTCTCCTGCCGGATTGTGGTCGGTGATTCCCGGGCCCACGGTTTCGAGCGCATCAATGGCGTGCCCGTGATTGCCATGCAGGATCCGGGACCCATCGGCGAGCTGGTCGCCAGCACTGACGGCGTGGTGACTGCCAGCTTCCGCGAGATGTCGCCGGGGTTGGCGTACGGAATTCGCTGGGCGAGGTGACAGCTCAGCGGTTCCTGGATTTCGGCGTGCGGTCGGAGGGGACGGCGAGCGGTACGGTTTCACCGGCGCGCCAGACACGCGCAAGAAAAACGGCCGGTGGATCGCCGGGCCGCGGGAACGAGGAGGAGACGCATGTCGACGTCGCCGGTGCGGGTCGTCGAGACCGTGCGGCACAGCAAGATCACGGGTCCGGATTCGATCAACAGCACCGCCGAAAGATTCGGCGTCACCGCCACGGATCTGGGGTTGCTGTGGGATGCCGGTCCCGATGGTGCGGGCAACGACCGGGTGTTCGTGATGTTCGGGGACACGTACGGTGACGGCTGGGGAGGTCGGGGCGCCGGTCCGGGGACGGCGGACTGGCGCACCAACGTGCTGTTCGCGTCGTCCAACAAGGATTTGGAGTCGGAGAGCGTGCGGTTGGACTCGGCAGTCAGTCGAGTACGCCGCGGAGGCGCCGCCCAAGTCATTCGCCGGAACCGCCTCAATGTGCCCCGGGCGAAGTTCCCCGAGCACACGCTCATCCCGAACGCCGGCATCACGGTGGATGGCGTCCACTATGTGCAGTGGATGTCCGTCGCTTTCTGGCGCGGCGGCGGCAAGTGGCGGACCTTCCAGTCCGGGATCGCGGTCTCGCGTGACGACGCCCGCACCTGGGCAAAACCCGTGCGCGGCCGCTGGCTCAACCTGTTCGGCGGCAACCGCTTCCAGGTCGCGGCGTTCACCCGGGATGCGGACTGGGTCTATCTGTTCGGCACCACCAATGGCAGGCATGGTCCCGCCTATGTGGCCCGGGTCCGGCCGGATCGGGTCGCGCGTGCTGGGGCGTACTCCTATTGGGACGGGACCGAGTGGCAGAGTCGCGAGCGTCGCGCTGCGCCGGTGATCGACGGGCCGATCGGCGAGATGTCGGTGATCCACCACCGTGGCCTGGACCGATGGCTGGCCCTGCACCTGGACGAGGACCGTGCGGCGATCGTCCTGCACAGCGCACCGGAGATCACCGGACCGTGGTCGACGGGTGTCGAGGTCGCCTCGGGCAGGGACTATCCGGCCCTTTATGGTGGATACATCCACCCGTGGGCGGTCGATGATGACCGGATCTATTGGCTGATGTCGCAGTGGGATCCGTACAACGTGTTTCTCATGCGCACCACGCTCGCCCTCGATGAGAAGGACCAGTGATGTCGGTTCCCCTGTCCGTGCTCGATCTTGCCCACGTCGCCAAGGGGGCCACCTCGGGCGACGCGTTGTGGCGCACCGTCGAGATCGCCAAGCGTGCCGAAGCTGCGGGCTATCTGCGGTTCTGGGTCGCCGAACACCACAACATGCCGACCGTTGCCTCGACCTCGCCACCGGTGCTGATCGCGGCGATGGCGGCGGAGACCGAACGGATCCGCCTGGGCTCCGGCGGTGTCATGCTGCCGAACCACGCTCCGCTCGTGGTCGCGGAGCAGTTCGCGATGCTCGAGGCGCTGCACCCTGGACGGATCGATCTCGGGCTCGGTCGTGCGCCCGGCACCGACCAGACGACCGCGCACGCGTTGCGCCGTGACGGCGGTCAACAGGGGGTCGACGAGTTCCCGCAACACGTGCTGGAGTTGCTCGCCTGGTTCGGCGATGATCGGCTGCCCGACTCGTTGGCGCGCTATCTGACCGCGACGCCGGCACCTGGCGAGACGCACCCCGAGGTGTGGCTGCTCGGGTCATCGGGCTATGCGGCGCAGTTGGCCGGTCTGCTCGGGCTGCCCTATTGCTATGCCCACCACTTCGGCACGTTCGATCCGGTCGAGGTGCTGGATGCCTATCGCGCGAGGTTCCAGCCATCGCCGGCTCTCGCCGAGCCCTATGCGATGGTGTGCACCACCGTGATTGCCGCAGACTCCGCCGAGGAGGCCGACTTCCTGGCCGGTCCTGCTCGGATCATGCAGATCGAGGCGCGCACCGGACGACGCCGGCCGATCGTTTCACCGGAGGAAGCCGCCGCACGCGAGTTCGACGAGCTCGAGCAATCCATCCTGGCCCAGAACTCCGGCACCCGGTTTCTCGGGGAAGGTGCCGAGGTCTCCGCACGACTCAAGCAGTTCGTCGCCGAAACCGGTGTGCAGGAACTGATGATCGCATCGAGCACCTTCGACACCGAGGCCAAGGCTCGGACCCTAGAGCTCGTCGCGCAACACTGGACCTGACGGGTGGCGTCCGGCGACGATGCCCAGGCCGGACATGAGGAAAGCCCCCGGAAACCGAGTTCCCGGGGGCTTTCTCAGGACGAGGCAGGGTCAGGCCAGCGGCCGATCGGAGCCACCGTCGTGGCGACGCAGCCGCGGGCGGCCACTGCGCTGCTGGTCACGCTCCATGAACTGGCGGTCCTTGTCCAGCAAGTCACGCTCGCGCTGCAGGAGATCGCGCTCGCGTTCCAGCAAATCGCGCTCGGGGTCATCGTCGCCGGCCCCGGCCCCGGCGCCCGCGCTGGCGTCGTAGTCCCGGTCCTGACCGAGTCCGGTCCCGCGATCGGTCAGGCCCTGATTGCCACCGCGATCCCTGTCCAGAACGTCCCCGCGGTCACGCACGTCGTCGCGGAGATCGTTTCGGTCGCGGTCACGCACGTCGTCGCGGAGATCGTTTCGGTCGCGGTCGCGGTGGTCGCCACGATCCCGGCTGCCTGCTGCGGCCGCGGCGAGGCCGCCGACCCCGGCGGCGGTGCCGGCCGCTGCAGTGCCGCGACCGGTGTCGTCCGAACGGTCGCGCAGGTCCGCGCGGTCGTCGCGCACGTCACCGCGGTCGTCTCGCAGGTCGCGATCATGCAGGTCACCGCGGTCGTCGCGCCCGTCCCGGTCGTGCAGATCGCGGTCATCGTGACCCATCACGCGGTCCGCGCGCGTGCGGTCGTCGTGATCCTGGCCTGCGGCTCCGATCCCGTAATAGTCATACAGCGAGTCTTCGTCCCGCTCGTCCAGGTGATGGCCCGGATCGAAGTGGGGAGCGTCCTTGATGACCGCCTTGTCGAAGGGCACCTGCAGGACGTCGTCGTTGATCTGCGCGCCCTCCAGAGGGATGAGGCTTTCGTTGGTCCCGAAGAACCCGGTGTTCACGGTCACCCAGGACGGCCGGCCGGAGTCGTCGTCCAGATAGACCTGCTGCACTCGCCCGACCTTCTGGCCGTCGCGGTCATAGACGGTGGCGCGGTGGAGGTCGTCGGCAGAGAGATTCTGCATCGAATCGCCTTTCGCTTTTGGCCCTCGACCGCCGTTGGCCGAGGCATCCGTAGGAAAAGCGTAGGGCATATGTCGACAAGCGTGTCAGGGGGTCGTGGCCTTCGTCGACCGGGATCCGGGCGGTGTGGGATGAGACCGGTGGGAAAGCCAACGGCCCCGCACCTCATTGAGGTCGGGGCCGCGGGTGTCGTTCGCGTTATCAGTTCAGCTTCGCAGACTCATCATGGATGTTGAGAGCCACCTGGCGCAGCTTGTCGGAGTGCTGCTTGGAGTGGTGGTTGCAGAACAAGAGGTCGAAGCCGTTCTCAAGGGTCACACGCACATAGGCCTGGGCGCCGCAGCGGTCGCAACGGTCAGCTGCAGTCAGGCTGTTGTCGATCACGGTGGTGGTCACGGGTGGCCTCCTTTTTCTCCCATTTCATCTGCACAAACAGATAATCGAGGGGATTTGTTCCCGGTGGTGAGCCGGAGCTTGCATTGAGCGTACTGGCCGAACGACGAATGTCCAGCAGATTGGGTTCCAGTCGCGTTACAGGTCGACCGGACCGCCATCGTACGCCGTGGCACCAAGCCGGCAAGCGCGCGTTCCGGGGGCGGACTGAGGGGACGGACACAACGCGGATCGCACCGCAATTCGCGCGGCCCTCACGTACGCTCGCGGGGTGTCAGAATCCGTCTCCTCCCGCACCACCAAGAAGCAGTCGCAGGGGCACGACTACGAAGCCCGCCACCTGCTCGTCCTGGAAGGGCTCGAAGCCGTGCGGAAGCGCCCGGCGATGTATATCGGGTCCACCGACACCAAGGGCCTCATGCACTGCCTCTGGGAGATCATCGACAACTCCGTCGACGAAGCCTTGGGCGGCTTCGGCACCGAGATAGACGTGGTTCTCGGTCAGGACGGGTCGATCACCGTGCGCGACACTGCTCGCGGCATCCCCGTCGACATCGAGCCCCGGACGGGCCTGTCCGGTGTCGAGGTTGTCTTCACCAAGCTCCATGCCGGCGGCAAGTTCGGCGCCGGCTCCTACAACGCGACCGGAGGACTTCACGGCGTCGGCGCCTCTGTGGTCAACGCACTGGCGGCACGCCTGGACGTGCAGATCGACCGCGACCAAGCCACGTGGGCGATGTCGTTCCGCCACGGGATCCCCGGCACGTTCGATGGGGACGGCCCGGACGCTGCCTTCACACCCGGATCACAGCTGCAGAAGATCGGCAAGGTGAAGCGTGGGGTCACCGGCACGCGCGTGCGCTACTGGCCCGACCGGCAGATCTTCCTGCCCGATGCCGAGCTCAGCATGGATGCTCTGACGGCCCGCGCCCGACAGACCAGCTTCCTGGTGCCCGGTCTGGAGATCCGGGTGCGCGACGAGCGCGGCGACGAGCCCACCGACGAAGTCCATCGCCACGACGGGGGGATCTCGGAGTTCTGCGAGTTCCTTGCTCCCGATCAGCCCGTCACCGACATCATCCGACTGCAGGGCACCGACCGGTTCACCGAAACCGTGCCGATGCTGGACGATCTCACCGGCGCGCTGACCCCGACGGACGTCGAACGGGATCTCGAGGTCGACATCGCGCTCCGCTGGGGGACAGGTTATGAGACCACCACCCGGTCGTTCGTGAACATCATTGCCACACCCAAGGGCGGCACCCACGTCCAGGGCTACGAGCGGGCTCTCACCCGCGCGGTCATCCGAGCACTCGAGGGCACGCGACTGCTCAACAAGGGCGACGAGATCACCAAGGACGATGCTCTGGAGGGGCTCACCTCTGTCGTGACGGTCCGGCTGGCCGAGCCGCAATTCGAGGGTCAGACCAAGGAGGTCCTGGGGACGCCGGCGGTGACGAAGCTCGTGGCGGGGATCGTCGAGGCCGAGCTGGCCGAGTTCCTGAGCTCCACCAAACCCGCGGTGCGTCCGCAGGCGCGCACTGTGCTCGAGAAGGTGGTCGCCGCCTCCCGGACCCGGGTCGCTGCCCGTGCGCACAAAGAGGCCCAGCGGCGCAAGACGGCGCTGGAGTCGTCGACGCTGCCGCCGAAGCTCAAGGACTGTCGGTCCAACGACGTCGAGAAGTGCGAACTGTTCATCGTGGAGGGTGATTCGGCCCTCGGCACCGCCCAGCGGGCCCGGGATTCCGAGTTTCAGGCGCTGCTGCCGATCCGCGGCAAGATCCTGAACGTGCAGAAGGCCACCGTGGGCGACATGCTCAAGAACCTCGAGTGCGCGTCGATCATCCAGGTCGTCGGCGCGGGGTCGGGCAGCAACTTCGACATCGACGCCGCACGCTACGGAAAGATCATCTTCATGGCGGACGCCGACTCCGACGGCGCCCATATCCGGTGCCTGCTCGCCACGCTGTTCTTCCGCTACATGCGCCCGCTGCTGGAGGCCGGCCGCGTCTATACGGCCGTGCCGCCACTGCATCGGTTCGAGATCACCAACCCGCGCAAGGGAATGGAGAAATACCTCTACACCTATTCCGACGTGGAATATCAACGCAAATCCGCTGAGCTGACCAAGCGGGGCATCGCGTTCAAGGAGCCGCAGCGCTACAAGGGGCTCGGTGAGATGGACGCCGATCAGCTCAAGGAGACCACCATGTCCCCACGGCACCGGACGCTCCGACGCATGACCGTCGACGACGCGGCGATCGCGGAGGCCACCTTCGAGATGCTCATGGGCAACGAGGTGGCGCCGCGCAAGGAGTTCATCATCGACGGTGCGTACGCGATCGACGCCGAACACATCGACGCCTGAGGCTCGCGGGGCAGAGCGCGGCCGGCGAGGGAAAGGCCGTTATGGTGAGCGCGTGAGCACCCAGCCGGCGCCCGAGGTGGCGCTGAAGGAACGCCCCGCCGACCGCCGCGCCATCGTCTCGTGGTGCCTGTGGGATTTCGGCTCGAACGCCTACAACACCGTCATCCTGTCGTTCGTCTTCTCCGTCTACGTGACCAGCGCCGCAGCGCCCACGCCGGAACGCGGCCAGGAGATCTTCTCCTTGCTCCAGACCGTCGCCGGCATCACGGTCGCGGTGCTGGCCCCGATGTTGGGCGCCTGGGGCGATCAGGTCCGCAAACGTCGCCGCATGCTCACGGTCGCCACGGTGATGGTCGTCGTCTGCATAGCCCTGTTGTGGTTCGTGCTGCCCTATGAGCCGGGACGTGGGGAGTTCTACATCTTCCTGGGTGCGGCGCTGATCGCCGGTGCCAACGTGTTCCAGCAGATCGCCGAGATCTTCTACAACGCCATGCTGATCGACATCTCCAACCCGCGCACCATCGGACGGATCTCCGGTGTCGCGTGGGGCCTGGGCTATTTCGCCGGTGTCCTCTGCCTCATCCTCGCGCTCTTCGGGTTCGTGCTCGACGGCGGCATGTTCGGACTGCCGACGGCCGAGTCCGAGAACATCCGGGCGATCGCGCTGGTGATGGCCGCTTGGTTGCTGCTCTGGTCGATCCCCGTGATGATCTTCGGCCCGGAGGCCGCCCCGCGCGAGGTCACGGAGCGGTTCAACGTCTTTCGGGCGTACCGCGACATCGCCCGCCGACTCGTCCACATGTGGCGTTTTGAGCGCGGCCTGCTGCATTTCCTCATCGCGTCGGCGGTCTATCGCGACGGGCTCGCCGCCGTTTTCGCGTTTGCGGGTGTGATCGCGACCAGTTCCTATGGGTTCGCCGCCGAAGAGGTCATCTATTTCGGGCTGGCCGCGAACTTCCTCGCAGCCGTCGGCGCCTGGGTGTTCGGCATGATTGACGACCGCTTCGGCCCACGGCCGGTCATCCTCATCGCGCTGATCACCATGGTGGTCCTCGGCGTCATCTTGGTGTCGACCCCGAGCAAGGTGCTGTTCTGGGTCTGTGGGCTCGGCATCGCCTCGCTCGTCGGCGCAGTGCAGTCCTCCTCGCGGACCCTGTTGGCTCGCATCACCCCGGTCGGTCAGGAGAATGAGACGTTCGGGCTGTACGCCACGATCGGTCGCGCCGCAAGCTTCATCGCCCCGTTCCTGTTGTTCGTTTTCACGGCCCTCCTCGGTGCGCGATTCGGGCTGCTGGGCATCGTGCTCACTCTCGCTGCCGGCCTCGCCCTGTTCATTCCCTTGCGCATTGCCGGGGTCACCCACGGGCATCGCCGAGCCCTCGAACAGCCCTGACCCACGTCCCGGGTCAGGTCCGCAGCAGCCCTCGGTCGGCGGCCGGAGCGGCCGATCACCGGGGCCGGAGACTTATTGCCACAAGTAATCAGGGCATTACAATTCTGCAACAGTGGCCTAGGCTCAAAGGATGCCCTCCTTTTCGATCACGCGACGCACTCATATTGAGGCGTCGCAGGATCGCGTCCGGGACTTCGTCGAGGACTTTCGAAAGTGGTCCGGCTGGTGCCCGTGGGAGCAGGACGGTGTCGAGCTGGAGCGATCGTTCGCGGGACCGAAGCGGGGAGTGGGGGCGACCTATGCCTGGGCCGGCAAGGGACATGCCCGCACCGGCACGATGGTCATGACCGGCGCTGGTGACGACGGCGTGGACATCGACCTGCTGTTCACCTTTCCGTGCCCTGTCCGACAGCAGGTGCGCGTGGAGGTCACACCAGCGGGGGAGGGGACCGACGTCGTCTGGACCATGAGCGGTCGACATAACTGGGTGGGCGAGTTCGTGTTCCGCGTGAGCGCGCTGGAACGCCGCATGGGCAAGGATTTCGAGGACGGTCTCCAACGGCTGAAGAAGCTGGTCGAGGCGGCCTGAGGGCGATTGCACGGGCTGGTCCAACGGCTTTGTGAAAAGGCGACTTGTCTCCCTGAACTAGAGTGGGCCGGACCACACGCTCTGGAGGGAGTTTCCTGATGGCAAGCGTCGTTCTCATTGGTGGCCACGGCAAGATCGCCCTGCTGACCGCCGCCAAACTCATCAACGCCGGCCACGAGGTCACGTCGGTTTTCCGCAATCCCGATCACCACGATGAAGTGGCCGCCACGGGTGCGACCCCGCGACTCGGGGACGTGGAGGCGATGGACACGGTCGCTCTCGCCGACTTGGTGTCCGGTCATGACGTCGTCGTCTGGTCCGCCGGTGCCGGCGGTGGCAATCCGCCCCGCACCTATGCCGTCGACAGAGACGCCGCCATTCGCTCGATGGAGGCCGCCCAGGAGGCGGGCGTCCCGCGCTATGTGATGGTGTCCTATCTGGGCGCGAGCACCGATCACGGAGTCGCCGAGGACGACCCGTTCTTCCCCTATGCCGAGTCGAAGGCGGCCGCCGACGAACACCTGCGCTCCAGTGGTCTGGGCTGGACCCTGGTGATGCCCAGCCGGCTCACCGATGATCCGTCGCAGGGCAAGGTGACGCCGCGGGCGACCGAGCAGGGGCCCACCTCGCGTGAACTCGTGGCCGATGTGATCGTCGCGGCAGTCGGCGCCGACCCGGCGACGGTGTCACGCCGGGAGCTGAAGTTCACCGACGGGGACATCCCGATCGCGGAGGCGCTTGCCAACCGGCCGAAGTGAGGCTGAGCGCCGGCCGAGCTGACGCTCAGAGAATCTGCTGGATCCGGCCGGTGTCGACGTCATAGAGAAAGCCGCCGATCTCGACATCGAGATCCTTGACCAAAGGGTGGTTGCGCAAGCGGGACACGTCATAGCGCAGCCCGGCGGCTTGGTCCGGGGTGGAGCCCAGGATCATGCCGTGGATGTCGACGCCGTGCCGATCCATGATCCGGTCCGCGACCGACGCGTCGTCACCGGACGCCATTGCGCACCGCGTGTGCGGCACGAGCATGATCCTTTCCACGTTGAGCAGATAGACGCTCAGAATCAGGCCGACCATGGCGTCGGTGGTGATGCGCCCGCCCGGTGTCCGGAGGATCTTGGCGTCACCGAGTTTGAGTCCGAGCATCTCCAACGGTTCGATGCGGGAGTCCATGCAGGTGAGCACACCGACACCCGCCCGCGCGATGCCGTCGAATCCGCCGCTGTGGAACTGCTTTGCGTATGTCTCGTTGGCCGCCAGCAGGTCGTCGAATCCACGCGTCATGGTCGTCATCGTAAAGCCGCGGCGACCGTTCCCGCAGGCAGGCCGCCGGCAACCCGCCGGGCGGGTGGGCTCGGGGCGCTGCTCAGGCGGTGCCGATGGTCCCGATCGACTTCTTGGCAGGTGTGCCGGATCCGTCCCTGCGGGGATCCGCCGCGGGCAACTCGACCGGGGTTCCCGTGGCCGAGGCGGCGATCGCGGGCCCCCGCCCGGCCCAGCCGAGCTGCAGCCGGTCGATGCCTTTGAGGAAACGGTGGCAGCGCACGCCGGCGGTGGCGCGGCCCTTCGCAGGGTACGCCGACAGCGGCGTCACCTTCACCGTCGGCGTCTCGGTCCCCGGCAGCGCCTCCCCGGCGGCCGTCATGGTGACGACTTCGCCGGACGACACCCCCGCGGCACCGAAGAAGATGACCTCGGCACCAGTGGCCAGCTTGATCCCGGCCACGCCGGATCCGGCTCGGCCCTGCGGATTGACCAGGTCCGTGGAAAAGCGCAGCAGTTGCGCATCCGACGTGATGAACACGAGGTCCTGGCCTTCCTCGTCGGTCAACTCGACGGCACCGACAAGCCGGTCCTTCGGGTCCTTGAAGGTGATGACCTCCCACGAGTCCTTGTTCAGAATGTCGGCCTTGACCACTTTCACCACACCGCGTGCGGTCCCGATCGCCAGCCCCGGCGATTCCGGATCGAGGCTCGCCAGGCACAGCACCTGCTCGCCGCGCTCGAGGTCGATGAGGTCTCCGATGCGGCTGCCGCCGGCGAGGTTGGGCGCATTGGCGGTCAGCGGGACGGTCGGCAGGTCGAGGGCGTTCATTCGGATCACCCGGCCGGCGGAGGTGATCACGCCGAAATCGCCTCGGGCCGTGCCCCGGATCACCGACTGCAGGACGTCGTGCTTCGCGCGGGGCCCGCGGTCCGGCAGCGGCGACTCGGTGTCCACGCGGGCCACGAGTCCGGTCGTGGACAGCAGCAGCCAGCAGGGTGCATCCGCGATCTCCAGGGGGCCCGGTGCGGACGCAGCCGCCGACTGACCGGATGATTCGAGCAGAACGGTGCGCCGCGGCGTACCGAATCGTTTCGCCACCTCCGCCAACTCGTCGTTGACGACCCCCCGCAGCTTGTCGTCGTTGTCGATGATCTCGTTGAGCTCGGCGATCCGGACCCGCAGGTCGTCGCGCTCTGACTCCAGCTCGATCCGCGAATATTTCGTCAGGCGCCGCAACTGCATGTCGAGGATGTAGTTCGCCTGCACTTCCGTCAGCTCGAACACCTCCATGAGCTTCGCCCGCGCGGTCGCGGCGTCCTCGGAGCCACGGATGATCGCGATCACATCGTCAATGTCGAGAATCGCGATCAGCAAACCCTCGACCAGATGCAGCCGGTCCGCGGCCTTGTTGCGGTTGAATGTCGTGCGGCGGAGCGTGACCTCCAGCCGGTGCTCGAGGAAGACCGTCAGCATGTCGTGCAGCGACATCGTGCGGGGCTGGCCATCGACCAGTGCGACCGAGTTGATCGAGAAGGAATCCTCGAGCTTGGTGAGGCGATAGAGCTGCTCGAGGACGGCCTCGGGGTTGAAGCCGTTCTTGATCTCGATCACCAGACGCGTGCCCGAGGTGAGGTCCGCGAGGTCCTTGACGTCGGCGATTCCGGTGAGCTTTTTCGTCTGCACCAGCTTTTTGATCTGTTCGATGACTTTCTCGGTCCCGACGAGATAGGGCAGCTCGGTGACCACGATGCCCTGACGACGCGGCGTGACCTTCTCGATGCGTGCGGTGGCGCGGATCTTGAAGGAGCCTTTGCCGGTCGCGTACGCATCCGCGACGCCGCTCAAGCCCACGATCCGGCCGCCGGTCGGCAGATCGGGCCCGGGGATGAACCGCATCAGCGTCTCGAGACCGGCGTTCGGGTGCTTGAGCAGGTGCCGGAGCGCCTGCACGACCTCGCCGAGGTTGTGCGGGGCGATGTTGGTGGCCATGCCGACCGCGATCCCGGTCGTGCCGTTGACCAGCAGGTTGGGGAACGCCGCCGGCAGCACGACCGGCTCGGACTCCTTGCCGTCGTAGTTCGGCTTGAAATCGACCGTGTCCTGATCGAGTTCGTCGGTCATCGCGAGCGCCGGGTGGTCCATGCGGCATTCCGTGTAACGCATAGCCGCCGGTCCCGCATCCGGTGAGCCGAAGTTGCCGTGGCCGTCGATCAGCGGCAGCCGCATCGTCCATTCCTGAGCGAGCCGGACCAGTGCGTCATAGATCGCGCTGTCGCCGTGCGGGTGATACAGACCCATGACCTGTCCGACCACGCGAGCGCACTTCACGTGGCTGCGGTCGGGCCGGAGATTCATCTCGTCCATCGCGAACAGGATCCGGCGCTGGACCGGTTTCAGTCCGTCGCGGGCATCAGGGAGGGCGCGGGCATAGATGACCGAATAGGCATATTCCAGGAACGAGGATTCCATCTCCGACGAAACGTCGACATCGACGATCCGTTCGGTGAAGTCGTCGTCGGTCACGTCGGGTGTCTTGCGCGCCATGGGTTGGTGGCCACTCCTCTGATCGGTGCAGCGGTCATTGTGGCATGCGGATCAGACAGTACGCCGCAGCGGCGCAGCATCGGACCCCGCGGTGGGCGCCGTCGGCGCGCCGCGGGGCCGGGTAACGGAGGGTCAGGGCCGGACCGGCTCCTGTTTGGGCAGCTCGCCCGCCATGGCCTGCAGGAGCAGCGGCTCGAGACCATGGCCGTCGCCCGCGCGCACCTCCGGCACCACGGTCAGCTCGTCGGCGATTTCCTCGAGCTCGAGCGACTGGAGTGTGCCGTGGGACAGGATCTGCTCGCCCGGGGTCAGCTGGCGGAGCCCGATGATGCGAACGCGGTCCGGGTGGGCCTCGGCGAATTCGCCATAGATGCTCGGGTCGTGCTGGCCGTCGTCGCCGATGAGGATCCACTGAACCTTGGGAAAGTCGATCGCCAGATCGCGGAGGTTGATCCGCTTGTGTTCCTGGCCGGACCGGAACCACCCCGAGTTGGTCGGCCCCCAGTCCGTCAGGAGCAGGGCACCATCGGGGAACCGGTGGTGTTTGAGGAAACGGGTGAGCGTGTCCGCGGTGTTCCAGGCACCCGTGGACAGATAGACGACCGGCGCTTCGGGGTTCTCGGCGAGCAACTGTCGATAGAGCTCGGGCATGCCCGGAACGACCTGGCGGGCCGACTCGTGCAGCACGAACGTATTCCAGGCCGCCAGCAGCGGGCGGGGGAGCGACGTGCTGATCACGGTGTCGTCGATATCGCTCACGATGCCGAACTCCTGGTCGGGATCGATCACCATGATCGGGGCCTGCATCTCGTGCTCACCGGAGCGAAGCGTGACCTGGTGCCAGCCCGGCTCGAGCCCCCGCACCGGCAGGCGGGTGTCCACATAGCCGTTGCGGTCGGTCGGCAGCAGATAAGTCTGGTCGCCGACGTGGCACTCGCAGGTGCCACTGGAGACCGGGACCGTGAAGAAGTTGCGCCAGCCGCGGCGGTTGAGGGGAGCGTCGTCCGAGAGCGGCCGCACCTGGCCATCGGCCAGTGGCGGCGACAGCACCACTCGTGCCAGCACGCGGATGAACTTCGATGAGCCATAGCCGACATACGGGATAACGCGCTCCGACCAGCCTCGTCGTCGTGCCACGACGTTGAGCTGGCGGTTGATTCGGTCCTCGATCCGGGCGGCGATGAAGGGGCGGGCCATGGGACAGACATTAACGGGTGCCCGCCCGCCTCCTGTCGGGGTCCCGCTCGGCAACGTAGGCTGGAGTCTGTGAGCGACACCGATGCCGCAGCAGTTTCCACGATGCCCTATCCCGGCCACTGGGAGAAGGATGTCCTGCTGGCCGATGGGAGCACAGCCCACCTGCGGCCGGTCCGTCCCGACGACGACGACCGGCTGATCGCGTTCTATGCGCGCGTCTCGCCGGAATCGAAATACCTCCGGTTCTTCGCGCCCTATCCCGTGTTATCGGCGAAGGACGTCGAACGGTTCACGCAGGTCGACCACAACGACCGCGTCGCGCTGATCCTGACGGTCGGGCCCAACATGGTGGCGATCGGGCGCTATGACCGCATTGATGACTCCGAGGCCGAGGTTGCGTTCTTGGTGGAGGACTCGCAGCAGGGCAAGGGCTGCGGCCAGCTGCTGCTCGAGCATCTCGCCGAGGCCGCTCGCGAGCGCGGGATTCAGCGGTTCATCGCCGAGGTGCTTCCCCAGAACCGGCGCATGGTGAGCGTCTTCGCGGACGCCGGTTACAAGGTCTCCCGCGAATACGAGGACGGGTTGATCATCGTCGAGTTCCCGATCCAGCCCACGGACTCGTCGTGGGAGGTAATGCTCCGCCGCGAGCACCGGGCCGAGTCGACCTCGATCCACCGCCTCCTGCACCCACGGAAGATCGCGATGGTCGGGCCTCCGGTCGCGTTGGTGCGCGGGCTCGAGGCACTGCGGGGGTCCGGGTTCACCGGCGAACTGATCGGCGTCTGCCCCGGTGAGGAGGAGATCGAGCTCGGTGACCTGCCGATGGTCCCGGATCTGGCGCACCTGCCCGACGATCTCGACATCGTCGCGACGGTTCTGCCGTCGGACGAGGTGGTCGACGTGATCGAGGCCGTGTCGGGGAAGTGTTTCGGGATCTACGCCATCCAGGGCGGCAGCTTCGGCGGGGAACAGAACTACCTGGTGATCGACCAGGCCCGATCACACGGGGTGCGGCTGCTCGGCCCGGACGCGCTCGGCATCATCAACACGGATCCCGAGATCTGCATGAACGCGTCGCCGGCGCCGATGCCGCGGCCGGGCACCGTGTCGCTGTTCTGCCAGTCGTCCGCGCTCGGCGTCATGCTCCTCGAGGGCGCCCTGAACCGCTATCTGGGTCTCGCCACGTTCATCTCCTCCGGCCTGTTCGCAGACGTGACCAGCAATGACGTCATGCAGTTCTGGATGGACGACGAGGCCACCGATGTGTGCCTGCTGTCGTTGGACCGGATCGGCAACCCGCGAAAGTTCACCCGCATCCTGCGGAGTCTGGCGATGCAGAAGCCTGTCGTTCTGTTCTCCCCGGGCCGCACCGAGCGCGAACCCCGCCTCGGGATGACGCCGGGTGGGCGGGAGGCGCCGCCCGAAGCGATCGATGCGATCTTCCGGCAGTCCGGTGTCATCGTCTGCTCGCGCCGCGATGCGATGTATGACGTGGCGCAGATCCTCGTCCGGCAGCCCCTCCCCGCCGGCAACCGGGTCCGGGTCGTGTCGAACTCGCCGGCGATCCTGGGGCATATTGACCGGGTCGCGCAACGGCACGGACTCGATTGCAGCGATCCGATGATCCTCGAGGGGCTGCCGCGACCGGAGCGGTTCGCCGAGGCCGCGGCGCTCGCCCTCGAGGATGATTCGTGCGATGTGGTCGTCGTCGCGCTCGTCGACATCTACAACCAGATCGCAGCAGCCACCCACCAGCAGCTGTTCGAGTTGTCGAAGGTGTCCCGGAAGACGATGATCGGCGTGTTCGCGGATTTCGTGGAACTGAAGCCGCAGGATGGGGCCGCCGACGGCATGGGGCGGCTGCCCACATTTTCCAGTTATGCGGACGCCATGGAAGCACTGGCTGCGGTTTCGGCGTACGCACGGTGGCGCGAGACCGATCACGGTGACACGGTCGATATCGAGCCCGACCACATCGCCGCGCGCTGCCTCGTGCGCGAGGTGCTCCGCCAGGCCCCGCAGGGGCGTGCCCTCACCGACGACGAGGTCGTCGACCTCTTGGCCGCCTATGGCATCCCGCTGGTTCCGCGCTATCGCGTTCAAAGCCTTCCCGAGGCCTGCGTGCGCGCCGACGAGCTCGGCTGGGACGTGGTGCTGAAGGCCGGCGCGCGGGCACTGCGCTATGGCCCGGACCCGGGCGCGAGCGTCTTCCGGCATCTCGACAACGACATCGAAATGCTCGAGGCCTGGAACGACCTCGGCCTGCTCGTCGACCAACTCGGTCTGGGTCGACCCGGGTCGAGCCCGCAACGGTTCGCGGAGCCCGTCGTGCAGAAGATGGTGCCGCCCGGGGTGTCGCTCGAGATCACCAAGATCGAAGATCCGGCGTTCGGTCCGATTCTGTCGCTCGCGCTCGCCGGCGTCGATGCCGCGATCATGGGCGATGCGGTCTATCGGGTGCCGCCGCTCACGTCGACCGATGCCCGGCACATGGTCCGCGAACTGCGTGCAGCTCCGCTGCTCTTCGCTCATCGCGAGTCCGGTGCCCTGGACATCTCGGCGGTCGAGGACCTCCTCCAGCGGGTGGCGCAGCTCGCGGACGATCTGCCGCAGCTCGCTGAGCTCACCCTGGAACGCTGCATCGTCTCCCCGCAGGGCGTCCACGTCGTCTCGGCCCAGGGCAGCGTCCTGCCGACCGCCGCCGAGCGGCACCAGCTCTCCCGGACCGTGGGGTGACCGGTCTGGCACGACGTGCGCAGGCGTCGCCGACCACGGACTGCCACGCCCGGGTGCATCCGCTGGAACTCGTGTGAGAATGGCCCAATGGCTTTCATGAACGGTCGGTCGATCAGCGGCCCCGATGCCGCCCAGAGGTCTGCCCTGCGCAGCGACCTGGAGTCCTGTGGCTATTTCCCCGCCCTCGTCGAGGATGCCGTGCTCCTCGCCGTCGGTGATGAGGAGGTGCTCGAGTTCGTCGTCCACCATGAGCCCACGTTCAACCGTGACGAGATCCGCAGGCACCTCACGATCCTGGTGCTGACGCCGACCCGTCTCATCGTCGGACACACCGACGAGCAGCCCTCCGACGGGCCAACCGGGCCGACTTCGGCAGCCACGTCGACCGAGTCGATCAACTTGGCCGCCATCAACACCGTCGCGCTCACCAGGGTGGTCATCGAGCCGGAGAATTATCGCCCGGGCGCCCCCGCCTATGAGGCATGGCTGTCGGTGTCCTGGGGTGCGATGCGACGCATCGACCTGGAGCCCGCCGGCTGCGCCGACCCCAACTGCGAGGCGGACCACGGGCTCACCGGCACCCTGACCCCGGACGACCTGATCGTGCGCATGAGCGCTGCCGCGGACGGGGCGCAGCGTGTCGAGCACTTGGTGAGTTTCACCACCAGCCTGCAGCGCGCGACCGGCCGGGGCGCCATCTCCACCCGAGTGGGACGTTGACTGTGGCAGTGTTTCCCCAGTCCATGGTGCTGCCTGCCTACGGCGCCGGAAGCGTTGCCGATGTCCTGCCATCAGTGGGGGCACGCCTGGGCATGCCGGGCGCCGACGACCTGCTCGGCCTTCCCGACGGCGACCGCTGGGTCGTCCTGCTGATCGACGGGCTGGGGGAGGACCTGCTCGCCGGTGCGGCCGAGGATGCGCCCTTCCTGAGCGGCCTGCGGGCCGACAACGGGCGGGTCATCACGGCCGGAGCACCCAGCACCACCGTCACCTCCATCACGAGCCTGGGCACCGGGCTGCCGCCCGGCGGGCACGGGATGGCCGGATACAGCTTCCGCATCCATGGACCGTCTCCGGCCCGGGGTGGACGAGACCAGATCCTCAATGCCCTGTTGTGGGACAGCACCACCACGGCCGCCGAACTGCAACCGGTGCCCACGTGGTTCGAACATGCCGAGGCAGCCGGGATCACGGCGTCGACGGTGACGCCTGCTCGATTCCAGGGCACCGGGCTGACGGAGTCCGCGCTGCGCGGAGCCCGTTTTGTCGGGATCCGTGACGAATCCGACGGCGAGGGCTGGCTGCGGTCGGTGGTGACCGCGGCGACAGCGTCCGACCGCACGCTGGTCTATGCCTATGAACGCGCCCTCGATCACATCGGCCACGGGGCCGGCGTCTCCTCCAAGGACTGGCTCGACGTCCTCCGGGTCATCGACCAACGCGCCGCCAGACTGCGCGCGGAACTCCCCGATGACGTGCAACTCCTCATCACCGCGGACCACGGCATGCTCGATGTGCCAGGACGCAACTTCGTCCTCATCGAACACGAGCCCGCACTGATGGCCGGCCTGCGCAGCTTCGCGGGGGAGGGGCGGCTGCGGCACTTCTACACCGATGAGCCGGACGCCCTTGCCGTCCGCTGGGCCGATCGCATGGGTGATCATGCGTGGGTCCGCACCCGGGACGATGCGTTCGATGAAGGCTGGTTCGGATCGAGCGACGACCGCGTGCGCGACCGTTTCGGGGACGTCATTGTCGCGATGCGCACCGACTGGGCCGTCATGTCCACGTCCCTGCCGCGTGAACTCGACATCATCGGCATGCATGGGTCCCTGACGCCGGTGGAGATGAATGTGCCCCTGCTGCTTGCTCACTGACGACCAGCGCATCGGAAGGCTCGCGCGGCCGAGCGGCCGGCTGGCGTGACTTCCCGTCGCCCGCGGATAGACTCCCCGCCCGTGGCTGATCTGATCTTCTTCACCGGACCCATGGACTGTGGAAAGTCGACGCTGGCGCTGCAGATGGATCACACGCAACGGACGGGTGGCCGTCTCGGTCTCCTGCTCACCCGGGAGGACCGGAGTGGCGCTGCCGTGATCTCCTCCCGTCTCGGGCTGCAGGAGACGGCCCTGGAAGTGAACGACGACCTCGATCTCTGGACCACGATCGTGCGTCGCCTCACGGCTGGCGAGCGCATCGACTATCTGATCTGCGACGAGTCCCAGTTTTTCACCCCCGCGCATGTCGATCAGCTGGCCCGGCTCGTCGACGAATTGCGGATCGACGTCTTCGCTTTCGGCATCCTCACCGACTTCCGCACTGAGCTGTTCCCCGGTTCCCGCCGCCTCGTCGAGCTCGCCGACCGCATCGAGACCCTCCAGGTGCAGCCTCTGTGCTGGTGTGGCCAGCGGGCGACCCACAACGCGCGCACGATCGGTGGCCGGGTGATCACCGAAGGGAGTCAGGTAGTCGTCGGCGATACCGTGGGCGTTGATGACACGGTCCCGGCGGGCGAGGTCGCCTATGAGGTCCTCTGCCGTCGCCACCATCGCCTGCGAATGAGCCGTGCCGTCGCCCAGGCAACACTCAGCCCCGACCCCTTGCCGTTCGGACAGGAGCCACTGTCATGACCGTCCTCATCTCCGTCCACGAGCTCCGCGCCGCGCTCGCGGGCAGCCGTCCGCCCGTGGTCCTCGACGTTCGTTGGCCGGGGCCGGCGGGGAAGGGAACGGGATTGTCGGCGTACCGCACCGCCCACGTCCCGCACTCCATCTGGATCGACCTCGACGCCGAACTGGCCGCGCCGGCGAGCGGACCGGGCG
This sequence comes from Ammonicoccus luteus, assembly GCF_050880385.1. NCBI lineage: Bacteria > Bacillati > Actinomycetota > Actinomycetes > Propionibacteriales > Propionibacteriaceae > Ammonicoccus > Ammonicoccus luteus. Next base: position 157,391 of record NZ_JBNZCI010000001.1, read on the forward strand.
GTCGGCACCCCCTGCCGGAGCCGGAGGTCTTCGAGGCGGCGATGCGGCGGGCCGGCGTGTCCGCCGACCGGGCCGTCGTTGTGCTCGACGGGGGCAACTCCCTGGCAGCCGGCCGGCTGTGGTGGCTCCTGCGGGATGCGGGACACGACCGGGTGCGCGTGCTCGACGGAGGGTTCTCGGCCTGGGAGCGCGCCGGCGCCGAGGTCGCGACCGGCGATCCCGATCCTGTGGCGTTCGGCGACTTTGTGGCACGTCCCGGGCAACTCCCCACCGTTGACGCCCACGAGATCCTCGCCGGCCTGAACAAGCCCGGCTCGGGAACGCTGTGGGATGTTCGGGCGGCGGAGCGATACCGCGGCGACACGGAACCGATCGATCCCATCGCCGGCCATATCCCGGGAGCCCGCAATCTTCCGACGGCCAACCTTCAGCATGCCGACGGGAGCTTCCTCGAGATGGGGGCGCTCCGGGAGTCGCTGGCCGACGTGCACGCCGGGGATGTCGTCTATTGCGGGTCCGGCATCACCGCCGCCCAGGCGCTGCTCGCCCTGGCAGCAGCCGGCCGGGCGGACGGGGTGCGTCTTTATCCGGGATCGTGGAGCGACTGGATCAGCTCGGGTGACCGTCCGGTCGAGGTGGGTACGCAGGACTGAGCGGCCCGCCGGATCTGTTTTCGTCTGCCGACGGTCCTGCTCAGGTCACTCGGGCTTCGGACCGCCGAACATGATCTCATCCCAGGACGGGACGGAGGCCCGCTTCTTGCGGGCACCTCGGCGCTTGGCGGCACCGGGTGCGACTTGGACGGTCGGCTCGTCATCAACCAGAGCAGGCTGCCCGGAAGGCTGCAGGGGCTCGGTCCTGGCGGGAGCATCCAATGGGCGCACCAATGTCGGCTCGGCTTCCGCACGCTCGCGCTGGACCCGAGCAGGCGGCTCTGTCGGGACGTCCCGCGTCTCTTGGGGTTCCCCGGGCGCCACCGGCATGGGCTGCTGCTCCCGGCTGGCGGTTCCGGACGGCTCCGCGTCCGCGTCCGGCGTGCTCTCGACGGGTGCGTCGGACACCGGCTGGAGCCGTGTCACCGACTCCGGTGCCATCACTGGTTCCGCCGGTCCCGGCGCGGGTTCCGGCTGCTGTGGCGATGCCATGGATTCGGACTGCGATGCGGCAGGCTCGATCACGGGATCCGTTTCGGGTTCGCTCGCGGGTTCCGGTCTGCTGGACGCAGGATCGGGCTCGGTCATCACCACAGCGTCGATCACGGGTCGCGGCTGTGCGGGCTCCGGTTGGGCGGACTCCGGTTGGGCGGGCTCTGGCTGTGAACCCGCTGGCTGGTCGGGCGCGGACTGCTCGGGCTGGGACTCTTGCTGGTCGGGCACGGACTGCTCGGGCTGGGCCTCGGGCCGATCCTCTTGCTGCTCGGCGATCACCGGTTCGGGGTCCGGACCCGCAGGCGCTTCCGCCACGATGGGGTCGGTCAGCCCGGAATAGATGTTGATGGAGTCCTCGGCGATCCCGCCGAGCATGTCATAGAGGACATCCAGTTCCGAGCGGCCCTCCGGCACCACGCCATAGGCGTCGATCTCCGCTTCGAGTTCCTCGCGGATCTCTTGGGGGCTGGCGACGCTGCGGGGGAACCACTCATCGGGTTCTTCACCCTCTGCACGCAGGAGATGTCCCGGCACGTCGTCCAGCGTGATCGTGGGTTCCTCGTCGGGGTCGAACGTCGACGGCACCTCGGGTTCCGGATCGGCGGTCGCGGTCGGCGGATCCTCGCCGACGACCCGCACGAGGGCGAGTTCGTCCCGCTCGGCGGCTTCCTCATCCTCCGCGAGGAGCCACCGGGACTCGGCATCATCAGCGACCGAGAACCGGCCCCCGAGGTCGAAGAGGAACCTGGCCGAGCGCTCTTCGTCGGCCTGCGTCCAGCGGGCCACGATGGTCCACCGCTTGTCTTCGTTGCGCCACGCGTCCCAGACGGCGCTCTCGGGGTCGGTGCCGTGGGCCAGCAATTGCTCCCTGGTGACGGCGCCGAGGGTGCGGTGGCTGCCGGGCTCGCCGTGGCGTCGGACGCTCGAGGCGAGTGCCAGCCCGGCAATGTACTCCCGTTCCGCCAGCACGGGCGCAGCAAAGCGTTCGATCCGATCGGCCGGCGCGCCGGAGAGCCGGGCGACCTCTTCAAGAGATTCCCCGGCGCGGATCCGGGCCTGAATCTCCCGGGGTCGCAACGCGCTGTCCATGTCGCTCTCCAGTGTCCGTCTCGGGGCAAACCCGCTCGGTTCCGCGGTTTTGGGTCTGAACTGCGACATGCGTTTGGGCATGTCGTGCAGGTCTCGACCGTACAGTAGCCATCAACCTATCCCCATGTCGTCGCCGGTGCGCGTGGACGGGCCGAATGCCCGTTGCACAGGTGCCGACATGCCGTGCGGTCGATGTCGCCCCACCTCGAGGAGCGTCGGTCCGTCTGAAAGGATTGCCGTTAACAACCAACCCCTGGGAGGCCCGCATGACCGCGACCCTTCAGCCGTACGACGCGCTGCTCCTGATCTCGTTCGGCGGGCCGGAATCGCCTGAGGAGGTCATGCCGTTCTTGCTGCGCGTGACGGCCGGCAGGGGAGTGCCGCAGGCCCGGCTGGAGCAGGTTGCGGAGCGTTATCTCGCCCGCGGTGGCGTCAGCCCGATCAACGACGAGACTCGGGCGCTGGCGGATGCTCTGCGGGCCGAACTGACGTCGCGCGGGCTGGACCTGCCGCTGGAGATCGGCAACCGCAACTCGCCCCCGTTCCTGTCCCAGGCGCTGGACAAGCTCGCCGCGGGCGGCGCGCGGCGGGTGCTCAGCCTGACGACGAGCGCCTATCCGTCCTATCCCTCCTGCAGGCAATATCTGGAGAACGTCGCCGACGCGCTCACCGAGGTGCCCGTGGATATGGAGGTGGACGGGATCCGTCACTACGCCCACCACCCCGGTTTCGTCGCGGCGAACGTGGCGGCGGTGACGCAGGCGGTGCGGGAGCTCGGCAGGGCCCAGCAGCACAGTCCGACGCACTTGGTCTTCGTGACCCACTCGCTGCCGGTCGAGCTGGCGGAGACCAGCGGGCCGCCCCCGTGGGAGTCGCCGGGCAGTTATGTGGACTGGCACCTGACGCTCGCCCACAACGTGAGCGACAAGGTCAGCCTGGCCGTGGGCCGTGACCTCCCGTGGTCGCTCGCCTATTGCTCCCGTTCGGGCGCACCTCATCAGCCCTGGCTCGAGCCGGACATCAAGGACCACCTCACCGACCTCGCGGACCGGGGCACCTCCCAAGTCGTGCTGGCCCCCATTGGATTCACGTCCGACCACATGGAAGTGGTGTGGGACCTGGACGAGGAAGCTGTGCCGCATGCGGAATCGCTCGGGCTCAGGGTGCGGCGGGCGAGCACCGCCCGAACCCATCCCGAGTTCGTGGCCGGCCTGGTGGACCTCATGCTGGAACGGTCCGCGGTCGCGCGGGGCGAGCAGGTCCTCCCCAAGGTCATCGACCACGGCAGCCCGGGGCGGCACGCTTGCCCGGGCAACTGTTGCCCGCACCCGACGCGTCGAGGCGCTCCCACCGCCTGACCCCGGGAGACCGGGCCCGCGGCATCCCGCTGTTCTGGTCAACCGGTCACGGCCGGCCACCGTCGCGTGCCGCCTCGAAGTCGGCGGCCGCGGCTGCACCGGCTTCCCTCAACCAGCGAGCCGGTTGGGCGACCGCGCGGTCGGCGCTGCCCGCTAGTTGAGTGAGGGAGTACGCCCGGCAGTCCGCCGGTGCGGTCTCGACGGCGCCTGCGATCACGATCCGGTGATGCGGCCCGCTGAGTTCCAGTGCGTGTCCGACCGTTTTGCCCGCCTGCGATGTCGCATCGAGACGCCCCTCTCCCGTGATCAAGACGTCGGCACGTGCGGCTGCGGCCACCAGACCCGTGGTCCGTGCGACGAACGGCGCTCCCGGCACCAGATGGGCTCCCAGAACCGCCACCAGGGCATAGGCGGTGCCGCCGGCCGCGCCCAGGCCTGGCTGCTGTGGATCGACGCCGATCAGGTCCGCCAGCCGCGCGAGTCCGCGGTCCAGGATGTCGATGTCGGCGGCACTGGCACCCTTCTGGGGACCGAACACCCGGGCAGCGCCCGTGGGCCCCAACAGCGGCGCGGTCACGTCGGACAGGACCGTGATCGGACCCGGCCGGACCAGCGCCGACAGGTCGACCCTGGCGAGTCGGAAAAGCTGTCCGCCACCGGGGGGCAGCGAGTGCCCCGACGCGTCCAGGAACCGTGCGCCGAGCGCGGTGAGCAGCCCCGCGCCGCCGTCGGTGGAAGCGGAACCACCCAGACCCACCAGGATTTCCCGGCGCTCACTGCTGCGAAGGCGCGGCTCAGCGTCGGGCCTGCGGTCCTGACGTTGGCGGGAAGCGGCGTCATCCGCGGCAATCGCCCGCAGGACCTCCCCGAGCCCGCGTGTCGATGCACCCAACGGATCGGGGCTTTGCAGCAGCGGCAGCCCCGACACCACTGCGAGCTCAGCCGCAGCCCGACCATCACCCAGCCGCACCCAGCGTCCGGCCACCGGTCGGCCATCGGGGCCGGTCACCGGCCCGGTGTCCTGCCAGTCGGCGTGTGGGTCGGACCCTGCGAGTGCCGCCAGCGTGCCCTCGCCACCGTCCGCCTGGGGGAGCAGCGAGACGTCGTCGTCGGGGCGTACGCGCCGCCAGCCCGCCGCGATCGCCTCAGCCGCGGCAGTGGCGTCAATCGTGCCCTTGAACGAGTCCGGGGCGATGACGACGCTGGATTTTGCCATCGAACTACTCTGACATGACCTCGCGCATGCCGGATCCGCCCGCTCCGCGCCCACGGTGGCTCGGGTTGTGATATGCATACGCGCAGGATTTCGCGGTCTGCCGCATCAGAACGCGAACGACGAGCACAGCTTGGCCCGGACCGGAGCGCGGTTGGTTCGCATCCGCCGGCACCACGTTCGGATCGAAGAAGGGAACTATGGCCACCGATTACGACGCCCCGCGCAAGTCCGATGAGGAAATCAGCGAGGACTCCATCGAGGAGCTGAAGACGCGGCGCAATGACAAGAACTCGGGAAAGGTCGACGAGGACGAGGTCGAAGCGGCCGAGGCCTTCGAGCTTCCCGGTGCCGATCTTTCCCACGAGGAACTGACCGTGCGGGTGCTGCCGCGCCAGCAGGACGAATTCACCTGCGCGGGCTGCTTCCTCGTGCGACACCGCAGTCAGATCGCCGAGGAGCGCAACGGGCAGGCCTATTGCCTCGACTGCGCCGGCTGATCGGCAGACGACAGCAGCACGACAAAAAGACGAGAGGGGCCCTCTGGAGGGCCCCTCTGATCGTTTGGTCGCTCGCTCAGAGCTTGGTGAGCGTGTCGTCGTTGAGCGCCTTGCGCATCCGCTTCAGCACGCTGCGGTTGGTGAGCAGCTGTGCGGTGCCGACACCGATGGCACTGGCCGACGCCCACGTGATCGCCAGGTGCAGCGGCGTGTCCGGGTCGCCGGGTTCCGGCGGCTCCTCGCCCGTGACGATCTCCCACACTTTGGTGAGAGCCTTCTGAGCGGCAATCGTTGTCGCGGCGCCGATCAGCGCAGCATAGATCTTCCAAACCATCGAGTTCATTGCTCTCCCCATGCGGTTGTCCGGCACTGCGTTCATAGTAGGGCCGAGCGATAGCGTGGAGATGACCACACCCCCGGCGCGGAAGGAGCCCATCGTGACCGCCGATCCCCGTCCACCTGCCCCCCTGTTCAGGGAACGCCTCGGTGTTCCCGTGCGGTGGTGGCTGGTGGCGTTGTTCTTCGTGGTGTCGGTGTTCGTCGCGGTGGCCTTCTATCTCGGACCCCTCAACGGCTTGATCGCTGCGGTCCTGTGTGCCGGGATCGTGGCGGCCGTGCTGGTGCCCTACGGTTCGCTCACGGTGACCGTCGACGAACGGGCGCTGACGGTGGGACCCAACCGGATCGAATGGGCCTGGGTGGGCGGCGCCACGACGCTGGACGCCGACGCGGCGCGGCATCGTCTCGGCCCGGGCGCCGATGTGCGGGCGCACCTCGCCGTGCGCCCCTATGTGCAGGAATCGGTCGAAGTCACCGTCGTCGACGCGGCCGACCCCCATCCCTATTGGCTGATCAGCTCGCGGCGTGCGGCCGAGCTCGCGGCTGCCGTCAACGCCCACGCCGGTGCCCGCACCGCGGAGGAGGTCACCGATGCCGACTCCTGATGTCGAGGTGCTCATCCATCGGTTGGACCCGGACCTGCCGGTGCCTGCGTACTCCCATGAAGGCGACGCCGGCGCAGACCTCCACACGACCGAGGACCTCGTGCTCGCGCCCGGTGAACGGCGGCTGGTGGGGACGGGTGTGGCGGTGGCGTTGCCGTGGGGGTACGCAGGGTTCGTTCACCCGCGTTCCGGGCTCGCGGCGCGCCATGGGCTCACCGTCGTCAACGCACCCGGCACCATCGACGCCGGTTATCGTGGCGAGATCAAGGTGTGTCTGCTGAACACCGACCGCGAGCAACCGATCTCGTTGCGCCGTGGTGACCGGATCGCTCAGTTGGTGATCCAGACCGTTGCGCGGGCGAGCTTTGTCGAGGCGGCCGACCTGCCGGACAGCATGCGTGGGGTCGGCGGCCACGGTTCGACGGGAACCGGCCGGGACCGCTGACCCACGGGATGCGCTGGGTCCCGGGCCCGGCAAGTGTCAAGATGGAAGACGGGTCCGACCACCCCTGGGTGGTGACTCGAAACAATCGACGATTCGGAGAAGGCACCCATGATCTTTGGTCGCAAGAACAAGAAGGCTGACGAGGTGGTCGACGAGACCCCGACCGTCACCGATAGCGAGGGCAGCGACCTGACCGATGCCGCCGGTGCAGAAACTCCCGAGAACGCCACAGCCGAGGAGTCGCCCGAAGCGGATCCCGTGGACCCAGGCACGAGCACCGATCGCGACTGGGCCGCGTTCGACCTGAGCGCCGACTGGCGAGAGGACGGCCCGTTCGACATCGATGAGGTCGACCTCGATGCCGATGAGGTGCAACGGCTGGACTTCGGCTCGCTCATCGTCACGCCCCCGCCGGGCGCCGAGCTCCGGCTTCAAGTGGCCGAAGGCACCGAGACCATCGTCGCAATCCTGGTCGTGGTCGGGGAGTCCGCGCTCGAGCTCTCAGCCTTCTCCGCGCCCCGCACGCCCGGGCTGTGGTCGGAGATCCGTCAGCAGATCATCGATCAGACGAACGAGGCGAACGGGACCGCGGATTGCGTTGAGGGGCCGTTCGGCACCGAGCTGGTGCGCAACGTCCCGGTGCAATTGCCCGACGGGCGGTTCGGCATGCAGGTCACCCGGACGTGGGTGGCTGAAGGCCCCCGTTGGTTGTTGCGGGGCGTGGTCATGGGGCGTGCGGCAATGACGGGCGACGTGGACAACGATGTCGTCGGACCGCTGTTCGATGCTTTCTGCGACATCGTCGTCCGCCGCGGTGAGCATCCGAAGCCGGTCGGTGACCTGCTCCAGCTGCAGCTCCCCGAGCAGGCCCAGATCCACCGGTTGCCGGCCCAGGGCTGATCAGGAGGCGAACTCGATGGGCGAGAGCAAGCGGCCGGGTGGCTTCATGGGCGCGCTGCGGCGCATGGTGAGCTCAACCGCCGAGCGGGATGCCGAAGACATGCGGCGCCTGGCCGAGGAGCAGGGCGCCCGACCGGTCGACGAGTGCGTCGACCGGGAGCGGGTCTCACTGGTCGGCACCATCCGCAGCGTCACTATCCCGCCCCCGGAGGAGCCGCCCCGGCTGGAGGCAGAATTCGATGACGGGTCCGGGCAGGTCAAGCTGATCTTCATGGGGCGGCGTTCGATCTCCGGCATCCAAGCGGGCTCGATCCTCCGCATCGAAGGTCGGCTCTCGTGCCAACGGGGGCAGCGCAAGATGTTCAATCCGCGCTATGAGCTCACGCACGTGCCCGGGATCGACTGAAGGCGAACGTCCCCATCTGCCCTGACCGACCCCGCAGAACGGCCGGGGTGGGACCAGCACGTCGAAGCCCTCAGAACGGTGTGTCGTTCTGCGTCACGACCCGGGGGTTCATCGCATCCGATGTGAGCTCGTTCGCCAGGTCGCGTTCGTGCTCCTCGGCGGTGACGAACAGGAGTTCGTCACCGCCCTCCAACGCCCCGTCCCGGTCGGGAGCCATGGCCCGGCCGTTGCGAATGATCGCGACCAGCACGGAGTCGCCGGGGAGTTCGAGTTCCGCGAGCCGCCGACCGATCCAGGGGCTGTCGTCCGGCAGGGTCATCTCGACCAGGTTGGTGCCGCCGTCCTTGAACGTGAACAGCCGGACGAGATCGCCAACCGTGACGGCCTCCTCGACGAGCGCCGACATGAGCCGCGGCGTCGACACGGAGACGTCGACGCCCCACACCTCGTCGAACATCCATTCGTTGCCCGGGTGATTGACCCGCCCGACCGTGCGCGGAACCCCGAACTCGGTCTTGGCGAGCAGCGAATGCACGAGGTTGACCTTGTCGTCGCCGGTGGCCGCGATCGCGACGTCACAGTGCTCCAGGCCGGCCTCCTCCAGGGAGGACATCTCGCAGGCATCGGCGAGCAGCCATTCGGCGTCCGGCACCGACTCGGTCTTGATCGCCTTGGGGTCCTTGTCGATGAGCAACACCCGGTGGCCGTTGAGGAGCAGTTCGCGGGCGATCGAACGACCCACGTTCCCCGCTCCGGCGATGGCGATGCGCATGGTTGTTCTCGCTCTCAATGTGCGGTTCTCGAACGGTTCAGTGTCGACGGGGTGGGGCACCGAGGACGGCCTCGACATCGCTGACCCGCTCGGTCTCACAGGCGGCATAAGCGAGATCCCCGTCCTGGAAGATGGTGTCCGCCCGAGGAACCATGCCGGTGCCCACCCGCAACAGGAACGGGATGGGGGTGCGGGCGGCCTCCTGCATGCGGCCGACGGTCTGGCCCACCCAGTCGGGGTGGACGTGCACTTCGAGCAGGCCGACGGTGCCGGCGCGATCCCGCCACACCGGCTCGGACCCCTCGGGCAGAAGCCGTCGAAGCACCCGGTCGGCAGCCCACCGGACGGTGGCCACTGTGGGGATGCCGAGGCGTTCATAGACCTCCGCACGGTCGGGGTCATAAATGCGGGCGACAACGTTCTCGATGTCGAAGAACTCCCGCACGACCCGGGCGGCAAGGATGTTGGAGTTGTCGCCGCTCGACACCGCGGCGAAGCCGTCGGCCTCCTCGATTCCTGCCTTGAGCAGCACATCCCGGTCGAACCCGACCCCCTTGACCGTGCGGCCTGCGAAGGTGGGGCCCAACCGGCGGAAGGCATCGACGTCAACGTCGATCACCGCAACGCTGTGGCCGCGTTTCTCGAGGCTGTTGGCCAGCCGCGAACCCACGCGGCCGCAGCCCATGATGACGATGTGCACGTTGCTGAATGTACCCATTCGACGGCCCCCGCGCCGCTCCCGGTGCGATCGGTGAGCGGCGCGGAGCGCTGATCGTGGGTCAGGAACCGGAGCCGCTCACCGGGCGCTGGTGGCCCAGGACGGTGCCGTCACGGAGCGTGAGGGTATAGGTGCTCGCGCTCGGCCCGGTGGCCGCCTGTGCGTGGGCTGCGCCCTGCGGGAGGGGCCAGCGGGCACGGAACGTCCCGTCGCGCACCTCGGCCACCGTGTCCCGGCCGTCCGCGTGCACGGTCACCCCGATGACGTCGGAACCGACCAGTCCGCCGGCGGTGCCGATCCCGCCATCCGAACCGACCCCACCGCCGCGTTCGACCCGTCCGATCTCCCGCGGCCCGGGTCGCGGGCCACGGTCCATGCCGTCGTCCACGCCGGTGCGCACGGAGCCGTCGACCAGGGTCACGTCGAAACGGATGTCGGTGATCATGGGCTCCTCGAACGGTCCCTGCACGGGCCACCACGCGGCGAACACCCCGTCGGTCACCGTCGCGTCCAGCGTGAGCCCGTTCGCGTGGATCGTGACCGACCGGACGTCAGCGCCGACCCTGCCGGACGTGTCCGCATAGCCACCGTCCGCTCCACCTTTCAGCCCGTTGCCGAAACTGCGCAGTTCGTCCGGGCCGAGCGGGGGCCTCGGCGGGGTTTCGGTCGTGGCGATGCCGCCACCGCCGGCCACGGGCCGGGTGGGGCGATCGGCGTCGAACATGCACGAATAGGTCGAGTCGTTATCGGTCACCAGGGACACCAGGATGACCTCGCCGCGTTGCTCGGCCAGCACCGTGCGGGCGGTCTCCGCGCGCGGCTGGGGCTGGGGCCCGCCACCGCGGGAACCGGTCGCCCGCTCGGCCAAGACCTTCTGACAGGCGTCGACAGCCTTGTCCCTGGTCGCGCCCGTCACGGGGATGGGTTCGGCGGTCCAGGTGGCGTACGCCGGCGTCACCGGCCACAGACTCGGCAGCGTGGCGGCGGCCACGGCGAAGGCTGCGGCGGCGGCTCCGATGGCCACCCAGCGGGCACGGGGGCGACCCGACGACAGCGATCGCGTCGGCCGCCGCTGTTCGTCTGACGGCGGGCCGCCGGGGGTGCCGGGCTGGGCGGGGGACGGGGTGGCGGTGATGTGCTCGAGCAACGCGTCGGCGCGCCCACGGGCATCGGTGCCGAGGTCGTCCGGTGCGGGGTCGAGGGTGCGCAGCAGGTCGTCGAGGCGGTCGTCGCGGTCGGGAGTCATGGCAGAACCTCCTGGGTGGTCGAGGAAGCACGGGAAGAAGCGGGTCGCGAGGCAGACGGCGGGGACCCGAGCTCGCGGCGCAGGGCGGCGCGGGCGCGGGCGAGGCGTACGCGGACCGCGCCGGGGGTCAGCTCGAGGACCGCGCCCACCTGGGCGGCGGTGAGCCGCTCGAACACCACGAGGGCAAGAACCTCCTGATCGGTGTCGCGCAGGCGTTTCCACGCCCGGGCGAGATCGGCCCGCAGGATCGCCGCGTCGGTGTCGCCATCGGGGAGTCCGGGCGCGCTGTCGTGGTCGATGAGCCGCACCAGGAGCCCGTCCCGACGGCGTTCGGATCGCCGGTCGTTGAGCAGGCAATGGCGCGCGATCCCGAACAGCCAGGCCCGGGCGTCCCCCGGATCGTCCGGGAGATCGGCGATCCGTCGCCAGGCGATGAGAAATGCGTCGGCGGCGACGTCCTCCGCGCGCTCGGGTTCGGTGCGCCGGCGGGCAAAGCGCACAACGTCGGCATAACTGTCCGCGAACGCTGCGCGGAAGCGTTGCTCGCTCGGTCTCATGTGTCTCACATCCCGTACCTGTCCGGATCCTGCCGCAGCGTTACATGTCCTCGCTGCGGATCGAAACGACTTGCTGCCGGCGCCGCCCGTGAGGATCCGCTGGCCTATCGTCTGATCGGCACCGGTCGGCAGCCGGCTCCTCCGAGCCCGCCCCCGTCGCGCCGGTCGGAGGAGAGGCAGCATGTCTGAACCCACGGAAGCGTCCGACCCCAACCCTGTCCCCGGGGACGGTCTGATCGTCGGACCCGTCACGGTGGGCGAGGTCGCGCACGGCGGCCACTGTGTGGCACGGGTCGCGGACCCGTCGGCAGGGTCCGGTGGTCGGGTGGTGTTCGTCCGTCACGCGTTGCCCGGCGAGCAGGTGCTCGTCCGGCTCACCGACACCTCGCACCAGCGGTTCTGGCGCGGCGATGCGGTGGAGATCGTGGTCGGGGCGTCGGATCGTCGACCGCCGCCCTGTCCCGCCTTTCGCCCCGGTGGATGTGGTGGCTGCGACTTCCAGCACGCGACCGAAGACGCGCAGCGAGACCTGAAGCGACGCGTGGTCGCCGAACAACTCCGGCGGCTCGGGGGGATCGAGTGGGCCGGTGAAGTCGAAGAAGTCGCGCCGGTGTGGGCCTGGCGGACCCGGATGCGTTATCTGCTCACGCCCGACGGGCCGGGGCTGCGCGCCCATCGATCCCATGAGGTGATCCCGGTCCCGCCCGAGGGGTGCCGGATCGCCGCAGACCGAGGGGCGCTGGGGGAGATCATGCAGGACCTGGAAACGCATGCTTCGGGGGTCCGGCGCTCCGGAAGTGATCCGCTCAGCGGATCAGATCCGGACGGCGTGGAGACCATCCCCGAACTCCTGGTCGTCGCGAGTCCCGATGGGATCCGGACGGGTCCGCCAGGAAGCCGGGAGGCGATCGAAGAGCGGGCGGGCGGCCGGACCTTCGGGCTCGACCTCGGCGGGTTCTGGCAGGTGCACCCGCGCGCGGCGGACGTGCTGGTGGCCGCGGTGCTGGACGGACTGGAGCCGGCGGCGGGGGAGCGCGCGTTCGATCTGTATTGCGGAGTCGGGCTGTTTGCCGGTGCCCTCGCCGATCGGGGCGTACGCGTCTGGGGCGTGGAGTCCGCGCGTCGCGCGATCGAGCATGCCCGGCGCAATGTGCCGGACGCACGCTTCAGCGTGGGCCGTGTGGAGCGGACCCTGCGTACGCTCCCGAAAACGACCGACCTCGTGGTGCTCGACCCGCCGCGTGCGGGGGCGGGTCGAGCGGTGCTCGAACAACTCACCCGAAGGCGACCCAGGGCGGTGGCGTATGTCGCCTGTGATCCGGCGGCGTTGGGCAGGGACGTGGCGTACGCGCAGGAACTCGGGTGGCGGATCCAGGAGATCCGCGCGTTTGATCTGTTCCCCCAGACCCACCACGTCGAATGTGTGGCGATCTTCACACGCTCCTGAGCGAGCCCTGTGCGCACGGGAAAACGAACAACCCGCGCGGGGGTGCCGCCACGTGGTTGGATGGGGGACGGGCAGTCCGCTGCCGTCATGAGAGCGTGCGCGGACGATACCGCCGAGGGTGGTATCTTGACGTCAAGAGACTTTCCTGGGGCACCCCATGCTCCGGGGGCAAACAACGAGTCCGGGAGTTGATTCCATGAGTGTCAACAGTTTTGGAGCCAAGGCCAACCTGGAGGTGGCCGGCAAGACGTATGAGATCTTCAAGCTCGACTCGGTGGTCGGGTCGGCTGATCTGCCGTACAGCTTGAAGATTCTCCTCGAGTGCCTCCTTCGCACCGAGGATGGCGCCAACGTGACCGCCGAAGACATCCGTGCGCTGGGTGAGTGGGATCCCTCGGCCAACCCGGACAAGGAAATCCAGTTCACGCCGGCCCGCGTCATCATGCAGGACTTCACCGGTGTGCCCTGCGTGGTCGACCTCGCCACCATGCGCGAGGCCATCGTGGAGATGGGTGGCGACGCCGACAAGGTGAACCCGCTGTCGCCGGCCGAGATGGTCATCGACCACTCCGTCATCGCCGACGTGTTCGGCACCGCCGATGCGTTCGTGCGCAACGTGGAGATCGAGTACGGCCGCAACGAGGAGCGGTACAAGTTCCTCCGCTGGGGCCAGACCGCCTTCGACGACTTCAAGGTCGTCCCCCCGGGCACCGGCATCGTCCACCAGGTCAACATCGAGCACCTCGCCCGTGTGGTGTTCCCGCGCGAGGTCAACGGCGTGCTGCAGGCGTACCCCGACACCTGCGTCGGCACCGACTCCCACACCACCATGGTCAACGGCCTCGGCGTCGTGGGCTGGGGCGTGGGCGGCATCGAGGCCGAGGCCGCGATGCTGGGCCAGCCCGTGTCGATGCTCATCCCGCGTGTGGTCGGCTTCAAGCTGTCCGGTGAGCTGAAGGAAGGCGTGACCGCGACCGACCTCGTGCTCACGATCACCGACATGCTGCGCAAGCATCAGGTCGTCGGCAAGTTCGTCGAGTTCTATGGCCCCGGCGTTTCCCAGGTGCCGCTGGCGAACCGCGCCACGATCGGCAACATGTCGCCGGAATACGGCTCCACGATCGCCGTCTTCCCGATCGACGACAAGACCACCGACTATCTGCGGCTGACCGGTCGTTCGGAGGAGCAGATCGAGCTGGTCGAGGCGTACGCCAAGGCGCAGGGCCTCTGGCACGACGACAACGCGGAGCCCCGCTATTCGGAGCACATGGAACTCGACCTGAGCACGGTCGTGCCGTCGATCGCCGGCCCGAAGCGTCCGCAGGATCGCATTGAGCTCTCCAAGTCGAAGAGCCAGTTCCGCAGCGATCTGCGCAACTATGTCAAGGACATCGAGCCCGCGCTGACTGCCCAGGACAAGGCTGCGGCCGACAGCTTCCCCGCCTCCGACGCCCCGGCCGCCGCTGCGGGTGAGGAGAAGTCCGGTGGCCTGCTGGGTGGCTTGCTGAACAAGGCCAAGAACGTCGTCGACACCGTCGTGGACAAGGTTGAGGACGTCGTCGAGGACGTCAAGGGGAAGACCGGCCAGGGTGATGCCCGTGCCGAGCGCAAGATCCCCGTGACGCTGGAGAGCGGCGAGCAGTTCGATCTCGACCATGGCGCCGTCGTGGTCGCGTCGATCACCTCCTGCACCAACACCTCCAACCCGAGCGTCATGCTCGCGGCGGCGCTGGTGGCGAAGAAGGCGGTCGAGAAGGGCCTGACCCGCAAGCCGTGGGTCAAGACCACCTTGGCCCCGGGCTCGAAGGTCGTCACCGACTACTACGACAAGGCCGGTCTGCAGCCCTACATGGACAAGATCGGGTTCAACCTGGTCGGTTATGGCTGCGTGACCTGCATCGGCAACACCGGCCCGATCATCCCCGAGGTGTCGGCCGCTGTGAACGAGCACGACCTCGCCGTCACCGCGGTGCTGTCCGGCAACCGCAACTTCGAGGGCCGCATCAGCCCCGACGTGAAGATGAACTATCTGGCCAGCCCGCCGCTGGTCGTCGTCTATGCGCTCGCCGGCACGATGGACATCGACCTGTACAACGATCCGATCGGGCAGGACGAGCAGGGCAACGACGTCTTCATGCGCGACATCTGGCCGACCACCGCGGAGATCGACGAGGCCATCTCGGTCATCGACGCCGACATGTTCGCGTCCCGCTATGCCGACGTCTTCGCCGGTGACGAGCGCTGGCAGAACCTGCCGACCCCGGCGGGCTCGACCTTCGCGTGGGAGGACGAGTCCACCTATGTCCGCAAGCCACCGTATTTCGAGGGCATGCCCGAGAACCCCGAGCCCGTCGGCGACATCACGGGCGCCCGGGTCCTGCTGAAGCTGGGCGATTCGGTCACCACCGACCACATCTCCCCGGCCGGCAACATCAAGGCGGACACCCCGGCGGGTCAGTACCTGATCTCCAAGGGCGTCGAGCCCCGGGACTTCAACTCCTACGGCTCCCGCCGTGGCAACCACGAGGTCATGATGCGCGGCACGTTCGCCAACATCCGCCTCCGCAACCAGGTGGCGCCCGGCACCGAGGGCGGCTACACCCGCGACTTCACCGCCGAGGGTGGCCCGGTCGGCTTCGTCTACGACGCCTCGGTGAACTACCAGGCCGCCGGCATCCCGCTGGTCGTGCTGGGTGGCAAGGAATACGGCTCCGGCTCCTCGCGTGACTGGGCCGCCAAGGGTTCCGCGCTGCTGGGCATCAAGGCCGTCATCACCGAGAGCTTCGAGCGCATCCACCGCTCGAACCTCATCGGCATGGGCGTCCTGCCGCTGCAGTTCCCCGACGGCGAGTCGGCCGACTCGCTGGGCCTGACCGGCGAGGAGGTCTTCGACATCGTCGGGATCACCGAGCTGAACAACGGCACTACGCCGCGGACGATGAAGGTCACCGCGACCAAGGCCGACGGCAGCAAGACCGAGTTCGACGCGGTCGTGCGCATCGACACGCCGGGCGAGCGGGAGTACTACCTGAACGGTGGCATCCTCCAGTACGTCCTGCGGAACATGGCCAAGGCCTGAGGTTGAGCTGACCGAGGCCTGACGGTCTTGGTCACCGCCCAGAAAGGGGCCCGGGGAACAATCCCGGGCCCCTTTCGCCGCTTCTCCAGCCTCGCTGAGGAACGTGCACGACGCCGGGCCGGGCCCGGGTTGCCGAGTAGGTTGACCCCCATGACTGATGGGCACCTTAGGGTCGGCACCGTTCAGCGCGAGAACGCTGTAGAGATCCTGCGGAACGCCGCCGCCGACGACCGGATCACGTTCGATGAACTCGATGACCGCGTGGCGGCGGCATTCCAGGCGAGGACCCAGCAGGATCTGGCGACCGTCCTTGGGGATCTGGTGCCGGCAGCTGACCTCGAACGGGCACTGACCGCAGTAATGCCGCTCCGAGATGGCCCTGGCTATGCGTGGGACAACCCCTTGATCTTCGAGAGCCTCGATGGCCGGGGTATCTATCTGACCGGCTTCTGGGAAGTCCCGCCGTTCCTGGAGCTTCGCCTTGCAAGAGGCAAAGCACGCGTCGACTTCTCCCGTGCCACCACCAAGGCGCCGGTCATCGACATCGAGGTCGTTGGCCAGAAGCCCACCTATCTGTTCGTGCCGGACGGGTGGGCTGTCGATGGCCAGCACATGAACGCGACCGCTTGGAGCGGCTACACCGGCATGAACGTGCGGACGCGTCCCCGACGGGGCTGTCCGCGTGTCATCGTGCGCGGCACGGGCATGGTGGTGGCGCGCGCTGCGACGCCGAAGGACATCGCACGCTCGGACAGGCACCTGGCCAAGGGGCGCCCTGCCCTGCCACCGGCGATCGACTGAGTCGGTGGGTGCTGCAGTCCCATCTCACAGGCGTGGATCGACGGCCTCGGACTCCATCGCCAGGACCGCGAACACCCGCTGGTGGACCTTCCAGAGCGGTTCGCCGGCGACGAACCCCTCCAGCGCATCCAGTCCCAGGGCATGCTCGCGCTCCGCGAGATGTCGCTTCTTGCCGAGCTGCCGCTTGCGCAACACGTCCAACGACTCGAGATAGTCAGGGCCATAGACGATCCGCAGGTATTCGCGGCCCCGCACCTTCAGGCCTGCCTGCCCGCCGCGGGCCCGGCCGACGGGCAGGTCGGGGACACGCATGCCAGCAGGCTTGACGACCATCCCCTCGCCACCGGAAGCGGTGAGGTCCAGCCACCAGTCGACGGCTGCCGCCTTCTCCGTGGCGGAGGTGAGATCGACGAACACGTGCCGAGTCGGGGTGAGGAACGGCGAGTCCAACCGAGCGAGTTCGGCCAGATGCCACTCATGCGGTTCGGTGATCGCCGGCGCGTGGCCCTCGACGGCGAGGATCTGGAACGGTGCCAGCGTGACGCCGGCGAGTCCGTCGGTCGGGCGACAGTACGCCGCGTAGGCATCCCGAAACTTCTCCGCGTTCGCCAGACGCCGCCGGCTCCGCTCTGCCAAGGTTGCCACGGCGCCGTGCGCATCGGCGTCGAGCCCCCGGGCGGCGGTCGCCTGGAGCACATCCAGAGCCACCGGCAGAGCGGCACGCGCCGCGGCACCGACTGCGGCGTACTGCGAACGGATCAACCCACCTGCCTTGGCCGACCACGGCAACAGCTCGCAGTCCAACGCCACCCAGTCGGTGTCCAGGGCAGTGAACAGGGGCAGGATCGCGTCGCGCACCCGGGCGACCAGGGTGGCGCCCGCGGGACCGGGGAAGAACGGTCGGCCCGTGCGGGTGAACACGGACCCGCTGCTGCCGTCCGCGATCCCGAACCGTCGTTCGGCAACCCCGGGGTCCCGTGCGATCACGGCGATCGCTCGTGAGCCCATGTGCTTCTCCTCGCAGACGACGCGACTGACGCCCCAGTTGGCATACTCTGCGAATGCCTCCTCCGGTCGCTCCAACCAACCTTCCAGCGTCGACGCGCGCGAGGGCGACATCGTGGGGGGCAAATAAATCAACCAGCGCGGATCGACGGCGAACCGGCTCATCACCTCCAGCGCGGCCGCCGCGTTCTCCTCGGGGATCTTCACCTTGCCCGCACGCGGGGCCTCCAGCCACCGGGCTCCGAGAACGTCGTCGATGTGCAGCACAGACGACTCGCGCCCGTCGGATTCCGCCTGCGCGGGTGGGGCGAGGGGGCGGGTGGGGGCGTACCACTCCTGTTCGGCCGGCACGGTCACCAACTCGAGCTCTGGATATCGCAACGCGGTGAGCGCGCCACCGAACACGCAGCCGGTGTCGATGCAGATCGTGTTGTTGAGCCATTCGGCGGTGGGAGTGGGCGTGTGGCCGAAGACCACGCGGGCGTCACCGCGGTAGTCCTTCGCCCATGGCAGCCGCACCGGCAGCCCGTATTCGTCGGTTTCACCGGTCGTGTCGCCATAGAGCGCGAAGGCGCGGACGCGCGCGGAGGTGCGCCCGTGGTAGGCCTCCTTGAGCCCTGCGTGGGCCACGACGAGTTTGCCGCCATCGAGCACGTAGTGGCTGATCAGCCCCGCCATGAAGTCCCGCGCCGCGCGGGTGAATTCCGGTGGTTCTGCGGCGAGCTGGGTGAGCGACTCCTCGAGCCCGTGGGCGATTCGCACCTTGCGGCCGTCGAGGGCGCGCACGAGCTTCACCTCGTGGTTGCCGGCGACGCACAGGGCCGTGCCGGCGGCGACCATGCCCATCACCAGCCGGAGTGAGCCGGTGATGTCGGGACCACGATCGACCAGATCGCCGACGAACACGGCGGTCCGCCCCTCGGGGTGGGTTGCGCCGATCGCCACGGGCACCGTCGTCCTGTGGCCGTCGGCTGCGGTCGCGTGCTCGATCTGCCACCCGAGGTCGGTGAGGAGAGTGCGCAACTCGCTCGCGCACCCGTGCACGTCGCCGATGATGTCGAACGGGCCGTGGAGGTCGGTGCGGTCGTTCCAGGAGCGCTCC
Source organism: Ammonicoccus luteus (assembly GCF_050880385.1). Taxonomy (NCBI): domain Bacteria; kingdom Bacillati; phylum Actinomycetota; class Actinomycetes; order Propionibacteriales; family Propionibacteriaceae; genus Ammonicoccus; species Ammonicoccus luteus. The sequence continues at coordinate 176,121 of NZ_JBNZCI010000001.1, forward strand.
CGGATGACGTCCGTCGCGCTGATCCGGTCGACTCCCCGGAGCACGTGCACGCGTCGGAAGCCCTCCCGCTTCGCCCGGCTGAGCGTGCGGTGGAGATCCCGCAACTGACGTTTGATGACGTCCCGGCCGAAATTCCGGTCCGCGCGGGCGGCGGTGCGCTCTGCGGCAACGCTCTCGGGGACGTCGAGGACGATCGCGTCGACCAGGACGTGGTGGCGTTTGGCCAGCGCGACCAGCTCGGCACGGGCCTTCGCTTGGACGTTCGTCGCGTCGACCACCGTGAGGAGGCCGCGGCGCAGCCGGGTCCCCACGATGTAGTGCAGGACATCGAACGCGTCCGCCGTCGCGTTCTGGTCGTTCTCGTCGTCCGCGACCAAGCCGCGGCAGAAGTCGCTCGAGATGACCTCCGTGGGCCGGAAGTGGGCGCGCGCGAACGTCGACTTCCCGCTGCCCGAGACACCGACGAGGAGGATGAGGCCACCTGCGGGTACGCCGATCGCCACCCGGTCGGTTGCGTCCGGGTGGTTGGCACGGGTGGGATCGGGGGTCTCAGTCACGGGTGAACACTCCCAACTGCGTGGGCGCGCCGTGCGTCGGGTCGGCGCGACCGATGCTGCGGATCTCGACCAGATAGCCGTGCGCGCCCGCGACGCGGTCGCACCAGGCGGCGAACTCGGCGCGGTCCCACTCGAAGCGGTGGTCCGGGTGCCGCAGCAGCCCGGTCGGGGCCGCGGTGCCGCGCCCGGTGTCGAACACCGTGTTGTGCTCCCGGTTCGGCGTGCTCACGAGCACCGCGCCCGGGCGAGCCTCGGCGAAGACGACCCGCTCGAGCGCGCCGAGCCGGGACTCGTCGACGTGCTCGATGACCTCCATGAGGACAGCCGCATCGAAGCCGGCGAGCCGCGGATCGGCGTACGTCAGTGCACTCTGGAACACCTGCACCCGTTCGATCTCGCGCTCACTGCGATCGGGTCGGTCGAGCCACAGCCGGCGGGTGGCCTGCCGAAGCGCTCGGAGCGACACATCGGTGCCGACGATCCGGGTGAAACGTGATGTCGCGACCAACTGTTCGAGGAACGCGCCCGAACCGCAACCGAGGTCGATCACGGATTTGGCATCGAGTCCGACGAGCGTCCGGAGGATCTCCTCGTGTCGTTGGGCGTTCAGCGGGATCCGGTCGGCCGCGGGCATGTCGATGTCATCGGTGTCGGCAGCGGTGCCGTCGGCCGTCGTGAGCGCGGACTCGGTATCGCCGTCGAGCTCCGCGAGCCGGGCGAGCGCTTCGTCGACGAGACCCCGGCGGCGCAGATAGCGGCGTGTGATGAGCTCCCGATCGGGGTGGGCAGCGAGCCAGGCTCCACCCGAGCGCAACAGCTTGTCGACTTCATCGGGCCCTTGCCAATAGTGCTTTGCCTCGTCGAAGACCGGCAGCAGGACGTGGAGGTGTTTGAGTGCATCGGCGAGCCGGATCGTGCCGGTCAGCCGCAAACGCAGATAGCGAGAATCGCCCCAGTCGGGGAATGTCTCGTCGAGGCCGATCGGCTCGGCGGAGACGGTCCAGCCGAGCGGTTCGAAGATGCGTCGGGCGAGTTCGGCACCACCGTTGCAGGGGAGCACGGGGATGCCGAGCTCGAGCGGAATCGGTCTGTCGGCGAGCTCGGGGCGCGCGTTGCAGCGGCCGGCCCGTGCGGTGCTGAAGATGTCCGCCACCGCGACTCCGAGCAGGGAGGAGGCAGCGTAGGGGCGGTCGTTGACGTACTGCGCCAGGCTGAAGTCCGGCGAGTTGCCCGCGGTCCGGTGGCGCGCGAGCTCGATCCCGTCGATGTCGAGGATCAGCGCGGCGGTGCAGCGCTCGTCGGTCGCCTCCGGATAGCAGACGATCGCGGTGCCGAACGATTGACGGAAGTGCTGGACCCTGTCGGGATGCTTGTGCAGCAGGTAGCCGAGATCGGTGGCCGGGGAGTGGGTCGTCGAGATGGTGAGCAGCACGCGGTCAGTGTGCCCCAGGGCGTCGGCCGTCGGCGAAGGAGTTTTGGAAGTTGTCGACCCGAGCCGTTATGCGCAGGCGGCCTCCAGCGCTTCGCGGATGAGGGTTCCGTACGCCGCGAGCTCGCCCTCGGCGTACTTCACCCGTGGCCAGAAAAAGCCACGCAACCCATCACCTTTGGTGCGGGGCACGACGTGCACATGGAGATGGGGGATCGACTGGCTCACGACGTTGTTGAGAGCGACGAACGTCCCACTGCACCCGAGCGCGACCGGGAGCGCCGAGGCGACCCGTTGCACCTCGGCGAAAAACGGGCCGAGCGCTGCGGCGGGCAGATCGGGCAACGTGGCGGCGTGGGGGAGCGGACAGACGAGCACGTGACCCTTGAAGACGGGCCGATGGTCCAGGAACGCGATCACGTGGTCGTTGCGGAGCACGACCTCCGCGTCCGCCTCTCCGGCCGCGATCGAACAAACAATGTCGGACATGACGTCAATGATGCTGCGCAGGATCTCTGGGGCGGTGGCGACAGGCGTTGACGGAGTCGAACACCTCACCTAGAATCGAACACATATTCGATCAAGGGAAGGGCCGGACATGACCGTGCAGATGACGATGGTGTGTGGCGGCGAGCGCGTCGAGACCTCGCTCTATGTTCCCCCCGGCTGGCCGGAGGGTGTGCGCCCGCCGGGAGCGCCCGAATGGGAGACCACAGCCGTGGCTTGGTTGCTGGACTGTTGCCCGGCTGACTTCCGAAGCTATCCGGTGCTTCGCCGACATCCGGTGGTGTTGGCGGGGTTTGCCGCCCAGTTCGTCGAGAGCCAATATCGGGCGAGCCGGGCGGGCCTGACCGGCGTGCGCGACAGCCTGGGGGATCAGGTGCCGCCCCATGTGGTCGAGTCGGCCGTCGAGGCGTGGCAGGAGCAGGCGGCACATCTGGTGCGGGTGCGCCGGGCGGTCGCACTGGTCGAGGAGGCACTGCGGGGAAAGGTTTTCATTCGTCGTCTCTGACCGTGGTCCGGGGTTGGTGTGCCATCTGGCGACCCAGGTCCGAGATGCGGTGAGGGCGAATTGGGGGTGACGTGCCTAAACTGGCGATCATGCCTTTGTTGGATCGCATCAGGGGTCCGCGTGATCTCGAAAACCTGAACCGTGACGAGCTGACCCAGCTTGCCTCGGAGATCAGGTCCTTCCTGGTCACCAGCGTCAGCCGCACGGGCGGCCACCTCGGTCCCAATCTCGGTGTGGTGGAGCTCACTATCGCCCTGCACAGGGTCTTCGACTCGCCCAAGGACCCGATCGTTTTCGACACGGGCCACCAGAGCTACGTCCACAAGATCCTCACCGGACGACAGGACGGGTTTGCGGCGCTGCGGCAAAAGGGTGGCCTCTCGGGCTATCCGAGTCGCACCGAATCCGATCACGACTGGGTCGAGAGTTCGCACGCGTCCTCGTCACTGTCCTGGGCCGAGGGACTCGCCAAGGGATTTCGGCTCAAGGGCGAGGACCGCACGGTCGTTGCGGTGATCGGTGACGGCGCGCTCACCGGGGGCATGACCTGGGAAGCGGTCAACAACATCGCGGTGCAGAAGGATCTGCCGCTGGTGATCGTGGCCAACGACAATGGCCGTTCCTATACGCCGACGGTCGGCGGCATCGCTCGCCACCTGACCTCCCTGCGCACTGATCGGCGATATGAGCAGAGCCTCGATTTCATCCGCAAGGCCATGACCCAGACTCCGTTTGTCGGTCAAGCGGCTTATGACTGGTTCCACGGGCTGAAGATCGGCCTCAAGGACGTTCTCGCTCCGCAGGGCCTCTTTGCCGATCTTGGCATGAAATACGTGGGTCCGATCGACGGTCACGATCAGCAGGAACTCGAGCACGCTCTGCTCCAGGCCAAGCGGTTCGGTGGGCCGGTGATCGTCCACGTGCTCACTCAGAAGGGTCGGGGATTCGAGGCGGCTGAGCAGCATGAGGAGGACCGGTTCCACTCGGTCGGTCAGATCGACGAGATCACCGGTGAGCCTCTCGCAGTGAGCTCCAAGCGCTCCTGGACGGACGTGTTCTCCGAAGAGGTCCTCAAGATCGGTCACGATCGCCAGGATGTCGTCACGCTGACAGCGGCGATGCTGCACCCGACGGGCCTGCACAGATTCGCCGAGGCATTTCCTGAGCGCACGTTCGACGTGGGCATCGCCGAACAGCATGCCGTCGCCTCGGCCGCCGGGCTGTCCGCTGCCGGCCTGCACCCGGTCGTTGCGATCTATTCGACGTTCCTCAACCGGGCTTTCGACCAGGTGGTCATGGACGTCGCGCTCCACCGGCAGGGTGTCACATTCGTGCTCGACCGCGCCGGGATCACCGGCTCCGACGGTGCCAGCCACAACGGAGTCTGGGACTGCTCGATCCTGTCGGTCGTGCCGGGTCTGCATCTGGCGGCACCGCGGGACGAGACGCGCCTGCGCGAGGCGCTGCGCGCCGCCGTTGAGATCGATGACGCCCCCAGTGTGGTCAGGTTCGGCAAGGACAAGTTGCCGCCCGACATGGAGGCGGTGCGGAACATCGACGGCGTGGACGTGCTCGTGGAGTCCGAGGAGCAGCAGGTGCTTCTCGTGGCTCACGGCGCGTTCGTCACCCTCGGTCTGGAGGTGGCCGAAGGGCTCACCGCCCAAGGGATCGGGGTCACCGTGGTGGATCCGGTCTGGGCGCTTCCGGTCAACCCCGCGCTGGTGAGCCTGGCCGCCGATCATGATCTGGTGATCACGCTCGAGGATTCGGGCGTGGTCGGCGGACTCGGCTCGCGTCTGGCCCAAGAACTGGCCCGGAACGAGGTTGCGACTCCGATCCGTGAGTTCGGCGTCCCCGACAGGTTCCTGGACCACGGGTCCCGGAGCGAGATCATGGAAGAACTCGGTCTGGTGCCGCAGGAGCTCACCCGCTATGCGGTCGAGACCGTCCTGCGCGGGCAGCCGCACCCGGCGGATGACCCTGCCGTGGACACCCGGGAGGGCTGACGCCTTAGGTCAGATGTGGTCTTGCCACGCGCCGCGCGACCAGCACATAGATCAGCAGTCCGACCAGGGGCAGCACGCCGGCGGCCAGGAAGGTGTTCTGGAAGCCCAACGGCCCGACCAACGGACCCATGAGGACCGGTCCGAGACCGGTGGCGGCGTCGACCACGAGGAAATAGCTGGAGACCCCCAGCCCCATCTGGGTGGGTGACAGCCGGGACACCGCGATCGCTTGGCCGACCGACAGCAGGGTGCCATAGCCGAGCCCCAGCACCGCGGCGCCGATCAACAGCGCCGCCGGGCCACCGGCAAGCGCGGTCAATGCCATGCCGACGGTCACCAGCACCAGCAGCGGCAACGTGACAACGTCATCGTTGAGCCGGTCCTGGAGCACGCCGGCCCCGGGGCGGGAGACGGCGATCACCAAGGCATAGATCAGGAAGTACGAGGAAGCCGCGGGCACCAGCCCGCGTTCGGCGGCGAACATATTGAGGTACGCCAGCAACGTCGAGAACCCGATCGCACACAAGCCCACGACGATGCCGATCGGCAGGGCCGGCGGGGCGACCCAGGTGCGGGAGCGGGGTGCATCCGCCGGCGGACGACCGGACAATCGGGGGGCTGCCACCAGCGCGGCCCCGAGGGCTAACACCGCAAAGCCGACCGTCACGAGGAACACCGCACGCTGGCCGGCGCCCGTGTTGACCAACGACAGTGCCACGAACGGAGCCAGGCCGGTCGCGAGCGTCTGCCCCATCATCGACCAGCCCGAGGCCTCACCACGTCGCGAAGGCGGGGCGAGACCGATCGCGGCACCGACCAGTGCGGTGGCCGCGAAACCGAAGAACACCCCGTGCACCACGCGGATCACCAGCAGGGTCGCGAGGGTCGCCGGCAAGAGGTAGGCAAGGCAGGACAACACCAGTCCGATCAGCGAACCGAGCGACACTCGCCGCGAACCCAACCGGCCGATCGCACGCCCGGCCGGGAGCCTGGCGAGCACGGCGCCGAAGAAAAACGACGAACTGGCGATGCCGGCCATCGTCTCGGATGCCCCGAATTCCGCGACCGCATGGCCGGCCATGGTTGGCACCAGCAGGAAGAAGGTGAATCCGACCCCGAGGACCGAGAGGGCGCACATCGCGAATGGCAGCGTCCACAGCCGCGCGCGCGACGTGGCTGGGCGACTCTCTTCTCCGGTCGCGCTTTCCGGCAGGTCCCCGGTGGGTGAGGTCACACTTCGGCCCGCCTGATGAGTGCCTCGGCATCGTGGATCACCACACCGCGACGGCCGGCCAACTCGATCGCGCCGGCGTCGGCGAGTTCGCGCAGTCGGCGACTCAACGTCTCGGGGGTCGTCCCCAGATAGGAGGCGATGTCCTTTTTCGCCATCGGCAGTTCGAGGAGATCCCCGGCTGCCGTCGGGGAGGCGGGGAGTTCGAGCAAGTACGCCGCCACTCGTGCCCCGACATCCGCATTGCCGAAGGCCGCGAGCATCCGCTCCGCCGCAGCCAGCCGCTCGGCCTGCACCTGAAGCATCCGCACGGCGATGTCCGGGTAGCGCGCAACGAGCCGGGCAAGATCCTCATGGTGGAACGTGCAGAGCTGCGCGTCGGTCTCGGCGAACGCGAAATGGTCGGGGCGACGGCCCAGCACAAAGGACGTCTCACCGACGGCGTCGCCCTCGCCGAGCATGCGGATGAGCCGCTCTCGACCGCTGTCGAGCAGGTGGACCAGGCGGACCACACCCGAATGAACCACCAGCAGACGACGCATCGGGCTGCCTGCCGACATCACCTGCTCTCCGGCAGCCACGTGGACCGGTCGGGCAAAGCCGGCCACCTCGGCCTGCTGCTCGGGGTTGAGTGTCCGGAAGACCGGCACGCGGGTGACACAGGAATCGACAGGCACCACTCAACCTCCTCAGGTCCGTTCTGCCTGCCGGAAAGTCCTCGTCATCGGGCGTTCACCGTGCGCAGTGCCTCGGTAAGTGCTTCCGCTGTGAGCTCGCGCTGCCAGGGCCGGGCGCCATGGCCCGCGAGAAACTCGTCGACGGCTTCGCGGTCGAGGTCGGTCGGCGGTTGCCACGCCAAGCGGCGCCATGTGTCCGGCGTGAGCAGATTCTCCTGGGGGAGAAAGTGTTCCTCGGCGAGTTCGTTCACCACCTCGCGCAGTGCCAGATAGCGCGCGTGCGCGGCCGGGTCGCGATGCTCCCAGGAGCGCGGATTGGGCGGCCCGTCGTTGGGCAGGTGCAGCGGCGGCAAGCCGGACTTCGGCAGGGCGAGCGCTCGGTCGAGGGCCGCCGACCAGACCGACTCGAGACGGCGGGCGGGGCGTCGCTGGAATCCGGCGATCGCGCGCATGCTGGTCCTGGTGGGCTGCTGCACGGCCGCCAAATCGGCGATCGCCCTGTCCTGCAGGATCCGCCCGGGTGCGCGATCCTGGCTCCGGGCGATCTCGTCGCGGGCCAGCCACAACTCGCGCACGATTGCCATGCCGACCGGACTGCGGACCCCATGGATGCCGGACGTCCGCCGCCAGGGGTCCACCCGGGGGACCGGCGGCTCCCCGGCCTTGGCAGCGAGATGGGCGAACTCCTGGGCGGCCCACTCCGTCTTGCCGGCAGCATCCAACTCGCCCGCGAGAATGTCCCGCAACTCGATCAGCAACTCGACGTCGAGCGCGGCATAGGTCAACCAGTCCTTCGGCAGAGGACGCGTGGACCAGTCCGCCGCCGAGTGCTCCTTGAGCAGCTTCTTGCCGAAATAGACCTCGATCAGCGTCCCCAGGGCGACCCGGGGCAGACCCAGCAGCCGACCTGCCAGCTCGGTGTCGAACAGCCGACTGGGGATGAGGCCCACTTCGGCCAGGCAGGGCGTGTCCTGGCTGGCGGCGTGGATGATCCATTCGTCGCCGCCGATCGCCTGCTCGAGGGCGCCGAAGTCCGCCGGGGCGGCCTCGCTGGTGAACGGCACGGGATCGATCAGGACGGTGCCTGCACCGGCACGACGCAGCTGGATCAGATAAGCGCGCGCCGAATAGCGATAGCCCTGGGCCCGCTCGGCGTCGATCGCGACGGGTCCGGAACCCGCACGCAACGACTGAATCGCGTCGGCCAGGGCAGTCGGGGAGGCGATCACGTCGCCGAGCGGCTCTGCTGGGGCGCTGAGGACCGGCAGCTCCGCGATCTCGTCGCTCAGTTCGATCCCCACCCGCACACCCTATCGCCGTCGTGGGATTCGAGGCGATTCCGGTCGCGGCTCGGCCGGCCGGTCACCGGTCGTCAGCGACCTCGCGCTCGGCGCGCCGACGGAATCATGACGACGCCCTCCGGCAGCGGCGGAAGTCCGGCGAGGCTGCACAACAGATGATCCCAGGCACTCAGGTGGGCGGAGAGGCCTTCACCGTCGCGGAGCAGCGGAGTCCAGGACGCCCGAATCTCCACTTCCGCCCGCGCCGGCTCGCTCTCCAGGGAGCCGAACGATTGGCTGGCCACCGATGTGACCGTCCCGCTGGGGGCCGTGTAATCGGCGCCCTGACGCTCCAACGCATCCGTGAGCCAACTCCAGCCGACCTCCGGGAGCAGAGGATCGGCGACCAGCTCGGGTTCGACGTCGGCACGGGCAAAGCTCACGAGGCGGAAGTCGCCGTCCCAGGAATCGTTGCCCGCCGGATCGTGTAACAGGACGAGTCGGCCGTTGCCGAGCTCGAGGTCCTCGGACATGACGTCGGCGGTGATGGCAGCGGCGAACGGGGCGATGCGCTGTGGCGCCGGGATCTCGTCGATGCTGAGTTCCGGGCGCCAGACATGCGCGGACAGCTCCTGCAACGTCTTCGCGAACGAAGGAGGGAGCGCGCTGGTTTCCATGCCGAGACCCACCCTCGAAGCCTAATCGGGGCGATAGCTACACGGGTCGTCGACGCGCCGGGCGACGGACGCGGGGCTGTGACCTGGACCCGCCGTGTCAGGATGGCGCGGTGACCGATGCACCGTTGCTGGCCGCTGCCCGTCGAGACAATCCAGAGGATCTGGTTCCGGTCTGGTTCATGCGCCAGGCCGGTCGATCCCTGCCGGAATACAAGAAAGTCCGGGAGGGCATCACCATGTTGGATGCCTGCACGATGCCCGATCTCGTCCGTGAGATCACCATGCAGCCGGTGCGCCGCCATGACGTGGATGCCGCGATCTTCTATTCGGACATCATGGTGCCGGTGAAGGCGGCCGGCCTCGATCTCGACATCACGCCCGGGATCGGCCCGCAGATCGCGCAACCCATCCGGAGCCGGGCGGATCTCGACCGGCTGCCGGAGCTCACCCCCGACATGATCGGCTATATCGCCGAAGCGGTGGGCCTGGTCGTCGACGAACTCGGCGGACCGGAATCGGCGAAGCCCCTCATCGGTTTCGCCGGAGCTCCGTTCACCCTCGCCAGCTATCTGATCGAGGGGGGGCCCAGCAAGGACTACGCCCGGACAAAGGCGCTCATGGTGTCCGACCCTGACCTGTGGCACGACCTGTGCGCGCGGCTCGCTCAGATCTCCCAAGTGTTCCTGCAGGTTCAGGTCGCCGCAGGCGCGCGGGCGATCCAGCTCTTCGACTCGTGGGCCGGTTCGCTGCCCGCGCAGGACTATCAGCGTTATGTCATGCCGCACTCCGCCGGGGTTCTCGCGGCGCTGGGGGAGACCGGTGTGCCGCGGATCCACTTCGGCGTGGGCACGGGCGAGTTGTTGCCCCTGCTGGGTCAGGCCGGCGCTGACGTCCTGGGGGTCGACTGGCGCATTCCGCTCGATGAGGCGGCGCGGCGAGTCGGGCCTGCGTACGCCCTGCAGGGGAACCTGGACCCCGCCCTGCTCGGTGCGCCCTGGGCGGTGCTGGCCGAGCGGGTTCGCGACGTGATCCGCGCGGGGGCCGCCGCCGACGGCCACATCTTCAACCTCGGTCACGGCGTGCCGCCCACGACCGACCCGACGGTGCTCACCCGGATCGTCGAATTGATCCACACCGAAGGACCCGAACTCCGGCGGGCGGCCCGCGCCACCGCCGCTGATCAGCTCGAAAGGACGCACCCGTGACCAAGGCTCGCGACATCAACGAGATGCAGCGCTACACGATGTGGTCGGTGTTCGCCCGCACCGACATCGTCGAGGAGTCCCTCGCCGCGGACGCGATCGCCGCGATCGAGAAGGCCACCGACGGACAGGATCTGGTGATCCGGGGCTGGTACGACGTTGCCGGCCTCCGCGCCGACGCCGACGTGATGGTGTGGTGGCACGCACCGGAATACACCACCCTGCAGGCCGCCTATCACGCGTTCCGGGCCAGCGAGCTGGGGCGTACGCTCGAGCCGGTCTGGTCCCAGCTCGCGATCCACCGCCCGGCCGAGTTCAACAAGTCGCACGTGCCGGCATTCATGGCCGACGAGAACGCCAAGGCGAACATCTGTGTCTATCCGTTCGTGCGGTCGTACGAGTGGTATCTCCTGCCCGATGAGGAGCGCCGCGCGCTGCTGGTCGAGCACGGCAAGATGGGCCGGGAATACCCCGACGTCCGTGCGAACACCATGCAGTCGTTCGCGCTGGGAGACTATGAGTGGATCCTTGCCTTCGAGGCGGACGATCTCGGGCGCATCGTCGATCTCATGCGCATTCTCCGCGGCTCCGGCGCCCGGCGCCACGTCCGCGAGGAAGTGCCGTTCTTCACCGGTCACCGCCGTGAGCTCGCGGAGATCGTGCGGTCCTGGCGGGGCTGACCCCGGTCCGGCGGTTCCCCCTCGTGCCGGCGCACGGGGCCGCCCTGTGATGATGGCTTCATGAGAGCTGCGTTGATCGACCGCTTCGGGGGACCGGAGGAACTGCATATCGGCGAGGTCCCCGTGCCCGAGCCCAGCGCGGGGGAGGTGCTGGTCAGGATGCTGTCTGCGGGCACCAACCCGCTGGACTACAAGATCCGTGATGGCTCCTCAGGCATGGCCAAGAAGCTCACCGCCGATGACTTCCCCCTGATCCTCGGGCGGGAAGGCTGCGGCGTGGTCGAGGCGCTCGGGCCAGGTGTGAGCGGGCTGGAGGTGGGCCAAACCGTGTTCGGCATGCCGGCGCTCACCCACCGCGCCGGCTGCTATGCGGAATACGCGGCACTGCCGGTCAACTGCCTGGCCCCCGTGCCGGTCGATGCCGACCCCATCGTGTTCGGCGGGACCGCGCTGGTGTTGAGCACGGCGCTCACGGCCGCGATCGATCAAGGGCGGGTCTCCGAAGGCGAGAATGTCCTCATCCATGGCGGCACCGGTGGTGTCGGCCAGTTGGCGGTGCAGTTGTGCCGCCGCGCCGGCGCGCAGGTCTGGGCGACCGCGTCGACCCGCAACCAAGACCGGCTGGTCGACCTCGGTGCCAACCCGATCGACTATTCGACCCAGGACTTCACCCAGGCGAGCCCCAAGATGGATCTGATCATCGACGGCGCCTATTTCGACACGTTCCTGCCCAGCCTCGACCATCTCGTCGAGGGCGGCCGCATCGTCGTGCTGCCCTCGCTGGCCGATCTGACCCCGGCCAAGGAGCGCGGCATCGAGGCTCACATCCCGGTGTTCGGGCCGATGCCTGACCGCCTCGCCGAACTCGCACCGGATGTTGCCTCCGGCGCTCTGTCGATCGAGGTTGCGGAGGTGTTGCCGCTCGACCGGGTCGCCGACGCCCACCGGCAACTCGAAACAGGACACTCGCGCGGCAAGATCATCCTCGACCTCAGATGAGCGCGGCACCCGAACGTCGAAGGCCCGTGCCGGGCCCGCCCGCGGTCAGCTCTCCTCGGCGGGCTCCAGCACCATGGCGATCGAGTTGATGCAATAGCGCAGATCCGTCGGGGTCTTGTAGCCCTCACCACTGAACACGTGGCCCAGGTGGGAGTCACACGCGGCACAACGAACCTCTGTGCGCGGATAACCGAGCAGATGATCAGTGTGATAGGTCACCTGATCCTTCGCCAAGGGCGCAAAGAACGACGGCCAGCCGCAGTGCGAGTCGAACTTGGTCTCGCTGCGAAAGAGCTCCGCATCGCACGCCTTGCACCGATAGACACCCTCGGTCGTGGTGTCGGTGTATTTGCCCACGTGCGGCGGCTCCGTCGCGGCCTGTCGCAGCACTTTGAACTCGAAGTCACTGAGCTGGGCACGCCACTCGGCCTCGGTCTTGATGACGGTGGGCTTGATCTCCTGCGCTTCTGCCATGTGTGCCACCCTAACCCTCGAGCCGAATGACCACGTCCGCACGGGCGGCGGTCGGCGCGATGATGCGAGCGTTGGGTTCGTCCACCTGATCAACCCAGGCCCGTGCATCGTCGGCGCTGTCCCCGGCACGGGCGCGGCGAGCAAGGAGCCTGCTCCGGCGGGTCTCGTCGCTGAGTTGGAGGAACCAGGCCTCGTCCAGGCGTGAGCGGATGTCGCCCCAATCGGGACGGTCGAGCAGCAGATAGTTGCCCTCGACAATGACAAGGCGGGCTTCCGGGTCGATGGGGATCGCGCCTGCGACGGCTGTCTCGGTCGGGCGGTCGAACCGCGGCGCATAGATGATCTCCGGCCCGTCCTCCCGCAGCCTGTCGAGCAAGGCCTTGAACCCCGGCACATCGAAGGTGTCCGGCGCGCCCTTCCGCTCGCGACGCCCGAGCCGCACCAGCTCTTCGTTGGCCAGATGGAAACCGTCCATCGGCACCACCGCGGCCCGCGGTCCCATGGCGTCGGCCAGCCCCCGGGCGATCGTCGACTTCGCGGATCCGGGCGGACCGGCGATGCCGAGCAGCCGGCGCTCGCCATCGGCGATAAGTGCTTGCATGCGTTCGACCAGGACGTTGATCTCCATCGGGCGTACGCTATCGCCCCGCGCCCGGCACGCCGAGGTCGCGGAGCGCGCCGGTCTCGGAGAGAAACTCGCCCGGGGAATTTTCGCAATGCGGGTGCGGCCGCGGGGTTGACTGGGCATGAGCATCCTCAGCAGCCTCTCCAGCGCCCTTGTCAGTTGGCTCTTCCCAGCCGCCGGCCGCCCTGCGGATTTCGGGGAGGTGGTCCACTGGGCTGAACCAGCGGCTCCCGATCCCGAACAGACCGACGTTGCGTCCCGCCCGGTCCTGACCGTCCTGATCTGGCTCGCCCCCCGTGTGGGCGGCCACCGGCTGGTGTTCGCCTGGAGTCGTGATGACGAACCTCCGGTGCTGTCGGACGAGCCGGTCGCGGGTCTCGACCAGCGCACCAGGAACGCTCGGGTCCTGGACCGCTTCGCCGAGGCGTACTCCCTCGCCCAACAGCACGACTGCGATCTCGACCTCTGGCTGGGTTGCCGACCCGTTCGGGACGAGCTCGCCCAAGTCGTCGGGGCGTTCCCGGGGCTGAGCCTGCGGGACCGGCCGGGGGAGCGGCACGTCGGGCTGCGGGAGTACGCCGTCGCGCGGCTGGAGTGCCCGGTCGGGGTCTCGCCACCGGCCCGGACTCAACCGGAGACGTTCACGCCGCCGACGTTGGTGGTTGCCACCGACGCCTCGATCGCCCGGGGCGTGTGTGGCATCGGAATCGCCTGCATCACCGAAGCCGGCGAGGTGGCGACCGAGTTCATCGACTCCGGTGAGTGCATCACCGTCGGGGAGATCCTGGCCGTCGATCTCGCGCTGCGCACCTTCCCGAACCAGCCGCTGACGGTCCTCACCGACAGTCGGGCCGTCGAGCATGCGGTGGCGCATCCCCATCGCCAGTCCCCGGCCGCACGCCGAGCACTCACCCGCATCGCCCGCGCCGAGCGTGCCGGCTTGCTGACGATCCACTGGGTCCGCGCGCACCGCGGACATCCCCTCAACGAGGCAGCCGACCGGCACGCCCGGGCAACCCGTGCGGAAGCCCAACTCCGGCAGTCTGCGCCAACACCGCAGGCGATCACGGCAGACATCGCCGCTGAAGTCGCGGCCGGCCGGGGGAACGGCCAATCCGCTGTCGCCTGACCCCGACGAAGGGTCGAGGCCACGGGGCTCTATCGCGAGCCTCACTTGCCGGCGGACGCGCCGGGCGAGTGACGCACGGCGGCGCGCCCCCTAGATTGAGGCCATGGCAGCCAAGGCCGTGGAACTCGAGGCAGGGGGGCGTGTCGTCCGCGTCTCCAGCCCGGACAAGATGTATTTCCCCGAGCTGGGTCTGACCAAGCTCGATGTGATCCGCTATTACCTGGCCGTCGGCGACGGGCTGTTGGCCGCGCTCCGGGAACGACCCACGACGATGGAGCGGTGGCCCGGTGGTGTCCGAGAGGGCATGCGTCTGGTCACGCGGATGGGCGACGGCGGCGATGCGTTCTATCAAAAGCGCGTGCCCAAGGGCGCGCCGGACTGGGTGCAGACGGCGACGATCCGCTTCCCGTCCGGCCGCACCGCCGACGAGGTCTGCCCGACCGAGTTGGCAACGATCGCTTGGATGGGCAACCTCGGCACGCTGCGGTTCCATCCTTGGCCGGTGCGGATGGCCGACACCGAGCTGGTCGACGAACTCCGCATCGACCTCGATCCCCAGCCCGGCACCGACTTCGCGGACGCTGCGCGGGCCGCACTCGAGTTCCGCGAGGTCCTCGCCGACGCCGGCCTCGAGGGCATGCCCAAGACCTCCGGCGGCCGCGGTGTGCACGTGTTCGTCCCCGTCCAGGGGTGCGGATTCATCGAAGCCCGGCACGCCGTGATCGCGTTGGGCCGCGAGCTCGCCCGGCGTCTGCCGGACCGGGTGACCACGCACTGGTGGAAGGAGGAACGGGGGGAGCGGATCTTCGTGGATTTCAACCAGATGGCCAGGGACCGGACCATCGCGGCGGCGTACTCCATCCGACCCGTCCCGCAAGCCCGCGTCTCCGCCCCGCTCACCTGGGCCGAGCTCGAGTCGGCGAGTCCCGACGACTTCACCGTGGTGACGATGCAGGAACGGTACGCAGAGTTTGGCGATGTGTGGGCCCCGCTCTATGAGCAGGGGCCGGGGCGGATCGACACGGCGCTCGCATGGTTCGCCCGCGACGCAGAGGCGGGGGAGGGTGAGATGCCCTATCCGCCGGAGTACCCGAAGATGCCCGGCGAGCCCCCACGTGTGCAGCCCAGCAAGAAGGTTGCCGAGCACTGGGATGCCGACGGGAACCGCGTGGAGGGTTGAGCCCGTCGTCTGCGCGGCTGCGGCAGACTGAGCAGATGGCGAAGAGCAAGAAGAAAAAGGACACCGAGTTTTCGGTCGCAGACGCCCTCCGTGTGCCCGCGGGCCCCGTGCGGGTCGAGGACTTCGACCCGGGCGCAGCGCCCGCGTACCCGGGGGAGGGCAAGGACGATGCCCCGGCCCAGATGGCGGCTATGGCGCCGGAGTTGTCGGATCTGCAGGAGCGGCTGTACGCGGCAGGTCGCGACAACCCTGACTCGCCCAGGTTGCTGCTGATGCTCCAGGGGCTGGACACCTCCGGCAAGGGCGGCGTCATTCGGCACGCCGTCGGGATGGTGGATCCGCAGGGCATCGACCTGACCGCGTTCAAGGTGCCGACGGCGGAGGAGCGCGCCCACCACTATCTGTGGCGGATCCGCAAGGCGCTCCCCGCACCCGGCATGATCGGCATCTTCGACCGTTCGCACTATGAGGATGTCCTCGTCGTCCGTGTCGACGAACTCGTGTCGATGGAGGAAATCCCCCGGCGCTTCGACGAGATCAATGCCTTCGAGGCCGAGCTCGCCGACCAGGGCATCACCCTGATCAAGTGTTTCCTGAACGTGTCCCACGAGGAGCAGAAGGAGCGTCTCCTCGAGCGGCTGAGAGATCCCGAGAAGCACTGGAAATACAACCCCGGGGACGTTGACGTGCGCATGAAGTGGACGGACTATATGGACGCCTATTCCGATGTCCTGACCCACTGCAACACCGAGCGCGCCCCGTGGTTCGTGGTGCCGGCCGACAGGAAGTGGTATCGCAATTGGGCGGTCGCACGGCTCATGCTCGAGCACCTGCGGGCACTCGATCTGGGCTGGCCCGCGGCGGACTTCGACGTCACCGGGGAGATCGCGCGGGTGGACGCGACCTGAGACAGCAGTGGCCCCGGAGATCGCTCCCCGGGGCCACTGCGAAGTCCGTGATCAGAGCGGCTCAGGCACCGAGGACCCGCAGGTGGCGATCGTTTTCGGCGGTCTGGCGGTCATCGTTCTCCGCCTCGGTGATGCCGAAGTCGATCAGGTCCATGGCCGCCACCGCATAGCGTCCCCATGCGATGTCGAGGAGTTCCTCCTCGGCGCCCAGCGGATCGGAGACCGCGATCGCGCCGGCTCGATAGGCCTGGTCAGCCTGGTGCATCCAGACCTCGTCCGGGGCGAGGAACAGTGAACCGACAGCAATATGGCGTCGGCCCTGGCCCCGCAGCGAGTTGATGGCGGTGGCAATGCCGGGAGCCATGCCGGTCGCGGTCGCCGTCACAACCGGGAGTTTGTGGTGCAGCGACCACTGCCGCGCCCGACGCGACAACAGGGACTGGCTGCGCTGGTCGTGGGTGCCTTCGCAGGACAGCACCAACCCATCGAGCTCATAGGCGTGCGCCGCGGACAGCGCCGTGCGCAGGCGGCGGTCCACCAGAGAGAGCAGGGTCGCCTCCGGGCCCACGGGGCGTGCGACGCCGATCCGAAGCTTGGGGTGGGTTTTCTGCACGGACTCGACCATCGCCAGAATCTTCGGGTCGGTGCCGAAGGTGCTGGAGAGATTCATGGGGACGAACACCAATTCGGTGGTCTTCGAGCGAGCAATGCGCGCGACTACTTGGGGTCCGCTGGGCGGACAGTGGTCGAGGAAGGCGGTATGCACCGACACTTCAGGACGGGCGGTCTGAATGCCCACGCGCATCGCATGGGCCACCTCAGCCACTTGGTTGCTGGTGCTGCCATGTGCAAGCAGGACAAGCGCCGGAGCTGTCATCGCGGGATAGGCCTTCCCCAGTCGGGCAGGCACGAAGAAAGGTAGGCTGGCGCCCGCATTTCCCTCAAAGCCTGCAAGTGGATCGGCGCCGTTGCCGTGTCAAGCGTTCAAGCGCTGGTGCGACCTGCAACCACTCGACGACTTCACTTAACCGGGCGCGCCCGGCCTACGCCAACCTCGATATCATAGTGTGAGATAACGTTTCGCATATTGGAACACAACTGGCCTAGTTCGCACAATTTTCGCTTTGCTGAGGGGTTTCGTCCGGAGGATCCTCGGCCTCATCCACGTCTTCCAGCACATGTTCCGCCGTCTGTGCGGTGATGCCCACCCATCGGGGGGCCACCTTGGCGACCGCCGCGTTGAGGGCGGCGCCGACCAATGCGGCGAACGCAATCAGATAAAGCCACAGCAACAGGGCGATCGGGGCGGCGAGCGGGCCGAAGATCGAGGTTCCGCCGGTGAGAGTGGTCAGGATCCACCGCAGGGCCGCAGATCCCAGCAGCCAGACGATCAGGGTGAGGGCGGCGCCCGGAACGTGGGCCCGCCAATAGTGGCGCACCGGGGTCGCCCAGTGGAGCAGCGTGACCAAGACGGCCAGCGTCGCCACGAGAACGATCGGCCAATAGAGCGCGGCCAGGATGCCGAGTCGGTCCGGCAGCAGCCGTTCGACGAGCCGTGGTCCTGCGACCACGAGCGGGAGTGTGATTGCGCCGCCGAGGAGAAAGGCGAGATAGACGCCGAACGACCAGATCCGGGCTCGGACCAGGCCGCGGGTGCCGCCAACGCCATACATGATCATGATCGCGTCGACGAACACCGCGGTGGCGCGCGAGCCGCTCCACAGAGCGATGAGAAAGCCGAGCGACACGATGTCGAACCGGCTGGAGCCCAGCACCTCGTCCAAGGTGGGCGCGATGAGTTGGTGGACGGTGTCCGGGGTCAAGAACTGACCTGCGTAGTGCAGCGCTTGGTCCCGGAACCCCGACACGTCGGTCAGAGTGAAGCGCCGGGCGATGAAGCCGATGGAGCCGGCGAGGCCGAACACCAGCGGCGGCAGCGACAGCAGGGTGAAGAATGCAACCTCGGCCGCCAGACCGGTCACCCGATAGTGCAGGCTTGCGAGCACGGTCTGCTGCAGCATCCGCCACAGCCCGCGCAGGCGGCGATTGATGGTTGTCCCCAATCAGCCCTGCACGTAGGAGATCAGCTGGTTGCGCTCCTCGGTGAGCTGATCCAACCGGCTCTTGACGACGTCGCCGATGCTGATGATGGCGGCGAGTTGCTCCTCCCGCAGCACCGGAAGATGCCGGATGCGCAGGTTCGTCATGCGTTCGGCCAGCGTGGCGATGTCCTCGCCGGGCTGGCACGTGTGGACGTCCCGCGACATGAGCGTCGCGACATCCTGTTCGAGGATTGCTGCGCCGGACTCCGCCAAGCCGCGCACCACATCACGTTCACTGGCGATGCCGTGGACGAATCCCCGGTCGTCCGACACCACGACGGCGCCGATCTTGTGCTTGTTCAGCAGGGCTACCAACGCCGCGACAGTCTCGTCGCTGCGGATGGTGATGACCTCTGCGCCTTTGCGATTCACCACATCCTGGACTTTCATGCGCCAAACTTAAACGGCGAGAGCCTCCCCGCGCCAGAGAACTCGTGCCTTGCCTCATGAAAGTTCCTTCGGCTCTCGGCGGAATTGCCGTCCCGCGCCGGAATTGCCACGACCCCCGGCTGCCGCGGGGTGCGGAGCCGGGGGCCGTGAACGGGTGAATCAGGCAACTTCCTTGCGGTTGAAGAAGTTGATCAGCGACTGGGCGAAGTCCGCCTCGCGCTCGATCTGGACCCAGTGACCGCAGTGGGCGAAGACCTGGAGGTCGGCGCGGTCGATCATCTGATGCAGGGCATAAGAGGTCGACAGCGGGATGACCTGGTCCTCGCGGCCGTGGATGACGAGGGTCTCCTGCTTGATGCCGCGGATCTTGTCGGCATCGGTGATCTGCGACTGGACCCAGCGCTGACGCGGAGCCGGGAACATCGCGGAGAACGACTCGTGGAAACCGGGCTCGATGGAGGCCTTGTAGCGGGTCTCGGCCAGGTTCTCGTTCTGGGCCAGCTCGTCGCCCCACGCCATGGTGCGGATGGCCTGGGCCATGTTCTCCACCGACGGCTCATAGCCCCAGATGGTGTCCAGGCCCTCGCCCTCGACGATCGGGAAGTCGACGCCCATGGAGCCCATGAGCACGAGGCGCTCAACGGCCTCCGGGTGATCAGTGGTCAGACGGATCGCGTTCGAGCCACCGAAGGAGTTGCCCACGAGGTGGGCCTTCTCGATCCCCTTGGCCTGCATGAAGGCATAGGTCTGGTCGGCCCAGACCTGGCAGTTGAACTCGATGCCCTCGGGGCGGTCCGAATAGCCGAAGCCGACCATGTCGGGGGCGAGCACGTGGAAGTGCTCGGAGAGGATCGGGATGATGCCGCGCCAGTTGGCATAAGCGGTCACGCCGGGGCCCGAGCCGTGCATCAGGATGACGGGCGTGCCGCCCTTGTCCTCGCCGGCCTCGAGATAGTTGGTGTTGAATTCACCAGTCTTGATGCTCTTACCGATTGCCGGGTTTTCTTCGGCCATGGGTGTGTCCTCCACCTGTCGATTGACCAGATCGCCCCACTCTGGACGACCTTCTCTCCGAACCTTAGTGGTCGCTCTCACGACGGACTAGGCCACCCCCGCCTAGTGGACTCGAAACCTGCAAATCACCCCGCGCGGGCACGCGGCGGGGTGATCTTCCGAGCGGTTCGCATCACCAGCGCAGGTGCATCATCCCACCTTGGAACGGTTGCCAGCAGTGCCCGGGCTCGCATGCCTCTTCGCCCGTTGGATAACCCCAGCGGCCGTTTTCCCAGCCCGACCGGGCCCAGGTGTCCCTGAGGGCGCCTCGCACAGGCTGTGCTCCCGAAGCCGGAGACCAATAGATCGAGCCGTTCTGGAAGGTTTGGAAGCATCCTCCGCGGGTCAGGCCGCATGCTTCGTCGCCCGTGGGATAGCGGAGCACCCCGGTCTCCGCGCCCATCTGGGCGAAGCGTGCCTGGATCGCGCCGCGAACGAACTGCGCCCCTGTCGCGGGTGACCAATAGATGGTCCCGCCCTGGAATCGCTGGAAGCAGCCCCCGGCGGCCAGCCCACAGATCTCGCTGGTCACGGGATAGCCGAGGAAGCTCCGCTCCCAGCCCATCCGGGCCCATTTGTCGCGGATGGCCCCGCGCGCGAACCGTGCGCCGGTTGCCGGCGACCAATAGATCGAGCCGCCCTGGAAGTGCTGGAAGCAGCCGCCTCGGGTCAGCCCGCAGATCTCGTCCGTCGTCGGATAGCCGAGGAGGCCGCTCTCCCAGCCCTGCCCGGCCCACTGGTCGCGGATGAGGCCACGGGTGAAGCGCCCTCCGGTGGCGGGGGACCAATAGATCGAGCCGCCCTGGAACGTCTGGAAGCAACCTTCCCCGCGCAGCCCGCAGACCGTGTCACCGGTCGGATAGCCGAGGAAGCCGGCCTCCCAGCCCTGGCGGCCCCAGTGATCCCGGACCGCGCCACGCACCACCTGCGCGCCGGTCGCCGGGGACCAATAGACCGAACCCTTCTCATAGCGGCTGAAGCAGCCACCACGAGCCAGTCCGCACCACGGACCCCCGTCGCGAACCCCGAGGAGGCCGGCGCCCGCTGCCGCGTATGCCCAGTCGGTCGGGTGCTGGCCCGGCACCAGCGCCCGGGCGTCCACCAGCAGAATCCGGTCGGCGTTGTTGCCGTTGGAGGTCACGACGAACAGGCGCCCGTCGGCTGCGGGCAGCAGGGTGCGGATCCGGCCATATCGGCCGGTGAAGTGGCGGGTGGGCGTGCCACCATCGGTCGGCACTGCCCACACCGACTGGCCGCGCAGGCCGGCGATCAACACCGTGCGACCGACCACCGTCAGCCCGGAGGGGGAGGCATCGGCGGGCCGCCACGTGTGGACGGGATTCGTGTACGCAGGATCGCTGCAGGGTTCGGTCGAGCCGAATCGGAAGTTGCCCTCGCAGAGGGGCCAGCCATAGTTGCGTCCCCGCTCGATGCGGTTGAGTTCGTCCCAGGCGTTCTGGCCGAACTCCGACGCCCACATGCGGCCGGTGCTGTCCCAGTCGATGCCCTGCACGTTTCGGTGCCCATAGGACCAGATGCGGGCCTCGAGGCCGGGCCGTCCGGCGAACGGATTGCCGGGCGCCGCTGCGCCGTCGCGATCTATGCGGAGGATCTTGCCGGCCATGCTCCGCAGGTCCTGCGCGGTGGCGCGATTGTTGGTGTCGCCGGTCGTCACATAGAGATAGCCGTCCGGCCCGAACTTGAGCTGGCCACCCGAGTGCGCTCTTCCATGGGGAATGCCGGACAGGATCACCCGGTCCGGAGTGATCCGTCCACCGTCCCAGGTGAGCCGCCAGATGCGGTTGTCGTTGCCGGTTTCGGTGATGGTGGAGGCGTACGCGAACAACACGCGCGGGTTCTCCGGGTCGCGGACCAGTCCGAGCAGGCCGCCCTCGTTGAGCGGTTGAACATTCGGCACGGTGCCCACGACTCGCCGTTGGCCATCCCCGGTGACCCGACTGATCTCAGCCGAGTCGGACGAGGTCACCAGCACCGAACCGTCGTCCAACTGGACAATGCCCCAGGGCAGATGGAGTCCACCGGCGATGGTGGTCTCTCCGGGCGCCCAAGGAACGGGCGCTGCCTCCGCTGTCGGAGCGGACGGCGCGAGCAGGCTGAGTGTGCAGACGAGAGTTGCGAGCAGCGCAATAATTCGTGTGCGGAGGGATGGGATCACAGGACCCAGATTCGCAGTCTCAGGCCTGAGTGACGCGTTAGAACACGCGCAGGGTGTCGACTTTTCTTCGCACTGACGTCAGATGTCGCGGGCGTACGCGGCAAGGAGTCGGTAGGGCAGCGCGTGCCTGATCGTCGCATCCCACGGTCGAGAGTGCCCGCCCAGCTCCAGCACGGACTCCAGCAGGTTGGCGGTGACGCCCCAGACGATCAGGTCGTCGACGAAGAAGCCCGGGCCCCGGAAGCCGCCGGGGGCAGTGGCGGTGAACCGGTTGATCGGATTGGCGAGTTCGGCGACGGTGGGCAGCACGACGCGGCGTACTTCCTCCGGATCCACCACGCCCACCGCGTGTGGCTCGTGCCACCAGCCGAGCACCGGGATGAAGGCGGTCCGATTCGGGGTCATATAGACCCCCGGCAGGAGGTCGATGATCTCCACCGTGCGCGGATCGACGCCTATCTCCTCGGTGCTCTCCCGCACTGCGGCCTGGGCCGGCGTCTCGCCGGGGTCGACATGCCCGCCGGGAAACACGACCTGGGCCGCGTGCGAGCGCAGATGGTGGGCCCGCTCGGTCAGCACCACGCGGGTATCACCGGCGTCATCGGCCCAGAACAGCACCAGCACGGCCGACGAACGCAAGGGGTCCGGTGGCACGGGATGCTCGGCGAACCACGCCGGGACGTTCGCATCCAGCCGCCCTCGGATCGAGCGGAGCCAGTCGGGGACCACGGGCTGACTGTACGCCGCAGCGCCCGCCGGGAGACGGTGTCGTCCGCGCCGTGATCACCGCAGGTGCTGCCGCGACTGCAGCGAACCCGTCAGTTGCTCGGCCTCCTCGCGATCGAGCCGGCTCTCCGCGCCGCACATCGCGCATTGCATGCCGAACCGCGTGGAGACGGTGAACAGGGGGATGAAGAAGAGGGTGAACTTGTCGGTCACCTTCTCGAGGCGGTGGGCGGCGGGGTGCCCGCAATATCGGCACACCAGCGTGAGGACGCCCAAGATCTCGCGATAACCCTTGGTGCCGAAAATCAGAAGCATGCAGCGAGCCTACGCGGCTTGGCGGCGTGTTCATCCACAGGCCGACCCGACCCCCGAGAAGTGCGACTTTCGGGGCAAATGTGAGCTGTGTCACAGCGATCTGGCAAGCTTGATGAATGGAGCCACTGAAACTCACCATCCCTGAGCCACAGTGCCGCCCCGGTGACAACCCGGACTTCTCCGAGGTGGCGATCCCACCTGCAGGGGCGGCCCCGCGTCCTGCGCTCGATGCGCCTGCCGAATCCATGCATGACCTCGCGTTCACGCTCATCCGCGTGTTGGACGACGAAGGCCATGCGGTCGGCCCCTGGGCTGAAAGCCCAGAATCCACCGCCGGCGTCGATCCGACGACCGGCACCGAAAAGCTCTCGTTGTCGTTCGACCAACTGCGCGAAGGCCTGGAACACATGCTGACGCTGCGGGCCCTCGACCACCGGATGCTGCTGGCCCAGCGACAGCAGAAAACGTCGTTCTATATGCCGCACCTCGGCGAGGAGGCGGTCTCGTGCGCGTTCCGACGTGCTCTGCGTGAGGGCGACATGAACTTCCCGACCTATCGCCAGGCGGGTCTCCTGATCGCGGGCGGTTATCCGCTGCTGTCGATGATGAATCAGGTGTACGCGAACGCCGGTGACCCCACCCACGGGCGCCAGCTGCCGGTGCTCTATTCCGCGAAGGACCACGGGTTCTTCTCGATCTCGGGCAATCTGGCGACCCAGATCCCGCAGGCGGTCGGGTGGGCCATGGCCTCCGCGATCGCGGGCGACACCAAGATCGCGGTCGCCTGGATCGGGGACGGGTCCACGGCGGAGGGTGACTTCCATGCCGGGCTCGTGTTCGCGTCCACCTATCAGCCGCCGGTCGTGCTCAACGTCGTCAACAACCAGTGGGCGATCTCGACCTTCCAGGGCATCCCGCGTGGCCGGTCACGGACCCTGGCCCATCGGGGTCTCGGCTATGGCATCCCGTCGTTGCGGGTCGACGGCAACGACTATCTGGCGGTGTACGCGGCCGGTCGCTGGGCTGCCGATCGAGCCCGGGCCGGCCACGGTCCCACGCTGATCGAGCACGTGACCTATCGCGCCGGCGGACATTCCACCTCCGATGACCCATCGGCCTATCGCCCGGCCGGGGAAAGCGAGGCATGGCCGCTGGGTGATCCGATCCAACGCCTGAAGCAGCACCTCATCGTCTCCGGCGAGTGGTCCGAGGAACAGCATGCCGAACTGATCGCCAAGGTCACCGAACACGTGATCGAGACGCAGCAGCAGGCCGAGACGATCGGCACCCTGCACCACGGCAGCCGCTCGAGCCGCAAGTTCATGTTCGATGGCGTCTTCGAGGACCTCCCGCCCCACTTGGAGCGCCAGCGCGAGGAAGCGGGGTTCTGACATGCGCACGATGTCGATGATCGAAGCGATCCGCGACGCGCACGATGTCGCGATGGACGCCGATGAGCGCGTCGTGGTCTACGGCCAGGACGTCGGCTATTTCGGCGGGGTGTTCCGGTGCACGGCGGGGTTGCAGAAGAAATATGGCAAGAGCCGCTGCTTTGACGCTCCCATCTCCGAACAGGGGATCGTCGGGACCGCGATCGGCATGGCGGCGTACGGACTCCGACCCATCGTCGAGATCCAGTTCGCCGACTATATGTACCCGGCGTACGACCAACTCGTCTCCGAAGCCGCCCGGTTGCGCTATCGCTCTGCCGGAGACTTCACCTGCCCGATGGTCGTCCGCATGCCCATGGGCGGCGGGATCTTCGGCGCCCAGACCCACAGTCAGTCGCCCGAGGCGCTGTTCACCCATGTGGCCGGCCTGAAGACGGTGATTCCGTCGAATCCCCATGACGCCAAAGGGCTGCTGCTCGCCGCGATCGAGGACCCCGATCCGGTGATCTTTCTGGAGCCCAAACGGCTCTACAACGGGCCGTTCGACGGACACCCGGATCGGCCGATCGTGGCCTGGAAGGGCAACAAGGCGGCCGAGGTGCCGGAAGGGCACTATGTCGAGCCGTTGGGCAAGGCGGTCATCCGCCGGGCCGGTGAAGCGGTGACGGTGCTGACGTACGGGACGATGGTCTACGTCGCGTTGGCTGCAGCCGCTGAGGCCGGGATCGACGCCGAGGTGATCGATCTGCGCACGCTGGTGCCGCTCGATCTCGAGACGATCACCGCGTCGGTCCGCAAGACCGGGCGGTGTGTGATCGTCCATGAGGCGACGCTGACCAGCGGCTACGGCGCCGAGCTCGCCGCGCTCGTCCAGTCGGAATGCTTCTATTCGCTGGAGGCACCGGTCCGCCGTGTGGCGGGGTGGGACATGCCGTATCCGCATGTCCACGAGTGGCACTACTTCCCGGGGCCTGCTCGGGTCGGGTGCGCGCTCCGCGAGACGGCAGAGGCGGTGTGAGAGATGGGGGAGTACGCCATCAAGATGCCCGACATCGGTGAGGGAATCGCCGAGGCCGAGCTCATCGAATGGTTGGTGAACGTCGGCGACGAGGTCGCGACCGACGCGCCGCTCGCCGAGGTCACCACCGACAAGGCTCGGGTGCAGATTCCGTCGCCGGTCGCCGGGACCGTGCACTCGCTGGGCGCCGAGCCGGGAGAGTTCATCGCAGTCGGCGCGGAGTTGATCCGGCTCACCGTCGCCGGCGGTGGCAACGTCGGTCCTGCCGCCAGGACCGAGGAGGCTGACAGGACCGTGGCGACCGCCAAGCCCGGCGACGCCAGGTCCGAGGTGTCCGCCAAATCCGGGAACCCCACCAAGCGGGAGCATTCCGCGGAACTCGAGGAACCCGCCCAATCCGCGCGCCCCGCCATAGCGGCATCGGCCAAGGTGCTGGCCGCTCCGGCGGTGCGGGGGCGCGCCCGCGATGCCGGTGTGGATCTCGGCGACGTCCGGGCAACCGGACCGGAAGGCCGGGTGACCGCGGCCGACCTCGCGGCTCACCTCAACCGGTCGGGCGCGGCGCCCGCGCCGGCCGCCGAGTCCGTCGAGGACATTCAGCTCATGGGGATCAGGCGCATCACTGCCAAGCGCATGCAGCAGGCCTGGCGCGAAGTGCCTCACATCACCATCGTGGAAGAAGTGGATGTCACGGAACTGGAGAGTCTGCGTACTCGCCTCAACAGCGACCACACGCCCAGGGTGACGGTCCTGCCGTTCGTGATGCGCGCGATCGTGGCAGCGGTGGGGGAGCAGCCGGAATTCAACGCGCACTTCGATGATCAGACGGACACCATCAGGCGATACACGCCAGTGCACGTGGGCATCGCCACACAGGCGCCCGACGGGCTGAAGGTTCCGGTGATCCGCGATGCGGGCGCGCTGGATCTGTGGGAGGCCGCAGCGCGGATCGAGGAGCTGAGCGCGGCAGTCCGTGACGGCAGGGCCGGAAGGGAGGAACTGAGCGGGTCCACGATCACGGTCACCTCCCTGGGGAAACTGGGGGCGATCGCGACGACGCCGATCATCAACCGTCCTGAGGTCGCCATCGTCGGTGTGAACCGAATGGCCGTGCGGCCGATGTGGAACGGCTCGGAGTTCGTGCCGCGGACGATGATGAACCTGTCCAGCAGCTTTGATCACCGGGTGATCGACGGCTGGGCGGCCGCGCGCTTCGTTGCCCGGTTGAAGGAGTTGCTGGAAATGCCGGCGCTGCTGTTCATCCCGACGAAGCCCCAGGGGGCTTGAGGGGTCATCACCCCCCAAGGGGTGTGCCGTGGCCCGTGCCGACTCCGTATGGTTGTGCTTGGTGCCCACCGCTGGTGGTCACCCGAGGACTGGGACCACCCCTTTTTCAACCCTCCTCGAACAACGAAATATCGCCAAATGGAAGGCAGTTTGAATGACCTCCATGTCCGAGCAGTACCTCGAGAACACCCGTGAAGCCCAGGCCAAGTGGGTCGAGGCCACCAAGTCCGTGCTTGATGAAGCCAAGCGGGCCTTCGACGGCGAGACCCTCGCCGTTGATCCGGCCGTCGCCGGTGAGCGCTGGCAGCAGGGGATCGACCAGGTCTTCGACTTCTGGACCCGCGTGGTCGAGTTCAACCGTGACGTCGCGAAGCGAGTCGCCGACGCCAATCTCGAATACCTCAACGTCCTGCAGCGTCAGGCCGAGGCCGCCGGCGGGCAGGCGCTCGCGCGCTTCGAGGAGGCCCGCGTCCGGGCCGCCCAGGTTGCCGATCAGACCCAGAGCGCACTCGCCAAGTCGGCGAGCGAGCTGGAGAACGCCGGGAACATCGTCGCGGAGAAGACCGCCCGTCAGTTCGAGAAGAACGTCGACACCGCGGCCGACCAGACCGTGGCGATGAGCCAGCGGGTTGGGGACCAGGCCGAGAAGGCTGCGGCCGAAGGGGAGGACGTTGCCGAGTCCGCCCGCAAGGAGACCCGACAGGCCGGAGCCCGCGCCCGCAAGGCCGCTGACACCGACAAGTAACACCCCACCGGAGCGTGTCGGCTCGAGCCCGCACGCTCCGGCGGTTGCTGCACGCGGGCATTCACCTGTCCCAGCTCAACGGCGCGACAGGTGGATGCCCGCGAGCATGCACCGCACCGAGCCCCCCGCGAGTTCGATCGTGGGCACATCGATCGCCACGAGTTGGGCCGACGACTCGATCCGCGCGCGCTGGTCCGCTGTGAACGATGCCGCCGCGCGGGCGGAACATGCATAGATCCGCCGATCTGAGCCGCTGAGCTCCAAACCATTGCCGGCGAACTCGGTCACCTGCTCCCACGAGATCTCGATCACGTCGCGACCCGAGTCACGCAACCGGGCGACGATCTCATCGCGGCGCGCGGCGTCGGTCATCACCTCGGTGCACAGCACCGCGAACTCGGTAGCGATGCTGCAGATCACGTTGGTGTGATAGATCGCGTTCCCGGCCGGGTCGCGGTTCGCGAAAACCATGGGCTCATAGCCGAAGTGGGTGCAGAACCGTTCCAGCAGGATGGGGTCGGCCCGATAGGACTCCCCGACATAGGCCACCCGTTCGGCGTGGTCGAGGATCATCGCGCCCGTCCCCTCCAGGAACAGTCCGTCGGGTTCCATGCCGGAATAGTCGATGATTTCCTGCACGCGATATTCACTCTTCAGCATCTCGATCACGTCCGGTCGGCGTTCCCCCCTGCGGCTGGGTGCTGCCATCGGATAGATCGCGACCCGGCCGCCGCGGTGCGTCGAGAACCAGTTGTTGGGAAACACCGAGTCAGGCGTCTCCCTGGTCAGGTCGTCGAACACATGCACCCGAACGCCGTGCTCCATGAGTGTGCGTGCAACAGCATCGACCTCACGAAGGGCGCGGGCTTCAAAGGTCTCCGCGTTGATCTCGGGACGCGGAAGTTGGAAGACGTTGTCGGCTGCAGTCTCGGGGTTCGGTGTGAAGTAGTGCGGTCGCACCATCACGACCGCCGATGGAGCCTGGATCTGGTGGCGCATGGCCTCATCGTGGGCCGTCCGTCACGAAGTGTCCACCGCCCAGCGCCGGAACCCACCCTCGGAGTTGAGGACCTGCCCGACGACCCAGCGCCCTTCGTCGGAGACGAGGAAGGCCACAAGTCGCGAGACGTCATCGGGCTCCCCGAACCGGCCGAGTGGGAAGCTCTTGCGCAGGCCGTCGAGTTGCTCAGGGGTGAACGAGCCGCCCTCCGGGCTGAGGTATCCCGTATCCACCGGCCCCGGGTTGATCACGTTGAGCAGGATTCCGCGGTCGAGAAGTCCGTCAGCCACCGAAGCAGCGACCCCGGCGAGTGCGGCCTTGCTGGCCGCGTACGCAATCTCATCCCGCATCGGGCCCAACTGTTGCCCGGAAGTGAACCAGATGACGCGCCCGCCCGCGCGGCCATCGTGCCGAGCGGCGAACTCCTTCGTGAGCAGGATCGTGGAACGGGTGTTGACCGCATAGTGCTGATCGAGCCGTGCCGGCGTCATGTCCGCGAGCGGACCGTCCCCGCCCGACCGCGCGTGGACAGCGGCGAGGATGTCGAGGTGGCCGTACGCCGCAGTGGCCGCGTCGACCACCCTCGTCGGGGCTGACGGGTCGGCGAGGTCCGCGCCGAGGTGTTCGACTCGGCGAGTCGGATCGATCGCGCGCAGCTCAGCGACGACGCTGTCGAGGTCATCGGCGCCCCAGGGCTGCCGCTCGTCGTGCGGCCGGTGATGTGTCACGAACAGGTCGGCGCCCATGGCCAGCAGCCGCCTCGCCACCGCGAACGCGATGCCCTGTCGACGGCTGACACCGGTCACGAGCGCAACGCGGCCGAGGAGTGGAGGATTCGGTTGGCGGGTCATGGCGTCAACCTCCCACGATCGGCCCGCCGTCTCCAGGTACATTCGTAAGAATAGATAAATCGATAGGAGAATTCGCATGACCGAAGCACCCAACCCGACCGAGAACCGTCGCAAGGTCGCCGAGTTGATCAAGGGCGTTCGCATCGCGATGCTCACGACCATCGACGAGGCCGGGCGGCTGGTGAGCCGTCCGATGACGACCCAGGATGTCGAGTTCGACGGGAGCATTTGGTTCATCGCCCAGCGTGACTCGGATCTGGCGCGTCAGATCGAAGCCGGCCGCGTCGAAGCGAACGTGGCGTATGCCGGGTCCTCCAGCTGGGTCTCCGTTTCCGGCAAGGCGCGAGTGGTCAACGATCCCGTCAAGCTGCGGGACGAGTGGAACAGGTTCACCGACGCCTTCTTCGAGAGCGGCCCGGATGATCCGAACAACGTGCTGATTCTGGTCGAGGGCGAGAGCGCCGAATACTGGGATTCCCCGGGCGGAAAGGTCACCCAACTCGCCCAGCTCGCCAAGTCGCTCATCACCAAGGAGCCCGTCGAGGGTGAGAACAAGGTGATGGATCTCTGAGGTGTCGGGAATCGGCGCGGCTGGTCGCGAGCGGGACGTGAGTGGGATGGGCGCGCGGTCGAACCACGCGACGCGATTAATCACGATCCTTACCGCATATAAAAGCCTCACCTTCTAGCTGAGGTCCCGGGAACCCGTGTGGCGCCTGAGCCTGCTGTGGCGCGGGTTTCCGGGGTTAACGATTGAATTCTAAATCATGATTCGTTGACACCTGAGAAATACCCTCAGCATTGTGTGAGCGTGACCACACCGACCAAACGGAAGCTGTTCGCGTTCCCCGGCGCGTTGGCGGCAGGAATCCTGCTGACATCGATCGGAACAGGACCAGCTGAGGCCCAGGCCGCGGCGGTCTATCCGCACATCTGGGCCGCCCATGCGCCCACCTACCAGCAACTGCCCGACGATGCACCGCTCGATCCGAACTCGGCCGCGATCATCCAGAACATCAAGCGGTACGGCATTGAGCAGTGGGGAGATCCCGCTCGCGGTCTACCGTCGATGAACCTGAACACACACAGTTACTCCGCCCCATTCTGGGTGGCCAGCAATGACGACCCTGCGTACGACATCAAGTTCACCGATTGTCAGCGGAAAGGCGCGACGCCGCGCGAGTTCGAAGAGCTTCGGGGCGTGCACATCCCCGATCGGGCGAGGCCTTCCTCCGGCACCGACAGCCAGCTGTCGGTCTACAACCGGGACACCGGCCGTTACGTGGACCTGTGGGTTTCCCAGAAGCGGGCAGACGGATGGTACGCCTGCTGGGGCGGATCTATCAGTGACTCGCACACCGCCAACGGCTTCTTCCCGTCGCCCCGGGGTGTCTCGGCGTCCGGTAGCGCGCTCGAGCCATACATGATCAAGGCCGCCGAACTCCGGGCTGGCCGGATCGACCACGTGATCGGGATGTCCGTGCCGATCGAGGTCGTTGACAGCTACGTCTCCAGGCCGGCAACGCGAACGGACGGGCACTTGCCGCGGGCGTACAACACCGTGTCCGAAGGACAGCTTCTGCGCCTCCCTGCGAACCTGGACGTCGACGCGCTCAACCTGCACCCCGTGGCGGCGACCATCGCACGGGCCGCCCAGGAACACGGCTTCATGATCGTCGACCGCTCGGGTGGCATCAATCTCTCGGCAGAGAACGCCATCACGTTCGACGTCGACCCCTATCCCGCGCTGTTCGGTCAGGCGGACAGCTGGAACGTGATGCTGGGTGGCCGTCATCGGCAATACAACCCCTTCCCCTGGGACCGTCTGCAGGCGGTGCAGCGGGACTACATCGGACCGATCACGAACGTCGGGGGAGACGTAACGCCGACACCGACACCTACGCCCACCGCGACGGCGTCCCCGACTCCCACCGTGACGCCTACTGCGACGGCGACGCCAACGGCGACGACCTCCCCGACGCCCACGGCGACTGCGACCCCGACGCCCACGGCGACTGCCACGCCCACGGCGACTGCGACCCCGACGGCGACTGCTACGCCCACGGCGACTGCGACCCCGACCACGCCGCCTCCGACGTCCGGGGTACGCGTGATCGTCGGCGACCAATCGACCCACACGTTCGGGTTCGATGCGGTGGGCGCGCCTCCCGGGACCCGGATGGACATCACCTGGAGACGCGGCACGGCTGGCCAGACGGCGTTCACTACTGCGGATACGTGGTGGTCGGGCCAGCAGCCGAACTACAGGGACGCCATTGCGATCCTGCGGGACTCGACTGGTCGGGAACTCGCGCGGTCGGAAGTCCTAAAGCCATCCGGCGCGCCCATCATCGAGCCGCCGCCCATGGTTCAGGGTCCGCCGCCGACAGTCACGCCGACGCCACCTCCCACAACTCCGCCGGTGACAGTTACACCGACGCCACCTCCCACAACTCCGCCGGTGACAGTTACACCGACGCCACCTCCCACAACTCCGCCGCCGGCGACTGGCGTGCGGTTGGCCCCGACCGATCATTCCCGGGCGACCTTCGGATTCATGGCTGAAGGCGCTATTCCCGCAGGGGCGAGGATGGAGATCACCTGGACCCGCAATGGGTATGGCCAAAGCACCTCCACTTCGGCCATGGACTGGTGGTCAGGCAATCAAGCGGGATACCGCAATGCCCAAGCCACGCTGATCGACTCTTCGGGCCGGGTGGTTGCACGATCTTCGATCATTCACGGCTGGTGATCGAACTACTGCTCTGATTGGGTGGCGGTGTTTCCGCACAGGGCGCGTCGAGTTTCGTGATGGCGCGCCCTGTGCGGGTATACGCGGACAGCTACCGTGCTGCGTCTCAGGGCGTGGGTGTCCGTGTCATGCGCCCATTCTTGGCCTCTTGATTTTGGTCTTAGGCTTTGGCCTATGACTGCCCCTCCAACCACAGTTCGGCCGGATGCGCACGAGCAGCCGCGCACGCAGGAGTCGTTTCGGACCGTGCTGATCAACAGCACGACGGCCGCGGTTCTGGCCACCGGGATCATGATCCTGCTCCATGAGTTGGTGCATCTGGTGGCGGGCTTGGCACTCGGCTTCCCCGGTGTTCTGTTCCCCTTTGGGGTCGAGCACGTCGGCGAGCCGACTCCGGGGCAAGAAGCCTTCATGGCGTTGTCTGCGCCCGTGTTCAGCCTCGTCACCGGCATCATCATGGCGTTGTGGCTGCCACTGCGCCGCAAGGGTGGTTTTGCTCATTTGCTGTGGCTGTGGTTGGCATTCACCTCGCTCATGGAGGGTGTTGGCTATCTGATCATTACGCCGTTCGGCGCGGGGGACACCGCCGTTGCGGCGTCGAGCCTCGGTTGGCCGGTCGGCGTACAGATCGCAATCTGCCTGGTCGGAGTTGGCCTGCTGTTCCTCATCGCGCGGCTCTTCGCGCCCCACGTCGGGCGGCATGGCGGACCTGAGAAGGGCCCGCTCTCCCGGCAATGGGCGTTTGCGTTCTGGCCATGGGTGATCGGCACCGTGGTGAATGTCGCGTTGGCGATCACGTACTTCAACCTGTCCTCTGCGGAGATGGGCAGTGGCGCCGGCGTCGCGATCGTCGCCGCCAGCGTGGCGCTTCTCGTCTTCGCTCCGATGGCCTTCATCTTCCAGCGCTGGTTCGACAAGAACTACGAGCCGCTTGGACTCCGACCGGTGCCCGTCGTGGGACTGGTCGCGTTGGCCCTGCTGCTTGTCTTCAACTTCGTGAGTCTCGGTGGGATCAGGGCCGGAGGGGACGCGGCCACCGGGCCCGCCTATGAGCACATCTGGGCGCCCGATGCGCCGACCTATCGCGCGCTCCCGGACGACGCTCCGGTCGATCCGAATAGCACTGCGATCGTTCAGCACATCAAGCACTGGGGCATCGAGCAGTGGGGGGACAAGTCGCGCGGGCTGCCATCGATGAACCTCAGCACCTACGACTATTCGGCGCCGTTCTGGATCGCCACCAATGCGGATCCCCAGCACGACATCAAGTTCCACGACTGCTTGGACCAACACGACGACACGCCGGAGCAATTCGACGAATTGCGGGGTGTGCACATTCCGGACAACGCCCGTGCCTCCGGCGGAACCGACAAGCAACTCTCGGTGTTCAACTCGGACTCCGGCCGCTATGTCGACCTGTGGGTCGCGGAGAAGCGCGCCGATGGCTGGTACGCCTGTTGGGGCGGCTCCATCGACGACGCTCGGACGTCCCACGGCTTCTATCCCTGGCCCAAGGGGGTATCGGCATCCGGCAGCGCGCTGGAGCCCTACACGATCAAGGCGGCCGAACTGCAGGCGGGCCACATCGATCACGTGATCGGGATGGCTCTCCCCGTCGAGGTCGTCGACACCTATATTTCGGAGCCTGCCACACGAACCGATGGCGTGCTGCCGCGTGGTGACAACACGATCTCCGAGGGCCAGTTGCTGCGGCTCCCGGCCGATCTCGACATCGACGCGCTCAACCTGCACCCGGTCGCCCGGACGATCGCCAAGGCGGCCCAGGAGCATGGCTTCATGATCGTCGACCGCTCGGGAGGCATCAACCTGTCGGTGCAGAACGCCGCCACGTTCGACGTCGATCCCTATCCGGCGCTCTTCGGTGAAGCCGAAAGCTGGAACCTGATGTGGGGCGGGCCGCAGCAGACTTACGCACCGTTCCCCTGGGACGAGCTCCAGGCACTGGAGCGTGACTATGTCCCACCAGTGTCGGCCGAGGTCGCCGATCAACTCGCCGCAGCTGCGGAGGCGAGTGCCTCAGCAGCGGCAGCTTCCGCGCAGGCAGAGGGTCGCGGCGCAGAGGCGGGAACGGCCGGGATCACGCTCGAAGTGACTGACGAGTCGGAGGATTCGTTCGGCTTCCTGGCGACCGGTGCGCCGGAGGGAGCTCAACTGGAGATCACGTGGACCATCGAGGGCAGCACCCAGCAGACCACTACGGAAGCAATGGACTGGTGGTCAGGCACAAAGGTGGGTTATAGCAATGCCCAAGCCACCTTGGTCGACGCCGACGGCAACGTCCTCGCCAGGTCGCCTGTGGTCAAGCCGGTCTAGCGCTCAGCGAGCGCTGCAGCTCGTCGACCCAAGCAGAAGAGCCCGGCGGGGTGATCGCCTTAGCCCCGCCGGCGCGGAACTGCAGGGCGCGCAGCTGCGAGTCGACAAGATCTTGCGATCGAACGAAGATGGCCCCTGACTGGAGGTTTCTCCTAGTCAGAGGCCATTTCGATGGTGGTGGGCGGTACCAGATTTGAACTGATGACCTCTTCCGTGTCAGGGAAGCGCGCTACCAACTGCGCCAACCGCCCGAGGTGGGTACGGGATTTGAACCCGTGTACACGGATTTGCAGTCCGTTGCCTCGCCTCTCGGCCAACCCACCAACTGGAGTGGGATTGCTCCCGGGTGGGGACCCACGCTCCGAGCGGACGACGGGATTCGAACCCGCGACCCTCACCTTGGCAAGGTGATGCTCTACCAACTGAGCCACGTCCGCATCAGGTTGAGATCTCTCTCTTCCTGCTTCGCTCTGTCGGGGTTGCCCCCTCCAGCGCGTGGATTAACTTAGCTCACCGATTGGACCCGCGCAAATCGGATAGAACCGAGCGTGTTGGCGGCATGATGGAGGCATGACCGAGAGCGCGCGTTCTGCGTACCCCCAAGGCCTCCGCACCTGGATCGACGGCACGCTTTTCGCCGACCCGGCCCAAGCGCTGGTCCCTGCGGCCGACCACGGGCTGGTGGCGGGCGACGGTGTCTTCGAGGTGCTCAAGGTGACGGAGCTCGGGGCATTCGCGATCACGCGCCACCTCGCGAGGCTGGAGCGATCCGCTGAGCGGATGGGGCTGCCCGCTCCTGATCTCGGCCACGTCCGCCTCGGCATCGACGAAGTGCTCGCGGACCTGTCCGACTGGGAGATTCCGCACGGGCGCTTGCGAATCACCTACACGGACGGCATCGGCCCGCTCGCTTCATATCGGACGGCCGACCGGCCGTTGGTCGTCGTCTCGGCCGAACCCAGTCCGGTTCCCGAGGCGGCGGGCGGCATCGTCACCCTGCCGTGGACCCGCAATGTGAACGGAGCGATGACCGGCATCAAGACGACCTCTTACGGCGAGAACGTGCGGGGGTTGATGTACGCGAAGGCGCGCAATGCCGGCGAAGGGATCTTCGTCAACACCGACGGACTGTTGTGTGAGGGGACCGGCACCAACATCTTCTGCGTGTTCGACGAACAGATCGTCACGCCGCCCATTTCGACCGGCGCGCTGGACGGTGTGACGCGCGCGCTCGTGCTCGAGTGGTTCGGCGGCGAGGAACGCAACCTCACTCTCGCGGAGGCGAAGGGGGCCGATGAGGTCTTCCTGACGTCGACCACGCGGGATGTGCAGGCGGTCAACGATTGGGACCAACTCACGTGGCAGGCCCCGGGCCCGGTGGCGACGCGGTTGCGTGCCGAGTTCCGGCAGCGTGCGGTGGAGGACCCCGACCCCTGATCCTGGTATGTGGGGGTGAGGAGGTTGATTTCGGCGGGCTGGCTCTCGGGATTTCGTGGCTCAGGATTCGGCTCAGAACCCCTTGCGCACCTTGGCCATGCCCTCATGGGTGACTGTCCAGAAGATGATCGCGCCCGTCTTGTCCCGGATGACGATGTCGACGTCGCCGAAGTCGGAAAAATCCGTGCGCTCCCACGGCGGATCAGGGATGGTGCGAAAGAAGCCGTCATAGCCGCGCAGGGCAGTGAACACATCGCGGTGGTAGCGGCAGCGCAGCAGCGTCGACTGCCGCGCAGGTCGCATATAACCGGGCCGTTGCCCCACACCCTCCCGGCGCTCGATCACGTAGTCGGCGACCTGTTCTGGCAGCGACTCGTTCCCCACCGTGCGGTGCAGCACGAACTCGATCTCGTTCGTGGACGTGCGGATGCGGTCGAGGAACCGCAGGTACTCGTCCCGGGTCCGCAACGAGACGTCCTCGAACTCTGCCTCCGCCTGGCTCATCGCCCTCCCATTGCTCGATCGGCTCACGATAACCAGTGGTTCGGTCGCGCGCACGAGCTTTGCGACGGGGGAGTTGTTGGCGTACGCCCACGGTGTCCGCCGCGCCGATTCGGCACGCTCGCGGATCTTCGGCTATAGTCAACCCTCGCACGGGCGGTTGGCGCAGTTGGTAGCGCGTTTCGTTCACACCGAAGAGGTCGCTGGTTCGAGTCCAGTACCGCCCACCATCATCACAGAAGCCTTTGGCCAGCACCCAAGCTGAGCCAGAGGCTTTCTGCTTTCCACGGTCTCACGAGCAGGCGGAGCGCGACCTCGCAGCACGGGGGCGGACCCTGCATCCCCACATCGACTCTCCGACACGCATGCATGTCGGAGAGTGCATCCGGTGATGCAGAGTTGCTGTTCGTGATGCAGAGTGCGTGAAAAGGCATCGCGGCGCGGCCGGGAAGGCGGTCGGATAACCGGCGTCAGCGGTCGGATAACCGGCGTCAGCGGTCGGATAACCGGCGTCAGCGGTCGGATAACTCGGATAAGTCGGGTAGGCGGTCGGACAATCTGGTCAGCGGTCGAACAAGCAGTGAGCGCCGCGCGGACCGCCTCACCTGCGGGATCGCCGGGAGCGGATCGGGGGCTGGTGCCGCCTATGCCGGATCGGTCCGTGTCACCGCTGGCGCCGGACGGTCCTCCGCGGCGTGTCCTGGGCTGAGCCCGCCGAGCGCATCGAATCGAAGCGGCCGTAAGTCCTCTGCGCAATGGGCATCCTGGACAGTCAACAGGAAACAGGCGTGATCCCCGCCCGCCTCGAACAGCGCTGCACGCCGACCGATGAATCGATTGGGGAGCGCGTCAAGGAGCGGCGCCTGCGATTCCCCGGCGTGCCAGGCCACGTGCTCGAACTTGTCGATCTCGTCGCCACTGGACTCGCCGAACAAGCGAGCCACGTCCTCGTCGGACGGGGTGAGGAAATGCACCGCCAGCTCGGTGGCGTGCAACGCGACCCGGTAGGTGTGGTTCGCCTTCGAGAGCCAGACCCCGTGCTGGAGCGGGTCGATCCCGCACTGACTGTGGAAGCCCACGACGCAACCCGCGCGTTCCCGACCGTCGGAGGCCGTGACCACCAGCATGGCGGTGTTGCAATAGCGCATCAGTTCGTCGTAGGAGTCACCGGCGTCACTCATCGACGGCCCGTTCGTATCGCAGGAACAAAGTGGACTCGTGTGCGAGCGTGTGGCAGAGACGGTACGCCGAAAGGCCACCACCCTCCGGCGTCAACGCGACCGGCAGGGGATCGCCACCCATGATCGGTGACACCGTGAGGCACAGTTCGTCGAGCAGCCCCTGGGCGGCGAACCGGCCGAGGAGCGTCGGACCGCCCTCGCACAGGACCGTCGGCAATCCGCGCTCGGCGAATTCCCGGAGCAGCGCGTCGAGGTCGACGCCCTCGTCGCCCACGACAAGCACCTCCGCGGCGGCGCGAGCCCGCTCGAGCCGGTCGGCTGGGGCGGAAGCACAGGTCACCACCATCGTCAGCGCCTCCGCCTTGGTGAACAGGGGGGTGTCCCAGTCGAGATCGAGCGATCGGCTCACCACTGCGACGGGCGGCAGCGGCGTACGCCCCGCAGCCACGCGGGCGGCCTGGCGGGACTCCGGCAACCTGACCGGACCATAGCCCTCCTTGCGCACCGTCTCCGCGCCCACCAGAACGACATCCGCCAGGGCACGCATGAGCCGGAACAACTCCACGTCCGGCCCATCGGACAGCGGCCCCACCCGGCCGCCGAACGCTGCCGTGCCATCGAGTCCGGCCACCATGTTGGCCATCGTCCAGGCCCGGCCGGCGGGCGGAACCCGTGGAACGGCATAGGGCGCGAGCAGGTCGGAAACGGCCGCTGCGGTGCGGAGTTCGTGCATGGTGCCCCCTCGGTCGGCTGGCACCACGAAGAATATCGGTTTGCCGACATACATCCAGTGGCC
This sequence comes from Ammonicoccus luteus, assembly GCF_050880385.1. Classification (NCBI taxonomy): domain Bacteria; kingdom Bacillati; phylum Actinomycetota; class Actinomycetes; order Propionibacteriales; family Propionibacteriaceae; genus Ammonicoccus; species Ammonicoccus luteus. Next base: position 214,242 of record NZ_JBNZCI010000001.1, read on the forward strand.
GCTTGAGCGAGCCATCCGACCCGTCGGGCACAATGGGTGGCTGGGTCGGCCATTGTCGGGTCGATCCTCGTTTCTCCCGAAAGGCATGCCCGTGTCCATCACCATCACCGTCGTCAGCCCGGATTCCAGCGAACCGCGACAGGTGGACACAACGACTACCGGCCTCGACCTGTTCGGCGACGACCGGTCGATCGTGGCGATGCAGGTCAACGGCGAGACCAAGGACCTCGTGCATATGCTCGCCGATGGTGATGAGGTCGTGCCCGTCCTGGTCACCTCCGACGAAGGCCTCGCGATCCTGCGCCACTCCTGCGCCCACGTCGCAGCCCAGGCGGTGCAGAATCTGCACGCCGAGGCCAAGCTCGGCATCGGCCCGCCGATCACCGATGGCTTCTACTACGACTTTCTGCTGGAGGAACCGCTCACCCCGGAGCGGCTGAAGGTCATCGAGAAGAAGATGGTCGGCATCATCAAGGAGCGGCAGCGCTTCGTGCGCCGGGTCGTGTCGGACGACGAGGCCGTGGCGGAGCTCCAGTCGGAGCCCTTCAAGCTCGAGCTCGTACAGCTCAAGGGCAGTGCCGCCGACACCGAGGGCGCGATGGTCGAGGTCGGCGCCGGTGAGCTCACGATCTATGACAACGTCCGGCGCGACGACTCCACGGCGTGGGGCGATCTGTGCCGTGGCCCGCACGTCCCACACACGGGCTATATCAACCAGGCGGCGTTCGCGCTGACCCGGACCTCTGCGGCGTACTGGCGCGGCGACCAGGCCAATCCCCAACTGCAGCGCCTCTATGGCACGGCCTGGGCGACCAAGGACGATCTGCAGGCATACAAGACCCGGCTCGAGGAGGCCGCCAAGCGCGACCATCGCAAGCTGGGCGCCGAGCTCGACCTCTATTCGTTCCCGGAGAACATCGGCCCCGGCCTGCCGGTCTTCCACCCCAAGGGCGGGGTGATCAAGCGCGAGATGGAGGACTATGTCCGCCGGCGCCACATCGAGGAGGGCTTTCTCTATGTGGGTACGCCGCACATCGCCAAGGAGGACCTCTACTACACCTCCGGCCACCTGCCCTATTACGCCGACGGCATGTTCCCGCCGATCGACGACGACGGTCACCTCTATCGCCTCAAGGCGATGAACTGCCCGATGCACAACGAGATCTTCCGCAGTCGCGGCCGGTCCTATCGGGAGCTGCCGCTGCGATTCTTCGAGTTCGGCACCGTCTATCGCAACGAGAAGTCCGGCGTGCTCCAGGGCCTGACCCGGGTCCGTTCGATCACCCAGGACGACTCGCACTCCTATTGCACTCCCGAGCAGGCGCCCGCGGAGATCAAGCACCTCCTCAACTTCGTCCTGAGCCTCCTGCGCGACTTCGGCCTCGACGACTTCTATCTCGAGCTCTCGACGCGCGACGACAAGAAGAAGGACAAGTTCATCGGCACCGACGAGGACTGGGAGACCGCGACCGAGGTCCTGCGCACCGTCTGCGCGGAAACCGGCCTCGAGGTCGTGCCGGATCCGGGGGGTGCCGCCTATTACGGCCCCAAGGTGTCGGTCCAGGCCCGGGACGCGATCGGGCGGACGTGGCAGATGTCGACGATCCAGTACGACTTCAACATGGCCCGGCGGTTCGAGTTGGAGTACACCGCCGCGGACGGCTCCAGACAGTGCCCGGTGATGATCCACTCCGCCAAGTTCGGGTCGATCGAGCGATTCATCGGCGTGCTGGTCGAGCACTATGCCGGTGCGTTCCCCGTCTGGTTGTCGCCGGTCCAGGTCACCGCCGTTCCGGTGGCAGCCGAGTTCAACGATTATCTCGAGGACGTCGCGCAGCAGCTCCGGAAGGCGGGCGTCCGCGTCGAGGTCGACACCTCGGACGACCGCTTCCCCAAGAAGATCCGCACGGCCAGCAAGCAGAAGGTGCCGTATGTCCTCATCGCCGGCGAGGAGGACCGTTCGGCCGGCGCGGTGTCGTTCCGCTATCGCGACGGCTCGCAGAAGAACGGCGTCCCGATCGCGGAGGCGGTCGCGGAGATCACCAAGGCCATCGCGGACAAGGTCCAGGTGTGAGCGCTCGCGATTCCCGGTCGTTCCGGCGCCACGGGAGGGGCCATGGCTGAGCCACCCCTGGAGCGCGCTGAGGACTTCGCCGGCGTCCCCGACGGCTTCGACCGGCTCTGGACACCGCACCGGATGGTCTATGTCGGTGGACAGGACAAGCCCAAGGACAGTTCGGCCGGGCAGTGTCCGTTCTGCCGGTCCCCGCAACGTCCGGACGACGAGGGCCTGATCGTGCGACGCGCAGAGCATGCGTACGTCGTCATGAACCTCTATCCCTATTCCCCCGGGCACGTGCTGGTGTGCCCCTATCGGCATGTCGCGGACTACACGGACCTCACTCCCGAGGAGGTCATCGAGGTGGCCGTGCTCAGCCGCCAGGCGATGCGGGTGATCCGGGCGGTCTCGGATCCCGGCGGGTTCAATCTCGGCATGAACCAGGGCCGCATCGCCGGTGCCGGAATCCAGGCGCACCTGCACCAGCACGTGGTCCCGCGCTGGGCGGGCGACCTCAATTTCATGCCCCTCATCGGCAGGACCAAGCCGGTGCCGGTGCTGCTGGGCGACACGCGCGCCGCGCTGGCCGCGGCATGGGACGAGCACGCGGGGGACTGAGCGATGCTGGAGCGGCTGCGGGGAGTCCAAGGAGTCGTGCTGCGGCCGTTCGCCAGACTGCTGCTGCGGTTGGGCGTGCATCCCGATGCAGTCACCTGGTTCGGCGCCCTCTCCGTGACGGTGACCGCGCTGGTGTGCTTCGGCATGGGTTGGTTGTGGCAGGGGGCTCTGGCTGTTGCCGTCCTGTCGTGCAGCGACATGATCGACGGCCACATGGCTCGGGAGTCCGGCAGCGCCGGCCGCTGGGGTGGCTTTCTCGACGCCACCCTCGACCGGGTCGCCGATGCGGGTGTGATCGGTGGTCTCGCGTGGCATCTGGGGTTGCGGGCAGGCAGCGCATGGGCCGTGCTGGCGGTGGTGGCGCTCGTGCTGGCGCAAGCGACGTCGTACGTCAAAGCCCGCGCCGAAGCGATCAATTGCCAGGCCGACGTCGGCCTGGTCACCCGGGCGGACAGAATCGCGCTCGCGCTGCTCGGGGCGTTGCTGGGCGGGCTGGGGGTGCCCTATGCACTGGAGGTCGCCGTCGTGCTTCTCGTGCTGGGCGGCGCGATCACGGTGGTCCAGCGGTTGGTGGCGGTACGCCGGCAGTTGCGCTCCCCGGCCTCTGCGCCCGCCTCCGGACCGATTCGGGTGCGCACATGATCCGCGACTGGATCAATCGGCAGATCTTCGCCTTGGGCCGGCACGTCGCGCCGCGGTTGGGGCCGGCAGCGGTGCGGGGCCTGGGCCGGGCGGCGTACTTCGGCGCGCGACTTGACCACACCCACCTCGAGACCTATCGGCACAACCTGCGCATCGTGCTCGGCCGGGAACCCGACGAGACTCTGCTGCGCGCAGGAATCGCCTCGTGGGTGCGGACCTATGTCGAGGTATTGGCGCTGCCGGCCTGGAGCCGCGACGAGGTGCTCGACCGGGTCGTCACGGTGGGGGAGCGGCATTTTCGGGGAGCAATGGCAGGTCCCGGCGCGGTCGTCGCGCTGCCGCACCTGGGCAACTGGGATCTCGCCGGCGCCTGGGCGTGCCTCTCGGGATTCCCGGTCACGACTGTGGCAGAGAACCTCGGTCCGCGGGAGTTCGCGGCCTTCAGCGCGATCCGCGGCCGACTCGGCATGGAAGTCGTCGCGCACGATGATCCGGGTGCCCTCGGTGAATTGGTGGGCGCAGTCCGTCGTGGTCGGCTCGTCTGCCTGCTCAGCGACCGCGACCTGGCCGGCACCGGCCTGCCGGTGCGCTTCGCCGACCGCATCGTCACCATGCCCTCCGGCCCGGCGCTGGTCGCGCGACGCACCGGCGCGACGCTGCTGGCGGCGGCGGGGCGCTATACCGATGACGGCATGGTGCTCGAGATCTCCGCACCGATCTCGGCGCGACCCGGGCGCGCGGGCCTGATCGCCATGACCCAGGACATCGCGGACTTCTTCCTCGACCAGGTGCGACGTGCGCCTGCCGACTGGCACATGCTCCAGCCGTTCTTCGACCCGGGGGCCGTCGGACGTCGCGGGACGGCAGCGACGGCAGCCCGGCCGGCAGGTGACGGATGAGGATCGGGCTGGTCTGTCCCTATTCGTTCGCTGCTCCGGGTGGCGTTCAGAACCATGTCCTGGGGCTCGCCGGTTGGCTCCGTGCGCAGGGCCATGATCCCGCGATCCTGGCGCCCGGCCCGGTCCCGGAACAGGCACTCGCGCGGCGCGGCCTCGACCCCACCCACTTCACCAGCCTGGGCGACACGTTGGCCATCCCGTGGAACGGGTCGATCGCCCGGGTTTCGGGTGGACCGGGGACGGCACTTCGTGTGCGCCGATGGTTGGCCGAACAACGCCTCGACGTCCTCCACCTCCACGAGCCCGTCACGCCGTCCGCTGCGCTGTGGGCACTCCTGGCGGCGCGCATGCCGATCGTGGCGACCTTCCACCTTGCGACAGAACGCTCACGGCTGCTGGCGCTCGCCGGGCAGGCGCTCGCTCGGCCCCTGCGTGACATCGATCGTGCAATCGCGGTCTCGGCAACAGCGGCCGCCGTCGTGCGCCGCCACCTCGGACTCGAGCCCACGATCGTGTCCAACGGGATCGATGTCACCGACTTCGCCCTGCCGCGGCAGTCGTTCTCCCCGCAACGGGTGGCCTTCCTCGGTCGGCTCGCCGAACCTCGCAAGGGCCTGGGGGTGCTCCTCGCGGCCCTGCCCCGTCTGCGCACGCTGTTCGATGCACCCTTGGACGTGGTCGTCGCCGGACCGGGGGAACCCGCGCTGCCGCCCGACGTTCGTTATCTGGGAGCGCCCGATGACGATGGACGGGCCGAGCTGCTGCGGACGACCGATGTGCTCGTGGCGCCCAACCTGGGTGGCGAGAGCTTCGGGCTGATCCTGGTCGAGGCGATGGCCGCCGGTGCCCCCGTGGTGGCGTCCGACCTGCCTGCTTTCGTGGACGTCCTCACGGCAGATGACGGACGCAAGGTGGGGCGTACCTTCCCGGTCGGCGACGCACGCGCCCTGGCCCGCGCGATTCACGCGACACTCGGCGACCCAGTCGCGTCCGCCCGCCAGTTGAGGGAGCATGCCGCCCGGTTCGACTGGTCCGTGGTGGGCCCGCTGGTGCTGGACAACTACAGGCGGGCGCGGGGCCGCGGCTGAATGTCGACTTTCCCGGCGATGGGGTCGTGAATGGTGGCTGACTGGGCACTACGCTGGCAGGGTGAGCCCGCCCCGGTTGACCCCTCAGTTGCGCAAGGACGCGAGCATGGATTTGCTCAACGACATCCTGCGCAATCCGATGGACCCCGATTATCGGGCAATCGCCGAGGGCCGACGGATCCCGCGGCCCGCTTCGAAGATCTCGATGCTGATCATCGCTCTTCTCATCGGCGCCATGTTCACCCTGTCCGCGGTCCAGACGACCCGGAGCGCGCCGGCAGCCGCGACGGAACGCGAGCATCTGATTCGTCAGGCCCGCGACCAGGAGCGGGAGCAGGAAACGCTGCGCAACGACATCGAGCAATTGCGCACGGACAGCGCCAATCAGCGGGCCGGGCTGCTCGCCGACAGCGAGGATGCGCGTCTTGCCCAGGCGGAGATCGAGCGTCTCGCGCCCGGTGCGGGAGAGATTCCGGTCATCGGTCCCGGCCTGGTCATCGTGGTGGACGACGCGCCGGCCGTCCGGGACGACAAACTGAACCGGGTGCTCGACAAGGATCTGCAAATGATGGTCAACGCGCTGTGGTTTGCCGGGGCAGAGGCGGTCGCGATCAACGGACACCGGGTTTCGGGCCTGACCGCGATCCGCAGCGCCGGTGATGCCGTGACCGTGAATTATCGTTCACTCACCAGGCCCTATCGCGTCGAGGCGATTGGTGACCCCCAGACCTTGGCTGCCCGTTTCGCCGACAGTCCCGGCGGGCAAGCGTGGCAGGCATTGGCGCAGAACTATCAGATGAGGTTTGACATCGCACAGGCGGATCAGCTCCAACTGCGAGCTGATCCAAGCTTGGCGCTCAAGCACGCGAGGAGGGCGACGTGATCCCCCTGATCGGTCTCCTGATCGGCATCATTCTCGGCATCGTGCTGGAACCCTCGTTGCCCGCGTTCCTGCAGCCATATCTGCCGATTGCGATCGTGGCGGCGATGGACGCCATGTTCGGCGGGCTGCGCGCCTTCCTCGAGGGGGTCTTCACCGACAGAGTGTTCATCATCTCCTTCGCCTCCAATGTCCTGATCGCCGCGCTGATCGTGTGGCTCGGTGACCAGATCGGTGTCGGTGCCCAGTTGTCGACCGGTGTGATCGTCGTCCTGGGCATCCGGATCTTCACCAATGTCGCCGCGATCCGAAGGGCGCTGTTCCATGCCTGATCCGCGCGTGCAACCGGACGACGACCTCGACCCCCGCCCGAGCCGGGCGGTGTCGGAGCCGGACGGGTCGGAGCCGGACTTGTCGGAGGCGAAGGGGTCGGAGGCGACCTTGCCCGAGCGGGCGGCGCCCGAGGCGAGAGATCAGGCGGAGCCCGCGCCGGCGGGGGACGCGTCAGCGTGGCGACAGTTGCGGATCGCCCTCACCGCACCACGAAGGACGCAGTTCGTCATAGCGGCAGTCGCCTGCGTGGTGGCTCTCGCCGTGGTGTGGCAGATCCGATCCCAGGGCGACGATGAGATGTATCGCACGGCCCGCCGCGCCGACCTCATTCAGTTGGTCGATGGACTCTCGGAGGAAACCCGGCGCCTCGAGAGTGAGCTGAACGAGCTCGAACAGATCAAGCGTGACCTCGAAAGCGGCAATGACGCCCGCCGCGTCGCGCGCGATCAGACCCAACGTCGACTCGATGCGCTGTCAGTGCTGGCCGGCACCGCACCAGCGACCGGACCCGGCATTCGGATGACGATCAGCGACCCCCAGCGCAAGCTCGGCCCCTCGGTGCTGCTGGACGCGATGGGGGAGATGCGGGACGCCGGCGGCGAGGTCATGGAGTTCAACGACACGATCCGTGTGACCGCCAGCACCTGGGTCGGCGGCAGCCCCGGGCGCCTCATCGTCGATGGGACGAGGTTGCCGGAGACCATCGTGCTCGAGGTGATCGGAGATCCGCATTCGTTGGAGGAAGCGGCCCGGTTCAGGGGCGGTCTTGCCTCCGAGGTGACCAGCCCGCAGGTCGGGGGGCGGATCGATATCGTCCAGTTGCCGCACCTCGACATCCAGTCCGTCCGGACTCCTGCGGAGAACGTGCACGCCAGGCCAGCGGACTGAACCACCACAGGACTTCCGGGCGACACGTCTTCCCCGAGGCAGTCCCACAGCGGCCTCAGGACCGTTAGGCTGGGGCCCGTGAGCAAGCCGGGACCGTCCGGCGTCACGTGAGTTCAGGAGGTTGTGATGGCCGAATTTCCCGAGGACCTGCGGTACAGCGAAGACCACGAGTGGATCCGTCCCGGAAACGAGCTGATCGTCCGGGTCGGCGTGACTGATTATGCAGCGGAGCAGCTGGGCGACATCGTCTATGTGCAGTTGCCCGAGGTCGGCGACTCCGTCGAGGCGGGGGACGCCTGCGGCGAACTGGAGTCGACGAAGAGCACGTCGGACCTCTTGGCGCCGGTGTCCGGTGTGATCACCGCGGTCAACCAGACTGTCGTCGACGCCCCGGAGACCATCAACTCCGACGCCTACGGCGACGGGTGGCTGTTCGAGATCGAGATCGGGTCCGAAGATGCTCTTGACGGCCTGATGGACGCGGACGCCTACGCCGAGCACGCCGACAGCTGAGTCAGTGCCGGCTCAGCCGGCTTGGCGCGAGACAGTAGACTGTGGCATCCGCGCCGAGTCTGCCGCGCGCATGCGGCGATCGCATCGACACAGGAATGAGGAAGTCAACGACGATGCCTTATTGCACTCAATGTGGCAACAGCAATCCCGACGGCAGCAACTTCTGCGCGCGGTGCGGTGCTGAGCTGGTCAAGTTCGACGACATCCCGACCAAGGAACCCAGCGGAGACACCACCACCTCCATCCCGGCGATTGCCGACGACGCCACTGCTGGCGGACGGGAACTGTCAGCGGATGATGAGGCAGCTGTTGACGCCTTGCCGAAGTCACATGCCCTGTTGATCGTCCAGCGCGGCCCCTCGGCCGGAGCCCGGTTTCTCCTGGACTCGGAGCAGACCACCGCAGGCCGCCACCCCGATTCCGACATTTTTCTGGACGACATCACCGTGTCGCGGCACCATGTGCGGTTCACCAAGACCCAGAAGGGCCGGACGGTGGTGGACGTCGGCAGTCTCAACGGCACCTACGTCAATCGGACCCTGATCGACGGGGAGGTGCTGCTGCGACCCGGTGATGAAGTCCAGATCGGCAAGTTCCGCATGATCTACTTTGCGAGTCCGACCGGAACGGATTAATGGCGGGACCTTCATTGCTCAGCATTGGGCAGGTCATGACGCTGCTCCGCGCAGAGTTCCCCGACATCTCGATCTCCAAGATTCGATTTCTCGAGAGTGAGGGTCTGGTCTCGCCGGAGCGGGCGGCGTCCGGTTACCGGAAGTACGCCGAGCGCGACATCGACCGCCTGAAGTACATCCTTCGCGTGCAGAAATCCCATTACCTGCCGTTGAAGGTCATCCGGGAACATCTGGAGATGATGGACCGGGGAATGGTGCCTCCCCAGTTGGAGACGCCACGCCCAGCGCCCCCGTCGGAAACCGACCCCGTGGCGCCTCCCGGCGCGCCTCAGCCGGAGGGCGTCCGCCCCGGCGCTGCCCGCCAGCAGTTGCGCCTTTCCCGTGCCGAACTCCTCGAAGCGAGTGGCCTCTCCGAAGCGGCCTTGGTCGAGTTGGAGAAGGAGCACATTGTCACGCCGCGGCGGGGCACCAATTACTACGGTCGCGATGCGGTTGCGATCGCGATCGCGGCACGTCGACTCGCCCCATACGGCATCGACGTCCGACATCTGCGCCAAGTCAAGAGCTACGCCAGCAGGGAATACGGGATCATCGAGCAGGCCATCGCGCCGTATCAGCGCCGGGCCGGCGGGTCACGCAAGGTTGCCGCCGATGTCACCCAACTGATGATCCACGTGCACGCCGCGATGATGCGGATCGCCAGCGAACGCTGAGAATCCCGTCCGACCGGCAGGTGGGGTCATCGGGCTGGCGCGACCCCGTAGGCTGGAGGCATGCGGGAACTCGATGTCATGGGCGTCCGGGTCGAAATGCCCTCCAATATCCCCATGGTCCTCCTCCGTGAGGTCGGGGGCCATCGTTATCTGCCCATCTGGATCGGCACGAACGAGGCCTCGGCGATCGCCAGCGCGCAGGAGGGCGTCGTGCCACCGCGTCCGCTGACGCACGATCTCATGATCGATGTGCTGGGGTCGTTGGGCCACACCCTGACCGAAGTGCACATCACCGAGCTCGTCGGGAGGACCTTCCACGCGGTTCTTCTGGTCGACGGCGTCGAGATCAGCGCGCGACCCTCGGATGCCATCGCGCTCGCTCTGCGCTGCGGTGCCGAGATCCTGTGTGCCGAGGAGGTGCTCGACACCGCCGGCATCGATGTGCCCGAGGCCGAGGACGACGAGGTCGAGAAGTTCCGGGAGTTCTTGGACCACGTCAATCCGGATGATTTCGTCACCGAAGAGGATCCCGACGCTTGACCGTCGTGGCCATGCACCCGGCCCAAGCCTCAAGTGATGGTTCAACCGAACCTCAACCGGTCAGCGGCGGTGTGTTTGGCCTAGTGAAACCCCCATTGGTGCGGTCAAGATCACGGTCGGGCGCACAGATCGTGACCTTTCGTTCCGGGCGTGTCGTTGCACCCGGACTGCGCGTGGACGTACCGTCTCGGTTAGTTCCGCCGACGTAATACGAACGGTGGAACTCACCCGGAAGCCCCCGACGTGAGGACGCCCAGTGAACAGCAGCAGAGAAGCCCAGCCCACGGATGAGCCCGTGGTGGCGCAGGACCTCCTGTTCGACGGTGAGTTCACCCCGGTTCCGGAGGACGCAGGCTTCAGGGGCCCGGTCGCGGCCAATGTCGCGGGCATCAGCTATCGACAGCTCGACTATTGGGCTCGCACGGGGCTGGTCACCCCCGAAATCCGGGGTGCTGCCGGATCCGGCTCGCAGCGTCTATATTCGTTTCGCGACGTTCTCCTGCTCAAGGTCATCAAGCGACTCATTGATGTCGGGATCTCGCTGCAACAGATTCGCAAGGCGGTCGACCATCTCCGCGCACGGGGCGTTGAAGACCTGACCACCATCACGCTTATGAGTGATGGCGTCACGGTGTTCGAGTGCACGAGCGATCACGAGGTCATCGACCTCCTGAGCGGCGGCCAGGGCATGTTCGGCATTGCGCTCGGCAGCGTCTGGAAGGACCTCGAAGGGTCGCTCATGGAACTGCCCAGCGAGCGCGTCGATGTCGCCGACGAGGCTCCGATGGACGAACTCTCCCAGCGGCGAAAGGCTCGCCGGATCGGCTGACCGGAGGGCCTTCGCGAGTCCGTGAAGTCGCCACCCCCGACGCCGTGCGTGGGCTAAGTTGGTCGCTATACGGGGTGTCACCGGAGGGCGGTGATGCAGGTTCCCAAAGGAGCGTTCCATGGCCCAGCTAGCAGATTCCGGCTTTCCTGCCCGTCATATCGGGATCGATGACGCCGCCCGAGCGACGATGCTGGAGCGGCTCGGACTCAGCAGTCTCGACGAGCTGGTCGACAAGGCCATGCCATCGGCCATTCGCAGCGACCCGCCCGAGTTGCCTGACCCCATCACCGAGCTGGAGGTGCAGAACAAGCTCCAGGATCTCGCCGCACGCAACAACGCGTTGACGTCGATGATCGGCCTCGGCTACTACGGCACCGTCACACCCCCGGTGATCCGCCGCAACGTCGTGGAATCACCAGCGTGGTATACGGCGTACACCCCTTATCAACCCGAGATCTCCCAGGGCCGACTCGAGGCCCTGCTGAACTTCCAGACCACGGTGTCCGACCTGACCGGGCTGCCCACAGCCGGCGCGTCGTTGCTCGACGAGGGCACCGCAGTCGCCGAGGCCATCCTGCTGGCACGACGCCAAGTGAAGAAGGGCGCGGTCGTCGTTGTCGACGGCGACATCTTCCCTCAATCCCTGGCGGTCGTGCAGACCCGCTGCCGCGCGATGGGCATTGACGTCGTGGTGGCCGAGGGCTCCCTGGTCGAGGCCCTGCAAACCAACGAGGCGTTCGCCGTGGTGGTGCAGACTCCCGGAGCCAGCGGTCGAGTGGCGCCGGCGGATGAGCTCCGTGCAATCGCCGAGAAAGCCCACGAAAACAACGCTCTGGTCATTGCGGCCTGTGACCTGATGGCGCTGACCGTGACCGAGGCGGTTGGGGAATGGGGCGCCGACGTGGCGGTGGGTTCCAGCCAGCGTTTCGGTGTGCCGCTCTTCTTCGGCGGCCCCCATGCCGGATTCATCTCGGTCCGCAAGGGACTTGAACGGCAGATGCCGGGCCGTCTGGTCGGTGTCTCCAAGGACACCGACGGGGTGCCCGCGATCCGTCTCGCGCTCCAGACCCGCGAGCAGCACATCCGCCGGGAAAAGGCCACGTCCAACATCTGCACGGCGCAGGCGCTGCTGGCGATCATCGCTGCGATGTATGCGACGTACCACGGCCCGAAGGGACTCACCGGCATCGCCACAGCCATCCACGAGAAGGCGCGCCGCGTGGCGGGCTCGCTGCAGGCCGCGGGCTTCGAGATCGTGCACGACTCGTTCTTCGACACGGTTCAGGTGAAGGTCCCCGGTCAGGCCGCGGCGATCGTCGACAAGGCCCGCGACGAGGGCGTTCACCTGCGTCAGGCCGACAACGACACCGTTGGCATCAGCGTGGGTGAGGACGCGGACGAACATGACCTCGCGGCAGTGTGCCGTGCGTTCGGAACCGAGCTCGGCACCGAGACCCACGGCGACCTGGCCGGGCAGACCCGCACCACCGAATTTCTCACGCACGAAGTGTTCAACACCTATCACTCCGAAACCACGATGCTGCGCTATCTGCGATTGCTTTCGGATCGTGACTTCGCACTGGACCGCGGCATGATCCCGCTCGGTTCCTGCACGATGAAGCTCAACTCGGTCGCCGAGATGGAGGCAATGACCTATCCGGGTTTCGCGAACCTCCATCCGTTCTGCCCGCCGGCCGATGCCGAGGGCTACGTCGCGTTGATCTCGTCGCTGGAAGACTGGCTGGCGAGCGTCACGGGTTATGCCCGGGTGTCCATCCAGCCCAATGCCGGTTCCCAGGGTGAGTTCGCGGGCCTGCTGGCGATCCGGGCGTACCACGAGGCCAACGGCGACGACCAGCGGACCATCTGCCTGATCCCGTCCTCTGCACACGGCACGAACGCCGCCTCCGCGCACATGGCCGGGATGAAGGTCGTCGTTGTGAAGAGCGCCGACAACGGCGAAGTGGACCTCGACGATCTGGATGCGAAGATCGAGAAGCACCGCGACCAGCTCGCCGCCATCATGGTGACCTATCCATCGACGCACGGCGTCTATGAGGAGGGGATCACCGCCATCTGCGAGAAGGTCCACGCGGCTGGTGGCCAGGTCTATGTCGACGGCGCCAACCTGAACGCCCTGCTCGGGTTCGCGCAGCCGGGCAAATTCGGTGGCGACGTGTCCCACCTGAACCTGCACAAGACGTTCGCGATCCCGCACGGTGGCGGTGGTCCGGGTGTCGGACCGGTTGCGGTCGGTGCCCACCTCGCGCCCTATTTGCCCAACCATCCGTTGTGGGCGGATGCCGGACCGGACACCGGTGTCGGGCCGGTGTCAGCTGCGCCGTTCGGCTCTGCCGGCGTGCTGTCGATTACGTGGGCCTACATCGCGATGATGGGAGCGAGCGGTCTCGCCCAAGCGACCCAGAACGCGATTCTGTCGGCGAACTACATCGCGAAGCGGCTCGGGGAGCACTACCCCGTGCTCTACACCGGCAACAACGGCCTCGTCGCCCATGAGTGCATCCTCGATCTGCGTGGGATCAGCAAGGAGACCGGCGTCACGGTGGATGACGTCGCGAAGCGGCTCATCGATTATGGCTTCCATGCGCCGACGATGTCCTTCCCGGTCGCGGGCACGCTCATGGTCGAGCCCACCGAATCGGAGAGCCTCGCCGAGGTCGACCGGTTCTGCGACGCGATGATCGCGATTCGCGGGGAGATCGACCAAGTCGCGGCGGGGGAGTGGCCGGCCGACAACAATCCGTTGGTGAACGCACCGCACCCCTTGGCACAGGTGACGGCGGACGAGTGGACTCGGCCGTACAGCCGAGCGCTTGCCGGTTATCCCGCCGGGCGACACAGCGGACCGATCGCGGGGGTCGGCCAGGACAAGTACTGGCCGCCGGTGTCCCGGATCGAGCAGGCGTACGGTGACCGAAATCTGGTGTGCTCCTGCCCCCCGATCGAGGCGTATGCCGACTAGTCGATAGCTTGGGGTCCGCAACCAGCTGAAGGGCGGACCCCAAATGGACGTGCAGAAGATCTTGGCGCATCCAACCGTGGCACACGTGCTGCGGATGAATGCCCGGTTCACAAACCGACTGGGCATGCAGTTCGCGGGGGCGGTGACCTATTTCTCCGTTCTCGCGATGGTCCCCATCCTCATGTTTGCGTTCGCCATCGCCGGCATGGTCCTCACCGAATTCCGGCCCGATCTCCTCGCCACGCTGAAGGACAGCGTGGTGGGCATGATCGAGGGCGCGCCCGAGGACGTGACAGCCAATATCGCAGACGTCATCGAGGACGCGGCCAGCAACTGGGCGGGCATCGGCATCATCGGTCTGTTGTCCCTCGCCTATGCCGGCAGCGGCTGGATCAAGAACCTCAAGAGCGCGGTGCGCGCCCAGTTCCGGCCCGAGTTCGACCAGGCCGAGGACAAGTCCAACATCGTCGTCGAGACACTGAAGAACCTGGGCATCCTGCTGATGCTGTTGCTCGCGGTCGCGGTGACCTTCGGCGTGGCGTCCTTCGCAACCAGCATGACCAGCACGGTGATCGGCTGGCTCGGGCTCGAGAATGTTCCGGGCATCGGATTCTTCACCCGCGCACTCTCCCTGCTGATCTCGCTCGCAGCCGGCTGGATCCTGTTCCTTTTCCTCTATCGGGTGCTGCCCGAGCACAAGCCACGCACCAAGGCGCTGCTCATTGGCGCCCTGATCGGCTCGGCCGTTCTGGCGATCCTGCAATACTTCACCGGCGCCCTCGTCGGTTCGTTCCTCAACAACCCGGCTGCCGCGTTGTTCGGACCGGTGATCGTCCTGCTGCTGTTCTTCAACCTCTTCGCGCGAGTGATCTTGATGGTGGCGGCCTGGATTGCGACCGACAACCAGCCGGCAGTCGCGCACAAGTGGACCGAAGCCGATCGCCCGCTGCTCGGACGCTCCGACGTGATCGTGGCCGACGACCTGCACTGGTCCGCGGCCGAGGCCGACCGGCAGGCGCAGGAGATCGCCAAGGCCGATGCCAAACTGAGTCGGACCGAGAAGGTCAACGCGGTCAAGGATGCCCTGCCTGGGCTGTCCGCGGATCCGCAGAAGGAAAAGGTGGCCTTCGACGAGGCAGTCGAGGTGCGGATGGGGGCGGTGGCCGCAGAGCACGGCGCGCCACCCCAACTCGCGCCGCATCCGGAGCAGACCACCGTCAGCGGCGACCGGATCGGTGCTGACGCGGCTGAAGCTCAGCCGGGGATGGCGGGAGCCGGCCGCACGGCTCCGGGCGGAGCCCACGACGATTCGGACGGCGATCGGTACGCCGCCGTCGACGGTCGGAAGTTCTTCACCGAGGAGTCCGAACCGGTCTCCCGCAGTGCAGCGATCAAGAATGCTCGGGCGAGCATGGCGACCGGCTATGCCGCGGGACTCGCGACCGGCTCGGGTCTCGGCGCGGCCGCAGCTCTGGTGCTCGGACGGATCTTCCGGCGCTGACCCGCCTAAGCGGATCGGTCGCGGCCGCCCCGGGCGGGGTCCGAGCCCAGCCCTGGGCGGCCGTGACGCCAGGCCTCACTTCGTGGCGGCGAGCCGCCGCCGATCACCGGCTCACTCGGTCGGCGAGGGAACCTGCTGTCCGATGCCGCGCAGCATCTCCTGATACCACCCCGTCCCGAGATCGAAGAGCTTGCCGCCTTTGATCCGCTGGAAATCGATGGCGCTGAGCTTGTCGTCGTTTTCCTCGTCATGCCCGATGACGCCCGACTCGCCGCGGAGCGCGCAGTCGACGGCGAAGTCGGTGCACTCCTTGATCAGGTCCAGATCCGCTTGGTTGGCCGCGGCGGAGCGGGAGTAGTAGCCCGACTTCTGCACCATCACCTTTTCGGCACCGAGCAGCTCCGCGAACTCTTTGGCGAACCAGGCACCCGGATTGATCTTGTCCAGCTTTACGTGCCCGAACGGGTCACGGGGGACCTCCTTGCCTGCGGCCTCCATCTCGCCCACGATGCTGTCGAGGCCGGCGCCCTCCGAGAGGAAGATCGTCACGTTGCCGACGCTGTCCATGATTCCCTTCAGGCGCTCGGACTCGGCCTGGAGATCGATGTGGCCCTCAGGCACGTAGACGGCGTGGACGTCCCATGCTTCACGGGAAAGGCCGATCTCCGGCAGCCATTCTCGGGTGTCCAGCCAGTCCCGGTACGCCTTCGCCGTGGCGGCCGTCAGCCAGCCGCAGTTGCGGCCCATGACCTCGTGCACGATCAGCATCCGCGACGCCGAGTTGTGCTCGGCGACGATGTTCTGGGCGAATCGTGAGCCCATCGCCGCGGCGGTCCACGCACCCAGGGACTGGCGGATCGGAATGACGTCGTTGTCGATGGTCTTGGGCAGGCCGACCACGGTCAGCCCGTAGTCGTGCTTGGCGAGATAGGCCGCCAGGTCGGCAGCCGTGGTGTTGGTGTCGTCGCCGCCGATCGTGTGCAGCACATCGACCCCGTCGGCCACGAGCCGGTCGGCCGCGACCTGGAGCGGGTCCTGGCCCTTCTCGATCAGCTTGCGCTTGGTGAGATCCTTGATGTTGGTGAGCTTGACCCGGGAGTTGCCCAGCGGCGATCCGCCGTATTCGTGCAGCAGCCCGGCATTCGCCCGCACCTCGTCGGTCACCCGGATAAAGTCACCGGTCAGCAACCCTTGGTAGCCGTGGCGATAGCCGATGATCTCGGTGTCGGGGGACAACTCCGAATAGCGCTGGATCAACCCCCCGATCGCGGAGGACAGGCACGGCGCGAAACCGCCGGCGGTGAGGAGCGCTACCTTCTGAACCATTGGGGGACCTCCTGGGTGCTCATCGCTCGCGCCCTGGGGCAGACGCGATGTCGTCTCGGGTCCAGACTATTCAGAGTGGAGCTGCTGTGGGGCAGCGGGGAGGACAACGCAAAGCCTCAGTTTGCGGATCGCCGATTGTGCTGTGGCATCGTGGGACGTCAGCGACGAAAGGGGCGGCGTGCTCGAGTGGGGATTTCTGGTCTCGGCGATCGCCGTCCTCGCAGGTGCCGTAGCGCAGCGGGTCACCGGCATGGGGTTCGTGCTGTTGGCAGTGCCCTTTCTGGTGCTGGCCCAAGGACCGGTGGACGGCGTGATTCTCGCCAACTGGTGCGGCGTGATCGCCTCCGCCACCAACTTGATCGCCGTGCGCAAGCACGTGGACTGGCCGCGCATTCTGTGGATCTCGGGTGCGGCGGTCATCGGCTGCCTGCCGGGCGCCCTGCTCATCCTGCTCGCACCCATCAACGTGCTCGCGCTCGTGGTGGCGCTCATCACCTTGGTCGCACTCATCGTGTCGGTGCGCTCGCCCGAAGGGTCGCTCAACGACGGCCGGGGCGCGCGGATCGGTGCTGGGTTCTTGTCGGGGTTCATGGGGGTCACCGCTGGCGTCGCGGGTCCGGCGATGGTCATCTATCGCAAGGCCGTCGACTGGTCGGACCTTCGCCGGTTCACCGCGTCCCTGCAATTCCACTTCATGGTTGCGGGCATCGCGGCAATCCTGACCAAGTGGGGCCAGGGCCCGTCGTTCTCCGTCCCCCAGTGGGCGGTGTTTCTCTCGATGTTGTTCGTCGGAGCGTTCATCGGCTCCCGGCTGTCACGCCATGTGTCCGGCAAACTCGGGCTGAAGCTGGTGCTCATCATCGCGTTCGCCGGCACAATCGCCACCCTGGTGCGGGCCGTGCTGAGCCTGATCGGCTGAGGGCAGCATCGGAAACTTCCACCCCCGATCCTGTGGACAGTCGCGCCAACGGGGCCGACCGGACGCCATGCTGATGCGGTGCGCCCCCACTTCGTCCTTGTCCGCTCAGCCGTCCCCGGTCCGTCCCGCGATGAACGAGGCATGTCGCTGTCCGTGCTCGTGATGCTCTGGATCGGGGCGATCATCCTCGTGGCCGGACTGGTCGTCGACGGCGGGCAACAGGTCACCGCCGCGCGGCGTGCGGAATCGGCAGCAGCGGGAGCAGCTCGGGCAGCCGCCGATGCAGGCGGGACCTATCGCTTGGCCGGCCGCAACGATCCGGGCGCAGGCATTGCCGCGGCACAGGCCTATCTGGCTGCCTCCGATCGCGTGACCGGCGCCGTGACGCTCACCGGTGGGGTCGTCCGGGTCACCACCGAATCCAGCAACCCCACAATCTTCCTGTCGGTGCTGGGGATCAACGAGGTCCGCGCCGAGGCTGCCGCCGAAGCCGATCTGGTCCGGGGCCCAGGAACCGGCGGCTAACCCAGCCCGGGCTGTCGCAGCAGGATGGCCGGTCGATGGACCGCAGCAGGACGGTCTAGTCGATGGACGCCGCCATGCGGCGGACTGCGTCGGTGATGATCTCCGGGCTCGTGGCGAGGTTCATGCGCACGTGACCGGCTCCACCGGCGCCGAACGTGAGGCCATTGTTCAGCGCGACCCTGCCTCGGTTGAGGAACGTCCGGCCCGGATCCTCCAGACCGAGATCACGGCAGTCCAACCAGGCCAGATAGGTCGCCTCGCCAGGGAGATAACGCACCTGCGGCAGCTGCTCATTCAGCAACCGGGAGAGCAGTCGGCGATTGGCCTCGATCTCGCCGAGGGCGTCGGCCAGCCACTCCCGCCCCTCCCGCAGCGCGGTCACGTGGGTGACCACGCCCAGATAGCTGATCGAGTGCGTGATCTCGTCGGGCATCGCGATCAGACGCCCGGCGATGTCCGGGCTGCCGATCGCGACGGCCGATTTCAACCCGGCAAGATTCCAGGCCTTGGAGGCGGAGATGATGATCACCGCGTCCTGCACGCCGTCAATGGACAGCATCGGGGTGTGTCGCGCCGGCGCAGACACCAGCGGCGCATGGATCTCGTCGGAGACGATGCGCACACCGTGCTCGGCCGCGAGGCGGGCAACGACGGTGAGTTCTTCCCGGGTGGGGGCGGTGCCCTGCGGGTTCTGCGGGTTGCACAGCAGATAGGCCTCCGGCTTGAGCCCACCCTCGCCGGCGAACGCAGCGCCCAGCGCCTCGAGATCGATCCGGCCGTCCTCGGTCTGCTGGACCTCAATGATCGGCCGGTCGGCCCAGGTCAGATATTTGTAGAACTGCGGATAGACGGGCGGGTTGATCACAACGGGCGCACCACGGGTGCCGAGCAGGTCGAGCACCGCGACGATGCCCTGCATCACGTCGGGCACGGGGATCGCCTGGGTGACCGGGTCGAAGGTCCAGTCCCAGACCTCTGCGGCGTACTCGGCGAACGCCACCTCATAGGGCCGGCCCACCGGATAGCCCGTGTCGCCATCGGCCGCGGCCGCGGTGAGCGCCTCCAGGACGGCCGGCGCGGGACGGCAATCCATCTCCGCGACCCACACCGGCAGCACGTCCGCCGGATAGGTCTGCCACTTGAGGCTCTTGCGGCGGCGCAGCTCGTCGAGGGACAGGTCGAAGACGGTCACCCGCGGCACTCTAGTCCACGCCACCGGCCTCCGCCTGAGCCCCGGGGACCTGTCCCGGCACGGGATCGGGACCCTAGACTCGCGCCATGGCGAAGTATTTCGAGGTGCACCCCGACAATCCCCAGCCCCGCGCGATCGGCCAGGTGGTCGACATCCTCAACGATGGTGGGCTGGTGGCGTACCCGACGGATTCCGGGTTCGCTCTTGGCTGCAAGATGGGCAACAAGGAGGGCCTCGAGCGCATCCGGAAGATCCGGGAGCTCGACGACAAGCACCACTTCACCTTGGTCTGCAGCGAGTTCGCGCAGCTCGGCCAATTCGTGCACATGGGCAACGACGTGTTCCGGTTGGTGAAGGCGAACACGCCGGGGCAGTACACGTTCATTCTCGAGGGCACTCGTGAGGTCCCGAAGCAGATGCTCCAGGCCAAGAAGAAGACCGTCGGCGTCCGCATCCCCGATCACCGCACAAGCCTGGCTCTCCTCACCGAACTCGGCGAACCGATCATGTCCAGCAGCCTGATCCTTCCCGGGGAGAGCGAGCCGATGAGCGAGGGCTGGCAGATCAACGAGGAACTCGGTCATTTCGTCGATGCGGTGCTCGACTCCGGGGACGTCAGCACGGACCCGACGACCGTCATCAACTTCACCGATGGCGACGTAGTCATCGACCGGGTGGGGGCGGGAGACCCGACTCCGTTCCAGTGAGCGCTCCGCGCTTCCCCTTGGGCGGTCTGCTGATCATTCTCGGCTGCCAGTTTCTGGGAATGGCGATCGCCGCGCTCAGCGGCATCCCCGTGCCGGGCACGGTGCTGGGGATGTTGATCTTTTTCGCGTACCTGCAGTGGCAGAAGCCCGGCCTCAATGCCAGCAGCGTGCGCGCGGCCGACGGACTGCTCGCCAACATGCAGTTGTTCTTCATCCCACCCGGCGTCGGCATCCTCGCCCACTTCGCGCTGCTCCGGGCTGAATGGGGCGCCGCGCTCGGCGGCCTGTTCGCCGGGTGGGCCGCGGCGCACGTGGTGACGGCTGTCGTGGCGGTCGCCATGCTGCGGCTGTTCCGCCGCCGGGCCACGGAGGCCGAGGCATGACGCTGTGGAATTCGTTGACCTCCTCGCCCGTGTTCGGCGTTGTGGTCACGCTCGGCGTCTATCAACTGACCGTGCTGGTGGCCCGACGGGCGCGGGGCCGGGCGTACGCGAACCCGGTCCTGTGGTCCTGCGTGCTTCTCGTCGCGATGCTGGGACTGACGCGGACCCCGGTCGAGGACTACGCGCGCGGCGGTGATCTGATCGCGTTCTTCCTGGGCCCCGCCACGGTGGCGCTCGCGCTGCCGTTGCACCGGCAACTCGACCGGGTCAAGGAGGCGGTGATCCCGATCGTCGCGGCCTCGGTGTTCGGGGCGAGCGCCGCCGTGCTCGTGGCCGGCTGGGTGACCAGGGCCCTCGGCGGGGGAAATGCGCTCGTCGCGTCGATGCTGCCCAAGTCCGCCACGACACCGGTGGCGCTCGCGGTCTCCGAGACGATCGGCGGCATCCCCGCGCTGACTGCGGCACTGGTGATCCTCACGGGAGTGCTGGGTGCCGTCGCTGGGCCGGGGCTGCTCCGGCTGATCCGCATTCGGAGCGAGATTGCCGGCGGCCTCGCGATGGGCATCTCGGCGCACGGCATCGGCACGGCTCGGGCTTTGGGGGAGAGCCAGCTGATGGGGGCGTTCTCCGCGCTCGCGATGGCGCTCAGCGCGGTGGTGACTCCGATCGTCGTCGCGTTGCTGCTGCCGGTCCTGGTGTGAGAGCAGTGGCACCGCACCGCCCCCGGCCTTGGGTGGGGACCGGCGTTGAATCCGGCCGTCCGGTGACGATTCGCGCAGCGTCCAGCGGCCTAGGATGCTCGTCGTGCTGATGCAACACGCTCGCTGGGCTGCGCTCGACCCCGTCCTCGCGTATCGCCTGCTGGCCCTGCGGTCCGCCGTCTTCGTGGTGGAACAGGACTGCGTCTATGCCGATCCCGACGGGCGGGACCTGGAGCCCGATGCCGAACACTGGTGGATCGCCGAAGGCGACCGAGTGCTCGCCTGTCTGCGGGTCTTGGTCGAGCCGGGAGGAGCTGGTGGGGGCGTACGCCGGATCGGGCGGGTGGTCACCGATGTCGCAGCGCGCGGGCAGGGGCTCGCCGGACAACTGGTCGACGCAGTGCTGGCCGCCCATCCCGACGAGGAGTTCATCCTGTCGGGCCAACTGCACCTCGCGGAGTGGTATTCCGGGTTCGGTTTCGTCGCCGAGGGCGAGCCGTATCCGGAGGACGGCATCCCGCACGTGTTGATGCGCCGCACCCCGGGGGCAGGGCTCAGCGGAGACTGAGCCGCCACGGCAGCGCGAGGACTCCGTCGACGCGCCCGATGCCCGACAACTCCGCAATCGCTGTGAGGCGGTCCTCCGGGCCGCCGGTGAGGAGTTGCTCCAGAGCGGACGCCGCCTGCACGCTCGCGCCCGATCGGCTCTCACTGGACTCCGCCGGTTTGAGTTGCTCCAGCCAGGGCAACGCAGGAACACCACGCACCTGCAGAGCATCGAGCTTCGTGTCCAGCCGCTCGGCGGCGAGGTCGAGGGCCGTCGCCATGCCGCCCAATCGGTCGACGAGCTTGCGCTCGTGGGCATCCGCCCCGGTCCAGACCCGGCCCCGGGCCAAGGGCTCCAGGTCCGCGAGGTCCAGGCCCCGGTCCTCGGCCGCTTTCGTGGTGAAGTCGGCATAGACGTCGTCCAGCCAGCTGTTGAGCTTGGCCCACTCGGTCTCGTCGAACGGTTTGTGGCTGCTGAACCAGCCGGCGTTGGCGCCGGCGATGATGTCCTCACGGATCAGCCCCATTCGGTCGGTGAGACCCGTGAGCACGAACTTTCCGGCCAGCACGCCGATGGATCCGGTGAGCGTGGTCGGGTTGGCGACGATGGCGTCACAGCCCATGGCCGCGAAATAGCCGCCGGAGGCCGCGAGCGTGCCCATCGACGCGATGACCGGCTTTCCGGTGGCCCGGAGTTGCTGCACTTCCCGCCGGATCGTGTCCGAGGCGATGTAGGAACCACCCGGAGAGTTGATGCGCAGGACGACCGCCTTCACGGTCTCGTCCCGGGCCGCTTCCCGCAGGTGCGCCGTGATGGTGTCCGAGCCGGCGGAACTGCTCGATGGCCCCGACTGGCTCGGGCCGAAAATGATGCTGCCGTTGAGCTCGACAAGGCCGATCGCCGGCTTGCGGCGCCCGAATGCCTCCTCGAGCCGCGCGGAGCACCCCGACCGGGAATAGCGGTGGGCATATTGCAGCGAAACCTTCCGGTCGGCGTCGCTCGTCCCGGAACGCTTATCGGTCGTCGCGACCGTGCCGAACCGGCGGCGCAACTCGGCGTACACCTCATCGCGATAACCCAGGCGGTCGACCAGGCCGGCCTCACGGGCGGCCTCGGCGGCCACGGGGGAGTTGTCCACGACGTGACGGATCGCGGCAGGATCGAGGTGCCTGCGCTCGGCCACGCCGGCGATCGTGTCCTCGAGGATCGAGTCGGCGATCCGCTGCATCATCTCGCGATGCTCGTCGGTGATCTCGCGCGCGGCGAACTGGTCAGCCGCGGTCTTGTATTCCTTGCGCTGCGCGAACTGCGGCTCGACGTTCAGCTTTTCCAGACCGCCCCGCAGCAGCGTGATGCCGAGCTGCACACCGTTGAGTCCGAGGGTTCCCGACGGCGCGAGCCACACCTCCTGGGCGAAGGACGCCACGCGATAGGCCATCGTCGCGTTGCCGAGCTCGCCGAAGCTCTCGGTCCAGGCGATCGTCGGCTTGTGCTGCCCGAAGCGGTGGAGCAACTCGCCGATCTCGTCGCACTGGTCGGGCGACAGCGGGCAGGAGCCGACGTGGATCACCAAGCCGGCCACGTGTTTGTCGGTGGCAGCCTTGCGCAGGCCGTCGCGGATCTGGCGCATGGCCGCGGAGTGCCGGGCCCGGAACGCCTCCAGCGGATGGCTCGGCGACTGGCTGATCACACCGCGGGCGAGATCGAGTTCGAGGACGAGGGGATGGTCTGGGAAGGGGCGAGCGGTTCGCAGCAGCGCGATCGGATCCATGCGTTGAGCCTAGGTGACGCCCCGGAGCAGGCCCGGTTTCCGGGGGATGTTTCAGGGTCAGCGCTTGATGCGGAGGAAGTCCTCGGCGAAGTGGCCGTCCGGCAGTCCGTGGGTCGCCGCGAGCGAGGCTGCCCGGCTCCGCACCATCTGACCGAGTTCGTCGCCTCGGTGGGCGACCTGGGACTGGTGCTGGAGCAGCGCGTTGACCTTGCGGTCGATGGTGCCGGTGATGTCGACGGTGTGCGTGCCGGCCGGATGACCCATCACCCAGAACTCCGGCACGGTGAACGGCTCAAGGCCCTCGTCGGTGATGAGCTCCGGCCACGCGAACTGGTTCTCGGCCGCCGGATAGATCGCCCGGATGGTGGCCTCGCCGCAGGCAAGGTGGTCCGGGTGCGAGGCGAAGATCCGGTCGTAGGTGCGCTCGGCGTTCTGGATCAGCATGAGATCCGGTCGGACCTGGCGGATCACCCGCACGATGTCGCGCTGCAGGTCATAGGTCGGTTGGAGCCAACCGTCGCGATAGCCGTCGAGGAATCGGACGTCACTGATGCCCAGCACCTCGCCCGCGGCCCGCTGCTCGCGTTCCCGGATCTGGGGCATCTGTTCGTGCAGCGACGGGTCGAACCCGCCCTGTTCGCCGCGCGTGCAATACAGCGCGGTGACCTCCCAGCCCACGTCGGTCAGGCCGGCGAGGGTGCCGCCGGCACCGAAATCGGCATCGTCCGGATGTGCAACGACGACAAGGGCGCGGGGCATGGGGCATTCTCCTGTTCACTGCCGCAGCATGGTTCGCTCTGCGGACGATTCCGGCCAGTTTCCCACGTCGGTGGTCGTTCACGCCGGGCGTGTGCCGCAGCGCGGAGGGTTCGGTCAGGCATGCTGGAGGTGTGACCGATCAGCCCACGACTCCGCTGCCCCTGCCGGGGCAGGCCCAGCGGCCACCGGCCTGGGCGGACGCGGCGACCCGC
This sequence comes from Ammonicoccus luteus, assembly GCF_050880385.1. NCBI lineage: Bacteria > Bacillati > Actinomycetota > Actinomycetes > Propionibacteriales > Propionibacteriaceae > Ammonicoccus > Ammonicoccus luteus. The sequence goes on from NZ_JBNZCI010000001.1 coordinate 238,405, forward strand.
CGCTCGGTCAACCGCACGCTCTGGGTCGCGCTGCTCCTGCTCCTCATCGCGATCGTGGCCATCGGCAGCTGCGTGGCGATCGTGGTGCGCGATTTCCTGGCGGAGTCCTGGGGGCTCGGGGTGCTCGTCGTCACCGCCGGTGTCGCCGGGGGTGCGCTCGCGGGTGCGGTGACGATGCTGGTCATCTGGGTGCGTACGCGGGGTTTTCTGCGCCGTGGGCCTTGGGTTCCCGGCGAGCTGACCCTGGCGGAGGGACGGGATGCCGAGATCGTGTTCGGCCGCTCGGTCGCGTCGATCCGGATGGAAATCCGCACGGGCGCGTTCGGTGATCCGGGGGACAAGCTCGAGGTCGAGGTCCGCTCCGACGGCGACCGGATCCTGATCACGGTGCCGCCCTCGCGGCGCATCCTGCGGGCGTCGCCCGCGCGTGACAACCGCGATTGACCTCTCCGGCTGGTTGCGCGACCCCGCATCCCATCCCATGATCCGGACCCCGATTTGGGGATTGCCTATGGGTCCATTACGGTTCCCAATGACCTGGGCAGGTGTGACCACTGCCTCCCCCGTGCCGCCCGGACGGGGACCATCGTCGACAGGTGTGACCAGATGAATCCCAGCTCCGCTCCGGCTGCGCCCCCCCGCACCACGCGCCCCGCTCGCAACACCAAGCCCCAAGGGCAATGGAAGATCGACGGCAAGACCCCGTTGAACCCCAACGAGGAGTTCAAGGCGGCGGACAACGGCCTGAACGTGCGTCAGCGGATCATCGATCTCTATTCCAAGGTCGGCTATGCCGAGATCCCGCACGATGACCTCTTCGGCCGGTTCCGCTGGTGGGGTCTCTATACCCAGCGCCGACAGGGCATCGACGGCGCCCGCACGTCGAAGCTCGAGGCGGAGGCACTCTCGGACGAATACTTCATGATGCGCATCCGCCTGGACGGGGGCGCGGTGAGCACCGATCAGGTCCGCGTGATCGCGGGCATCTCCACGGAACTCGCCCGGGACACCGCGGACATCTCCGATCGGCAGAACATCCAGCTGCACTGGATCCGCATCGAGGATGTGCCCGAGATCTGGGACCGCCTCAACAACGCCGGCATGGACACCGTCGAGGCGTGCGGTGATGTGCCGCGCGTGATCCTGGGATCGCCGGTCGCCGGCATCGCCGCGGACGAGCTCATCGATCCCACGCCGGTGATCGAGGAGATCAAGGCCAAATACGTCAACAATCCCGAGTTCTCGAACCTGCCCCGCAAATACAAGAGCGCAATCACCGGCCACCCGAGCCTGGATGTGGTGCACGAGATCAACGACGTGTCGCTCGTCGCCGTCGTGCATCCGGAGTTGGGTGTCGGCTATGACCTGTGGGTCGGTGGGGGGCTCTCGACCGTCCCGATGCTCGCCAAGCGTCTCGGTGTCTTCGTCCGCCCCGAGGAGGCTGCCGAGGTCTGGGCCGGGGTTACTTCGATCTTCCGGGACTACGGCTATCGCCGCCAGCGCACCCGCAACCGGCTCAAGTTCCTGGTCAACGACTGGGGGGTGGAGAAGTTCCGCCAGATCCTGCAGGACGAATATCTCGGCAGGGCACTCCCGGACGGGCCGGCGCCGGAGCGCGCGAGCGGCAACCACGACCATGTCGGGATCCACCAGCAGAAGGACGGCAAGGTCTGGGTCGGCGCAGCAGCAACCGTGGGCCGGATCTCCGGCACCATCCTCGCCCGCATCGCCGACCTCGCCGAGGCCGCCGGCTCGAAGCGCATCCGGTTCACCCCGCACCAGAAGCTGCTGATCCTCGACGTCGACCCCGCCAAGGCCGAGGAACTGATCGACGGGCTGGCCGAGATCGGGCTCCAGGCCCGTCCGAGCATCTTCCGCCGCGGCACGATGGCCTGCACCGGCATCGAATACTGCAAGCTGGCCTTCGTCGAGACCAAGGACCTGGGCCGCACGCTGGTCGACGAGCTGGAACGCCGGCTCGCGGATGTCGACCTCGGCGACACGCAGTTGTCGATCAACATCAACGGCTGCCAGAACTCCTGCGCCCGCATCCAGGTCGCCGACATCGGTCTCAAGGGCCAGCTGGTGGGCGGGGACACGTTCGGTTTCCAGGTTCACCTCGGCGGCGGGCTCGCCGACGCGCCGACCCGTGATGGCGGCGAGCTCGGCCGCACGATCCGCGGCCACAAGGTGACCGCCGAAGACCTGCCCGACTGGACCGAACGGGTGATCCGTCGCTTCGCCGCCGATCGCATCGAGGGCGAGACGTTCGCCCAGTGGGCACACAGGGCGGATGAGGAGTCGTTCGCATGAGTCGGCCCGACCTGAACGCCCTGGCCGCGCTGGGCAACGGGGAGCAGCGGATCAGCCTGCAGGCGCCGACGCGGACGCTCACCGCACCTCTGGAGCGTACGCCGGCAGAACTCGAAGCCCTCGCTCACGAAGCCGGAGAGCGCTTCGCGGACGCGACGGCCGAAGAGGTTTTGGCCTGGGCCGGCGAGACGTTCGGCAGCAAGCTGGCAGTCGCCTGCTCGATGGCGGCCGACACTGTGCTGGCCCACCTCGCCAGCCAGGTGTTGCCGGGCGTGGACGTGCTGTTCCTGAACACGGGTTATCACTTCCAGGAGACGTACGCGACCCGCGACGCGCTCGCCGCGAAAATGCCGATCACGCTCGTGGAGATCCTCCCCAAGCAGACCGTCGAGCAGCAGGACGCCGAGCACGGGGAGAAGCTGCACGACCGCGACCCCGCGCTGTGCTGCCAACTGCGCAAGGTCGAGCCGCTCAACACGACGCTGGCCGGCTATCAGGCCTGGATCACCGGCGTCCGCCGCGAGGACAACGCCCTGCGCGCCAATGCCCGGCTCGTCGAATGGGACGCCAGCCACGGCGTGGTCAAGCTCAACCCGCTGGCGGCGTGGACGTTCGATGAGGTGATCGAGTACGCCCAGAACAACGCCGTGCCGATCAACCCGCTGCTCGCCGACGGCTATCCGTCGATCGGCTGTGCGCCCTGCACCCGTCGGGTCGCTCCCGGCGAAGACCCCCGCGCCGGCCGCTGGGCCGGCCTCAACAAGACAGAATGTGGGATCCACCTGTGAGCCTCGACACTGCGAAGCCCGTTGCGTCCGACACCACGGCGTCCAACACTGTGGCCGCCGAAAGCCCCCGGCACCTGGATCAACTCTCCGCCCTGGAGAGCGAATCGATCCACATCTTCCGTGAGGTCACCGCTGAGCGCGAGCGGCCCGTGCTGCTGTTCTCCGGCGGCAAGGACTCCGTCGTCATGCTCCACCTGGCCCGCAAGGCCTTCTGGCCGGCGCCGGTGCCCTTCCCCGTCCTGCACGTGGACACCGGACACAACTTTCCGGAGGTGATGGACTTCCGCGACCGGACCGTCCGCGACTTCGGGCTCCGGCTCGAGGTCGCCCGCGTCCAGGACTGGATCGACGACGGCCGGCTCGCCGAGCGCGCCGACGGCACCCGCAACCCGCTCCAGACCGCCCCGCTGCTCGACGCGATCGAGCGTGGCCGGTTCGATGCCGTCTATGGCGGCGGCCGTCGCGACGAGGAGAAGGCGCGGGCCAAGGAGCGCGTGGTGTCGCTGCGCGACGACTTCGGCCAGTGGGACCCGCGCAACCAGCGCCCGGAGCTGTGGAACCTCTACAACACCCGCCACCGCGCCGGTGAGCACGTGCGGGTGTTCCCACTGTCCAACTGGACCGAGCTCGACATCTGGCGCTACATCGCGCGGGAAAAGATCGAGTTGCCGAGCCTCTACTACGCGCACGAGCGCGAGGTGTTCGAGCGTGACGGGATGCTGCTCGCGGTGGGCGAGTTCAGCCGACCCCGCGACGGCGAGGCCGTGGCGACCCGACAGGTGCGCTATCGCACGGTCGGCGACATGTCCTGCACCGGCGCGGTCGAGTCCGACGCGGCCGACGTCGAGGACGTTCTCACCGAAGTCGCCGCCACCCGCATCACCGAGCGGGGCGCGACCCGCGCCGATGACCGCATCACCGAAGCCGCCATGGAAGACCGGAAGAAGGAGGGGTACTTCTGATGAGCACCCTGTTGAGGCTCGCCACGGCGGGTTCCGTCGATGACGGCAAGTCCACCCTGGTCGGGCGGCTGCTGCACGACACCAAGTCCATCCTCGCCGACCAGCTCGATGCCGTGGAGCGGGTGAGTCGGGAGCGTGGCCTGGAGACCGCCGATCTCGCTCTGCTCACCGATGGTCTTCGTGCCGAGCGGGAGCAGGGGATCACGATCGATGTGGCATACCGCTATTTCGCCACCCCCACCCGCTCCTTCGTGCTGGCGGACTGCCCGGGGCACGTGCAGTACACGCGGAACACCGTCACCGGCTCCTCCACCGCCGACGTGATCGTGCTCCTGGTCGACGCCCGCCACGGAGTGGTGGAGCAGACCCGCAGGCATCTGGCGGTCGCGTCACTGCTGCGGGTGCCCCACGTGATCATCGCGGTCAACAAGATCGACCTCGTCGACTTCGCCGAGGAGGTGTTCCTCGGGGTCGAGGCCGATGTCCGCAAGGTCATCGACGATCTCGGGATCCCGGGCGTCACCGTCATCCCGGTGTCGGCGCTGAACGGCGACAACATTGCCGAGGACTCGACCCGCACGCCGTGGTATTCCGGTCCGTCCCTTCTCGAGTTGCTCGAGACGCTGCCCGCGGGCGAGAACCCGGAGGGGCAGCCCTTCCGGCTCCCGGTCCAATACGTGCTCCGTCCGCAGGCGGCTGCTGTCGACCCGGCTTACGTCGAATACCGGGGGTACGCCGGCCAGATCGCCTCGGGTGTCGTCCGCGTCGGGGACCGGATCAGCGTCCTGCCGAGCGGCCGCACCGCCACGGTCACCGGCATCGACACCGCCGACGGTGAGCTGGAGGAGGCCTTCGCCGGTCAGTCCGTGAGCGTACGCCTGTCCGACGACATCGACCTTTCCCGTGGTGATCTCATCGCTGCCGCTGATGCCGCGCCGCTGCCCACGCGCGAGGTCGAGGCCTTGGTGTGCTGGCTGCACGACCGGCCGCTGCGGGCGGGGGACAAGGTCCTGTTGAAGCACACGACGCGCACCGTGCGGGCGATCGTGCGGGAGTTGGACAGCCGCCTCGACCTCGACTCGCTCACCGGCGTGCCGACCCAGCAGCTCGAGCTCAACGACATCGGGCGGGTCCAGCTCAAGCTGGCCGACGAGATCTCCGCCGAAACCTATGCGGAATCGCGCCAGACCGGTTCGTTTCTGTTGATCGACGCCCAGACCGGGCACACCCTGGCTGCCGGCATGATTCGCAGCACGGTGCCGGAGGATCTCAGCGCCACGGACTGGGTGATCTGAGGTGTTTTCCCTCGCCGTCGACCTGACCGACGTCCCGGTGCTCGCCGTCGGCGGGGGACCGGTGTCCGCCCGCCGCGTCCACGCGTTCCTGGCGGCAGGAGCGGCCGTGACCGTCGTCGCGCCGACGCTCTGCCCCGCGCTGCAGCCGCTGCCCCTCGGCGTGCGGTGGCACGCTCGGGGCGTGGCCCCGGAGGACCTCGACGGGGTCCGTCTGGTCCACACCGCCACCGGCGACCCCGAGATCGACCGCAAGGTCGTGGAGATGGCAGGGGAGCGCGGGATCTGGTGCGTCAACGCGTCGGCATCAGCCGAAGGGACCGCCGTGGTGCCGGCCCGTGCCTCGGTGCCCACGCCGACCGGCGAGGTGACCGTCGCCGTCTCCTCGGCCGACCCGGTGCGATCGGTCGAGATCCGCAACCGCATCAGCCATGACCTCCGGACCGAACCGACCGGCCTCCGCCCCCGCCGGCCGCACGGCGGCTGGGTCGCGCTCGTCGGGGGCGGCCCCGGTGATGCCGAGCTCCTGACCTCGCGGGCGCTCACCCTGCTGCACAGCGCCGATGTCGTGGTGATCGACCGGCTCGCCCCGCACTCGGTGCTGCAGACGCTCGATCCGGACGTGTTGGTGATCGACGTGGGCAAGGTCCCGGGGCGCCACGCGGTGCCGCAGCACGAGATCAACCGGCTGATCGTGGAGCACGCTCACGCCGGCCGCGGTGTGGTGCGGTTGAAGGGCGGTGACCCTTACGTGCTCGGCCGCGGCGAGGAGGAGCGTCTCGCCTGTGTGGCCGCCGGTGTCGAGGTCGAGGTCGTCCCGGGCATCAGCAGCGCGCTGGCAGTGCCGGCCGCCGCGGGGATCCCCGTGACCCATCGCGGCATCTCACGCGGCTTCACCGTGGTGACCGGTCACGACCAGATCCCGCAGCTGCCCGCCGACACCGGCCACACCCTGGTGATCCTCATGGGGGTGGCCCAGCTGCGCGACACGGCGACTCGCCTGATCGCGCTCGGCCGGTCGGCCGACTGCCCGGTGGCGGTGGTGGAACGGGGGTGTACGCCTCAGCAGCGCGTCACCGTCGCTCCGCTGGCCCGCATCGCCGGCGTGGCGGCGGCCCGGGGCGTGGAGTCCCCGGCGGTGATCGTCGTCGGAGACGTGGTGCGGCTGGGCCCGGATTGGGCCGCCGGACTCGCCCAGTGCGACGAACTCGATCACGACCGGCACGACGAACTCGACGTGCTGGGAATCGACCTGAAGGCCAGCGCATGACGGTCCGGATCCTCGCCGCGCACGGCACGGAGAACGCCGCCGGCCAAGCGATGATCCGATCCGTCGCGGCGGCGGTCTCCACTCGCGTCGGGCCGGTGCGCATCGCCTGGCTCGACCTGCTGGAGCCGACCTTGGCGCAGGTGCTGGCGGAGGTGGAGGACCACGAGCAGGTGGTGATCGCGCCGCTGCTCCTGAGCGAGGGCTATCACGACCGCGCGGATATCCCCGCGGTCGTCGCGGCGGCGGCGCCACACGCCGTGGTCACGCCGGTGCTCGGTGACGACCCCCGCCTGGTCAAGGCGTTGGCCGGCCGGTTGATCAAGGCCGGCTGGGAGGGTGAACCCGTCGTCCTCGGGGCCACCGGCTCGTCCCGCGACAGTTGGCACGAGCTCGTGGGCCGGGTCGCCGCCGCCCTGGGTGAGCGATTGGAGACCGAGGTCGAGGTTGGTGTGCTGTCCGGACCGGGGCGCACGGTCGCAGACTCGCTCGACCGTTTGCGCCGCTGTCCGCAGGGTCGGGAGGACCGGCGGGTCGCAGTCTCGGCGTACCTCCTCGCCGACGGCTTCTTCCACACCCGACTCGCCGCCGTGGGCGCCGACCTCACCACCGCCCCGATCGGGGCACATCCCGCGCTGGTCAACCTGCTCGTGGACCGGTTCGAGACCCACGCGTGAGCCCGCGCCCACCCGGTGCCGGGGTGCGTGCTAAACATGACGCCATGGCGACTACTGCATTCAAGGGCGACCCCGTTCAGACCGTCGGTGACCTTCCGGCCCCGGGCACGCCCGCGCCGGACTTCGTGGTGACCGGGTCCGACCTTTCCGAGATCAAGCTGACCGACGTGGCCGGGCGCCGCGTGGTGCTCAATATTTTCCCCAGCATCGACACGGGCGTGTGCGCGACCAGCGTCCGGAAGTTCAACGAACTGGCCGCGGGCCTCGACAACACCACCGTGCTGTGCGTGTCCGCCGACCTGCCGTTCGCGCTCGGCCGGTTCTGCGGAGCCGAGGGCATCGAAAACGTGACCACCGGATCGACGTTCCGTTCCAGCTTCGGCGCGGACTACGGCGTCACCATGGCCGACGGACCGCTGCAGGGCCTGCTCGCCCGCTCGGTCGTCGTGCTCGACACCGATGGCACGGTCCTGCATTCCGAGCTGGTGCCGGAGATCACGCAGGAGCCGGACTACGACGCAGCGACCACCGCGCTGGGCTGACCCCCGCGGGGCCTGCCCGCCACACGCCACAGGGCCACGCTTCCCTCGTCGGGAGGCGTGGCCCTGTGCTGTGGTCGGGCGACTCTCAGATCTCGGCGGCCGGGTCCGGTTTGGGTGGCCGCGGGCGGAGAATGGCGTACGCCACGATCCCGGCGAGCAGACCCCAGAAGGCGGACACGATGCCGAAAGCGGTGATGCCGGAGATCGTCACCGCGAGCGTGATCAGCGCGGCCTCGATGACGGACTTGTGGTGCTTGCCCTCGTGCATGGTGTCGTAGAGCGAGTTCTGCAACGGGCTCAGCAGTGCCACACCGGCGAGCGCGGTGATCATCCCCGGCGGGATTGCGGAGAACAGCGACACGATGAACGTGGCCAGGAACCCGCCGACAATGTAGAACAGGCCGCACGACATGCCCGCGATATAGCGGCGCCGCTTGTCCGGATGGGACTCCGCGGACGTGGCGATGGCCGCCGTGACCGCCGCGAAGTTGAGCGCGTGGCTGCCGAACGGGGCGAAGATCGCCGAGGCGATGCCGGCGCTGCCGAGCAGGAGCTTGTCGTTGGCGTCGTATCCCGAATGGTGCATGACGATCAGGCCCGGCGCGTTCTGTCCCGCGGCGGTCACGATGAACAGGGGCACGGCGATCTCGAGGATCGCCTGCAGGGAGAACGTCGGGGTGACCCACACGGGAACGGTCAGCGCGAACTCGACCGCGAGCGGATTGGTGGCGCCGGAGACCAGGGCCAGCAGACCGCCGACCGCCATCGCTACGAAGACCGCATAGCGCGGGTTCCAGCGACGTCCGACGAGATAGCCGAGGATCAGGCCGCCCGCGACCAGCCAGTTCGCCAGGACGGCTTCGGCGACCTTGATGGCGAAGGGGAAGAGTACGCCGGCGAGGACGGCAGCAGTGATCGGTTTGGGTGTCGCCGCGATCAGCTTGCCCACCAAGCCCGTGGCGCCGAGGACAGCCGACGCGACGCCGCACACGATGAAGGCGCCGATGACGTCGGAGAAGCGGCCGGACTCGACGTAGGGGCCGAGCGATGTCACCAGCAGCGCAGCACCCGGGATCGACCAGGCCACCATGATCGGCTGCCGGGTGAACCAGGAGAACAGCAGGCTCATCACACCCGAGCCGACCGAGATGGCCCAGACCCAGGACGCAGTGAGTTCAGGAGAGAGACCGCCGGCACGGGCAGCCTCGAGGGTCACCAGCAGAGGGCCGGCGTAGGAAACCGCGACCGCAATGAAACCCGCCATGATCGCCGACGCGGAAACATCCCGACGCAGGCTGGGCCGATAACGGTCGGTGGGTGTGTCAGCCGTCTTCGTCTGGGGCAAGACACTCCTCCTCGTCAGTGGGGCAGCCGGTCTTCGGGCCGGCTTGTGAGTGGGGACGGACCGCCCCAGTCTCGCGCAGCAACACCGATCCGACCATCTCGTGTGCCAAATGTGCTCGGCGGCTTGAATCGAGGGCTGTGACGTCCAAGTTCGCACACCCGGTGTAGCGCCCCACCCGGGCGCGGACCAAACTGGGTCCATGAACAAGACTGCTGCGTACATGCCCGCTGACCTCAACCGCCTCGAGCGCGAGACCGGCATGATCATGGCGACCATCGAGAGCCTGACCGACAACGAAATGGCCGCCCCGTCGCACGCCGAAGGCTGGACTCGTGCCGACGTCGTGGCCCACCTCGTGGGCAACGCCCGCGCTCTCGGCCGGCTCATCGACTGGGCCGTGACCGGGAACAAGCAGGCGATGTATTCGTCGATGGAGGAGCGCAACGCCGAGATCGCCGAACTCGCCGCGCTGCCGCCGGCAGAGCTCAAGCAGAAGATGCGCGAAGCGAACGCCGGCTTCGCCAAGGCCGCGGATCAGCTGCGCGCCGGCAAACTCGGCGCCGAAGAGGTGGAGATGGCGTCCGGGCCCGTCAATCCCTATCTGCTGCCTGCCTATCGCATCTCCGAGATCATCGTGCACCACTACGATCTCGACACCCTGTGGGGAATCGACGAGGCCGACATCGATGCCCTCGAGGACGCGCTCGACCTCGCTGTCGCCCGCATCCAGAAGCGCGACGACTATCCCGGACTGCAGATCGAGACCGACGAGGGCGAGAGCTATACCGTCGGCAGCGGCGGTCCGACGCTCAAGGGCGGTCGCGACGCGGTCCTCGGCTGGATCACCCGCGGCACCACCGAGGGTCTCCGCGTCGACGGTGAACTGCCGGAGCGTCCGGACTTCGCATAGCCTTCGCCGCTATCGCGGCGGGCCTGGGGCGACCCCCGGGCCGCCGCGATAGCGGTCTTCAGGTGCTTGCCAGTGACTCCTCCAGAGCGAAGCCCGTGTCGAGATCGGTGATCCGGACGGTGACGATCCCGTTCGGGTCGATCACATAGCGTTCCTCGACCTCCGGCCCTTCGTCCCGGCGCTCCACGGCGACCGGGACCGGGGCCGGTTCGCGTTGCAAGGCTGCCTCGAACGGGAACACGATGCGTCCGAAGGGCACGACATCCCCCGCGGGGTGGCCGGAAGGATCGAGTTGGGCGTACTCGACGAAGCGGAACTCGCCCACGTTGTGCCGTGCCCGATAGCGCCGGACGACCACCTGTTCACCGTCCGCGGGCACCTCGGCAGCGCGGTCGAGGATCGGGTCGAAGCTGAGCGCCCGGCCGTCGGCGACCTCGCGGAACACCCCGAACCCACGGGAGAGCCGTTCGGTCAGGGAGAAGCCGGATTGCGCATCCGCGGCGATCGCAAGACCGATCGCGGTGGAGGCAGCCGGATAGGGCGAACGATGCACCCGCCGGCCGAAGCGCTCACGCAGGAGACGCGGCACGAGCGGCAACCCTGATCCACCACCGACGAGATAGATGCCGGCGACATCGCTGAGCTCCGCGGTCTCGGCGTCCAGGCCACCCAGCAGCGGTCGCATGGCCGCCAGACTCTGCTCGACCAACGGTGTCGCGGCGGCATAGAAGTCGTTGACGTCGACCACCACCACGTCCCCCGCCGCCTCCAGCGCGATGCGCCGGGTCTGCGGGGACAGTCGTTCCTTCGCCTCGCGGCAAGCCATCAGCAGGTCATCGGCTGCGGTGGGGGACAGCCTGTCGGCTGGAGTGCCGATCGCGGTCAGCGCGAGATCTGCCAGCACCCGATCGAAATCGTCACCGCCCAGGGCATTCACACCCAGCGAGTCGACCACCTCGTGAGCGGTTCCCTCGACCTTGACCAGAGAGGCGTCGAAGGTGCCCCCGCCCAGGTCGTAGACGATCAGCCGCGTGCGCTTGGAACTGATCGTGCGTGGCTGACGGTGGGTGTATTCGAATCCGGCCGCCGATGGCTCGTTCATCATCGCCGTGACCGGGAACCCCGCCCGGCGGAACGACTCCAGGGTCCAGAACCGCTGCGGACCGTGGGCGTGCGCAGGAACGGAGATGACGGTCGAGGTGACCGAGGCCCAGTCGATGCCGGACCGCACCAACGCTTCCCGCAGAGCGACCAGGTGGGACTCGAGGACGGTCACCAAGGGGAAAACCGCATCACCGACTCGCACCAGCGTGTCCGGACCGAAGTCCGGGGTGGCGAGCAGCCTTTTGAACGAGCGCAGCAGTGGAGCGCCCTGCTCGGCGGCCGCCAGCGCCTCGAACCCGTGGACGAGACGATTCCCGGCCAGCGCCGCAACCGATGGGAACCAATCGTGGGAGTCGCCGAGTTGGTCGGTCAGGCCGACCACCGGATAGTTGCCGCGGTCGGCGACCGCGGTGATGGTGCGCGTGGTCCCGAAGTCCACACCGAGATCCATATCCGCTCCTCCGCGGCAGCACCGCGCCATGGGCTGAAGTCATGGGGGAAGCGCGGCCACCTCGGCTCCGAGAGTACCAAGCGAGCCTTCCCGCGGCGGCAAGTTGCGCGGCCACCGACCGGTTTCCGTGAACGGCTGCCTCCGGGACGACGGACGGTGTTGACTTGTGCGATGACGACGCTGACCCTGACCAACGGCCGGATCTTCACGGCGCAGAGTGCCGACCATTTCGCCTCCGCAATGCGGATCGTGGACGGTGTCATCGACTGGATCGGCGACGAAGCAGACCTGTCCGAATCCGAGCTCGCCTCGGCTCATGATCTCGCCGGTGCGACGGTGCTGCCCGGTCTCCTGGACGTCCACATCCACCCGATCTTCACGGCGACGCTCGCGGGGGCCGCGAACCTGCTGCCACCGGCGGTGACCACACTGGACGAGCTGATCGAGGCGCTGCGGGCGCAACCCACGGTCGGCGTGCTGGACGCGGACGGAAACCCCCGCTGGATCGAGGGATTCGGTTATGACGAGTCGACCTTTGAGGGGCGCCGGAAGCCCGACCGGCACGATCTCGACCGGGTGAGCACGTGCCAGCCGGTGTTCATCCGACGCTGCGACGGACACAACGGCTCGGTCAACACCGCGGCGCTCGCGCTGTGTGGGATCACGACGAAAACCCCTGATCCGCACGGCGGCCGATTCGAGCGTGAATCCGGCGGCTTCCCCAGTGGCGTCCTCACCGAGCATTCCGCGACGTCCGTGGTCGCGGAGCACAAACCCGCACAGACGGCCGCCGACATCGTGCAAGAGCTGGGCCAAGTGGGTCGGCACTATCTGAGCGAGGGCTTGGTCGGAGTCTGTGACCTGCTGGCCAGCTTCATCGATGAGCCACTGGAGCGCGTCCGCGAGGCCAATGGCAGCGGGTTCGTGCAACAGTGCCCGATCTATCTGGGATGGGCGGAAGCGATCCGGGACTATCCCGAAGGGCTCACCGACGCCGACCGCAGCGGACCGGTGCACATTGCCGGGCTCAAGGTGTTCATCGACGGCGCGTTCTCCGACCAGACCGCGTGGTGCAAGTGCGCCTATCGGGACAGCACGGAAACGGGGATCCGGACGCTGACCGATGAGGACTTCGCCACCGCAGTCGCTTGGGCGCGGGCCAACAAGATCCAGCTCTCGTGCCATGCGATGGGCGACGCCGCCGTGCAGTTCGTGCTCGACGCGCTGGGCGATGAGGAGCCGTGGCTGACGGACGTGCCGTGCGTGCGCATCGAGCACGCCACTCTCGTGAGCGACGAGATGATCGACCAGCTCAATGCCGCGCGCATGAGCTTCGCCGTGATCTCGCACACGATCTTCTATTTCGCGGAGTACGCCAGCTACGAGGCCGCGCTCACCGATGAACTGGCCGGTGAGGCCTACCCGATCCGCCGCTACTTCGATCGTGTCCCGGCCACCGCCCTGTCATCCGACGCGCCCGCCACCGCCTGGGCGACGGCCGATCACGTGTTCTCCTCGGTCAAGGCTGCCGTGGTCCGGAAGTCCCACACCGGAGCCGATATCGGGCAGGCGCAAGCGGTGAGCCTGGGGGAGGCACTGCTGCTCTACACGGCCCGGGCCGCCTCGGTCGCCCGCTTCGACCGACTCGGCAAGCTGGCGCCGGGCATGCTCGGCTCGTTCGTCGTGCTGGACCGCGACCCGTTCGCGATCGACCCGGAGGAGTTGGACCTGGTCACCGTCGCCGAGACCTGGCTCGAGGGCGAGCTGGCCTATTCGGCGGGCTCGAAATCGTCGACCGGTGGATTGAGCGTCACGACCTCGCCATAGCGCGGCACGACTGCTGTCCAGCCGAACTCCTGCTCGATGCGCGCCGCGAACGATGCTGCGACCTCGGGTTCACCGTGGGTCACGAAAACGGTCTCGGGCTCCTCGTCGAGTTCACGGAGCCAATCGAGCAGGTCGGAGCAGTCCCCGTGCACCGAGAACTCCCGGTCGCGGACGATCTTCGCGCGCACCTTCACATAGCGACCGTTGATCTTGACCTGCTTGGCGCCTTCCTCGAGGTCGCGCCCGCGCGTGCCTTCGGCCTGGAAGCCGGTCAGCACGACCGTGCTCCTGGGGTCCGGCAGAGCCCGGGCGAGGTGATGCAACACCCGGCCACCCTCGGCCATGCCCGACGACGACACGATGATGCGCGGACCACTCCGCTTGTTCAACGTCTTGGACTCCCGGCCCGATCGGACCTCACGAAGCTGCGGCAACCCGGTGAAGTCTTCGACATCGATGTCGCCGCGGAGCTCGTCGAGGGACTCGTCGCGATAGACGTCCAGCGCCGCCAGCGCCATCGGGCCGTCGACGATCACCGGGACATCGGGGATGCGGCCGGCACGGAACATCTCCGTGAGTGCACGCATGACCGCCTCGGTCCGATCGATCGCGAAGGCCGGCACGATGACCTCGCCCCCCGCGGCGACCGTGCGGCGGATGGCTTCGGCGAAGTCCTCGTGCGCCGGGCCGTCCGGCTCGGGATGTTCGCGATCGCCATACGTCGATTCGATGAGGACGAACCGGGCCCCCTCCGGAATGGCTCTCGGCTTGAGGATCGGATGGTCGTGGCGTCCCACGTCACCCGAGAAGAGCACGTCGGCCTCATCGACGCGCACGTGGATGCTGGCCGAGCCGAGAATGTGCCCGGATCGCGTCCAGGTCGCGCTGAGGCCCTCGCCGAGGTCCACCTCGGTGTCCCAATCGATTCGCCGGAACAACGGCAGGGTGTTCTCGACGTCTTTGATGGTGTAGAGGGGAAGGGCCGGTGAGTGCTTGGACCAACCGCCCGCGTTCGCCTCCGAAGCCTGCGCCTCCTGGAGTTTGCCGGCGTCCCGCAGCACGATCTCGGCCAGTCGCCGAGTGCCTTCGGTGGCCCAGATGGGACCGGTGAAACCCTGCCTGACCAGCGCGGGCAGATAGCTTGCGTGGTCGGTGTGGGCGTGGGTGAGCAGGACGTCGGTGATCGTCGCGGGGTCGACCGGGAACTCGGCCCAGTTGAGCTCACGCCACTGCTTCTCGCCCTGGAACATGCCGGCGTCGACCAGCACCCGGCGCTCGCCGATCGTCAGCAGATATTTGGATCCGGTCACGGTGCCGACCGCGCCGAGGAAGGTCAGGTTCACAGGCCTCATGGGGGAAGTGAAGCAGACGCTCCCGACACTCGGCGCTCGGGTCAGCGCGGCATGCGCCGCCAGATCGCGCGTGGAATGAACGGTGCGACGGAGAACATCACCCGCAGTTGCCACGGGATCCAGAGCTCGACGCGTCGGCCGGTTCGGATCTCCCGCACCACCGCATCGGCCACCTTGTCCGGTGTCGACGAGAAGGGTGCCGGGTCCAGGCCCTCGGTCATGCGACCGATGACGAAGCCGGGCCGGGCGATGATGAGGCGTACGCCGGTCCCATGCAGTGCATCCGCCAGACCCGAGGCGAACCCGTCGAGCCCGGCCTTCGCCGAGCCGTAGACATAGTTGGCCCGTCGGACGCGCACCCCGGCGACGGAGGAGAAGGCGACCAGCGTGCCGGCTCCCCGGGCACGCATCCGCTCGGCCAAGGCCGTCAACAGGCTGGCCTGGGCGATGAAGTCTGTCCGGAGGATCGCGACGGCCGCCCGATGGTCCCGCTCCGCCTCGGTCTGATCGCCGAGAATCCCGAACGCGAGCACCGCGATGTCGATGGGGCCGGCCGCGGCCTCGATCCGCTCGACGAGGTCGGCGTGGCCATCGGTGTCATCGGCATCGAACTCCAAGGAGATGACTCGTGTCGCACCGGCGGCGCGGCAGGCCTTCTCCTCGGCGGTGACCGGCCCCGGCCGGGCCAGCAGCACGACGGTGTTGCCCGGTGCGAGGCGCGTCGCGATGGCCGAGCCGATCTCGCTGCGACCGCCGAAGACGGCGACGACCGAGCCGGTCATGCGGCGTCCAGCAGGGGCGCGAGCCGGGGGTGCAGGAACCGTCCGAGGGGGTCGAGCCGGTGGCGTACTGCCTGAAAATCGGCCCACCGCGGCAGTGACCGGAAGTCATAGTGCAACGGGTCGAAATACTTTCCCCAATGCGGCAGGCCCTCGTGCGCCGCCAGCGCTGCCTGGATCTCGCCGAGCAGTTCGACCGAGCCGTCCGCGACCGAACCATCCTCGCGCTGATAGACGACGAAACCGAACCAGCAGGTGGGGCGGTCGTACGCGGCCGCGAGCCACGCATTGGTCGGCCCGGTGGGGCGGAGGATGACGGGGTAGTGCAGACGGTACGCGGAGTTTGCGAGGACGCGACGCAGATCGTCGGCCGCGGCCCGGAAGCGGTCGAGGGGCACCCCGACCTCCATGTTGATCTGCGGAGCCGGAATGCCGTTGCGGAAGATCTCGACCAGGTCTCCGGTCGTGTCGGCGTAGTCATAGAAGCGGCCGACCGTGCGCTGGGGGGCGATCGTGCGGTCATCGCTGCGGAGCTCGGCCCCCATGCGTTCCTGGGTCGCCTGCAGGACGGGGTTGAGATCGGCATGGGTGGTGGCGCTCGGGTCGATCGGCGCGCCCGAGTCGGCGGGGGAGACCTCCCACACGTGGACGCGGTCCTCCTCGGTGAACCACCAAGCCTTCACATGCTCGGACCGATCGTTCCAGGTCCGAAAGTTCTGGCGCAGGTCGTCGCCGGAGGTCGTGTATTTGTGCGCCACGTAGTCGCGGTTGGGCGCCACCGCGAGGGTGACCTCGGTGATCAGGCCCAGCGACCCGAGATGAAGCTGAAACGCCCCGAAGGCCTCGCCAGCGCGTTCGATGCGGCGCAGTTGGCCGGTGGCATCGAGATAGTCGATCGACAGCACGGTGTCGGCGATCAGTCCTTCGCCGGTGCCCTGAGCATGGGTGCCGGTGCCGATCGCGCCGGCAACCGTCTGCTCGGTGATGACGGGTGGGCAGATCGGCAGGGTGCGGCCGCGGTCGCGCAGGTGGTCCCAGAGGGCCCCGAGCGTGCAGTCGCCGGTCACCGTGATCGTCTCGCAGTCGCTCGCGAGGATGTGCTGCTCGGAGCGCAGATGCACGGCGAGCCCGTCCTGAGCCGTCACATAAGTCGGATAACTGAACCGCGAACCGAGCGGCTGCAGCCGGGAGTCGCATTCGCGGATCAACTGGGCGGCCTCCTCGACACCACGGACGGCCACGTTGCGATCCTCGTTGGCCAAGGTCGTCGTGGCGCACCAGTTGGTGTTCGGAAGGTTTGTCACGGTGTGCTGCACAAGGGGATTGTCCCAGTTTCTCGGAATCGGGGCGGGCCATGTGCCGCCGTGCGGCAGGTGCGCCGCATTCCTCCCGGCGGATTGGGCAGACTGCCCAGAGAGATCATCGGGCACCGGAGCCCAGCGATCCCGATGCGAGAGGACACCACATGGGATTGATGCTGGCATTGATCAACGTCATCGTGCCCGTGCTGATCGTCGCCGGCAGCGGATTCATGCTCGGCCGCCTCTTTCCGCTGGATGCCGGGACCATCAGCAAGATCGCGCTCAACGCCCTGACGCCCGCGCTGTGTCTGCACGTCCTGCTCACCACGGAGGTGTCGGGACAGGTGGGCGTCACCCTGGTCGGTGCCTATGTGCTGGTCTCGCTGGTCGGCGCGGCCATCGGCGGGCTGCTCACTCCGGCCGTGCCGGCCCCCACGCGCCGTGCGGTGATGGCCAGCGTTGCGATCTCCAACAGCGGCAACATGGGTCTGCCGATCGCGCTGTTCGCGCTCGGGCAGGCGGGTTTCGAGCAGAGCGTGCTGATGTTCCTCGCGTCGGTCGTGCTCGGTTTCGTCGTCGGCCCGTTGCTGTTCGGCTCCGGCGAAGGGGCAGTGTCTGCCCTGAAGGGCATGGTGAAGCTCCCGGTGTGGTGGGCGATCGCCCTCGCATTGGTCCTGCGCCTGCTGGACTGGTCGCTCCCGCTCGGCGTGATGCGCGGTGTGGAGATGCTGTCCGACGCCGCTCTGCCGATCGTCCTGCTGGCCCTCGGCGTGCAGCTCGGTGCCACGAAGCGGCTCCACATCACCCGCCCGGTCGTGACCGCAACCCTGGTGCGGGTCGTGGGCATGCCGTTCCTCTCCCTCGGCATGGGGCTGTTGTTCGGGCTGAGCGGGGTGCCGCTCCAGGCGCTCGTCCTCGCCGGCGCGATGCCGACGGCGGTGAACGCGTTCCTGTTGTCCCTGGAATACAAGGGCGACGTCCGGACCGTCGCCGACACGGTCACGCTGTCGACAGTCCTGAGCCTGTTCGTGGTGGCCGGCGTGACCGCGGCGCTGCCGTTGTTGCCCTAGGCGGGGATTGTTTGTGTGACGCGCTTGTCGGTGTTGGGCGCGGCATAGGGTGAGGCATGGCCGCGATCCGTTTCGTCGAACACCAGATCACCGCGCGCGTGCCCGAGCTGGGCAACGCCACGAACGTCATCGACGCCGGGCTGACCATCCGCGTCGATCCGCTGACCGGGCACACCGCCCGGATTCTGCACCAAGGGCAGTTGGCTCCGAGCGCTCGGACCGACCTCACCGACCTCACGACCCCGCCGCCGTTCTGTCCGTTCTGTGCGGACAAGCTCGAGGTGGCGACGGGGGTGATCGCCCCGTCGATCACCGACGAGGGCCGCATCCGTCGGGGTGCGAGCGCGGTCGTGCCGAATGTGCTGGCGTACTCGGAGTTTTCCTCCGTCGGTCTGTATGACACCACCCGCCACTTCGTGGGGCTGCGCGACCTGACTCCGCAGCTGATCGGGGATCTGTTCGTCGGGTTGGTGGCGTACGCGCGCGGCGTCGGCGGCCTCCGTCCCATGTGGCACTCGATCAACGCGAACTATCTGCCGCCCGCCGGCAGCTCCGTCGTGCACCCGCATGCGCAGACCGCGCACGACGACATCGGCACGACCGCACAACGAAACCTGGTGGCGGCCTCGGAACGTTGGCCGGGGAACTTCTGGCACGAACTCGTCGAGCAGGAAGCGGGGGGACCCCGCTGGCTGGGCACGCGCGGTCGCGTCCACGTGCTCACACCGTGGGCCCCGATCGGATTCCACGAGGTCTGGCTGCTGATTCCGGAACTGCATGACATTCTCGAGCTCACCGACGACGATTGCGCGGATCTCGGCGCTGTCCTGTCCGGGGTGCTGATGGGCTATGACGCGCTCGATCTGGCGTCGTTCAACTGGGCACTGTACGGCGGCGGCCCCAGCCCGAGCAGCGACTTCGGGTTGCTGTTACGGATCGTCAGCCGGGCCAACCCGGAGCCCGTCTATCGCAGCGATGTCACCTATTTCGAACGGCTCCATGCCGAGGCCATGATCGACATGGGGCCCGAGGAGGTCGCCAAGAAGCTGGCACCGCACCTGGCGGCGGTCCTCGGCTAGGACGCCCACGGCACCGTGGCGCTCACCCGCCGGTCGCTCAGAGCCCGCGTACCTGCTCGGGGCTCAGCTCCCCGAACCCCAGGTCCTTCGGCAGCCGCTTGCCCTGAGCGCGGAAGTCGGTCGTCAGCACGATCGAGGCCAGGGAGATCACCGTGTCCATCGCCGGCGTGGGCACGTCGAACTGCTTGGCCAGCTCGGACATGAACACCAGCCCATATGGCACGTCCTCGGTGAGATAGCGGAAGTCGAGGGACTTGGGCGCCTGGGACTTGGCGAAGCCGATGCCCTGGTTGTAGCCCTTCAGGTAGGTCGCCTCGGACAGATAGCCCTGGCGCAGCCCGAGCTCCGGATCGGGCACGACGTCGACGCCGATCGCGTTGCCGAGCGCGACGCGCTCCTTGTCGATCGCCTCGATCAGTGCGGCCGACGCAGGCGTGACCCCCTCGGTGTAGAAAAGGAAGTCCCCCTCGGTGTTCTCGATGCGGCTCGCATTGAGCAGCATGATCGCCGGGTGGAGGACGGGGTTGCCGTTCTGCAAAGTGGTCTGCAGCACGTTCTTCGCTGCCTCGGTCTGGGGCCAGACGGTCCGCAGCCTGCCGAGGAGTTCCGGGGTCCGATGGCTGGGCAGCGTCGCGACATAGAGCCCGTCGAGGACCCGGGTCGTGACGCGGATGACGCCAGGGGCGATGACGCGGCAACCGTAGGGGAGCGTGCTCGTCTCGCCGATCAGATAGGTGTCGTCACGCAGATCGAGGCCGAGGGCCTGTTTGAGGACGACGGCGCCGTTGCAGGCGCTGGGGAGCAGACAGTACGCGGCGTCGGTGGTCAGCCTGCCGCGCAGCGCCTCGCCCATGGCTTCGTGGGCGTACGCGGGACCGACGATGAGGACCAGTTCGGTGTCGGCCAGAGCTTTGTCGAGGTCATGCCCCGCGTACCGGATGGGAGCAGTGCCCTCGAACTTCACTCTGCCTTCGATGGCGCCGTTGCGTGCGATGGCGGCGATGTTGTCCGGGAACTGCCGGGAGTCCCACATCGACACCTGATGCCCCGCTTGGGCCCACTCGAATGCTGCAGCCGTGGCTCCGTTGCCGGATCCCATGATCGTGACGCGCACGTGAATCTCCTAGATCGCACAAGAGGACGATCCGATCCTCTCGCGCTCTGCGAGGATCGATGTGAGGGTTCGCAGAATGAAGGGGGTACGCGGGGCGCGTGGTGCCGCACCGCACCACCTCTGGCGCCGAGGTGTGCGTATCGCCGGAAGACCCGGAACGCGAAACGCTAGGGTGGCAAGCAAAACCGGACCCGAGGTCCAGATGCGAGGAGGCAGTCGAATGAGTGAAAAGTTCGAGCGAGGATACATGCTCGGCAACCACAACCTGGGTCTGGATCTGATGCGGGCCACGGAAGCGGCCGCCCTGGCGGCGGCACGCTGGGCCGGCCGGGGGCAAAAGGAATCCGGCGACGGCGCCGCCGTGGACGCCATGCGCGCAGTGCTCACCGGCGTCCGCATGGCCGGCACGATCATCATCGGCGAGGGCGAGAAGGACGAAGCGCCCATGCTGCACAACGGCGAAAAGGTCGGCAGCGGCTATGGGCCCTATGTCGACATCGCGGTGGACCCGGTGGACGGCACCCGCCTGCTGGCCCTCGGCATGCGGAACTCGATCGCTGTGCTGGCGGCGGCCGAGTCCGGGACGATGTACAACCCGACGATGTGTTTCTATATGGACAAACTCGTCGTCGGTGCCGAAGCTGCCGATGCCATCGATATCGAAGCGCCGATCGGCGACAACATCCAGAAGGTCGCCAAGGCCAAGGGCAAGCAACCCGAGGACATCGTCGTGGCCATGCTGAACCGGGAGCGGCACGAGGATCTGGCCAAGGCCATTCGCGCGGCCGGTGCCCGGACGCGGATGTACACGGACGGTGACGTCGCCGCGTCCGTCGCTGCTGCGTCCTCGAGCGTGACCAGCGTCGACATCCTGGCCGGCGTCGGTGGCAGCCCCGAGGGCGTTGTCAGCGCCTGCGCGATGAAGGCCATGGGCGGTCGCATCCTGGCCAAGTTGCACCCGACCTCCGACGAGGAACGGCAGCGCACCATCGATGCCGGGCTCGACCCCGACAAGGTGCTCGACACCAACGATCTGGTCTCGAGCGAGAACACGTTGTTCGTGGCGACCGGCATCACCGATGGTGACTTGGTCGACGGCGTGCACTATCTCCCCGGCGGAGGGGCGCGGACACACTCCGTGGTCATGAGGTCGTCGTCCGGGACCACGCGCTATATCGAGGCGTTCCACCACCTCGACAAGCTCAACGCCTATGCGCAGGCCTCCGGCCAGCGGCTCAAGGAGCTCTGACCGGCGACCGTCCCCTGCGGGTCGCGCGCGCATGACCCCAGCCACGCGTCCCGCAGGCCGCCCCCAAGACGCCCAAACCGATCCCGACCAGATCGGCGAGGGCGTCACCCAATTCACCGCCGCGATAAGGAATCCACAGCTCCTGCACGATCTCGCTCACGACTATCTGAAGCAGTGCGATCGGCAGCACGATTCGCCGCAGCACCCTCGCGTGCAGGAGGAGTGCGACCGGAACAGCGAACAGCAGCACGTGCACGATCTTGTCCGCGCCCGGGACGGGGATGCTGAACCTCGGCTCGGGACTGCCTGGAGAATAGAGGGCCCAGCACTGGGCCAGGGCCGCAAGCAGGCCCAGAGCCAACGGGATCCTGCGCCGCATCATGCGGCAAGGGCTGCCTCAATGTCCTCGCGCAACGCCTCGGGCGTCTCGGTCGGCAGATAGCGCTCGATCACCTGCCCGTCCCGGTCGACGAGGAATTTTGTGAAGTTCCACTCCAGATAGTCGCCGTTCTCACCCCGCGGTTGATTGGCCAAGTGCTCCGCGAACGCCGGCGGGGGAGTGCCCTTGCCGGTCGCGCGCTGGGACCGCAACCAGGCGAATGCTGGGTGGGCGTCGGGGCCGTTGACATCGACCTTCGAAAACATTGGGAAGTCGACGCCATAGTTGAGTTGGCAGAACTCGGAGATCTCGGTGTCGCTGCCCGGCTCCTGGGCGCCGAACTGATTGCACGGGAATCCCAACACGGCAAGGCCGCGGTCCGCATATTCCTCGTGCAGCCGCTGCAGGCCTTCGTAGTGCGGGGTCAGACCGCATTCGCTCGCGGTGTTCACCACCAGCACCACCTTGCCGGCATAGGACGCCAGATCCTGATCGGTGCCATCCAACCGAATTGCATGAAAGTCATGGAGCGAAGTCATGCTGTCCATCGTAAGTGCTGGCTTTCGATCCCACGGTTCCGCCGACCTACAGTGGGGGCATGCGACGAAACACCACTTTCATCATCGCCGCGGTGCTCGCCGCCGTCGGCATCGCTCTCGGTGCGTTCGGCGCCCACGGGCTCAAGGACGTGGTGGAACCGGCCATGCTGGCCAACTGGGAGACAGGGGTGCGCTATCACATGTACGCAGCCCTCGCGATGCTCGCCATCAGCGCCCGACCCGAGCAGCGTCGCGCCCCGTGGTTCCTCCTGGGGGGTGCGTTGGTCTTCGGTGGGTCGTTGTATTTGATGGCCCTCACCGGCGCCCGCTGGCTCGGCGCCGTCACCCCGTTCGGTGGGGTGCTCCTGATCGTGGGGCTGTTGATTGCTGCGTTCGATGTCAGCCGGGCCGCGCGCCCGGCGGCCGACGTGCCCGAGAGGGAGTACGCCGACCGCTGAAGCGCAGTCAGCACGCCCCGATCACGAGTTCGAGCAGGACGCCCGGGTCGCGCGTGACTCCGGGCGCTCAGCGGAGCCTGGGGAACAGGATGTTGTTCTCCTTGTGGATGTGGGTGTGCAGGTCCCGCTCGGCATCCTCGAGTCCGGCATAGAGAGCACGATATGACCCGCAGCCGTCAGCCGGGACCTCGAAGCCGCCGGTCAGCTCGCGCAGGCGCGCGAGGAGCTCCCCGGCTTCGTCGTGCTCGCCCATGAGCTTCTCCACGCCTTCGCGCGAGAACGAGTTGCCATCGGCCTCGGCCTGCTTGATCGCGGGAAACTCTTCCTGTTCCTCGGTCATCAGATGCTCGGTGAGATCGGTGACCAGTGCCTGCCAGGTCAGCTGAACCTCGCGCAACTCGGGATGGTTCGCGCCGTGCACCCGAGCCACCTTGTTGGCCAGCTGGGTGACGCGCGGCATCTCCCGCCAGAGATATTCGTGGTGGGTCGAGACGAGGTGATCGCACAACTCGGCATTCGTCAGCTTCGTCACGTCGAGCTCATCGGTCGCGGGTGCCACCGCTGTGAGCTCGGCGAGGATCGCTTCGGCGTCCAGGCCGCTTTCAGCAGCAGCCGCCGCCAGCGGTCGCTGACCGCCACAGCAATAGTCGAGTCCGTGGGCTTCGAGAACCCGGGCGGTGCCGGGGTTCACTGCCACGAAGTCGCCAACGAGGGTCGCGGTGCTGAGTTCTGCTGACATGGGGCTCCTTCGCCTGATTTTAAACGGAATCAATCGTGTTAATCATAGCCCTGTCCGCGCCGATTGCCGAGGCTCACTCGGTGTCATCGGAATCGCCGACCGCACCATCATCACCGGCAGACCCGTCCTCGTCGTCCAGCCCGCGCAGAAAATCCTCGACCTGAGCGCCGATCTCGTCCGCGCTCGGGACGGCCGCGGCTCCCTGCGTGAGGCTGCGCTGCGTCATGAAGTGGTCGAACTGCTCCTCGAGCTGGGCGACCATCTGCTGGGCCTCTTCCGACTCGGTCACCTCCGCGTCGACACGCTCCCGCAGAATCTGCGCCGCTGCTGGGAGCCCGCCGAGCGGGAGTTCAAGCCGAGTGCGACCGGACAGCCGGTCGAGCAGGGCGATCGCAGCCTCCGGAACGTCGCCCTGAGCCAGATAGTGCGGCACATGAGCGACGAGACCGGTGACAGTGCGACCGCGTTCACCGAGACGCAGAGACAGCAGGCTGGTGAAAGTGGCCCCCATCTCGAAGGCCATCGGCACGGAATCCTCCACCGGAACGAGGTCCGGGCCGCCGGCGAACCGGCTCACGTGCAACGGGCGCGTGTGCGGAGCGGGCGCCGGCACGCCCTGGAGGATGACCGTCTCGGTGATATCGAACTGATCGATCAGATAGTCGACGGTGCCGACGAGACGCTCCCACTGCAGGCTGGGCTCCGGCCCGGCCAGCAGAAGAAAGCTCTTGCCCTGGGCGTCGCTGACGTGGTGCAGATCGATCGTGGGCGTGCGATAGCCGGTGAAATGATCTCGCTCGAAGCCGATCCCGGGACGCAGCGCGCCATAATCCAGGACCTGGTCACTGTCCACTCCGCCGAGCCGGTGGTTCGGCAGGGTGTTGAGCAAGTGCTGCGTGATTGTGCGCTGGGTGTGCCCCGGGTCTCGGCTCCCGAGCGTGACGAGCAGCGTCCGGGCGCGAACCGTGCGCCGATCGACGTGCGGATCGAACTCAAACAGGCTGACGGGGTCGAGCATGGGTGCCTCCACAGGTGTCGAGGAAGTTGAAAAGTCAATGTCTCAACGCCTCCGCGGGATTCGGTATTCCCGCGAGTAAGCTCCCCCCATGGATCCGCTGAACGTCCTCGGTGAGCCCCTGCAGCCTTGTGGAAGCGACCCGATGACGGGTTTCTTTCGGGATGGTTGCTGCGCGTGGGTGCCGCAGGACCTCGGCAATCACACGGTGTGCGCGGTGATGACGGCGGATTTTCTGCGCTATCAGCGCAACGCCGGGAACGACTTGATCACTCCCATTCCTGCCTACGATTTTCCGGGGCTCAAGCCGGGGGATCGGTGGTGCGTCGTTGCACGCCGATGGCTGCAGGCTTATCTGGCCGGCTATCCGGCCCCGGTGGTGCTGGCGAGCACCCACGAGAAGGCGCTCGAGGTGGTCCCGCTGGATGCACTGCGGGAGCACGCAGTGGACGTGCCCGACGACATCTCGTCCCTGGGTTGATGTCCGGGGCCGCCGATGGCGCCGGGCTCGATCACCGGGTCAGGGACGGAGGTCCGGCCCCTGCTCCATCAGATTCACTCGCGGCGGGTGCAGGATGCTGCGTGCCACGTTCCGAAAATCGAAGCGATCGAGGATGCGGGCGGCGTCCTCGTCGGAGAGATCGTAGGCATGCGCCAACATGCGCACATTCTCCGTATAGAAGGCGTGCAACTTGTCCACGCCCTTGATGAACTGCAGTTCGTTGCTCACAGTGGCCTTCCGGGTAGGCAGAGTCGCTGTTGCTTCGGACTCGGCAAACCGTAGCCCCTGGCCGGTGGATTTTGAAGGCTGGTGGCTGCCCGTGGACGTCGGGCGGCAGACGATGGTCACGCCGCACAGTTCCCCGTGCTGACCGGTTGGGTCAGATTGGCTGCCTCGTCGAGCATCTGGGCCGACCCGGCGTTGGTGATGACGAATCCGGTGTCGACCGATGTGCCCGAGCGGGCAAAGATCGTGCCGGCCACTTCGCCGGACTCCGTCAACAGCGGGCCACCGGAGTTGCCGGGGATGACCCGGGCATAGATCGAATAGATCTCCCGCTGCACCGGCCGACTGTCATAGATGTCGTTGCCCGTCGCGGTCAGCGTGCCCCGCACCCGGGCAGACTCCACGCGATAGGGGCCGCCGCGCGGGAAACCGGCAACGACTGCCGAGTCACCGCGGTGCAGCGCAGCGGCGCGTGCGAGTGGCTCCGCGCGGAGCCGCGGGACCTCGAGGATTGCAAGATCGAGATCGGGATCGAACCCGACCACCTGTGCGCTCAGGCGGGCGCCGGTCCCGCCGACCTGCACGGTCACGGCGTTGGAACCGGCGACGACGTGGGCGTTCGTGACGATTCGTTGGGGCGACACGACCCAACCGGTGCCCGTGCCGGCTGCGTTGCACCGGACCATGGATGAGTTGACCTTGACGATGCTGTCGGCAGCTGCCCGGACACCGGGGTTGTTGACGATCTGGGCATCCGGTGAGTCGGCCGGCAGATCCGGTTCTGTGGCCGGATCGCCGAAGACCCTGGGGAAGCCGGCGTCATAGAGCTCGCTGGTGGCGCGGGCCGCGAAATCGACGACAGCCGGAGGTGTGTTGTCGGAGATGGTGGAGAGCACCTTCGACTCGTCCATCAGCCCGCGCCATGACGCGGGCGACAAGGGATACAGAGCAAGGCTTGCGAGCCCCAACAGCACTGCCGCCATCGCAGCGGACAGCAGGGACCCCGCGAGGCTGTCGCCGCGGCCCAGGACGCCGGTCCGCCGGCCGGCCATGATGCGGCGCCCGGCATCGGAGAGCAGGCCATAGCCCAAGCTCGCGAGCAGCAGCACCCCGAACAGCATGACGACCGCCCGCGCGATCGCGTTCTCGCGGAATGTCTCGGTCGGCGCCATCATCTGCGGCAGCCCCCAGATCGCAATCCAACCACCGGCGATCAACCCGGCGACACCCAGCGCGCTGGCGAGAAACCCCCGATACCAGCCCGTGATCGCCTGCATCAGCAGAACGGCGACGAGAATGATGTCGAGGACGAGGGCTCCGGTCACGAGGTCCATGCCGATGTCTTTCTCACTCGTGGCCGATCGCGTCGCCGGGCCCGGTGGTGTCCCTGTCGGCAGTCTCGGGCCGGCCCGGCTGCCAGGCGCGCGGGGGCGCGGTTGTGCGTGGGAAGAGCAGATCGATGAAGGCCTCGGCGGTCGGGCGGGGCTCGTGGTTGGCGAGGCCGGGCCGTTCGTTGGCTTCGATGAAGGCGTACGCGGTGCCGGTCACGTCCGGCACCATGAGATCGATGCCCGTGACGGGAATGCCGATGGCCTTCGCGGCGGTGACGGCGGCCTCGCCGAGCTCCGGGTGGATGGTGTCGGTGACGTCGTGGATGGTGCCGCCCGTGTGCAGGTTCGCGGTCTTGCGCACGTGCAGGGATTCGCCGCGGGGGAGCACGTCGTCCAGGGCCCAGCCACTCTCACGGACCGTCGCCTCGGTGACATCGTCCAGCGGGATCGAGGACTCCCCGCCGGTCGCCGCCTCACGTCGTCGGCTCTGCGCCTTGATGAGGTCGCCGATCGTGTGCTCGCCGGTGCCGACGACGGTGGCCGGCCGGCGGACCGCAGCGGCCACGATCTTGTCGTCGATGACGAGCACCCGCAGGTCGTGCCCGGGGCAGTGCTCCTCAAGCACAATGGTTGCCTCCGGGCCGCCGGCACGCCTGAGCGCGGCGTCGAGGGCAGCATCGTCGCGTACTCCCACCGTGATCCCCTGGCCCTGCTCACCGCGAGCCGGTTTGACGACGACCGTCCCCACTTCGGCCAGGAACCCCCGGTCCTCGTCGTCGAAAGTGGCGACCCGCCCGCGCGGCACGCGAACACCCGCCGCCTCGACAACCTTGCGGGTGAGCCGCTTGTCGTCGCAGATGCTCATGGCCACCGCGGACGTCAGTTGGGACAGGGACTCGCGGGTCACGATCGAGGTGCCGCCGTGCTCGAGCTGCAGCAGGCCCGCCTCGGCGTCGAGAACAGTCACCGCGACCCCGCGGCGGATGGCTTCGTCGGCGATGATCCGGGCATACGGGTTCAGGGCGTCCAGATCGACGGTGGAGGCGAACAGGTGCTGGTTGATGGCGTTCTTGCGCTTCACCGCGACGATCGGCACCTGGTGAAACCCGAGCCGTTCATAGAGCCGGATGGCGGGATCGTTGGTGTGGATCACCGAGAGGTCGATCTGTTCCCGACCGCGGGCCCACATGGTCCGCACCAAGTGGCGCACCAACAGGTCGCCGACCCCCGGCACGGTGCAGCCGGGATCGACGGCGAGGCTCCACAGGCTCGACCCCTTCTCCTGGTCGTCGAACAACTCCACGTGATCGAGGCCCGTGACAGTCCCCAGGACCTCGCCGGTGGCGTCGTCGACGGCGATCAGATAAAGCACCCCCACCTGCTTGGTCTGGTTGTGCCACATCAGATCGACATCCGCCGGGACCATGCGGTTCTTCACATAGGCACGGTTCATCGCGGCGCACTCGTCGCGACCCTGCGGCTCGCGGACGGTGACGCCGGGGACGACCCGCGGGCCGATGTCCTGGGCGAGATCCAGCCGGTAGGTGTAGCTCGGATCCAGGAAGTAGTCCTGCGCATGGCGGGACACGAAGATGTGCGGGTGCGGGAGATAGAGACAGATGTCACGCCGCCCCGAGCCGCCTGCTCGCATCATTTCGCCGATGGTGTCCGGGTCCGGGAAGGTCTGGCCGAAAAGGATTCGGCCCCAGCCGAGGTCCTGCACGACATTCTTCGGTCCCTGGCTGTTTGAGATCCGGTTCTTTTCGGTCCGGTCGGACCGGGTCTGCGGATCCCGGGCGGTGCGGTCGCGGGTCTGGTCGTCGATGGGGGACATCGGCTCGCTCTCGATCGCGGACACCGACCCGAGGGGTCGGTTGTTGACACCTCAACAGTAACGGCCGCCACAAGGGGGAATACACAAATCGACCGAGTCGCGGACACCTGCGGCTCAGCATCCGACCGGTTTCACCAACCCGCGGACACTGTCGGTGGTCGGCCCTATTCTCGGTGCCGGGAGTGTCTGCACCGTCGCAGGCAGCTCTGGACGAACGACAAGGATGTGCGATCGTGACGTGGCTCTCGCGCCGACCGCGGATGATTGAGTCCGCGGGTCCGGCCCCATTGGCCCGCAAGAACCGTTCCCTCATTCCGCTCCTGATGGCGACAGTCGGACTGCTCGTCCTCAGCGGTTGCGCTGCTGCGCCCCCGCCCGGCGCCGAGGGGCGCCACATCGGTGGCGAGGCCACCCTCGAGTTGCCGGATCTCGGCTCCGTGGAGTTCATCGGCGGCGTCTCCGGCCCCGTTCTGCTCGGGATCGGGATGATTCTCTGCCTGTTCGGCCTGGGGTTCGGAGTGGCGACCTATGCGCAGCTGAACCGCATGCCGGTGCACCGCTCGATGCGGGAGATCTCCGAGTTGATCTATGCCACCTGCAAGGCCTATCTCTTGCAGCAGGGCAAGTTCCTGATGCTGCTCTGGGTGTTCATCGCGGTCGTGATCGTCGCCTACTACAAGTTTCTGGTCGACTTCTCGTGGGGCCGCGTGGCCATCATCATCGCGTTCAGCCTGATCGGCATGGCCGGTTCCTACGGGGTGGCGTGGTATGGGATTCGCGTCAACACCCTGGCCAACTCGCGGGCGGCCTTCGCCTCGCTCGGGGGCAAGCCCTATCCGGTGCATGCCATCCCGATGCGATCGGGCATGTCGGTCGGCATGGTGCTGATCTCGGTCGAACTGTTCCTGATGCTGGTCATCCTCCTCTTCCTGCCGGGAGAGATCGCGGGCTCGTGCTTCATTGGCTTCGCGATCGGTGAGTCGCTCGGCGCCTCGGTGCTGCGCATCGCGGGTGGCATCTTCACCAAGATCGCCGACATCGGCTCCGACCTGATGAAGATCGTCTTCAAGATCAAGGAGGACGACGCGCGCAACCCGGGCGTGATCGCCGACTGCACCGGTGACAATGCCGGCGACTCGGTCGGCCCGTCGGCCGATGGTTTCGAGACCTATGGCGTCACCGGCGTCGCGCTGATCACTTTCATCCTGCTGGCCGTGCACGACCCGGCCGTGCAGGTCACGCTCCTGGTCTGGATGTTCGTCATCCGCGCTGTGATGCTGATCGCGTCGGCGCTGTCCTATCTCGCCAACGACATCTTCACCCGCAGCCGGTGGGGCAACCGGACGCAGATGGACTTCGAGGCCCCCCTGACCAATCTCGTCTGGGTCACCTCCATCCTGTGCATCGCGTTCACCTTCGCCACCTCGTGGCTGCTGCTGAGCCACGAGCCGAACGGGCTCTGGTGGAAGATGTCGGCAATCGTGACGTGTGGCACCCTGGCCGGCGCGCTCATCCCCGAACTGGTCAAGGTGTTCACCTCCACCAGCGCCAGCCACGTCCGCGAGGTCGTGAAGTCCTCCCGCGAGGGCGGACCGTCGCTCAACATCCTCTCGGGTCTTGTCGCCGGCAACTTCTCCGGATTCTGGCTGGGGATCGCGATTGTCGGTCTCATGGCGGCCGCGTTCGGGATCAGTGAGACCGGCCTCGAGGAACTCATGCTCGCGCCCGCCGTGTTCGCTTTCGGCCTCGTGGCGTTCGGCTTCCTCAGCATGGGCCCCGTCACGATTGCGGTCGATTCCTATGGGCCGGTGACCGACAACGCCCAGTCGGTCTATGAGCTGTCGGTGATCGAGGAGATCGACGGCATTGACGCCGAGATCGAGCGCGACTATGGCTTCACGCCGGAGTGGGATCGCGCCAAGCAGATGCTGGAGGAGAACGACGGAGCGGGCAACACCTTCAAGGCGACCGCCAAGCCGGTGCTGATCGGGACGGCGGTCGTGGGCGCGACCACGATGATCTTCTCGATCATCATCGGTCTCACCCAAGGCCTGCAGCCCGACCTCGTGGCCAACCTCTCGCTGCTCCACGCCCCGTTCCTGCTCGGGCTGATCACCGGCGGTGCGATCATCTATTGGTTCACCGGTGCATCGATCCAAGCCGTGACCACGGGTTCCTATCGAGCGGTGGAATTCATCAAGGACAACATCCAACTTGACGGCGTGACCAAGGCCTCCACCGAGGACTCCAAGCGAGTTGTCGAGATCTGCACCCAATATGCCCAGAAGGGCATGTTGAACATGTTCCTCGCGGTGTTCTTCGCCACGTTGGCGTTCGCGTTCGCCGAGCCCTATTTCTTCATCGGCTATCTCGTGTCGATCGCGATGTTCGGGCTGTATCAGGCGATCTTCATGGCCAACGCCGGCGGTGCGTGGGACAACGCGAAGAAGATCGTGGAGGTGGACCTCCACGCCAAGGGCACGCCGTTGCACGACGCGACGATCGTGGGTGACACCGTCGGCGACCCCTACAAGGACACCTCTTCGGTCGCCCTGAACCCAGTGATCAAGTTCACCACGCTGTTCGGACTCCTCGCGGTCGAGCTCGCCGTGAGCCTCGACTATCAGGGCTTGGGCGGTTGGACCTACGTCCTCGCCGGCGCCTTCTTCGTGGCAGCGTCGGTGTTCGTCTGGCGTTCGTTCTATGCGATGCGGATTCGCTCGCGTGTCGGGGACGAGCCGGACGCGCCGGAGAGCAAGGCCGGTCGCCGGTCGACTCCGCCGCCGCCGAAGGATCTGGTGAACCGTCAGAATCCGGCGGAGTACGCAGAGTTGAAAGAGGAGGATGCGCGATGAAGGTCGCTGTGAAATATGGCCTGACCCCCAATCAGCCATTGGTCGATGAGAGTGGAGACATCGTTGGGCTGGGTGCCGGCCCCCTGCTCGTCCGCCGGTTGCTGCGGCTGTTCGAGCCGGCCATCCTGATCGGTCCCACCAGCCAGCGCTGCAACGGCTTCGACATGGTGCCGCTGGAATTCCTCGATGCCCGCGACACGCTCGTGATCAACATGGACGTGATCGACTCGACCTATGTGTGGGGCGTTCTCCACTCGACCGCGCCCGAGCCGAAACTGATGAACTTCGTGTGGTGGTCGGCGACTCAGAACTATCACCACCGGGTCAACAAGGCACTGCTCGGACTGACCTTCGCGCTGTTCCCGACGTTCGCCAACTCGGAACGCACCGCCAGCGAGGTGCGAGAGATCATGCGGAAATGGACCACGCAGCCGTTCGTCGAGCAGGCCCGGCTGGCCTGGTCCAACTTGGGCGTGCGGGCCGAAAGAGTCCAACCGCGCCGGGAGCCGCAGGTCCCCGTGGTGCTCTATCCGGCGATCTATGCCCATGACAGCAAACACCCCTGGGAGTTCATCGACGTCGTCGAAAAGGTGGCGAAAAAGGCGCAGATCCAAGTGCAGATGCGGTTGCACGAGGCGCACCTGATCAGCGAACCCGCCATGCACATGTCGCGGCACAAATGGGCCTGGGTGGGGCCTTTGCGCACGCGCGAGGGCTATTGGGAGGCACTGGCCGGCACGACAGCATTCCTGGCGACGTCGCGCTCGGAGTCCTATGGCCTCGAATACATCGAGGCACTGCTCGCCGGTGTGGTGGGGGTTTTCGTCGACACACCCTGGGCGCGCGCGATTCTCCCGGAGAACTATCCGTTCATCTATCGGACCGAGGCGGAGGCCGTTGCCATGCTGACGCGCGCGGTGACCGATCCCGCCGGGTGCCGCGCCGAGGTCGATGCGGTCGCGGGTGGTTCGTTCTCGGACTGGATCCGGGAGCACCACAGCGACGACGACTTCGAGCGGGCGCTGGCCGGCAAGGTGAAGGCGTGGTTCGGCGAGGCGCCCGGGCCCGCTGCCGAACTGGTCGGCTGAGAATCCCACAGGGGGCCGGTCGCCGAACCTCTGGGGCGTACACGGTCGAGACCGGAGCGGGACACCAGAAGTTCAACGGTGGTTCGCCCAGGGGCCAATGGGGCGCGCAAATGTGACCCCATGCAGATCACCAGCCGCGCGCTCGCGGCCCTTGCCGTCCCGTTCCTCGCGCTGGGCTCGACCGTTCTGGTCGCCCCGGCCCACGCCGCGCCCACCAAGCCGGTGCCCTCGGCCACCGTCACCGCCCGGGTCCAGACCCCAACCCTCTATGACTCCGAGGAGGGCGGGAATGCCTCGGGCGACGACCCCGCCATCTGGGTCCACCCGACCGATTCGCACGACTCGCTCGTCCTGGCCACCGCCAAGGAGGGCGGGCTGCGGGTCTATGACCTGAGCGGGCGCGAGGTGCAGGCGCTCGCGGCGGACGCATTCCCCAACGACGGGCGTTACAACAACGTGGACATCGCCTACGGCATCCAGCTCGGCGACCGGACCGTCGACCTGGCAGTCGCCTCGGACCGCTACAACGACACGCTGCGCTTCTTCGTGATCGACCCCGCCGGATCGCGGGCGGCCACCCCGCTCACCGAGGTCACCGCCGCGGGGTACGACTGGCTGTTCGTCCGGAGCCAGGCGGAGCTCGAGGATGAGACCACGGCCTATGGCCTGGCGATCTGGCAGCCGGCGAAGGGCGAGGGGGCGTACGCGGTCGTGACCCAGGAGGGCCGCACGAACCTCGCGGTCGCCGAGATCCTGCCGCAGGCCGACGGCACCGTCGCCTATCGCGTCGTGCGCGAGCTCCGGCTGCCCGGCACGTTCACTCTGCCGAACGGCACCACCTGGACCCCCTGCGAGGAGCCGGGTGTCGACCCGCAGTTCGAGGGCGTCACCGTCGACAACGCGAACGGCGTGCTGTACGCGGCCCAAGAGGACGTCGGCCTCTGGCGCATCGATCTCGAGGGCAAGAAGGCCCCGGTGCTGATCGACAAGGTCACCGACTTCGGCATCCAGCGGACCTACGACGCGGCCGCGGACGAGTGCCTGCCGAACCCGGGTCAGCCGACGGTCGAGAACAACCCCTTCGGCGGCAACATCACCGCGGATGCCGAGGGCGTGGACCTCTACTACGGCCAGGGCAACACGGGTTATGTCATCCTCGCGTCGCAGGGCTCCGACGAATTCCTCGTCTATCAGCGCCAGGGCAACAACAAGCTGCTCGGCACCTTCCGGGTCGGCGCCTCGTCCGACATCGACGAGGTCAACGGCTCCGACGGCCTGGCCGTCACCAACCGTCCGGTCGGCGACTTCCGTCAGGGTCTGCTCGTCGTCCACGACGAGCCCCACACCGGAGCTGGGGTCGACGAGGACCAGGATCCGACCAACTTCCACTTCGTCCAGTGGAGCGACGTCGCCGGCGCCCTCGACCTGCCGTTGAACCAGGCGTCGCTGCGGGCCACGAACAACCCCGCCCACCGCTGAGGGTTCTCCCTGGCGACCGGACGGGATCGGGACGTGACTAAGGTCGGTCCTGCCCGTGCCGGTCGACCAAGGAGCCCTGCGATGTCCGCCCAGCCGATAAACTTCGTCATCCTCGGGGCCAGTGGGGATCTTGCCTCCCGCCTGCTGCTGCCGGGGCTCGGCACGCTGCTCGCCACGAACGGGGACCGGCACGTGCGGGTCATCGGCGTCGCGCGCTCCGAGAAATCCGATGCAGAGTGGCAGGACCTCATCCGCACCGTGCTGGGCGAGCAGGAGTGCGGGCGCGCGGCATTGCAGCAGGTGGCGGAGTCGAGTCGGTGGGTGCAAGTCGAGGACTACGGCGGGGCCGAGCTGGCGGCGCTGCTGAACGACCTGGACGGGCCGAGCGTGCTCTACTTCGCCCTGCCGCCGGCGGCCACCGAACAGGCGTGCGAGGGGCTATGCGGGCAGGACCTGCCCGATGACCTCGTGCTGGCGCTGGAGAAACCCTTCGGCAATGACCTCGAGGGCGCTCGACGACTCAATGCCCTGGTGGCCGAGCTGGCACCGGAGGAGCGGGTGTTCCGGGTCGATCACTTCCTCGGCAAGAACACGGTCCTCAACGTGCTCGGGGTCCGATTCGCGAACCTGCTCCTGGAGACCGCCTGGAATGCCGACCGGATCGAAAGGATCGAGATCGTCGCCGACGAAACCCTCGCGCTGGAGGGGCGGGCCGGCTACTACGACAACGCCGGCGCGCTCATCGACATGGTGCAGAGCCACCTCCTGCTCGTCATGAGCCTCGTCACGATGGAGGAGCCCGCACGCATCGCGACGCCCGAGTTGCCGGACCTCATGCTCCACACCCTCCGCAGCACCCACCTCTGGGGCGACGACCCGATCGAGGCCTCCAAACGTGCTCGCTACATCGAGGGCGAAGTCGACGGGAAGCGGGTGCCGGCGTACGTCGACGAAGAAGGCGTCGATGCCGACCGCAACACCGAGACCCTGGCCGAGGTAACGCTCGAGGTCCGCAACCAGCGCTGGGCCGGGGTGCCCATCCTGTTGCGCTCCGGCAAGGCCCTGGCCGAGGACCGCTCCACGATCACGGTCCGTTTCCGTCCCGTTCGCCATCTGCCCGAAGGTCTTGAGGGCGGCTGCCCGGAGAACGTCCTGACGATCGGCATGACCCCGCAACGCATCGCGCTCAGCCTCGCCACCAACACCGACACCCAACGCCTCAGGCTGAGCACCACGGAGCTTGGCGCCGAGCTGGGGGAGAGTCCGCTGCGGCCGTACGGGGAGATCCTCGGGCGCATTTTCGACCGCGACCACCTCCTGTCCGTTCGCGGTGATGTGGCCGAGGAATGCTGGCGCATTCTCGAGCCCGTGATCGAGGCGTGGCGGTCGGATCGGGTTCCGTTGGAGGAGTACGCCGCAGGAGCCGCGATCTAGTGGTCTGCCACGCGGTAACGACAGGCGGGCTGCTCGCCCGAGGAGATGTGATGAGACGCCGTTCCATTCCGGGCGAGATGAAGGCCGCGTCGTCGTGAAGACGGGCTAAGGTCCTCCTTGCTTGGGAAAGTGAACACCTTTCCCTGTTCGGAGGTACCCGTGTCGTCCGCTCTTCGATCCAAGAAGATCATCATTCCCGCTGCTGTCCTCGCCGTTGGTGGCGTCGGCGTCGGCGCCGCCGCATTGACCATGCAGGAGGGTGTCGCGGCGGAGACCGTCCTCGACTGCGGCACGTTCAACTTCCCCAAGTGCAGCAACTCTGACAAGCAGTTCGATGATTCGTTCGTCGAGTCGGCACCCGCGGTCACCGAGCGTGCGGTCGGCGGATTCGGCGGGCAGGCAGACTGCACGCCGGAGCGTACGCCCGTCGTCTTCGTCCACGGCAACGCGGACCGGGCGACCAACTGGGATTCGGACATCACGGGGCCGGTCGGCGACCGCCCGGTCGCTCCGCTGTCCGTCTATGACGAGTTCCGCGCTGCGGGCTATTCGGGCTGTGAGCTGTTCGGGCTCACCTATCTCTCGGAGGCCGATCAGAAGGTACCGCAGGACAACTATCACGAGCCGGACGGCTATGCCGAGATCCTGGACTTCGTGGATGCGGTCCGGGACTACACCGGCAGCGAGCAGGTCAACATCGTGTCGCACTCGTTCGGAGTGTCGATGTCCATGGCCGCCATGACGTGGGATGCAGAGACCCGTGGCGGTGACGGATGGCACCGCGTGGAGCGGTTCGTCAACATCGCCGGCGGTCTGCGGGGACTTGGCTCCTGCCGCGTGGTCGGCTATGCGAACCCGATCGCCAAGACGTGCGGTTCGCAGAACGTCTTCGGGGAGTACGTTTTCGGATTCCATCCGGATGGCGCGGGGTACGCGAACAACGACTGGACCGGTGCCGAAGGGCCGCGCAGCCTGCGCTCCATGCCTGCCCTGCACCCGGAGGTAGCGTTCTATACCATCTCCGCCGGCGCCTATGACCAGGTGCACTGCACGCCCAACGACC
This sequence comes from Ammonicoccus luteus, assembly GCF_050880385.1. Taxonomy (NCBI): domain Bacteria; kingdom Bacillati; phylum Actinomycetota; class Actinomycetes; order Propionibacteriales; family Propionibacteriaceae; genus Ammonicoccus; species Ammonicoccus luteus. The sequence goes on from NZ_JBNZCI010000001.1 coordinate 274,768, forward strand.
GGTTCGAGGACTGCGCCCAGGGTGCGCTCTTCGAGCCGAGCGACAACGTGCGTGCGCAGATCGACGTGGGGACCGGGACGCCTGCCGCCCATATCGACAACGACCTCGCCGACGGTGCGATCTTCAACATGGCGGCCGGGGACCTGGACGGCGTCGGCCACTTCAAGGCCAAGAACAACACCGGCCGCATCCTGGTCGAGATGCTCGGCACCGAGTGCCGGCAGGCCGAGTGCACCGCGACCTATGAGTCCGGCCCGGCGGTTCCCGTAGCCCCGCTCTGACGGTCCGCGTCAGCGGGATGCTGTCCAGCGTTCCGCGGTCTCGGCGGGCATGCACTCCGGGAGAATGCGCGCGAAGTCCGGGGCGACTACTTCGGTTGCCCGGCCTTCCTGCGTGAGCAGCCAGCCCATCCGTTTGCGGGCCCGGAGATGCACCATGGTCTCGTTCGGTGTGAGCGTCGGGTGAGCCGCGGCGAGCATGCGCTCGAACTGCGCAAGTTCGTCGAAGTGTCGGGCGCGCATGCTGAACACCAGGTTGGCCGCCCCCGTGGTCGAGGCGCACATGCGCAATTCCGGGCGGTGCCGCAGCGTTTCGATCACCGCGGTCTTGGCGCCCATCGGCACGTTGGCGAACCAGGACCATTCGATGGACCATCCCGAGAGCTCGGGGGCCACATCGCAGCGCGACACCACCTGTCGGTGACCACGCAGGTGGCCCAGCTCGCGGTGCACCGTGCTGGAAGGACGCCCGACCTCACGGGCCAACGACGCCACACTTGCCCGGCCGTCCTGAGCGAGAGCACGCAGGAGCCGACTGTCCGGAGGGGCCGGGTGGCCGCCGGCTTGTCCGCAGGACATCTGCGCCTGCACGGCCCGTTGCTGTTCGGGATCGAGGGCGTCCAACCGCCAACTGCTGCCCTCGGTGTGCAGGTTGGTGACGAGCGAACAGCGGGTGTTCGTGACACCGGGCAGGGCGTGCAACGTGTCCAGCACGAAAGCGGACAGCTCGCCCTGGCTGCGGACCATCACCGTGATCAGCAGATCACGGCCGCCGGAGCACTCGTCGAGGCTCAGGATGGTCGGGTGCCGGCACAGTTCGGTGGCGATCCCGGGCGCTGAACCGGGCGTGCACTGCACATCGATGAAAGCGGTGAGGCAATCTCCGGTCGGGCTGGGATATGTCGTGATCCAAGCCAGCCCGGCTTCGGTGAGGCGGGCCCAGCGACGGGCGAGACTCGAGGCGGACATACCGAGGATCTGGGCTGCAGTGACCCAAGGGATGCGCGGATCGAGCTGCAGGAGGTGAGCGATCTGCAGGTCGAGTTCGTCATGCATGGTCGAACGTTAAGCCCTTTTCGGGAGAAATTGGCACGGAATCGATCAAGTTGGGATATTTCCGAATCTGCGTCCTGATGGCGTTCCCGCCCATCAAAATTACGGCACGCCCCAATGACGTGGAGATGACCATGAGCCTGAAGACCCCTGCCATTCCTCTCGAAAGCGTCGTGGCCTGGCGACGCTATCTGCACTCCCATCCCGAGCTGTCGTTCAAGGAGTTCGAAACCGCCGACTTCCTGATGGCCACGCTGAAGAAGTTGGGCGTCGAGGCGAGCAAACCAACCGAGACCTCCGTCCTGGGCGTCGTCAAGGGCACCGGCAAGATCGAGGACCCCACCCGCACGATCGCGCTACGGGCCGATACAGACGCCCTTCCGGTCCAGGAGGAGACCGGCCTGCCGTTCGCGTCTGAGGTTCCCGGTGTGATGCATGCCTGCGGGCATGACGCCCACACCGCGATGCTCCTGGGGACCGCTGCAGTGTTGAGCAAGAACCGGGACAAGTTCGGCGGGACCGTGAAGCTGATCTTCCAGCACGCCGAGGAACTGAATCCGGGCGGCGCGCGGGATCTGGTGGCCGCCGGCGTCCTGCAGGGTGTGAACCGGATCTATGGCTTCCACGTGATGAACGGGCCCATCGGCACGATCCATGTCAGCCGTGGCGCCGCCACCTCCAGCGCGGGCGGCTTCTTTCTCAGCATCCAGGGTCAGGGCGCCCACGGGTCGATGCCGCACAAGGGCACGGATCCCGTGCTGTGTGCGTCGCAGATCGTCGTGGCACTCAACCACATCGTGTCCCGCAACATGAATCCGACGGACATGGTCGTGGTGAACCCGGGCAGCATTCAGTCCGGTGAGGCACCGAACGTCATCCCCGACACCGCGAAGCTTGGCTGTTCCATCCGCACGACGTCCGCAGAGGCGTCCAGCCTGGCCTACAAGCGTGCCGAGACCGTCGTCAAGGGCATCTGCATGGCCTACGGCTGCACCTACAAGTTCGACTGGGTGCCGCCCTACGACATCGTGGTGAACGACGACGAGTGCGTCGACGTGGTGATCGAGGCCGCCGGTCACGCGGTCGGCCCGGAGAACGTCGAGGTCGTGCCGGCGAGCAGCGGCAGCGAGGATTTCTCCAATTACCTCAAGGTCGTGCCCGGAGCATTCGTCTTCGTGAACGGCGGCGACGCAGCCCAGGGCCTGCCGTTCGTGAATCACCATCCGAAGTTCGACGTCGTCGAACATCCCACGCTCGGGAACGGGGTGGCCACCCAGTTGGCCATCATCAATCACGAGCTCGGCATCGACCGTCCTTGAGCACCCAGGAGCCCCCGATGTCCGTCCCCACCGCCGCGCCCACCGAGCGCCCGCCCACACCCACCGGCCAGAGCACCGTCCGGCACTGGGTCGTCGTGATCGGCACGACGCTGGTCATGGTCGCTGCATCGGTCGTCCTGTCCGGGCTGTCGCTCGTGACGGCGCCCGTCGTGGCGAATCTTTACACGGCCGATGACGGCCGGACCCCGATCAACGGCGGCGCCGCCGCCTTCCTGATCTATTTCAGCCTGATGACCGCCGCGATCGTGGTGCCGCTGATGTTCTTCTCGGGTCGACTGCTGGCGAAATATGGCGCCCGGGTCATGCTCGTCGTCGGTGGCATCGTCATCGCGGCGGGACTGGCGGTGTTCGCGGTCTCGACCAACAGCGCGATGTTCTATGCCGCCGGCATCATCATGGGTCTCGGCTATGGCGCCAGCCTGGCCCTCATCCCGCCCGCACTTGTCACCGCGTGGTTCGTGGCCAAGAAGGGGCTCGTCCTGGGCATCGTGCTGGCCGGCACCGGCGTCGGCGGCTTCCTGTGGTCCTTCATCCTGCCGCCGCTGATGGCGCAGGCGCCTGATGCCTGGCGCACGGCCGTGTGGCTCATGGCCGGAGCACTGTTGGCTCTGGTGATCCTGCCGGCCCTGCTGCTGATCAAGAACAAGCCAGGTGATGTCGGGCTGGTGCCCTATGGGATGGCTGAAGGGGCTGCGGGGCCGGCCCGTCCCGATCCGAATGCCGTCCTGCCGGGGCTGACCTACCAGCAGGCGATTCGGTCGGCGGCGTTCTGGATCGCGGCCGCCGGGTTCTTCCTGTTCGGCGTGGCCGTTGCGGTGACGCAGGTGCTCTCCATCGTGTTCAAGAGCGCCGCCTATGAGAACCCCATCGATCGTGCCACCTGGACGCCGCAGCAGATTTCGTTCTATTCCACGCTGTTCATGGTCTGGACCATCGCACTGGTGTTCTGGAAACCGATCCTGGGCATTCTCAACGACAAGATCGGGCTGATCGGCATGATGCTGGTCACCCTGGCCCTCATGGTCGCGGCACTGTTCTATATGCCCTCGATGCTTTACGGCAGCAACACCGCACTCATGTTCGCCGCCATGGTCGGCATGTCTGCGGGCATCTCGAACGCCACGGTCACACCCCCACTCGTCATGGCCGCCGCGGTCGGTCCCCGTGACTTCGGCCGGGTTTTCGCGCTCGCGGTGGCCCTCTACTACGCCGGCAACGCGATAGGCGCACCGCTGTGGGGCTTCCTGGGCAACCTCGGGCAGTACGCATTGGGCATGCGCCTCGCGCCGATCCTCGTCGGTCTGTTCATCCTCGCCTCGGTTGCCGCCGTGCGCATGGGCAAGGCCCAGTGGGCCAACAAAACCTGAGGAGGAGCACATGTCCACCTATTACCGGCACGACAAGATCTTCCAGGGTCGCGACGAGACGTCCTGGCTCACCGCCTTCGCGGTCGAAGCCGGAGTGATCACCTGGGTGGGCCGGGCTGAGGACATCCCTGCCGACGCCGACGTCCGGGACCTCGGCGGTGCCGTGGTCCTGCCGGGTCTCATCGACGCCCACACCCATCCGACCTACATCGCGCTCACCGTCGACGCGGTCGCCTGCACGGTGCCCGAGGTGCACTCGATCGACGAGATGGTCGCCGCGCTGCAAGCTCACCCCAACCACGGCAAGGACCGGAACACGTGGATCGAGGGCTGGGGCTACGACGAGTCCAAGCTCGCCGAAGGGCGCACGCCGACCCGCCACGACCTCGACCAAGTGTCCACCACCCAACCGGTGTTCGTGCTGCGCTCGTGCTGTCACTCCGCAATCTGCAACACCAGGGCCCTGGAGATCGCCGGCATCACCGCGGAGACGCCGGACCCGCCCAACGCCCGCTTCGGCCGCGAACCGGACGGCACACCCAACGGCGTGCTCACCGAACACGCCGCCAATCTGGCGGTCTCCAAGGCAAAGGGCTCGGCAGGGTTCGACGCCGAGGCCGCGGCGCTGGCCCGAACGACCAGCCACCTGGCGGCTCGCGGGATCGTGGCCGTGACCGACATGTTCTGTCGGCCCGGCGAATACACCCAACTCGACCAATACCGCGCCGCCGCCGAGAAAGGGTTCCGTCAACACACGCGGATCTACTATCACTTCGACAAGTTGCTCGAGGACGGGCTGACCGACTTCGCCGAGTCCGACCTCACGGGCCGGGTGGCCATCGGTGGCATCAAGCTGTTCATGGACGGCTCGATGTCGGATCGGACCGCCTGGATGTGCGACCCCTATCCGGACAGCACGGAGACGGGCATGCGCACTGTCTCGCAGGAGACGATGGCCGCCGCACTCGACTTCGCCCGGCGAAACAACGTGCAGATCGCCTTCCATGCGATGGGCGACCGAGCGATCTCGGAGGTTGTGGACTTCTATGCCGACGAGGAGCCGTGGCTCGAGGACTATCCCTCGGTGCGGATCGAGCACGGCAGCGTCACGAGTCCGGAACTGCACGATCGGATGCGGAACGCGCGGATGCACTTCGGCCTCGCCAGCAACGTCGACTTCTTCTTCGCCGAATACGACTCCTATTCGGTGAACCTGACCCCCGACCAATTCCGGCGTACCTATATGGTCCGCGACCTGTATGCCAGCATCGAGGCGCTCGCCCTGACCTCGGATGCGCCCGCCACCACGTGGTCCGATCCGGACAATCCGTTCATGTCGATTCAGGCGGCGGTCACTCGAAAGGCCTATAACGGTGCGGACATCGTGCCCGAACAGGCCGTATCCGTGCCCCAGGCGATCCTGCTCTACACGAGTCGGGCAGCCAAGCTCGCGGACTTCGGCAACACCGGCCAGATCGCGCCCGGATTCGACGCGAACTTCATCACCCTCAGCGATGACATCTTCACCATCGACCCGACAACGATCATCGACACACGGGTGACCGGGACATGGATCCGGGGCGACCGCGTGCACACGCTCGAAAACACCGCGGCAGACAAGGAGTAATCCCGTGCCCAAGGCATCCAAGCACAACGCCGAGCGACGTCAGGAAATCCCGGGCGCAGTCAGCGTCTCGAGCGATTTCCCCAATGGGTGGACGGTCAACTTCGAGACCGAGACCGCCGACGTGGACACCACCCCCTTCTATGAGCATCTGCCCGACAAGCAGTGCCAGACCCCGCACATGGGTTATGTGATCGTGGGGGAGATCCGCTATCGAACGGCGGCCGGTGAGGAAGTGTTCGTCACCGGGGACGCCTATTACGTCCCCGCCGGGCACACCTCGCTCGTTCGCGAGGGCACGGATTATGTCGAGTTCAGTCCTTCGAAGGAGCAGACCGAGACCTATCAGCACGTGGTGGACCACTGGGGCTTCCTGGCGCCAGGTGACCCGCTGATCATCGCCCCTTGAGAGTGAGCGCAGCATGACGATGTTCGTCGGCGTTGCCAACATGGTCGCCTTCGTCAAGGATGTGGGAGCCGAGCGGGCCATCCGCGACATCGGCCGCATCATCGAGGGCGATTTCGCCCGGTGGCAGAGCTTCGATCTCGTGCCACGGATGGCCAGCCACACGCCCCTCGGGGTCATCGAGCTGATGCCCACCAGCGACGGACGGAACTACTCGTTCAAATACGTCAACGGGCATCCCTCGAATCCCGCCCGCGGCTATCAGACGGTGGTTGCCTTCGGGACGCTGGCGGATGTCTATACGGGCTATCCGATCCTGCTTGCCGAGATGACGCTGCTGACCGCGTTGCGGACGGCAGGGATGTCGGGACTGGCCTCCCGGATCCTGGCCCGAGAGGACTCCGAGCGCATGGCCCTGATCGGAGCCGGGAGCCAAGCCGAGTTCCAGGCGCTCGCACATCGGTCGGCCCTCGGCATCAACGAGCTCAGCGTCTGGGACGTCGATGCGGAGGCCATGGTCAAGGCCCGGAAGAACCTCCAGTCCCTCGGTTTCGAGGTCCGCCTCGCGTCGGGTCCGGAGGACGCAGTCGCGGGAGCGGACATCGTGACGACGTGCACGGCGGACAAGGTCTATGCCACCGTGCTGTTCGACAGGTGGGTCACGAGCGGCATGCATATCAACGCCATCGGTGGCGATTGTCCGGGCAAGACCGAGTTGGAGCCCTCGATCCTGCACCGGGGGCCCGTTTTCGTCGAGCACCCGCCCCAGACCCGCATCGAGGGGGAGATCCAGCACCAACCCGAGGATTTCCCGGTCACCGAGCTCTGGCGCGTTATTGCGGGCAAGGAGCCGGGACGTGAGCGCGACGACCAGGTCACCATCTTCGATTCGGTCGGCTTCGCGATCGAGGACTTCTCGGCGCTGACCTATGTGCACGAACGGGCGTCGGTCACCGGGCATTTCATCGACATCGATCTGGTGGCCGAACCGGACGATCCGAAGGATCTCTTCGGCATGGTCGGCACCCCGGTGCCGGTGGGCTGACTCTGAGGAAGCAACGAGGGCCGAGCGAATCCTGACGCTCGGCCCTCGTTGCTTCTCTCGCGGCCGCTTTCAGATCAGGTGGTCGGTCAGCTGGTTCGGCGTTCCGAATCGGTGCGCGGTGATGGCGATCGCCTGTTCCCGCAGGAACGGCAGCATCTCGACACGTCCGGCTTCGGTGACCGGTTGCGCCACGACGGCCAGGTCGGGCCGTCCTCCGGTCGCCTCGGCGAGCTCGCGTACGCCGGCCGCCGCGGTGGCGGGGTCGGCACTGATCCACCGGATGCGCGAGGCAGGCAGCCGGCGGGCCGTGGCCCTGAACGCTGCGTCCTCGGCCACCGTCACCCTGAGACCCACCGCCGCGAGGGCGGCCCGCAGAGCAGGTGCCAACTCGACGGCGCTGGACACGTCCGGGGTGGCCCCTGCGCGAAGTGCCGCGGCGATGACCCGCACGAGGTCGGCCACCCGACCACCTTCGGCGAGCCGGATCACGCCGCCCGGCATCGGTCGATAACGCAGCAGGTCACGCTCGGCCAGCAATTGCTGCACGTCTCGGGTGACCCCGAACTCGGTTGCCCAGGCGAGTTCGTCGCTGGCGGCCGCCCGCAGCAGCGATTCGGCCTCCTCTGTGGTGATCACGTCGGGCTGCGTCGCGGCCACGGATGCCGCCGCTTCGAGGACGGTCCCGACCCCGGGATGGCTGGGCGCGCGGCCCGCGGTCGCAGGGACCGGGCGCCAGTCGACGAGGGGGACGAGATAGTTCGGCCCGCCCGCCTTGGTGGTCGGACCGACCACGGAGCGCTTCCAACCTCCGAACGGTTGCCGCTGGACGATGGCGCCGGTGATGCCGCGATTGACATACAGGTTCCCGGCGTGGATCCGGTCCAGCCAGAGGCAGATCTCGTCCGGATCGAGCGAGTGAATGCCCGCCGTCAGGCCATAGTCGACCTCGTTCGCGATCTCGATGGCCTCCTCCAAGGTGTCGACATGCATGATGCCGAGGACCGGACCGAAATATTCGGTGAGGTGATATTCGCTGCCGCGCCGGACACCCCAGCGCACGCCCGGGCTCCACAGTTCGCCGGTGGTGTCGAGCTTGCGGGGCTCGACAACCCAGTTCTCTCCCTCGCCGAGGGTGGTCAGGCCGCGCAGAAGCTTGCCCTCTGCGGGGGCGATGATCGGACCCATCTGGGCGGTCGCGTCCCACGGGCGACCGACGGCCAGGGAGTGGACGCCGTCGAGCAGTTGATTGCGCAGGCGCCGGGACCGGCCGGCCTGTCCGACGAGGATCAGGAGTGACGCGGCGGAGCACTTCTGGCCGGCGTGGCCGAAGGCCGAGTTGATCGCGTCCTTCGCCGCCAAGTCATAGTCGGCATGGGGCGTCACGATCAGGGCATTCTTGCCGGATGTCTCGGCCAGCAACTGCAGATCCGGCCGGAAGGACCGGAAGAGCTCGGCCGTCTCATAACCACCGGTGAGAATGATGCGCTCAACCCGCTCATCGCTGATCAACTGGGCGCCCAGATCGTTCTCCGACAGGTTGACGAGCTGCAGCACGTCCTTGGGGATGCCCGCCTCCCACAACGCTTCCACCATCACCGCGCCCGTGCGAACCGCCGGGGGAGCGGGTTTGATGATGACGGGCGCACCGGTCGCGAGGGCGGCGAGGGTGGACCCGGCGGGAATGGCGATCGGGAAGTTCCACGGTGGGGTGACGACGATCAGTTGGGCGGGCTCTGCCCGGGCGCCGTCGACCCGATCGAGCGAGCGGGCGAGTTCGGCATAGAAGTGGGCAAAGTCGATCGCCTCGGAGACCTCGGGATCGGACTGATCGATGAGTTTCCCGGCCTCCGCCGCAGCGACCTCCATGAGCTCCGCACGGCGGGCCTCGAGCACGTCACCGGCGCGGTGCAGGAACTCGGCGCGTTCATCGCCGGACAGCGCGGCCCACTGGGAGCCTGCCTCCAGCGCGGTGCGGATCCGCTGGTCGAGTTCCTCGGTCGTCGTCACCGTGTTGCTGTCGACGGCCTCGACGCCGAGGGCGGACGTTCGGGCCCGCTCCCGGATACCTTGCGCCCACTCCTGGTTGACCGGGAGCGACGGGTCGGTGTCAGGGGCGTTGCGGAACCCATTCGTCGGCTGCTCCGTCCGTGCGGGCTCGGTGCGGTCCTGGACCCGATGGGTCGGCGTCGCTGTGACCGCGAGGCCTTGGAGAGACGCGAGGAAGCGGTCCCGTTCGCGCGCGAAGAGGGCCTGGTCGTCGACCAGCTCGAACACCGCGGACATGAAGTTGTCCCGGCTCGCGCCCTCTTCGAGGCGGCGAATCAGATAGGCGATCGCGACGTCGAACTCCTTGGGGTGGACGACAGGGGTATAGAGCAACAGGTCGCCCACATCGCGGCGGACGGCCTCGGCCTGCTGCTGGGCCATGCCGATCAGCATCTCGAAGTCGATGCCGTGCTCGACCCCACGCTCCTTGGCCACGAGCCAGGCGAAGGCCACGTCGAACAGGTTGTGGCCCGCGACTCCGACGGTGACGTTGCGGACCCGATCCGGAGTGAGCGCGGACAACAGCACGCGCTTGTAGTGGGTGTCGCTCTCCTGCTTGGTGTGCCACGTCGCGAGCGGCCAGCCGTGCAAGGAGGCATCCATGCGCTCCATCGGGAGGTTCGCCCCCTTGACCAGGCGCACCTTGATCGGTGCGCCGCCCGCATCGACCCGTCGCGCCGCCCACTCCTGCAGGCGCTCCATCGCCGGGAGGGCATCGGGGAGATAGGCCTGCAGCACGATGCCCGCGTTGAGGTTGTGCAACTCGGGATGGTCGAGGAGGCGGGTGAAGACCTCGAGCGTCATGGCGAGGTCCTTGTATTCCTCCATGTCGAGGTTGATGAACTTCGGGGTCGGGCTGGACGCAGCGAACCGGAAGAGGGGCAGGAGTCGTTCGATGACCTCGTCGACGGTCTCGGCGAAGGACCAGGGCTGATGGGGGGCCGTGGTCGAGGAGACCTTGATCGAGACGTAATCGACGTCGTCCCGCTCGAGGAGTGCCCGGGTGCCTTCGAGACGCCGATCGGCCTCTCGTCGGCCGAGGACCGCCTCGCCGAGCAGGTTGATGTTGAGGCGTACGCCGGTCTTGCGGATCTTTGCGATCGCTGCCCCGAGCCGGGCGTCCGTGGCATCGATGATCAGATGGCTGACCATCTCGCGCAACACGCGGCGGGCGATCGGGACCACGACCGCGGGGGCGAGCGGCGCGATGCCGCCGCCGAGCTGGAGGGCCTTGCGCATCGGCCACGGGACGAACTTGGGCGGCCGGGCGGCAAGTTCGCGCAGCGTCTGGGCGGCGACTGCGTGGTCCTCGGGGCGGATGACCCCGTCGACGAAGCGGACCGTGAAGTCCAGCCCGTCGGGGTCGCGGAGGACGTCGGCCAACTGCTCACCGGCGGCGTCGCCAGGGATCGTCTCTGCCGTCTCGAGCCAGCGGCGCACCTGGGCCTCGACAGCCGGCGCGAGAGCCTGGAGGCGATCCAGCTCGGCTTGGTCAAGGGTCAGGGAGTGGGGGGTGGTGAAGGAGCGGGAACGCGCGCCGGTGAGGCCGGCGTGAGGAGCGACAGTGCTCATGGGGGTCTCCTTTGACGCGAGCGGGGCCTCCCTCCAGTCTCCCCAGGAAGATCATTCGCGTAAAGTGATGATTCCTGACGCATATCCATCACTTGAAGTGAATGATCGGAGCATGCCGTGCTCGATGTCCGACGACTCCGGTTGCTGCGTGAACTGCGGTTGCGCGGCACGATTGCCGCAGTCGCGGCGGCGTTGAACTATGCCCCGTCGGCCGTGTCGCAGCAGCTGTCGCTGCTGGAGCGTGAGGTGGGCGTACGCCTGACCGAAAAGCGGGGACGCCGGCTGCAACTGACCCCGCAGGCCGAGCTGCTGGCGGACCACGCGGAGGCCGTCCTCGAACGCCTCGAGCTCGCCGAACGGGAACTGGCCGGCTCGCTCGGCCGACCGCTGGGCACGGTGCGCGTGGCGGTTTTCCAGTCGGCGGCGCTCGCGCTCGTGCCGCGGATGCTGCAGATCCTCGCCGGGCTGGCCCCGGATGTGCGGATCGAGATGGTGCAGCGCGAGCCGGAGACCGCGCTCTATGACACCCGAGTGGGTGACTTCGATCTGGTGGTGGCGGAGCAATATCCGGGCCACGCCGCGCCGTGGCATCCGGGTCTCGACCGAGAGATTCTCATGACCGACCCCCTCCGGCTGGCGGTGCAGCGCGACAGCGAGGCCACATGCCTCAGCGACATGGACGGCAGCGCCTGGGTGCTCGAGCCGTTGGGTGCCGCCTCGCGTCACTGGGTGGTTCAGCGCTGCCGCCTGCAGGGGTTCGAGCCGGACGTGCGTTTCGCAACGGCCGACCTGCAGGCGCAGATGCGTCTGATCGAGGCTGGACATGCGGTGGGCATGGTCAACGGGCTCGCGGCGATGGGCGCCGGCCCGGCGCTGCGGTTGATCGCGCTGCCGGATAACCCAGAGCGAGAAATCTTCACCTCGACCCGCAAGGCATCGCAGGCTTCGCCGGCGATCGCCGCGGTGCGCGAGGCGCTCAGGACGGCTGTCCCCGCCGAGTTCCGCTGACCGCCGGGACGCGGGTGCGGGGCCACGAATAGCTGCAAGACTTCGCGGTGATGCCGACCGTTTCTCACTCCCCAGGCAGCAGATTGCTGCTCGTCGCGCTGGCGCTGTTATCGACGCTGGCACCGTTCGCGACGGACATGTATCTCCCTTCCTTTCCCGTCATGGCCCACGAGCTCGGTGTGCCGGTCACGGTCATCCAGCTCACGCTGACGACATTCTTTCTCGGGGTGGCCGCGGGGCAGCTCGTGCTGGGGCCGTTGTCGGACCGCACCGGCCGCAAGCCCCCGCTGGTGGTCGGGTCGGTGCTGTGCCTGGTGGCGTCGGCGGTGGCAGCGATGGCCCCGAATGCCGAGGTGCTCCTGGCGGCCCGGCTGGTGCAGGGCTTCACCGGAGCGGCGGGGATCGTAATTGCCCGGGCGATCGTGGCTGACATCTATCGCGGGGTGGCGGCAGCCAAGATGTTCAGCCTGCTCGCGATGGTGGGCGGCATCGCGCCGGTGGTCGCCCCGTTGATCGGCGGTGTGCTTGCGGTGCCCGTCGGGTGGCGCGGAATTCTGTGGGCGCTGACGGCGGTGACAGGACTCATGTTGCTCGCCGTGATCTTCGTGGTTCCGGAGACGCACGGCCGGGCGGCGCGTGCTCATCCTGAACCCGCAGTGTCCGCGAGCGGTCGAAGGCGACCGGCACTGTTCCTCCTCCTGCGGCGTCCGGGATATCTCGCGAACGCCCTGACGATGACCTTCGCCTTCGTCGTGTTGATGGGCTATATCGCCTCGTCGCCGTTCGTGTTCCAGACGATCATGGGCTTCGGCGTCCTCGGCAGCGGTGTCCTTTTCGCCATCAACTCGGCCGGGATCTTTCTCGGCAGCACGATCAACATGAGGCTCGTCGAGAAGCAGGGGCAGCATCGGATGATGGGGGTGGGACTCGTCGGCCTCGTCGCCGGCGTACTCCTCCTCACCCTCCAACAAGTCCTCGACCTCCCGGTCCTGCTGATCGAAGTGCCGTTGTTGTTCTTCACGATCGGCGTCGGGTTCCTGTTCGGAAATTCGGTGGCGTTGGCGTTGGGGTACGCGGCAGATGCGCGCGGGGCCGGGTCCGCGCTGATCGGTGCGTCGCAGTTCCTCGCCGGCGCGATCGTGGCACCGCTCGTCGGGCTCGCGGGTCCGGGCTCGGTCGTTCCCCTCACGATCCTCGCCGCGGTGGGAACGCTGGTGTGCCTCGGTTGTTTCCGGGTGAGCGTGCGCATGGGACCGGCTGAGCATTGATCCGGTGATTGGCCGGATCGCAGGGCGGTGCCGAAGCTACGAGCACAGCGATCAGAGGGCTGTCCGCGATCAGAGGGCTGTCAGCGATCAGAGGGCTGTCAGCTTCGCCCGTAGTGGTTTCGGCCCCTGAGATGTACCGGCAGACCGGGCGCGATCCTTTCCACAGCAATGCCGGACCCCATGTGGGGACATCTCAGGGGCCGAAACCCGGTGCCCCGGCCAACACGCCCCGACACGCCCATTCGGCACGAGAACGGCTCAGGTGAGCAGCGCGACCGCGGCGGAGAAGCTGGCGAAGCTCAGGACGGTGGACACAAGGATTACCCGGGCGACGCGGCCGTTGTCAGCACCGAACCGTTCCGCCAGCACCGACACGTTGGCAGCGGCGGGCAGCGCGGCCGCCAGGACCAGCACGACGAGGGCACTTTCGCTCAGGGGCAGGCCGAGCGCGATCGCCCCACGTCCGAGCAGCCACACGAACAGCGGATGGGCAAACAGCTTCAGCGCGGCCAGCCAATAGACGTCACCGAACGCCCGAATCCCCGTCCTGATCCGACCGTCAGGAGTGTTGCCCTGTTCGCGGGCGAGCACTGCCCCGATCGTGAAGAGTGCGACCGGGGTGGCGGCGGCAGCGAGCAAGGTGATCACCTGGTCGATCGGGGCGGGCAGCGTCAGTCCGGTCGCTCCCCAAGCGCCCCCCAGAGCGATGGCCCACGGCAGGGGATTGCGGGACATCCGCGTGAGGGCGCCCCGGAGTTCGGCCCAGGCACTCCGTTTCTCGCCGGCACCCCGGTGCGAGAACGCCACCCCCAAGGACTGGATGAGCACGATGTCCACCAAGAGGGACGCGATGATCGGGCCGTTGGCAGTGGCACCCAGGAGGGTGGTGAGCAGCGGCACGCCCATGAATCCGGAATTCGGCAGCACGGCGATCAAGGCGCCGAACGATGCGTCCAGCCAACCCAGCTTGCGCCGCAACGCAGTGGTGGCGGCGATCGCCATGATCAGCAGGCCACTCAGGAACCACAGGCCGAGGACCACCGGGTCGAGCAGTTCGGCGATCGGGGTCCTCGCGCCCAGCTGGAACAGCATCGCAGTGAGTGCGAAATAGAGCACGAACGTGTTCATTCCCGGCACCGCCACCAGCGGCAGGATGCGCAGGCGGGCAGCGAGATAGCCGATCAACACCAGCGCGAAGAACGGGAAGGTCACTGAGAGAATGGCCACCTGCGGAGTATCGCACTCGTCTCCCCGACCGGATCAGCGCGGACCGGTGGCCCGGCGCGTTCGGCTCGCTGCGCTCGTTCAGCTGGAGCGGCTCAGGAGCCACTCGGCGCGCCGCAGGAGGCGGGCCCGCCAGTCGTCGTTGAGGCCGGGAGCGGCCGCAAGGGCGCGCAACTCATCGGGTGCGGGGCGGTGGTCCCGATCGGTCGCGAGCAGGCGTGCGAGCGTCATGTCCGGGGCAGGCCGATCGTCGAGGCTGACCGGGTCACCTGCGGCCAATTCGCCCGGGGTGAGCACCCGCGCGTACCACCCGGGGCACCCCAATTTCACGACCACCTGGTTGAGGCCGGGGGAGTCCAACCGGTGGTCGATCTTCCAGCACGGCCGGCGCGGCTGGCTCACCTGCAGCCGGACCGTGCCGATCCGATAGATGTCCCCGATGCAGACGGCGGACTCCGTCAGACCGGGCGCGGACAGGTTCTCCCCGAGCACACCGGGACGCAGCTGTCCGGCCAGTTCCGGCCGCGCCGCTGCCAACAGGGCATAGTTCTCCGGCGGATAGAGGTGGACTGCCTTCTCCGGGCCACCATGGACCCGCAGGTCCCCTTGTTGGTCCCCGGTGAGGCCGTCCGCGTCCACCCGGACCGCGCCCCCGACTGGGTGCTTGACGATCGCCGACAGCTGCCCTTCCGGGGCCAACGGCGCCGGGGTGCCGACGAAGACGGCGTCCAGCACGCGGGGCTGGACGGTGGTCGTCAGCCGTCGACCTTCTTCATCTGGACGCCGCAGCAGATCTCCTCGTGACGCCCCGAGGTGCAGTTGCAGGCCTTCTCATAGACCAGCTGCGCACCGCACTTCTCACAGGCATACCGTTCACCGGCAGGTCGAGCCATGGGGTCCTCCTCACAACGGGTCCTCGGTGGTCCGAGGCGTCCTCCTGACCCTCCACGGTACTCCGGCGCCGCCCCGTCTCAGGCGGCATCCCCCGCGTCCAGGATCGCCGCCGCGGCACGCACGAGCCCGAGGTGGCTGAACGCCTGGGGGAAGTTGCCGGCGAGGCGGCCGCTGGTCGGGTCGTATTCCTCACTCAGCAGCCCCACGTCGTTGGCCAGACCGACCAGTCGATCCATGAGCGCGACGGCGTCGTCGAGGCGACCGCTGCACGCGTACTGCTCCACGAGCCAGAACGAGCAGATCAGGAACGGATATTCGTCCCCCGTGAGACCGTCCAGTCCGGCAGCGGTCCGATAGCGGTGGAGCAGACCGGAGCCGTCGCCCAGCTCGGCCTCGATCCGGTCGACGGTCCCGAGCATGCGGGGATCGTCATAGGAGCAGAACCCCGTGTGCGGCAGCTGCAGCAGCGACGCGTCCACCTCGGTGTTGTCGTAGGTCTGCGTGAACGAGTTCGATCCGGGATCGAAACCGTGCTCGTCGATCTCGGTCTGCAGCCGTGCCCGCAGCTCGCGCCAGCGGTCGACGGGACCGTCCAGCCCGTGCTGCTCCACCGCCTGGATCCCCTGGTCGAACGCGGCCCACATCATCGCCCGCCCGTGGGTGAACTTGTGCGCCTCCCCGCGCATCTCCCAGATCCCGTGATCCTCGCGATCGAAGTGCTCTTCGCAGTAGTGGAGGAGCTGGCGTTGCAGCCCCCACGACCACGCATCCTCACCCTGTCCGTTGTCCCGCAACTGACCGAGCGCCAGCATCACCTCGCCCACCACATCGGCCTGATATTGGTCGACGGCGCCGTTGCCGATCCGCACGGGCCTCGAGTCGGCATAGCCGGGCAGGTGGTCGAGTTCGCTCTCGGGAAGGTTCCGTTCACCCGCGATGCCATACATGATCTGCAGCTGCGAAACGTCCCCGGCCACCGCTCGCAGCAGCCAGTCGCGCCAGTGCACGGCCTTGTCGGAATTCCCGTGCGCCACGAGGACCTCGATGGTGAAGGCGGCGTCCCGGAGCCATGTGTATCGGTAGTCCCAGTTGCGCTCGCCCCCGAATTCCTCCGGCAACGAGGTCGTCGGTGCCGCGACGATCCCGCCGGTCGAGGAGTTCGTCAAAGCGCGCAGCACTTGCAGGGAGCGCCGCACTGGTGCGCGGTAACGCCCCCGGACCTCCAGATCACCGCTCCACTGCGCCCAGAACCGTTCGGTCTCGCCGATGGCGGCCGCCGGGTGGGCGGGCTTCGGGAACGGACGGTGCGAGGGGAACCACAGCATCTGCCAATCGAGGCGGCCGCCCTCGCGCAGCGGCGTCCGGGTGGTCAGGCAGGGGGAATGGGCACCGTGGGGTCCACACTCGGGATCGAGGTCCGGACCCGAGAGGAGGATGCCGACGGGTCCGGCCATGACGACGAGCCCCTGGGGTTCCTGTCGGATCCAGGGCACGACCTGCCCGTAGTTGAGGCGCAGCCGCAGGTCCTGTTCGACCACCACCTCGCCCGACACGCATTCGACGACCCGCATGAGGTCGACCTCGTCGGCGCCCGACGGCAGCAGGTCCAGGACGCGGGCCGTGCCGGTCGGGCTCTCCCACGTGGTCTCCAGGACGAACGAATCGCCGCGATAGCGCCGCTCGACCACGGTGCCGTCGGCGATCGTGAGCTGCCAGCGCCCGTGGTCCGGCGTGCCGAGCAGTGCACAGAACACCGCGGGGGAGTCCATCCGGGGCAGACACAGCCAGTCGATGCTCCCCTCCCTGGACACCAGGGCAGCGGTGCGCATGTCGGCCAGCAGGGCGTACTCCTCGATGGGGGTGCTCAGGTGCGTGCTCATGCGGCCCAGTCTCCCAAAGCCCTTGGGCAGCCCCGATGAGCCACCTAGGGTGAGGTCATGAAAGCGGAGCGGCTGACGGAGACCATCGCATACCACGGTGAGGGTCCCGTGTGGTTCCCCAGCCTCCGGCGCCTGCGGTGCGTGGACATGCTCCACGGGGCAATTCTGACGCTGGACCCGGCCGATTCGGGTTCCGGTTTGATCGGGCGGGATCGGGTGGAGCGTACGCCGGTTGGGTCTCCGATTGCGTCGGTCCTCCGGCCGCGGGTCGGCGGAGGAGCTGTGATCGCCACGGAGTCCGGCATCTCGCTGGCGAGAACGGACGACCTGTCCGACCTGACGCCGGCGGTGGAACTGTTCCGGGACGAACGCCTGCGCACGAACGAGGGCGGGTGTGATCCCGAGGGCCGGTTCTATGTGGGCACGATGGCCTATGACCGGACCGAGGGCGCCGCCTCGGTGTATCGCTGGGACGGGCCGGGCAGCGAGCCCCGCACCGTGATCGCGCCGGTCACGACCTCGAACGGGATCGATTGGAGTCCGGACGGCAAACGTGCCTACTACAACGACACCCCGACCATGACCGTCTGGGCGTTCGATCATGATCCTGCGACCGGGCTCGGTCGGCGGCGGCCCTGGGTGACGATCGACGAGCACGCAGGGCGGCCTGATGGTCTCTGTGTCGATGCGGAGGGCGGTGTCTGGGTGGCGCTCAACAAGGGGTCCGCGGTCCACCGCTATGCCCCGGACGGCACGCTGAGCGAGATCATCGACGTGCCGGTTCATCAAGTCACGGCGTGCACGTTCGGCGGGGCGGATCTCGATCAACTCTTCATCACGACGTCGCGGGAAAACCTCGAGGATCACGAGGAACCGGCCGCCGGATCCGTCTATGTGGTGCGACCTGGCGTGCGCGGGCTCGAGGCGCGGCCGTTCGCCGGTTGATCGGGATCGGCCGCGCGGCGCGTCAATGGGTGCCGGAGAACCATCGGCCGAGCCGGCCGCCGCGATCAACATGACTCAGGCGTTCGGTGACCGCGGGCAAGTCCTCGGGTTTGCAGGTGAGGATGAGTTCGTCCCCGGTCCTGAGATGGGTGTCGTCACCCGGCACGAGGATCTCGCCCCCGCGGATGATCATCGACACGGTCGCCCGATCGGGGAGGCGGAGTTCTTTGACGGTGACGCGGTGCAGGCGGGAGCCGGGCAGCACGGCCGCTTTGAGCACCATGACGTCGGCATCGTCCAGCGCAGCGGATTCGAAAGTCATCTCGGTTGTCCCGGCGGGCTCGGAGACGCGGGTCAAGCGCGCCACGAGCGGCAGGGTCGGACCTTGGACGAGGGTGAACACGATGACCATCAGGAAGACCACATCGAAGATGTGCTCACCATCCGGCACCGAGGAGGCCATGGTCATCGCCGCGAGGACGATGGGGACCGCACCTCGCAGCCCACCCCACGAG
This sequence comes from Ammonicoccus luteus, assembly GCF_050880385.1. NCBI lineage: Bacteria > Bacillati > Actinomycetota > Actinomycetes > Propionibacteriales > Propionibacteriaceae > Ammonicoccus > Ammonicoccus luteus. Next base: position 293,233 of record NZ_JBNZCI010000001.1, read on the forward strand.
ATGAAGATCTGCTCGCGCAACGGCACCCGGAAGGGCAGGAGGCAGGCGAACACGGAAACCGGACGGGCGACGAAGGTCAGCAGCACGCCGACCACCAGTGCGGGAGCAATGGCGTCCACCAGCCGGTGTGGGCTGGCCAACAGCCCGAGCATCATGAACAGCGACATCTGTGCGAGCCACGCCAACGCCTCGACGAACCCGATCGTGGTGCGATGGTGGGGGAGCCCGCTGTTGCCGACCACCAGACCGGCGACGTAACAGGCCAGGAGACCTGACGCTCCGATGATGCCCGCCCCTGCGAACGCGACCATGCCGATCGCCACCGCTCCCAACGGATAGAGCCCGCTCGCGGGCAGCGCCGCCAGTCGAAGCAAGGACGCTCCCCCGAGGGCGACCAGCAGTCCCACGGCGGCGCCGACGCCGAGTTGGAATGCGGCGGAGGTGAGCATCCCGGCGGGTGACATCTCGAACCACGCGTCCGAGATGACGACCGCGATGAGCACGATGACCGGTGGGTCGTTGAATCCGGATTCGGCCTCCAGCGTCTGGCGGATGCGGTGCACCACCGGGAGCCGTCGCAGGATGGCGAAGGTTGCCGCCGCGTCGGTCGACGAGGCCACTGCGCCGAAAATCACGGCGGTGCGCCAATCGACATCGAGGACCCAGAACACGACGGTGGAGGTGACGGCGACGGAAATCAGCACCCCCGCGGTGGCGAGGACGACCGATCGCGCGACGACCGGTTTGATCGCGGCGGCGCGAGTGGTATAGCCGCCTTCCCAGAGGATGATCGCCAGGAGCAGCGTGCCGACCTGTCGGGTGAGTTCCACGTTGTCATAGGTGAGGCCGATGCCACCGTCACCGAGGAGCATGCCGATGCCGACGAACAGCAACAGCACGGGCATGCCGAGCCGATGGGACAACTTGATTGCGACGAGGGCCAGCAGCAGCAGGCCGGTTGCCGCGAGAAGCAGCACATGAAGCGTTTCATCGCTCATGGCGCCTCCACGGTGGGCTGTTGGTCAGTGACCGTATCCCGGGATGATCTGTCGCTCGCGGCGATAGAAGTCGACCCTCGCCAGCATGGAGCCGGCGAACTCGTCCACCAAGAACGTTACCTTCGGGTGCAGTTGCAGGGCAGAGGCGGGGACGCTTGAGGTGAGTTCGCCCTCGATCGCCGAGCGGATCGCCGGAGCTTTGCCCGCGCCCGTGGCGATCAGCACCAGTCGACCGGCCTCGAGGATCGTGCCGATTCCTTGGCTGAGCGCGAGCAGCGGCACGTCCTCGGCGTCGTCGTCGAAGAACCGAGCGTTCGCGTCCACGGTCTGGTGGGTCAAGGCGACCACCCTAGTCCGGGAGGCGAACGACGAGGTCGGCTCGTTGAAGCCGATGTGTCCGTTGTGGCCGATGCCCAGCAGTTGCAGATCAATCCCGCCTGCGGCGCTGATTGCCTGTTCATAGTCGGCGCATTCGGCGACGGGATCGGCGGCCTTGCCGTTGAGGACGGTCAGTTGGGCAGGATCCAGGTTGCAGGGGCCGACCACGTGGTCGTCCAGGAACGCGCGATAGGACATGGGATGGTCGGCCGCCAGGCCGACATATTCGTCCAGGGCGAAGAACCGCACCGAGGACAGGTCCAGGGTGCCGGCAGCGACACGACGCGCCATTTCGACGTAGATCGGAATCGGCGACGACCCGGTCGCGAGCCCAATCACGGCGTCCGGACGGTCCGCGATCCGCTCCGCGATCAGATCGGTCGCAAAGCGGCCGAGAGCCTCCCCGTCGTCCTGGATGATCCGCATGGCACTCCGTCCTTCGGACGTGGTCAGGCGGCGGTTTCCTGACTTCAGCCCGCAATCGTTTTCCCGCATGGTAGTGCGCGACCTCTTGTTCGACATCGCGGGCTGCTGCTGCGCGGAACGCCTCGGCCACTAGCGTGCACGGTCGTGACTTCATCGATGCCCTCCGACCATCGCACCCAGCGCGAGCGCATGCTGGCCGGCGATCTGTACATCGCGGATGACCCCGATCTCGCTGCGGCCTCCGGGCGGGCGCTTCGGCTCCAGGCGGAGTACGCCCAGCTCTATCCCCACGATCAGCAGGCCGCTCGAGCCGTTCTGGCCGATCTCCTGGGCGAAGTGGGGGAGGGCGCCGATATCCGCCCGCCGCTCTTCGTCGACTATGGCGAACAGCTCAGCGTGGGCGCCGGGACATTCGTGAACTTCGGTCTGATCGCGCTCGATGTGGCTCCCATCCGGATCGGCCGGGACTGTCAGCTCGGACCGGGTGTGCAGTTGCTGACGCCGACCCATCCGCTCGATCCGGAGTTGCGGCGCGCCAAGTGGGAGGCGGCGGAGCCGATCACGCTCGAGGACAATGTGTGGCTCGGCGGTGGGGTCATCGTGCTCGCCGGCGTTTCGATCGGAGAGAACTCGGTGATCGGTGCGGGCGCGGTGGTCACCCGGGACATCCCCGCCAACGTGGTGGCGGTGGGCAATCCGGCGCGTGTCGTCAGGACGCTGATGCCGGGGGACTCGTCAGGACGCTGATGTGGCGCTCGGGCTGGCGAGGTATTCCGCCAGCAACGCGTCGGCCCAGCCCGCATAGCCGGCCGCGGTCATGTGCATCCCGTCTGCTGCGAACAGGGTGGGGTCCAAGGGCTTCGGCGGGCGACTGGAAGCGAACGTGACATTGTCCCGTCCGCTGGCGATGCGTGCGGTGACGACGTCCATCTCCTGGCCGCGGCGATCGAGAAACTCGGCGAGCGGGCTCGGAAGCTGAGGGAAGTCCTTCAGCGGCGGCATGCCGGCGACGAGGACATGTCGGTTGCGGACAGCGAGATCCTCGACGGCGGCTGCCATGTCGATGCTCCAATCCGCGAGCGTCTCCCCGTTGATCACATCGCTCACCCCGGCGAGCAGGACGACCAGGTGATAGTCGTTGTCCAGTTGGGGAATCACATGGTGACGGGTCAGGCACACCGTCGAGCCCTGCGCGCCCCGCGCCGTCCATTCGACCTCGCGTCCCAGAGCATCGCGCACACGGCGGGCGAGAGCACCGGCGATGCCGTGGTCGTGCTCGGTCACCCCGACCCCCGCGGCGGTGGACTCACCGACGATGGCCAAGCGGAACGAAGGCCGTCCGGGCCCCGGGACGACGCCATGATCGAGACCCTCGGCGCAGGACAGCACCGGGCGGCGGTTGCGCAGCCACAGCGCCTGGGCGGCGATCACCGGGGCTTGCCAGAGCCTGACCGTGTGGGGGTCACGGGTGCGCATGTGCATGTTTGCCTCGTGGGATAGCGGTCATGTGGCCTCCGGAGTGGATCCGGACCCTGGGAGTAAGTATAAGTCCATCATAATCTTTCTGAGACTCTCCAAGCCAACTATAAGCCGAGCCTTTGCGGCAGTTTTGCGGTCGGCCACCTCCGAAGCGTCGGGACCGGGCGACAAAAAAACGGGCACCCCGCGAAAAGCGGGGTGCCCGTTCGGCTGGAATCAGAGACCCAGCGAGGCCTTCAGCTTCCGCCGGTAGGCGTGGAGCAGCGGTTCGGTATAACCCGACGGCGACTTCGTGCCCTGCAGGATCAGGTCCCGCGCGGCGCACCAGGCGATGCTGTCGGTGAACTCCGGAGCCATGTTCCGATAGAGCGGGTCACCGGCGTTCTGTTGGTCGACGACCGGCGCCATGCGCTTGAGCGAGTCGAGGACGAACTCCTCGCTGACGATGCCGTGGCGGATCCAGTTGGCGATCAGCTGCGAGGAGATGCGACAGGTGGCCCGATCCTCCATCAGGTCGATGTCGTTGATGTCCGGCACCTTGGAGCAGCCGACACCCTGATCGATCCAGCGGACGACATAGCCGAGGATCGACTGGCAGGAGTTGTCGATCTCGTTCCGCTTCTCATCCTCGGTCCAGTCCGTGCTCTCCGCGACGGGAATCGTGAGGATGTCGGCGAGCTCGGCGCGCGCACCGCCCGCCCGCAGCTCGTCCTGGATCGCCTTGACATCGACCCGGTGATAGTGGGTCGCGTGCAGGGCGGCACCGGTCGGCGACGGCACCCACGCGGTGCTGGCGCCGGCCTTCGGCTGACCGATCTTCTGCTCGAGCATCTCGGCCATCAGCTCGGTCATGGCCCACATGCCCTTGCCGATCTGGGCCTTGCCGGGCAGCCCGTGCTTGAGACCGGTGTCGACGTTCCAGTCCTCATAGGACGTCATCCACGTGGCGTTCTTCATCTCCGCCTTGCGGATCATGGCGCCGGCCTCCATGGAGGTGTGGATCTCGTCACCTGTGCGATCGAGGAACCCGGTGTTGATGAACACGACGCGGTCGATCGCCTGCTCGATGCACGCCGACAGGTTCACGGTCGTGCGGCGCTCCTCGTCCATGATGCCGACCTTGAGCGTGTTCTCCGGCAGACCGACGACCTGCTCGACAGCGGCAAACAGCTCGGTGGTGAACGCGACTTCGTCGGGGCCGTGCTGCTTCGGCTTCACGATATAGATCGAGCCGGTGCGCGAGTTGCGCTTCTCGTTGCTCTCCACGAGGCCCGGGATGGCGCACAGCGAAGTGACGAGGGCGTCGAGGATGCCCTCCGGCAGCTCCTCGCCGCGGGAATCCAGCACTGCCGGGTTCGTCATCAGGTGGCCGACGTTGCGGACGAACATGAGCACACGGCCCGGCAGACGGACCTCGCCGCCGTCCGGCGCGGTCCAGGTCCGGTCGGCGTTGAGCACGCGGTCGAAGGTCTTGTCGCCCTTGGTCATGTGCTCCGACGCGGTGCCGTCGTTGAGCAGCAGCCAGTTGCGATAACCGATGACCTTGTCCTCGGCGTCGACGGCCGCGACGGAGTCCTCGAGGTCCATGATCGCGGTGATCGCGGCCTCGACCACGATGTCCTTGACGCCGGCCTTGTCGGTCGAGCCGATGGTGTCCTCGGCGTCGATCACGATCTCGATGTGGAGCCCGTTGTTCTTCAGCAGCACCGCCGTGGGGGCGTCGGCATCGCCGGAGAAGCCGGCGTACTTCTCCGGATCCTTGAGGCCCACGGTCTCGCCGCCGGACAGAGTGGCGACCAGCCGCTCACCGGCTGCGTACTTCGTCACATCCGCATGCGAACCCGACTCCAGCGGAGCGGCGGTGTCGAGCAGCTCACGGCCCCACGCGATGACCTTGTCACCGCGGACCTTGTTGTAGCCCTTGCCGCGCTCGGCGCCGCCCTCGTCGGGGATGGCGTTGGTGCCGTACAGGGCGTCGTAGAGCGAGTGCCACCGGGCGTTGGCCGCGTTGATCGCGAAGCGACGGTTGAGGATCGGCACCACGAGCTGGGGACCGGAGACCTCGGAGATCTCGGTGTCCACGTTCTCGGTGCGGACCTGGAAGTCAGCGGGCGGTTCGACCAGATAGCCGATCTTCTGCAGGAACGCGACGTAGTCGTCCATGGCCGGCGCGCCCGGATTCGCCCGGTGATATTCGTCGATCCGGTGCTGCAGGTCCTCACGGATCTGCAGCAGTTGGGCGTTGCGCGGGGCGAAACGGGCGAATACGTCGGTGAACCCCTGCCAATAGGCTTCGGGATCGACGTCGGTCTTGGGCAGCGCCTCGTCGTTGATGAAGTCGACCAAGATCTTGTCGACCTGCAGGTCGCCGATCTTCACACGTTCGGTCATCGAGCAAATCTCCTGTTCGTTCGGGTCGCGGCCGGACACAGCCCAGTACGCCGCAGCGAAGTGCGCAGCACCCCTGACCGATAAGCCTAGCCGGGTGTGCGGACCTCGTGGTCGCGTCCGAAATCCTGAACCCGGTTGGGAACAACTGCGGCTGGCTCGGGGTTGCGTGGTCATGGACACGAATACGTTGTCGCGATTCGAGCAGACGTACGCAGAGGCCCTGCCCAAACTGTCGACGCCGTGGCGTGCGGCCGAGGCGCCCGCGCCCGAGCTCGTCGTGCTCAACGAACCCGTGGCCCGCGAGCTGGGTCTCGATCCTGACGAGTTGCGCTCGCCCGAGGGCGTCGCGTTCCTGGTCGGCCGGGTGCCCGACGAGGTCGAGACGGTCGCACAGGTCTATGCGGGCCACCAGTTCGGCGGCTATTCGCCGCGGCTCGGCGACGGTCGGGCACTGCTGGTGGGTGAGCTCACGGACGCGCACGGCCGACGTCGGGACCTCCATCTGAAGGGCTCGGGTCGCACGCCGTTCGCGCGGGGCGGCGACGGGAAGGCCGTGATCGGGCCGATGCTCCGTGAATATCTGATCTCCGAGGCGATGCATGCCCTGGGCATCCCGACCACCCGTTCGCTGGCGGTCGTCAGGACCGGCGAGTCTGTCTTCCGGGAGGGTCCGCAGCCGGGTGCCGTGCTGAGCCGGGTGGCGGCGAGCCATCTGCGGGTGGGGACTTTCGAGTACGCCGCAGCGCTGCGCGATCCGGAGCTCCTGCGGGGCCTGGCGGATTATGCGATCGAGCGACACCACCCGGAAGCCCGGGCTGCGGACAACCCCTATCTGGAGTTCTATCGACGGGTGATGCGCGCCCAGGCGGCGTTGATCGTGGACTGGATGGGCGTCGGGTTCATCCACGGTGTGATGAACACCGACAACGTGACGATCTCGGGCGAGACGATCGACTATGGCCCGTGCGCGTTCATGGACGCGTTCGATCCGGGCACCGTGTTCAGCTCGATCGATACCGGCGGGCGTTATGCCTACGGCAATCAGCCGTCGGTCGGGCAGTGGAACCTCGCCAGGTTCGGTGAGGCACTGCTGCCGCTGTTCGCACCGGACGAGGACGCGGCGATCGAGCTCGCGATGGAGGTGCTGACGGAGTTCGGGACGCTCTACAACGAACTCGCGCTGGAGCGGATGAGCGCCAAGCTCGGGCTCGCGCGCCCTGACGCAGGGCTGGTCGAGGCCATCCTCGGACTGCTGCACCGGGACAAGGTGGACTTCACGAACTTCTTCCGCGCCTTGGCGGCCGGCACGGCCGAGGGGTTGTTCACCGACCGTGCCGTGTTCGCGGCCTGGGCCGAGAAGCGAGCGAGCCTGCTGCCCGCCGACCCGACGGCCGTGCACGCAGCCATGGACGCGCTCAACCCGGCGTACATTCCGCGGAATCACCGGGTTGAAGAGGCGCTGCTAGCGGCCCAGTTCGGCAACCTCGAGCCGTTCGACCGGCTGCTCACGGCCGTGCAGGCACCGTTCGAGGTCCGGGCCGGGCTCGAGGATCTTGCCGAGCCCGACCCGGACGAAGGTCGCGGGTTCCGCACGTTCTGCGGGACCTGACACTCAGAAGACCGGCTTGCCGCCGGTGACGCCGAGGACGGTGCCGGTGACGTACGACGCCTCGCGCGGGCTCGCCAGATAGACGAAAGCCCCGGCGAGTTCGGCCGGCTGGCCGGCACGACCCAAGGGCGTGTCGCCGCCGAAGCTCGGCATGCTGTCGCCGCCCTTGGTCGCCGGCTGCAGCGGCGTCCAGATCGGTCCCGGGGCCACGGCGTTCACCCGGACGCCCTTCGGGCCGAGTTCGGCGGCGAGATTGGCGGTGAAGTTGTTGATGGCCGCCTTCGTCGCTGCATAGTCGGACAGGGAGACCGACGGGTCGTACGCCTGGATCGAGCTCACGTTGATGATGCTCGCGCCCTTCTGGAGGTGGGAGAGGGACTGCTGGGTGACCCAGAACAGGGCGTACAGGTTCGTCTTGAACACGCGGTCCATCTGCTCGGTCGTCACACTCGCGAGCCCTTCCTCCCTGCGGGCCCATTGATAGCCCGCGTTGTTCACGAGGATGTCCAGCCCGCCGAGTTGGCCGGCGGCGTCGTCCACGACTCCGCGGGCCGTGGCCTCCACGGTGAGGTCGCCCGGCACGAGGACGCACTTGCGGCCGGCCTTCTCCACCCAGCGCTGGGTTTCCTCGGCATCCTGTTGTTCGTCGGCCAGATAGTTGATGGCCACGTCGCAGCCCTCGCGCGCGAACGCAATCGCGACCGCACGGCCGATGCCCGAGTCCCCGCCGGTGATCAGGGCCCGCAGCCCCTCGAGGCGGTTGTGGCCGACCCACGATTCCTCGCCGTGGTCGGGCACCGGGGTCATCTCGCCGGTCAAACCCGGGGGCTGCTGTTGCTGTTCGGGGAAACCGCCCTCGTCGTTCACCATGGCGGCAGCGTCGCGATCGACTTTCTGGTGGTCGGTCATGGGATCGTCCCTTCAGTCAGTGCTTGCTTCGTTGGGTCCTGCTGGTTTCGGATGCCGCAGGGGGCGGGGATCGCCGCCGCGGCGGGCCAGTTCGGCTTCGGCGAGGTCACGCCCACCGATCTCCAGTGCGGCCAGGGTGGTGTGTCCGTGCCAGACGACACGGCCGTTCTCCCGCACGAGAACGCGGAGGTCCCCGACCAGGTGCTCCAGATCACCCGGCGCATTCCGCCGCTCCTCGACCAGAGGCACCGGCAGCACGAAGGAATGGTCGGGGTTGGCGACGGCATCGACCTCGATCTGCCAGCGTGGGGAGCGCCCGCGCAATGTCCACGAACCGGGTCGCGCTGTCGTCGTGACCGGGGAAATGAGGGGATCGCCCAGCCGGACGACGCGGCCGTCCGGCAGCGCCGCCACGAGTGCCGTGACCTCGGTCTCCAGGCCGCGGCCGGCAAGTTTCGGTCCGGCGGTGATCCGGCCACCGGCGAAGGCGACGCAGGCGTTCCGTTCGGCGAAGCCCTGAGCCTGACCCCACCACCATGCGGTCGGGAAGCCGCCCCGGCCCCAGTTCTTCTCGGCATAGACCTGCCAGCCGTCCACGGCGGTCCGTTCACCGTCGATCGTCACCGAACCCGTGGCGTGGCCGCCGAGGAGCCAGGGATGCCAATACTGATTCAGCCCCGGCACGGTCTGGAACACACTCGAACCGCCGAAGACGCGCCCGGGCCAGCGTCGCGGTGCCTCGACAGTGAAGTCGACCCGGGACGAGCCGACCGCCATGCGGACCTGCCGCTCGGAGGCACGGACTTCGTCGGCGACACGGATGCCCAAGCGCTGTGGGTCGGCCCACGCGTCGGAGAGCTCACCGGCATCCAGGGTTCCACCCGGCTCCGTCGCGATGCCAACCGTCGCCCATGCCGGGCCGGTCGCCGGCGTGTTGATGCCGGTGAGTGCGATGACGACCCGGCCCGAGGCGGGATCGGTCAGACGCCAGAAATAGCCCTCCATCGAGACCCCATGCCACGGCAGGGGGTCGCCGAAGGGCAGATCGGCACCGGTGGCGCGATAGCGGCGCAGCGCGGTGCCGGCGATGCGGGACGGCCAGTGAAACACCGCGCGGGGGAAGTCAGCGGTCATCCAGCGCCCTGCGGAGCTCGTCCTTGGTCATCTTCGAGCGGCCCTTGATCTTCTTGCGCTTGGCGTCCTCATAGAGCTGGGCCTTGGTGCGGCCCTGCGCGCCCGAGTGGGACCGCAGACCTCCGCGGCGACCGGACGAGATGTCCTCGATGGAGGTGCGACTGGCCTCTTTCGACTCACCGGCCCGGGCACGTTCCTTGTTCACCGTCCGCGCCGCGATCTCTTTCGCGACCTTCTCGGACTCGCCACGCTCCTCGGCGCTGTCCTTGATGTGCTCGTATTGCCGCTCGCGCTTGGCGCTCCACCCCTCCTGCGGCATGGCGGATCACGCCGCCGAGCCGTGGTGCAGGGCCTCGAGAAGCGCGCCGTTGAAGGCCTCGAGGTCATCGGGATTGCGCGAGGTGATCAGGTTGCCGTCCACGACACCGCCGGGCAGCACCAGGGCGGCGAAGTCCTCGGTGGAGGCCGCTTTCACCTCCACGTCGACCGGATAGGTGTTGGACTTGTCAAGGTGATTGAAGGCCTGGACCTCGCCGGACTTCGGGCTGAGGAGCACGGGGGTCCACCCTGCCTCCTTGACCGCCGCCCAGGGAGACGTGAGCTCGATCTCCTCGATGCCCTCGTGGGCGACGAGAAACGCGACCTGCTTCGTTGGGTTGGTCATATGTCGACAATACGTGGGGCTCGGGCAGGTCGCAGGAGCGGCCCCCGAATCAGCCGTTGTGGCGGAGGGTGGCCTCGAGCCCTTCGCTCGGCTCCAGAGGCACCACCTTGACCAGGATGAGGCGCTCATCGTCGGAGCTTCTGCCGGCGGTCCGGACGGTCGTGTCCACCTGCTGGGGACTGTCGGGAGTCACCGTCACGGTGTGGTCGTCCTGGCCACCACTGCCGAAGGTCACGTCCACCTTCCCGGTGCGGAGCGTGATGGTTCCGGAGAGGTCGACCTGCCTGCTGTGGTCGTTGACCGACAGCGAACCGCTGGCGGGCTTGTCGATGCGCTCGATCGTGAGGGTGCAGTCCCAGCCTTGGAGCGTGCCTCCGCTGCATCTGCTCGCCAGTGCGTTGTCGGGTGTGCTGCAGGCCGCCAGCAAGGGCAGCGATGCCAGCAACGCAGTGGCAGCGCCGAGCCGGAATGTGATCTGGGTCATGCCAGTGAAGCGTAGAGGCCTCCCGGCTCCTTCCGGGCCTCTTTCCTTCACAGGCTGGGCAGCACCTCAGTGGACAGGAGTCGGATCGACTCCACCGCGTGCTCGATCGGCATCCCGGCCCAGTGCGTCCGCAGAATGAGCTCGGTCACACCCAACTCCAGCCAGGGCCGCAGAGCGGCCACGCAGTCAGCCGGGGATCCGACGATGAAGCGCTGGTCGGCCAACTGGGCGTACGCCGCATCGAACGCGTCCCGATCCGGCATCACCTTGTTCTGACCCCAATCTGCGTAGGTCTTGTATTTCGCCGCCAGGAAGGGCTCTGCTCGCCGCAGGGCCGTCTCGCGGTCGGGGCCGCAGAACACCTCACGCATGAGGGGCAGCGGCCCGGGGCGCCCTCCGCGGGCCACGCGATACAACTCGAGTTGGCGACTGATCGTGTCGAGCGTCGCGTGCGGGTTGACCATCCAGGCATCAGCGAGGCGCGCAGCCCGCTGCACAGCGCTGTCGCTGTTCGCGGCCATCCAGATCGGCGGCCCGGGTGTTTGCACAGGCAACAGGCTCAGTCGCGCGCCCCGAAGGCGACACCAGGGCAGGTCCGCGTCCACGGCTTCCCCGGCCCACAACCGGCGGACGATCGAGAGATTGTCCTCGAAACGGTCGATCCGGCTCGTGCCGATGCCGAAGGCGGCGTACTCCACGTCTCGATAACCCAGTCCCACCCCGAATGTCAGCTGACCGCCCGCGATGATGTCGAGCGTCGCCAGCTGTTCGGCCACATCGACCGGATTGTGCAGCGCGAGCAGCCAGATGCCGGTGCCGATCCGCATGCCCTCGGCCTCTGCGGCCGCCCGCGCGAGCATGGGCAGCGGCTGGAAGTGCGCGAGGTCGTCGCCGAGATAGTGGTGGCCGGCGAACACCGCAGCCCAGCCGCCGTCCCGGGCCGCTCGCACCAGCGCCAACTGTTCGCGCAGGGCGGCGGCCGGGTCGTGGCCGGGGTAGTACTGGTTCGTCAGATAGAGACCGACGGGCACCGACATTTCGTCAGCCTAGCCTCGGTCACGCAAGCCGGACCGTTCGCCATTCGCCGCCGCGGATTGTGTCCACTCACAGCGCCGAACACGCGGGTTTTGGTCGACGGGCCATTGCGCCAGCCACGAAACGTCGGAACGATGGGCACACACTGCGGCGTTCGCCGGGAAACCGGCTGCGCCTTGATCTCAACGCTGAGAGGGAAACCGCATGCAGTATTTCCAGGACGGTTACGTCAAGGGCGATCCCCGGATCCGCAAGATGGCCGAGGGCCGCTCGGAGGAACAGGGTCCGCTGCCCGACGAGGTGGACGTCCTCATCATCGGCACCGGCCCCGCCGGCCTGCTGTTGGCTGCCCAGCTCTCGGAGTTCCCCGAGATCAACACCCGCATCGTCGAGAAGGCCGACGGTCCGCTGCCGGTGGGCCGGGCCGACGGTGTCAACTGCCGCACGGTGGAGACCTTCGAGGCCTTTGGCCTCGCGGACAAGATGACCGATGAGGCGTACTGGGTGAACGAGACCCACTTCTGGGGACCGGACCCCTCCGACCCGAGCCGGATCAAGCGGTTCGGCAGGGTCCAGGACGTGCGCGACGGACTCTCGGAGTTCCCGCACGTGATCGTGAACCAGGCCCGCCTGCTCGACTTCTTGTTGGAATACATGGACGGCTCGCCCAGCCGCCTCAAGGTGGACTATTCGCACGAGTTGACCAGCATGGTGCCGCCGAAGGAGACCGAGGACGGTCTCGCGGCGGTGACGCTGAGCACCCCGGAGGGGGAGAAGGTCGTCAAGGCGAAATATGTCGTCGGGTGCGACGGCGCGCATTCCATCGTGCGCGAGTCGATCGGTCGCGTCGCTCAGGGATACGGCGCCGACAAGGCCTGGGGCGTCATGGACCTGCTCGCGGTCACCGACTTCCCCGAGATCCGCTTCAAGTGCACCATCCAGTCCGGCGACGGCGGCAACATCCTGCTGATCCCGCGCGAGGGCGGCCACCTGTTCCGTCTCTATGTGGACATGGGTGAGATCGCGTCCGACGCCTGGCTCACCGAGGACGAGGTGCTCGCGAAGGCCAACAACGTCCTGTCGCAGTTCTCCTTGGACGTCAAGGAGGTCGCCTGGTTCTCCGTCTATCGCGTCGGTCACCGCGTCACGGACAAGTTCGACGACGTCGACGAGGCCGAGATCGGCCAGCGCGCGCCGCAGGTCTTCATCGCCGGTGACGCCTGTCACACCCACACGGCGAAGGCCGGTCAGGGCATGAACGTCTCCATGCAGGACACCTTCAACCTCGGCTGGAAGATGGCCGCGGTTATCCAGGGCCGCAGCCCCGCCAGCCTGCTCGACACCTATTCCGCCGAGCGCAAGGTCATCGCCCAGGATCTCATCGACATGGATACCCGCTGGTCCCAGGCCATCGGCGGTGCCGGCCGGGTCGACTCGAGCGATGAGAAGGCCGTCCAGGCCGCTTTCGCGGAGGTCGAGCGTCAGTTCGTCAAGAACGGTGAGTTCACCGCCGGCCTGGCCACGCACTACACGCCGAGCCTGCTCACCGGTGAGGACACCTATCTGCACCTTGCCAAGGGCTATCCGCCCGGTCGGCGCTTCAAGTCGCAGGAAGTCATCTGCATGGGCGACGGCAAGCGCATGCACCTCGGCCACCAGCACCAGGCGGACGGCCGTTGGCGTCTGTATGCCTTCGCCGACGTCGTCGACCCCCGCAACAGCGGCTCGAAGTTCCTGCAGTTGATGGAGTGGCTGGCGTCGGACGATTCGCCGGTGGCGAAGTACACGCCGAAGGACTGGCCCACCGATGGCGTGTTCGACGTCCGCGGCATTGTCCAGCAGTCCCACTTCGAGGTGGACTGGTTCGAAATGCCGGACTTCCTCAAGCCGCGCGTCGGCATCCACGGGCTGGTGGACTACGAGAAGTGCTTCGCGGCGGTCGAGGACACCGACCGGGACATCTTCGACATGCAGCAGATCGACCGTGGTCAGGGTGCGCTCGTGGTGGTGCGCCCGGATCAGTACGTCTCCCTCGTCCTCCCGCTCGACGCCTTTGACGAGCTGAATGCGTTCTTCGCGGGGTTCATGACTGAGGTCTGACCGTTCTCGGGCCCGTTTGGGGCTGCAGTACGCCAGCGGTGGCGGGGGAGACCCTGTCGCCGCCGTTGCGTTCCCGGCCCCTGGGATGTACCGCAGAGAGGGGTGCCATCCCCGGTGGCCGGATGGCACCGGCTCTGTTGGTACATCTCAGGAGTGGTGCGTCAGTCTGTACGCATGACCGCTCGCCCCCACGCCGACCGCCCGGTGGAACTCACCAAGCTCGGCCCGCTCGCACAGCTCCGCGCGGGCCGGCTCGGCCGACGGCTTCCGCAGCTGTTCGCCGGGCTGGTCCTCTTCGGTGTGTCCATGGCTCTGCTGATCCGCGGGACTTTGGGGGTCATGCCCTGGGATGTGCTCCACCAGGGCATCGCACTCCATGTGCCGTTGACGTTCGGTCAGGTGGTGATCGCGACCTCGATGCTCGTCCTGGCCCTGTGGGCCGTGATCCGGCAGGCACCCGGCCTGGGCACGGTCGCCAATGCGATCGTGGTGGGGCTGGTTGTTGATCCGTCTCTGGCAGTGATTCCCGAACCCGAGGGTCTGCCCGCGCGACTCGGCCTGGTGGTGGCCGGCGTGCTGCTCAACGGGTTGGCGTCCGCCATGTATATCGGCGCCCAACTCGGCCCCGGCCCCCGCGATGGGCTCATGACCGGATTCGCACGGCTCACCGGTCGGTCCCTTCGCCTCATCCGCACCAGCATCGAGGTCCTTGTCCTGGCAGCCGGGTGGTTGTTGGGCGGGGTGGTGGGCGTCGGCACGGTCGCGTACGCCCTTGCCATCGGACCACTGACACAGGCGCTGCTCCCTTGGTGGATCGTCCGCCTGCCGGCGCCGCCACCCCACCGCTGAAGGCTCAGGCCAGCTTCTTGGTCATCTCCACCAACTGGTCCAGCAGCGTCGTGATCTCCGCACTCCGGCGCTCGTTGGGGGTGAACCCCTCGTCGCCGAACTCGGTGAAGAGACTGATCTCCAGTTGGGCCCGCACGTCGACCATCGACAGGTTGCCGACGATCTGACGCCACTGCTCGACCGCGCGTACGCCGCCGGCCGACCCGTAGCCCACGAAACCGATCGGCTTGCCGACCCACTCGGGACCCAGGACGTCGACGGCGTTCTTCAGCGCGCCGGGAACGCCGTGGTTGTATTCGGGAGTCACGAAGACAAACCCGTCGCAGGCATCGATCGCCCGACTCCAGGCGGTCACCTCGGGAGAGTCGTAGTTCTTGTTCGCCTGCATGGGGTGCGTCGGCGAGTCGAGCAGGGGCACGCGGAAGTCCTTGAGGTCAAGCACCTCATATTCGGCGTCCGCACGTTTGTCGGCCTGGTCCTTAACCCATGCTCCGACAGAGGCGCCGAGGCGCCCCTCGCGGATCGAGCCGATGACGATGCCGATCTTCATGGTGAACCTCTCCGCTGCGGCCTTCGCGCAGCCGGTTGATTGATCAATAAAGCATCTATTCTGTCAAACCCCACCGACGCTCTTGTTGTGCCCCTCCCACCGCCGTGGCGCAGGCAGAGCCCAACCCGATCGCTCCGGTCGGGTGCCGGGTGACAGGGTGGGCGCTATGAGCACTCCCGAAGCGACCGCCGCCCGCACCCCGATTCTGCGTCATCTCGACCGCCTCGTGGACTCCGCGCGGCACCTGAGCGACGGGGAACCCCGCGAGGTCGGAGTCGGTGATCCCAACGGGTGCGGTGCGGCGATCTGCACCGTAGACGGCCATGTCTATGGTGCGGGGGACGTGGACGTGGAGTTCGCGATCCAGTCCATCTCCAAGTCCTTCACCTATGCCCTCGCGCTGTGCGATCGCGGCACGGACTATGTGGACCAGAAGATCAACGTCGAGCCGTCCGGCGAGGCGTTCAACGAGATCTCTCTCGATGGGGAACCCGGCCGCCCCGCCAATCCGTTGGTGAACATCGGCGCGATCGCGGCCGACTGGTGCGTGACCGGTGATCGCTTCCCGCGCATCCTCGAGTTCTATGAGCGGCTCGCCGGACGGTCACTCGCGATGAGTGAGGAGGTCTATCAGGCCGAGGGCGAGGGGGCCGCGCGGAACCGGGCGCTGGCGTGGCTGCTGACCTCGGCCGGGGTGATCGAGGGAGATCCGGGAGAGGCGCTGGACGCCTATCTCCGGCAGTGCTCCGTGCTGGTCACGGCCACCGATCTCGCGATCATGGGAGCCACCCTGGCCAACCGGGGAGTGCAACCGGTGACCGGGGACCGGGTGATGTCCGAGGCCGTCGCCGAACGGGTGCTGTCGGTGATGGCGACCTGCGGGATGTATGACGATGCCGGCGCGTGGATGATCCGCGTCGGTCTCCCGGCCAAGTCGGGGGTGGGCGGCGGCATCGTCGCGGCGGCCTCGGGCCAACTCGGCATCGGGACGTTCGGGCCCCCGCTGGACGGCCACGGCAACAGCGTCCGGGGCACCGAGATGTGCGCCCAGCTGTCCCACGACTTCGATCTGCACTTCGCCCGGGTGCCCCGACCGCATCACTCCACCGTGCGCCGGGTCGTCGAGCTGTCGCCGGAGGCGCGGCTGGTGGAACTCCAGGGTGGGCTCGCCTTTCTCGGGATCGAGGCCGCACTGCAGGCGGTGTTGACCGCCGCCGAGGATCGACCCGCGGTGGTGGTGGACATGACCCGGGTGACCCACCTCGTGGCGCACGCGCGCGACCTGTTGCCCCAACTGACCGAGCGGCTCCGGGAGACCGGGCACCGGCTCATCGTCGTCGGCGGGGAGTCGCTGCTCGGCGACGCCACGGTCTGCCGTGACGTCGACGAGGCCCTCGCCGTGTTGGCCGACTGACCGCAGGGCTCAGGTCAGCTGCAGCGTCGTGACGCAGGTCGGATCCTGAGCGCCGGTCGAAATGGGCGCGGTGACCGATTTGCCCTCATGCTCCACCGTGATCTCCCCGGTGATGTCCTTGGGCAGCCACACGCCGATGAAGCCGTTGTCGAACGTTGTCATCGGCTCGTCGACGAGAGTCTCACCCGCCCCCGTGGTGATCTTCACATCCATCGTCTGCTGGGCCAACTCGCCCTGGCAGCTGGCGAGGTTGTGGTTGAAGCAGTCGTGCGTCCGATTCAGGTAGGGCGCGAACGCGAGATAGAAGTTGTCCTCCAACGGCAGCGAGACCTGACCCCCGTCGTCGGACAGCACGAGCTCGTTCGGGCGCACGGATCCGACGGGACCTCCGTGACGGTCCTCGTTCGTGCGGTCGAGTTGATCGACGATCTGTTCGGCGGACTGTCCCGCCAGCCCGTGGCGGGCAAGGAATTGCTGCGCGTTCTCCCCGCCGGTCGACTGACCGGTGCCTGCCTGGGGCGCGCTTGCCCCGGAGCCGCCCGGCTGGGCCGCGTCCGTGCCGGAGCAACCGGTCAGCAGCAGAACTCCGGCGGTGGCGAACGAGGCGAGCAGCAGCGGCGTTTTCATGGGGGCTCCTCTGGACAGGGGATTGACACGGTTTGTCGGAGGCAAGTGAATCAGCTGACGCGCGGGAGATCAGCATCCGCACGCTATTCTCCCGGGGATTTCCGGCGGCGGTCGGCGCGTACGATCACGTCCGTGCTGGCAACCTCTCGCCCACGACCGAGCGCCTGGAGGGTCGTGTTCGCGTTCGGGCTGGTGTCCCTGTTCGCCGACATGGTCTATGAGGGCGCCCGTTCGCTGTACGGTCCGGCGTTGGTCGCGCTGGGCGCGTCGGCGGCGATCGTCGGCCTGATCACCGGCGCGGGCGAGGCCATGGCGTTGGTGCTGCGGCTCTTCGCCGGCCCGGTGGCCGATCGGCGCGGGGCGCATTGGTCCTTCACGATTCTGGGGTATGGCCTCACAGCGGCCTGCGTACCCCTGCTCGCCCTGGCCCCGCGCTTCGGCGCCGCCGGCCTGCTCGTCGGATCGGCACTGATCCTCCTCGAGCGAGCGGGGAAGGCGGTGCGGTCGCCGTCGAAATCGGCGCTGCTCGCGTACGCCGCCAAGGCGGTCGGCCGGGGCAAGGGATTCGGTGTCCACAAGGCGCTCGACCAGGTCGGCGCATTCGCCGGGCCGCTGGCAGCGGCAGCGGTCATCGTCGTCACCGGCTCGCTGTGGCTCGGGTTCGGCTGGCTCGTGCTCCCCGGCGTCGTCGCGATGGTGATCCTGCTCGCGATCCGGCGGACGGTGCCGGACATGAGGGTGTACGCACCGGAGCCGGCTGACGAGGAATCGCCGGCGGCCGGACCGGCGGTCGGGTGGTGGCGTGGCGCACTCGGCGCACAGCTGCCGCGCGCGTTCTTCGCGTACGCCGTCGCCGCTGCCCTCACCACCGCCGGACTCGTCACCTTCGCGGTCATCTCGGTGCATCTGACGCGCGATCTCGGCGTGGCCACGGCGGCGATCCCGCTGATCTATGCCGGGGCCATGCTCGTCGAGGCGCTCGCCGCCCTGCTGACCGGTTGGGTCTTCGACCGCGTCGGCGCCCGGATCCTGTTGGTGGTGCCGCTGCTCGTGGCTGCGGTCCCGGCCCTGGCCTTCGCGCCGGTGCTGGGCCTCGCGCTGGCGGGGGTTGCGGTCTGGGCGGGGGCGTACGGGATCCAGGACTCGACGATCAAGGCACTCGTGGCCGACCTGGTGCCGGCGGGGCAGCTGGCGGGCGCGTACGGGATCTTCGCGGCCATCCAGGGTGCCTTCGCGATCGCCGGTGGATTCTGGGCCGGATTCCTGCTGGACCGGTCGATCCCGGCGCTCGTCGCCGTGGTGGCGGGGACCCAGATCGTCGCCTTCGCATTGCTCCTTTGGACCGTGCGCCGATCCGCCACCGGGGTTTCGCCCGGAGCGGGCAACCGGTCGGCCCGCCCGTGACACAGTGGAGCCATGGACGCCGATGTGATCGTGGTGGGTGCGGGACTGGCCGGGCTCGTGGCGGCCGCGGAGATCGCGGACCGCGGTCATCGCGTGGTGATCGTCGACCAGGAGGGTGAACAGTCGCTCGGCGGTCAGGCGTACTGGTCCCTCGGGGGGCTCTTCATGATCGACACCCCCGAGCAGCGCCGGATGGGCATCAAGGACTCCTTCGCCCTCGCCCGCCAGGACTGGCTGGGCAGCGCCGGGTTCGACCGGCCCGAGGATTATTGGCCGCAACGGTGGGCCGAGGCCTATCTCGACTTCGCCCACGGGGAGAAACGGAAGTGGCTCGCGGCCATGGGGCACCGGCTGTTCCCCGTCGTCGGCTGGGCCGAGCGGGGGGACGGGCGGGCGGAGGGGCACGGCAACTCGGTGCCGCGCTTCCACATCACGTGGGGCACCGGCCCGGCGGTCGTCGGGCTGTTCGAGGCCCGCGTCCGGGAGCACGTGGCCGGCGGTCGCATCCGGCTCGCGTTCCGGCACCGGGTCGATCACCTCGCCATGCGGGGCGAGGGCGTCAGGGGTGTGCGGGGATCGGTCCTGGCGCCGGACGATGCTGCGCGCGGGCGGCCGACGAATCGTGACGTCGCCGACCGGTTCGCCCTCGAGGCGCAGGCCGTGCTCGTCACCTCCGGCGGGATCGGCGGGAACCACGCGCTGGTGCGCAAGGCCTGGCCCGAGCGGCTCGGCCCGCCGCCGGAGTCGATGGTGGCGGGCGTGCCGGCGTACGTGGACGGGCAGATGCTCACCACCGCCCAGTGGACCGGTGCCCGGATGATCAACCCGGATCGGATGTGGCACTACGTGGAGGGCCTCCGGAACTGGGCGCCGATCTGGGAGAACCACGGGATCCGGATCCTGCCCGGTCCATCGAGTCTGTGGCTCGATGCGACGGGTCGTCGCCTGCCGGCGCCGTTCTATCCCGGGTTCGACACGCTCGGCACCCTGCAGCACCTGCGGGGGACGGGCTACGACTACAGCTGGTTCGTCCTCACGCAGAAGATCATCGAGAAGGAGTTCGCGCTCTCGGGCTCCGAGCAGAACCCCGACCTGACCGGCAAGGATCTGCGGCTGCTCGCCCGGCGGGCACGGGGCCGCGGTGCGCCGGAGCCTGTCGAGAAGTTCAAGGAGTCCGGCGAGGACTTCGTGGTCGCCGAGACGGTGGCGGAGTTGGCAGCCGGCATGAACGAGGTCGGCGACGAGCCGCTGATCGACGCGGGCGCACTCCAGCACCTGCTGCAATGCCGGGACCGGGAGCTCGCGAACGAGTTCGGCAAGGACGCTCAGCTCGCGTTCATCCGCGGTCACCGTCGCCATCGCGGGGACAAGCTGCTCCGGACCGCCGCACCGCACGCGATGCTGGACCCGGCGAACGGACCCCTCATCGCGGTCCGGCTGAACATCCTGACCCGCAAGACCCTCGGGGGGCTGGAGACCGATCTCGACGGCCGCTGCCTGCGCCTCGACGGGACGCCGGTGCCCGGCCTGTACGCCGCCGGCGAGGCCGCCGGGTTCGGCGGTGGCGGCATGATGGGCTATCGGGCGCTGGAGGGCACCTTCCTGGGCGGTTGCCTGTTCAGCGGTCGCACCACCGGGCGGGCCCTGGCCGACCGCCTCGGGTGAGGCGGCTGCCTTGGGCGGGTGTGTGACACTGGGCCGGTGACCACAGTGATCAACGAACCCGACCAGATCCGTGCAGCTCTGCTGACGCCCGGCACGTGGGCCGTTGTGGGGTTGTCGAGCAACACGAGCCGGACGGCGCACCGGATCGCGAGCTGGCTTGCCGAGCACCTCGACCACACGATCATCCCCATCCACCCGGCTGCGGAGGAGGTGCTGGGTCAGCAGGGGTACGCGAAACTGGCCGACATCCCGGACGGCACCCACGTGGACGTGGTCGACTGCTTCGTCCGCTCCGAACTCGTCGGAGCCGTGGTGGACGAGGCCATCGAACAGAAGGACCGGCTCGGCATCCGCATGGTGTGGCTGCAGCTGGGTGTCATCGACGAGGCCGCCGCCGAACGTGCTGCCGCGGCTGGACTGCAGGTTGTCATGGATACCTGCCCGAAGATCGAATATCCGCGCCTCACCTGACCAGCAGCGCCAGCCAGTCCCTGATCGCATCGAGCGCTCGGCCTGCTGCCGGCACGGTGTCCCAATAACTGAGGCAGCCGTGTTCGACACCCGGCAGGTGATGCCGGGCGAGCTCGACGCCCTCGGCCGTGAGCCGTTCCGCATAGGCATCGATCTCGGAGTTGAGCGCGTCGTGCTCGGCGTCGAGGATGAGCGCCGGCGCCAGACCGGCGAGCGATTCGGCACGCAGCGGGGAGGCGTCGGGCCCGGTCCGCAGCTCAGCGGGGCAATAGAGATCCCAGATCAACTGGATGTGGCTGCGGCTGTCGGGCGCGGCTCGATAGGACGGGCGGTCCGGATCGCAGTCCGTCACCGGATAGACGAGGATCTGGCCGTCGAGGCGTACGCCGGCATCGCGCGCCCGACGTGCCACGACCGTGGCGAGATTTCCGCCGGAGGAGTCGCCGCCGACGACCAGCCCGAAGCCATCGGCGAGCGTTGTCCCTAGGCTGCCGAGCTCATCGTCCGCGTGCTGCACCGCCCACTGCCACGCCGCCCATGCGTCCTCCACCCCTGCGGGAAAGGGTCGTTCGGGCGCCTTCGCATAGTCGACGAGGAGGACGGCCCAGCCGGTGCGACGGGCCAGTTCCCGACCGAGGCGGTCGAAGGTGTCGATGCTCCCGGTGACCCAACCGCCGCCGTGCAGATAGACGAGCACTCCGGCCGGCCGGTCGGTCGGGACAAGGAAGCGCGCGCGCACCGGGGCGGCGTCGGGCACGGTCAGCGAGAGCTCCCGGGTGGCAGCCATGTCCGGTCCGGGCCCGAGGGCGCGCTTGCGGGCGGCGTTGTCCTCGCGCCAGGCGGCGATCGCAGCTGGGCTGGGGGTGGCAGTCGTCATGGGCCCATTCTGGCCGGTGGCCTCATCGCAGGAGGGCGACGAACGCACCCGCGATGATGGCCGAGGTGATGACGCCCGAGATATTCGCGCCCAGTGCATGGGGCATGATGATCGCCTGCGGGTTCGCTGCGCTGGCCACCTTCTGAGCCACCTTGGATGTGGTCGGTGTGCAGCTGACGCCGGCGATGCCGATGACGGGGTTGTACTTGCGGCCGGTCGCGAAGTACATCACATAGCCGCCCGCGATGCCGCCGATCCCGGAGATCAGCAGGGCCAGCATTCCGAGCACGAGCAGCTGCAGCACGACCGGGTTGAGCAGCGTGCTGGCCTCGCAGAGCACGCCGAGGGTGAGCCCCAGGAAGAAGGTCGCGCCATAGAGGACCGTCGTGCTCAGCAGCTTCTGGAATTCAACGATCCCGGACTCTCGAACCGCGACACCGAGGAACAGCGACAGGAACAGCGGCGCCGCCACCGGGAACATGAAGCACAGCAGCGTGGAGATGACCACTGCGAACAGCAGTTTCTGGCCGGAGGTGATGGGTTTGGTCTTGTCGGGCGGCATCGGCAGGCCGCGCAGGCGAGCCGGCACCATCAATCGGATCAGATAGGGATAACCGCCGTACGCGAGACCCAGATAGAGATAGCCGACGACCGTAATAGGAACGAAGATCTCGGGCGCGAGCACGAGCGAGACGAACAGCACCATCGGCCCGTCCGCACCACCGATCGCGGCGACCGAGGCCGCCTGGGCGGGCGTCATGTCGAACATGCGCGCGAGCGGATAGACGACGAACGTGCCGGCCTCGGCGAACAGCGCGATCACCATGCTCTGGAACGGCCTGGCCATCACGTATCCGACGTCCAGCAGCACCCCGATTCCCAGGAACACCAGGCAGGCGATGAGGCCGTTGCTGAACGTCAACGTATAGATCGGCTGCAGCCAGTCGATCTGCAGCGTTGTCACGACATCGTCGGTCGATGACACCAGCGGATCGACGAACAGCGTCCCGAAGCGGTGGCCGTCGAAGATGAGCACGCCCGCGTTCACGGCGGACATGCCCATCCCCATCGGGATCATCAGCAACGGTTCGAGCACTTCCTTCTTGCCGAGATAGACCAAGCCGAACCCGACGAAGACCAGCACCACGCGGCCGATCGCGATCGCCGGTTCCTGCTGGAACAGGGTGCCGATGCCCTGGAAGACGTTGAGGAGCTCGGAGGGGTCCACGGCTGCCTCAGGAGATCGAGAGGATCTGCTGTCCGACCTGGACGCCGTCGCCGACGGCCGCGTCGATGCTGGCCACCGTGCCGCCCTGCTCGACGACAAGTGGTGTCTTCATCTTCATCGCTTCGATGATCGCGACAGTTTCCCCGTCGGAGACCTGCTGGCCCTGGGTGACGAGGATCTCGACCAGCACGCCGGACATGGGTGCCAGCACGGCTCCCGTGGCGAGGGCAGGCTGAACCCCAGCAGCGGTGGCGGGCGGTGGGGGCACGGCCGCGCCCCCACCCGCGGGAGCCGTGCCGGCGGACTCCCGGCTCGGCGGTGGCGCAGACGGCGGTGACGGCATCACCATCGAACCCGGCTGGGGATAGAACGAGGTGCCGGGATCGGTGCGGTCCTCGACGGTCACGTCGTATTCGTGGCCGTTCACCGTGACGCGAAGCGTGCGGATCATGCGGGGCCTCCTGGGTCGCGAGGTCTGGGCGCGGTGTGGCGGGGGGCGGTGCGGGGACCGAGATGGTGGGACGTGTGGTGGGTCTGTCGGCCGGACGCCGCCCACGCGGTCTCGGCCCTCGGCTGGATGTGGACGATGCGGGCGTCGTCATCGAAGACCACGCTGACCGCGGCAGCGATGACGGCAACATGTTCCTCAGGCGGTGCGGAACCACCTGCCGGGACGGCAGCCGTCGGCACGATCGCATCGACGATCTCCTCCGGCGCGCGCCGCCCCGCGCGCCCCATCACCAAGGTGATGACCTTGACCACCAGCGCCACCATCATGGCGATCGCCACCGTCAGCACGGCGACGGTGATCATCAGGGTCAGGGCATCCATGTGTTCCTCGTCCTCAGAGCGGGATGTTGCCGTGCTTCTTGGCGGGACGGAGCTCGTTCTTGCTCAGCGTCTTGCGCAGACTGAGCGCCAGCTGGGAGCGGGTCTCAGCGGGCTCGATGACGTCGGTGATATAGCCGCGTCCGGCCGACAGATACGGGGACGCGAACTCCTCGCGATATTCCCGGACCAGCTCCGCACGGCGCGCGGCAGGATCCTCGGCCTCCTCGATGGCCTTGCGATGCAGGATGTTCACCGCGCCCTCGCCACCCATGACGGCGATCTCGGCGTTGGGCCATGCGTACACGAAATCCGCGCCCATCTCCTGACTGCACATCGCCAAGTAGGACCCCCCATAGGCCTTGCGGAGGATAACGGTGAGTTTGGGGACGGTGGACGAGGCGTACGCGAACAGCATCTTCGCGCCGTGGCGGATGATCCCGCCGCGCTCCTGCTCGACGCCGGGCAGGAAGCCGGGCACATCGACCAGCGTGACCAAGGGGATGTTGAACGCGTTGCAGAACCGGATGAACCGGGCGCCCTTGTCGGAGGCATCGATGTCGAGCGCGCCGGCCATGTGCATCGGTTGGTTCGCGATGATGCCCGTCACCAATCCCTCGATGCGGGCGAACCCGACGATCAGGTTGCGGGCGAAGTTCGCGTGGACCTCCAGCAACTGGCCGTCGTCGACGAGCCGGGTGATGATCGCGCGCACATCCATGGGCGTGCTGGGGTCGTCGGGCACCAGCATGTTCATGCCCTCGTCCCGGATCATCGCCAGGTCCGGGCGGAGCTCGTGCGGCGGGTCCTCGGCGTTGTTGGCCGGCAGATAGGACAGCAGGCTCGTCACGATGGCGATCGCCTCGGTCTCGTCGGCGGCGACGAAGTGGGCGTTGCCACTGACCGCCGAGTGCATCGCGGCGCTGCCGATCTCGTCCATCGAGGTGGCTCGGCCGGTGACCGCCTTGATGACATCGGGGCCGGTGATGAACATCTGGGAGTGCGACTCGGTCATGATGACGAAGTCCATGAGAGCGGGGGAGTACGCGGCGCCGCCCGCACAGGGCCCGCAGATCACGGCAACCTGTGGGACAACCCCGGACATCAGGACGTTGTTGTAAAAGACATCGCCATAGCCCGACAGCGCATCGACACCCTCCTGGATCCGGGCGCCGCCGGAGTCCTGGAACGCGACGAGCGGAATGCCCGCCTGGGTCGCGTACTTCATCAGATCCACGATCTTGCCCGCATGCATCTTGCCGAGCGTGCCGGCTGCGACGGTGAAGTCCTGGGCGAACGCCGCGATCAGGCTGCCGTTCACATAACCCGTGCCGGTGACGACACCGTCCGCGGCCAGCACCCGGTCGTCGAGGCCGGTCGAGTGGTGCCGGACGTGCATGCCGACTTCCTGGAAGGTGCCGGGTTGAAAGAGATACGCCAACCGCTCCCGCGCCGACAGCAGGCCTTTGCCCCTGCGCTTCGCGAGCTTGTCCTCACCACCGCCCAGGGCGAGGGTGCGGCGTCGTCGATAGAGCTCGTCGAGATCACGCTCGGACAGCGGCAAGTCAGGCACCCCCAAGGACCGGGCATCACATCGATGTGATGCGGGACACGTGGCACCCTATTCCGTCAACGCGGATCGTGGGGGCATTTCCGTCGGGAAACGCGAACCCGTCAGAGCACCGCACCGGCGAGACCGGTGAAATAGGGAACCAACCAGATGGCCCAGACCACAACCGAGAACCGGTGGAAGGTCGCCTTCTCCTGTGGTCGGTTGCGGATCAACACGACCACGGCCCAGAGCAGATGGAGCGCCATGAGGATCAGCGCCACGGCTCCGGTGACGGCCATCACTGCGTTCAACGCGCCGGCCAGGCCGTCGCGCTGCGGGCCTTCGTTCGACGCGAGGAGGCTCATCAGGAAGGTCCCGGCCCCGTCAGCGGCCAGCCCGAGGGCGAACAGGACGGCGTGGACGGCGCGCAGACTGCCGGCCGCCCGCTCGGTCCAAACTCCGGCGGAATAGAAGCCGAGCGCTGCGGTGATGAGCACGATGGCGGAGATGAGCATGTCTCCAGCCTCGCTCGCGAGACCCTTTCCCTGCGCGGCCCGAACGTCCACCTTTGGATGGAACATCCGGACCGCGACCAAGAGGGTTGGGAGCTAGCTCTTCGGATCGGTCGGCTCCGCCGGCTCCGTCCGATCCGCCTCCGCTGCGCCCAGCAGGGTGCGGTCCGTGGTGACCTTGAGCTTGGCGAACTCATCGAGGAGGTCCTGCACGGTCGCGTTCTGCTTGTCCGCGCCGGACAGCTCGAACACGATGCGGCCACCGTGCATCATGATCAGCCGGTTGCCGAGCCGCAGGGCTTGGGCCATGTTGTGGGTGACCATGAGCGTGGTGAGCTCATAGCGCTCCACGGCCGCCTCCGTCAGCTGCGTGACATGTTCCGCACGCGCGGGGTCAAGGGCTGCCGTGTGCTCGTCCAGAAGCAGGATGCGCGGGTTGCTGAAGGTCGCCATCAGCAGGCTGAGCGCTTGCCGCTGGCCGCCGGAGAGGAGGCCCACATCGACATGGAGCCGATCCTCGAGGCCAAGGTCGAGCGCGCGCAGTTCCTCACGGAACACGGCCCGCTTGGCACGCGTGAGGGACTGACGCAACCCGCGGCGTTTGCCCCTGGAATAGGCCATCGACAGGTTTTGCTCCACTGTCCCGTTGGGACAGGTGCCCGCCATCGGGTCCTGGAACACTCGCCCGACATAGCGGGCGACCTTGAAGTCGGGTTCCTTGGTCACGTCGCGGTTGTCGACCATGACCCGGCCGGATTCCGGACGGTACGCCCCAGCGACCACGTTGAGCAGCGTCGACTTCCCGGCGCCGTTCGAGCCGATCACCGTGACGAAGTCACGCTCGGCGACTTGGAGAGAGACGTTGTCGAGGGCGACCCGCTCGTTGGGGGTGTGGGGGAAGAAGACCTTGCTGACGTCCTTGACTTCGAGCATGCGCGTCACCTTCCCACGGCGGCGGTCGGACGGTCGGACTCCGCGGCGGACCTTGTCGCTGCGGCCATCTGGCGTTCGCGCCGCTTCGCCTTCCAACGCTTGAAGATCGTCATGCGGGGCAACAGGAGCGCCAGCACCACGAGAACGGCCGAGATGAGCTTCATGTCGTTGGGATCGAAGCCCACGGACAGCGCCAGCTGGATGACCTCGCGATAGATGACCGAGCCCAGCACGACGGCGGCCGTCGCCACCACGAAGTGCCGACTGGGGAGCACGGCTTGGCCGAGGATCACCGAGGCGAGGCCCGCCACGATGAGGCCGATGCCCATGCCGATGTCGGCGTACCCCTGGTATTGCGCCATGATCGCGCCCGAGAGGCCGACCAGGGCGTTGCTGATCACGAGGCCCAGAATCTTCATCGCGTCGGTCGAGACGCCCTGAGCCCGGATCATCGCTTCGTTGTCGCCGGTCGCCTGCATCGCGAGGCCGGTGTCCGTTGACAGGAACCAGTCGACGATGAGCAGGACCACGATCACCACAGCGATGAAGATGCCCACCGAGGCCCACGTGCCGAACAGCCCGGCATCGCGAACGTCGGACAGGGTGGTGTCGGTGCGCAGGAGCGGCAGATTGGCCCGGCCCATGATCCGCAGGTTGATCGAATAGAGCGCGATCTGCGTGAGAATGCCTGCCAGCAGGGGATTGATCTTGCCCTTGGTGTGCAGGAGTCCGGTGATCAGTCCGGCCAGGGCACCGGCGACCACGGCGAATCCGGTCGCGACCCACGGGTTGACCCCGGCGATGATCGCCGACGCGGCGACGGCAGCTCCAGTGGTGAAGCTGCCGTCGACGGTCAGGTCGGGAAAATTCAGGACGCGGAACGTGATGTAGACGCCCAGCGCCATGATCCCGAAGATCAGCCCAAGGTCAGCTGCCGCGAGACCCTGGTTGAGGAAGGTCTGGATCATGAGGAGACGTCAGTCGCCCCGGCCAGGAGATCCTCGGGGATGGTGACGCCCATGCGCTCGGCGGCACCCTTGTTCACGTAGGTGGTGTATTCCTTCTGGTCCTCCACCGGCATGGAGGCCGGATCCGCGCCGTCCTTGAGGATGCGGACCGCCATCTCGCCGGTCTGCTTGCCCAGCTGGCGATAGTCGATGCCGGTGGTGATGACGCCGCCACCGCGGACGGAGTCGCCCTCGCCGACGATCAGCGGGATCTTCTTCTGCTCGGCGACCTGCACGACCGCGGCCAGGCCCGACACGACGTTGTTGTCGGTCGGCACATAGATCGCATCGACGTCGAGCGTCGCCGCGGCCTGGGAGACCTCACCGGTATTGGTGACGGTCTTGAGCACCAGCTCCAGACCCTCCTTCTCAGCCGCCGCCTTGGCCAGCTCGACCTGCACCTCGGAGTTGACCTCACCGGAGCTGTAGAGGACGCCCACCGTGCGGGCCTCGGGCTTCAGCTTCTTGACCAGCGCGATCTGATCGGCGACCGGGTTCATGTCGGTGGTGCCGGTCACGTTGCTGCCGGGCGCTTCATTGCTCTCCACGAGCTTCGCGGCGACCGGGTCGGTGACGGCGGTGAAGAGGATCGGCTTGTTGGTGATGACCTGGGCCGAGGCCTGGGCCGTCGGGGTGGCGATCGCGAGCACCAGATCGAAGTTGCCGGTGTTGAACTTCTGGGCGATAGCGGTGGCGGTCGCCTGCTCGCCCTGCGCGTTGTTCTCGTCATAGGTCACGTTGAGGCCGGCTTCCTCGACCGCTTCCTTGAAGCCCTCGCGCGCGGCGTCGAGCGACGGGTGGGCAACGATCTGCGTGACGCCGATCCGGTATTCCTGGTCAGCGCCGCCGCCTCCGTCACCTCCGCCCGCGGGCTGGGTCGTTCCGCCGTTCGAGCAGCCCGCCAGGGCCAGGGCAGCGGTAGCAATCAGCGCGGCTAGCGCACGCGCGGGCGACTTCTTCATCGCAGGGTCCTTCCGTCCATCGACATCGGTGGCTGTGGGGGTGGCCCACAAGCTATCCGATCCTGCCGACATCGACGTGATCGTCCCGGAGGACGTCTGCGCCGACTCAGCGCTTCCCCAGCGGCAGCACCTCGCGGCCGAAGGTGAAGGAGAGCACGGAGGCGGCAGAGAGATACCACGCCGCCGCTGCGGTCGCCAGCCCGATGAAGCCGCCGATGCGCGTGGCGACGACGAGCCCACCGAGGGCGCCCACCGTGAGCAGGACGAACGTGACGAACAACAGCGCAAACGTGATGAACATCGCGCGATGGACGCGGGTGGCCGCGATCAGGAGGTACGCAGTGAACACGGTCCACGCGAGGAGGAACACGCCGGTCGCGGAGTGGGCGGTCTCCTTGGGCAACCCGGGGGCGACGAACGTGACGTAGTACCAGAACGACATCCAGAAACCGCCGTAGGAGCAGAAGACGACCGCACCGAACGTGGAGCCCTTGAAGAACTCCAGGGTTCCGGCGACGAGCTGCACCACACCGCCATAGAACAGCGCGAGGCCGAACACCACGGGCTCCAACGTCACGGGCAGGAGGCCGGCGTTGAAGATGCTCAGCACGAAGGTGGTCAGCGCGAAGGCGGCTGTGCCGAGCGCACCCGGGTCCGCGATGAAGGCTCCGGGATTGGTGGGGAGTGCGGTGCCGATCTGCTGCGTGGCGGCGGGGGCGAGTTGCTGCGTCATCGAGATCCTCTTCTGCAACGCGCGGATTCGCTGGTCTGCAACGGTTGTCCGCGCCGTGGGGGTGTGCAGAGCGTAGGCAGATCGCCGCCGATGACGTCGGTCAACCGCAAGAATTCACAGCAGCCCGTCTCGGAGTCTCCTCTTCGTGCGGAGTCGGTCCGGTTCAGTGCTCCCGCAGGCGGACGACGAGGTCGGTGCGCAACGTCGCAGGATCGACGTCGGGTGTCGGCTCGGTCACATAGACCTCCCAGAACGGGAAGTCCGGCTGATGGCCCGCCGTGGCGATCTCGTTCATGAAGCGACCCCATGCCTCACCCAGACCGTCATAGGAGCCGAGATGGGACACCACGGCGATCCGGCCGGCGGGCAGGACCGAAGGGGTCAGGGTGACACCCGACGTGGTGGCCTGCGCCTCCCCGAGTGGCCGGTCGACGGGAATGCCGACCTCGAAGTCGACAGTCTCGGTCGGCATGCGGTGATGCAGTGAGAAGGGAGGGCCGATCGGCCGCAGACCCTGCGTGCCCAACGCCGGGAACAGCGCCCCGAACGTCTCGTCGAACAACGGCGCCATCTCCGCCATCGGATGGTCGTGGGCCACGTTGACGACCGTCGGGAATTCTTCCGCGTCGAGATAGGTCACCTCGGGCCAGGGGCCGGCGAGGAAATAGGGGTGTGCAGGGCCTGCGGTCACGGTCGGCTCCTTCTGTTTGACAGCGTGCCTTCAGATTTCACCATGGGCGAGGAGGTCGTCCAGCTTCGCGTACCCCTCATTCACGCCCGTCTCCATGCCACTGCTCAACCATGCGTCGCGGCCCTCGAACGAATCGAGCAGGGACTGGGCGTGCAGGCGCGTACGCCCGTCGCCCAGGTCCTCGAAACGAAGGGTTTCGAGCGACACGGCCTCCGGCATGGACTCGAAGGAGAAGGTCTGCACGATCCGATCCTGGCTGACCTCGTGGAAACAGCCACGGAAGGCGTAGTCGCCATCATCACGCCGGTTGACGAACCGCCACGATCCGCCGTCACGGGCGTCCCAATAGTCGATGACCGTGTCGAGGTTGCTCGGTCCGATCCAACGGGCATACAGCTCCGGATCGGTGTGCGCGCGCAACAGTTGGGCCGGCGTGGCCTTGAAGTCCCGGGTGATCCGGATGACGGGCACGGTGGCGTCCGCCTCGATGTGGGCGGTGTCATGTCGGCGAGTGGAGTCGGTGGAATTGGCGGACATGGTCGGTCCTTTCCGAGGGTGCGCTTCGGTGCGCCGGGGTGGGGGAGCGTTCAGTCCTCGTCCAGGTCGGCGAGCACTGCATCGAGTCGGCGGAAGCGTTCCTCCGCGCGACGCTGGTGTTGGTCGATCCATGTCAGCATCGGGGTGAGGACGTCCGCCTCCAGGTGGACGGGTCGGCGCTGCGCCTCGCGACGCTGAGTCACCAACCCGGCTTGGGCCAGCACTTTCAGATGCTTGGACACCGCCTGCAGGCTCATCCCATAGGGAGCGGCGAGCTCGGAGACGGTCGCATCACCCAGGGTGAGACGGGCCACGATGTCACGGCGGGTCGGATCGGCCAGCGCCGCGAATGCGAGGTTGAGCGACTCCTCCTGGGAACGTTCGGTCAACGGATCCCCTTCGATCTTTGATCAACCGTTCGGTTGAATAAGAGAATATGCCCGGGTTCGCATGATGTCAACCGTTCGGTTGAGTACGCGGGATCCCGCGTCCGTCGACATGTCTTTTCGGGTCGGGTTCGCCAGTCGTGCAACAGTGAAGCCATGGATTCGTCAACGCTGCCGGAGCGCTCCATCGATGACCACCGGATCGTGCGCTGGTCGACGGCGGCCGGGCGCGTTGTGGCGTCGCTGGTGCTCCGCACCCAGCGCTGGTCGCAGGCCAACGTGGTCCTGGCGGTCACGCTCGTGGTTTCGCTCGGGTTCGTGGTGGGGGCGACCGTGCTGGCGGGGGAGATATACGAGGCAGTCGCAGAAGCCGACGGCATCGCGCTGCTGGACCGCCCGCTGCTCGACTGGATCCTCACCGTGCGCTCGCCGGGGCTCGATGCCGTGGTCGCGTTCTATTCGAACACCGGCGGTCCGGTGCTCCAGCCGATCATCACCGGCGTGGTGCTGCTGTTCCTGGCTTGGCGATGGCGCAGCAGGACCCCGGTGGTCCTGGCCCTGATTGCCGTCGCGGGATCGCTGGTGATGACCCTCGTCGGAAAAGGGCTGATCGGACGCGCCCGCCCGCCGCTGAGCGAGGCGATCCCGCCGTTCGAGCATTCACCGAGCTTTCCCAGCGGTCACACGCTCAATGCGACCGTGATCGCCGCGATCGTGTGTTATCTGATGCTGCACTGGTTCCGCACGCGAGGGGTCCGCACGCTGTGGGTCGTGCTGATGACGATCTATGCGGTCACGATGGGCTTGAGCCGGGTCTATCTCGGCCACCACTGGCTCACGGATGTGGTGGTTGGCTGGCTGCTGGGTCTGGCCTGGGTGTCCGTGGTGATCGTTCTGCACCGGCTCTGGTTGCTCGCTCGGTCGAAGCACGGTGAGCAACGCTGGACGACGATGCTGACCTCGAGGTCGAGCCCGCCGGACTCGGTCGAGGCGGAGTCGGTCGATCGGGAGGATCCGAACGCGGAAGCCGGCCCGGATGTCCATGCGCGCGAGCCTCGGGAATAGACCGCGCCCGAAGGTGGTTGAATAGTCAACAACTGAGGAAGGCGGCCACGCGAGCATGAGCAGCATGCAGTTCGGAATCTTCACCATCGGCGATCTGACGACCGATCCGCAGACGGGGCGTACGCCCACCGAGAACCAGCGCATCAAGAACACGATCGAGATCGCCCGCAAGGCGGAGGAGATCGGGCTGGATGTCTTCGCGACCGGCGAGCACCACAACCCGCCCTTCGTCGCCCCGGCCAACCCGCCCGTGCTCCTGGCCAACATCGCCGCGCAGACCGAGCGGATCATCCTGTCGACCGCGACCACGCTCATCACGACGAATGACCCGGTGCGGCTGGCGGAGGACTATGCGTACCTCCAGCATCTCGCCGACGGCCGCATGGACCTGATGATGGGCCGCGGCAACACCGGTCCGGTCTATCCGTGGTTCGGCAAGGACATCCGTGAGGGCATCAATCTCGCGGTCGAGAACTATGCGTTGCTGCACCGGCTCTGGCGCGAGGAGAACGTGACCTGGGAGGGCCGTTTCCGCACGCCCCTGAACAGCTTCACCGCGACCCCGCGCCCACTGGACGGGATCGCGCCGTTCGTGTGGCACGGCTCGATCCGCAGCCCGGAGATCGCCGAGCAGGCAGCGTTCTATGGCGATGGCTTCTTCCACAACCACATCTTCTGGCCCAAGGAGCACACCCAACGAATGGTGGAGCTCTATCGCCG
Organism: Ammonicoccus luteus; assembly: GCF_050880385.1. Classification (NCBI taxonomy): domain Bacteria; kingdom Bacillati; phylum Actinomycetota; class Actinomycetes; order Propionibacteriales; family Propionibacteriaceae; genus Ammonicoccus; species Ammonicoccus luteus. The sequence continues at coordinate 325,851 of NZ_JBNZCI010000001.1, forward strand.
GCGCTTCGCGCACTATGGCCACGGCACGCCCGAGCAGGGGATCGTCGGCCTCGGTGGCCAGGTGTTCATGGCGAAGAACAGTCAGGACGCGATTGCGCAGTTCCGCCCGTACTTCGACCGCGCCCCCGTCTATGGCGGCGGCCCGCCACTGGAATCGTTCATGAAGCAGACGCCGCTGACCGTGGGCAGCCCGCAGCAGATCATCGAGCGGACCCTCGGCTTCCGTGACTATGTCGGCGACTATCAGCGCCAGTTGTTCCTCATCGACCATGCGGGCCTGCCGCAGCAGACCGTGCTCGAGCAGATGGATCTGCTGGGCGAGATCGTGCCGGTGCTGCGGGCGGAGTTCGACAAGGTACGCAAGCCCGGCGTCCCGGACGCCCCGACCCATGCCGGCCTGGTCGCCTCGGCCGGGGGACCGCTGGCTGCCGCCCAGCCGGACGAGCCCGTCGTCGATCGCTGGACCGGCACTCGCGCCGAGGACAACAACCGGAGGAATGCATGAGCAAGCGCGTTGTGGTGGTGAGCGCCGGCCTGCGCTCGCCGTCGTCCACCAAGCTCCTCGCGGATCAGCTCGCGGCCGCCGTCGAGCGGCTGGCTGCGGTCGAGGTGCGGCATGTCGAGGTCCGCGAGCACGCGCACGCGATCGCGGATGCGCTGATGACCGGCTTCCCGAGCGGCGCGCTGGCGGAGGACCTGGGCGCCGTGGCGGGCGCGGATGCCCTGATCGTCGTGACCCCGACCTTCCAGGCTTCCTATTCGGGGCTGTTCAAGTCGTTCATGGATCTCGTCGAGACGGATTCCGTGCGCGGAACCCCGGTGCTGCTGGCCGCCACGGGGGGCTCGGAGCGCCACTCGCTCATGATCGAGTCCGCGCTGCGGCCGTTGTTCGCCTATCTCGGCGCGGTCTCCGTCCCGACGGGCGTCTATGCGGCGACCTCGGACTTCGGGGGTGAGTACGCCGCAGCGCTCGCCGGGCGTGTCGACCGCGCGGCGAGCGAGCTCGCGACGCTGGCCGGCCTCGATGGCCATGAGGCGAGTGGGCGCTCGGTGCGGCGTACCCCCGTGGACGAATTCGCGGATGTCACCCCGTTTTCGGAGCTGTTGAATCGGGTCAGGACGTGACCGAGAAGGGCGGGGCCACCGGGCCCAAGGCGGTGTAGGCATGAGCGCGTGCGGCTGTGCGGTCCCGCCCGCTGTTCCCGTTGAGGACGAGGGCAAGCGCCCATGGTGGCGGGACCGGCACGTCATGATCCCGGTGTGGTCCGGCGTCGCCCTGCTCGGCGGACTCGCGGCGGAGTGGTCCGGCGCCGGGGTCGCCGCCCAGATCCTGTTCTGGATCGGTCTGCTCCTCGGCGCCTCGACCTTCGTCCCGGGTTCTCTGCGGAACCTGTTCAGCAAGCGTCGGCTCGGCATCGGCCTGCTGATGACGATCAGTGCCATCGGCGCGGTGATCCTGGGGTTCGTCGAAGAGGCCGCGGCACTGGCGTTCCTCTATTCGATCTCCGAGGCGCTCGAGGACCGTGCCATGGACCGTGCTCGCGCGGGATTGCGGAGCCTGCTGACGCTGGTGCCCGAGACCGCAACCGTCCGCAGAGGAGGGTTGAGCGTCGAAGTGTCGGCCGAGGAACTGCGGATCGGTGACCTGCTGCTGGTCCGTCCGGGTGAGCGCGTGGCCACCGATGGTTTGGTTCGTTCCGGACGCAGCAGTCTCGACACCTCCGCCATCACCGGCGAGTCGATCCCGGTCGCGGTGGCACCGGGGGACCGGGTGTCGGCAGGGTCGATCAACGCGTCGGGGGCACTGGAGATCGAGGCCGGTGCGCCTGGCGTCGACAACTCATTGACGAAGATCGTCGACCTGGTCGAGCAGGCCCAGAGCGAAAAGGGTCAGCGAGCACGCCTGGCCGATCGGCTCGCCCGGCCGCTCGTGCCCGGTGTGCTGGTCCTGGCGCTTCTGGTCGGTGTCATTGGGTCCTTGTTCGGGGACCCGGCAACCTGGATCACGCGCGCTCTGGTCGTCCTGGTCGCGGCCTCTCCGTGCGCGATGGCGATCTCGGTCCCCGTGACAGTGGTTTCTGCCATCGGCGCCGCCACCCGCTTCGGCGTTGTGATCAAGTCAGGCGCAGCCTTCGAACGCTTCGGCACCGTTGGCCACCTCGCCGTGGACAAGACCGGCACGCTCACCCGCAACGAGCCCATCGTGACCGCGATCGTCAGCACCACCGGCGCGTCCCGTGCAGACGTGCTCCGCTGGGCCGCGGCTGTCGAGGAGCACAGCACCCACCCGCTCGCCACGGCGATCACCACCGCGTTCACCTCGTCCGGGCCCGATGCTCCGGCACAGGCACTGCCGGCCGCTTCAGCGGTCCGGGAGGAACCCGGCCAAGGCCTCATCGGTCAGGTCGACGGCGCCACCATCTCCGTCGGCAGCCCGCGTTGGCTCGGCACCGGGGCGCTGGCGGCGGAGGTGGAGAGGTTCGAGGCCGAGGGCATGTCCGTGGTGGTCATCGCCCGCGACGGCATCGTGGTGGGCGCGATCGGCGTGCGCGATGAGCTCCGCCCCGAGGTCCCCGCGGTGATCGAGGAGCTGACCGCCGGTGGCACCGCTGTCACCATGCTCACCGGGGACAACGCCCGCACCGCGCAGGCGCTGGCACAGGCAGCCGGGATCGCGGACGTGCGCGCCGAACTTCGCCCCGAGGACAAGGCCGCCGCGGTCCGCGCACTGGCCGAACGGCAGCCGACCGCCATGATCGGCGACGGCATCAACGACGCACCCGCCCTGGCCGCCGCGGACGTGGGCATCGCCATGGGTGTCACCGGCTCGGATGCCGCGATCGAATCCGCGGATGTCGCGTTCACGGGCCACGACCTCCGGCTGATCCCGCAAGCACTGGCCCACGCCCGCCGCGGCCGGCGGATCATCAACCAGAACATCGTGCTCTCCGCGCTGATCATCATCGTGCTGCTCCCGCTGGCGATCACCGGCCTCCTCGGCCTGGCAGCCGTCGTGCTCGTGCACGAGGTCGCCGAGGTGATCGTGATCCTCAACGGACTGCGGGCGGCGCGTGCGCCTCGCGCCACCGTCGGGGCCCGACCCGAGGGCAGCCCGGAGTCCACCCTGGCTGCTCCCTTGAGTCGATAGTCCAGTGACCTTTCGGGGGTCAGGATGGAGTCATGAACAATCAGTACGCCAACTCCGTCAGCCACGATGACCGCCTCTGGGCCATGCTCGCCCACCTCTCCGCGGCCATCGCCGCGATCGTCTCCGTCGGCTGGCTCACCATCGTCGGCCCGCTCCTCGTGTGGGTCTTCAAGAAGGACAGTTCCAGGTTCGTGCGCACCGCGGCAGCGGGTGCGTTCAACTTCACCATCACCATGTGGCTGATCACCCTCATCGGCTGGATCCTGACCGTCACCGTCATCGGCGCTGTGGTCGGCATCCCGATGATCATCATCGGCTCGATCGGCTCGATCGTGCTCGGTGTCTGGGGCGCCATCAAGGCCTGGGGCGGCAACGCCTTCACCTATCCGTGGCAGGTGCGTGTCCTGAGCTGACAGCCGGACCGCTGCGGCGTACTTTCACGGAAACACCACGGCACGACAGAAGAGGCCCGCGGGACTGTCCCGCGGGCCTCTTCGCTGTGCTGCAACCAGGTGCAGCGATCCAAGTTCGGATCAGACGACCTGGACCTTCACATACTGGCCAGGCGCTGCCTCCAGGACCGGGTGGGCCTTGTTGCCCTGGGCCTTGGGCGCAGCGACCTTCTCGCCGGCAGCGGTTTCGAGCCACTCATACCAGAGCGGCCACCAGCTGCCCGGAACGCTCTCGGCGCTGTCGAACCACGCCTCGGGCGTGCCGCCCGTGGTGCCGTTGATCCAATAGTTGCGCTTCTTCTTGGCCGGCGGGTTCACGACACCCGCGATGTGGCCGGACGCACCGAGGACGAACTTGGTGTCGCCCCCGAGCAGCTTGCTGCTCTCATAGGCCGAGGTCCAGAGGACGATGTGGTCCTCCTTGGCCGCGAACACGAACGCCGGGATGTCGACGCTGCCGAGATCGACCTTGACGCCGGCCTGGGTGGTGCCGCCGGGGTTCTTGAGGTTGTTCTCGAGATACATGTTCCGGAGATACCAGCAGTACATCGGACCGGGCAGGTTGCTGCTGTCCGCGTTCCAGAACAGGATGTCGAACGCGGGCGGGGCCTGGCCCTTGAGATAACCGGCGGTGACGTAGTTCCAGATCAGGTCGTTGGCTCGCAGCGACGAGAACACCTGCGCGAGCTGCTTGCCCTCGAAGACGCCGCCCTTGCCGATCGACTTCTCCTGCGCCTCGACGGTGTCCTCGCCGAGCAGGACGCCGATCTCGCCGGGCTCGGCGAAGTCGAGCAGGGTGGTCAGCAGGGTAAGGGTCGCGGCCGGCTTCTCCCCGCGGGCCTTGGCGACGGCGAGGGCGCTGGTGAGCAGGGTGCCGCCGATGCAGAAGCCCAGCACCTGAGCCTGCTTGGAGCCGGCGATCTCGTTCGCGGTGGCCAGGGCAGTCAGGATGCTCTCGACATAGTCGTCCCAGGTCTTGTCACGGACGCTCTCGTCGGCGTTGCGCCACGACATGAGGAACACGTTGTGGCCGGCGTCGACCGCATGCTTGACGAACGAATTCGACGGCTGGAGGTCGAGAATGTAGTACTTGTTGATCGACGGCGGGACGATCACGAGCGGGGTCGCGTAGACCTCGTCGGTGGTCGCCTTGTAGTGGATCAGCTCGAAGAGCTCGGTGCGGAACACGACGGAGCCCTCGGTCGTGCCGACGTTGACGCCGACCTCGAACGCGCTCATGTCGGTCTGCGAGATGCGGCCCTGGGCAAGGTCCTCGGCGAACAGCTTGGCGCCGTCGACGAGGCTCGCGCCGCCGGTCTCCATCGCCTTTTCGATCGCCTCGGGGTTGGTCAGCAGCGTGTTGGACGGGCTGACAGCGTCGGTGATCTGCCGCAGCGCGAACTGCCACTGGGCCTTTTCCTTGTCCTCGAGCGGAGCCGCGTCGAGGGCCTTGAACATGTTCTCGGTGGTGGCGAGATAGGTGCGCGCGAGCAGTTCGAAGCGCGGATCCTTCGTCCAGGCCTCACCGGCGAAACGCTTGTCGGTGATCGGCTTGGTGAACGCCTCGGCGCCGGGGATCATCTTGAGCCACGGCGCGAACATTTCCTGGATCGGAGCGGTCCACTGCTGGAAGAGCTCCATCTGAGCCTTCGTCAGATCGTTGAACGCCTTGGTCCAGGGAACCAGCGCCTCGGCGAGCTGCTTGCTCATGCCGATCGCGTCACCCGAGGGGGTCAGGACGGCTTGCTGTTGTTTCACCAGATCGGTCAACCATTGCGTCGGATCAGTGGTCGGTGTGGCCATGCCGGACTCCCGTGGGCTAGTCGGAATTGATACGCGAGGACCTTATCGCCGGGTCCCTCAGCGCAACGCTTGAGGGTTCACATCGTGCCGTGAACGGTGCGGTTGGGGAAGTACCCAGACCCCGGAACGGAACGCTCGCCGAACCGGGGACCTAGCCGAAGTCGATCTCTGCGTACCTCGCCAACAACCGCTGCCCGCGCACCGGGTTGAGTTGCGCGACCCACGCGATGCGACCGCGCAGATGGGCCGCGAAGTCCAGCACATCGTCGCGGTTGGCTTGCTCCACGCCGTTGACGGCGGCGTCGTGCAAGATCGCCTTGAGCCGCTCGTAGTCCCGGCGGGGCGCATTCGGCCGGTTGTTCACCACGATGCCGGTGACCCGTTGCTGCGCTCCGCGGCCGAGACTGCGCGTCTTCGTGGGGTTGAGCGTGAAGCCTTCCGCGCGGATGATCCGGGTGATGGCGTGGAGGGAGGGTAGGCGGTCGCCGGAGAAGGTCAGGTCGTCCGCATAACGGCTGTAGCTCCCGCCCAGGCGGACCGCCAACCCGGTCAGCCGCCGGTCCAGGCGGAAGCAGATCGCGTTGGACCAGGCCGGCGAGCTGGGGGAGCCCTGCGGGAGGTGCGGTTCGCGCAGCCGGGCGCGCAGCGCTGCTCGTTGGTCGTCGGAACCACCCGGGGGCATGCGGTTCAGCACGGCTATCGGCGTCGCCGTCGTCGAGAGGCCCGCGAGCACATAGGCGACTTGCTCGGGATATCCGGCGGCGAAGAGCAGGCCGAAGATTCGGCGGGCGGTGATGTGGGCGAAGAAGTCGCGCAGATCGATGGTCAGGACGCGCCGCTGGCCCACGTGGCGGTCGGCGTGGGCGAGTGCGTTGCGGCCGGGCACGAAGCCGTACGCGGAGTCGTGCGCCCCGAGGGTCCGCACCAGGGTGGCGATGCGTCGCTGGGTCCGCTTGAGCAGTGAATTCGGGGCCTCGAGGAGGCGGGGTGGACCCGCGCGTCGGGAGGTCCAGGTTGCCCGATACGGCTGCAGCGGGCCCTCCGGCAGGCGCCGGTGACGGTGCTGGTTGTCGGCGAGCCAGGCGAGCTCGTTCGGCGGGAGTCCGAGCCAGGCGCTGAGGGCGGCTTCGTCGGGCAGCGGCGGGACACCGTCCCAGCTGCGGGCGGCCATTGTGGTGGGGGAGAGCGGCCAGTGTTGCGGCCGCCACGGAATCCCTGCTTGTCGCGCGCCGATGCGTGCCTGCTGGAACGTCGGCAGGCCGAGGAGTTCGGGGGCGAGGGCCCGGGCGCGCACTTGGTGCGGCGTGGGGTGGATCTCCAGCAATTCGCGCACGATCGCCGTCGCGTGCGCCAAGGAGACGGTCTCGTGGGGCAGGATGCCGATCGTGCGGGAGATCAGCTCGGGGGTGGTCCAACTCGATGAGAACAGGGCCCGGGCCAAGGCGCGAGCGACGGGGTCTTGCGACATCGGACCTGCCTCGACCGGACGGATGCAGCTCAACTCCGAGGAGTTGAGGGCGACCGGCACGACTTCCCGCTGTGCGGGCCGGTAGGCGCGTGGAGCGCGCTGACCGGCTTGCGCTGGACTGGCTCGGATTGTTCGACTGCCCGAGGGAACCTCGGACCACCGACGAGGTCGGTCGTCTCGTCCCGGTCGCCTCGCCGCACCATATCAACGTCGTTCTTCAGTGCCGCGAAGGTGATCGTCGGCATAGATAGCACCCCCTCCGGTTACATCCTCCGTCTTGACCCTCACGTCGGGTGAGGCACCAGGGTGGAGTCATGACCGCACGAACAGGCAGGATCGGCTCGATGGACCAGGTGGACTCGATGGACCAGGTGGAATTGACAGTGGGCGCCGTGGCCGAGGAGTTCGGCATCACGATCCGCACGTTGCACCACTACGACACCATCGGGCTGCTGGTCCCGAGCGCTCGAACGCCGGCCGGCTATCGGCTCTATACGCCGACCGACCTGGAGCGCCTGAGCACGATCGTCGTCTATCGCCGTCTCGGGTTTTCCCTCGAGGAGGTCGCTTCGCTGATCGATGGCGACGGGTCAGTCGTCGAGCACCTGCAGCGACAGCGCGCGGCGGTCATGACCAGGCTGGCCGAGATGGAGGATCTCGTGTCGGCAATCGACCGAGCATTGGAGAACGAGATGAACCACACACCAGCCAGCCCGCAGGACCTGAAGGACCTGTTCGGCGATTCGTTCGATGAGGCGTACGCCGCAGAGGCCCAGGAACGCTGGGGTGATACCGAGGCGTGGCGACAGTCCAGGGAGCGGACTGCGCACTGGACCGCCCAGGATTGGGCGGAGATCAAGGCGGAGGGCGACGCCATCAACGCGGACTTCATCGCGGCGTTGATCAGTGGGACGCCCGCAGCGGGCGACAGCGCCATGGACATTGCGGAGCGGCACCGCCGGTCGGTTGAACGGCACTATGACTGCTCACCCGAGTTCCACCGGCACCTGGCCGATCTCTATGTCGCTGATGAGCGCTACACCGCCTATTTCGACAAGCTCCACCCGGGCCTCGCCGCCTATGTGCGCGACGCGATCCACGCCAACGCGGATCGGCAGGCCTGACCCGGCACTGTCGGAGGCTTCTATGCTCCTGCATTATGGACCTCGCCCTCCCGACACTGCTCGCTCGCGGCCCGGTCACCTGGCTTCTGGCGGGTGACTCGATCACCAGCGGCTGGGGGTTGGCGGATTATCGTGATTCGTACGCTGGCCGGTTCACCGCCCACCTTGCTGGCGCTGCCGGGTCCGTGCGTGCGCAGGATCGGGTCGCCAACAGCGGCGTCCCGGGCGCGACCGTTTGGGACGCCCTGCGCGACTTCGAATGGCGGGTGACGCGTCACCGAGCCGACGTGGTGACTGTGTTGTTCGGCATGAACGATGCCGGGTGGGGGATCGGTGGTCTCGATCGCTTCGAGGCCGGCCTGGCGGAGTTCGTCAGCGACGTCAGCGAGGCGGGCGCGACGGTCGTCCTGCAGACGACCTATCCGGTGGGTCCGGAGGGTGAGGGTACGCACGAGGCGCTGCCGGCGTACAACGAGGCGGTCCGGAACCTCGCGGCCCGCACCGATCGGGTGCTCGTCGATCACGAACGGCATTGGGCCGGACTGGAGGTCCCCGAGTCGTGGTATCTCGACCCCTATCACCTCACTGAGAGCGGCCATGCCGAGTTGGCCCGTCTGCTGGTGCGCACGCTGCTGGGCCCGGGGGAAGGGGACGCCGCCGTTGTGTCTTGATCCGCCACACGGGTCAGAACACAAGGCCTCGGGACCCTGTCCCGGAGCAGCCGGATAGGGTCCCATCATGCTGGGGCGGATCGGGTCAATGGGGCTGTTGGCGCGAGCCGAGGCGGCGCTCGATCGGCTGGCCCCGGCGCAGGCGCTGGCCGAGCAGCAGGCCGGGGCCATCCTGATCGATGTTCGCACTGCCCGTCACCGCGCTGAGACTGCGGAGCTGCCCGGCGCTTTGGCGATCGATCTCACGGTGCTGCCGTGGCGTCTTGATCCGACCTTTCCCTATCGGATCCCGGAGGCGACGGCTTGGGATCTGCGTTGGATCCTCATCTGCCGGCACGGGTATTCATCCGCCCTCTGCGCTTGGAACCTCCGCCAGATGGGAATCGATCGCGCGACGGATGTGATCGGTGGCTTCGATGCCTGGGTCGCAGCCGGGCTGCCGACGACCGACGTCGCGCCCGACGAACGCTCTTGACAACGCTATTGACTCAGGCTCGGGGCAGCCGGTCGCGCCGTCAGTCCCGTCGGGTGATCGGTTGCGTCAGGCGGTCAGGCGATCGTCAGGCCGCCAGTGCGCTGCTCGCCGGTCGGATTGCCCTCCGCGTCGACCCGCCATTCGATTTCGATCTCCAACTCGCGGGTGGTTCGCGTCGGTTTGACCGAGTCCTTGACCTCCGTCTCGACTCTGAGGGTCTCGGGGAGCGCGATGTCGAGATCGGCGGCACCGTCGCCGAGGGTCATCTGCCCTGTCCGGATTTTCGTCGCGAAGGACTCCAGGAGATCGGCCAGTTCGTCACGGGACATGACCGCCTTCGACTTGATGAGCACGTTGGTTGGCAAGGTGAAGCTCCTCTCCAGAAGTGGGGATTGTTGGTGCCATTATCTCATATATGGTGTGCTCGCGCTGTGGTCCACGTTGTCTCTGCCCACGACTAATCTGAGTTCATGAGCATCGCATTTGAGGGGCACGTGCAGCAGATCGGCGAGCGACTGATCGTGCGCCTGCCGGCAGAGGCCAGCGGAGCACTGCCTTCGCGCGGGCAAGTCGCGGTGGAGGGGGAGCTGGACGACCATCCGTTCGCGACGGTGCTGGAGCCGGACGGACGCAAGGGCCACTGGATCGCCATCGACCCGGAGCTTCGGGACGCCTTGGCGCTGCGAGACGGTGAACCCGTGGTCGGTGCGCTCACCCCGACCAAGGCCTGGCCCGAACCGGCACTGCCCGAGGATCTGGCCGCAGCGCTCGACGGAGCCGCCGATCTGGCCGAGACCTGGGCCAGCCTCACGCCGATGGCTCGCTGGGAGTGGGTTCGCTGGGTGAAGGCCACCAAGAACCCCGAGACGCGAGCGCGGCGGGTCGAGGTCAGCCTCTCCAAGCTGCGCGACGGCAAGCGGCGACCCTGCTGTTTCGATCTCTCATCGTGCACCGATCCTGAGGTGTCCAAGAGCGGCAAGCTCATCGACCTGGGCTGACCTCGGGACGTCATAGACCCGCTCGACCCGCGTCTTTGCTCTCGTCATGACGGTTTCCGCCCGTCCAGCACGAGCGTTTCGGGGGAGTGGCGTACCGGAAAATTCATCGACGACGCAATGAAACAGGCTGCTCCCGCTTCGCGGTGGATCTGCTCCATCAACGCGACATGGGCGGGATCGGTGATCGTCACACGCGGCCGGAGCAAGACCTCGGTGAAGTGCCCACCGATGCCCTCCTGCTGCATGGTGCCGATGGGGGAGTCCTCGTACGCCACCACGGTCACACCATGCATCACCGCCACGTGCAGCAACGACAACAGATGGCACTCACTGAGCGCGGCGAGCAGGAGCACCTCCGGATTCCACCGCGCCGGGTCACCCCGGAACGGCTTGTCCGCGGAGAGCTCCAGGTCCGGTCGACCGTCGCTGCGGGCGAGGACGTCCCGCGCGTACTCCCGATAGCCCGACGTGCCCGTCCCCAGGTTGCCCGTCCACGTGAGGTCGAGGGCATAAGTATGAGTGGCCATGAAGACACCCAACCCCCAGCGGCGCCCATTAGTCCAGAAGGAAATAGGCGGCGAGGCCTTGATAGTGCACGGTGGGGGAGAGGGACCGCGCGGTGCCGGCCTCGCTTGCCTCAGCGGGCGACCACATCCACTTTTCCGGGTGTCGACGGGTCCGGTCCCTGAGATGTGCCCACACGGCGAGTGCCATCCCGCTCTGGCGGATGCTGCCGCGCACAGTGGTACATCTCAGGGACCGAGATCCACACCGACGCCCGGCGGCCGGGTTTGGGCCTCCGACCCGGACGCCTCCCTCGGGCCTCGGACCTGGCGCCCTCCCTGGGGGCTCAGCCCTGGACAGGCCGACCTAAGGGGGCGGGATAGCCTGTCGCACATGGCAAAGGTGCCCACTGTCTCGATCGATGAGGTGCGCGCTGCCCGGGAGCTGCTCGCCGATGTCATCTCAGCGACTCCGATGGAGCGTTCGGGGGCACTGTCCGCGCGCATCGGCGCGGAGACCTATCTGAAGTGCGAGAACCTGCAGCGCGCCGGTTCGTTCAAGATCCGCGGGGCCTATACGCGGATGAGTCGGCTGAGCCCGGAGGAGCGGGAGCGCGGCGTGGTCGCGGCGAGCGCCGGCAACCACGCGCAGGGAGTGGCGCTCGCGGCGCAACTGCTCGGGATCCGGTCCAAGGTCTACATGCCGGTCGGCGCGCCCATGCCCAAGCTGGCGGCCACCCGCGCCTATGGCGCCGAGGTCGAGCAGGTCGGGGCGACGCTCGACGAGTCATTGGACGCCGCCGAGGACTATGCCGAGCGCACCGGCGCGGTCCTCATCCACCCGTTCGACCACGCCGACATCGTCGCCGGGCAGGGGACCTGTGGCCTGGAGATCCTCGAGCAGTGCCCTGACGTGCAGACCATCGTGGTCGGCCTTGGCGGCGGGGGGCTACTGGCCGGCATCGCGGTGGTGGCGCGGGCGCTGCGTCCGGATGTGCGCATCATCGGGGTGCAGGCGGAGCAGGCGGCGGCGTACCCCCACTCACTCGAGGTCGGCGAGCCCGTCGCGGCCGAGCGCATGGCCACCATGGCCGACGGGATCGCGGTCGGGCTGCCCGGTGACGTGACCTTTCCGTTGGTGCGGGATCTGGTGGACGAGGTGGTCACGGTCAGCGAGGAGAGCCTGGCGCGCGCCGCGCTCTTCCTGCTGGAGCGTGCCAAGCTCGTGGTCGAGCCGGCCGGCGCCGCGAGCGTCGCGCACCTGATGTCCCGCGCGGCTGACCCGCTGCCGGGTCCCGTCGTCGCCGTGCTCTCCGGCGGCAACATCGACCCGCTGCTGCTGATGCGGATCATCCGGCACGGCATGGCGGTCGCGGGACGCTTTCTGCAGGTTGCGGTGGTGGCACCCGACGCCCCCGGCGCGCTGTCCGGGCTGCTCGCCGAGGTCGCGGACACTCGGGCCAACGTCGTGGACGTCGGCCACCTGCGCACCGGCACCAACCTCCGCGTCGACCAGGTCGAGATCGACCTGGTGCTGGAGACCCGCAATCGTGAGCACCAGCGGGAGGTGCTCGAGCGGCTGCGGGAGAAGGGGTACGAGGTCCGTCAGTGAGGCCGGGCCGAGCGGGCCCTCAGCCCACCCACACCCGGGCGTTGCGGAACATCCGGAGCCACGGGCTCTCCTGATCGATCGGCTCGGAGGTCCAGCTCATCTGCACGTTCCGGGCCACCCGCTCCGGGTGGGGCATCATCGCGGTGAACCGGCCGTCGGGCGTGGTCACCGCGGTCAGGCCGGCGGGGGAGCCGTTCGGGTTGGCGGGGTACGCCGCAGCGGTCCGGCCGTGGCCGTCGACGAAGCGCAGCGCCCGGTGCACCGCGTCGAGGTCGCCACGGGTGGCGAAGTCCGCCCGGCCCTCACCGTGGGCGACGACGATCGGGACCTGCGAACCCGCCATGCCGGTGAAGAACAGTGACGGGGAGTCGAGGACCTCGACCATCGACAGCCGCGCCTCGTACTGCTCACTCACATTCCGCGTGAACAACGGCCACGCCTCGGCACCCGGGATGAGGCCGGCAAGCGCGCCGAACATCTGGCAGCCGTTGCAGATGCCGAGCCCGAACGTGTCGGGACGGGCGAAGAAGCCGGCGAAGGCCTCGGTCAGGCGCGGGTTGTGCAGCACCGAGCGGGCCCAGCCCTCGCCGGCGCCGAGGGTGTCGCCGTACGAAAAGCCACCGCACGCCACCAGGCCCACGGCCTGGCCCAGATCGAAGCGGCCGTTCTGCAGGTCTGTCATGTGCACGTCGAACGTGTCGAATCCCGCGCGGTCGAAGGCGTACGCCGTCTCGACGTGACTGTTCACACCCTGTTCGCGCAGGACCGCGACGACCGGCCGCGCGCCGGTGTTGACGAAGGGGGCCGCGATGTCGTCGGTGGGGTCGAAGGTGGTGTGCACCCGCAGGCCGGGATCGTCGTCGGCCGCGAATGCCGCGTGCTCGGAATCCGCGCAATCCGGGTTGTCGCGCAGGGCCGCGATCCGCCAGGAGACCTCGTCCCAGGCCTGACCCAGATCACGGAGGGACTCGTCGAGCACGGGGTCGCCGGCGAGGCGTACCCGCACGCGACGGTCGGCCCGGCTGGACCCGATCCGCGCGGTGAGCTCCGCGAGGCCGTGCTCGGCCAGGATCGCCTCGGCCCGGTCGACCTCGGCGCTCGGCACGGCGAGCAGCGCCCCCAACTCCTCGCTGAACAGCTGGGCGACCGAGCCGACCTCGAGGTCCACGCCGGTCGCGCCCGCGAAGGCCATCTCGCACGCCGCCGCCCAAAGCCCGCCGTCGGAGCGATCGTGATAGGCGGTGACCACGCCGGCCGCCCGCAGGGCGTTCACCCCGGCGACCAGGTTCACCAGCCGCGCCGGGTCGTCCAGGTCGGGGACCACATCGCCGAAGTCGCCGTTGACCTGCGCGAGCATCGACCCGCCGAGGCGGTCCGCGCCGGCACCGAGATCGACGAGGAGCAGGGTCGAGTCAATCGTGAGCTGGGGGGTGAGCGTGCCGCGCACGTCCGCCAGCGACGCGAACGCCGACACCACCAGCGACACCGGGGACGTGACCTGCTTGGTCTCGTCGCCATCGGTCCATTTCGTGCGCATCGACAGCGAGTCCTTGCCCACGGGCACGCTCACGCCGAGCGCGGGACAGAGCTCCAGCGCAACGGCGCGGACGGTGTCGAACAACGCCGCGTCCTCGCTCGGCTCGCCACAGGCGGCCATCCAGTTGCAGGACAGTTTCACCCCCGACAGCGTGATCGGCGCGGCGAGGAGGTTGGTGATCGCCTCGCCGACCGCCATGCGTCCGGAGGCGGGGGCGTCGAGGGCGGCGAGCGGCGTGCGCTCACCCGAACTCATCGCCTGCCCTCCGTACCCCACGAAATCCGACAGCGTCACCGCCACGTCCGCGACCGGCACCTGCCACGGACCGACCATCTGGTCGCGGTGGCTGAGCCCGCCGACCGTGCGGTCGCCGATCGTGATGAGGAAGCGCTTGCTGGCGACGCTGGGGTGGCGGAGGACGGCGTACGCGGAGTCGCGCAGCCGGTCCGGATCCGCGAACGGCGCGAGATCGAGCGGGGGAGCGGTGCGGGTCACGCGGGTGACATCGCGCGTCATGCGCGGCGGCTTCCCCAGCAGGACCTCCAGGGGCATCTCGATCGCCGGATCGTCCCCGGGACCGTGCTCCGTCGCGTTGTCGTCGAGGACGAGCTGGCCGTCGGCGTACGCCACGCCGACCACCGCGAACGGCGCCCGCTCGCGCTCACAGATCGCGGCGAACGAGGCCAGGCTCTCGGGGGCGATGGCCAGGACATAGCGCTCCTGGCTCTCGTTGCACCAGATCTCCTTGGGGGCGAGGCCGGACTCCTCGAGGGGTACGCGGTTGAGATCGAACCGCGCGCCCATCCCGGCGTCGTCGACGAGCTCGGGGAACGCGTTGCTCAGACCGCCGGCGCCGACGTCGTGGATGGCCAGGATCGGGTTGTCCCCAGCGAGCGCCCAGCAGGCGTTGATCACCTCCTGCGCGCGGCGTTCCATCTCGGGATTGCCGCGCTGGACCGAATCGAAGTCGAGCTCCGCGGTGTTGGTGCCGGCCGCCATGCTCGACGCGGCGCCGCCGCCCATGCCGATCCGCATCCCGGGGCCGCCGAGCTGGATGAGCAGGCTGCCCGCGCCGAACTGGATCTTCTCGGTGAGTTCCGCGCTGATCGAGCCGAGGCCGCCGGCGCTCATGATGGGCTTGTGATAGCCGCGGCGTACGCCGTCGACGGTCTGCTCATAGACCCGGAAGAACCCGCCCAACCCGGGGCGGCCGAACTCGTTGTTGAACGCGGCCGCGCCGATGGGGGCGTCGATCATGATCTCCAAGGGAGTGGCGATGTGCCCGGGCGCACCATAGGTGTCGCGCTCCCAGGGCTCGCTGGTGCCCGGCAGATTGAGGTTGGACACGACGAAGCCGGTCAGGCCCGCCTTGGGCTGGGAGCCGCGGCCGGTCGCGCCCTCGTCGCGGATCTCGCCGCCCGCGCCGGTCGCCGCGCCGGGGAAGGGGGAGATCGCGGTCGGATGGTTGTGGGTCTCGACCTTCATGAGGACGTGAACGTCCCCGGGGCGCTGGGCGTACTTGGCCGGGCCCGCATAACCGGCCGCGGACTCGGGCACGAAGCGCGTGACGGGGCCGCCGGCCATGACCGAGGCGTTGTCCTTGTACGCGACGATGGTCCCGTTGTCCGGCCCGCCGGCCACCTGTTCGGTATGCCGGATCATGCCGAACAGCGAATTCGTCTGGGGTTCGCCGTCGATGATGAAGTCGGCGTTGAAGATCTTGTGCCGGCAGTGCTCGGAGTTCGCCTGGGCGAACATCATCAGCTCGACATCGGTGGGGTTGCGGCCCAGACCGGTGAACGCGGCGACGAGATAGTCGATCTCGTCCTCGGACAGCGCAAGGCCGAACTCCCGGTTGGCCCTGGCGAGTGCGTCGTGTCCGTGGGTCAGGACGTCGACGTGGGCCATGGGTTCGGCGTCGCGGTCGGCGAAGAGGGCGTACGCCGCCTCGCGGTCCGGCAGGACCGACTCGGTCATGCGGTCGTGGAGGAGTGCGGCGCAGGCGGCGTACTCACTCTCGGTGAGCTGATCGACCGCCACCGCGTATTCGGTCACGCGCTCCACGCGGTGCACATCGATCCCGCAGTTGTGCACGATGTCGGTCGCCTTGCTCGCCCAGGGCGAGATCGTGCCCAGGCGGGGTGCGACGACGAAGTGGACCGCGGCGGTGTCGGTGGGGGTGGTGTACGCGTCGCCGTAGGTGAGGATCTCCGTGAGCTCGCTGACGGTGTCGGGCGAGGGGGAGTGCTCTGTCGCGACGAGATGGAGGAAGCGGGCGGACACGCTGGTGATGCGTGGCGCGACTGCCTGCAGCCGCGCGAGGAGCGCGCGGGCACGGAAGTCCGAGAGCGCCGACCCGCCGGCGAGAGGAAGGATCTCGAGGTGGTGCGACGGGATGGGCGACGCGGACATGCGGGGGCCTCCAGCGATAGAACAGCGGATCGCGCTCGAGCCTATCGCCCGGCACCGACAAGGCCTGAGAGACAAGACGCCGATCCAGTACTACAAGGCCGCCGTTGGGCTCTACTCTTGGTGTCATGAGTGAACCAGTTCGAAGACCCCGCCGACCGTGGCGGGATTCATCCACGGAACAGGAGCCGACATGGCCCACTCATCTCATCGGCAGCACAAGGGCTGCCAGCTCTGCAAGCCCCATAAGAATCGTCGTCATGGTCGCGCCATTCGCGAACCGTGGCCGGTCCTGCGCAAGATCGGCAAGAAGCGCCGCGTGACTCGAGGAGACCTCGGCGACGAGTGACTTGCCCCATCATTCCTGAGTACCGTCGGCGTTTCACGCCACGGCGTCCGTGGCTCAGATGCTCACCCTCGAATCTGCGGCGCCTGCACCGCAGCCGATCCGGCTGCCCAAGCGCCCGCTCGGCTCCTCTTCCATGTGCTCAACCCGTTCGTGCAGCATCGAACGGGCATGACTTTGGGAGCCCCTCATGCACGCCCGCAGCGCCTGCCGCCCACCCCTTCGGTGAGGAGCCAGGTTGGCTTCAGAATCGGACGTGAAGATGAACATGTTGCGTGGACGTCGCCTCGGGGCGGTTCTGCTGGCCTTCTCAGCGTTCCTTTGGGTTTCGGCGTACTGCTGCCAGGTGCGGCCCTTGAGCAGGATCTTGAAGGGCTCCGCGCCCGCTTCAGCATCTCGTTGCGAAGCAGTGGGGGACTGACTTCGTATTTCGTCGCCGCTTCGAAAACTGCGTCCTTGGTCGGCGCAAGCACTGAGTCGAGGCGGGCCAGCACCGTGAACGGCAGGATCACAGATGAAGTTGGGGTCAGGAAATGACATAATGTCGCTTATCGGACTAGCACGTCGGGGAGCGCCAGGTCCTCAATGAGCTCAGTCAGCTCAATCTGCCGGACCGTGAAGATCGCTTCGGCATCATCGGGTTTCTCGAGCGCGCGCATCGGATTGTTGACGGTCCCCGCAGTCCACTTCGGCAAATTGGTCGGCGGTTCCTCGCTGACGCCGCCCTCCACCTCGCAACATGGGCCCTCACCCTGCATCACCAAGTCCACTCTCCGACACGCATGCGTGTCACTAAGTCGCAGTCAGGATGCGAAGTCATAGACGATGCCGACGCTCGGGTGATGACACAACTGATCTGGCGGTTCTTCATAAGAGAACGCGACGGACTCGCGGAAGCGTCGTAGGCATTATTTCATCCTGCCGATGAAGTGACATAACGTTCGGCGCGTCGAGTTCAAGCCCTGGCATCGAGCCCGCCTCGCTGACGTCTACCCCTTCACTTCGCAACACGGGCTCTCATCCTGCATCACCAAGTCCACTCTCCGACGCGCATGCGTGTCACTAAGTCGCAGTCAGGATGCAGAGTGAGGCGCCATGCAGCGAGGTCGACTGACCGCAGGGGCGGCACATGCCACTGGTACACGGTCTCGTTGAATCATCCATTAGGTTAGGATTACCTAACTCGACCCTTCGGTCGTGGGTTCCTCAGGAGGCTTTGATGTACGGACAAGTCGTCAGCACCGAAAAGCTGACCCCGCAATTGGTGCGTGTGGTGCTCGGCGGCGAGGGCCTGGCCGATTTCGAGGACCCGAAGTCGGCGGATGCGTACGTGAACTGCTTCTTCCTCCCGCCCGACGCGCCCTACGGGGTGCCGTTCGAGCCGGACGCCGTCCGGGACCTGCCGCGTGAGCAGCGGCCGTTTCCGCGCCGGATCACCGTGCGTGCCTGGGATCCGGCGCGGCGCGAGCTCACGCTGGACATCGCGGTGCATGGAGAGGTGGGGTACGCCGGCCGCTGGGCCCTCCACGCCAAACCTGGCGATCGTCTCCAATTCAAAGGGCCTGCCGATGGCTACTCCCCCGACCCCGCGGCCGACTCCTACCTATTCGTCGGCGACGAGAGCGCACTGCCCGCCATCGCCGCGTGTGCTGAACGCGTGCCCTCCGGCAAACCGGTCACGATCGTCGCCGAGGTCGAGGACGCGGACGGCGAGATCGCCCTCGACTCCCCCGGCGAGCTGATCGTGCACTGGGTTCACAGAGCGGGCCGGACGGACCTGGACAATCTCCTCGCCGACGCGGTCACCGCGCTCCCCCGCCCCGATGGCTCCGTGAGCGCCTTCGTCCATGGCGAGGCCGCCGCCACGCGGGCCGTACGCAGAGTGCTGCTCAGCAACGGGATCGTCGAGCTCGAGCGTTTGTCCTGCTCGCCGTACTGGCGACGAGGCTTGGACGACGAGGGCTGGCGGGCGATCAAGGGTCAATGGGTACGCGCGGTCAACGCCGAGACCTTCCCCGCCACGGCCGGCGACCGGGCCGAGATCTAAGCGTTTCGCAACCGAACCGTCCGCGCGGACGCTGGACCCCGAGGGCATAGTCCGCGAAGGTTGACGACACATCGACAGTTCGGAAGGCCCTCCCTGTGACATCCCCACGCGATTCGCGAGTCAAGCACTCCACGGCCGGGCGCCTGCTCGCACTCGTGCTGACCATCGGCGCCCTGGGTGCCTGTTCATCGGGTTCCTCCCCCCTGCCCGAGCTTCCCGGCCGGTCGGCCAAGGTCGCGCTCGTCGACAGCAGCGAATCGGTCGTCGTCACGGGCAACTCGCCCGCGGAGGTGACCGCAGCGCTGAGCGCGGCGTTGTTCGAAAGCGCCCCGGCGGCCGTGCTGGCCGACCCGTCTGCCGATCTTGCTGTCGCAGACGACTTGGGCATCCCGGTCCTGATCGTCTCCGACGACGGGGCGAGCACCCCAACCCCGGCTGCCGGTGAGGCCGACCAGGCTGATTCAGCAGCGCCCAATGCCGACACGGCAACAGTGGGAGACGAACTCGAGCGCCTCGGCGTCGACACCGTGCTGGCGCTGGGCGCGGCCGCCACGAGGGTCGCCGATCAGGCCGGCGTCGAGGCAGTGCCCGATGCCGCCGGCCTGCCGGAGATCGAGAAGGCCGAGGCCAACCCGGAAACCGCGGTCATCGTCGCCGGCCCCGAGACCTCCGGTCTGGACGAACCCACCACGGCGGCCGTCGCCACGACCTCGGCCGCGGCGGGAGCGACGGTCATCCGGACGCGCTCGGGTGATCCCCGGGAGACCCGGGAATCCGTCGACGCCGCAGCAGCGGCCAAACCCACCCGTGTCATCGGTGTGGGCGATGGGCTCGGCGACCCAGCTCAGTTGGCTGCCCGGATGGAAGCGGCGTCGACCGGCGTTCAGCTGCCCGGAGGCGGTCAACTGCATGCCCCCGGAAAGCAATACATCGCTCAGTACGGCTATCCCGGTGTGCCGGTCCTCGGCGTCCTGGGCGAGCAGGACCTCGACGCGAGCGTGGAACGCGCCAAACGGCAGGCTGCGGCGTACGAGGAGCTGACCGACCAGACCGTCGTCCCCATGTTCGAGATCATCACGACCGTGGCGCTGGGCGAGCCGTCGCCGAACGGGAACTACACCAACGAGCCCGATCCTGAGCTGTTCCGGCCCTGGGTCGAGCGGGCCGGTGAGGAAGGCATCTACGTGGTGCTCGATCTGCAGCCCGGCCGGGCGGATCTGGTGGATCAGGCAAAGAAATACGAATCCCTGTTGCGCCATCCCCATGTCGGGCTCGCCATCGATCCCGAGTGGAAGCTCAAGCCGGATCAGCGCCCGCTCCAGCAGATCGGGCAGGTGCAGGCGGAGGAGGTCAACCGCGTGGGTGACTGGCTCAGCGGGCTGACCCGCGAGAACAACCTCCCGCAGAAGCTGTTCGTGCTCCACCAGTTCCAGCTCCGCATGCTGCCCGATCGCGAGCAGATCAAGACCGACCATGACGAACTGCAGACCCTCATCCACGTCGACGGTCAGGGCCCCCAGGGCGCCAAGCAAGACACTTGGCGTGTGATGACGGAGAGCCCGCCGGAAAATGTCGTCTGGGGATGGAAGAACTTCCACGACGAGGACTCGCCGATGCTGACGCCGCAGCAGACAATCAACCAGGTCGACCCGTCCCCGGTGATGATCAGTTATCAGTAGGGCTGTCGGGTGCTGCCCGGCGCGTGGCTCTCGCCCCGATCGCCGCAGTGAGGATGAGGCCCGTCAACAGCCCGGCCAGGCTGACGTAATCAATGACGAGCAGCCCCGCCACGGCAGCGGAGAACACGATGAACTGAACGATCAGCTTGATCGGCGTCGGGGCCTTGGATTTCGGTGACGCCAGCAAACCCCAGCTGACCAGGATGAGGATCACCACGCCGCCGGCCACCAGCGCCCCGCGCCAACCGTCCCCGGCCAGCCGATAAGCGGTGACCCCGATGGCAGCCCAAGCCGCCATTTCGGCGAGGAACAGAAGCACAAGGAACAGCCCCTGCATGCCGCCCAGGTCCGGCTCGTGCGTTTCGCTCACCAGGCAACCCTAGGTGCACAGCCCAGCGAATAGACGCCAGGTGCGGCGACCTGATCGTCCGGATCAGACGTTCTCGTAGTTCACGTTCTTCGACCAGACGAAGCAGTAGATGCCGAAGGCCGCAAAGCCGACGCCCATCGCGATGAGGAGGACCTGGCCGAACGGTTGGTCCTGGAGCGTCTTGAGCGCCCCATCAGTGCCGCCTGCCTTCTCGGCGTCATAGGTGATGGCAGCCCAGAGGAACAGCCCGCCGACGAGTCCGATGGCGACGCCCTTCACCGCCCAACCGACCATGCCGAGCTTCTTCCCCCACTCGGGCGCACCCGCCTCAAGGTCATCCTTGGCGAACTTGCGGCGTACGCCCTTCACGATGTGCGCCACGCCCACACCGATGACGATCAACCCGACCAGACCCACGAGGACGCGCCCGAAGGGGGCGGACATGAGCATCGCCGTCGTGCTCTGCGCGGACTCCTCGGAGTCACCGGTGTCGCTGCCGATCGCGAGGAGGAGGGCTGAGATGCCGATACCGGAATACATGATCACTCGACCCGCCGAGGAGATCTTCTTGCGGATCATCTTCTTCTTCTCGCGGTTGCGATAACCGAACAACGCCTCCAGGAGTTGCCAGATCGCCAGCGTGAACAGACCGATCGCGAAAACGATCATCAACACGTTGCCGAGGGGTTTGGACACGAGGTCCTTGAGCGCCCCGTCGGTCGAGGCCTCACCGCTCCCCCCGAGCGCAATCTGGATGCACAGCCAGCCGAGCAGCAAATGGATGATTCCGAAGCAGACGAGCCCGACGGTCACGAGCGTCCGGTACGCAGGGTGGTCCTGCACTTGCGACCCAGCGCGCTGGACCTGGTTTCCAGCGCCGCGGGCTTTGTCCCCCGCTGCACCCATGTTCGGACGTGACGATCGCGTGGCCATTCCATCCCCCATGTCTCGCTGACCCACCCATGATCGCAGACATGTCGACTCGCCCCGCCGGGAGGTTGTCGACCAACGGAAAAGTCAACGCTGCCTAACGAAACTGCCCAAACCGCGTGAAGAGGTAGGTATTCGTGACGAGTCGGGCTTAGGTTGACGGAGATGTCTCTCCCCCTCGACGGTCCACCTGTGTCGCCGCTCGGCCAGGCCGAAGGCACGTGGCACGGATCGCCCCTGCCCCGCCGGAGTCTGCTCCGGATGGCGACCGCCGGTGCGCTCGCGGTCGGCGGCATCACCGCCCTCTCCGGGTGCTCACAGGCACAGGGGCCGGTCGCGCTGCCCACGGATGCCGCTCAGGGAACGCCCAGCCGAGGCGGCCGGCTGCGCATTGCCCGGCCCGCGAACTCCCGCGCCGAAACGCTGGACTCGGCGGCCTCCCTGTCTGCGTACGAGTATCTCGGCGCTCTTTACAACCGCCTGGTGAAACTGGACGAGCAGGGGCAGCCGGTGCCCGATCTCGCCTCGGACTGGGACGTGACCCCCGATGCGAAGCGCTGGACCTTCCGGATGCGCGACGGGGTGCATTTCCACGACGGCCGACCGTTCACCGCCCGGGACGCAGCCTTCACGCTGGCGCACATCCTCGATCCCGAGGTGGGATCACCCCAGGCCGGCGTGCTCTCGTCGGTGATGTCCACCGCCGGCATCTCCGCACCGGATCCGACCACGCTGGTGGTCGAACTCGACTCCCCGCACTCCGATCTGCCGTCGCTGCTCACGGCGTACCAGTGCTACATCGTCCCCGACGGCTCCACGCTCGAGGAGATCCAGTACTCCGGCAACGGCACCGGACCGTTCCGGTTGTCGAGCTTCCGACCCGGCGGGCGCGGGACGGTGGAGGCGTACGACGATCACTTCGCCGGCCGGCCGGTCCTCGACGGCATCGATTTCTTCTCGATCCAGGACACGCAGGCGCGGGTGAACGCGCTCATGGCGAAGCAGATCGATCTGATCTCGCAGACCAACCTCGACTTCGCCACCGCCCAGGTCGTGGCCGCGTCGTCGGCCGCGACGATCGCCCGGGTGAAGAACGGCCAGTGGTACACGATTCCCACCCTCGCCACCTCCAAGGAATTCGGCGATGTGCGGATCCGGCAGGCGCTCAAGCTGGCGTACGACCCGGAACGCATCCTCAACGTGGCCGTCCAGGGCGCCGGCACGATCGGCCACGACAACCCCGTGGTCCCGACCGACGCTGCTTATCTGGAGTCCGAGCACGTGCGCGATCCGGAGCGGGCCAAGGCGTTGCTCGCCGAGGCCGGGCATCGCGACGGTTTCGCGTTCGAGCTCTCCACCTCGAGCCTCGATCCCGTGTTCACGCCCATGGCGGTGTCGTTTGCCAACGCGGTCCGCGACGCGGGGTTCCGGGTGCGGGTACGCAACGAATCGGCCGACTCCTATTACACCCAGGTGTGGATGATCAAGCCGGCGATGGTGACGTACTGGTACACCGGCCGGCCCGTCGACCAGCTGCTCAACCAGATCTTCCGCTCGGGCAGCTCCTACAACGAATCGGCGTGGGCGAATCCCACCTTCGACTCGGTGCTCGACGCCGCGCGCGCGGAGGTCGACGCGGATCGCCGCAACCAGCACTATCGCGACGCCCAGGAGCTGGTCATCCGCGAGGGTGCCACGATCACGCCGATGTTCGCCGACCGTCTGGTCGGCCTGAGCCGGGAGGTCCTGAACTATCGCGAGCACGGATTCGAGTTCGACTATCTGCAGATCGGGCTGAGGTGATCGCATGCTGCGACTGATCCTGGTCCGTCTCGGCACCGCGGTGCTGACGGTCTGGCTTGCGTCCCTGTTCGTGTTCGTCGCCGTCCAACTGCTCCCCGGCGACGTGGCCCAGCAGATCCTCGGCCAGGACGCGACCCCGGAGGCCGTGGCGGCCATGCGCGAGAGCCTGGGCCTCAACCGTCCCGTCTTCGAGCGCTATGTCGACTGGCTGGGCGGCATGCTCACCGGCGACATGGGCACGTCCCTCGTGTCCGGTGAACCGGTCGCGGACACCCTGCTCCTCCACGCCCGCAACACCCTGCTGATCGCGATCCCGACGATCATCCTGGGCATCACCCTGTCGGTCGTGCTCGGTCTCCTCGCCGGCCTCTATCGCGGCCGGGGCACCGACCGGACGATTTCCGGCCTCGCCCTCGTCGGGATGTCGGTCCCGGAATTCGTGACCGCCACCGTGCTGGTCCTGCTGTTCGCGATCGCGATCCCGATCTTTCCGGCGGTCGTGATCGACGGGGCGGAGGCCAGGGTTTCCGAGCTCATCCCGTTCAGTGTGCTCCCGGTGATCGTGCTGACGATCTCCATGGCGGCGTACATCATCCGGATGACCCGGGCGGGCGTGATCGACGCGCTGGCCTCGGAGTTCGTGACAACGGCTCAGCTCAAGGGCGTACGCCCCGGCCGCGTGGTCCTGCGCCACGCGCTGCCGAGCGCGATCCTGCCCACCCTGAACGTGATCGCGATCAACATCGCCTGGCTGATCGGCGGCGTCGTCGTGGTCGAGGCGGTGTTCAACTATCCGGGCATGGGCACGCTCATGATCGAGTCGGTGCACAACCGCGACCTGCCGGTGATCCAGGCCATCGCCGTCCTGTCGGCATCGGTCTATGCCCTCACCAACCTGGGCGCCGACCTCGTCGCCATGGGTCTCGATCCCCGCCAGCGATCCGGGAGGTTCCACTGATGAGCCAGACCTCGCAGGTCCCGTCGGCGACCCCGCAGGAACCGACACCGACCGTGGCGCGCGAGTCCCGCGGAGTCCGCGTACGCCGTGCCCTGCGCGACTCCCCCACGCTCACCGTCGGACTGATCCTCGTGGGGCTGCACATCGTCATCGCCCTGCTCGCGCCGGTGCTCACACCGTTCGACCCGACCGTCTCCGTGCCGAGCGAAGCCCTCTACGGCGCCACCGCCGAGCACTGGCTCGGCACCGACCAGTATGGCCGCGACGTCCTCACCCGCACGGTCTGGGGCGGACGCTATGCCCTGCTCGTGGCGTTCCTCGCCACGACGGTCGCCGTCGCGCTCGGCACGCTGATCGGGGTGATCACCGCTTATCTTCGCGGTTGGTTCGACCTGGTCGTCATGCGCATCGTCGATGCCATGCTCTCGGTGCCGACGATCCTGTCCCTGCTGGTGATCGTGACCGTCTTCGGCAACGGACTGCCGGTCATCGTGCTGGCCGTGACGATCATCTATACCCCGGCGGTGACGCGGGTGGTCCGCGGCGCTGCCTCGACCGTGGTGTCGCTGGACTTCGTCACCGCGGCGCGGGCGCGCGGCGAGGGCACCCTCTCGATCGTGTTCCGGGAAGTGCTGCCGTCCATTCCGGGGGTGATCCTGGTGGAG
Organism: Ammonicoccus luteus; assembly: GCF_050880385.1. NCBI lineage: Bacteria > Bacillati > Actinomycetota > Actinomycetes > Propionibacteriales > Propionibacteriaceae > Ammonicoccus > Ammonicoccus luteus. The sequence goes on from NZ_JBNZCI010000001.1 coordinate 350,849, forward strand.
TACGCGATGCGCGCGTCCTGGGTGATCCTGCTCGTCTCCACGCTGTCGTTCCTCGGCTTCGGCGCGAACCCGCCGACGCCCGACTGGGGCCTGATGATCTCCGAGGGCCGCACGTCGCTCACGGTCGTGCCGCTGGCCACGATCGCGCCGATCGTTGCGCTCGCCACCCTGGTCATCGGGATGTCCGCGCTCGCCGACGGCCTGTCCGGACGCCTGGGCGTCGACCGACTTCAGCGAGGTGCCGCATGACCGCGGTCGCGCAGCCCGGCACCGGGCCCTTCGTGCGGATCGAGGACCTCTCGATCTCCTATCGGACCGGTCGGGACCGGCCGGCCATCGATGTCACGCACGACGTCGACCTCGCCGTCGACACCGGTCAAACCCTCGCGATCGTGGGCGAGTCCGGCTCCGGCAAGTCGACGGTCGCGAGGACGCTGTTGGCCTATCTGCGCGGCGGGTCCTTCCTCCGCTCCGGGCAGGTGTTCGTCGACGACACGGAGGTGTTCTCGCTCACCGGGGAGGATCTGCGCCGGCACCGCGGCGGGACCGTGGCGCTCGTCGCCCAGAACGCCGGCCAGGCGCTCACCCCGTCCATGCGGGTCGGGCGGCAGGTCGCCGAGGCGCTCGAAGTGCACGGCCGCACGGCCACCGCCGACCACATCGCCGAGCTGCTCGAGCACGTGAAACTCCCTGGTCGCCTGGCCCGTGCGTACCCCCACCAGCTCTCCGGCGGTCAGCAGCAGCGCGTCGCGATCGCGATGGCCGTCGCGGCGCGGCCGAAGGTGCTCGTGCTCGACGAGCCGACCACCGCCCTCGACGTCCTCACCCAGGCGAGCGTGCTGCGCCTTCTGCGCGACCTCGCCGCGGAGCTCCAGACGGCGACCGTGCTGGTCTCCCATGACCTCGGCGTCGTGGCCGGGATGGCCGACGAGGTGGCGGTCATGCGGGCGGGCCGGGTCGTGGAGCGGTCGGGGGTACGCACGGTGCTGCGGGACCCGAGTCACGACTACACGCGCCAGTTGCTGGCCTCGGCACCTCGACTGGACGACAACGGCATCGTCGAAGTGCACGCGGACGGCACCCGGACGATCCGGCCGCGCCCGGACCTGCTCGACCCCGACATCGTCGTGACCGGCACCGACGTGGCGGTCACCTATGGGCGGGGAGCCCAGGCGAACCGGGCCGTCGATGGAGTCGACATCACCGTGCGCCGCGGCGAGATCCTCGCGTTGGTCGGGGAATCCGGGTCCGGCAAGTCGACGCTCGCCTGGGCGGTCGCCGGTCTCAACCCCATCAGTGACGGCACCTTGGTCTACAGCAGTGAGAGCGACGGGGCGTCCGGTGGTGCTGGCGACCACGACCTCTCCCAGCCGGTCCGCAAGCGTCCGATCGATCTGCGGCGCCGCATTCAGTTGGCCTTCCAGAACGCCGACACGGCCTTGAATCCGAGGGTCACGGTGGCCACCTCCCTGGCCCGACCGCTGAAGTTGTTCAAGACGGTGCCCGCCGCGCGGATCGGCGAGCGACAGCGTGAGCTGATGGAGCAGGTGGACCTGCCGGAGGGGTTCCTGCGACGGCTCCCCGGCCAGCTGTCCGGCGGGCAGCGGCAGCGCGTGGGCATCGCCCGGGCGCTCGCCGGGGATCCCTCGATCATCATCGCGGACGAGATCACGACCGCCCTCGATGTGTCGGTGCAGGCCCAGGTGCTGCGCCTGCTGGACGACATCCGCCGGGACAACAACCTGTCCTGCCTGTTCATCAGCCATGATCTGGCCGTCGTGCACGGCGTCGCGGACCGCGTGATGGTCATGCACGCGGCTCGGGTCGTGGAGGAAGGGCCGGTCGAGGCGGTGTTCGCCGACCCGCGTCATCCCTACACGAAGGAACTCCTCGGCGCCACGCTCGCCGCCCCCGGCGACAGCGACGAGCGCCCCGATCCACTGAACCGGGTCGCGGAGGACCGCACCTGGGTCAGCGAGGAGAGCGACGGCTGGGAGGATGCCGGGAACGGCCACCGCTGGCGGCGGTGGCGCAGCACCCAAGGAGGATCGTGAGTCTGCGCCTCGTCCATCCCGACGACCTGCCACACCGGACCGAGGTCCGCCACGTGTGGATCCCCATGGCCGATGGTGTGCGGCTGCACGCGCGGATCTGGCTCCCCGTGGACGCGGAGCAGAATCCCGTCCCGGCGCTGCTGGAGTACCTCCCCTATCGCAAGTCCGATTGGACCGCGGTCCGCGATGCCGAACGTCATCCCTGGTACGCAGGCCACGGCTATGCCTCCGTCCGCGTCGACATCCGCGGCACGGGTGACTCGGAGGGCGTGTTCGACGACGAGTACTCCGAACACGAGCTCGCCGATGGCCTCGCGGTCATCGCGTGGCTCGCGGAGCAGCCCTGGTGCACCGGCCGGGTCGGCATGTTCGGCATCTCGTGGGGCGGGTTCAACTCGCTCCAACTCGCAGCGCTGCGCCCGCCGGCACTGAAAGCGATCGTGACGGTCTGCTCCACCGACGACCGCTTCGACAACGACGTGCACTATGTCGGGGGGGCGGTGCTGGGCATCGACATGACGGCCTGGGCCGGCACGATGCTGGCGTTCTCCTCCCGGCCACCCGACCCGCTGCACGTCGGGGACCGCTGGCGCGAGCTCTGGCACGCCCGGGTCGACCACCTCACTCCCCCACTGCTTACCTGGCTCGCCCACCAGACCCGCGACGACTATTGGCGCCGCGGCTCGGTGTGCGAGGACTACGGCGCGATCGAGGCGGCGGTGCTCGCCGTCGGCGGGTGGGCCGATCCCTATCACGACACCGTCCTCCGGCTGGTCGAGAACCTGCCCGGCCCGGTGCGCGGAATCCTCGGGCCGTGGGCCCACCAATATCCCGACCGCGCCACCCGCCCCGGTCCGGCGATCGGGTTCCTGCAGGAGACGCTGCGCTGGTGGGACCACTGGTTGAAGGACGAACCGACCGGGGTCATGGACGACCCGGAGCTCCGCGTTTTCCTCGAAGACCCCCGCCCGCCCGAACCCAACCCGGGCGACGTGCCGGGGGTCTGGCTGGCCACGCAGTGGCCGACCGCCGACGTCGCCACGGCCGCCTGGCCCCTGGTCGCTCCGTCGGTGCCGGCGCGCGAGGGGTGGGTCACCGTCAGCACGCCCCAGCACGTCGGCGTGGACTCGGGCAAGTTCTTCCCCTATGGCAACGCCACCGACCTGCCCCCGGACCAGCGGGCCGAGGACGGTCGCGGGGTGGCCTTCGAGCTGTTCGTTGCCGACGAGGAGATCACCCTGGTCGGCCGGCCGGCGGTGCGGCTGCTGCTCGACAGCTCGACCCCCCGGGGCCAAGTGATCGCGCGGCTCTGCGACGTGGCCCCCGACGGGTCGTCCCGGCTGCTGTCCCGGGGCGTACTCAACCTCTCCACCCGCCACGGACGCGATCGCACCGACCCGTTCATCCCCGGGGAGCCCGAATCGATCGAGATCGTCCTCACCGGCCTCGGGGTGCGGCTCGCTCCCGGCCACGCGCTGCGGCTGGTGCTTTCGTCCACCTATTGGCCGTGGGTGTGGCCGCAGCCCGACGACGCGGTCCTCCGCGTCCACCTGCCCTCCAGTTCGGTGGAGCTGCCGGTTCTGGACCCGGAGCGTACGCCGGCCGCGGACGAGGTGACCTGGGCAGAGCCGGAACACGCCCTGCAGCATGACCCTGTCGTGTTTCACCACGTGCGGCCCCGAGGACCGGAAGGCGCCGAGATGGTGGAACGGGAAGTCCGCCAAGACGTCGAGGCCCGCCGCTGGACCTTGCTGGTCGACCCGGCGTACGGCGGCTCACGAACCTATCCCAACGGCTTGGTCTATGGCGAGGAAGCCCACGAGACCTATGCGATCACCGAGGACGATCCCCTGTCGGGGCTGGCGACCTCGCGGTGGCGGGTCAGCCTGCAGCGGGACGGCTGGCACGTGGTGGTCCACACGGCCCAGGACCTGCGGTGCGACGCCGAGAACTTCTTCGTGCGCGCGAGTCTGCTGGCCCAAGTGCTGAGTGCGGACGGGCAGTCCGTGCTGGAGACCGTCGCCCACCGGACGTGGGATGAGCGGATCCCTCGCACTGCCGGGTGAACTGAGGGCGTCCGAGGCAGACTTTCCGGTCGTTCGCAGGCAGACGATCGTGATCTTCATCACATCGTTCCATTTTCGCTCCCGTTGAGGTCTGCCCGTACTACCCGAGGTAGTAGTTCATGCTTCAATGAGCCCCGGCAACTCAAAACTAAGACTTCTCAGAGGAGATATCAGAATGCGCCGTAGTGCACTCGACAAGCTGATCTCGTTCATCGGATTGGCACTTGCCGCCCTGCTCATCGTCGGTGGCGGCCTCCTGACCTGGGCCAGCAGCTTCGTGGCGTCCCAGGTTGAAAGCCAGCTCGCTTCGCAGCGCATCACCATGCCGTCCGGTCCGGCTCTCGACGCCCTGGGCAACGAAGAGGACAAGAAGGCCCTGGAGCCCTATGCCGGCAACATGATGTCGACCGGTGACGAGGCCAAGGCGTTCGCCGACCACTACATCCTCAACCACATGAACGCGTCCTCGGACGGCAAGACCTATGAAGAGGTCTCTGGCGAGTTCATGAAGCTTGAGGACAAGACCACCCCCGAGGCTCAGCAGATGGGCCAGCTGCGGCAGAGCCTGTTCATGGGCAACACCCTCCGCGGTCTGCTCCTGAACGCCTATGCCTTCGGCACCATGGGCAAGATCGCCAGCATCGCCGCGATCGCAGCCTTCGTCGGTGGCGTTGTCATGCTCGTCCTCTCCCTGCTCGGCTTCCGCCACGCGAAGTCGGCTCGTGGCAACCAGATGGTCGCCTGACCTTTCGCATAACGCACAGCGGCCGGCCCTCCGGGGTTCGGCCGCTGTGTCAATTGCGGCGCAATCCGCGCCGCGAACGGTCGCGGTACCCATTGCGGCGCAATCCGCGCCGCGAACGGTCGCGGTACCCATTGCGGCGCAATCCGCGCCGCGAACGGTCGCTCCTCGTTCCTCACGTCGTCGCTCGCTGCGCTCGCTCCTTGGGTTCGTCCACTCGGCCGGGGGCCGGACGCTCCCCGGGGACCCTGCCACTTGAGTTGGACCGTGGCGGCCGGACCTCAAGACCGGGTAACGAACTCTTGGTCGCCCTGGACCTGGCGATCCGAGGTGAGCACGCGGTCGACCCGCGCGTACGCCGGTCCCTCCCCCGCCCACGCGACCAGTGCTTCGACCGCCGAACGCTCGCCCTCGGCCTCGAATTCGACGCGTCCATCGGGCAGATTGCGCACCCAGCCGGCGACTCCGAGACGGTGGGCCTCGCGCTTCATGGAATAGCGGTAGGACACCCCCTGAACCCGGCCACTCACCACGCCATGGATGCGGATGCGGTTCATCGGTCCTCCAGCAGGTCGGCGATGCGGGCCGCGATCGGGACGTCCGCGGGCAGCCACTGGACCGAGCCCAAGTCGGCCGGGCGGAGCCAGCGGAGTTGGTCGTGGTCCGGTCCTGGAGAGGGTACGCCCAGAGGTCTCGCGAGCCACACGCGCAGGTGCAACTCGGCGCTGATCGGCCACGTCCCGCCGTCGTCGGGCACGACTTCGCACCCGAGTTCAACGCTCAGCCCTAGTTCCTCCGCGAGCTCGCGATGGAGCGCGGCCACAGCCTCCTCACCGGGCTCGCACTTCCCGCCGGGGAACTCCCAGAAGCCGGCCGGTCGCCGTCTGCGGGCTGCGAGCACCAGACCGTGCCGCACCACAGCGGCACCCACCACCAAGGTGCGGCTTTCGTGTGTCACCCGACCGCCTCGTCTGCCGATGACGGTTCCACCGCGTGGATCCGACCGGAGGTCCCGTCCAGCCGGATGCGCTGTCCCGTGCGGAACCGTTTCGTCGCGTCGTGAACACCAACGACTGCCGGCAGACCGTGCTCACGAGCGACCACTGAGCCGTGGGTCATGAGACCGCCGACCTCGGTGATCAGGCCACCGGCAGTCAGGAAGAGCGGGGTCCACGCCGGATCCGTGCCCGGACAGACGAGGATCTCGCCGGCCTCGAGCGTTGCCGTCGCGGGGTCGAACATGACCCGGACAACGCCTTCCACCACCCCTGGCGACACGGGACTGCCGGTGATGACGCCGTCGGTGTCACCGATGCCTTCGAAGAACGCGCGGCCGTCTCCCGCGAGGACCCGGGGAACGTGGCGGCGGCGGTGATGCGACGCGGCCTGAACCCGCTTGGTGATCGTCGCCCGCCACGCGTCAGCGGGTCTTTGATCGAGATGCTCGAGTTCGCACAGGGTGAGGTACGCGATGTCTCCCGGACGCTCGAGCACCCCCTCGCCCACCAGATCACGGCCGCTGTCCAGAAGTGCTTCGCGCGCATGCCCGAGGGCTTGCACCAAGGTGAACTTGGGCGTCTCCCTCGCCCCGAGAAGGCCCCGCAGCGTGCGGGCGAGGAAGCGCGCCTGCGTTCCCCGGACAGGTCCCAGACGGCGCGCCAACTCAACGATCGCGGAGCGGGCTGCAGCGCGTCCGGCAGCGAGGCCGGCCTCCGGTCCCTGTCCCCGGTCGGCGAGGAACGCGGCGAGAGAACGGAGCACGGCGGCCGGTTCCTCGCGCCAGCGCGGACGGCCGAGATCGATCTCGGCCACGGCCCGCATGCCATAGCGCTGCATGAAGTCCGTCAGTGACTCCTGGATCGGCGCAGGAAGGCGCCCGGCGAGCCAGTCCGCGGCCACGTCCTCGATCTCCCCGGCGCGCAGCCGCTCACTCGTGGCTCTGTCGCCGCGGACCATCTCGGCAACGTCCCACAGGGCGACGTCCATGGCGGCGGTGACGTTGCCGTCCAATGCCCGCAACGCCTCCAGGGACAGGCGGGCACCCTCCTCGCCGAGCGGCTCGGCGAGAGACCGCAGGAGCTGAACCATCGGCAGAGAAGGCCCCATGATGGGCGCGAATCGCGGCAACAGGGTGGGCAGGCCTGCCCGCATGCTGTGGCGGATCGCCGCCACCCGCGCGGACAAGCGCGTGCGGGGATCCGGGGCCAGGGCGGCAGCAGCGAACTCGGTGGCGACAGCTTGTTCGAACTGCTCGGCCACGCCGGTCAAGGTGTGGCGATAACTCGAGGGATCGACCACCAGTTGCGGAACGCGCCGCAGGATCGGGGCGATGAGGCGGCCCGCCCTGCGTACCGTCCCCCATCGCACGCCCGTCCCTGCAGGCGCGGCATCCGTGACGAGCTCCGCGACTGTCGCCGCGACGCCCGGCTCCACCATCGCCAGGATCCGTGGCAGCAGTGCCCGTCCCACTCTCGTCCGCAACAACCCGTCCATCCGGATCCACAGCCGATCCCCGGCCGGCCGGATGAACCCGACCGTGTGTCCGTCGGTGGGCAGGTCGAAGAAGTGCGCCAGTCCCACGAACAGCTGCAGGAGGGCGTCCTGACCGAGCGGGGTCAGCGGATCCAACACGCCCTGCACGGCGCCGAACGACAACCACAGCGAGTCCTCCGGCACGTCAGCCGGCACGGGGAACAGCGAGGTGATCGGTCGGGCCTGGACGATCCAGGGGGCGCCGTCGCCGTCGATGGCCCACTCGACGTCCTGGGGTTCCCGACAGAGATCCTCGATCGCACCGCCCAAACCGGCGAGTGTGCGGAGTTCCGCGGGGCTCAGGCAGGACCCCGAGGTCTCCGTCGCCGCGATCGTGTCGACTCCTCCGTCCCTGTTGGCCACCGTGCGGTGGGACTTGGCGCCGAGGGTCTGCGACCGTACGCGGCCGGCGCGGTCCACGACGAACTGGTCGGGTTCGACCTGCCCCGAGACGAGCGCCTCCCCGAGTCCCGGCGTGGCATCGATGACGAGCTCACGACGGCGACCGGTGAGCGGATTGGCGGTGAACAGCACCCCGCTGACGTCGGCCGGGACGAGTTCCTGCAGGACGACCGCCAGCTCGACCTCGGCGTCTGCGAGACCGTGGGAGAGCCGATAGGCGATGGCCCGGGCGGTCCAGAGGCTCGACCAGCAGGACACGATGGCGGCGCGGAGCGCCTCGGGTCCGCGAACGTTGAGGAAGGTGTCCTGCTGCCCGGCGAACGAGAGGTCGGGCAGGTCCTCGGCAGTGGCCGAGGAGCGGACCGCGAGCGGCCGGTCGAGGAGCTCACCGAGAGCGGGCCGGAGCGTCGCCAGCAGGCGAGTGGGGCGGCCATCGGCGAACGCGGCGCGGATGCGGGTGGACGCGTCTGCCAACGCGGCGTGATCGGCCGGATCAACGTCGGTCAGGGCATCGGCGATGACGGCAGCGAGGCCGTGCTCTGTGACGTACGCGCGATAGGCGGAGGTGGTGAGGACGACGCCCGGCGGCACCGGGAACCCGGCCCGCAGGAGCCGGCCCAAGCTCAGGGCCTTGCCCCCGACCTCGGCCAAGGTGGTGTCGGCAGTCAGGGGCAGGACCGTGTTCACGGGCCCAGCATAGGCACGATCAGTGCAGGGTCCGGTTGCGCAGCCGCAGGCTGTTGCCGACCACCATCAGGGACGACAGCGACATGGCCAGGCCCGCGATGAGCGGATTGAGCAGGCCGGCTGCGGCAAGCGGGATGGCTGCTGTGTTGTAGCCGAATGCCCACAGCAGGTTGCCCCGGATCGTGCGCAGAGTCGCCCGGGAGAGCGCGATCGCGTCCGGGACCACATGGAGGTTCTCCCGGACACAGATGATGTCGGCGGACTTCATCGCCACATCGGTGCCCGACACCATGGCCAGACCCAGATCGGCCGTCGCAAGCGCGGCGGCATCATTGATGCCGTCACCGACCATCGCGACCTGGTGCCCCTCGCTCTGCAGTCGGGCGATCTCGCCGGCCTTGTCCGCCGGCAGGACCCCGGCGATCCAGGTGTCGATCCCGGCCTGATGCGCCACCGCTGCCGCCGCGCGTTCGTGGTCACCGGTCAGGAGGATCACTTTGAGACCCCGGTCCTTGAGGCGCCGGACCGCATCGGCGGCCGAGGGCCGGACGCTGTCGGTGAGCACGAAGACGCCGACGATCTCGCCGTCGACCGAAACCATCACAGGGGTGGCGCCCGCGTCCCGGGCCGACTCCACCACCGATGCGGTGGCCCCCGTCAGGTCCGGGTCGCCGAGAGCACGCTCGTTCCCCACGATCACTCGGTGGCCGTCCACCAGACCCGACGCTCCTTGGCCCGGCGTCGTCACGAACTCGGTCACCGGCAGGATGTCGCCGCGGTGATCCGCCACGATCGCCTTGGCGAGCGGGTGGTCGGAGTGGGACTCGACGGACGCTGCCAGGCGGCGTACGTCCCCGTCCGTGCGGCCCGCGGTCGCCGTGAACGACTCGACCACGAGATTGCCCGGCGTGATCGTCCCGGTCTTGTCGAACACGACCGTGTCGATCCGTCCGCTGGACTCCAGAGCCTGCTGTGTCTTGATGAGGATGCCGAGCTGACCTCCTCGACCGACACCCACCATCAAGGCGGTCGGGGTGGCCAGACCGAGCGCGCACGGGCAGGCGATGATCAGGACCGACAGGGCCGCGCTGGCCGAGGCGCGGATGCTGTGGTCGGTGAGGAGCCAGCCCGCGAGGGTGGCCGCACTGATGAGCAGCACGGCAGGCACGAACCACCCGACGACCTTGTCGACCAGTTGCTGCACCTTGGCCTTGCGCATCTGGGCCTGCTCCGCCAGTGCTGCCATCTGGGCCAATTGGGTGTGGGCGCCGACCCGGGCGGCCGTCACGACGAGTCGACCGGTGAGGTTGACCGTGCCGCCCAGGACCTCCGAGCCCGGTGCCACCTCGGCGGGCACCGGCTCGCCGGTCATCATCGAGGTGTCGATGGTGGACACCCCCTCGGCGATCGCGCCGTCGGCTGCGACCCGCTCCCCTGCCCGCACGACGAAGCGTTCGCCGCGCACGAGTTCCTCGATGGGCACCACGTGCTCGGTCCCGTCGGCGGCCAGTTTGCGAACTTGTTTGGGAGCGAGGGCGTTCAGGGCACCGAGGACGCCCTGGGCCGAGCGCCGGGCACGGGCCTCGAAATAGCGGCCGGCCAGGAGGAACGTCGTTACGGCAGCCGCGACCTCGAAATAGATCGCGTCGGCGCCGGCGGGCGTGATCCCATAGCCGAGCCAATAGCCCTCGGTGTCCTCCGCGCCGAGGATGATCGAGACCAGGGACCAGGAGAAGGCGGAGAGCACGCCGAGCGACACGAGGGTATCCATGCTGAACGAGCGGTTGCGCAGGTTGCGCCACGTCGCGACATGGAAGGGCATGGCGCACCAGAACACGACCGGAATGGCCATGGCGACGCAGAGCCACTCCCACAGGGGGAAGCGCAACTCGGGCACCAGCGCGAGCACGATCGTGAGATTGCCGAGCGGGATCGTGAGGATGGCCGCCAGCGCCAGCCGGCGCCGCAGCATGCCGACCCGCTCCTCGGAGATGCGCCCGAGCTCGGAGTCATCCCCCGTGGCCTCGGCGGCGTCATAGCCGGCCTTCTTGACCACCTGGATGGCGTCGTCGGCGCTGACCGGGCCGGAGATCACGGCACGCTCGGTCGCATAGTTGACGGTTGCCGTGACTCCGTCCAGCTTGTTGAGCTTCTTTTCGATCCGGGTCGCGCAGGCGGCGCAGGTCATGCCGCCGACCGCCAACTCGATCTGTTGGGCGGTCTGTGCTGCCCCGGGCGTGGTGTCGGTGGTCATCGGTCGGCCCGCTCCGACAGCTTGCGCAGCATTTCGTTGTAGGCCTCATGGGCATCGTCCAGCCCCTCGTCCATCGCGCGATCCTGGCGTTTGGCGTCCCGGGAGTCCTGGGCGAACCATTGGAACACGAGCGCGATGACGACCACGAGCATCGGGATCTCACCCATGGCCCACGTGTATTGCCCACCCATCTTCTGATCCGCGACGAGATCGGTCATCCACGCCACATCAAGACCGCGATAGAAGTTCGACCCGATCACGAAGTCGGAGCTGAGCAGGATGACGGCAAAGAACGCGTGGAATGGCATCGCGGCGAACAGGAAGCCGAGCTTCGCCACGTGCGGCAGCTCGCGCGGATTGCGGTCGGCGCCGATGAGCAGGCCGAAGAACAGCAGCCCGGAGATCAGGAAGTGCAGCGTCATGAACTGATGGCCCCAGTGATAACGCATCAAATATTCGAACACCCCGGAGAAATAGACGACATAGGCGGTGCCGATGAAGTTGATGCCCACCACGACCGGGTGCATCAGATATTCGAGCGGCTTCCACGTCACCAGGGCGTTGAGCAGTTCGCGGGCGCTCGTCGGGTGTCCGGGCGCGTGGGTGGGCAGCACGCGCAGGGCAAGGGTGATCGGCGCTCCCAGCACCGCGAGGACGGGCACCAGCATGTTCACCGTCATGTGCGCCAGCATGTGATAGCTGAACGCGGCTCCCGAATAGGCCCAGATGCCCGCCGAACCGACCCAGAGCAGCAGCACGAACGCGCACACCCAGGCGATCGTCCGTCCAACCGGCCAGTGGATGCCGCGCCGGGCGAGGATGATGTGGGCCGCAACATAGAGGACGATCGCGAGCACCGAGATCGTCACGAACAGCAGATTGGGTCGCCCGGGCAGAATCAGGGATGCCATCGTGGGGGGCGTGTTGACCTCATAGCCCAGGAAGTTGATCTGGGCCGAGCCCTGCGGGGCGAGGAATCTCGGCGGGGCCATGTGGGCCATCGCCGTCTGCACCCCGGTCAGCACCACGCCCACTGCCAAGTCGGCGGCCAGGCCCGCGCGGGTGCGGGCGCGCGTCCGCAGCCCGAGCCAATTGCGGACGGCAAGCATCGCCCAGCCGATCACGAGCGCCAGGCTGGCGATGCCATAACCGGTGGCGAGCGGGTGGGTGCCGGCCAGCTCATACCACATCACCACCACAGCGGACACGACCACCACGGTGGCCGCGACGGCCATGGTCCAGCCATATCTCCGGCCGCGCACGGCGTCGGCGTCGGACTCCACGGTGAACAGGGCGGCGGCGGCCGAGGCGATGGCCACGACCCCCGCGATGCCGGCGAAGATGGCGGCGTCCGTGCCGAAGTCGTGGTCAGCGCCCACCGAGACATTGCCGGTGACGACCGGCGGGAGTTGCCACACCACGCCGATCAGCAGGACGGTCATGGCGGCTCCGGCGCGTCGCATCCGTCGTGCGGAGATCGCGATCACCAGGGCGACGACGGCGGGGATCAGCCAGGCCTGGGCCGGTTGAGTCGCGCCCACGAACGGTCCCAGCGCCTGCAGCGCCGACGCGAGTGTCACGCCGTTGTTCTCGGCCGCGGTGAGGGGCACCATCACGAGGCTGAACGCGCACCAGATGGCGGCGGTGGTGCCGGCTCCCCGAACCAGGCGGCGGCCGGCGTCCGTCAGCTCGTGGTGGCGCCGTTTGGTGGTGGAATAGAACGTCCCGGCCAGGAGCAGGCCGAAGGTCGCGAGCATGGCCAGGTTGGCCCCGAAATGCATGACGCCGGTCACGTGATTGGACAGCGCGTCGGCCTGTTCCCGCCCGCGCAGGGCCGGGAGAGCGCTCTGATAGGCGGTCCCGAGGAGGACGATCGCCAGGCCGAGTCCGGTGGCGGCCCACACGGCCAATAGGGCGCCGCTGGGCACCGGCGGTCGGACCGCCGATGGAGGCGCCTGCTCGTCGGCGGGGGTCACCGGGCTCGTCGGGACCTCGTCCGGGTTGGCCTGTGGTTCGACCTGATCGGGGCTGCTCACCGGTCTCCTCTTCGTGCGGGAACGCCCACCGGCTGTGGGGTCACCCTCCATTACACATCGTCCGACCGACAACACCGTCGCACAAGTCAGCAGGTGGGCGCCTGCCCACACCCTGGATCATTGTGGAGCCAATGGATCACTCGCTCGGGATGAGCACCCAGGCGATCAGATAGAGCAACACCTGCGGGCCCGGGAGCAGCATGCTGGCCACGGCCGCCACGCGGACCCATCGGGGATCCACTCCCAATCGGCGACCGATCGCGGCGCACACTCCCGCGATCATCCGATCGTCGCGGGGGCGCTGCAGGACAAGGGCGTTGGCCATGGCGGCTTCCTTTCGTCGCGCTTCCTCCACTGTGGACCATCGCGCGAGATCCCGCACCCCTTCCGCGGACGCAAAGTCAGCGCCCTGCAGGTCGAGCGCGGGGATCGGACACCGTCTGGTGCGGTGCGGATCGGTGCAGGCGTACTTGGGTCGCCTTCACCACCGCGACCAAACGCATCCCCGGAACCAACCCCAGCTCGGCCACGGCAGCAGCCGTCAGGTCGACGCGGAGGGCTTGGGCGCCGGCGTGGACCGTCACACCGACCACCGGTCCACGCGAGTCGAGCGCGACAACCTCCGCGTCGAGCGTGTTGCGGGGACTGCCCCCGGGCGCGGTCCGGTGCAGGCTGATCGCATCCGGCGCCACCGTGGCGCGCGCCTCCTCCCCCGGCTTGATCTCGCCGATGCCGACGAGCACCGGGCCGTGGTCCAGCCGGAGAGATGTGGCGTCGACAGCCGTGCCGTGCAGCAGGTTGACGCCCACAAAATCCGCGACGAACCCGGTGGGCGGCGCGGTGAGCACCTCATCGAGACCGCCGGCAGCCACCACCCTGCCCGCCTCCAGCACCACGAGTCCCTCGGCCAGCGCGAGCACGTCCAGCAGGTCGTGGGTGACCAACAGCGTGGTGACACCTTCGAGGCGTTCCCGGAGCAGCCGGCGCAGGTCCGGGGTCGAAGCAGCGTCGAGTGCCGCGAACGGCTCGTCGAGCAGCACTACGTCGGGGTCGATCGCGAGGGCTCGGGCCATCGCGACCCGCTGGGCCTGGCCACCGGACAATTGCCGGGGACGTCGGTCCGCCAGATGCTCGGCACCGACCGCGGTCAGCTCGAACCGGGCCCGCGCCCTGGCCACGTCACGGCGTACGCCGCGGGCTCGCGGTCCGAAGGCGACGTTGTCGAGCACGCTCAGATGGGGAAACAACAGGGGCCGTTGCTCCAGATAGCCGATCCGACGCCTGTGCGCGGGCACCAGCGAGCGCGCATCGGCGACCCGCGTCCCGTCAATCGTGATCCCGCCCGAGTCGGGCTGGAGCGCGCCCGCCAGGAGTTGGATGGCGGTGGACTTGCCGGAGCCGTTGGGTCCGATGAGCGCCGTCGTGGAACCTCTGCGTGCCGAGAACGCCAGCTGCACGCCACGGCGCTCGACGGTGGCGGCAACGGTCAGAGCGTGCGCTAGGGGGCTGCCCGGCGGCCCGGGTTCAGGCATGGGTTCCCCAGGTGTGCAGGCGGGTGGCCAGACCCACGACGATGCCCGCCACCGCGAGGAGCACGACGGCAAGCGCGAGGGCCAGCTCGGAGTCGGATTCCCGCAGGAGATAGATCTCCAGGGGAAGGGTGCGCGTGACGCCCTGCAGGGAACCGGCGAACGTCAGGGTGGCCCCGAACTCACCGAGTGCCCGCGCGAATGACAGGGCGGCTCCCGATGCGAGCGCGGGCGCCGCCATCGGCACGGTGACGCGGAAGAACGCCCGGGTGGGGCCGGCACCGAGATAGCCGGCCGCACGCTCGAAGTCCGCACCGCTCGACCGCAGAGCCCCCTCAAGAGAGATCACCAGGAACGGCAGCGCCACGAACGTCTGCGCGACGATGACGGCGATGGTGGTGAAGCCGATCTCAACGCCGAGCGCGGACAGGTGGGAGCCGATCAGTCCCCGTCGACCGAGGGTCGTGAGCAGGGCGAGACCTGCCACTACCGGAGGCAGCACCATCGGCACGGTCACCAGGGTCCGGGCGAAATGGGTCCACCGCCCGGTGGACCGGGCCAGCGCAAGCGCTGTGGGCACGCCCAGGATCAGCACGAGAACGGTCGACACGGCACAGGTGGCCAAGCTCAAGCCCAGGGCATCACGGGCGCGTGCCGAGGCGAGGAGTTGCGGCAGCTCCACCCAGTTGGCCCGCAGCAGCAGGCCAACCAGGGGAACCCCGAGCAGCGTCATGGTGAGGCCAAGCGGAAGCCAGACCCACCGTGGGACCGAACTCACCGAGGTGGGCCGAAGCCGAACTCGGTGAGTGCCTTCTGGCCACGCTCGCCCGTGATCAGCGCGAGGAAATCGTCCGCGCCGGCTGGGTTCGGGGCGTTCGTGACCTTGGCGATCCAGTAGGTGTTGGGGTCCTCGTTCGCTCCCGGGATCTGCAGGGTCTCCACCTTTTCGCCGGCCTGGGTCGCGTCCGTGGCATAGACGATGCCGGCGTCGGCTTCACCCGAGGTCACCTTGCCCAGGACATCGGTCACATTGCTTTCCTCGGAGACGGGCTCAAGCGCGAGTCCGTTGGTCTCCGCGACGCGTGCGGTCGCACCGCCGCACGGCACCTCCGGTGCGCAGACGACCAGTCGGGCGCCGTCCAGGGATGCGTCGAAACCGGTGACATTGCCGGGATTGCCGGCCGGCACGACGAGGACGAGATAGTTCGTGGCGAACATCACCGGGTCGCCGTCGATGACGCCTGCCGCGACTGCCTTGTCCATGTTGCGCTGGTCGGCGGAGGCGAAAACATCGGCCGGCGCGCCGCCGACGATCTGGTCGACGAGCCCCGACGAGCCATCGAACGAGAAGGAGACGTCCGTTCCCTCTGCGGCCAACGGGAATGCCTTGTTGAGGGAGGCCGCGGCGAAGACGGTGGTCGGACCCGTTGCCTGCGTGCTCCGGGGCGGTGTCTCCGCATCGGCGGACGTGCCTCGGTCTGACTGGCCACAGCCGGCGAGCATGAGGATCGCCCCGACCAGGGCGACGAGCAGACGTTTCATGTGCGGCTCCGTTCGATGGATACGTTGGTGGCCTTGATGACCGCGGTTGCGATGGACCCGACCTCGATGCCGAGTTCCTGCACGGCCTCGGTCGAGATCAGCGACACGATGCGATAGCGCCCACACTGCAGCTCGACCTGACTCATCACGGGATCGGAGCGCACATCGGTCACCAGTCCGGTGAGGTGGTTGCGCGACGACCGTGTGCCGACCCCCGGGTCGAGTCGGTCGATGGGATGGTCGGCGGCGATGTCCTGGGCGAGTGCGGCGAGCTCGGCACCATCGACGATCCGTCGGCCCGCGTCATCCATGGCGGAGCGAAGGCGACCCTGGTCGATCCATCGACGCATCGTGTCGTCGCTGACACCGAGCAGGTCTGCCGCATGTGAAATCCGAATATCCGTCACAAATGGAACATATCAGCCGCATACGCGGAGTTTCATACCGGGTTGTCGGCGATGTGAACGCAAAACAGCGCCCGTTCGAACCGAGAGCTTTCCGACTCGAACGGGCGCTTTGAGGTGCCGGGGATCAGAGGTTGATCATGTGTCCGGTGACGCCGTGGACGGCTTCCTTGATCGCCTCCGAGAGCGTCGGATGGGCGTGGATCGTCCTGCCCACTTCCTCGGTGGTCAGATCCCACATCTGGGCGAGCACGAGTTCCGGCAGGAGCTCCGTCACGTCCGGGCCGATCATCGTGGCCCCGAGGATCTCGTTATGGGTCGCATCGGCGATCACCTTGACGAAACCGGTGGCATCCCCGAGGCCATGAGCCTTGCCGTTGGCGGAGAACGGGAATTTGCCGACCTTGACCTCGTAGCCCTTGTCCTTGGCCTGCTGCTCGGAGTAACCGAACGTCGCGATCTGGGGCTGGCAATAGGTGGCCCGCGGGATCATGTCGTAGTTGATCGGCATCGTTTCAGCGCCGCCGATGGTCTCGGCAGCCACGACGCCCTGCGCCTCGGCAGTGTGGGCCAGCATGAGCTTGCCGGTGACATCCCCGATCGCATAAAGGCCCTCGACGTTGGTGCGCATGAAGTCGTCGATGGCGATCGCGCCGCGGTCGGTGAGCTCGACTCCGGTGTTCTCCAGGCCATAGCCCTCGGTCCGGGGCGCGAATCCGATGGCTGAGAGCAACCGATCCGCCTCCAGCGTTTCCTGGCCGCCCTTCTCGGAGCTCACGGTCACGCGGACGCCCTCGCCGGTGTCCTCGACCGATTCGACCTTGGTGCTGGTCATCATCTTGACGCCGAGCTTCTTGTACGCCTTCGCCAACTCCGCCGACACCTCGGGGTCCTCAGTCGGCACGATGCGGTCCAAGAACTCCACGACGGTCACGTCGACGCCATAGGTGCGGAGCACATAGGCGAACTCGATGCCGATCGCGCCGGACCCCGCGATGACGATCGAGCCCGGCACCTCCGGATCGAGGATGAGCTCCTCGTAGGTCTGGACGTTCTTGCTGGTCTCCACGCCGGGCAGCATGCGCGTGACCGAGCCGGCGGCGATGATGCAGTTGTCGAACGTCAGGGTCTCGTCGTCCTTGCCGCCGGACACTTTGAGCGTCTTCGCGTCGACGAACTCCCCCCAGCCGTCGAACTCGGTGATCTTGTTCTTGCGCATCAGGTAATGGACGCCCTTGACCATCCGGTCCGCGACGCCGCGCGAGCGCTTGTGCGCAACGCCGTAATCCACCGTGATATCGCCGTTGATCCCGAAGGTCTTGGCCTCCTTGGTCACGATGTGCGCGAGTTCCGCATTCCGCAGGAGGGATTTCGTCGGAATGCAGCCGACGTTGAGACACACGCCACCCCAATAGCGCTTCTCGACCACGGCGACCTTCAGTCCGAGCTGCGCCGCGCGGATCGCAGCCACATATCCACCCGGGCCGGCCCCCAGGACCACAACGTCAAAGTGCGCACTCATGGTGCTCACTCTATGCACTTCCGAGCCCCCGCGGGGCGTTGCCCCCCACGTCGGGAGAACCGCTTTCGCGGGCGGGCCGAGGGTGCGACGGAGACTGTGCTGCTGCGGCGTACTCCGCCGGGACTGTCCGAAAGCCTGCCGACGCCGTCAAGGTCTGAATGCGCGCGCCGCCCGATCGACCCGCCAGGAGGCACAGCCTTCGGAAATATCTCTGATATGAGTTACCGTTTTCGACGTGACTGTGACTGAGACTTCTCTGTATCGAGTAGGCGCGATGATCCGCCAAGCCCGCCAGCACCGCGGCCTCACCCAATCCCAACTGGCTGACCAGTTGGGCACGAGCCAGAGTGCGATCCACCGGATCGAGACCGGCAATCAGAACCTCAGCCTCGAGATGATCAACCGGATCGCGACCGCGCTCAACAGCGAGCTGATCTCGGTCGGCGCCGGCGGACCGGTCCACCTGCGCGTCAACGGTCCCACCAAGCTCTCGGGCGCGATCGACGTGCGCTCCTCCAAGAACGCCGGCGTGGCCCTGCTCTGCGCCTCGCTGCTCAACCGCGGCACCACCGTCCTGCGCGGCATCGCCCGCATCGAGGAGGTCAACCGCATCCTCGAGGTCCTCACCAGCATCGGCGTCGAGGCCACGTGGTCCGACGACAAGTCCGACCTCACCCTCAAGCGCCCCAACGAACTGAAGCTGGACGAGATGGACGTCGACGCGGCGCGTCGCACCCGCTCGATCATCATGTTCCTGGGGCCGCTGCTGCACTTCTATGAGCAGTTCCAGTTGCCGTACGCCGGTGGTTGCGACCTCGGCCAGCGCACCATCGAGCCCCACCTCCAGGTGCTGCGCCATTTCGGTCTCGAGGTGCAGGCGACCGAGGGCTACTACCAGGTCAACACCAATAAGGTCTGCCCCACCCACACCGTGGTGCTCACCGAGCGCGGCGACACCGTGACCGAGAACGCCCTCATGGCTGCGGCGATCACTCCGGGCACCACCACGATCCGCAACGCGAGCCCGAACTACATGGTCCAGGACCTCTGCTTCTTCCTGCAGCAGCTCGGCGTCACGATCGAGGGCATCGGCAGCACAACCCTGCGCATCACCGGCGTCGATCCGAACAGCGTCCACACCGATGTCGAGTACGCCCCCTCCGAGGATCCCATCGAGGCCATGAGCCTGATCACCGCCGCGATCGTCACCGAGTCCGAGCTGACGATCCGCCGGGTCCCGATCGAGTTCCTCGAGATCGAGCTGGCCATCCTCCGCGAGATGGGGCTCCGGTTCGACATCAGCAGCGAATACCGCGCCGAGAACGGTCAGACCCGCCTCGTCGATCTCACCGTTCATCCGTCCAAGCTCAAGGCGCCGATCGACAAGATCCACCCCATGCCGTTCCCGGGGCTGAACATCGACAACCTGCCGTTCTTCGGCGTGATCGCCGCGGCGGCCGAGGGCCAGACGCTGATCAACGACTGGGTCTATGACAACCGCGCCATCCACATGACGAACCTCAACCGCTTGGGCGCGAACATCCAGCTCCTCGACCCGCACCGGATCATCGTCACGGGCCCGACCCGCTGGCGCGCGCAGGAGGTCATCTGTCCCCCGGCCCTGCGTCCGGCGGTCTGCATCCTCATCTCGATGCTCGCGGCTCGCGGGACCTCGATCCTGCGTGACGTCTATGTCATCAACCGTGGTTATGAGGACCTCGCGAACCGCCTGAACGCGGTCGGCGCCAACATCCAGGTCTTCCAGGACTGACTCAGCGCAGTCTGACCGCGTCGAAGCTGTGGCTCGGGTTGGCGATCTCCTCCTGCGCCTGCACGAGCCGCAGCTCGCGCTCCCCCGAGTCGGTGGTGGCCTTCAGCACCCCATAGACGATCTCGGCCGTGCGCTCCAGCGCGCGCGCAGTGCCCTGCCCGCCGAGCAGTGCGGTGAGGAACATCGCGCTCGTGAGATCACCCGATCCGGTGAAATGCCGGTCCAACAACGGAGTGGTGACGAGCCACGCGCCCTCGTCATCGACGGCCACCATGTCCAACGTCCCGGGCTGCTGGCGATCGTGGACGACGGAGGTCACCAGCACGGTGCGCGGACCTGTGGCGCGCAGCTGGTCGACCGCGTCCAGCACTTCGGCCAAGGTGGCCGAATCGGTGCCGGTGAGGAAATTCAGCTCGAAGTGGTTCGGCGTGACCACGTCGGCCTTCGGCGCCACCTCGTCGCGCAAGAACTCGGGCACCCCCGGCCGCACGAAGAACCCGCGGCCCACATCCCCCATCACCGGGTCACAGCAATAGATCGCCGCGGCGTTCCGCTGCTTGACCAGGTCCACGGCCCGCAGGATCTCGCCCCCGACGTCGACCGCTCCCTGATAGCCGGACAGGACGCCGTCGACACGGTCCAGCACGTCACGCTCATCGATCCCCGTCACGACCTCGCGAATGTCCGAGGCGGTGAGGAGGGGGCCGCGCCAAGTCCCATACGACGTGTTGTTCGAGAAGTGCACCGTGATCACCGGCCAGACGTCGACACCGAGTCGCTGCATGGGGAAAACCGCCGCCGAATTGCCGGCGTGCCCATAGGCCACGGTGGACTGAATGGAGAGGATCGTCGTCGTCACCGGCTCATCCTGCCACCCGGGCGGTCGTCGCCGGTGTCCTGTTCGCGATCCGTGCGGGCTGCTGATCTGCGGGGGTGCGCCCTACCGGCCGCTTGCGTACCCCATCTGCCCACCCGCATAAAGTGGCCCCATGCGTGCTGAGCGGGACGAGTCCGAGGAGGACCGACCCGGCGCGACCGAGGGATTGGACAAGGAGGCCCAAGCCATCACCGAGCAAGCCACCGCATCGGCCGTGACGAGAGACTCCTCCGAACCCGACGCCGACCACGCCGAACCCGACGCCGACGAGGCCGAATCGGACTCCGGTCTGCATCTGCCCCACCTGCCGCACATTCGCCCGCCGAACCTCATTGAGCCGGAGGAAGACCGCTGGCGGTGGCGCGCGAAGATCCGTCGTGACCCGCGGAAGCTGTTCTTCTATCGGATCGGGGTCGGGATCGCGGGGCTCGTGCTCATGATCGCGGCCGCGTTGACCGGTCCCCTGCCCGGCCCGGGCGGGATCCCGCTGTTCTTGCTGGGGTTGGCGATCTGGTCGAGCGAGTTCGAGCGGGCAAACCGGCTCATGGGGTGGTTCAAACGTCAGTTCGACCGATATCGGGGGTGGAGCCGGGGCCGGCGCGTGCTTTTCTGGGCCGTGGTCATCGTCTGTGCCTGGGCCTTCTTCTATCTCGGCATGCTCATCTATGGGATTCCGCTCTGGCTGCCCGACGCCGCCCAGGAATGGCTGCAGCGGCTGCCGGGAGTGCGCTGACGGACATACTGATCGCATGCTCTCGGCCCGGCGCCTGCGCGCCTCCCAGCACCCCTATTTCGACGCTCCCTTCATCGCCATGGCCCATCGGGGCGGGGCGTTGCTGCCGGCGAACATCGGTCGGGAGAACACCCTCCACGCTTTCGCCCGGGCCGTGGAACTCGGCTACCGCTATCTCGAGACCGACGTCCATGTCACGGCCGACGGCACGCTGGTCGCCTTTCACGACGACCGACTCGACCGGGTCACGGATCGGGCCGGGCTGATCGCGGAGTTGCCGTGGGCGGAAGTGCGCAAAGCCCGGATCGGGGGTCACGACGCCGTCCCCACACTCGACGAGTTGCTCGACGCGTTCCCCGACCGACGGTTCAACATCGACATCAAGGCGCCCGGTGCAGTCGACCCTCTCGTCCGGACGCTCGCGGCGCATCGGGCCGAGGATCGTGTCTGCGTGGGCTCCTTCGGCGTCGATCGCATTCGCGCGTTCCGCCGCCGGACGGGTGGGTCGGTCGCGACCTCACTGTCCCAAGTGGGGGTGGCTTGGACCAGATTCCTGCCGCTGGTGCCGCGTGTGTTGCCGGCGCCGGGACTGGCTCTGCAGATTCCCATCCACACCGAGATCCGGGGACGACAGGTCAGGCTCGTCACGCGGGGCCTGATCGCCCGTGCGCACGCCGCCGGGCTGCACGTGCATGTGTGGACGATCGATGATCCTCGGGTTATGCACGAGTTGCTCGATCTCGGGATAGATGGCCTGATCAGTGACAGGATCGATGTGCTGCGGGAAGTCTGCGAGGAACGTCGCCTCTGGAACTGAGGGAACAAATCCGGACTTCCGGGCGTTGCACGGGTCAAGACGTCTTCTGGAGGTTGCCATGGCTGATCGTTCACTGCGCGGAACCGGGTTGGGCGCCAAGAGCTTCGAGGATGAGTCCAGCATCGAATTCGCGCCTCGTCAGGAGATCGGGTTCGACTGCCCTGCCGGACACCACTTCTCGCGGGTGTTCGCGGAGGGTGCGGAGTTGCCGACGAGTTGGGAGTGCCCCCGTTGTGGGCGGCTGTCCAAACGCTCGGACGGCGTGGAAATGGTGCTCAAGGAGGAGAAGCCAGCTCGGACCCACTGGGACATGCTGCTGGAGCGGCGCTCGATCGCCGAGCTGGAGGATCTGCTCGCTGAGCGACTCGATCTCCTGAGATCGAAGCACAGCGCCTGACCGTTTCCGCTCGACCGGGTGGCCCGAAGCCCGGTGATGACCCCGCGTCACACCGCGGTCGGGACCGGGTCACCCGCTAGTCTCGGCCGCATGACGCAGGCCACCCAAAGTGCCCCGCCGGGGGCTGCAGCCACATCGTCCTCGGCGGTTGTCGGGTCATCCGGACATGCCTCCGTGCCGGCGGGCCGGGAGATTCCCCAGCAGCTGAGCCGGATGCGCATCCTCAGCGTGATTGTCGTCCTCGCCTTTGCCGCGCTCACAGCTTTGCAGCTCATCATCGCGGGCCAGTCGCTTCAGGCGGCCGACAAGGACACCGCACAGCTCGTCCGAGTGCAGGACATCAAAGTGCACATGCTGCGCGCCGACGCGCTCGCCACGAATGCCTTCCTCATCGGGGGCCTCGAGGCCCCCGAGCAGCGCGAACGCTATGACGCATCCCTCGCGGCCGTGAGCCGCGGCATCGCAGAGGCAGCCCAGGCGCAGCCCCTTGACCGGGCTGTGCTGGTCGAGTTGAACGAGGTCGTGCTCCACTACGCCGAGGGCATGGCGCAGGCGCGCGCCACCAACCGACAGGGCCTGCCGGTGGGAGCCGGCTATCTGCGCGCCTCCAGCAACGAGTTGCGTGACCGCGGCGTCGTGCTCATCGATGCACTCGTCGACGCGAACACCGAGCGGGCGTCCCGCTCCCTGGGTGCCCACATCCCCGTGCTGGTGGCCCTGCCCGCCTTTGCCGCGCTGATCGTGCTCGGGCTCATGAACCAGTGGATCGCGCGCCGATTCCACCGCCGCGTCAACACCGGGCTTGCCGGTGCCGCGGCGGCAATTCTCGTCCTCGGCATCGCAGCTTTCGCGCTGAGCATGACCCAGGCGGGCGCGAACGCGCAGCTGCGGTCGGGCGACTATGCGACCGCAGTCAACGGTTCCGAGGCCCGCAGCGCTGCCAATGCGGCCAAGACCAACGAGAGCCTGCGTCTCGTGGCGCGCGGCTCGGGCCAGTCGTTCGAGGACGCCTGGGAAGAGTTCTCGGGTGAGGTCGGTGCCGCGCTGCAGGAGCCCGAGCTGGCGGGTGCGCCGACACAGGACTGGGAAGATTACGTCGCCGGACACCGCGAGGTAGTCCGCCTCGATTCCGGTGGCGAGTGGGACGCTGCGGTCGCGTTGGCGACCAACCGGGACGACAACTCACCGAGCAGCCGGTTCGCCGCGTTCGATGCAGGCATGGAGGATCTGATCACCTCCGCGGCTGACAACGCGTCGACCGTCCTGCGCTCCACCCGTCCCGCCTTTCTCATCACCACGATTGCGACGATCCTCGGTGGCCTCGCAGCAGCGGGCCTCGCTTGGCGCGGGGTCACGGCCCGTCTGAAGGAGTACGCATGATCCGCCGCCTCACCGGCTCCCTCGTCGGAGCGCTCACCATTTTCGCGCTGGCCGCCTGCGGTGCGACGCCCACTGTCGTTCCACCGGTGCCTGAGCCGACCCAGGACGCCGCGCCTCCCGCCGCGGCCGGGCCCACCTGTGACAACGCCACCCAGTCCTATGCACCGACCGGCCTCCCGGGTCCGGATGACCTGCCCTCCGGCTCCACGATGGCCGCCATCAAGCAGCGCGGCCGCTTAGTGGTGGGCGTCTCGTCCGACAGCTATCTTCTCGGCTCCCGCAACCCGCAGACCGGCGTGATCGAAGGCTTCGACATCGACATGGCCCACGCGATGGCCAAGGCAATCTTCGGCGCAGACGCGCAGGCGCAACTCCGAGTCATCTCGGCCGCTGACCGCATCCCGCTTCTGGAAGCCCATGAAGTCGATCTCGTCGTCCGCAACATGACGATGACGTGTGATCGTTGGGAACAGATCGGATTCTCGGCGGAATATTACCGCTCAGGGCAGAAGCTGATGGTGCGCAAGGGCTCGGGGATCACGAACCTGGACACGTTGGCGGAACGGCGCGTCTGCGCACCGCGCGGCACCTCCACCCTCAACCAGATCCGCGAACTCGCGCCCGGCGCGGAGCTCGTCCCCGCCGACACCCACACCGGCTGTTTGGTGCTCTTCCAGCAGGGGCGGGTCGACGCGATCACCGGTGACGACACCGTGCTGGCCGGCCTGGCGGCCCAAGATCCCTACGGTGTCGTCCTGCCGGGCGATGCTTTCACCGAGGAGCCCTACGGCATCGGCGTCCCGGCGGATCAGGTGGACATGGCCCGATTCGCGAACGCAGTGCTGGAACGCATGCGGGCCGACGGCCGTTGGCAAGCGTCCTACGACCGCTGGCTCCGGCCGACCCTGGGCGAGGGACAGCAGCCCAACCCCGTTTATGGTCGCGACGACTGACGCACCCGGAAGGACCTGAGATGAGCGCATGTTCCCAGCCCGGTTGCACCGGTTCTGTCCATGACGGCTATTGCGACGTGTGTGGCATGCCGCCGGACGCGCCGCCGGCTGCGCCTGCGGACGCGGACGAGGCAACGGCGCTGGCCGACGACACCGCCCTGGCCGACGACATCGACTCGGGCCGCAGCGTCGCGTCCGCACGCCTCGGGTCTGCCGCGATGGGATCGGCACGGACGGGCTCCCAATCGACACGGCGTGTCCGCTCCGACTCGCAGCGCGTGCGTTCCGCACGGCTGGGTGCCGGCCTCACGACCATCCCGTCGGTCGAACCCGTTGATCCCCATGTGGTCGTCAAGGCGGAGGCGTCCGTCCCGGAGGCGAAGCGGAACTGTGCCCAGTGCGGCTCCCCGGTGGGGCGGGCGGTCGGCGGCCGCCCGGGCCGGGAGGAGGGATTCTGCTCCAAGTGCGGAACAGCCTTCTCGTTCTCCGCGAAGCTCAGAAAGGGAGACCTGGTCGCCGGGCAATATCTGGTGGCCGGTGCTCTCGCGCACGGCGGTCTCGGGTGGATCTATCTGGCTCAGGACCGCAACGTGTCCGACCGGTGGGTGGTCCTCAAGGGCCTCCTGAATTCCAGCGACCCCGACGCCCTCGCCGCGGCTATTGCCGAGCAGCGGTTCCTGGCCCGCGTCGATCACCCGTCGATCGTCCAGATCTACAACTTCGTCACCCATGACGAGGCCGGCTACATCGTGATGGAGTTCGTCGGCGGGCAGTCACTGAAGCAGATCCTCAAGGATCGGATGGCCGCCAACGGTGGGGTCTATGAACCGCTGCCGGTGGACCAGGCGTTGGCGTACATCATTGAGATCCTGCCCGCCTTCCAATATCTCCACGATCAGGGCATGGTCTATTGCGACTTCAAACCCGACAACCTGATCCAGATCGGGGACGCCGTCAAGCTGATCGACCTCGGCGGTGTGCGCCACCTGCAGGACGATGGCTCCGCGATCTATGGCACGGTCGGCTATCAGGCCCCGGAAGTGCCGCGCCAGGGCACGAGCGTGGCGTCCGACATCTACACGATCGGCCGGACACTGCTGGTGCTGTGCCATGAGTTCCGCGGCTATCAGACCACCTATCTGCACAGCCTGCCGGAACCCGCCGACACTCCCCTGTTCCAGCAATACGACTCGTTGTTCTGGCTGCTCACGAAGTGCTGCGCCCCGAACCCGGACGACCGGTTCGGGTCGGCCGACGAGTTGCGGGCACAGGCGCTCGGCGTGCTCCGCGAG
The DNA here is from genome assembly GCF_050880385.1 of Ammonicoccus luteus. Lineage (NCBI taxonomy): Bacteria > Bacillati > Actinomycetota > Actinomycetes > Propionibacteriales > Propionibacteriaceae > Ammonicoccus > Ammonicoccus luteus. Next base: position 376,839 of record NZ_JBNZCI010000001.1, read on the forward strand.
GTCGTGGCACTGAAGTCCCCCGGAGCCGCCCAGACGTCGGCGCCCTCCCTCTATTTCGCGAATCCGGCGGCGTCCACCGACCGCATGACGTGGGATGAACTGCCGGCGCTGAAGCCGGATCCGAGCGATCAGCAGTACGCCTGGCTGCAGAACATCGCCCCCGGCGATCCGGAGACCCGTCTGCAGGACTTGGCGACCGCGCCGGCCGAGACCGCAGAGATCTGGTTGGCCCGCGGTGAGGAGCACCTGCGGGCCGGAGACCCGGCGATGGCCGAGAACTGCGCCCAGAGGATGCTCAAGGCCGATCCGTGGGAGTGGCGCGCGCTGTGGTTGAGCGGCCTCGCCGCCCTGCAGGCGGCGGATCCCACGCGGGCACAGCAGGCGTTCAACACCGTCTATCAGCAGGTCCCGGGGGAACTCGCGCCGAAGCTCGCGCTCGCCGTGGCGTGTGAAGCGGGCGAACAACTCGATGTCGCGGAGAACCTCTATCGGACCTGCGCCGAGACCGATGCCGCCTATGTCGCGCCCGCCGCGTTCGGGCTCGCCCGGGTTCGCGTGGCGCGCAGTGATATCGCGGACGCGACCGCAGCACTCGACATGGTGCCGCCCAGCAGCCGCAGCTATGTCGAATCCCGGCGCTTCCGAGCCGACCTGCTGGCCGGCTCCGAGCACGCGGACGTCGCCACGCTGGACGCCGCGATGAAGAGCATCGACGGGGTGTCATTGGGAGTCACCGAACGCGAAACCATCGTGTCGCGGGTGCTGTCGCGAGCCCTCGACCTGCTGTCCGGAAAGGGGCCGCAGCAGGGCAGGATCGGACCCTTCGAGACCAAGGAGCCCGTGCTCCGGGATGCACTGGAGAGCTCCTATCGGACGCTCGCCCGTGAGGCCCTGCGACCCGAGGACCGCATCGATTTGGTCAACCAGGCCAATTCCGTCCGCAGCTGGACCCTGCGATGAGCACCGAACCAGCGCGGACGATGGAGTGCGAGCGGTGCGGCCATCCGATGCACGACGACGCGGTCTTCTGTGAAAACTGTGGCGCGGCGGTGTCCACCCCGGTGCAGGACGAGAAGGGCGACCGCGATCACTTCACTCTGGCACCGGCCTCCTGGGTGGCCGGCGTCTGCGATCGCGGTCAGGTGGACCGCGGCAACGAGGACGCCATGGCTCTCGCCGCGACCGAACCCGCCGGGTCGCACGCGGCGCTGGTCGTGTGCGATGGCGTCACCTCCGCCCCGGATTCCGATGTCGCCTCGCTGGCCGCGGCCCGGGCAGCACTGGCTATCCTCGCTGCGCCGTTCAGCAAGGGGCTGGGCGGGGAGGACAGCGCCGTGGTGGCGGCGGGGCGTACCTTCGAGCGGGCGGTTCGCGAGGCCCAGACCGCAGTGTTGCGGGAGAGCGAACGCAACTCCGTGCGGGCCGGAGCCTGCACTTTCGCCGCGGCGGTCGTGTCGGGCGACGTGGTGTGGACGGCGGGGATCGGGGACTCGCGGGTCTATCTGGTCCCCGACGACGGCAAGCCGCTCATGCTCACCACCGATGACTCGATGGCCGAGCTGCTGATTTCCTCCGGTGTCCCCCGGGCTGATGCCGAGGACACGCCGATCGCCCACACGATCACTCGCTGGTTGGGGGTGGACGCCCCGGACTTGGATCCGCACGCGCGGAGGTTCGAGTTGTCCGGTCCCGGTTGGCTCATCGTTTGTTCGGACGGGCTGTGGAACTATGCGTCTGCGGAGCAGGATGTCGCCGCGGTGCTGGCAGAAGTCCAGGAAACAGTGTCCTCGTCCGAGCCGTTGGCGCTGGCAGAGGGACTCGTGCGGTGGGCCAACGAGCAGGGCGGCAGCGACAACGTCACCGTGGCGCTGGCCCGGGTCGGCTGAGTCAACCCGATCGCGTGGTCACGTGCGCGGCGGTGGTGGTGGCGCGTTGCGGTTCCGCCATTGGAGGACGGCAAGGAAGCCGGCGATGCTGAAGAACAGCAGCACCCAAGTGATCGGATCGGCCTCGTTGCGGAAGATCCGAAGGATCTGACTCACCGCGACGAAGCTCAACGCGAACACGGTGATCGAGAACAGCAGTCGGTGCATGGATGCCTCCGGGTGGTGTTGTGGGATGCCGGGCCCCGTCTGGTTCAGCGGCGCTCGTCACGGTCGTCGTCGGCGACCGGTTCTTCAACGACCTCGCCTTGGATGACGTCGCCCTGGGCCGGGGGCGGGCCCGGATGTTCGTCGACCGGGCGCGGCGGGAAGCCGGGCATGCCGAACGGGGGCAGCATCCCTGGCTCCGGTGTGAACTTGCGGGCCTGACGGGCGATCGACCATCCGAGAACGCGTCGCATCATCGGCCGGGTGAACGGCAGCAGGAACAGCATCGCGACAATGTCGGTGAGGAAGCCCGGGAAGACCAGCAGGAGCGCGCCCACCAGCACCATCGCTGCGTCCGCCATGCGGCCGCTCGGAAACTCGCCTGTCCGGAGCGCCTCGTTGATGCCCTTCCAGGCCTTGCCACCCTCACGTCGCGACAGCCACGTGCCGAGCACGGCCAAGACGATCAGCAACCCGATCGTGGGCAGAAGGCCGATCCAGTTCCCGACCTGCAGCAGCACCCAGATCTCGGCCATCGGCACTGCGATCAGCAGCACCAACAGCAGCGGGAGGGTCCAGGAGCGTCGGCGACGACCGGAACCGGGCGGCAGCTGCGGAGAGCTCATCGGCCGATCGGCCTGCCCTTGCCGCGCAGGCCCCGGAGCTGGGTCAGCCGGTGGTTGACGCCCATCTTCGTGGTCTGCTTGAGCGCTTCGAAGAACACATCGGAAGTCATCTTGGAGTTGCCTCGCTCCCGCTCCTTGAAGTCGATCGGCACCTCCACGACGGTCATGCCGTTCTGATAGGTGTGCCAGGTCAGGTCGCGCTGGATGCCGTAGCCCTCGGCCTCGATGTCATCAATGATGAGACGCAGGGTTGCGGCCTTGAACGCGTTGAGTCCGCCGGTCACGTCCTTGATCGGCATCCCCAGCATGAGTCTGGTCCAGAGGGAGCCGGCCCGGGACAGGACCTCGCGATGCAGGGGCCAGTTGACGACCGACCCGCCCTTGACCCAGCGCGATCCCTTCACCATGTCGGCGCCGGCGACCAGCGCGTCCAGCAGCCGGTGCAACTGCTCGGGCTGGTGGGAGCCATCGGCGTCGAACTCGACGAGCACGTCGTAGTCTCGCTCCAGCCCCCACCGGAAACTCGCAAGATAGGCAGCGCTGAGGCCTTCCTTGCCCTTGCGGTGCAGCACCTGGATGTGGTCGTCGGCCGCGGCGAGCTCGTCGGCGATGCGGCCCGTGCCGTCCGGTGAGTTGTCGTCCGCGATGAGGATGTGGGCGGCAGGCACCGCCGTCCGGAGGCGCTGCGTGATCAATTCGATGTTCTCGGCCTCGTTGTACGTCGGGATGATGACGAGGATCCTGCCCAGGCCAGGATAGGAATCGATCTTGTCGGCCACGGTCACTTCTTTCGCAGATCGTCGGATGCCTCAGCGCGCTGGCTGTCAATCCCCCATTCTGGCCCATCCGGCGGCGGAACCGCCAAAGCCCGGTCCGTGCGTCGGCGCACCAATGCGGTTCGACCTGCGAGAGTCAGCGCCACAACGGCTCCCGCAAGCGTCACGGCGTCGTAGACGCTCGCCAGCCGGACGGCCGGAGTCAGCGCCGTTCGCAGCGGCACCACATAGCTGTTCGAGGTCGCCGTGCCCACTTCGCTGCGGTCCAGGATCCGCCCGAACGGATCGATGAACCCCGACTCCGCGTTCGTGGTCGACACCACGATCTCCCGGCGGGCTTCCATCGCCCGCACCCGGGTGATCGCGAACTGCTGCGGGATCTGCGCTGTGCCGCGATAGGTCGCGTTGTTCGACTGCACCACCAGGACCTGGGATCCACGGACTGCCTCATGGACGGTCGCGTCGTAGGCGAGTTCGAAGCAGATCACATCCCCGACCCGGAGGGTGCGTCCGTCGGGCAGGGTCCCGGACAGTACGCCCGGCTCGGTGCCCGGCACGGATTGCGCGCCCACCAGTTCGAGCAGGGGAATTCGGGGCAGCAGGATGTCGCGGAAGGGGATGTATTCCCCGAACGGCACCAGATTCCGCTTGTGGTATTTGTCGGTGATCCCCCGCTCCGGATCCCACCACAGCGCGGTGGTCTGGCGCTCGTTCGCGCCGGGGCCGTCCGTTACCGCACCGACCAGGATCGGTCGTTCGGCCACGGCCACGGCGGACGCGACGGTGGCCCGCGTCTGAGCGTCGGTCTGCGGGTCGATGTCGGTGGAGTTCTCCGGCCAGAGCACGAAATCCGGCATGGGCACCGCGCCGGCACGCGCCCGCGCCATCAACGTGATCGTCTCGCCCAGATGATTGTTGGTGACCGACCGGGCACGTCCCATGGCACCGATGCCGGCGCCTCCGTCGACATTCCCCTGGACCATGCCGATGGTGACGGAGCCTTGGTCCCCGGCGGGCTGATAGGCGGCACCGACCGAAATGATGCCTGCGATCCCGATGAGGACACCGAGGGTAATGGTCGTCGGACACACCCACCCGCGCGGGTTCGCCCAGAGCCTGACCACCAGCCACGCGAGCAGGGCGGCCAGGAGCGCTGTCGCAACCGTCACCCCCATGACACCCACGATGGGCAGGACTCCCCCGAGCGGGGCGTCTGCCTGGGCGTACGCCAACCGGATCCACCCGAACCCACCGAACGGGACACGCGCATAGATGAACTCGATCGCTCCCCAGGCAAGACCGACGGCCAACGGCCACCACGTCAGGCCACGCAGCCACCGGACCGCCATCCCGAGCAGGCCGAAGAACAGTGCTTCGAACGCGATCAATGCCGCTGCGAGGAACGCGCCGGCACCGTCGACAAGCGCGGACAGCCAATTGAGGGACACCGCGCCCAGCCCGAGTCCGAAGCCATAGCCCAGCCCGAAGCCCCGCCCCGCGGGGCGCAACTTCGGGTCGAACAGCATCAACCAGCCGGCCATCCCGACGAACAGCAGGGGCCACAGGTTGGTGGGCGCGAACGCCAACCCGGCCACGGCGCCCATCGCCGTCGCGACGACGAACCGCAGACCCCGGGGCCACGCCGGGACGAGGTGCTGTGTCGTCGGACCGGCACAGGGGCTGGTGGGGAGACAGATCGCCACGGCCGCGAGCCTACTCGCGCCTGCGAGTCCGACCGGCTCTCACGACGTCCCTCAGAGGGTCGAACGGTCGGCGAACGGCACCGAGAGCACCAAGGTGGTGTGGGTCGAGACCCGCGCGTGGGATCGGATCTCCGCGAGGAGCCGCTCCAGATCGGTCGGGTTCTCGCACTGCACCATCAACAGATAGTTGGCATCGCCCGCGATCGAATAGCAGGACACGATCTCGGGGATGTGCTGCAGCCGGTCGGGGGTGTCGTCGGGTTGACCCGGCTCGAACGGCTGCACCGCGATGAACGCGGTCAACCCGCGGCCGAGCGCGGTCCGATCGATGAGGGCGGTATAGCCCCGGATGATCCCCCGCTGCTCCAGACGGCGCACGCGCTGTTGTGCCGCGGAGGTCGACAGCCCGGTCTCGCGGCCGATGTCGGTGTAGGAGATGCGTCCGTCCGCAGCCAGCAGCTTCAGGATCTTCTTGTCCATCTCCTCCATGGCAGCAGTGTTCCACTGCTCGCGGGGCGCTCGGATTTCGTCCACGGGTGAGGAATCATGGCGCCATGACCCAACCTGCCGACGGCGGCGCCAGGCTGATGCTGCTGGACACCGCGAGCCTCTATTTCCGGGCGTTCTATGGGATGCCGGACAGCCTGCGCACTCCGGACGGTCAGCCGGTGAATGCCGTGCGCGGCCTGCTCGACTTCATAGCCCGGCTGATCCGCGATCACGACGCCACCCACCTCGTCGCCTGTTGGGACAATGACTGGCGGCCGCAGTGGCGGGTGGACCTTCTGCCGAGCTACAAGACCCATCGAGTCGCGGTGCCGGCCCCGGGGTCCGCTGCGGCTTCGGTCATCGGCGCCGGCGGCGTAGGCGCTGAATCGGGCGTTGCCGAGGAGGCACCGGACACCCTCGCCCCTCAAGTGCCGTGGATCATGGAGACCCTGACCGCGCTCGGACTGTCGGTGGTGGGCGTCGACGGGTTCGAGGCCGATGACGTGATCGCCACGCTGGCCACAAGGTTCGCCCCGGAGTGTGAGCGCGTGGACGTCGTCACCGGGGACCGCGACCTGTTTCAACTGGTCGATGACCAGCTGGGGATTCGCTGTCTCTACACTGCGCGGGGCATGTCGAACCTCGCGGCGGTCGACGCGGCCTGGGTGCGGGACAAATACGGGATCGAACCCCAGCGCTATGCCGACTTCGCAGCCCTGCGCGGCGACACGTCCGACGGCATCCCCGGTGTCGCGGGAGTCGGGGAGAAGACGGCGGCGGTTCTGGTGAACGAGTACGCCGATCTCCCCGCTCTGGTGGCCGCCGCTGAGGACCCAGCGTCCCGACTGACCAAGGCACAACGCACCCGCGTGCTGGCGGGTCGGGACTATCTCGCCTTCGCCGGCGATGTCGTGCGCACGCGCAGGGACCTCGACGTGGCGGTCGCGCTGAACGAGGTGGCGCTCCCCCAGGCGCCCGCAGACCTCGATGAGTTTGCGGCGCTCACCGACCGACTCGGGCTCGGCAGCAGCGCCGAACGCATCGTGGCCGCGCTCAGCCGCGATTCCGGCGCAGCACGGCACTGAAGGTGAGGATCAGGCCCGCGAGACCCAGGACGGCACCGACGACGAAACCGATCGTGTCGCTGGGCACGGCAGCGCAGTTCCCGTCGGGGCACGAACGCCACGGGGTGAGGAAGAACAGCGCCATCACCGCGAAGCCGACGAAGAACAGGGCCTGACCGATCACGAAATTGCGGGAGATGCCGAGGCTGTTCATGCGGAAGCGTCCTTCAGTGCGGGAGTGTCATCGTCGGCCCGGGTCGCGTCACCGGCGTCGCTGTCGAAGCGTGCCAGCAAATCATCGGTGGCGTCCAGCCAGGTGATCTCGGTCCGGATGTGGGCGAGCCGTCGGGCCCTGGCGGCATAGCGCAGGGCGCTGCCGAGGTCGGTGCCACGCTCCCACCTCTCGGAAGTGAGCTCCTCCTCGACGGCTTGGAGGTCCGCACGGCGTTCGGCGAGCGTTTGCCGGGTGTTGGCCGGCGGGCACAGCGAGCCGAACCACACCCGGAGGTCGAATGGGTCGCGCGGACCGGTCGGCACCTCCGCAGGTGACGCCAACCAGCTCCGCAACTCCGCTCGGCCGGCGGCGGTGATCTCATGGGGATGCTGACTGGGCCGGTCCGTCTGCACGACGGTGTGCCGGGTCACCAGTTTGATCTTGGTGAGGCTGGCGAGGGTTCGATAGATCTGAGCCTGGTCCGCGGACCACAGACCCGCGGCGGTGATGCGGTGACGGATGTCGTATCCGGTGAGAGGCCCTTCGTGCAAAAGGCCCAGAATCACATGCTTGAGAGACACATATGCAGGATAGGTCCTATAGGTGTGTTGTCACCTATAGGACCTATCCAAATCAGTCGTGTCGCGGGTCAGTGCGTCGCCAGCTCGGCGCGCGACGGCGCGTACGGCTTGAACAACAGCGCCATCCCCGCCTCCTTGGGCGTCCGGTCGGCCTTGATCAGGTTGCACGGACCGCAGGCCGAGATCGTGTTCAGCCAGGAGTTCGGCCCGCCGCGCGAGGTCGGCAACAGGTGGTCGACCGTTGACGCGTGACCGCCGCAATAGGCGCAGGTGTGTCGGTCCCGCTTGAGGACGCCGCGCTTGGTCCAGCCCGGGGCCCGCGCATAGAGGAAAGCGGTCTTCACATAGCGGATCAGCCGGAGGACCACGGGCCACGGATAGGGTCCGATGGCGTGACCTTCTCGGGCCTCCTCGACGATCGCGACCTCACGCACCAACATGCCGATCGCGTGCTTCACCGACACTGTGTGCAGGGCTGTGTTGTCGGTGTTGAGCACCAGGACTCCGCTCATGATCTCCTCCTTCCACGGCGACGCAGGGCGCTGAAAACACAAAAACCGTCCTGCGAGACCGCAGGACGGTGACTTGACGCCGACAAACTCCACGGGAGGAGGTCAGCCCAGACAGCCATCGATCGTGCGGCGACGCAGGCAGGGACACCAAGGCGACAGGCTCTGATCGGTCGTGACGATGCCGGTGGCATAGCGCTCGTCGAACATGGCCTGCTCCTTTCGTGCTCCATTGATTGGTGCTTCAGCGGGCTCATCGTGCCCGGGCAGGGCGATGATCCGGAAACAGAATAGTTGCGCGCTGGAGAACTGTCACCGAATTTCTTCGGCAGATCTTGCTGGTCACCAGAAGCGTCGGGCCTATTCCGGGACCGACGCCACCGAGAAGAGGTCGCCCACGCTGCAGTCGAGTGCGGAGCAGATCGCGGTGAGCGTTGCGAATCGGACCGCCTTCGCCCGATTGTTCTTGAGCACGGACAGATTGACCAGGGACACCCCGACCTCCTCGCTCAGCGCGGTGAGCGTCATCCCCCTCGCCTCCAGCAGGCGGTCAAGGTGGCAGACCACCCGGTGCGGATCCTCGACCGGCATCAGACCAGCCCCTCGACGTCCTCGCGAAGGGCAAGGCCCCGCGCGTACACCTCTGTCAGCACCACCAGCAACGCCGCCACCACGATCGGCAGGAAGTCCTGCAGCCGGACAGTGAACAGGACCGACGGCAGCGACTGGACCTGGGTGATCAGCATGAAGTTGACCAGCGGACCCAGGAAGGGCCAGCACGCCGCCGCAAAGGCGACGCTGAGGGCGAGAACCCGGGCGTGCCGAAGGGAGCGCCGCGTGAAGGGCTCCCCCGCCATGACCGCATCGATCAGCCGCCACAAGCACCAGACGGCGATCAGGCCTGCGATGAGGAGGACTGCTGCAGGGAGTCCGGCCAACGCGCGCTGGCCCAGCGTCGGATCGGACACCGTCCATTCGATTTCCGAGCTGAACCGGGCGGACGCGCCGGTTGCGATGTCCGGGGCGGCATAGGCCGGCCCATCCTCGGCCACGCTGCTCGTGAAGTGCAGCGGACCGGTCGGCCAGAACTGGATCGCACAACCAACGACCAAGAACAGGGCTGCGATCAGGAGAACGACGCGGGCGGCGATGAAGTCCCCCCTGGACGCGGTGAACATCGACTTGGTGGGAGCAGAGGTATCGGACATTGGCGTTGGCCTTCCGGCGAATCGGGGCGAGGATGCTGCAACACCATGAATCTTATCGAGAGTCGATATTATCGAGTCTCGATAAGCGTGAGTTTTTCCAAGGAGTTTTGTTCAGCTTTTTCTCAGCACGTAGACGGCCGAACCGGCCAGCAGATTGGCCATGCGCACGCCCCGTTTCAGCGGCCGCCACGATTCCACCAGCGGGATGCGTGTCTCGATCTCGAAGCCGGTCGCCGCGAAGAACGCCTCCAGGTCGGCGAGCGTCGTGTAGCGAACGTTGGGCGAGTCATACCAGGTGAACGGCAGGTCCTTGGAGATCGGCATATGCCCACCGATCAGTGCCAACCGATTGCGCCACAGTCCGAAGTTGGGCACCGAGACGATGATCCGCTCCCCCACGCGCCCCATCTCCTCGATGAGCGCCCGCGGCTGCCGGATCGCCTGCAGGGTCCTCGACATCACCACCATGTCGTAGGAGTTGTCCGCGAAGTGCTGCAGACCGGCCTCGATGTCGAGATCGATGATCGACAATCCGCGTCGGATCGCTTTGATGACCTGGTCATTGTCGCTGTCCACACCCGTGCCGGTGCAGTCCTTGTGGGCCATCAGATGGGCGAGGAGAGTCCCGGAGCCACAGCCGAGGTCCAGGACACGGGAACCGGCCGGGATCAGATCCGCCACCAGGGCGAGGTCAGCCCGGAGCGGCGTGTGCCCGAGCGGGGTGTCGTGATCGTTGACCCTCACAGCACCTCTTCCTGTGCGCGCTCCAGGAAAGCGCGGATCGTGTCGTGGTACGCCGAAATCGGCAGCAGGAACGAGTCATGTCCCCACACCGACGGGATCTCCCGGAACGTGACCGGCAGACGACCACGCTCCAGGACATGCGCGATGCGCCGGGAATGGCTGGTGTCGAATCGCCAGTCGGTGTCGAAGGACAGCACGCAGAACTTCGTGCCCGCCTGCTGCACGGCGGCGAACGCGTCGCCGGGGCGGTCCTCGTCGATGTCGGCGAACGCGTCGAAATAGTCCATGACGCGGGTCAGATAGAGATAGGACAGCGCATCGAAGCGGTTGAGGAACGCCTCGCCCTGATAGTTGAGATAGCTCTCGACCGCGAAATCAGCACCGAACCCGTGGCGCGGGGTCTCGGAGTCCTGGAAGCGGCGACCGAACTTCTCGGCGAGCCCTTCCTCGGACAGATAGGTGATGTGCGCCATCATCCGCGCGATCGAGAGCCCGAAGTCGGGGTTCGTGCCGTTCTCGCGATAACGCCCCTCGGCGAAACCGGGATCGCGCTTGATCGCCTCCCGCGCCACCGCGGAGAACGCGATGTTCTGCGCGGTGAGCCGGGACGACGCGGCGATGATCAGTGCGTGGGTCATGTCCTCGGGATGCGACAGAGCCCACTGGAGGACCTGCATGCCACCGAGCGAGCCGCCGACGGCGGCGAGCAGCCGGCGTACGCCCAAATGCGCCAGGAGCGCCCGGTGCACGGTCACGAAATCCGCCATCTGGAGCAGAGGAAAGTCCAGCCCGTATTCGCGGCCCGTGGCGGGATTCATCGAGGCCGGTCCGGTCGTGCCCTGACAACCACCCAACAGATTCGCCGACACCACGAACAGGTGATCGGTGTCGACCGGTCGGCCCGGGCCGATCAGATTGTCCCACCAGCCCGCTTTGCGCGACCCCTCGTGCGTGCCGGCAGCGTTGGCGTCCCCGGTCAGCGCATGGCAGATGAAGACGGCGTTGGTGCCCTCGTCGTTGAGCTCGCCATAGGTCTCATAGGCGACATCGACCTCGGTGAGGGTCGCTCCGCTGGTGAGCGTGAGCGGGTGGGACGCATCGAACAGTCGCACCCGGTGCGTTTCGACGGTGCCCACCCCCGGGCCGACGGGTGTGCCGAGGGTCGTTTCCGACGAGGTCGGCCCGAGGGTGGATCCACTTGTCACCGGGTCATTCTCCCCCACCGCCGTGGGCGCTCAGGGACTGGTCCAAGTCGGCGATGATGTCGTCGATGTGCTCGATGCCGATCGACAGACGGACCATGTCAGCCGGCACCCCGGCCGCCACCAGTTCGTTCTCGGTGAGCTGACTGTGGGTGGTCGAGGCGTTGTGGATGGCCAGCGACTTGGCATCGCCGATGTTCGCCAGGTGCGAGAACAGCTGCAGCCCTTCCACGAAGCGGGAGCCCGCCTCGCGCCCGGCCTTGAGCCCGAACGACACCAGACCGCCATAACCGCGGCCGGTGAAAACGCGGTCCGCGACCGCTCCATAGGGATTGCCCTCGAGCCCCGGATAGTTCACATAGGCGACCGCCGGGTGACCCGCCAGATAGTCCGCCACCTTCTGGGCGTTCTCGCAATGCCGCTCCATGCGCAGATGGAGTGTCTCGAGACCCTGCAGGAACAGCCACGAGTTCATCGGTGCCTGGGTCGCGCCGGTGTTGCGCAGCAGGACGGTGCGAGCCCGGATGATGTAGGCGAGATTGCCGACAGCCTCGGTCCACACGACACCGTGATAGGCCCCGTCGGGCCCGGTCAGCCCGGGGAACCGCTCCGCATGAGCATTCCAGTCGAAGTTGCCGGAATCGACGATGACGCCGCCCATCGAGGTGCCGTGGCCGCCGATGTACTTCGTCGCCGCATGGACCGACACGTCCGCACCATGCTCGAACGGCTTGCACAGGAACGGGGTCGTCGCGGTGTTGTCGACGATGAACGGCAACCCCTGGGCGTGGGCGGCCTCGGACCAGGCGTCGAGGTCGATCACGTTGATCTTGGGGTTGCACAGGGTCTCACCGAAGACCAGCTTGGTCTTGTCGTCGACGTGCTGCGCGAGGTCCTCGGGCTTCTCGGGATCGACGAAGCGGACCTCGATGCCGTACTGCGGCAGCGTGTGCGCGAACAGCGCGTAGGTGCCGCCGTAGAGCGTCGACAGCGCGATGATGTTGTCGCCCGCGTAGGTCAGGTTCAGCACCGCATAGGTGATGGCGGCCGCACCCGACGAGGTGGACACCGCCCCGACACCGCCCTCGAGGGCGGTGATGCGCTCCTCGAAGACGCCCGTCGTCGGGTTCATGATGCGCGAATAGATGTTGCCAGGCTTGCGCAGCGCGAAGAGATCGGCCGCGTGCTCGGCGTCATCGAAGACATAGGAAGTGGTCTGATAGATCGGCACAGCGCGGGCGTTGGTGGCGCTGTCGGGCTCCTCCTGGCCGGCGTGCACGGCCAGGGTTTCTGGGCGATAGGACATGGGGAGCAACCTAGTCACCCGCGCCGACGGTTTCCAGACGACCCAAGGCTCCGCCCGACCCGGCGGGTTTGAACGGGAAACGCCCCAGGACCTCATAGCGTGAGCGGTTGCGCGGCCCTTGGCGCAGGTGCGAGCGGATCAGGGTGAGTTCGGTCGCTGTCCAGTCGAAGCCCCCGAACGAATCGAGTACGCCCAGCCACCGCGTACCGTCGAACCGCGTCCGGGTCCGGGCGAGCGTGAGGTGGGGCACGAACCGCGCCCCGTCGGGCGGCGCGCCGACCGTGCTCGCCAGTGCCCTGCCGGTCTTGCTCAATGCGGCCAGCGGTTCGTCCCCCAGCGTCACGCCCAGATAGAACACCCTGGCCTGGAAGGGATCGGGAAAGCAGCCGCCGCCTCCGATGCGGACCGGGAAGCGTGGCGTACGCGCGGCCAACTGGTCCAGGCCCTCCAGGAGCGGGTCCAGGCTCCGATCGGGCAGGTCGTCGATGAACAGGGTGGTGATGTGCCAGTGCTCGGGCCAGACCCACGACAGCCGCCGGTCGGCTTCGCGCCGAGGGCCGATGTAGTCCTCCATTTCTTCGATCACGGTCTGCGGCGGGACCACCGCCGCGAAGGTACGTCCGGTCATGCTTCGATGATGCCGTGAAACTGCCTGTGCTGCCTCCCGTGAAGCCGATGCTCGCCAAACCCGTGGCGGCGATCCCGCCCGGGCAGCTGTATGAGCCGAAGTGGGACGGGTTCCGCTCGATCGTGTTCGCCGATGGCGACGAGGTGGTGCTGGGCAGTCGCAACGAACGCCCGCTCACGCGCTATTTCCCGGAGTTGGTGAGGGAGTTCGTCGACCAGCTCGACGTCCCCTGCGTGCTCGATGGGGAGATCATCGTGCCGGGGCCGGGCCGGCGGCGGCTTGAGTTCGAGATGCTGCAGCAGCGGATCCATCCGGCCGAGAGTCGGGTGCGGATGTTGTCCGAGACGACACCGGCGGAGTACGTCGCCTTCGACCTTCTCGCCGTCGGCGACCAGGACCTGCGCGACCAGCCGCTGGCGACGCGGCGTGCGCGTCTGGTGGAGCTCTTCTCGACCGTGCGCGCGCCCCTGCACCTGACCCCACTCACCGATGACGTCGAGGTCGCGCAGCGCTGGTTCACGGAGTGGGAAGGGGCTGGCCTCGACGGCATCATCGCCAAGGCGCCGGACTTGGCGTACCTCCCCGACAAGCGGGTCATGAGCAAGGTCAAGCATGCCCGCACGGCCGACTGCGTCGTCGCCGGCTATCGCCCCCACAAGAACGACGCCGAGGCGATCGGGTCACTGCTGTTGGGGCTCTATGACGACGAGGGGCGGTTGGCATCGGTCGGTGTGATCGGCGCATTCCCGGCGAAGCGACGCAAGGAGATGTACGCCGAACTCCAGCCGCTGGTCACCGACCTGGTGGATCATCCGTGGTCGTGGGCTGCGGAAATGACCGATCACGAAGGCGCTCGATCGCCGCGGAAATCCGAGATGTCGCGCTGGAACAACGGAAAAGACCTGAGCTTCGTGCCGCTGCGGCCGGAACTGGTGGTGGAAGTGAAATACGACTATTTGGAAGGATCCCGTTTTCGGCACACGGGGCAATTCTCCAAGTGGCGACCTGACCGTGATCCGGCGTCGTGCACGTTCGACCAGTTGGAAAGCATTGCGCCATTCGATCTGAACGAGATTCTGCCCATCACCTGAGCTGCGTGAACAAAACTGTGGCCCCGGACGCGATGCCCGGGGCCACAGTTTTTGAAGCTGGTCAGAAATCAGCGCTTGCGGCGAGCGCGGTTCAGGCCGTAACCGGCAGCACCGAGGAGGCCGGCACCGGCAACGCCGAGGAAGATCAGGCCGCTGGCGTCAGCCTCGCCACCGGAGTTGACCTTCTTCGGGTGATCCGGCTTGTGGGTCTTGCCGGGATCCGTCGGCGTGGCGCTGGCTTCCCAGGTCACGCTGGCGCTCGGGTCCGTGGACACGGTGGGGTCTCCGGTCGTGGGAGCCGTGGGATCAGTGCTCGTGGTGGGGTCCGCGGTCGAGGTCGGGTCCGCAGTCGAGGTCGGGTCCGCAGTCGAGGTGGGATCCGCGGTCGAGGTCGGGTCCGCGGTCGAGGTCGGGTCGCTCGTCGGCGGCGTCGAGGTGCAGTTGTCGATGGTGAAGACCTTGGTGCCGATGTCAGCGGAACCGGAGTAGGCGGTCACCTTGACCTGGGTCACAGTCTGATTGGCAACCGGGGCCAACGTGAAGTTCTGGCGCAGGTTCAGTTCGCTGCCGGACTTGCTCTCGGTGACCCGCATGGACAGGGGGCTTGCATTCACCGCTTGGCCACCCGTCTGGCCTCCGCGGCCACCCTGGGTCTCGAAGGCGATGCGGACGTCTTCGCCGCCCGCGGCGACGCCGCCGTAACCACGCAGTTCGACGGCGACCGTGCAGCCGTCGATGTGCGGGTTGTTGTCAGGGACCTCAGTGATGCTCGCCGGATCCTGCACGGCAACGCTGCCGCTGCCGTCGATTGCGAAGGCGGGCGCCGCTGAGAAGGTGGACAGCGCCACCGTTGTGCCGAGTGCTGCAGCCGCGATACGGCGTGCGTGCTTGTGGGTGATGTTCATGATGATCTCCATCGCATCGGGGAAGGTATGTGGGAGAAGTCCGTGCGATGGAGTCTTTCGGCAGCGCGCGCTAACGGCACGCACCGACGCGGCGTGTCATCAAAATGATATGAACGCGTTCAACCGCGTGTCAGGCCATGAGCTCGTCGCGGCCCTCGCTCGCGAGCGTTGCGTCCGCAAGCCGGCCGAGGTGGCGTTCGAGACGAGTCCGTGCACGCGCCCAGTCGCCGATCGCCAGAGCGTCGTGGATGGCCTCGTGCTCGCGGTGGCACACACCCTGGTCGAGCAGGATGAATTCGGGATCTTGAGGCGTCCCGTCGATTTCCTCACCGTGCATTTCGATGAGGGTCTGGGCAAACAGCGCCAGAGGGGCATTGTCCGCTCGCTGCGCGAGCGTGACGTGGAATCCATGACCCGAATCCTGGGTGCCGATGGTGCTGGATTCGAACTGAATAGCAGCCATGAGCTGACCACTCACCGCAGGATCCACCGCACGTTCCGCGAGAGAATCGAAGCACGTGAGCTCGAGAGCCGTGCGGGCCGCCACCAGGCTGGCCAGATCGAGGCGCTGATATTGCAGCAGCAGCGAGGCCGACCGGCGGACCGCGTGCGCGCTCGGCGCGTCGACGACCAAGCCGCCACCTGGCCCCCGCCGCATCCGCGCCGTGCCGTGATGTTCCAGGAGCCGGACTGCTTCGCGGAGGACACCGCGACTCGCGCCGTGCTCCTCCATCAGCGACTGTTCCGACCCGATGAGCTGACCCACGGGCCAGCCCAGTTCCACGATGCGATCCTCGATGGCCCGTGCCACATGCTCGGCGCGTTTTTGGCTGCCACCCTGGCTAGCACGGCTCATCGGAGTCTCCTCGGCTTATGTCTGGATTCTGCATAGAGGATCCCCCACTCAAGCTATCGATCGCATTTTCCGGGCCGCCAGGCGGGACGCACCCGACGCGTGCGGCGCCACCGCCGCGGTGAGCATGCGACCAGCCATTCCGGACTGCGGTCGAGCCGACTAGCATCGGAGTGGAGAGCCACCGAGACAAAGGACATTCGCCATGACCGAACAGGTCACTGTTACCGAGCGCTTGCGCAAGGGAATCGATGAATTCTTCGGGTCCAGCGGCGCAGGCCTGGAAGAGGTCGTCAACACCAAGGCCTTCGGCGACATCCTTGCCCAGCTCACGGGCAACCTTGTTGCCATCAGCCGCATCGGTGGCGAAACCCTCGACCTCCTGATCCGCAACGCGCGTCTCGCCGGCCGCCGTGACGTTTCCGAGCTGGGGCGGCAGCTCGCCCGCAACGAGGACAAGCTCGAGGCCGTGCTGGCCCTGGTCGAAGAACTGCAGGACGAGCTCAAGGCCGAGCGGGCCAAGAACGCGGGTGCCGAGCCGAGCGCACCGGCCAAGAAGGCGACGGCGCGCAAGTCGGCCGTCTCCGGAACGGAGTGACCGTGGCCGCCTCAGGTCTCAAGGGCGCCCTTCGCGGAGCGGCGCGGCTGCCGAAGCAGCTCCTCGAGTTCTCCAACATCATGCTGACGACCGAGGACGCGCGCGTGGGCGCGACGCCCAAAGAGGTCGTGTGGACCTACCGCAAGACGACGCTCTATCGCTACCGCTCCACCAACCGCCGCCATCCGGTGCCGATCCTCTTGGTGTTCGCTCTGATCAACCGCCCGGACATCTTTGATCTCCGGCCCGGCAACTCGTTCGTCGAATTCCTGCTGGAGCAGGGGTTCGATGTCTATCTCGTCGACTGGGGCATCGCAGGTGACGAGGAGAGCGAGATGGGTCTCGACGACTACGCGCTCGATCATCTGCCCGCTGCGATCCGCGAACTGCGTCGCCGCAGCGGAGCGGATGAGATCACCATGGTCGGCTGGTGCATGGGCGCCGCCCTCAGCGGCATTTATCTCGCACTGACCCCGGACGCTCCCGTCCGCAACTGGGTGCCTCTCACCATGCCCCTCGACACCGAGAACAGCACCTATCAGACCTGGATGGGCCGCGAGACGTTCGACGTCGACCAGTTGGCCCGCAGCATTCCCTCGCTGCCCGGCTGGGCAGTGAACACGGCGAACAAGATGTTGAAGCCGGTGCCGAACTTCCTCGGGACGCCCGTGCGTCTGTGGACCCAGGTGCAGGACGGCACCGTGAACAAGGTCAGTCATCAGGCGATGGCCAAGTGGGTCGCAGACAATCCCCCGTTTCCGGCCAAGGCATTCGCCGAATGGGTGAACGCCCTCTTCAAGGAGAACGCACTCGTCAAGGGCGAGATGGTGATGCGTGGACAGCCGGTCGACCTCGGCAACATCCGCCAGTCAGTCCTGATCGTGACGGCGTCGATGGACCACATCGCCCCCCGCGAAGGGACACTCCCGCTGCTCGACCTGTTGGGTTCGGACGACGTGGAATATATGGACCGGGTCGGAGGCCACATCGGCCTGATGGCCGGTTCGAAGGCGAAACGGGAGATCTGGCCCGAGATCGTCGCGTGGCTCGAGCCGCGAAGCCAACTCGAGCCACGAAGCCAATAAGAAACGGAACATCGAGCTCCGGGCCCGATCGGACGCTCGCTAGCATCAGGCACGAAGAACACATCACGAAGGAACGAACATGACCGAGAACACCCAGAGGGCGGCGCAGGAAGCCATGCAGACCGCTGAGGCCACCATTGCCCGCATCCGCGAGTTCAACGAGAAGCTGATCGAGACTGCCAAGGCTTCCGGCAACGTCGCTCTCGACAGCTATGAGAAGGCTCTCAGGAGCATGCTCGACTTCCAGAAGCAGATGGCGAACGCCAGCCAGGTCGAGTGGCTCAACACCCTGGCCTCCACCCAGGTCCAGTTCGTTCAGGATCTGAGCGACGCCTACACGAAGGCTGCGCGCGACCTGCTTCGCTGACCTTCGCTCAGGATCACAACGGGCCCCGTCGATCAACGACGGGGCCCGTTCTGTGCTCCGCTCAATCGTTGTCCGCGGACTCCCCTGGCCTGTCGCCCTCCGTGCGGCCACCCAGCTGCAGGGCCTGGTTCACCGCCAAGAACGAGCGATAAATCCCCATCAGGCATTCACGCTGGGGCGGACTGAGTTCGGATGCACGTTCGATCGACTTGGCGACCTCCGACGCCCCCGCGCCCGGTGAACGCTCCACCCCGGAGCGTTCATAGAGTTCGTCGACCGTGATGCCCAATGTGGTGGCGATCGCTGCCGTCACGGATTCCGAGGGGGCACGCAGACCGCGCTCGATCTGTGACAAATAGGGATTCGAGATGCCGACCATCTTCGACATCTGGCGCATTGACATCTGCGACAGCTCACGCTGTCGTCGGATGAATGCCCCGAGCATGGACCGCGGTGCCACATCCCTCATTCCTTCACCCTACGCCAACTGACGCTGACCCGGGCTCATGCCTAGCGTTGAGCCAGCACCCCGCCAGCAGACACTCTGTTGCTCATTCCAGCGGTGGCAGACCCTGGGCGGCGGCATGCTCCTCGACCCACAGCGTGAGGGCGGCGATCATGCGATGGCTGCTCGGGTTGTGAGCCTTCTCCGGGACTGCGCCGACGATGTCGCCCCCGGGCTCATAGATGACTGCGTTGCGCGAAAACTGCTCGTGAACGATTCGCCACCCCGACTCGTGCTCGCAAATCAACGACCACACGGTGGGACCCGCGAGCAGCACATTTCGGGCCGACTCATGACGCACGGTCCACGGTCCGCCGGCACTGGTCGAGAACGAGTGGTTCATCTGCCCTCCCTTGCGCCTCTTCATTCTTGCGCGTCGTCATGCAACGCTCATCACCACCCTAACGGCGGGGTTTCCACCCAACTGGCGATGCCCCTGTCCAGCATGGGATATCGACATGTAGATTTGCATCTACGGCCGTGGACGCGGCTGGTCACGCTGAGCACGCAGACAATGCGAGGCAGGAGCAGAGAATGACCAACGATCCCTACACCCCCGAACGTGATGTGAAGGGCCGGAGTGCTGAGCAGGCCGGCGAAGTCAAGGATCATGCACTTCAGGAGGCGACCGACGTCAAGGACCACGCCACCGGTGCCGCCCGTGACGTCGCCCAGACCGCCGGCGCCGAAGCCAAGGCAGTCGCCCGCGACGCACAGCGCGAACTGCGCGGACTGGTCGACAGCGGCCTGACCGAACTGAACAGCCAACTGGGCACAGGCCAGACCCGACTCGCGAGCGGGCTTCGCGAGGTCGTCGCGGAACTCGGCGAGATGGTCCAGGGCAGCCAGCATGACGGCTACGCCACCCAGGCAGCCCGCGAGCTGTCCGGGCGCGGCGAACGACTGGTGGGGTGGCTCGAAACACATGAGCCGAGAGACGCCGTGACCGAGGTGCGGCGTTATGCCTCCCGGAACCCGTGGACGTTCTTGGCGTTGGCAGCAGGAGCCGGCCTTCTCGTGGGCCGTTTCGCTCGCGGGCTGCGGGACGACAACGTCGACGATGAGCCCTATGCGGGTTACGACAGCCGCCGGGGCTACGCGCAGCAGCAGCCTGCCGTCGGGCTCGGGTACGCCGAGCCGCCCACTGGGTCGACTTGGTCTCCGGACCTCGCCGGTGGCACGCAGGCGCAGGGCGGCTACCGTCCGGGAGCCACGGGACAGCCCTACGAGGCCCAGTTCGGTGAGGGCCAGTTCGGTGATCCGGGTGAGCGCCGATGACCGATCGCTTCGACAGCACGGACCCTTTGGCCGGCGCGCAGCACCCTCAGCATGCGCCCGGCACGGGATCCCATGCGTACGACGACGCGGGCCTGTCCCAAGGCCGCTCGATCGATCGGCAACTCGCAGGCGACGACCGGTCGATCGGTGACATCTTCTCCGACCTGACGGCCAATCTGTCCACGCTGATGCGGCAGGAGGTCGCGCTGGCGAAGGCAGAGGTGCGCCAGAGCGCCACCAACGCCGGCAAGGGCGCCGGTCTGCTGGCCGGTGCAGGAGTCGCCGGCCACATGGTCCTGATGTTCCTGTCGCTCGGGCTCTGGTGGCTCATTGCCCACCTGCTCGACTCGACTGACCCCCGGTTCGGGTGGGCCTTCGTGATCGTGGCCGTGATCTGGGCTGTTATCGCGGGCATCCTCGCCGCTGCCGGCAAGTCGTCACTCAACAAGGTCGAGGGAGCTCCTCGGACCGCCGAAACCGTAGGCCAGATCCCCAATGCCCTCAAGGGCGAGGAGGCGAAGAACCGATGACCACCCATAACGATCCCGACGACATCCGTCGCGATATCGAGCGCACCCGCGCACACCTCAGCCAGGACGTCAACGCGCTGGCCGACGAAGCCAAGCCGGGCAACGTGGTCCGACGCCAGGTCGAAGGGGTCAAGGAGGGCGCTCAGAACCTCAAGGAGCGCGTTTTCGGGTCCCCCGACGAGGACGTGTACGGATATCCGCACCAGTCGGGACCGTCGGCGTTGGACCGCGCGCAGCAGTTCGGTGACGATGCCCGCCAGACGGTGCAGGATGCGCCGCGCCAGCTCAAGCGCCGTGCGCGGGGCAACCCTTTGGCCGCGGGCCTTATCGCCTTCGGTGCGGGTGCCCTGCTCGGCAGCCTGATCCCGACGTCACAGCGGGAGCAGCAGCTCGCGAGCGACCTGAAGGACCGGGCACAGCCGGCTGTCGATGCCGTGCAGGCCGCGGCCAAGGATGCTGCGGAACACCTCAAGCCGGAAGCCCAGCAGGCCGCCCAGAGCGTCAAGGAATCCGCTACCCAGTCTGCCCAGTTCGTTGCTGATGAGGGCCGGGTGCAGGCACAGGATGTCCGCGACCACGCGGCCACTTCGGCCCAGGACGTCCGCAGCCACGGCAAGGATGCTGTGCAGGAGGTCCGGGACGAGAGCCAAAAGTCCCCCGGCACGACGGGGCGCGATCCCATCGGCACCGACCCGGAGCTCGTCGATCCGATGCCCGGTGATCCGGTCGCGATCGACCCTGAAGGACGACCGACCCGCCCGGGCATCACCGACCAAGGCGAGTGGCCGACAGGTTCCGAGCCGACACGCTGACCCCGACCGCCAGGTCGGACACACCCACCCACGGGCAAGGTGGTGGCATCATGGCCGGTGTCACCCCTTGCCCGACCAGGAGGTCTTACATGGCCAAGAACCCGTTCATGAGCGCCTATCTGAGTTCGTGGAACAAGATGGCGAACACCGCCCGCGGTTCCATGACCGCCGCGGCGAAGGCGGAACAGAAGAAGGCGGGCAAGCAGATGATGGACGCGTGGTTCGACGCCTTCACGCCGCCGTCGGCATCGAAATCCACCAAGAAGCGCTCGACGGCCAAGAAGTCGACCGCGAAACGGAAGCCGTCCACAGCGAAGAGCCGGCGTACTTCTCGCTGATTTCACTCCGCAACAGCCCGGTGCACAGGCCGCAAAGCCACGCACCGGGCTGTTGACGTCCGGAGGTCGTCCCGGGTCAGCCGCGCCCCATCTGCGAGGAGAAGGCCGCTGCACCACCCGACCGGCGCCGGTTCCCTGATTGCCCGCTGCGTCGACCCGCGCCCGGTTTGGCGGCTCCCCGGCGGCCGCGGCCGCTGCGGTCGGTGTTGTTGGGCACGCTGCGCCTGGTGTTTCCAGCCGGGGTCTGGGGCACGGGGGCGACCCAGCCGCCGGGGAAGGCCCGCTCCCCCGGCGCGAGATCCTGAAGCACGGGATGGCCGACCGCTGCCACGGTCGTCGTCGGCCGGATTCCCGCCTTGCGCATCAGATCACCGACATCTCGACGCTGCTCGTCCGTCATCAAGGTCACCACGGTGCCCGACGCGCCGGCGCGGGCTGTGCGGCCGGATCGGTGAAGGTACGCCTTGTGCTCCGCCGGCGGATCAGCATGCACGACCAGCGACACGTCGTCGACGTGGATGCCACGGGCAGCGATGTCTGTCGCAACGAGGGTCTGGACCGCACCGGAATGAAAGGCATCCATCATGCGGGTCCGGGCGTTCTGGCTCAGGTTGCCGTGCAACTCCACCGCGGGCACTCCCGCGCTGTTGAGCTTTCTGGTCAAGGACTTGGCTCGGTGCTTCGTCCGGGTGAAGATCACCGTGCGGCCCGGTGCTGCAGCCAGGTCCAGGAGCACCTTCGGGTGAGCCTCCTTCGTGACGTGCAGGATGTGATGATCCATCGCGGCGACCGGGGACTGCGCCGAATCGGCCTCGTGGGTCACGGCGCGGCGGAGATAGCGCGTGACCAGACCGTGCACCGCCTTGTCGAGGGTGGCCGAGAACAGCATGCGCTGGCCGGTTGCCGGCGTCCGGTCCAGCAGCCGACGAACCGCGGGCAGGAAGCCGAGATCGGCCATGTGGTCCGCCTCGTCCAGCACGGTGATCTCGATCGCGTCGAGGCTCACGTGGCCCTGTCCGATGAGGTCCTCCAGCCGACCCGGGCAGGCGACGACGATGTCGACGCCCTTGCGAAGAGCGGTCACCTGCGGGTTCTGTCCGACACCGCCGAAGATCGTCCGGCTGGTGAGCCCGGCCGCCTCGGCCAGCGGCAGGAGGGATTCGTTGATCTGGTTCACGAGTTCGCGGGTGGGCGCGAGAATCAGGGCGCGCGGCCGCTTGGGGGTACGCCGACCACCGGTCAGCCGCGCCACCATCGGCAGCAGGAATGCATAGGTCTTGCCCGATCCCGTGCGCCCACGACCGAGCACGTCACGCCCGGCAAGGGAGTCCGGCAGCGTGGCCGCCTGGATGGGAGTGGGGGTAGTGATGCCCCGCGCGGTCAGGACGGCGACAAGGGCAGTGGGCACGCCGAGTGCCCCGAAAGTATCGGAAGACAAGAAGCTCCAATTTGGTGCCGGGTTCTGCTCGACGCGGGACGACCGCGGCGCACGGGCACAGATGAGATGAAGAAGCCCGATGCAGAACACCCAGGCAGCACCAGCCTAGTGCCTCTCCGGGATCCGACCCGCCACCGTGCCGGTTGGCAGACCTCCGCAGCCTCCCACGTCGCTGAGGTGGCCCGCGGCAGCAGCGGCCGAACGTGGGTCGTCCAGGCTCGGCCGCTGATGTCGCTTGTCAGGCGGCGGCGGACACCTTCTTGCGCCGCTTCCGTCGCCCGAAGAGCGAGTCGAGCACCAGCGTGGCGCCGATGCCCAGGAAGGCCACATCCTTCGCGAGTCCGGTGCCCTGCTCGGTCGGCCGGAAGCCGTCCTCCTGGGTCATGCCGGGCGTCCGCAGATACATATTCACCAAGCCGGCACTGAAGGCCGTGAGCCCCAGACCGGCGAGGAAGGACGGCACGAACGGCACGAGGAGCGCCCCGCCGATCGCGATCTCGCCGATCGGCAAGGCCTTGGCGAACGTCTTGTCATCCACCTTCTCGAGCAAGGGCACTCCCGCGGCGCCCATCTGCTTCATGCCGGCGGCCTGTTCCTCGGGCATGCCGAGCTTGGACACGCCTGAGTTCAGGAAGAATGCCCCGGCGGCGAGACGGATGGGCAAATGGCTCAGCTTCATCGTGAAGCTCCCTTCGAGTCGGTGACGCAGCCAGCGTATCCAGCGCCCCCGACGCTCCCACAGGCCCCGGCGCTAATCTCGATCTACCAAAGGTGTGGGGAGACGACCATGGGCGCATCCGGTCAGATCGTGCTCGGCCGCTTGGCCGAGTCCAGCCATCAGGTGGCAGGCGCGGTGGTCGAAGAGGTCCTCCTCCGCCTCGGTCATGACGTCGCGGTCATGGACGGCCTGCACACGGACATGTATGCGGCGCTCGCCGCGGGTGACATTCACCTGTTTGCCACCGGGTGGCTCCCCCACGGCCACGGCATCCTGTGGGCCGGGGTCAAGGACCGGGTCGACGAGGTAGCCACCCTGTTCACCGGCGCGCGATATTTCTGGGCCGTCCCCTGTTACGTTCCCCAGGCACAGGTGGCCGAGCTCGAAGACCTCAGCGACCCGGACGTCGTGGAGGACATGACCACGCTCACGATCGTCGGTTCCACCCCGGCGTCGGGCCTCAACCGCTGGTCCGCCCAACTGATTGAGGCGTACGGCTTGGCCGAAGCCGGCTGGCAGCTCCAACCTGGCAGCGTCGACGAAATCATCGCCACGGTCCGCCGCCGGTTGGGCGCCGGGGACTGGTTCGTGACTCCGACCTGGGTGCCCCACCACCTCAGCGACGTGTTCGACCTGCGCCGGCTGGACGATCCCCGCCGCGTCTTCCCACCACCCGATCGCGCCTCGCTGCTGGGCCACCGGGAATCAGTCGCCCTCCTGCCGGAGCGAACAAGGAGGGTGCTCGGGCGTGTCCGTTTAACCGTCGACGACGTCAACGAGATGGACAGTCTGGTCAATCTTGACGGTTTGGATCCGCTCGTGGCCGCCAGGGAGTGGATGGACGAGCGGGACAGCTTGGTGCGGTGCTGGCTGGCGTGAAGATCAGGGCTCGATGGAGATCTGATAGACCCAGCTGGCGGCGTTGCTGTCGTCCTTCACTTCGCCCCAGCCCTCGCACTCGGGATGCATGCCGAGCTTCTTGATGAGCGCCGTGACCACGTCGTCGACGGGAGTGCCGGCGGGCGCAGTGGCCTCGAGATGCTGGGTGCCGTCCCGCTGCCGGGATTTCGCGATGATCTTCACGTCCATCCTTCGAGTCTAGGAGGGTACGCAGGGCTGCGCCCGGGCGGGCGCTGAGATCCGGCTCACGCGGGCGTGCACCCGGGGCGTACGCACGGCCGGCGGCGCGCAGAGTGGCACACACGGACCAAACTGACTGCTGGTAACCCTACTCTTACGTTAGGGTAGGGTTGTCCGCTTGAATCCCCTGACGCCAGCTCTCCCCCGCGAAGGATCCCCCATGCCCCGTGTCGACCAGCAGCGCGCCGGACGCACCCCGTGGAAAGCGACATCCGGTGACCCCGTCACCCATGACACCCCTCCCCGCATCCCCGCCGAACGCTGGTGGGTCGAGAAGCTGGCCCGGCGTTATCCGATCGTCGACATCATCAGAGAGGATCGGCAGACTAACGGTGGGTTCAGCCAGCCCGGGTGTCAGGCGGTCCTGTTCCACCGGCTGGCCAACTGGGCCGAGTCGGGAAACGCTCCTTGGGCGCTCCGAGGTCCCGTGCGGACGCTGGCCAAGTGGGGCGGACGGGTGAGCAGGATGGTGTACGGCATCGAGCTCCCGGCCGAGGTCACCCTCGGACGACGGGTGCGGATCGCCCATCAGAGCGGGATCGTGATCCACCCGGACGCCGTGATCGACGACGACGTGCTGATCCGCCAGAACGTCACCATCGGCCTCCGCGGGGACAACGACGAGGGTGAGCCCCACGCCGTGCCACACATTCATCGCGGGGTCTCTCTCGGGGCCGGCGCCGTCGTGGTCGGTCCGATCGACATCGGTCCGGCGGCGACCGTGGGGGCGAACGCGGTGGTGACGGCCGACGTGCCTGCCGGCGGCAAAGCAGTGGCTCCCAGGAGTCGGATTCACGCCCCTGCACGACGTGGACCCGAGTTCCGAGTGGTCAGCGGCTGAACGCGGCCTCAGCCTGCGTCGGTGGTCGGGGAAGAACCCGGGACCTTGGTCGCCGTCCGCAACCGCCTGGTGAGGCTTCTGGCGAGACTCACGCGCTCCTCGAGGGCTCGCAGCCTCTTCTTCACCGTCGCGTGAGCGTCCTCGAGAGAACCCGAACCCTCGGGTGGCTCCGCGCCGGTTTCCGCAGCGCGGCAGACGTCGACGATGGGCAGGATCTCGTCCAGGGACAGGTCCATCACGCGCAGCATCATGACGAGACGCAGGCGTTCGACGGCTTCGGCGCCGAACACTCGGAACCCCCCGGCGGTGCGACTGTCGGCCTTGACCAGGCCCAACTCCTCGTAGTGCCGGATGGACCGCAGGCTCAGCCCGGTCAGCTCCGCGACGTCGCCGATGAGGAGAGGTCCGTCCGGGACGGGGCCCGTCGGAGGAATCGTCAACAATGTGGGCTCCAGACCACTTGCCCCCCATTCACCTTCTGACAAGGCAATTTAATTGTCGGGCTGACAGGATTTGAACCTGCGATCCCTTGGAGGATCCGGTCGATTTCCGGTCTCCGCCGGTTGTCTCGGGAATTCGCGGGTGCCCTTCTGTTACAGGGAACCGGGCGGTTCGCTTGGTCTGAGTGTAGCGGGTTGGTGGTGGGTTGTGGCGGATCGTTCGGGTGAGCATCTGGTGGGCGGCGGCGCAAGAAGCCCTATTAGGAAGTACCGCTTCAGGCCAGCTCCTGACGGCGTAACTCGGCCAGTACAGCGAGGATGACGTCGTGACGGCCGCAGCGCTCATCGCCACGGCTGCCGGCGGTTTCAGTCCAGATCTTGGTTCAGTTGGGCCCGTTCGTCCTCGCGGACGGCATCGCGTTCGTAGGACTCTGCAAGGGCGCGCAGGATGCGCGCAGTTCGGGGCCAATGCGCCTGGACCGCCAGACTCCATTGCTTGTACTGCTCAGCCAGCGTTCGCTCCTGGCTGCCGCCGTCGTGGACACCACGCCAGGTGACACCGCGGCTGTTCAGTCGGCCGGTGATTGCACCGTTCTCTAGGTCGCGACTCCCGATTGACTCGATGAGATCTCGAACTGGGGCGGGCGGCCAGATTCCGTCAGCGTCGACCGGTGCGTGAGCAAAGGTTTGGCCAATCAGTTCGTCACCGATGTCCGCTCGGTCAAGGTCGGATAGTTGCAAACGAGCCTGCTTAGTCCACTCCTGCATCGCAGCTTGATCAAGTGTGCCGTCCTCCTGTCGTCCCGGGAAGCCGTGCCAACCGCGAAGGACCCACCAGGCGTGCTCAGTTAGCGGATCCGCACTCTTGCTCTGACGGTGAGGCTCGTTTGCACCCCGGAACGTGCGTTGAACGAGATCAACGAACAGGGCAGGGTCCGAGGCGAGAGCCTGGTTAAGGGCGCGTGGTTCGCGGTCGTGCTGGAGGAGCCTGAAATAGCCGAATTCCAGAGATGCGAGGTCGGCAACCGGCACGTCGGCTGCGGCTAGGTAATCCAGCAATGTCCCGACATAGTGGCCGGTCATCTGTGACATTCCCGCCCGCCCTGGGTCCTGGGTAATCGCTGCGCGCAAGACGGATAGGACTAGCGTTGTGCTTGGGAGATGCCTCTTCTGGTCTGCCGTCGGGTTGAAGATGCCGTGGCTCGCGATCGCAATCGCCGACCAAGCTCGGGCTCGCCCAAGGAGCAACTCGATGGCTTTGGTGAGATCTTCATGGGGAACGAACTCGAACGGCGCCTCGGACCAGAAGAGATCTTCAACAACTGGGAACTCGCGGAGAACCTCCCAGAGCCGGCTATCAGTCGGGACGTTGAGCACGAACTTTTTCATGGCCTCGCTCTCCACGTCGCCCCGTTCGAGTGCTCGCCTGAGATCCGTTGGTCCATCGACGATGAGACGGCTACGGACCCACGCTGTCGCGGCTTCCTGAAGCGCTGTGTTATCCGATGCCAGCCAGTCCAGCATGGTGTCGAGAGCATCAATCGGCTCGTAGGTTGACAGAGTCCAGCCGACCTGTGTTGGAGCCTCAGCACGGACCGCTACTGCGCCGAGCTGTTCCCACGCGTCGGGGCGGGCAAACAGAACGTCAAGTGCTTCGCGCCGTTTGGCTTCCAGCGCTGTCCGGTAGTGCTCGTAGTCGTTCCGGTCTGCACCCGACAGGTCCGGGTGCCAATTGAAGAGATACGCGAACCGGCGGAGGTCATCAGCAGGTTGGAGCAATTCGGCCAGTTCGTGTAAGCGGGCAAGTCGCTCCGCTGGCAGTGCCCAGTCCGCGTCTTGGAAACGCTCGTGCCGCGCTGCGGTCTCTCGGACCTTTTCGAACAGGGCCAGTCGAATGTCCTCATCCAAGTCGCCGCGCGATGCCTCGTCGTCGAGAAACTCGATGATCCGATTCGCTTCGTCCTGGCCGACCGTGGACAGCGCTTCCACAAGCCATGGGAGGGCGGTGCGATCTGCCTTGGCCCATTCGATTGCTCGGTCGACCAGGCTCGTCGCGAAAGCGAACCATTCGCTGTTCAGCATCCGGTCGCTGGGGGGCTTCCAGAGTTGATAGCGCGGCTCGTTGGGTGGCGAGACCCAGGCATTGCTGTCGGGCCACAGGGCCTTGAGTAAAGCCCAGCCTGTCGTCTCACTCACGATCCGGCAGGCATCGAGCGCTTGGAGTCGGGTCGCAAGATCTGCGCCAGTGTTCCGAATCCATCCGCAAAGGACGGTCGACATGCTTGCGAGTGGATTGTTGCCCGAGTTCTTCGGCAGTTCGTAGCGGCAGAGTTCGGTCAGAATCTGAGTTGCGCGAACGAGGTGGTCGGGCGACCAGCAGAGCACTTCCAAGGCCCACAACAGGTGATGCTGTTGACCCGACGGCCCCAGTGCCAGCGGATCGTCACTGGCCTGGAACATGCGGCCTACGGTTGGGTTTCTGGTTGCAAGGTCATCTTCCAGTGCCGAAAGGAAGGCGTCTGGAGCGGCCTCGGCAAGAAGTGGGAGCACGTCGGCGATTGCGCCCCAAGTGTGACCCTCGGAGCCGGTAGTGACCTGACGCAGCATGGCGCGCACGACTCGTTCGGCCACTGAGGATGCGAGATTGGTGTCACCGGGCCCTGACTCGATCGCTCCCGCCAGGGCGAGGCTCTCGGCGATACCGTGCCTCAGGGCAGGCGAGTAGGTTCTGCGCTGCCCCATCAATTGGGCGGCGATCCGCTCGTGCGAACTGAGGCCTTCATATGGATTTGGGTCTAGGAGAACGCTGGTTGCGATCTCTGCCCATCGCGACGCCAGTTCTGATGACACTAGGTTGCCAAACTCGAGGAACGCCTCCTCCAGGGAGGTGAATACAAAGACGTTTCGCACGCTCCGGATCGCCGGATCGGGTCCGCGGCTGGCGTCGGCGATAGCGCGCTGTAGGTCGACTGAGGGGACGGCGGCCAGTTCACTCAGGACTCGCAGATCCTCGGGTCGATCGGTCCACCGACTGGCCAGCATCAGTGCGGCGAGCGTGGCGGCCAGCGGCGGCTGAGACCACGTTGGCTGCTGTACGCGAGGGGAGCGCGAAAGCCGCCGGGCCAATGCGGGCATGCTCCGACGAGCAAGTACCGCGAGGCGATCGGCTTGGCGCCATTCTGCGTCACCTGCTCTGAATGCCTCGGCCGCCTCGTTCCGGCCAACCCTCGGCAGGCGGATGTCGAAACTACGGCGCATGGCAGAGCCGCTATCGACGATAGAGACGACATGCCTACCGCTAGCGAGGGCGCGGGCTACGTCTGCATTGTCGAAGTCGGGCACCAAAATTCCAGGCCCTGGGAGAGCCACTACTCGATCCCAGACGCCTGTTGACCGGACGATTGTGACCGTGCCAGGCTCACTCGACTTATCGTCCTCTGGCGTGAGGCACGCGTGCAAGAACCCCAAGGCGTCGTCGACCCACTCCGCTTGGATCGACGTAACCCTCGGTTCGTCACTAAGCAGGGAACGCAGTCGCTGCGCCTCCTTAGCTCGCCCGGCGACGAAGAGATTCAGCGGAAGAGCTGGTTCGGTAGCAGCGGAGAAACGGTCCCACCATGTCTCCAGAGTCAGCGCGTCCCCGGGGCGAAGACCAAGCATTTCCGAGATCCACAGGTGTGCGGCGGGCGCAACCTGCAGCCAAGCTTCGAGGTCATCCGCATCGAGGACGAAGACATCCTTGAAGAGTTTCTCGGCTCGTCGCTCGGCGGCCCACGAGTCCTTGCCCTGCCATCGACGAACTGTTACGAAGACGAAGGTGACATCTTGCGATGCCTCGCCCTTTCGTCCGTCGTAGTCCTTGGTGGCTTTGCGCTTAGAGTCCCTGTCGGTGCCGAACTCGAACCAGATCTGCCCTGCCGGCAGCAAGTGCGTCCGGCCCTCGAGGGTCGCCACCCCGTCCTTGCCGGCCAGGGCAACCCCATCGCCTGTCCGAATTGAGATCTGGCCAGCCCCGGGGGTCTCGAACAACAGCCTACGCACCAACTCCGGAAGCCGATCCTGAGCTTCGCGAGCGTTGGTCTCGGGCCACAGCGCGAGCTGGCTCGCAGTCGCATATTCGGGACTGGCGATTCGTCGTTCGGCAGCAAGGCTCACGGCCGGCGCGCCCCGTTGTGCTTTGAGTCGCTCCACGTCGCTCGCACGGAACCTGTAGAACGACGTCCCCGGCACCCGCGCATCCGGGAGCAATCCTCGCTTGGCATACGACCGCACGGTGTTCTCGTGCACGGCCAGTCGCCTGGCTGTCTCGCGCACGTTCAGAAACTCAGGAGCAGCATCATTCACACCAACAGCTTACATGCATGTAGACTTTGTGCACTTGATGGCGACGAGCTTGGTGTCGGGAAACAGAGGACTGGACGTGGATACGGTGAGCGAGGCAATTGACCCGTCGTGGTGGGAGGACGTGCTGGCGGCGTCGGTTGATGCGCACCACCTCTGTCACCACCGCCACCCGATACGGCGACCCGGCGGGCACGTTGACCGAAAACGGCATGGTCTACACCGTCCGGCTGGCCGGCCGCGGCCGGGCCGGGGACGGACCCACCTCGAAACCGAACTCCGATCACCCGGAAAGAACGGGCACCCGAACCACCCCCAGACCCAGGGCGAGGTCGAACGGTTCCCGCAAACCCTCCAGTTCACCGACCACCTACACAAAAAATAGCTCGAACCTACAAAACATAGGTTCGAGCTATTCCAATGTCCTGCGACATCACAATGGTCGGGCTGACAGGATTTGAACCTGCGACCCCTTGACCCCCAGTCAAGTGCGCTACCAAGCTGCGCTACAGCCCGTTATTGGTGTTGTGCGTCGCCCCCTTGCGGGGTCAACCGGATGAACCTTACACGAAGGCGGCCCGGTTGCTCAAAATCCTTCGCGGCCGGTCGGACCTTTGCCTTTCCGGGTCGAAACCGGTCCCCTTCCAGTACCGACATATCGACTGTTGATGACACGGTTCGACTAGCGTGGACACACCGAGCCGAAGGAGTCCACGATGACCGATTCCCCCACGAGCCCCGACGAGCACGCGATCACGACGGAGGCACACGAGGTGCCCGTGTCGGCTCTCACCCCCGACGCAGTCACCGGCGGCGACATTCTCGTCGAGGTCATGCGCGCGGCAGGCGTGGAGGTGGCGTTCGGGGTCATCAGCATTCACAACCTCCCCCTGGTCGAGGCGGTCGACCGTGAGCTGCGCTTCGTTCCGGTCCGTCACGAGGCGGCGGCGATCAACGCGGCGGACGGGTACGCCCGGGCCACCGGTGGCATCGGTGTCGCGATCACGTCGACCGGGACGGGCGCCGGCAACGCGGCCGGCGCGATGCTCGAGGCACTCACGGCCCAGAGCCCGGTGCTGCACGTGACCGGCAACATCAACGCGGAGCTCATCGGCGAGGGAAAGGGCGCCTACCACGAGGTGCCCCGTCAGCTCGCGATGCTCCAGTCGGTCTCCTCCCATGCGATGCGGATCGAGACGGCGCGCCAGCCCCGCGCGGTCCTTACCGACGCACTTCGGTTGTTGCGCACCGCGCCGACCGGTCCCGTGAGCGTGGACTGGCCCATCGACCTGCAATACACCGCCGATCCCGAAGCCCAGAACAAGATCGATGAGCGCGATCCGCAGCCACGCGCCGGAGCCCGGCGAGATCTGGAGCGAGCCGCGGCCGTTCTGCAAGAGGCGCGGCGCCCGCTGATCTGGGCCGGGGGCGGAGCGCGGCGCGTCGGGCCGACCCTCGTCGCGCTGGCCGAGGCCTGGGGAGCCGGCGTACTCACCGGCGCAAACGGCCGCGGTTCCATCCCCGAGGACCATCCGCTCTGCATTGGCAACTTCGCCGCCGACGAGGCCCTCGCCGACCTGCTCGCGGACGCTGATTGCCTGCTCACGATCGGCAGCCACCTGCGTGGCAACGAGACCCGCAACTTCGAGTTGCCGCTGCCCGCCACGCATGTCCAGATCGATGTCGATCCCGACGCCCTGGGACGCAACTATCCGGTCAGCGTCGGACTGCACGCGGACGCCCGGGTGGTGGTCCCTGCGCTGCTGGAGGCGCTCGGCGAGGCAGAGATTCCCGGGACGGATGACGACTGGGGGGCGCGCGTGGCGCAGGCCGCAGCTGCCGCCCGCAAGTCCCACCGCAAGGACATCGGCGCGTACGCCCAGATCTGCGACTCCCTCCGCAAGCGTCTCCCCCGCCGGTCGCCGATCGTGCGCGACGTCTCGATCCCGGGCAGCTCGTGGGGCAATCGATTGCTGGCGGTGTTCGATCCGACCGACAATCTGTACGCCGCGGGTGGCGGCATCGGCCAGGGCCTCGCCATGGCGATCGGGGCAGCCGTGGGCCGACCGGATCAGCCGGTGCTGGCGATGATCGGCGACGGTGGCCTGGCGGTGCACCTGGGCGAACTCGCCGTGCTCGCGGCCGAGCGTCCCGACGTCGTGGTGGTGCTCTTCAACGACGGCGGCTACGGGGTGCTCCGCAACATGCAGACCGCGGCCCATCGTCCCCAGCGTGCCGTCGATCTGCACACCCCCGACTTCGAACGGCTCGCGGAGTCGTTCGGGCTCAAGCACCGTCACGTCGCGAGTGCAGAGGACTTCGACAAGGCGCTGAAGAAGGCGTTGAAGAAGGGCGGCCCCTCGATCCTCGAGATCGACGTGACGGCCCTGCGTCCGCGTCCGGCCGATCTCGTGCCCCCGGCCGAAGTGCCCTAGCCGCCGGCCCGGTGGAGGAAGAGCACGGCGTCGTCGGTGTCGAAACCCAGCCCACGCATCGCCTTCAGATAGTCGAGCGCCAGTTCTAGCCCCCGCGCCTCGGCGTTCCCGTCGAAGCGCTCGGCGATCATGGTGCCCCGGCGACCGGCCGTGTGCACCCAGCCGCCAGCCTCGAGTTCCCGATAGGCCTTGGCGACGGTGTTGGGCGCGAGGCCCAGCTGGTCGGCGAGCCGGCGTACGCTCGGCAGGCGCTCCCCCGGCACCCACGCGCCCGACTCGATCCGCGTCACCACGAACGCACGCAGTTCCTCCGACGTGCCGATCGGTCCCTCGATGTGCAGCATGCGGGCATTCTCCCAGCGCCCCGGCATAGTGAGTGCCGTGAGTGGATATGTTCCCCTGGCCGGCGCCATCCTCGTCGAGGTCATCGCGACCCTTTCCCTGCGCGGTGCGACGCGCCAGGGACACTGGTGGCAGTGGCTGATCGTGGTGATCGGCTATGCCTCCGCCTTCGCGCTGCTGGCGCTCGCCCTGCGGACGATCGGGGTGGGTCCGGCGTACGCGCTGTGGTCAGGGCTCGGCACGGCAGGGATCGCGATCGCCGGTTGGTTCGTGTTCGGGGAACGGCTCACCATGCCGGCGATTCTGGGCATTGCGCTGATCATTGCCGGCGTGGTGCTGATCGAGCTCGGGGGACGCCAGGGCGCGGCGCAGCCCTGATCAGCGGTTCTTGCGCTTCTCCCGCGCCCGCATCTCGACGTGCACCGGCGTGCCGGTGAAGTCGAACTCCTCCCGCAGGCGACGTTCGACGAACCGCAAATAGCCGTCGTCGAGCTTGCCGGAGGTGAACAGCACGAACGTCGGCGGACGGTTCTGGGCCTGTGTGCCGAACAGGATCCGCGGCTGCTTGCCCCCGCGCACCGGGTGCGGGTGGGAGGCGACGAGGCGGCCGAGGAAGGCGTTGAGTTTTCCGGTGGGTACGCGGGTTTCCCAGCCCTCCAGCG
Source organism: Ammonicoccus luteus (assembly GCF_050880385.1). Taxonomy (NCBI): domain Bacteria; kingdom Bacillati; phylum Actinomycetota; class Actinomycetes; order Propionibacteriales; family Propionibacteriaceae; genus Ammonicoccus; species Ammonicoccus luteus. Next base: position 410,698 of record NZ_JBNZCI010000001.1, read on the forward strand.
CCTGCTCGATCGCAGGTCCCAGCCGGTGGACGCCGCGACCGGTCTGGGCCGAGATATTGACCTTCGCGGCCCACGCGAAGCCATAGAGCTCGCGCTCGATCTCGCGGTCGAGATAGTACCGGCGCTCCTCGTCGGTGAGGTCCCACTTGTTGAAGGCGACGACGAGCGCTCGGCCGGCGTCCTCGACCATCGACAGGATGCGGAGGTCCTGCTCGGTCACCGGCTCGGAGGCCTCGATGAGCACGACACAGCACTCGGCGCGTTCGATGGCGCGGTGCGTGCGGAGCGACGCATAGTACTCATGCCCCGACGCCTCCTTCACCCGCCGCCGAATCCCGGCCGTGTCGATGAAGCGATAGACCTTGCCGTCGACCTCGACGAGTTCATCCACCGGGTCGACGGTGGTGCCGGCGACGTTGTCCACCACGGAGCGCTGCTGCCCGGCGAGCTTGTTGAGCAGGGACGACTTGCCGACGTTGGGCTTGCCGACAAGTGCGACCCGGTGCGGGCCACCGAGCTCCACGTCGAAGGACTCCTTCGGGGCTTCCGGGAGGGCCTCGAGGACGGCATCGAGCAGATCACCGGTGCCCCGCCCGTGCAAGGCGGAGACCGCCCACGGCTGCCCGAGACCGAGATTCCACATCGCGGCCGCCTCGGCCTCGGTGCGCTGGTCGTCGACCTTGTTGGCCGCGAGCACAACCGGCTTCCTGGACTTCCGCAGGATGCGGACCACGGCTTCGTCCTCGTCGACGGTGCCGACCGTGGCGTCCACCACGAACAACACCGCATCGGCGGCCTCGATCGCCAGCTCGGCCTGTTCCGCGATCTGTGCGGCGAGGCCCTGGGCGTCGGAGACCCAGCCGCCAGTGTCCACGAGCACGAACTCGCGGCCGTTCCAGTTGGCGTCATAGGAGACCCGGTCGCGGGTCACGCCCGGCACGTCCTGCACGACCGCGGCCTGCCGGCGGATGATGCGGTTGACGAGCGTGGACTTGCCAACGTTGGGCCGCCCGACGACGGCCACGACCGGTTTGATGGTGGCGCGCTCGTCGTCCTCGACGGCCTCGTCGGTTCCGAAATCGGTCATGTCCGCCCTCTCAATCCATGCGTCCGGGCGGTCCGCTCACGCAGCAGCGGCGACCTTCGACGCGGGTACGCCCGGGAGTGCCATCCCGGTCAGGACCTCCGCCCGCGCGACGTGGGCAGCCAACTGGCGGCGTACTTCCTCCGTGCGCGCCGTGACCACCTGCTGACGCCGGGGCCAGGGGGTCCGGTCGATGGCAATCGGTTCACCGTACACGATATGCATCTCCGCACCCCGCCGCGGCACGTCCTTGATCGACTGACCGGGCTCCCGCGTGCCGAGCAGCGCCACGGGAATGATGGGCGCGCCGGTGACCATCGCGAGGTACGCCGCACCTCCGCGGATGCGCGCCATGTCTCCGATGTCCCGCCCGCCTTCGGGGAAGATCCCCAGGAAGTGGCCCTCATGGAGCACCTTCACCGCCCGCCGCAGCGCGCGCGTGTCGATCTCCCGCTGATGCACCGGGATCTGGCCGGCTGCCTGGAGGAGCCGACCCACGCGTCCCTCGAACAGGTCCGACTTCGCCAGCGCGAACGTGGCGCGCGGGGTCATCGTCACCAGCAACGGACCGTCGAGGACACCGATGTGGTTCGCGGCCAGGATCGCCGGGCCGTTCGTCGGCAGGTGCTCCAGACCGTGCAGACGGATCCGCCACTGGCGTCGGAACAGCCAGGCCGCCGTGCCGCGGACCGAGCGGAGCACGCCGATCCGGTTGGCGGGCAGGTCCGGGGACAGGACCGGCAGGTGAGTGGGGTTGGCCACCGGCGAAGCGCTGGCGCCAGGCAGCGGGACGGGCACAGCCAGGTCGAGACGATCACTCACAAGCACTCCTGTCGGTCAGTGGATCAGGTGGCCTGCGCCAGCGCGCAGATCCGGTCGATCACCTCAGGCAGGCTGAGGTGGGTCGAATCAACTACGGTCACGCCCGGAGCCGCCTCGGTGAAGGCGGCCACGGTCGAGTCATCGGCATCACGGCGGATGACCTGGTCGGTGACCTGCGCCTGGTCGGCCTTCTCCCCCAATTCCGCAGCTCGGCGGGCGATGCGGGCGGCGGGGTCGGCGACGAGCAGCACGCGGATGGGCGCCTCCGGTGCAACGACGGTCGTGATGTCCCGGCCCTCGGCGACGATGCCGTGCGGGGCGCCGGCGATGAGCGCGCGCTGCAGGGCGATCAGGATGTCGCGGACCGCCTGGATGGTCGCGACCCGCGACACGGTGGCGGAGATGCGGGGTTCGCGGATGGCCTCGGTCACATCGTTGCCGTCGATCGCGATGGTGAACGAGGTCGGGTCGAGGCTGATCTCCAGGTCCGCGGCGCGGATCGCGTCCACGATGTCGGCGGGCTCCGTCAGGTCGCGCTCGGCCACGAGCCAGGCGGCTGCGCGATACATCGCTCCCGTGTCCAGATAGGCCAGACCCAGCCGCTCGGCCACGCCACGAGCGGTGCTCGACTTGCCCGATCCACTCGGGCCGTCGATCGCCACGATCAACGGCTTCTCCACGTCGGTCACCATATGCATCTCCTCACCAGCGAAACGGCCCGCAGACGGGCCCGTGACGATATGTCACGCAACGTTCAACGCTAGTACGGATAGGTGTTCCAGCGCGCTCCCCCGCGCGTTTCCCGGACGTCACGTGGAGGTCAGCCGGGGTTCAGCTGGTGATGTCCTTGGTCGCGAATCGGGCCCAGGCGGCGGAACCGAACACCACCGTGTACGCCGCCGCCAGCAGCAGTCCCCGCTGGATGTTGTCGAAGAACATCGGATCGCGAAGCAGGTCGGTGCCGGCCATCCAGTGGTGCACGAACAGCCAGGGGTGCAGCCATTCCAACTGCGGGATCGTGTCGAGGATCCAGGAGATCATCACGACGCCCGCGGTCGCGAGAGTGGCGGCGATCGGTTGTTCGGTGAGGGTGGAGATGAACAACCCCACGGCCGCCAGTGCGGCGAGGCACACCCCCAGATAGCCGACGATCAGCAGCAGACGTCCCAGTCCGTCGGCAATCGGGATCTCCACACCGGACAGGAGCCGCACAGGTTTGAGGCCGAACAGCAGCAACCCGATCAGCAGCCCCGCGACGGCGACCGTGAGCGGGGCGAGGAAGGCACCGACGACCAGGCCCGCGTACTTCGTCACGATCAATCGCGTCCGGTGGACCGGGACGGTCAGCAGATAACGCAACGTGCCCTGGTTGGCCTCTCCCGCGATCGCATCCCCGCACAGGGCCGCGATCGCGAGGGGCAGGAACAGGGTGATCATCACGCTCAGGGCGCTGACGGCCACGAAGAAGCCGTTCTCGGTGATCTCACCGATGAAATCCGGCCCGTGCGGACCGCCGGGCCTCGACAGGCGGACGGCGACCGCCATCATGATCGGGATCGCGGCGAGCACCGCGAGACCGACCTGGTTGCGGCGCCGAGTGGCCATCAGCCGCAACTCGGAGCCCAGCAGCCGCACAGCCCTAGCCGCTGACATCGAAGCCCTCCCCCGTCTGGGCGATGAACAGATCTTCCAGGCTGGGCCGAGCGACTTCGAACCCGCGTACGCCGACCCCGGCGTGCACAAGCGCCGCGACCAGAGTCTCCGGCGCGTGGGTGTCCTCGAGGAAGCCGGTGACACCGCCGTCGGTCGGTGAGACGTCGTGGACGTGGTGGTCGGTGAGAACGGTCTCGGCGCCCGCGGGGTCGCCGGTCAGGACGGTGATGCGGGGGCGGGCACTGCCGCGTACCTCCGCCAACGGCCCCTGCGACACCAACTCCCCCGTCCGCATCATCCCCACGTGCGAACAGATCTGTTCGACCTCGCTCAGCAGGTGACTCGACACCAGGATGCTGACACCGTCGGCGTTGAGGTCGGACAGCAGCGCGCGCACCTCGCGCGTCCCTTGGGGGTCGAGGCCGTTGGTCGGTTCATCGAGGATCAGCAGGTCACGGGGTTGGAGCAGTGCGGCCGCGATGCCGAGGCGTTGGCGCATGCCGAGGGAGTACGCGCGGTAGCGCTTCCGGGCCGCCGCGCTCAGCCCGACCCGTTCGAGCGCCGCCCCGACACGCCGGCGACAGGTCGCGGGGTCCGCATTGAGGTCCGCGGCGTCGATGCGCACGAGATTGTCGTGCCCGGACAGATAGGGGTGGAACGCCGGACCCTCGACGAGGGCACCCACCCGGCCGAGGACGCGGGCATCGCCGTGGCCCACGGGCTGATCGAGGACGGTCGCGGACCCCGCGGTCGGACGGATCAGGCCGAGAAGCATGCGGATGGTGGTGGTCTTGCCGGAGCCGTTCGGCCCGAGGAAGCCATAGACCGCACCCTGCGGGACGTGGAGATCGACAGCATCGACCACGCGTTGCTTGCCGAAATCCTTGGTCAGGCCGGACGTGCGAACGGCGATCACTGCGGGATCGCGGCGACCACGACGTCGCTGGGCACCATGCCGACTGCCATCCGGCCATCGTCGGTAATGACGACCGTGAACAGCGAGCTGGTGAGCACCTTGCCGGTCCCCCACGCACCCTGCACGGTCGGCAGCTGCTCGACCATCTGCTGCAAGTCGGCCGGCGCACCCCGGTGCTCGGCGCGACGATGAGCGGCGGGATCGTCGTTCTTGGGCATCTCGGGCATCGCGGTGATCGTCACCTTGTCCCAGCCGTCGCCGACGACGGTTGGTTCCGGATGCTCGGCGGGCTTCTCCGTGCCCTCGTGCCGCGGTTTGTTGCTGGGGTCGATCTGGTCGACCGTGGCGCCTGTCGGCGGTGCGAAGTCGAACACCGAATCATCGGGCGCGCTGAAATCGACTTGGGTGAAGCCCACCTGGAGCGCCGGCTTGTCCGCGCCCGTCGACCAGACCTCGACCCGCAGTGGCGCGCGGGTCTCGGCGTCGATCGCGATTGTCACCTTCGCCACGAGAGTGTCGGTGGACTTGGGGTCGAGCACGAGTTCGTACGCAGACCGACCGGCCACACGGGAAGTCTGGGAGACGGTGACGCTGGTGGTCGGCTCGATGTTGGCGAGGATCTGCTGGGCGGCTTCCTGCGGCGTGCGCGGGGTCGTCGGTCCCGTCGGCCGCTGGGCATGCTTGGCCTCATGCTCGTCGGGCACCACCGCGTGCTTCACCGTGCGGTCCTTGCTCGACCACTGCCAGACGTCATCGCCGTTGCGGATGACCGACGACTCGGAACCATCAGCGAGAACGGAGATCCTGGATTTGTCGTCGCCGGCATGCCAGACACGGACGGTGTGCGTGCCGGACGTGAGGGCCGCGAAGTCGGAGTCGTCGCCGACAGGGAGGGCCGGCAGACCGAGGTCGCTGCGGGTTTCGACGGTTCCGGAGAACGCGTCGACCTGCGGGTTCTGCAACTCGACGAGCAGTTGTTCGGCCGTCTTGGGCGGCAGTGCCGGATCGGCGATCGCCTGGGGAGCGATCGTCGCCGCGCCGATCGCGGCCACGGCCAGGGCAGGCACGGCCCACCGGATCATCGGATGCCTCGAGGTCACAGCCATGGCGTCAGTCTAGGTCCCCGCGCCAAGCCCGGCAGGAGCCGCCGCGGAGCCGTCAGAAGTGCGGTGTCTTGAACGAAGCCTCCACCGCCTGGTTGTCATCGAGCCTGGCCGTCACGCCATAGCCCTTGTCCGACTGCCAGCCCGTGGCAGGGGTGGCCGACAGGGTGAAATTCCCGGCGTGGTCCGGATAGACGTTCAGGTCCACGGGGAGCACCGAGCTGAGGTCCTCATTCACCGACACCCGGACGCCGAAGCCGGGCGGAAACCCGCTCCCTGTGATCGTGATCGGCCCATTGCGTTCGGTGGGCGCGGTGGTCGTGATGAGCGCGCTGCCATCCAGCGCCGGAGGTGACGGCAGCGCTCGCTCGAGCGTGAAGAGCCGCTGACCGGTGCCCGGTGGGGACATCACCGTTCCATACCGCTGCACCTGAACGAAATAGGCACCCACCTGCCACGGCGCGACCGGCTTGATCGTCGTGGTGAACGTTCCATCGGGCGCGACCGCCACGGTATTGCCGCCCACATGGGTCGCACCGTTGTCGACGTCGACCTGCAGGCTCAGACCGGGAGTGAATCCTGTGCCGATGATCGCGATCGTGGCCCGGTCGGATGTCGGGAGGCCACCGGCCGCCACCCGCCCGTCACCCATCAGCGCCGGAGGCGCGACGGACTGGATCGGCGCGGGGGCCACTTGGGCGGGCTCGGGCGCCGCGGACCAGGGGCGCTGGACCATCCAGGCTCCCAGCAGCGCACCCACGCCCAGCGCCACGGCTGCGAAACGGAGGTTGATGCCAAACATGTCAGTCCTTCGGCCCGGCGGCTCAGACCACGCGCCAGCCGCGGCCGCGCATGAACTCGGCGAACGATTCGGCCCGGTCCGGCATGAGCTCGATGAGCAGACGACCGACCTGGCGCACCTCGTCGTGTTCGATCGAGATGTCCTCGATGTTGACGCCGGCATCGTCCGCATCAGCGAACAGGTGTGCAAGCGAGCCCGGGGTGTCCGGGATCTCGACGGTGACCACGGCATAGTCGATCGGGCGCCCGCCGTGCTTGCCGGGAATCGCTTGAGTGCCTCGACGGCCTGCCTCCAACAACTCCTTCACATCGCCACGCATTTCGAGTCGGCGGCCGAGCTCGCTGATCCGCTCTCCCAACGCTGATAACTCGCGACCGACTGCGGCGGAATTGCCCGCCAGGATCTGTTCCCAGAGCACGGGGTCCCCGGCCGCGATCCGCGTGACGTCGCGTACTCCTTGGCCCGCCAGAGCGAGGTGGTCCGCGGGACGACCCTCAAGGCCCGCCGCCACCATGGCCGACACCGCGTGGGGCAGATGGGAAACGGCGGCGACTGCGAGGTCGTGCTCATGGGGGTCCATCAGCAGGGTGCGGGCACCGCACGCCTTGCCCAGGGCGATCACCGCGTCCACGGCCCCGGGCGTGGCTGTGGCGTGCGGGGTGACGACCCAACTGCGATCGATGAAGAGATCAGGGGTGGCGGTGACCGGGCCGGCGAGGTGCGATCCGGCCATCGGGTGTGAGCCGACGTACCGCCGCAGTTCCAATCCCTCGCTCTCCAGCGCGGTCAGCACGCCTTGTTTGATCGACCCGACATCGGTGATGGTGGCGTTGGGGAACTCGTCCAGGGCAGCCGAAAGCACTCCCGGGAGCGCACGGGGCGGCACAGCGACCACCACGAGTGCCACGGCCTCGGGGTCGATGCTCTCGACTTGACCGGCCCCGCGACCGGCCGCGACGCGGGCATGGCTCAGCACCTTGTCCCGGAGGTGCACCTCTTCGCCGGCGGCGGTGAGGGCGCAGCCCACGGAGGCACCGACCAGGCCCGTGCCGATGATCAGGATCGGGCCGAGCGAGGATTCAGCTGTGTCGGCGCCGGCTGGCTGGCCGCTCACCGTGACGGCGTTCACTCCCCGCCCTCGACGGGTGCGGCCACCGCACCGAGGAGTTGAGCCAGCTGCGGCCCGCGTACCCGCCGGAACTTGCGGGGCTGGGTCCGAGTCCGGTCGAGGACCGCGACCTCCAAGGACTCAACGCTCAGCCGCTCACCCTCCCCGCTGAGGCCGGCCACGGCGTTGCGGATGGCATCCGCCAGAGGCGCGTCGTCGGCGTAGTGCTGCGCGATGCGCTTGGCGATCTCATCGGCGTTGCCGCCCATGACCGCGAAGTGTTCCTCGTCCCCGACCGATCCGTCGTAGGTCAGGCGGTAGATCTGATCGGTGGCCGCTGTCTGCCCGAGCTCGGCGACGATGATCTCGACCTCGTAGGGCTTCTCGGCGCCGGACGAGAAGATGGTGCCGAGCAGCTGGGCGTACGCGTTCGCGAGCCCTCGACCCGTGACATCCGCTCGGTCATAGGAATAGCCGCGCATGTCTGCGTGTCGGATCCCTGCGATCCGAAGGTTTTCGAACTCGTTGTAGCGCCCGACGGCGGCGAACCCGATCCGGTCATAGATCTCGGAGACCTTGTGCAAGGCCTGCGAACGGTTTTCCGCGACGAAGCAGATCCCGTCGGCATAGCGCATCACGACCACAGAACGGCCGCGCGCGATGCCCTTGCGGGCGAAGTCGGCGCGGTCCTTCATCTGCTGTTCGGGTGCCACATAGACGGGCATGCTCATGACGAACGGTCTCCTGGGTGGGTCGGTTTGGTCAGATCAGAGGTGCAGCGGGACCGTCGGGCCGTTCCTGCCGGGCGGCGATGATGCGGTCCACGATGACGCCGATGCGATCGGCGTCGAACGTGTCGATCCCCTCCGGCGAAGCGGTCATCACGACGGGGAAAATGCGCCGCTGCATATCCGGGCCACCGGTGGCGGAGTCATCGTCGGCCGCGTCATAGAGTGCCTGGATCACGACGGTCGCGCATTCCTCGGCCGTCAGGTCCTGCCGATAGAGCTTCTTGAGCGATCCGCGCGCATAGATCGAGCCGGAGCCGACCGCATGGAAGGCGGTCTCCTCATAGCGGCCGCCGGTGGCGTCGTAGGACCAGATCCGGCCTTGCTCGGCCACCAGGTCCCAGCCGGCGAACAGCGGCAGCACGGCGAGGCCCTGCATGGCCATCGGGAGGTTGCCGCGGATCATGGCCGCCAGGCGATTCGCCTTGCCGTCCAGGGACAGCGGGGCGCCCTCGATCTTCTCGTAGTGCTCGAGCTCCACGCGGAACAGGCGGACCATCTCCACAGCAAGACCCGCGGCGCCAGCGATCCCGACCAGCGAATATTCATCGGAGGCATAGACCTTCTCGATATCGCGCTGGGCGATCATGTTGCCCATCGTGGCCCGGCGATCACCGGCCATGACCACACCGCCCGGATAGGTCGCCGAGACAATCGTGGTGCCGTGGGGGGCAAGATGTGCAGCATCCGTGGCGGGCGCGCGATGCGCCGGCATCAACTCGGGGGCGACCTCGGTCAGGAACTCGGTGAAAGAGCTGGACCCCGCGCGCAGGTACGCGGCCGGCAGCCCCACACCGCGGCTCACTCGCCGCCCTTCTGCACGAAGGACCGGACGAACTCGGCCGCGTTGGATTCGAGGACCCCGTCGATCTCGTCGAGGATCGAGTCGAAATCGTCCAGGTCGGTCTGTTCGGCCCGGACCGGTTCTAGTTCCTCGAGTTCCTCTTCGGCCCGGCGTGCCCGTTCGTGGCGTGACTCGCTCATCTCTGCTCCCTCCGCCAGCGTTGGCGTGTGTGGAGTCCAAGCCTAGCCATTCTCTGCGACAGTCCCGTCCTGCTGTCCGGGGCGGGCTGGTACGCGGAGCCCGCGGCGGGATGCCCAGGCCCTGAGCACGCCGAGGAGGTGAACCAGCACCCCGATGATGATGAACGACAGGGTGACCATGCCGATGGTGGTGAGCACGACCGGCCAGCCGCCAGGGAGGGTGGGGTCGACGAAGGAATAGGGGTACCAAGCGGTGATCACGCCCAGCAACAGCAGCCAGCCGAGATAGATCAACGGATAGATAAGCCACAGGAACGGGCGGGCCCAGGTTGATCGACGGTCCATGTGGACCGTCACCCAGCCCACCAGCGCCACCACCGGCGCGAAGCGGTGCTCGATGATCCCGGTCCACCCGATATTCCAGATGAGGATCTCCTCGGGCGGCGCGACGACGAACACATAGACCAGTCCCGTCATCAGGAGATAGAAGGTCGAAGCACCGCGCAGGCCGTCCCACCAGCGGGGCAGGCGAGATCGGACGGTCAGGGCACCGATCACGAGCACGACGGCGAAGATGACGTTCGACTGGATCGTGAAATAGGAATAGAGCTGCAGCAGATCCACCTCGCCGCGGCCAGCGGCGGCGTCGAACGTATTGGCGATCAAAGCAGCAGCCACCAGCCCACCCACGACCAAGCGCAGCGCGCGGATCCAGGCACGGTCCGGATGGAGGATCCGGTCTGCTTCTCCGGCCTGTGACTCCACGTCTTGATGTTACTCCGCCTCAGGCGGCGGCGTGGATGGTGAATAGCGCGGCGACGCACTCGTGGATGCTGTAACCGTGACCGGCACCGGGCGGGAACACACGGTCATGGTCGGGCCGGATGGCCTGGTCGTGGGCCCAGTCCCCGAGCGCGTGGAGCAGCTGTTCGTCCGTCACGAGGTGGCTGGTGGCGGTGAGTTCGGTGCCGTCCGGCAGCGTGAACCGCCAAGCCCCGGGATGGCCGGTGATGGCAATCGCGCCGTCGTGGACGGCGGTGTGGTGGCGCTGGCACAACAACATCAAGTTCGGCAGATCGGTGGGCCCGCCGAGGGCCCAATGGATGATGTGGTGTGCCTTCAACCAGCGGGTATGGGTGCAGCCGGGGAACTGGCAATGCTTGTCCCGGGCGATGAGGGCGCGGCGCTGGCCACGGCTCACGGTCCGGCGGGCCCGGCCCAGATGCAGCGGGACGCCATCGCTGTCGCGGATCACGCCCTGCAGCGTGCAGTCACACGCCAGACGCGCCGCCGTCGTCGGCTCGATGCCACCGCGATTCGGGATCTCACACGTTCCCGCGGGAACGTCGTGGGCGGTGCAGTCGGGGTGGGTCAGGGTGTCGGCATCGACCAGCACGGTCACCAGGTGATGGTCATCCTCCGGGTCACGGGCATCGCCGGCCAGATACACCCGCGCCAGATCGAGCAGTGCATCCACCAACGGCACCCCAGGCGTCGACTCGGACTCGGATGTAGTGGCGGATTGCGCCGCCGACTGCGCGGTGCGCAGGGCGGCTTCGACCAGTGCGGCCTCATCCACCGGCAACAGAACGCGGAACTCTGTCAGATCGTCCTCACGCTCCTTGATGGTCAATGACCGCCGAGCTTCGGCCGCGATGCGCGAACCGGCCGCGCCCCGATAGGCCCGCACCGTGCGCGCAAGCTGCGACGCCGTCATCTCCAACGCCAGCTCGCACAGGCGTACCTCGTCGAACGGAAGTGATGCTTCGTTCTCCGTCTGTTCGGGGTCGGTCGAGGTGGTGTCGGTCGACGTGGTGTCGATCGAGGCGGTGTCGACATCGAGCAAACGGGTGATCTCACGGACCTTGGAATAGGTGAGCTGACCATCAGCCATCAACCGGTTGGTCTCCGGCAGATGCCCGAGCGCACGAGCAACCCGCACATGCTCACGAGCCGTGCCCGGCGCGATGGAGCAGGCGAAGGAGAGCCAGTGCGCGGTGGACGTGATGCCGTGGGACCAAGTCCACCCTTGAGTGCGGTCGAACTCAGCCAAGGCGGTCAGGAACTGGTGATCGAGCTGGGTCCGGGCAGCGGTCAGGCCCTGCAGTTTCTCGCCAAGCGTTTCAGCGCGCACACGGTCCAGATTGATCACCGGCGACGCATGGTCAGAAGCAGAGGCAGGGACAGCGAAATCCGACATGACGATCTCCAAGAGGAAGAGGACCAGTCCCTCAACCCCAACAGAAGCCACCGACACTTTCCGCAACGCGCAATTGCGCAGCGAGGCACTTCCGAGCAGAGAGCAGCGAGCGGGCGCAGGCGAGATGCGCGCTACAGGCCGAGCGCGACGATGAGGCCACCGATGTCGTCGTGGGCATCGAGCTGCGCGCCGACGTGATCCTTGGTCCCACGCAACGGGTCGAGCATCGGAATCCGCAGCAACGTGCGGCGCTGGGGTACCTCCACGATCAGCGAGTCCCAGGCCGCAGCGACCACCGACTGGGGATAGCGGGCCATGCAGCGGCCGCGGAAGTACGCCCGCGTGTCGGTCGGTGGTTCGAGCCGGGCTTGATCGATGTCCTCGTCGGTGAGGAGTCGCCGCATCCGGCCCTTGCGGACAAGTGCGGAATAGAGACTCTTCGCGGGATCCACATCGCTGTATTGCAGGTCGATCAACGCAAGCTTGGGATGGTCCCAGGTGAGCCCGTCTCGTTGCCGATAGGACTCCATCAGCGTCCACTTGGCGACCCAGTCCAGCCGGTCGCCCAAGTCACGCGGATCGCGGCGCAGGGCGTCGATGGTGTCCTGCCACGCGACCAGGAGGTCCTTGGCCTCGCTCAGATTCAGGAGTCGTTCGGGCTGTTGGTCGACCACCTTGGCGGCCGCTGCGGCGTACGTCTCCTGGAGATCCAGCGCCGTCATCTCCCGCCCGTCGGCGAGCTCGAGGAGCGCGCTGCAGGTCAGATCGTGGCTGACCGCCCGCATGGCGGCGACCGGCCGGGCGAGCCGTACGCCGTCACCGACCAGATTGGCCTCGATGGCCGCGAGGACCAGCCCGGCGGTCCCGACCTTCAGCCAGCCGGCGAACTCCGATCGGTTGGCGTCCCCGGTGATGACGTGCAATCGCCGGTGAAGGCGGTTGTCGGCGTGCGGTTCGTCACGGGTGTTGATGATCGGGCGGTTGAGGGTGGTCTCCAAGCCGACCTCGGCCTCGAAGAAGTCCGCGCGCTGGGTGATCTGGAAACCGGGCTGCTCGCTGTGCTGGCCGATCCCGACTCGGCCGGCGCCGGTGAGCGGCTGGCGAGAGACCAGGAAGCCGGTGAACTGCACCACCACGCGATGAAAAGGCGTGGAACGCTGGAGGAGATAGTTCTCGTGCGTGCCGTACGAGGCACCCTTGCCGTCGGTGTTGTTCTTGTGGATCCGCATCTGCTGACCGAGGCGAGCACCTGCGCGTTCGGCGGCAGCGTGCACGATCCGGTCGCCGGCAGCGTCCCAGAGCACGGCATCGCGCGCGGTGGTGACCTCGGGGCCCGAGTACTCGGGATGGGCATGGTCGACGTAGAGCCGCGCCCCGTTGGTGAGGATGAGGTTGGCCATCGTGTCGTCGTCGGTGAGCTGGCTGGGATGGGCGATGTCCCGGGGGACCGTGAAACCGCGCGCGTCCGCGAGGGGGTTCTCGGTGTCGTAGTCCCAGCGCTGGGTGGCGCCCGCGAGTTCGGCATACGTGCGCACCAGCAGGTTGCTCCAGTGCATCGGATGCAGCCCGGCAGCCGGGCCATCGCCATGGACCGTGATGCCGTATTCCGTTTCGATGCCGAACACGCTCATCCCGCGACTCTAGCGATGGCACGCATCCGCGGAGCCCTTGTCGGGGGAACGGCTCAGCGCTTGAGCTCCTCCCCTGCTGCGATCCGCGCCAGATCGGCGGCAGCGCGCCCCGCCGCCCAGCCCTCGTCGTCACTGATCATCGCCGAGGCCACCTCCGTCGTGGCCGGGAACATCGCCGCGAATGCCTGTTCGGTCTCCTGCCGTCGAGACGCAAGGATCGGCAGGAGGTCCCGCCCGGCAGCCTTCGCCTCCGCGCTGGCTTTGGCGGTCTCTTCGTCCGTGGCGGTACGCAGCCGCTCGCTGATGCGCTGAGCGAACGACATGAGAAAGGAGACCCGGAACGAGCGCGTACGCGAGGTCCCGTCCCAACGGACGCGGCTGCCTTCCCGCCTCAGGCTCGACGTTGCCTGGACCAACAGCGAGGTGAACAGATTTTGCACCGCCACCAACTCGGCGGGGAACCCGACGACGGTGCAGAACGACCATTCCTTCGCCCAGACGACTCGGCATGAACTGGCGTCCGCGACGGCCCCGAGCAGCATGGCCTTGGCCTGCTCATAGGGAGCGTCGAGACCGATCCGCAACGCCTGCGGGGCGTCCCCGGGAGCGCGCTGACCAGCCGCCGCCAACAGCGCCATGTCGATGCTGTGCCGAGCCATCAGCGCCTGCGCCGCAGCGGTGAACGACTCGGCCTCGGCCTCGAACGTCGTGGATTCCGCTTTGGCGAGCAGGCCTCGGACGCGAGCCAGGATGCGGTCGTCGACAGCCGGTCCAGCGCGCTCGGAACGTGGCTGGGCCTGGCCGGGCGGCGGCCAGTGTTGTTCGATTTTCGGCAGGTGGGTCAGCACGGCGGCCGCCTCCACTGCGCCGATCACGATCTGATCCCAGTCGCGGTGTCCGGTGCGTGCCCGCAGGTGCCCCGAGTCCTCGGGCCACCAGCGTTCGGCTTCCAGGGCATCGAGTTGATCCCAGAACCGCTGATCCACCAAAGCGCGCGCGTACTGGCCAAGCTCCCCCAGCATCGCGTCCCGCATGACCCGGCCCGCCCACTTCGACCGTTTGCGCGCGAGCCGGTGCAGGTCGTCCGGCTGCCAGCCCAGACCCCACAACAGCGCCAGCGTCCCGGCCAAGAGGTTCTCCAGGACCTCGGCCACTGTCTGTCGCCAGAGCGGGTCATCGCCGTCGAGTTGATGTGGTCGCCGGCGATTCTCGGCGGCCGCCAACACAGCCCGAGCAACCCGGTCGGAGACCTCGTCGGGCCGTCCCGGCCGCTCCTGATCGCTGTCGCGCAACCACCAGTCGCCCTCCCACGGGTCGGCGGGAACCCCGAAAGGGCTTGCAGCGAATCTGTTGTCGTCGATGGCCATGGCGTCCTCCTGAGGTCGGGGCTTCACCAACCTCCCAGCTAGGACCGACAAATCGAACGTCCGGACCGGAGCGGACAACACCAGCTTTGGATCGGACAACATCGGCCAGCAACTCGGACAGCCCCACTATTCTCGGCGGCATGAAGGTGGTCCTGGGGTTTCTCGTCGACGTCTGGCTTGTCCTGACGTTTGTTACCCTCAGTCGCCTCAGCCACAACCAGGTCATCGACGCTGCCGGAGTCCTCGGGACCGCTTGGCCGTTCCTGGTGGGGCTGGTTCTCGGATGGCTCATCACGCGATCCTGGCGGACCACGCTCACCTTCCCTGCGGCGCTCGGGGTCTTCGTGTGCACTCTGGCCCTCGGCATCGCGTTCCGTCACATCACCTTCACCGGCGCGCAACCTTCGTTCGTTGCCATGGCCTTCTCGGTGTTGTCCGTGCTGGTGATGGGGTGGCGGCTGATCGCGTACCTCGAAATCCGCCGGCGCACCATCCCCCAACCGGCCGACTAGCGGTGCTTCCCTGACAGCCGGGCGGCCGCGACCAGTGCCGCAATCAACACGATCACCGCATGAGCGACCCGTCCGGCCGGCGGCAGGAAGAACACCGGCAGCCAGGCACACATGGCGACCGAATGGACGGCGAGGGCTGCGCGTCCGATTCGATCGGGAGTACGCACGGCCCGCGCGACCAACACCGCCAACCAGCCGAGCGCGATCCAACCGCCGGCAAAGGTGATCATGGGCAGCGGGCCGTAGCGGAAAGCTTGGGCGATCGCGGCTGCCTGCTCCACGCGGAGGGATCCGAGGACATGGAGGCCGAAAGCCTCCGCCCCGTAGTACGGAACCAGCAGGCCGACCGACAGCCAGCCCAGGACGCGCCCCTTGCGTGTCGCCACGGAGCCGCCGAGTGCGGCGTACAGAACGAAGCCCGCGACCGCCAGCAGGTGCGAGACCGGCCACAGGATCTGGGACCAAGCAGCCGGGGTGTCTCCCTCGCTCCAGGGGCGGAGGGCGATGTACCCGAAGAGGGCCGCACCGGAGGCGGCCAGCAGGAGCGTCGGGAACGGGCGGCGAGTGGGGACCGATGTGGTGGTCGTCGTGTGGGCTGCGGTGTGGGCGGTCTGGATCATGTCTCTCTCCTCACGTAAAGCGAGAGCATTGCTCTCGAATGTAAGAATGCACGACCCGAAGGCTGCTCGCAAGAGCACTGCTCTCGATGTGGTGAAATGGCTCGCATGGCCACTGCCCGTGAACGACATCACGCCCTGCAGCGCGAGCGGATCCTCGACGTCGCGCGCGCCCATCTGGCCCGCGACGGGGCCGCCCAACTGTCGTTGCGCAAGGTAATCGCCGACGTGGGGATGGTGTCGTCGGCCATCCATCGGTACTTCCCCACCCGCGACGACCTCCTCACCGCGCTGCTGCTGGAGAGCTATCGCAACCTCGGCTCGGCGTTGGCGCGGGTGACCGATGAAGATCCCGCTGCACGATTCCGAGCGCTGGCGCACGCTTTCATCGAGTGGGCGCTCGAGCACCCGCAGGAGTTCGCGCTGCTCTATGGCACGCCGGTGGCCCACTATCGTGCACCCGGCGACACCATCGAGCTCGCCGGCGCGGTGGTCCGCCCGTTCCTGGTAGCGATCGCGGATGGCTATCGAGCGGGCCAGATCTCAGCTCCGGAGGAGTTGGTCGAGCCGCTGTACGCCCAGTCGTCCGCCATGACTGCAGCCGTGGGACTGGACATGCCACCTGGGATTGCCATCCGGGGTGTGGACGCGTTCGCCCACCTGGTCGGCGCGCTCGTGCTCCACCTCGGCGGCCATTTCGTGGGCACGTTCGAACCCTTTGCTCCCCTCGCGGACCGGCTCACGCTGGGAACCAGTCGAACCGCGGGCTTCGCCGACGGTGCTACGCTCCCCGGGATCGCGACCCCGTGACTGGGGCGACCAATTCGGGGGGCACGTGAGCGACGCTGATAGAAGACTCGAAGCCGCGGTCGAGGGGAAGAGACGCCAGAAATCGATCCGGCGCCTGCCCCATCTGATCGGCCGATCGCTGCGGCTCGTCTGGCGCGCCGGCCCATGGCTCTTCAGCACGTCGACGGCCATCCAACTCTTGAATGGACTGCTGCTGGCCGCCTAGGTGCTGCTGGTCGGCTTGGTGCTCGATGCGATTCTCCACGTTCAGGGCGGCGCCTCGTCATGGAACGCTGTCGTCCTTCCCGTCACCGGACTCGCGCTGGTGATGGGCCTGGGGAACGTCATAAGTGCTGCGCAAGGCCTGATGCAACGGCTATTGGGCGAACTGGTGGTGCTCGGCATCTGGGCAAGAGTGCTTGACGTATCAACGAAAGTGCCCCTGCTTGAGTTCGAGAGGCCGGCCTTCTATGACCGGCTCCAGCGTGTCCAGTCGAACGCCGTCACCCAGCCCTTCGCGCTCACCCAGGGCGTGATCGGCATCATCGGTGGTCTGGCCGGCCTCGTCGGCCTCGTCGCCTCGATCTTCGTGATGTCCCCCTTGGTGCTGCCCATCTTGGTCCTCGCCGGGCTGCCGCTCTATTTCGGTTCACGCATCCTCAGCAGGATGGAGTTCGACTTCGGGGTCGCCCAAGTGCCGGGAGTCCGGTTGCGCGGCTATCTGCGGTCACTGCAGGTTCAACGGGAATCAGCGCATGAGATCCGGGCTTTCGGGCTCACCGATGCATTGCGGGATCGATTCGACCGAAGCTATCTCACCTACATCACAGAGCTGCGTCGACACATCCGGAGACGGCTGACCGTTGCACTCAGCACCAACCTGCTGTCTGCTGCCGCGATCGCGCTCACCCTCGTCTTTCTGGTGTGGCTGGTTGCCCGGGGAGAGCTCGATCTGGCGTCGGCGGGGGCAGCGATCGTGGCTGTCCGGATGATCGCCGGACAGCTCACCGCTCTGTTCGGCGGAGTGCAGCGGGTGTTCGAATCGCGACTGTATCTTGACGATTTCGATGAGTTCCTGTCGATGACCCATCCAGAAGCAGCTCTCGAATCGGGCCGAGAGCCAGCTCCACATGGCTTCGCGACCCTCACTGCGCGGGACTTGACGTTCACCTATCCGGAAACAACTCGGCCTGTTCTGCAGGGCGTCTCGCTGACCGTCAACAAGGGCGAAATCGTCGCGCTGGTTGGTGAGAACGGTTCGGGCAAGACGACCTTGGCCAAGCTGCTGGCCGGTCTCTATCAGCCGTCCGGAGGCACCATCAGTTGGGATGGGGCCGATGTCCAGAGCTATGCGCCAGGCAGCCTGAACGAGTCGATTGCGCTGATCTTCCAGGATTTCATCCGATATCAGCTGTCTGCCCGCGAGAACATCGGCTTCGGTCGCGTGGACCAGGTTGGCGACTCGGAGGCGATCATTCGAGCAGCGCAACAGGCAGGTGCCCATGATTACCTCGAACGCCTGCCCGAGGGCTACGACACAATTCTGTCCCGAATGTTCAAGGGCGGGCAGGACCTATCCATCGGACAATGGCAGCGGGTTGCGATTGCCCGAGCGTTCTTCAGGGACGCGCCTTTTGTCATTCTCGATGAACCGACTGCTTCGCTTGATCCGCGCGCGGAGCACGCGTTGTTCGAGAAGCTGCGGGAGCTCTTGGCGGGGCGCACCGTCCTGTTTATCTCCCATCGGTTGTCGACCGTGCGATCGGCCGACCGGGTCTATGTCCTTCACGAGGGACAGATCATCGAGCACGGCACACATGAGGAGTTGATGGCCGTCGGTGGCCGGTACGCGGAATTGTTCACCCTGCAGGCCGCCGAATACCTCCGGCCCTCGAACGATGAAGGTGACTTGGACTAGGACGTGTTCAGGACGGGGATGGCCCTCTGGACTCGACGGATTCGTCGGCAAACCACGTCATCGGCTTGTAGTGGAGATGCACTCCGCCCCCGGTGACGATCAGTGGACCGCAGCGGAGCCAGACATGCGTCTCCAGCCCGCTCCGGTTCTTGTCGAACTTGGCGCCGTAATAGAACGTGGTGGGGATCCCTTTTCGATGCAGCAACCACCAAGCCGTGAGTGCCTGCGGATAGCAATTGCTGTTGGTCGGTGTCTTGTCCGCGAGCCGGGCGATAGCGCGTCCCACGCGTCGGGCAAATCGGACCTGGTCGCGGGACACGCCATCGGTGGACGTCTCGCGCATGGGTGTGCCCAGCCGCTTGGTGATGCTCTGCATTGTGCCGATCGTGATGACACCCCGCATGACGATCAACAGGGCATAGACGCGGAGCATGAAAAGGCGTCCCACTCCGGCTGCCCAGATGTCAGCGGCCATGCGGCGCACCCGCGTCCATCCTCGACCAGGACTTACAACCTCGCGCATAGGGTTCCCACTACAGCCTGCTAGGTGCTGACGACGAGGAGCCCACGGTCCTGGAGCTTCTCTAGGAACGCGATCGTTTCCTGATGGCAGGTGTCCACATCGACATCGAACTCGCCGCGGAGCCGCTCGCACAGCCGATCCACGGTCATCGGTGTCGCAAGGTGATCCCAGATCGCCTTGCCCACGTCTCGCAATCCGTAGTAGCTGCCGCCACTGATGTCCAGCATGACAGTCTCCGACTCACTCACGTCGTTGGCCAACACGTCGGCGCGTCGGTGTACCTGTGT
This sequence comes from Ammonicoccus luteus, assembly GCF_050880385.1. Lineage (NCBI taxonomy): Bacteria > Bacillati > Actinomycetota > Actinomycetes > Propionibacteriales > Propionibacteriaceae > Ammonicoccus > Ammonicoccus luteus. The sequence continues at coordinate 429,802 of NZ_JBNZCI010000001.1, forward strand.
CTTCAGCGAAATGTCACTCATTCCAATCCTTCCCTGCTCTGCAATCGTCGCAGCACCAAGTCGGCGAGCTGCTCGACGCTGTCCAAGCCAGCAGGGCGCCTCACTCGGAGAATGTTCGCCGATTTCGCGACTTGGGCGGCGAGCTCGAAATGTGTTGCCCTGCGATCCAGCCCGTCCAGCAGAATTCCGCGATAGGTATTGTGAATCACAGTCGGAAATGCCTCGATCGGGCTGAGTTCCTCAATGACGCACTCATACCCGTCATAAGGACCCGCGAGATGCACCAGATGCGTCAACGGAATATCTCGTTCCGAGAACTGTTCCGGGACCTGACGCTCGAACTTGTCCCACGATCTCTTGGTCCGGGGCAGATTGGACGTGTCAATGGCAAGCCGTTCTGCAGCATCGGCCCAGAGCCGTGTCCTCGGATAGGACGGGACGACGATAGGAGTGCCGTCCTGGTCGACGCGCACCGCACAGACATCATCCACGACCATCGGATAGCCCCGCCTGAGAAATTCTGCCAAGAGCGTGCTCTTCCCTGATCCCGAGTCGCCCGCGAACAGGACACACCCGTGGTCAGTCGCTACGCCACTTGCATGCAGAACAAGAAAGCCACGCTGGTGCAGGAGGGCACCCAAACAGGTGCCCAGCAAATAGACCCGGAGATCGTGCGGAGTCGCGTCCGGATGAGGGTCAATAAGGATTTCCCGCCCACCACGAACCAAGTATCGCCCGACATCGGAGATCCGCAGCAACAACGCTTCTGCGTTGACCTGGTGCACAGCACTGGAACCGGCCGGGTTGCAGAGTTCGTCAGGGAACTCGGCCACCGCGACCGTCACATCGGGCGCCGTGTCACGGCTTCGATCGTCCTCGCCCGCCGGCAGCATCTACGGGATGGGAATGGTCGAGGAAAAAACGAGCCCGTAGGCCCGGAATCGGTGGCGGATTTCGTCGCTCATCAACCCTCCATCACTGTGCCGACAACTGAGTGAAGGCGAGCCAGACGCCAGAGCCGATCTGATTTCCCACCCTATCCAAGCTGGCCAGCATTTGGTGAATATCGATGTACGGGTTGTCCAAACGTCCCATGAGCGGGTCGCGGTAGGCGAGCGTCGGTTCGCGCAGCACGGCCTTCATCTGGTGGATCGCTGCGTTGTCATACTTCGAAGGGTTCCAACTGAGCGAATCCGGGAGAACACCCTTCATGGCGGTTCTATACAACCACCGTTTCCAGCCGTTTCGGAAGAACATCCGACCCGGCAGACTGAGCGCGAAATCCAGCACCCTTCGGTCAAGGAGTGGAAACTTGTACGTGAGGCCGAGGGACGCGCCGTGAGCCGCCCACGACTCCATGCGCGCCGGGAGGTGTCCGCGCCTCAGCAGCGCGGCCTGCACTCGACGCACGCCAACGAACTCTCGGATTGGGCGCGGCTCCAGGGGGTCGACAGCCGTCAGGAGTTCGGCAAAGTCAGGCTGGAAATACTTGGGCACAGGCACTGGTTCCCGTCGGCGATAGACGAGAGTGTCCGGCAGCAACGGCCAAACAACGCGGTGTTTCCAAGCACCTCGCAACGTGCCCCCATGGATGCGTTGTCGGAGGCGGAACTCCCGGTGCACGGTGGACAGGTCGCCGCGGCGGGCCAGTTCGGCGAAGTAGCCACGCCCATTGAACGCAATTGCCTCGTCGCCGCCCCACCCTGACAGCATCGTGCGGACCCCTGACACGACCGCCTGACGACTCGTCGCCATCTCATAGTCCAAGGTGGTCCGAGGACGCAGAGGAACGTCCCTGTAGACAACTTCCACGACGTCACTCGGCTGGATCCGTGCGTGGAGATCGGGACTTCTCTCGAACCGAACCTTGTTCGCAAGTTCACGCAAGCGGAGATCACCGAAGAACTGACCGCTGGTGGCTTCGAGATCAAGTATTTCGCGCGGGCGCCCTACGGCCACGCGGTCGCGGTGGCCACCGGACCCGATCACGAACCTGCGACCTGACGGATCACAAGTACTGACCCGTATTCGCGGACGTCTCGATGCTGCGGTTGGTCGGGTGCTTGGCGGTGTAGAGCGTGCGAATGAACGCGATCCGCTCGCCCTTCTTGCCGGAGATCCGGGCCCAGTCGTCGGGGTTGGTGGTGTTCGGCAGGTCCTCGTTCTCGGCGAACTCATCGTCACACGCCTGCAGCAGGTGCCCGACGTTGATCCCGCCGGATCCGTCGCGCAACCGGTCCTTGATCGCCGACTTCTTGGCACGCCCGACGATGTTCTGGATCATCGCCCCGGAGGCAAAGTCCTTGAAGAACAGCACTTCCTTGTCGCCGCCGGCGTACGTCACCTCGAGGAACCGGTTCTCCGGTGACTCGGCGTACATATGCGCCACCGCCGCATCGATCATCGCCTGCCGGCACAGTTCCGGATCGCCGTCGAACCGGGCCAGGTCGGCCTCGTCCAACGGCAGGCCAGGCGTGAAATAGCGCGCGAAGATCTCGCGACCCGCCTCGGCGTCCGGCCGTTCGATCTTGATCTTCACGTCCAGGCGGCCGGGCCGCAGGATGGCGGGGTCGATCATGTCCTCCCTGTTCGACGCACCGATCACGATGACGTTGTTCAGCCCTTCGACACCGTCCAGCTCGCTCAGCAGCTGGGGCACGATCGTCGTCTCCACGTCGGAGGACACACCACTCCCCCGCGTCCGGAACAGCGAGTCCATCTCGTCGAAGAACACGATCACCGGCATGCCCTCGGACGCCTTGGCACGGGCACGCTGGAAGATCAGGCGGATATAGCGCTCGGTCTCGCCGACATACTTGTTGAGCAGTTCCGGACCCTTGACGTTCAGGAAGAAGCTGCGGCCCTCCTCCCCGGTCAGCTCGGTGACCTTGCGCGCCAGTGAGTTCGCGACGGCCTTGGCGATCATGGTCTTCCCGCACCCGGGCGGACCATAGAGCAGGACCCCCTTGGGGGCGGTCAGTTCATATTCGGCATAGAGATCGGCGTGCAGGAACGGCAACTCCACGGCGTCCTGGATCTGCTCGATCTGGCGGGTCAGTCCCCCGATGGCCGAATAGTCGATGTCCGGCACTTCCTCCAGCACCAGATCCTCGACCTCGAGCTTGGGCACGACCTCGAACGCATAGTGCACCTTGCGGTCGACCATGAGCAGGTCGCCCGGGCGCAACGTGCGCTCCACGAGCTCATCGGCGAGGCGCACCACCAACTCCTCGTCGGCGTGCGCCGTCACCACAGCGCGGCGCCCGTCGTGCAGCAGGTCCTTGAGCGCGGTGATCTCTCCCGACTGCGGCGGCCCGACCACCCCGACGATGACCAGCGACTCGTTCAGCAGGACCTGCGCGCCCGGGATCAGCGCGTCGACGGACACGTCATCGGCGACGCTGGTGCGCACCCGCCGGTTGGCGGTCTGGATGTCCGCGAGTCGCAGTTCGGCGTTCGGCTCGGCCGGCAGCAGCGCGTCGAGGATCCCGAACGTCAGGGGCGGCGCGCCCAGCGCATCCAGCTGTGTCTTGAGGGTGACGATGCGGTCCTTGGCGTCCCGGAGCGTACGCGCCAAACGCTCGTTCTGTGCCGCCACGCTGCGGGCGTCACTCCGCGCCTCGGCGAGCCGCTTCTCCAGCGCGGCCAACTCCCGCGGGTGCCGCGCGATTCGGTCCCGCAGCTCGGCCACCTCGGCCCGCAGTGCACTGACACGGGCCTGCAGGTCCGGGTTCGCTTCACTCACGACAACCTCCTCGTTGACGATTCACAGTACCCGCGCGGACCCACTCCCCGGGCCTACTCCTCCGTGTCGGCCTCCGGCACCCAGGGCGGCCGTGGTCCGGTGTAGTCCGGACCGTACGCCCCCGGCGCCGGCCGGCGCTTCCGCAGCGGACTCGTCACCCCGGGCGCCAGCCGCCGAGCGGTGACGAGGAAGCCGGTGTGGCTCGACGTTCCGTGTGCCGGCCGGATCGCCAGCCCCTCTGCGTGCCACTTGCGCACGATCGTCTCCGTCCCCTCGGGCTCGGTGAACCCCTGGTGCACCCGGATCGTGTCCATGACGCGCCCGAGTTGGGTGGTGGTGGCGACATAGCAGAGGAGTACGCCACCAGGCACCAGCCGCTCCGCCACCGCGTCGATGCACTCCCACGGCGCGAGCATGTCGAGCACGACCCGGTCGAGCTCCGCCGGGTCGTCCGGGTCGGCGGTCAACGACTCCACCAGATCCCCCACCCGGACCTCCCACGCGGGATGCGGCCCCTCGAGCCAGGTCTCGACGTTCCGCTGGGCGATCTCGGCGAAGTCGGCACGCCGTTCATACGACCACAACCGCCCTGTCGGCCCGATCGCCCGGAGCAGCGACAGCGTCAGGGCGCCGGAGCCGACCCCGGCTTCCAACACGCGGGCGCCCGGGAAGATGTCGGCGGCCATCACGATCTGGGCCGCTTCCTTGGGATAGACCACGGCCGCCCCGCGCGGCATCGTCACGGAGAAGTCCGACATGAGGGGCCGGAGCACGAGGAACTCCATGCCACCAACGGACCGCACCACGACCCCGTCCGGTCCCCCGATGAGATCGTCGTGTGCGATCCCGCCCTTGGTCGTGTGGGTCTTGCGCCCGGCACCGAGCCGCACCGAGTGCATCTTGCCCTTCGGGTCGGTGAGCGTCACCCACTCACCTTCGGCGAGCGGCCCCGTGCGTACGCCGGAAAGGTCCTGATGAACGCCCAACTGATCAGACATGCGTGAACCCCCACAGCCCCAGTTGCCAGCACGGGCCGATCCAGTTCTGGTGCTCGATGTTGACCGGGTTGAATCCGACGCCTGGGGTTTTCCAGAACGTTTCGTCGGCCTGCGCGAGGGGCACCACGGTCGCGTCGGCGGCAGCCGCCTCCTGCAGGGCTTGCGCGGCCGCCTCGGCGTCCGGCAACGTCTCCGCAGCCCGGAACGCGAGCTCCAACTCCCGCACGGCGGCCTCCCGGCCAGGGAGCGGGAACTCCACATAAGGCTGCAGCCAGGCCAGCTCGGTGTTCGTCCACGCCTGCGTCAGCCGCAGCCGGACGTCGGCGTCCGGATCATCGCCGACGAGCCGGACCGTCAGTTCGGGCTCCAGCGCTGTCTTCACCCGGTCGGCCATCTCGGCCTGCCCGGGCAGCCGGCTGTCAAAGCCGAGGGTGAGCTCGCCGCTCACCCCGTGCGCCTCGGGCCGGTCCCCCATCGAGAAGGTGGCGGCGCTGAAACCCGCGCCCTCCGGCACGACCGAATCCAGCGTCCGGATCGTCCCGGTGGCGTCCCGCACCCATTCCCGCACGGCGGCGTCGTCCCGGCGCGGCGAGTCCGGGTTCCAGACCAGCCGCTGAACGGCCGCACCCGGCAGGTCCTCCGCCTCGAACGTCCCGTCGTTGGGCACCCGGCCCGGCGGAACGCGCCACAGCACGTCGACGGTGCGCGTGGCGACCGCTCGATCCAGGGCTTCGGGCGTGGAATAGGTCTTGAGGGAAACTGCAGGGGTCGACGGCCAGTACGGCCCGTTGTAGCGCTGATAGCGGATCAGCCGCAGCTCGTCGAGGTTCGAGACGTCGGCGAAGAACGGGCCCGAGCTCGAAGGTCGCTGCCACTGCGGCCAGAGCTCGTTCGCGTTGTAGACCGACTCGTCCACGATCGAGGCCGCCGGGGACGCAAGCGCATAGCCGAACGCGCGATCGTGCTGCTTGAGCTTGAAGTCGATGCGCCACTCGTCGTCCTCCGGGATGATCATCTCCTCGATCGTGTCGAGGAGCCGCGCGGAGGAGCCGGGCACCGCGAGCGCCCGAGCGCGTTCGATGGAGAACTTCACGTCGCTGGCCGTCAGATCGTTGCCGTTGGTGAACGACAGGTTCTTGCGGATACCGCACGAATAGGTGAGCTCGTCGATATACCAGCAATCCGTCGCCGCGTCCGGTTTCAGCGCACCGGTCCCGACCTGGACCGTCATGAGTCGCTGAAAGACGTTGAGCGCATAGATCGTGGACCCGGTGTCGGTGGCTGCTGCCGGGTCGGTGGTGGTCACGCGCCCGAACGTCGCCACGGTCAGCGGCCGCTCCACAACGGCGGCCGGGTCATCCTCGGGCGTCACGTCGACCGTGCAGCCCGACGCCACCGCAACAGCCAGCACGATGCCGCTCAGCGCCGCTGCCTTCAGGCCGGCGCGCAAACCCCGCGTCACCGGACCAGCTCCGCGGACATCAGGGCGCGCAATTCGGCAACTCTCACGCCCGACAGTGTCTCAAGCAGCACTCGACGCTCTGCAGGCGGCGGGGTGACGACGTTCGGCACGACGGCAACCACGCAGCCGGCGGAGTTGCCGGAGTCGGCGCCCGTGAGAGAGTCCTCGATGACGAGGCAGTCCTCCGGACGTACGCCGAGTTGGGCGGCCGCGGTGAGATAGGGCTCCGGATGCGGTTTGCCGTGGGTGACGTCGTCGCCGCCGACCACGACCGCGAACGGGCTGTCGTCCAACCGGTCGAGCACGGTCACCAGCATCTCCCGGAAAGACGCGGACACGAGCGCGCACGGAATGCCGGCTTCGCGCAAGTCGGCCAGCAGAGCCGGCACACCGGGGCGCCACTCCAGATCGGCCACCCGCAGGTCCTCGAGCACACGCGCGACCAGCAGCTCGGTCACCTGCTCGTCGGTCAGGTCGTCGCGGCCGGCCGCCAAGCGGATGGATCGGCCGGTCCGGATGAGGGAGTTGCCGATGTTGGCCTTCGCCAACTCGTCGGACCACTGGCCGCCGAGTTCTTCGGTCAACCTATGCTCGTTGCTGATCCAGAATGGTTCGGTGTCGACCAACGTGCCGTCAAAGTCCCACAGGACTGCGGCGGGCAGAGCTGTGGACGAGGAAATCGGGTGCGCATTCATGTCCCGGCCAGTGTCCCAGAGAAAATCGCGAGCCCAAGACAGGACCCACCGGACGAACCCGTGGGCCACAATGGCCCAGCGGCTGCCGTGGTTGCGCCGACCGCGCCACGAGAAGACAGCAGTCCCCCCGGAAGGAACACCGTGACGACCGAAGTCCGCCCTGACACCACCGCCCAGCTCCGTCGCCTGCTCGCCGAGCGGGTCATGATCCTCGACGGCGCGATGGGCACCATGGTGCAGCGGCACGGTCTGGCCGAGGCCGACTTCCGCGGCGAGCGCTTCGCCGACTGGCCGAGCGATCTCAAGGGCAACAACGACCTGCTGTCGCTGACGCAGCCCGAGATCATCGCCGGCATCCACCGCGGCTATCTCGAAGCGGGCGCGGACATCGTCGAGACCAACACGTTCAACGCCCAGCGCATCTCGCTGGCGGACTATGGCATGCAGGACCTGGCCAGGGAGATCAATGTCGCCGCCGCCCGGCTGGCCCGCGCGGAGGCCGATCGGGCCTCGACCCCGGACAAGCCGCGCTTCGTGGCCGGCGCGCTCGGCCCGACCGTCCGCACGGCGTCGATCAGCCCCGACGTGAACGATCCCGGCGCCCGCAACGTGTCCTACGACGAGCTTGTGGCGGCGTACCTCGAGCAGGCCGAAGGCCTCGTCGACGGCGGCGCCGACATCCTGATGATCGAGACGATCTTCGACACTCTCAATGCCAAAGCCGCGATCTTTGCGCTCGAGACCCTGTTCGAGGACCGCGGGCGGCGCTGGCCGGTGATCATCTCCGGCACGATCACCGACGCGTCCGGGCGCACGCTGAGCGGGCAGGTGACGGAGGCGTTCTGGAATTCGGTACGCCATGCCCGCCCCCTCGCTGTCGGACTGAACTGCGCCCTTGGTGCCGCCGAGATGCGGCCCTATGTGGCCGAGCTGGCCCGGATCGCCGACACCTATGTGTCGTGCTATCCGAACGCGGGACTGCCGAACGCGTTCGGCGAATACGACGAGACGCCGGAGCACATGTCCGGGCTCGTCGGTGAGTTCGCCGACGCCGGCCTGGTGAACATCCTCGGCGGGTGCTGCGGCACCACCCCCGAGCACATCGCGGCGATCGCGGAGGCTGCCCGGAGCGTGACCCCGCGTACTCCCGCGGACGTCGAACCCGCCATGCGACTCGCCGGGCTCGAGCCGGTCACGATCACCGACGAATCCCTCTTCGTCAACGTTGGCGAGCGGACCAACATCACCGGCTCCGCCCGGTTCAAGAAGCTGATCAAGGCCGGCGACTACGACACGGCCCTGGAGGTCGCCCGTCAACAGGTCGAGGCCGGTGCCCAGGTCATCGACGTCAACATGGACGAGGGCATGATCGACGGCGTTGCCGCGATGGACCGCTTCGGCAAGCTGATCGCCTCCGAGCCCGACATCGCGCGCGTCCCGATCATGGTCGACTCCTCGAAGTGGGAGGTGATCGAGGCAGGCCTGAAGACCATCCAGGGCAAGCCGATCATCAACTCCATCTCGATGAAGGAGGGCGTCGACGAGTTCGTTGCGCATGCGCGGTTGGCGCGAAAATACGGCGCCGCCGTCGTGGTGATGGCGTTCGACGAGGACGGTCAGGCCGACACGTTCGAGCGGCGGATCGAGATCGCCGAGAAGGCCTATCGGATTCTCGTCGACGAGGTCGGCTTCCCTGCCGAGGACATCATCATCGACCCGAACATCTTCGCCCTGGCGACGGGCATCGAGGAGCACGCGGCCTATGGCATCGACTTCATCGAGGCCACCCGCTGGATCAAGCAGAACCTGCCGGGCGCGCTCGTCTCGGGCGGGCTGTCCAACGTGTCGTTCTCGTTCCGCGGCAACAACCCGGTGCGCGAGGCGATCCACGCGGTGTTCCTGTTCCACGCGATCAGGGCCGGCATGGACATGGGCATCGTCAACGCCGGCCAGCTGGTCGTCCTCGACGAGGTCGATCCCGAGCTGCGCGAGCGCATCGAGGACGTCGTCCTCAATCGTCGGCCCGATGCCGCCGAGCGGCTGCTGGAGGTCGCCGAACGGTTCAACGTGAGCGCCGAGGCCGACGAGCAGGCAGCCGAGGAGTGGCGCTCGCTGCCCACCCCCGAACGCATTACTCACGCGTTGGTCAAGGGCATCGACAGCAACATCGAGGCCGACACCGAGGAACTGCGCGCCGCGATCGACGCGCGTGGTGGGCATCCGATCGAGGTGATCGAGGGCCCGCTGATGGACGGGATGAACGTCGTCGGCGAGCTGTTCGGGTCCGGCAAGATGTTCCTCCCCCAGGTCGTGAAGTCGGCCCGGGTGATGAAGAAGGCGGTTGCCTATCTGGTGCCGTTCATCGAGGCGCTCAAGGATCCCGATGCCCCGCCGGTCGCCAAGGGCCGGATCGTGATGGCGACCGTGAAGGGCGATGTCCATGACATCGGCAAGAACATCGTCGGCGTGGTGCTGCAGTGCAACAACTATGAAGTCATCGACCTCGGCGTCATGGTGCCGGCGCAGAAGATCATCGCCGCGGCCGAGGAGCACAGCGCGGACGTCATCGGGCTGTCCGGGCTGATCACCCCCTCGCTGGACGAGATGGTGAACTTCGCCGCGGAGCTGCAGCGTCTGGGTTGGGACAAGCCGCTGCTGATCGGTGGTGCCACGACCTCGAAGGCGCACACGGCGGTGAAGGTCGCCCCCCGCTATGAGGGGCCGGTCATCTGGGTGAAGGACGCCTCCCGCTCCGTGCCGGTCGTGGCCCAGTTGCTGTCGGACGAGCGGCGCGGCGAGCTGCTCACCGAGACCGCCGAGGACTATGCCGGCATCCGGAAGCGCCACGCGGCGAAGAGCGGCGACCGGCGTACCCTCACCTATGCCCAAGCCCGCGCCAACGCCCCCACGATCGACTGGGCCGCGTATGCGCCGACGACGCCGGCCAAGCCCGGGATCACCGAGTTGCTGGACTATCCGCTGACCGAGCTGCGGGAGTTCATCGACTGGACCCCGTTCTTCGGGGCGTGGGAGTTCAAGGGCCGCTATCCCGACATCCTGCACAACCCCGCACAGGGCGAGGCGGCTCGCAAACTCTTCGAGGACGGTCAGGAGATGCTCGACCGGGTGACCGCGGAGGGCTGGCTGACCGCCAACGGCGTGATCGGGCTGTTCCCGGCGAACGCGGTGGGTGACGATGTCGAGGTGTACGCGGATTCCGCGCGCGCCGAGATCCGCGCCCGGCTCCACCACCTGCGCCAGCAGGGCCAGCACCGCGCGGGCATCCCGAACAAGTCGCTGGCCGACTTCGTGGCGCCCAAGGACTCCGGCGTGGCCGACTGGATGGGTGCGTTCGCGGTGACCGCCGGATTGGGGGCCACCGAGCAGATCATGAAGTTCAAGGCCGAGCTCGACGACTATTCCGCGATCCTCCTGGAAGCGATCGCGGACCGGCTCGCAGAGGCGTTCGCGGAACGGTTGCACCAGCGCGTGCGGACGGAATTCTGGGGGTACGCGAGCGACGAGACGCTGTCCAACGACGAGCTCATCGCCGAGTCCTATCGCGGCATCCGGCCGGCACCCGGCTATCCGGCGTGCCCCGACCATACCGAGAAGCAGACGCTGTGGGAGCTCCTGGACGTGCATGCCCGGACCGGGATCGAGCTCACCGACGGCATGGCCATGTGGCCGGGTGCCGCGGTGTCGGGGTGGTATTTCGGGCATCCGGACTCGCAGTACTTCGTCGTGGGACGCGTCGGTCAGGATCAGGTCGCGGACTATGCGGAGCGCAAGGGCTGGGCCATGGACGAGGCCGAGCGGTGGCTGTCGCCGAACTTGGGCTACGACCCGGAATAGGGCACGGCTGACCCCGGATAGTGCTGCTCGATCGACTGCTCGAGCTGCTCGCGCAGCGGAACCGCGGCCTCGTGCAGGGCGGCGATCAGCGCGGCCGTTGCCGCCGTCGGTGCGCCTCGCAGTCGGGTCAGCCCGATCCCCCAGGAGACCGTGGGCAACGGTGTCGGGAGCACGGCCAGCTCGGGATCGTGCCGCGCCACGAGCAGCGGCAGCACACCGACGTGTCGGCCGCCGCGCAGCAGCTGGCGCACGGTGAGGACCGTGCTGCATTCGACGAGGTCGGCGGGCTGGCCCGTGCCGGCTTGGTGGAAGACGTCATCGAGTTCGGTGCGCAGGTCGGTTTCCCGCAGGGGCAGCACCCACGGATAGTCCAGCAGCGCCGGCAACCCCGCTGGATGGGCCGCGTCCTGTGCGGGGTGGTCGAGCCCGGTGACCAGCACCATCGGTTCGCGATAGAGCTCGTCGAACTCGAGCCGGTGGTCCCGGGCCCGCGGCGCCCGGCCGGCGACCACGTCGAGCTCGCCGCCGAACAGGCCCTGGAGCAGCTCGTCGACCGTGCCTTCCCGGACGATCACCCGCAGACCCGGCCGGGATCGGCCCAGGGCGAGGATCGCGTGCGGCACCAGCAGGTGCGAGGCGGCGACGAACGTGCCGACGGCGACCGTGCCCGCGTACCCCTCCCGCAGATCCTCCACCCGCTGGCCCGCCGTCCTCAGCTCGCCCAGCACCGTGCGCGCGTGGCGCAGATAGCTCTGCCCGGCCTCCGTAGGCGTCATGCCGCGAGCCTGACGGACGAACAGGGTGACGCCGAGGATCTCTTCCAGTTCGGCGACGGCGCGTGACACGACCGGCTGGGTGACGAAGAGCGCACCGGCAGCCCTCAGGACGCTGCCGTGATCCGCGACCGCGACTGCAATCAGGAGATGCCGCAGTTTCAGGCGGGGATCAAGACGCTCAGGTATGCCCATGGAGACATATTAGGTATGGGGAAAGGTACTGGTCTTCCGCGCGATTCTTGCCCAGCATGGAGAGTCCATGGCGGAGTCACTCAAGGAGGAGTCATGACCGCACTGCCGCCCGTGTTCAACTTCGAGAAGTGGATCACGGAACACCGCGAGGAGCTCAAGCCACCGGTGAACAACCGGGTCATGTGGCGAGAGGGCGAACACTTCATCGTCCAAGTGGTCGGTGGCCCCAACGAGCGCACCGACTATCACATCGAGCCCTATGAGGAATGGTTCTATCAATACAAGGGCAATATGCACGTGAACGTGCAGACCGATGAGGGCGTTCAGCGCGTCGACATCCGCGAGGGTGACATGTGGCTGCTGCCGGCGGGGATGCCGCATTCTCCGCAGCGCCCCGAGCCGGGCTCGATCGGCATCGTGCTCGAACGGATCCGCGAGGAGGGGGTCGACGAGACCTTCCGGTGGTATTGCTTCGAGTGCAACGCCCCCGTCCACGAGCGCACCCTTCACGTGAGCGACATCGTCAAGGATCTGCCGCCGGTGATGATCGAGTTCTTCGAGAACGAGGACCTGCGGCACTGCCCGCAGTGCGGAGCGGTGCACCCCGGCCGCAAGCCGAAGGCCGAGTCTGCATGATCGACGCGCACACCCACTATGTGCCCTCCGACTGGCCCGATCTGAACGAGGCGGTGTGCCCCGCCCCGGACTGGCCGTGGCTCAAACCGGTCAGCGAGCGCGACGCCATGATCATGGTGGGCTCCTCGGAGTTCCGGAAGATCGGCGCGGAGTGCTGGTCCCCGGACATCCGACGGGCCGACATGGCCGAATCGGGCGTCACGACCCAGGTCGTGTCACCGACGCCCGTCTTCTTCGAGTACGCGCGGTCGCCGCGCGAGGCCGCCAAGGTGTCGCGGATCTTCAACGACATCGCTCGCGAGATGTTCGCGGACGCCGGGGATGAGTTCCTGACGTTCTGCCAGGTGCCGCTGCAGGACACCGACCTGGCGTGCGAGGAACTCGATCGCTCCTTGGCGAACGGTCACGTCGGCGTCGAGATCGGCAACCACGTCGGGGACCGTGACCTCGACGACGAGGGCGTGCTCACGTTTCTGCAGCACTGCGCGGCCGTGGGTGCGCCAGTGTTCGTGCACCCGTGGGACATGCCGAGCTCACCGCGGTTGGCGCGGTGGATGGGACGCTGGCTGGCGGGGATGCCCGCCGAGACGCATCTCTCGCTGCTGTCGCTGGTGCTGTCCGGCGCGTTCGACCGGCTGCCGGAGAGCCTGCGCATCGCGTTCGCCCACGGAGGTGGGTCGTTCGCCTTCTGGCTCGGCCGGGTGGAGAACGCCTGGCATCGGTCCCCGCATGTGAGCCGGGACTGTGACAAGCCGCCGTCGAGCTATCTCGGCCGCTTCTATGTGGACTCCGTGGTCTTCGATCAGCGCGCCCTGCGGCTCCTCGTCGACACCGTCGGGGCCGATCGCGTCCTCGTCGGGTCCGACTATCCCTATCCCCTCGGCGAGACGCCCGTCGGCCAGGTGCTGGCCGACGCGGACTGGCTCGACGATTCGGGTCGGGCGCTCATCCGCTCCGGCAACGCCGAGCGTTTCCTGGGCTTGACCTGACCCGCCCGCCGGCGACACGCCGACCGGGCTGCTGCAGTTATGCCTGCTCCCCTCGGCGTGTCGCGGCACGTCAGGGGTGTAGCGCCCCTGCCGGCTCGCGGACGGGCACGATTTCGGGTGCCGTGAGCAGGGCGCGTACGTCCTCGGACCAGGGCACCGAACCACCCGTGGGGTCCGGTGCGTGCACAACCGTGTGCCGGCACTCGATCTTCACCTCGTCCCCCTCGCGCACCTCGGTGGCGAATGTCGCCGTGCTGCGGGTCAGCGCGATCACGCCCACCTCGACGGTCAGCTCGGCGCCGAACCAGATGCGGCCACGGAAATCCACGTGCATGTTCACGCGCGGCAGCGTGGGCACCATGGCGCCCAAGCCGAGGCGATAGAAGAGCTCGTGCTCCCCCTCCTCCAGCCAGCGCACCGCGGCACTGAAGTGGTGGTGGCCGGTCGCATCCGTCTCCGCCCAGGTGAGGCGCCGGTGGATCAGCGTCCGGGCGCCGGTGATCTCGTCACGCACAGTCATGATGTGGTTCCTTCCCCCGCGCAGGCGGGATCAACTTGGGTCGGGCACGGCTGTGAGCGTCAGCCCTCGACGCCGACCAATTCCGGGGTGGCATCGAGCTCGGCCACGAGCGCGGAGCCGTCCTCGTCACGCAGGGCCGCGGACCGCAGCCGGGCGAGCACGGATGCGGCGTCCGGGCGGCCGGCCAGTTGTTCGGAGGCATCGAGCAGGGCGGCGAAGCTCCGCTCACCGCGCTCCCAGGTCTCGCCATAGCCCTTCAGCACGCGGGCACAGCACGCGATCTCGCGAGCGAGATCGGGATCCTCGCTCGCGTGCCGAACGACGCGATCAAGCCAGGCATCGATCTCGCGCTGCTCGTGGATGAAGCGCAGGGAGCGGGGCCGGATCGGCCGCAGCCGGGCGAGGGCGGTCAGGACCGTATACCCAGGCACCGACGTCGTGTTCACCACGATCCCCTTGTGGGCGACCACGTGCACGGCCTTGGCGAAGAGGGCGTTGTCGCGGAGCCGACGCCCCAGCCCGACGGGCAGGGTGTCGGTGATCTCCTCAAGTTGTGGGTGGAGATATTCCCTGACCTCGACCGGCTGGTCGTCCTGCGCCTTCGCCTCCTTGCGGATGCCCTCGATGCGCTCGCGCCGCACCTTCTGGAACGCCACCTGGATCGTGTCCTGGTAGCACATCCAAAGGGCGGTCCACCGAGCGACCTCGTTGACCAGCTGCGCGGTGCCGGCCGGGTCACGTTCGAGCGGCACGACCCGGGCCACGCGGTCCAGATAGCGGGTGGCGTACGCCGCGTCCTGATAGACGCCCGTCCGCTCAACGCCCCGCAACAGCATGAGGCGAGCCCCTGCGGGGAACTCCCGGGCGATCCTGTCGGCATGGTCCCGGAGGGCGGGCCCGACCAAGTCGTGCGGACGCAGGGCGGCGATGGCGGAGAGCCGCTCGTCCTCCTCGGCCTGCAGTTCCTCGGGGGTTCTCGGCCGGCTGCCGAGGGTGAGGAACACCTTCTCCCCCGACGGCTGAGCTGCCGGAGCCGGCGGCGCGAGCGCTGCTTGGGCAGCCTCGAAACCGGCCGCGAACGCCCGCAGCGAGCTCTCCACGCCCTTGTTCGTGGCCCGGATGACGTCCTCGCACTCGGCCCGGGTGAACGGGGTCGCGCCACTGCCGGCGAAAGCTCCGAACAGCGATGCGCTGATGACGCTCCCGGCATCCACGGCAAGGCGGTTGAAGTCGGCACTGACCAGGTTCTTCGCCGCCGCTCGGGCTCCCCGGAGAAGCTCCTCGGAGTCGACGCGACAATCCCCGAGGCCCGACTTCTCGTCGATCGAATAGACCCGGTTGGTCGACGCGATGAGCGTCGTGCGATCGGGAGTGACGAACCCGCGGTGCACCGCGCGGCCAGCCTCCATCAACTCGGACGCGATCACGATGTCGACCTGGCCCGGTGCCGGCATGGTGGAGAGCACCGGGCGCTGCCGCCCGCGGCCCGAGGCCTGGACTGCGGGCGGCACCAGTTCGATGTAGTAGACGGTCGCACCCGTGCGCTGCGCGACGCCGGCCACCGAGGTGTTCTGGGTGATCCAACCGGCGGCCCGACCGGTGTCGGCGATCCAGTTGGACAGAACGCCGCCGCCTTCACCGCCCATGGCCAGGACCGCGATCGTCAGCGGTCGCAGACCGCGGGCCCAGGTGCCGGTGGTCGTGTGGTCATCGACGCGGGTGCTCGTCATGCGCGTGCTCCTTCGAGGTGATTGGCACTCGACTCGGCGGACTCGAACTTCCGGGCCCGGGCCTCGGTGCCGTCGGACAGCACCTTGGTCCAGGCCTTGCGGGCCTTCTGGCGCAGGCGGTCCAGCTTGGAGGGGTTCTGCACCACGTCCGAGCGATAGAACGAGGGGCACAGGGCCGCCGCGTGCGCGTTGGCCCCGCAGACACCGCATCCGACACAGCTGTCGATGACGGTGGCAACCGGGTCGATCCGCAGCGGATCGGGGTTGGACTTGATCGTGAGGGACGGGCACCCGGAGATGCGGATGCAGGCGTGGTCGCCGGTGCAGGTGTCGGCGTCGACGCCATAGCGCTGGCGCACGACCCGCTTGCCGGCGGCCACCGCCTTCGCGGTCTCGGGCCGGACGCGTCGCTGCCGGTTGAGCTGACATTCGCTCTGGGCCACCACGACCTTCGGTCCCTCGGACTTGGTGGTGAGCGCGTCGACGAAGACGTCGCGCAGCTCCGCGATCTTGAAGGTGTTGCTGACCGTCGTCGCCCACTTCACCCCGATGCCCCGCACGGCACGTTCGATCGAGTGCTGCGTGGACCGGAAGGGGTGATCGGCCTGCGACGACAGCAGGTCCTGACCACCGGTGGCGGCGGCGTACTCATTGTCGATCACGACCAGCATCTGATCGGACTTGTTGAACACCGCATTGCCGACGCCGCTGGTGAGGCCGTTGTGCCAGAAGCCGCCGTCCCCCATGATCGCGACGGTGCGTTTGTCCGACCCGGTGGAGTTGAACGCAGCCGCGCCGGCGGAGCCGAGGCCATAGCCCATCGTGGTGGCGCCCAGGTTGAACGGCTCGCCGGAACCGAACAGGTGGCAGCCGATGTCGGCGGAGATGTGGTGCTGGCCGGTCTCCTGCTCGGCCAGCTTGAGCGCGGCGAAGATCGGTCGCTCCGGGCACCCGGTGCACAGGCCGGGCGGCCGCGGCTGCACCACCTGCTGGTCGACCCGCTTGGCGAACGGGCTCGCCTCGTCGGTGGCGTCGAGCAGGAGCGTCGGCCTGGCCGTGACCAAGCCGGGCGCGTGCCGGTCGAAGAACTGCACGAGGCCGCGGGTGATGACCGTGGGGGTGTACTCCCCCGCCATCGTCAGCATGTCCTTGCCGTGCAGTTTGGCCGCGATGTCGTGCTGACGCAGGACCTTGCTGATGTTCTGCTCGAGATAATCCGGCTGGCCCTCCTCGATGAGCAGCACCGCCTTCTTGTCCTGACAGAACCGCACGACCTCCTCGTCGATGACCGGATAGGCCACGTTCATGACGTAAGTGGGGACTTGGACATCGCCGAACGTGTCCGAAAGGCCCAGCAGCTCCATGCCGCGGTTGAAGGTGTTGTAGAGACCGCCCTGGACGATGATCCCCACGTCCGAGTCGTCACCCCCGAAGAACTCGTTGAGTCCGTTCTCGGTGATGTATTTCACGGCCGCCGGCCAGCGCTGCTCGATCTTCTCGATCTCGTGGGCGAAGCTCATCGGCGGCAGCACCACGCGGGAGTGGTCCTTCTGCGGGTTCTGGCCCGCTTCCTGGACCGTCATGATCGGGCGCCGGTTGTCCTTGGCGATGAAGCTGCCGGTGAGGTGGTTCGACCGCAGTCGCAGCTGCAGAAGGATCGGGGTGTTGGACACCTCCGAGAGCTCGAAGCTCTTCTCGACGGCGTCGACGATGGCCTCGATGTCGGGGCGCGGGTCCAGCAGCCACATCTGGGACTTCATCGCGAACGCGTGGCTCCGCTCCTGCATGATGCTGGAGCCCTCGCCGTAGTCCTCCCCCAGGATGACCACCGCGCCGCCCTTGACCCCGCCGCTGGCAAGGTTCGCGAGCGCGTCGGAGGCCACGTTGGTGCCAACGGTCGACTTGAACGCAATCGCACCGCGCAACGGGTAGTGGACCGACGCCGCGAGCATTGCGGCAGCGGTGGCCTCGGACGCGCTGTTCTCGAAGTGGACGCCCAGCTCGGTCAGGATCTCGTGGGCGTCGCCGAGGACGTCCATGAGGTGAGAGATGGGCGCACCTTGATAGCCGCCGACGTAGGCCACACCCGACTGCAGCAGGGCCTTCGTGACGGCAAGGATCCCCTCACCATGGAATTCCGTCCCCGCGCCACTGCGGAGTTGCAACACCTCTGTTGCGAATGAACGTTCGGCCATGAGTGCCTCTCGTGGGTCGGACCTCTCGAACACAAGACGTCGTCCAGCATATGCCGCCTTTCCGACGATCGTCTAGAAATGCGTAGACGAGGTGTCGTGAAGTGGATAGCCGGTCAGCGCAGGACCGCGCCGGCGTGCTCAGCCGCAGGCCCCTCGAATCGGGCCAGCAAACGGGCGAAGAGGTCAGCGGCCACCTGCCCCGGCCAGGGGTCCGGAAGGTACGCAAGGGGCAGGCCCGGGTCGAGATAGGGCAAGCGGCGCCACTCGGTGACCAGCGGGACGAAGATCCGGAAGGCCTCCAGCGGGGAGGGCTCGGGGCCGCCGGCGGGCCAAGCCGCGAGCACCGGCTCATAGGCATCGACGAACTCGCGATAGAGCGCCTCGAGCG
This sequence comes from Ammonicoccus luteus, assembly GCF_050880385.1. Classification (NCBI taxonomy): domain Bacteria; kingdom Bacillati; phylum Actinomycetota; class Actinomycetes; order Propionibacteriales; family Propionibacteriaceae; genus Ammonicoccus; species Ammonicoccus luteus. The sequence continues at coordinate 447,983 of NZ_JBNZCI010000001.1, forward strand.
CCGGGAGGTTCCACGCGTTGCGCACGCGCTCGGCGAGGTCCGCAGTGCCGAGCGGCTCTGCCCGGAAGAAGTGCACATAGCCCTCGAGCCCGTCATCGAGCAGCCCGTTCCAGGCCGACTCGAACAGCCAGGCCGGCGCGATCCAGAGGCCTGGGGTGACGGAGCCGAACCCGCGCTTGGTGAGCATGGTCCGGATGCGGTGCCGCAGATGGCGCTCCGACTCGGGCACGCTGAACGCGGCCAGCAGCCAGGGGTCCCCCACCTCCGCTCGCCGCGGCTCGAAGATGCGGCTGTCGCCGTCGGCCAGGATGCGCGCCAGATCGTCGGACATCGCATAGCTCGCCACCCCGTCCACCCGCACACTCGCCAGCAGACCGCGCTTCTTGAGTCGCGAGACGGCCGAACGCACCGCGGCCCCCTCGGCGCCCAGATCCCCGAGCAGCCGAATCAGATCCGCGACCGCGAGCAGCCCGCCGCGCTGGCGCGCGTACAGGCCGAAGATCGAAACGATCAAATGCTGATTCCGGGGACCCGCCGGCGCATCGGTCGGTTCCACCACGGAGTCAGCGATCGTCATGCGCCCAGAGACTAGCGCTCGCTTTCGCCAACGGAGTTCGAACCTGGAGGCCGGATTCCCTATGGCGTAACTTTTTCGATGGTAGTGACGCCGCAACATCCGTGGGTTAAGGTCATCGCACTCCGAGGGGCCGCCGAGTCCGCCTCGATTTTGCTGCGCAACTCGACGCAGAGGAGGCCCAAGCAGAGCTGGGCGATCAGGAACGGTCACGCGAGCCCCCACTATCCTTGAGCCCATGGCTGACGCACAGCGCTCACTGCGCGACCTCCACGATCCCATCGCCGTCCTCGCGTTCAGCGGGTGGAACGACGCCGGATCCGCGGCGACCGACGCGCTCGGCCACCTGCTCGATCTGAGCGACGCGACCCGGGTGTTCAGCCTGGACTCGGACGACTTCTATGACTTCCAGGTGCACCGTCCGGCTGTCCGGCGCCCACGTGGCAGCGGACGTGTCATCGAGTGGCCGAGCACGGATGTGTGGATCGGGGAGCTGAGCGGTCGCGAGTTGGTCCTCATCACGGGTCCGGAGCCGAACCTGAGATGGCGTTCGTACGCGACCTCGCTCATCTCCGTCCTGCGCTCCGCCCGACCGTCGTTGGTGCTCTGCCTCGGTGCGCTATTGGCCGACAACGCCCACACGCGTCCGGTTCCGGTGACCCGGACCAGTGCCGACCCAGAGCTGGCCGAGCGACTCGGGCTGGATATGCCGACCTATGAAGGTCCCACGGGAATGACCGGCATCATGGCGGATCATTGCCATGAGGCGGGGTTCGACACCATCAGCCTGTGGGCGGCGGTCCCCCATTACGTGGCCCAGCCTCCTCACCCCCGCGCCACTCAGGCACTGCTCGGTCGGATCGAGGACCTCACCGATCTCAGCATCGATCTCGGTGATCTGCCGGAACTGGTCCGGGCGTGGGATCGTGGTGTCGCCGAGTTGATCAACGACGATCCCGAGCTCGCCGGCTATGTCGCCTCTCTGGAGGCAGATCAGGATGAAGCCGAGCTGCCCGAGGCAACCGGCGACGCGATTGCCGCGGAGTTCCAGCGTTATCTCCGCCGTCGCGGCGATCAGTGAGGCCCGAGTGAACACAGGAATGCTCGTCGGCTTCGGCATGCTCGTGATCGGTCTGTTGACCGGTCTCGCGGGGATCCTGTTGGTGTCCGGGTCCCCCGCCGGCAGCCCCCGCCGACGCAAGGGATTCGTCCTCGTGGGCGTGGGTCTCGGTGGCGTCTGGATCGGCGGCTTCATCGGGGCGTTCTCGTCGCTCTGACCCCCTGAGATGTACCAACCAGACCGGCACCATCCCGCTCACCGACATCGCACCCCGTGGGTGGGGACATCTCAGGGAGCGGATGCCGACGACCCGCCGAGCGCACCCCTCAGTGGCAGTGGCCGCCCAGTTCCTCGGCCCGGTCGCGCAGCTGACGGATCATGGCGTCGGGGTCATCCGCCCCGAAGACCGCCGATCCCGCAACGAACACGTCCGCACCGGCCTCGATGCACTGATCGATCGTCGCCTCCGAGACCCCGCCATCAATCTGGATCCAGATGTCCAGTCCGGACTTCTTGACCAGCTCCCGGGTGCGACGGACCTTCGGCAGCATGATGTCCAGGAACTTCTGCCCTCCGAACCCGGGCTCGACGGTCATGATCAGGATCATGTCCAGCTCGGGCAGCAAGTCCGCATAGGGCAGGATGTCCGTCTGCGGCTTCAGCCCCATCGACGCCCGAGCGCCGAGTGACCGCAGTTCCCGCGCGAGCCGCACTGGTGCCTTGCAGGCCTCGACGTGGAAGGTGACGGACTGGCAGCCCGCCTCCGCGTATGCCGGCGCCCAGCGGTCCGGGTCGGCGATCATCAGGTGCATGTCGAGATGATGATCGGTCACCTTGCGGATGGCCTCGACCACCGGCAGCCCGAATGTCAGGTTCGGCACGAAGTGATAGTCCATCACGTCGAGATGCAGGCCGTCGGAGGACGGGATCGCCTCGATGTCGCGCTGGAAGTTCGCGAAATCGGCGGACAACAGACTCGGATGGATGCGCATTCCCACGCCCGGGAGCCTAGTGCACGCTCCGCCTCACGACCCCGGCATGAACGCCGGTTCACCCGGATGGGTGAGGGCCGGGGTCAGCGCCGACGCAACAGTGCCTGAAACATGGCGTCAGTGCCGTCCCGGTGCGGCCACAACTGCACGTCGGGACCGATGCGTTCGACATCGTCACGATCGGCGAGGACGGCGTCGACGATCTCGACGGTCTCACGGCGGTGCGGTGAGCAGGTCACATAGGAGACGATCCCGCCGGGCCGCGCGGCATTGATCGCGCTGTCCAGCAGCCGTCGTTGGAGCGGGACGAGTGTGTCGAGGTCGTCGGGAGTACGCCGCCAGCGCGCTTCCGGCCGCCGACGCAGCGCCCCGAGCCCGGTGCACGGCACATCAGCCATGACCCGGGCGAACGTCGAGTCCGGCCAAGCCGGCCGGGTGCCATCGGCGGCGATCACGAGGGGCGCGTGTCTGCCCGCGTACGCCCGCACCGCCTGCCCGACCAGCACCGCTCGATGGGGCTGCAGCTCTGACGCCAACAACCACGTGCCCTGGTCGATCGCAAGGCCGGCCAGGAGCGCGGCCTTGCCGCCGGGACCGGCGCACAGGTCGAGCCACGGCCCGTCCGTAGCCTCGATTTCGGCCAGCCGGAGGGCAACGCGCTGGGAGCCCGGGTCCTGGACGCCGGCACGGCCCTCACGGACCGCCGCGAACCGGCCAGGGTGTCCGGTCACCATCGCCGCGGTCGGCACGTCCGGGTGCGCGGTCGCCCCGGCACCCACCAACTCGGCGGCGGTCGCCAGCCCCGGTCGGATCGCGAGGGCGGTGACCGGGCGCTCGTTGTTGGCGGCCAACGCGGCCTCCAGCTCCTCCGCCGGCAGCACATCGGCGAGAGCATCGACGATCCAGCGAGGATGGTGCGTGCGCAGGGCCAGCCTGTCGCGGCTGTCCAGTCCCGAGGACAGGATCGTCAGCCAGCCGTCGAGGTCGTGCGCGTCGATGCGGCGGGTGATCGCGTTCGCCAATCCGGTCGTGTGCTCGCCGACCGCGGCACCGGCGAGATCGACCGTGGCCGCGACCGCCGCATGGCTCGGCACGCGCATCCCCAGGAGTTGGTGGGCCCCGAGGCGGAGCACGTCGACAATGGCCGCCTGCAAGCTCGACAAGCTGCGTCCGCCGGCGGCTTCGATGATCCGGTCATACGTGCCCAGATGACGACAGGTGCCGTGCAGCAACTCGGTCGCGAACGCGGCGTCGCGGTCGTCCAGGCGCCGCTCGGCGAAGAGAGCAGGGCCGACGAGGTTGGCGTACCCGTCATGCGCCGTCACCGCCCGCAGCGCGTCGAAGGCTGCTCGCCGAGCCGCGTCCACCCGTCGCCGCCGCGGTGATCTCCCGCGGTGCGCTCGAGGTCCGCCGCGGCTCATGCCCCGAACCGCTCGCCGGGAGCGAGCTCGACGCCACGGGCCCAGTCGGCCGCCTTCATCGCCTTTTTGCCGAACGGCTGCACCACGTCGAGCTCGAGCGGCCGGGACCCCGTGCCGACCTGCAGCCACTGTTTGGCTGCGTTGATGACGCCGGGATCGAGCGGGGCGCCGCCGGCGGGATGGGCACGGAGGATCTTGAACCGTTCACCGCGGAAGGTCGTCCACGCACCGGGCGCCGGCGTGCACCCCCGGATCCGCCGGTCGACCTCCTCGTCGGTCGCCGCCCAGTTGACCTCTGCCTCGGCCACGGTCAGCTTGGGTGCCACGGTGACCCCCTCGGCCGGCTGGGGCGTTGCGACTGCGGTCCCTGCGGCCAGCTCATCCATCACGCCGGTCAGCAAACCGGCACCCTCGTCGGCGAGACGGGTCAGCAGGTCACCGGCGGTCTCGTTCGCAGCGATGGGCGTTCGGAGTTCGGCATAGACGTCCCCCGCGTCCAATTCGGGAACGATGTCGAACACGCAGGCGCCCGTTTCGGCGTCACCGGCCATGATCGCCCGCTGCACGGGAGCGGCGCCGCGCCAGCGCGGCAGCAGTGAGAAGTGCAGGTTGACCCAGCCGTGCCGCGGGATCTCCAGCACCGCGCTCGGGAGGATCGCGCCATAGGCGACGACCGGACAGCAGTCCGGCTCGAGCGCGGCGAGGCGCTGCTGGAAGTCGGCCTCGCGCGGATGGCCGGGCTTGAGCACCTCGATGCCGAGTTCCTCGGCGCGCTGGGCGACCGGGCTGGCCACGAGCCGCTTGCCGCGACCGGCCGGCGCGTCCGGTCGCGTCACCACCGCGACGACCTCGTGCCCGGAGGCGGCGAGAGCATTGAGACTGGGGACGGCCACCTCGGGAGTGCCGGCAAAGACAAGACGCACCCTCGGGAGTCTAACCATCCCGCTCCGGTGTCAGTCGAAGTCGATGGGGTCGACGCGGACCCGCAGGGCGCCGGGCAGCTTCTTGGCCGAGCGGATCGCGACGGTGTCCCGGACGGTCTGGACAAACGCGTGTGCTTCATCCGATGGTGCACGCAGGATGAGCCGACCGATGGCCTCCTCCGCATGCGCGGGCTTGGGCAGCTCGACCGGCCCCCAGATGTGCAGACCGGTGAGCCCGTTGGCGTGGCCCACAGCCGCGCCGAACTCTCCGAGCGCGGTGAGCGGTCCCTCGACCGTGATCATCTTGGTCGCCGGTGTGACACCGGCGTCTGCCCGGTCCCGCAACTCACGGTGTGCGAATCCCGCGGGATCGCCCCGGACGAGGGCCTGCAGCGCCACCGCGTCCGTCGGCCCGACCGCGATGACCGTACCGTGCTCGGCCCCAGGCCTCACAAGTCCGATCGCGTTCAGCCAACGCCGGTGAGCCTCCTCGCTCGCGCGCAGATCGATCCGCGTAAGCAGGAGTTCGGCGTCCAGGAGGACGGCCGCCGCATAGCCGGTGTCCGCGAGCGGCTCGGCTCCCGGAGTGGCGATGACCAGCGCCGGCTCGGGACCGACCGTGTCGACGACCCGGTCGGCGGCGGACTGGATCACCTTCGTCCCGCGGAATGCCTGGCCGAGCTCCTCAGCGGTGCGGGCGGCACCGACGACGGGGGCGCGCCAGTTGGTGCCCGAACATTCCGGACACCGCCATCCGGTGACCGGACGCGCGCACCAGTCGCAGGCCGCATGCGCGGACCCAGCCCGGATCGGGCCATGGCAGTGCGGGCACTCCACAGGTGCACGGCAGTCCGCACACACGAGGACCACGAGATAGCCCGCCCTCGGCACCTGGACGAGCACCGGTCCGGCGGCCAGACCGGCACGGATCACCTCGAAAACCTGGCGCGGCAGCCGGACCGAGTGGGCGAGCGGATCCCGCTCGAGCTCCCAGTCGGTGTCGGCGGCCAACCGGACGGCGGGTGCGACGCGGCGCTGCGGTCCCGGGGCGAGGGCGAGCGGGCGGAGCCAGTCGCGCTCGATGAGTTGTTCGACCTCGCACGTGCGGTGTCGGGCCGCGAACAGGGCCGCGCAGCGTGCGATGCCCGCCCGCAGCGCCAGGACCTCGCGCACGTGCGGATAGGGCGCCCGGGGCTCGCTGTGGAGGTCGTCACCGTCGTCCCAGAGTCCGACGAGGCCGAGCTTGTGGACCGGAGCGTACGCAGCCGCCCGCGTCCCCAGCACCAACCGCACGTGTCCCCGGGACACTGCGAGGAACGACCGATAGCGGACCGCCGGGCCGTCCTCCGCGCTGAGGGTGACGAACGACGACTCACCGAACCGCTCAGTGCAGGCCGCCGCGAGCCGGGCAAGGTCCCGTGCATCCGGCACGATGAGGAGCACGCCCCGCCCCGAGTCGAGGGTCGCCCGGGCGGCCTCGACGAACCCGCCCACCCAGTCCCCCGCCGGCCCGGCGGTCGGGGCGACCTGCCACGCCGCCCGCGGTGAATCGCCGCGCGCCAACGCCGTCAGGAACTCGGGGCCGGTCGGATAGTAGTCGAAGGGTGTCACCCGCACGTCGTCCACCAGTGGCTCCTGACGGTCCGGCGGGTCCGCCTTTTCCGTCGCGGCGTGGCGGGGCGGCACCGCGAGGCGCATGACGTCGGCGAAGCTCCCCGCATAGTGGTCCGCGACCGCACGGATCAGCTCGGCCACCTCGGGCCTGAGCACCGGCTCCGCCGACACGACCCGCTCGAGCGGTGAGAGGGTCCGCAACGGATCGCTCTCCTCCCCCAGCTCGAGGATGAACCCGTCCCGCAACTGGCCCGCGAACCTCACCCTCACCCGGACTCCCGGTTGGGCCTGGGCCACGAACCGGTCCGGCACCAGATAGTCGAACAGGCGGTCCAGATGCGGCAAAGGCATATCCACCGCTACGCGCGCGATCGGTCGGCCCTCGCCAGGGGCCAGCGCATCGGGCGGAATCAATGCATCGGACATGGTCGCGATCCTAGAAGGACCCTCCGACAATCCCGCTCGTCGATCCGACGCCGCCGACGACGGTCGGGTGTATAACGGAGGCCTCGACGAAAGGGGCGACGTGGCACGACTCGACGTGTGGCTGTGGTCGGTGCGGTTGTTCAAGACCCGCTCGGCGGCCACGAGTGCCTGCAAGGGTGGCCACATCCGCCTGAACGACAACCCGGTCAAGCCGGCCCAGCAGGTCAAGGTCGGCGACCGCGTGACGTGGCGACAGCCGGGCTGGACCCGGGAGTTCGAGGTCACCCAGCTGATCACCAAGCGGGTCGGGGCGCCGATCGCCGTGCAGTGCTACGTCGACCATTCACCCGAACGGCCCGCCCACCTCTCGACGCCCGTGGCTCGTCGTGATCGCGGCGCCGGGCGCCCGACCAAGAAGGACCGCCGGGCCCTCGACCGGCTGCGCGGACGACCGGTGGCCGACTGAGTCAGCGCAGCGCCAGCAACTGCTCGACGGTGACGAAGCGATAGCCCCGGCCCTTGAGTTCCTCGATCACCGGCTCGATCGCCGCCTGAGTCGGCGTACGCCCCTGCCACGGGTGCAGCAACACGATCGACCCGGGGCGCACGCCCTCGACCGTCAACCGCACCAGGTCGTCGGTCGACTGCGGCGGACCGCCGGAATAGTCCTCGACCGCGACGTCCCACATGATCGTGCGGCGGTCGTGCTGATGGAGATAGCGCGGCAGCCCGACCAGCTTCTTTCCGAACGGCGGTCGGAACTCGATCGGGCCGTCATAGCCGGCCTCGCGGATCGCCGCGTCCGTCCGTTCGATCTCCTGCGCGATCTTCTCCCGACCGAGCAGGACCATGCGGGGGTGGCTCCAGGAATGGTTCGCCAGCTGGTGCCCGCCCGCCACGATCGCCCGGGCCGATCGCGGATCGGCCGCCACCGATTCCCCGACGACGAAGAAGGTCGCCGGCACATCGTGCTCAGCGAGCGTCCGCAGAATCGCGTCGGTGACCCGGCCCGTCGGGCCGTCGTCGAATGTCAGCGCCACGACCTTCTCGGTGGTGTTCACGCGCGCCACGAGCTCTCCCGCGATCTGAACGGTCCGGGAGTTCACGAGCTTGTACGCCCCGGCCCCCAGCACCAGCACCGCTGCGAGAAGCAACGCGGCGATGGCCGGCAGCCGGCGACGCACGGGATCAGCCCTTGACGGTCCGGGCGAGCACGTCGGCCCGGTCGGTGGCCTCCCAGGTGAACTCGGGGAGGTCGCGGCCGAAGTGGCCGTACGCCGACGTCGCAGCATAGATCGGCCGCTTGAGGTTCAGCGACGCACCGATCGCCGCGGGCCGCAGGTCGAAGGTCGCGAGCACAGCGTCGGAGATCTGCCCGACCGGGACCTGCTCGGTGCCGAAGCACTCGAGATAGAACCCCACCGGATGGGCGCGGCCGATCGCGTACGCCACCTGCACCTCACACCGCCGCGCCAGCCCGGACGCGACGACGTTCTTGGCGACCCAGCGCATCGCGTACGACGCCGACCGGTCCACCTTCGACGGATCCTTGCCCGACATCGCGCCGCCGCCGTGGCGCGCCATGCCGCCATAGGTGTCGACGATGATCTTTCGCCCGGTCAGTCCGGCATCGCCCATGGGGCCACCGATGACGAACTTCCCGGTCGGGTTCACCAGCGAGCGATAGTCGTGATGTGCGAGGTCGAAATCGGCCAGCACCGGCTCGATGACCAGTTCGCGCACGTCGGGGGCGAGCATCGCGTCCAGATCGATGTCCGGGGCGTGCTGGCAGGACACGACGACCGTGTCCAGTCGCACGGGCCGATCGCCGTCGTATTCGATCGTGACCTGAGTCTTGCCGTCCGGCCGCAGATAAGGCATCACGCCCTCCTTGCGCACCGCGGTGAGCCGTTCGGCGAGGCGATGGGCGAGGTCGATCGGCAGCGGCATCAGCGATGCAGTGTCGTCGCACGCATAGCCGAACATCAGGCCCTGGTCACCCGCGCCCTGCAGGTCGAACTCGTCCACGGACTCCTGCAGCCGCTCCTCGAGCGCCGTGTCGACGCCCTGAGCGATGTCCGGGGACTGCTGCCCGATCGAGACCTGGACTCCGCAGGAGGCACCGTCGAAGGACTTGTGCGAGGAGTCATAGCCGATCTCGAGGATCTTGTCGCGGACGAGGTGCGGAATCTCTGCGTACGCCTCCGTGGTCACCTCACCGGCCACCACCACCAGGCCCGTCGTCACGAGTGTCTCGACGGCGACCCGCGACTCGGGATCCTGCCGCAACATCTCGTCGAGGATGGTGTCGCTGATGGCGTCGGCGATCTTGTCCGGATGACCCTCGGTCACGGATTCGGAGGTGAACAGGCGTGTGCTCACGGGTTTCCTTCCAGTCTTGCGCGGGGGATGGCTGACAGGTCAGCGTGGGGACACGGCAAGCGCCGCATCCAGGATGCGATGAGCGACCACGGTCTTCGACCCCTCGGCCTCGGCCACCACGGCGTCGGGCGAGATCACCTTGATGCTGTTGTCATCCGCGCCGAACACTTTGCCACCACTCACGTTGTTGAGCACCAGCAGGTCGCAGCCCTTGCGGTCGAGCTTGGCCCGGCCCAGCCGCAGGAGGTCCTCGTCGTCGACAGCCGTCTCCGCCGCGAACCCCACGATGACCTGGGGTCGAGGGCGGTTGTGTGCGAGCGTCTTGAGGACGTCGGTGGTCTGGACGAGATCGACGTTGAGGCCCGAGGACTCCGACGTCTTCTTGATCTTGCCCTCGGCCCGCGAAGCGGGAGTGAAGTCGGCGGCGGCCACCGCCATGACGATCACGTCCGCGGACGGGCTCAGCTCGGTCATGGCGTCGGCCAAATCACCAGTGCTGGTGACCTGGCGGACCTCGCAGCCGCTGGGGACCGGATGCTCGACGTGGGCGGCAACGACCGTGACTCGAGCGCCGCGCAGCGCCGCGGCGCGGGCGATCGACAGCCCCATGAGGCCGGAGGACGCGTTGCCGAGGAAGCGAACCGGGTCGAGGTGTTCCCGGGTGCCGCCCGCACTCACCACGACGTGTCGCCCGGCCAAGTCCTGGCCGGCGGCCGAGGCGGCGGTGTCGGTGTGACCGAGCAGGCTCAGCGCGACCTGGTGGATATCGCTCGCCTCCGGCAGTCGACCGGGCCCGGTGTCCGCGCCAGTGAGTCGGCCGGACGCCGGGTTCATGACCACCACGCCCCGCTCGCGCAGGGTGGCGGCGTTCGCCTGCGTGGCCGGGTGCAGCCACATCTCCGTGTGCATCGCCGGTGCCATCAGGACCGGGCAATGGGCCGTCAAGAGCGTGTTCGTCAGCAGGTCATCGGCACGGCCGGTGGCGGCGCGTGCCAACAGGTCCGCGGTCGCCGGAGCGACCACCACGAGATCGGCGGTCTGGCCGAGCTTCACGTGCCGGACCTCGTGGCTGTCGTCGAACACCTCTGTGTGCACCGGATTGCCCGACAGCGCCTGCCACGTGGTGAGGCCCACGAAGTTGAGCGCGGCAGCGGTCGGGACGACGGTCACATCATGGCCGGCCTCGGTGAAACGGCGCAGCAGCTCACAGGCCTTGTACGCAGCAATACCGCCGGCCACACCCAGGACGATGCGGCTCATTCGTCAACCCGCTCAGGCGGGGAACTCGGGGTCCCCGAAGGTCGGGTCGCTGAAATCGTCGAGGGGGGTCTCCGGCACGGCGTTCGGATCGATGTCATGGCACTCGAGCACGCCGGCGTTCACCTCGCGCAGGGCGATCGATAGGGGCTTCTCCTGGATGCCGGTGTCGACCAGCGGCCCGACGTTCTCCAACAGGCCTTCGCCGAGCTGGGAGTAATAGGCGTTGATCTGGCGAGCACGCTTGGCGGCGAACAGCACCAGCCGATATTTCGAGTCCACCCGAGTCAGGAGGTCGTCGATCGGAGGATTGGTGATGCCGGGAGCGGGATTCGTGGTCAATGCAGGCCTTCTCAAGTCGATGGCAGGTTTTCGTCCGTCGCACGGGCATCGGGCGCGGCTTGTTCGCGCGCCTGCGCCTGAGCCGGCGGACACAATCCCAGCAAGCCTATCAGTTCATCAACCGCCAGCTCGACATCGTCGTTGACCAGGACGTGGTCGAACTCCGCCTGAGCGGCCATCTCGGCCCGCGCGGTGACCAGCCGTCGCTCCCGCTGGGAGGTCGTCTCGGTCCCGCGGTGCTCCAGCCTGCGCACGAGTTCGTCCCAACTGGGCGGGGCGATGAAGACGAACTGGGCGTCGGGCAGGTTGCGCCGAACTTGGCGGGCGCCCTGCAGCTCGATCTCCAGCAGGACGCAGCGACCGGCCGCGAGTGCCGCCTCAACCGGCGCGCGCGGCGTGCCATAACGGTCGGTGCCGTGCACCAGCGCCCATTCAAGGAGTCCGTTGGCGGCGATGAGGTCGTCGAACTCCTCGCTGCTCACGAAGTGATAATGCTGCCCGTCGACCTCTCCCGGCCGTGGGGCGCGGGTGGTGGCCGAAGTGGACAGCCAGATCTCGGGATGTCGGGCCAACGCTGCCGCAACCACGGTGCCCTTGCCGACCGCAGTCGGGCCGGACACCACGGTCACGCGCGGCACGGCCGGGGTCGTGCGGTCGGTCATCGGGGTGGTTCAGCCCTTCTGTTTGGGGGCGAACTCGGCGCGCAGGCTCGCAATCTGGTGCGGGCCCAGGCCGCGCAGGCGGCGGTTGGCCGCAATATCCAGCCGGGTCATGACCTCGGCCGCGCGCTTCTCCCCCACCCGCGGGAGGCATTTCAACACGTCGACGACCTTGGTGTGGGCCACGACGTCGTCGCTTTCGGCGAGCTCGATGACGTCCGAGAGCGTCAGGCGGCCGGCGCGCAGGCTCTCCTTGACCTCGGCCCGGCGTCGGCGGGCCGCCGTGGCGGCCTCGCGCGCCTGGCGCAACTGCTCGTCGCTCAGTGGCGGAATCGGCACGGCCACCTCCCCGGGTTGTTCTCGGACTGTCGGACTCAACCTAGCGGGTTTCCGTCCCGCCGTCAGACTTCCGACTGCACGCGTGGACTTCCGTCAGCTCACCTCGGTGAGGGCATCGGTGACCGCACGGCGAAGCGCGTCCGGATTGGGCCCGGCGCCCATGATGCCGCGGCTCGAAGTGGGCAGGACGCGATCGGTCGCGGAGCCGAACAACGCAGTGAGCCCGTCGATGGTGCCGCCCTGGGCGCCGATGCCCGGCACCAGGATCGAGCCGGTGAAGCGGGTGAGATCGACGTCGAGGCCGGGCAGCGTACCCCCGATCACCAACCCGAACGGTCCCGGGTCACGACCGGCATTGGCGGCGTTGACCTCGTCGACCATCAGCTGTGCCACACTCCGCCCACCGGCATCGGCCAGTTGGACCTGGCTGCCTTCCGGATTCGACGTGCGGCACAGCACATAAAGCCCGCGACCGGTGGCCTCAGCCAGTTGGATCGCGGGCGTCAGCGACCCGAACCCGAGATAGGGGCTCACCGTGAGGGCGTCGGCGGCGAGCGGGGAGTCGTTCGACAGGTACGCCCGCGCGTAGCCGGCCATCGTCGAACCGATGTCACCGCGTTTGGCGTCCATGATCACCATGGCACCGGCCTTGTCTGCGGCGGCAAGGAAGCGTTCGAGGACCCCGATGCCGGCCGAGCCGAACGCCTCGAACAGGGCACTCTGGGGTTTGAAAACTGCCACTAGGTCGCCGAGGGCGTCGACCATGCCGCGCACACACTCCGCCAGCCCCGCGACATCGGCGGTGAGCCCCCAGTCCTGCAGCAGTTGTGGATGTGGGTCGACTCCGACGCACAGCCGTCCGCGGGTGGCGAGCTGCTCGGCGAGGCGCGGTCCGAAATCGGTCATCAGCGGGCCCTCTCGTTGATCTCATTGACCAGTGCGGGACCGCGATAGACATAGCCGGTGTAGAGCTGGATCAGCGCCGCCCCCGCGTCCATCATCGCCAATGCGTCATCGCCGCTCATGATGCCCCCCACGCCGATGATCGGGAGCTCTGTGCGGGCGGCGAGCCAACCGACCACCTCTCGAGCTCGCGCGGTCAGCGGGGCACCTGACAGACCGCCCGCTTCGTCGGCGAGGGCCCGGTCCGCGCCGACCAGTCCGTCGCGGGACAGGGTGGTGTTGGTCGCGATCAGGCCGCCGGCGCCGGCGGCGGTGCAGACCGACAGCACGTCCTCGAGCGCGTCGAACGTGAGGTCCGGGGCCACCTTGACGAACACAGGCACCGGGTCGGTGGCATCGAAACTCCGCGCCGCCGTCACGAGGGCGGCCACCAGTTGCTGCAGTGCGTCCGCGTCCTGGAGGCTCCGCAGCCCGGGGGTGTTCGGGCTCGAGACGTTCACCGCGACATAGTCGGCGTGCGGGGCCAGCAGCCCGAACGAGGTCAGGTAGTCACCGGTCGCCTCGGCGAGTGGAGTCACCTTGGATTTCCCGAGCGAGATGCCGATCGGGATCCCGGCCGCTCGGTTCCCCCGGCGCACGCCCGCGCGCTCGAGCGTGGCCGCCAGCGCGGCAGCACCGGGGTTGTTGAAGCCCATCCGGTTGATGATCCCGCGGGATTCCCGCGCCCGGAACAGTCGAGGCTGGTCGTTGCCCGGCTGCGCGTGCGCGGTCACCGTGCCCAGCTCGACGTGGGAGAAGCCCAGCGCGCCCCAGGCGTGGACGCCGACACCGAACTTGTCGAGCCCCGCGGCCAGGCCGACCGGGCCGGGGAAGTCGATGCCGGCAACGCGCCTGGAGGTGCCGCGGACGTGCAGGCCGGCGGCAGCGGCACGGAGCGGGCGTACGCGCGCGAGGGTCTGCGCGGCAGCCAGCGTCCGCTCGTGGGCGACCTCGGGGTCGCCGCCGCCAAGCCGGAACAGCACAGGTCGCAGCAGCCGTCCATAGCCCGCGGCCAGAACACGGGTCCGAAGACCAGCGGTCACGCCCCGCCCCCGATGTGCTCGGCCCAGTCCTGCAGGGACATCACATCGACGTCGCCGGCGATCAGAGCCTCGATCCCCTGGACCGCCGCGGACAGGCCTTGGACGGTGGTGATGCAGGGGATGTCGTGCCGGACCGCAGCGGTCCGGATCTCATAGCCGTCCGCCCGCGGTGCGCCGTCGGCCGAGCTCGCACCGTGCGGAGTGTTGAAGATCAGGTCGACGTCGCCCGCTTCGATCAACTGCACGATGGTGGGCTCACCGTCGGGCCCGGGCCCCTGGGTGTGCTTGCGGACCGGGGTGACCGGGACGCCATTGCGCTTCAGCGCTGTGGCGGTGCCGGACGTCGCCAGCAGCTCGAAGCCCATGTCATGCAGCTTCTTGATCGGGAAGATCGCGTGCCGCTTGTCCCGGTTCGCCGCCGACACGAAGATGCGGCCCTCCTTGGGGAGGTTGCCGTACGCCGCCGCCTGACTCTTCGCGAACGCCACGCCGAAGTTCGACGCGAGACCCATCACCTCGCCGGTCGACTTCATCTCCGGCCCGAGGATCGTGTCGACAGACACGCCCTCCGTGGTCCGGAAGCGGTTGAACGGCATCACGGCTTCCTTCACCGCGAGGGGGGCGCCGTTGCTGATATCGGCCCCGTCCCCGCCGGACCGCAACATGCCTTCGGCCCGCAACTCCGCGATCGTGGCGCCCAGCATGATCCGTGCCGCCGCCTTCGCGAGCTGGGTCGCGGTGGCCTTCGACACGAACGGCACCGTGCGGGAGGCGCGGGGGTTGGCCTCCAGGACATACAGCGTGTCGCCGGCCAGGGCGTACTGGATGTTGAGCAGTCCCCGCACGCCCACACCGCGCGCGATCGCCTCGGTCGACTCGCGGATCTTGTTGATGATCTTGTCGCCCAGCGTGAGCGCCGGCAAGGCGCAGGCGGAATCGCCCGAGTGCACGCCCGCCTCCTCGATGTGCTCCATGATCCCGCCGAGATAGAGCTCGTGGCCGTCATACAGGGCATCGACGTCAATCTCCACCGCGTCGTCGAGGAAGCGGTCCACCAGGACCGGGTGCTCGGGTGAGATCTGGGTGGCACGTTCGATGTACGCCGCCAGCGCCACGTCGTCATAGACGATCTCCATGCCGCGACCGCCCAGCACATAGGAAGGGCGCACCAGGACGGGATAGCCGATCTCGGTGGCGATGCGCTTGGCTTCGGCGAAGGAGTACGCCATCCCGTGCTTCGGTGCCGGCAGATTGGCCTCCGCCAGGACTCGGCCGAACGCACCGCGCTCCTCCGCGAGATCGATCGCCTCCGGGCTGGTGCCCACGATGGGCACACCCGCGTCCTTCAGCGCCTGCGCCAGCTTGAGCGGGGTCTGCCCGCCCAACTGCACAATGACACCGGCGATCGGACCGGCCTGCTGCTCCGCATGCACGATCTCGAGGACGTCCTCCAGGGTGAGCGGCTCGAAATAGAGCCGGTCGGAGGTGTCGTAGTCGGTCGACACAGTCTCGGGGTTGCAGTTGACCATGATGGTCTCGAACCCGGCGTCCTGCAGCGTCATGGCTGCGTGCACGCAGGAATAGTCGAACTCGATGCCCTGACCGATCCGGTTCGGCCCGGAGCCGAGGATGATGACCGCCGGCTTCTCCCGCGGCATGACCTCGGTCTCGGAGTCATAGGACGAGTAGTGGTAGGGCGTCTTGGCCGCGAACTCGGCCGCGCAGGTGTCCACCGTCTTGAACACGGGGCGCACGCCCAGCGCCCAGCGAACACCTCGCACGACGTCCACCGACATGTGGCGGGCCGCCGCGATCTGCTCGTCGGAAAAGCCGTGCCGCTTGGCGGTGCGGAGGAGGTCGGTGGTGAGCTCGGGTGCGTCCAGCAGCTCGTCGGCGATCTCGGTGAGCAGGACCAACTGGTCGATGAACCACGGATCGATCTTGGTCGCCTCGAACACCTGCTCCGGCGTCGCGCCGGCCATCAGCAACTGGAACACCACCTGCAGGCGGCCGTCGTGCGGACGGGCCGCGGAGGTGAGCAGTTCGTCGATCCACTCGGTCAGGGTCCCGGCCTCCTGCCGGGCCTCCGTTTCGCGGCGCGCAGCGGCGAAGTCGAACCGGGCCCGGGGATCCTCGAGCGAGCGGAGCGCCTTGCCGAGCGCCTCGGTGAAGTTGCGGCCGAGCGCCATGGCCTCACCGACGGACTTCATGTGTGTGGTGAGGGTGTCGTCGGCGTGCGGGAACTTCTCGAACGCGAAGCGCGGCACCTTCACCACGACATAGTCGAGGGCCGGCTCGAAGCTCGCCGGGGTCTCCTCGGTGATGTCGTTCCGGATCTCGTCGAGCGTGTACCCGATGGCGACCTTCGCCGCGATCTTGGCGATCGGGAAACCGGTCGCCTTGGAGGCCAGCGCCGAGGACCGCGACACGCGTGGGTTCATCTCGATCACGATCATGCGTCCGTCGGCCGGGTTGACCGCGAACTGGATGTTGCAGCCGCCGGTGTCCACGCCCACGGCGCGGATGATGCCGATGCCGACGTCACGCATCCGCTGATATTCGCGGTCGGTGAGCGTCATGGCGGGGGCCACCGTGATCGAGTCGCCGGTGTGCACGCCCATCGGATCGAAGTTCTCGATCGAGCAGACGATGACGACGTTGTCGGCCTTGTCGCGCATCACCTCCAGCTCGTATTCCTTCCACCCGAGGATCGATTCCTCGATCAGGACCTCGGTGACCGGGCTTGCGGCGAGACCGTTGCCTGCGATGTGGCGGAGTTGCGCCTCGTCGTACGCAAACCCCGAACCCACCCCGCCCATCGTGAAGGACGGCCGGATGACGACCGGATAGCCCAGATCGTCCGCCGCCGCGATGACCTCGTCCATCGTGTGGCAGATGTGCGACTTCGCGACCTCCGCCGGACCGCCCGGAACCTCGAGCTGCTGGACGATCTCCTTGAACTCCTCGCGGTTCTCACCGCGCTGGATGGCCTCGATCGAAGCGCCGATGAGCTCGACGCCGTATTTCTCCAGCACCCCGTTCTCGTGCAGGGACACGGCGGCGTTCAACGCGGTCTGGCCACCGAGAGTCGCGAGGAGGGCGTCGGGCCGCTCCTTGGCGATGACCCGCTCGACGAACTCCGGGGTGATGGGCTCGACATAGGTCGCGTCCGCGAACTCCGGGTCCGTCATGATCGTCGCCGGGTTGGAGTTGACCAGGACGACCCGGAACCCCTCTTCGCGCAGGACACGGCATGCCTGCGTACCCGAATAGTCGAACTCGCAGGCCTGTCCGATCACGATCGGCCCGGAGCCGATCACCATGATGGACTTGATGTCTGTGCGCCGAGGCATCAGGCGTCCTTCCCGTTCTGCATGACGTCAACGAAGCGGTCGAAGAGATAGCTGGAGTCGTGGGGACCCGCGGCTGCCTCGGGGTGGTATTGGACGGAGAACGACTTCAGGGTGCCCTGGTCGTCGCGCAACTCCAGGCCCTCGACGACGTTGTCGTTCAGCCCGACGTGACTGACCCTGGCGGTGCCCCACTTGGTCGGGACGTCCGTGTCCAGTGGCGCGTCCACGGCGAAGCCATGATTGTGAGCGGTGATTTCCACCCGCCGATCGTTGAGATCCATCACCGGCTGGTTGACGCCGCGGTGGCCATATTTCAACTTGTAGGTCCCGAAGCCCAACGCCCGGCCGAAGATCTGGTTGCCGAAGCAGATGCCGAAATAGGGCAGGCCCGCATCGAGCACGGCGGTCAGCAGCGCGACCGCGTCGTCGGCGGCGGCAGGGTCGCCCGGGCCATTGGAGAAGAAGACCCCGTCGGGGTTGAGGGCCCGGATCTCGTCGATGGTCGTCGAGGCGGGCAGCACGTGGACCTCGCAGCCACGTTCGGCCATCCGGAAGGGGGTCATCGACTTGATGCCCAGATCGATCGCGGCGACGGTGAAGCGCTTGTCCCCTTCGGGGCCGATGACATAGGGCTCCGCGGTGGTGACTTCGGCGACCAGGTCGGCACCGGTCATCGGGGGCTGCTCGAGCACGCGGGCGAGCAGCGCCCGTGGGTCGGTCTCGACCGTGGAGATGCCCACCCGCATCGTGCCGCGCTCGCGGAGGTGCCGGGTGAGCGCCCGGGTGTCGATTCCCTGGATGCCGACGATGCCCTGCTCGGTCAGCTCGGCATCGAGCGACTTGGTGGAGCGCCAGCTGGAGAAGACGCGCGCGGCGTCCCGAACCACATAACCGGCCACCCAGATCTTCGCGGACTCGTCGTCCTCCTCGTTCCAGCCGGTGTTGCCGATATGGGGCGAGGTCTGGATCACGACCTGACGGCGATAGCTCGGGTCGGTGAGCGTTTCCTGATAGCCGCCCATCGCGGTGACGAACACCGCCTCACCGAAGGTCTCCCCCGCCGCACCATAACTGTGGCCGCGATAGGTGGTGCCGTCTTCGAGCACCAGCAGGGCAGGGCTCAGGGACTGGGAATCTGACATGTGTGTGACCGTCCTTTCCTGCCTCACGGGACAGGACTTAAAGGTTGGTGGTTGTCCGCGCGAAACTATCAGGGGCTGCGCATCGCCCCCGCCACGTCTCGTCACCGGTCGACGGCTGCCACAGCCTGTCGATCATAGCCGTGCGCGCCCCGGGTGACAGTCCACGACCGTCAGCGACGGGTGTGATGGATCTCATGTCCGCCCGGAAACGGAATGACCGGGCCGCTCCCGAAGGAACGACCCGGCCAGCGGCTGGTCCAGCGACCGTACGCCGCAGAATTACCTCAACCCAACCTCACGCACCTTGCCGGCGGGGCCCAGCACGTCCGTCGTCACATAGGCCGTGTTGCCCCTGATCGCGATCCCATAGGGAGCGGTCAGGTTCTCGGCGACGGCCGGATGCCCGGCGGCTGGGGCGGTCTCACCCGGGATCACGCGGCGAACGGATCCGACCGGCAGGGCCCCGGGCGGGAGCGAATAGAAGCCGGCGTCCGACAGTTGCACGGCAAACAACGTGTTGCCTCGGAAATCGAGGCTGGTGACGTTGGTCAGACCGGTGGCATAGACGGAACGCTCGCCGCTCCGGGTCACCCGATAGATGGTCGAGGCGCCGGCAGGAGCCGGAAAGCCGTTGAGTTCGGAGACGTAGTAGGCCCCGTCCGGCCCCTTCACCACATCGGTGGGCACCGACTGGAAGGGAATCCTGGTGTTGGGATCCCACGGCAGTGGCGCAGTGCGGTCACCCGGGAACACGGCGATCGTCCGCTCGCCACGCTTGCCCACCTGCACGAGGTCGTTGCCACCCGCATCGACGACGGCCCAGTTGTGCGCGTCCTGGGCGAGAATGCCCGTCGGGTTGGAATCCGGGCCCGGCACACCGTCCGGATTGTGTGCCTGCTCATAGGCCGCGAGGTCTGCCGCCGTGCTGAGCGTCCCGCCGAGCCGCCCGACCTGCAGGGTTCCGAGGGTGCGGGCCGCCTCGCCGAACCCTGATCGGAACGCCGTGTCCCCGCCCAGCCCCAGCAAAATCGCCACATTGTTGCCGCGGACATCGACATCCGCCGGGCCGGTGGCACCGATCGACGGCAGACCGGTCACCACCTGCCGCTGGCGGGCACCGTCGATCTCGGTGATCGCTCCCGTCAGCCCGAAGCAGGCGGGCCCCTCCGCGCCCTCCTGGCAGGGCCCCTCCCCGCCGAGCCCGGACTCGGCGACATAGATCCGGTTCCCCGGGCCGACGGACAGCTGACGGGGATTGTGCAGACCATCAGCGATGACGCCGTCGGCATCCGGCTGTGTCGGCGCCGCATGGGCCCACTGGACCGGGGACAGGGTGGCGGCCAGTGCCGCGACGGTGGCGGCTGCGAGCGCGAGCCGGGTCGGACGGTGCATGGTTCCTCCTGGGAAGCTCCGGCTTCATTGCCGGGAAGTGGCTGCCGGCCGCGACGCGGCCTTGTCCAACGTCCCAGAGACCCAGGTCACACCCATATGATTATTAGAGAATAATTCCAAGTGACTTTCCTGAGAATCTCTCACCACCTCACGGGCCCGGTCTCACGCCCTTCCTTCAGCCGCTTCGCCCGAGGATCCGACGGAATCGCTCCCCCCTCGGCGCGTGTGCCCCGATCAGGCCCTGCGCCGCGATGTGGCCAGAACCGCCGCCCAACCCGGGTCCGGGATGAGTCGATGCCCCGATGTGCCACAACCCCGGCACACTCGTGCGGTGCCGCGCAGTCGTCGGCCCGGGCCGCCACAGCAGGTTCTGATCGAGCTCTGCAGATCCCGCATAGGGATCGCCCCGTCCGGCGTTCGGATTCCACGCCTCGAGGTCGGTCGGCGCGAGTGCGACGACCTTGCGCACGGCCGCACGCACCCCCGGGGCATGCTCCTCCACCACCTCCAGCACCCGATCGACGTACCCGTCCACCAACTCCCCCGTCCACCCACCGCGGGTGTCGAGCCGTCCGGCGGCATCGCCGACCGGGGCGTACGGGACTTCCTGCAACTGCAACCACAGCTGACCGGAACCCGCCGGCACCCGCTCGGGATCGAGCAGGAACTGCTGCCCGACAGCAACGGTCGGTCGCCTCGGGAGGAGGCCCGCGCTCGCCTCCGCGCACGCGACGCCCGTCGAACCGGACCCGGTCGACAGGTGCACCAACGGCGCCCCGGCCAGGCTGCGTTCGCTCCATTCGAGCGGGCGATCGAGGGTGACGTGGATCTGCATGGCGCCGCGGCCGAAGCGGTACGCGGACGCCTCCGCCCGTTCGGTCTCGCGGCCCGGTCCCGGAAGCAGCCGGTTCCAGAGCACATCCGGTGTGACCGAGGCCAGCACCGCGCGCGTGGCCGTGATCCGCGCCTGACCGGCCAACACACCGACCACCCGGTTCCCCTCGAGGATGAGCCGATCGACCGTGGTTCCCGTGCGGATCTCGACCCCGCGTTCACGAAGCAGTCCCTCGAACGCCGCGACGAACCGCCCGGCGCCGCCGGCGACGACAGGCAGGCCGGCCCCGTGCATCGTGGCCGCGAGCAGCGGCATCATGAGCCCGCCGGAGGCCGAGTCCGGGTTGAGTCCGGCATGCAGCAACCACGGCGCCCACACTTGATCGACCTCGGTGCCGACGAAGTGCGTCGCGGACCAGTTGCGGCCCGACATCGCGGTGTCCCGGCCCCAGGCCTCGAGACCGCGTCGGCCGCCTCTGCGCAGCAGCTTGAGCACGGGCGCCATGGCCGCCGGCGACCGCAACTCGATGCCCAGCAAGGCACCGATCGCATCCAGATCACCGCCGAGCCGGTCGAGCGCCGCCAGATAGGCCGCTCCGTCCTCTTCACGGGCAAAGCCGGCGGCCGTCGCGGCCGGGTCACGGTGGGCCACCGCGACGGAGTCCGGGCCGATCGATCCGGTGAGGACGCCGTCGGTGTTGCGGTATTCGAGTCCGTGGCGGGCCAGGTCCGCGCCCAGATCGGCGAACGCCGCCCCGATGTGCAGCAGCGGGTGCCAACTCGAGAACGTGTCGTGCACGAATCCCGGCTCGACGATCTCGCCGGAGGCAATGAAGCCACCGATGCGGTCGTGGCTGTCGACCAGGCAGACCCGCCAGCCGGCGCCGGCCAGTTCAGCGGCAGCCACCATGCCGTTGATGCCGGCGCCGACGACGATTGCGTCGAAGCTCACGACTGACCCGCGCTCGCGACCTTGCCCGCCTTGGCCGCCGAACGCTCCGTGAAGCCGTCGGTGTCCCGCTCCACGAGTCGGCGTCCGGTGCGGCGTTCATGGCGCTCGATCAACTGCTGCGGGATCGAGCGATAGTCGCTGGCTTCCGTCGTCGTCATCCACTGTTCCGCCTTCTTGGCGGGCGAGACGTCGAGACCGATGTCGGACAGGATCTCGTCGATGTTGTGCATCGAGAACGGAATGATGTTGGTGCCGCGGGCGTGATGCCCCTCGGTCCGCTCCTCCATCCACCGCAACTTCTCGGCCACCCGCCGGCGCCGGACGTCGACGCTGGGGAGGTTGAGTTCGTCCATGAGGTACGCGCCGATCCAGATCGCGGCGGCCTCCGCGCTGAGCGGCGAATAGAACGACGAGTTGTAGCCACAGAACGCGAGACCCCGCACCTCGTGGGGAAGGATCTGGCGATAGAGCTCGAAGTTGCCGCGCTCGTCGGTGATCCGGTCCTGCAACTCGGCCGACAGGAACGGCACCTCCTGCCGGAAGCCGGTGGCACACACGATGACCTCGGCGGGGATGACGTCGCCGTTGTTGAGGCGTGCGGCCGGCTTGCCGTCGAGCGTCGTGAGCTCGCTGATGAGCGTGTCCCGGACGACCTTGAGCTCACCGGTCGCAACCTTTTCGAAGAAGCCCTCAGTGACCAGGGACACGGTGGAGCGTGCGATGCGCTCGAAGCCGCCGTCCGGCACCAGCCCGAGCTTGTCCAGCCCGAGTTGCTTGGTCGCCATGGCCTGGACGCTGCCGAGCATGGACTTGGTCACGCCCTTGCCGCGACCGTGCATGAACCGCTCGACGCCCCTGACGTGCTGATATTCGAAGAGCCCCTCCCCCATCCGCGTCAGCATGAGGTGCTTGAAGTTGAGCATGCCCATGAGCATCCGGGGCATCTTCCACAGCAGCTGACGCGCCACCACGATGGTGGTGGCCGCGCCCTCGGACAGCGACACCGCGACGTCGCAGGCCGACTTCCCATAGCCGACGACCACGAGTTCCTTGTCTGCCACGACACTCAGGTCATGGACCTCGCTCGGCGCGAGCACTTGGCCGCCGGCCGCCTCGAACTCGGCCCGCCCCGGCCAGTTCGGGATGAACGGCACCGAGAAGATGCCGTTGGCGACGACCAGGAAGTCGAATTCCTCAGCCTGCTCGGCACCGGCCGGCGCGCCCTGTTCGTCGACGGGCCGCGTCGTGACGGTCCAGCGCACGTCGCCGTTCAGCAGTTCTTGGTCCGCGTGGACGACCTCGGTGGCGAGGCGCAAGTGTGGTTCGAGCCCGAACATGCTGGCGTACCCCGCCATATAGGCCTGGACCTGAGCCCCGCTCGGCCACTCGGGATAGCTGTCGGGCATCTTGAGGTCGGAGAGATAATAGGTGCCCTTGTTGTTCTGCGTGCAGAGCCCGGGATACCGCCGCGTGCGGCTCCAGACACCGCCAACGTCGGGACACTTCTCGAAGATGGTGACGTCGTGGCCGAATTCCTTCAGATGCTTGCCTGCGGCGAGGCCGGCGAAGCCGGCGCCGATGATCGCGATCTTCATGGTGGTCCTCTTCATTCGCTGAGTTTGGGGATGGCGGGCACGGCCTGTTCCGGGCCCATGGCGGAATAGCCGCCGTCGGCGGCCCAGTCGGCACCCGTGACGACGGAGGCGGCGTCGGACGCGAGGAAGGCGACGACGCGGCCGACCTCGACGGGGTCACCGACGCGGCCGGTCAGGTGGAAGGGCGCCGCGACGCGATCGGTCTTGTCCCGGTCACCGCCGGAGAGGGCGTCCATGACCTTCGACCACGTCCAACCCGGGCTGACCGAATTGACCCGGATCCCGTCGGCCGCGAAATCCATGGCCATCGAGCGGGTGACCTGCACGAGGGTGGCCTTGCAGGCGGGATAGACCCAGCGGCCGGTCTGGGCAACCGAGCTCGAGATCGACGTGAAGTTGACGATCGCGCCGTGGCCGGACGCGGCGAGCTTCGCACGAGCCGCGAGGGCGAGTTGCAAGGCCGACACGACGTTCACGTTGAACGCGGTCAACCAGTCCTGCCGGGTCGTGGCGGCGCCGTCGTCGAGATAGGTGCAGGCGAGGTTCACGAGGATGTCGAGGGCCGGCAGGTCGTCGAGCAGGCCGGCGACGGCAGTGTCGTCGGTGATGTCGAGTTCGACGAACCGTACGCCCAGTTCGTCGACCAGCGGCTGTGCGCCCTCGGCATCGATGTCGACGACGATGACCTTCGCGCCGCGGTCGTGCAACGCCCGCACGACACCGTGGCCGACCAGCGTGGCTCCGCCGGTGACGATGGCCGTCCGGCCGGCCAGGGACGCCGGATCAAGAGTCAGTTCACTGTTCATGGTGCCCGACGCTAAGCACCGCCTTGCCGGGCGGCTATCCGAATTGCGTCATAGATAGCGTTTTCTTGTCGACGGTCTCGCAAGTGCAATATCGAGGATCTAGAGTGGTCCTCAACGCACACCGCCGTGCCCGAAGGAGAACCGATGAGCGACAGCGCGATCCAGCGCGAAGCGACCGACGCACTCCGCCGGGGCATGCAGACGCGCGACGTCGACATCGCCCGCAAGGAGATCGGGCGGCTGTTCTGCCCGCATCAGTTGCGCCCGTCCGCGCAGGGGCTCGACGTTCGGGTGCGCGCCCATCACGCCGGGCCGATCGCCCTCGTCGGGTTGGACTATGGCCACCGGGTCCGGATCACCCCCGGCGAACTGAGAACCTTCTATCTGATCCAGGTGCCGCTGGCCGGGTCGACGCAGATCGGGCTCGGCAAGGAGCGCCTCGTGTCCACGCCGTCGGTGGCGGCGGTGCTGTCCCCGAACGAGCCGGTCGACATGCTGTGGTCGGAGTCCGCGCCGCACCTGCTGTGCCGCATCGAACGCCGCGCGCTGCACGAGGAGCTCCAAATGCTGACCGGTGAGGTGCCCAGTGCACCGATCCGGTTCCAGGCCGCGATGCCGCTCACCGCACCGGGCGTCCGCACGTGGCTGGACGGACTCCGCACCGTCTGGCATCAACTGCAGGGGCAGGCGCCCCGGACCGCCGACTGGCATCGCAGCGTCCTCACCACCCTTCTGCTGACGCAGCCCCACAACCACAGCGCGCTGCTGCAGGCCCGCGCCGGGGACGCGAGCGCCGTGCGCCGAGCGGTCGCATTCATGGAGCAGCGGCTCGGCGGATCCGTGAACGTGCCGGAGGTCGCGGCGGCGGTGGGGGTGGGCGTACGCGGCCTCCAACGCGCGTTCCGCGCCGAGTTGGACACCACCCCGGCCGCGTGGCTCAAGCGCCGCCGACTGAGCCTGGCTCGAGAACGTCTCCTCGCGGCCGAACCGGGCTCCACGACCGTCACCGTGCTTGCCGGCCAGTGCGGCATCACCCACCTCGGCCGGTTCGCGGCCGATTATCAGACGATGTTCGGCGAACACCCGTCGGACTCTCTTGCCCGCCCGGCCGAACCGGTCCGGGTCTGACTCCCGATCCGCAAAGGAACACCATGTCCGTTCTGTCCCAGCTCGCCGATGCCCTCAACAACGGTTCGATCGAGATCATCGACCTCACCACCCCGCTGTCGTCGGAGACCCCGATTCTCCAGCTGCCGCCGCAGTTCGGTCAGACGTGGCCTTTCGAGCTCGAGGTGATCAGCGACTGCGATGAGAAGGGCCCGGGCTGGTATTGGAACAACTTCCGCACCGGCGAGCACACCGGCACCCACTTCGACGCCCCGAACCACTGGATCAGCGGTCGCGACCTCGAGGACATCGCGTCCGTCGCGCCCACCAAGATGATCCGGCCGCTGGTGGTCATCGACGTGGTGGCAGAGGTCGAGAAGGACGTGGATTTCCTGCTGACGGTGGACCACATCAAGGCGTGGGAGGCCGAGAACGGACCGCTGCCGGAGGGCGGGTGGCTGATCGTGCGGACAGGCTGGGCACCGCGCACCTACAACCAGGACGAGGCTCTCGGCAACTCCGAAACCGGTCCGCACTCCCCTGGCATGACCGTCGAGTGCGCCAAGTGGCTTGCGGAGGAGGCCCCGATCATCGGCGTCGGCGTTGAAACTGTCGGCACCGATGCGGGCATCGCCCACTCGATGGATCCGCAGTTCCCGTGTCACCACTTGATGCTGGGCGCGGGAAAGTACGGCGTCACGCAGCTCAAGAACGTCGACAAGCTGCCCACGACCGGCGCCATGATCGTCGCCACCCCGCTGCCCATCGTCAACGGTTCGGGCTCGCCCGCGCGCGTGCTGGCGCTCGTCGAACGCTGACCGCGGGTTGCCCCGCCTCAGTCGTCGGCGGAGGTGTCCTGTGCCGGCGGCTGACTGCGGGCGGGCATCCGCGCGATCTTGGCGAGGAGCCCGTTGACGAAGACCGGGGAGTCGTCGGTCGACAACTCATCGACGAGCGCAACCGCCTCAGCGATCGCGACCTCGTCCGGCACGTCGGTGCGGTCGATCTCGAACACCCCGATGCGGACCGCAGCGCGATCGACGCGCGGCATGCGCAGCACGGTCCAACCGGGCGCGAGCGCAACCTGGATCCGCTCATCGATGTCGGCCAAGTGTTCGACCACCCCGTGCACGAGTTCCTGGGTGAACAGGCGCACGGGCGGGGCAGCGTCCTCCTGGTGGCGTTGCGACCGCTCGATCAGCACCTCCAGAGGGCTGAGCCTGCGCACCTCGGCCTCGAAGAGAATGTCCAGCGCGCGCTTGCGGGCCTTGGACCGGGTCGACAGCTGCCGCGGAGGCTTCTGATCCTTGGCCGGTCCGATGAGCTGCAGCTCAGCGGGGTCGAAATTGGACATCAGTTGGTGACGCGGCCGAGATAATCGCCGGTCCGGGTGTCGACCTTGACCTTTTCGCCCTGGGACAGGAACAGCGGCACCTGGATCTGCTTGCCGGTCTCCACCGTCGCGGGCTTGGTGCCACCGGTCGAGCGATCGCCCTGGAGGCCTGGCTCCGTATAGGTGATCACCAGTTCCACCGACGCCGGCAGCTCGATGAACAGCGGGTTGCCCTGATGGGTCGCGACGGTCGCCATCTGCTCTTCGAGCATGTAGTCCTTGGCATCACCCACGATGTCGTCCGGAATGACGATCTGGTCATAGGTGGTCATGTCCATGAACACGAAGCCGGTGCCGTCGTGATACAGGTACTGCATCTCGCTGCGGTCCACCGTCGCGGTGTCGACCTTGGTATCGGAGTTGAACGTCTTGTCGACCGTCTTGCCGGTGAGCACGTTCTTGATCTTGGTGCGGACGACAGCGTTGCCCTTGCCCGGCTTGTGGTGCTGGAACCACAGCACCTGCCAGAGCTGACCGTCCAGGTCGAGGACCATGCCGTTCTTGATGTCGTTCGTCGAAGCCACTGTCTGCCTTTCCGCGGATTGCCGACTGCCCAGTCTAGCCGTCTCGGGCGGGGCGATAGTTTCGCTCCATGACGGACACCCCCCTGGTCGAGCGGCTGCGCGGCTTCACGACGACGATCTTCTCCGAGATGTCCCAGCTCGCGACCCAGCACGACGCGATCAACCTCGGGCAGGGGTTCCCGGACACCGCCGGTCCCCAGGAGGTCTTGGACGAGGCCGTGCGCGCACTTCGCGCCGGCCGCAACCAGTACCCGCCGGGTCACGGGATCCCGGAGTTGCGGCGAGCGATCGCGGAGCATCAGCGGACGTTCTATGACCTTGAGCTCGATCCGTTGCGCGAGGTGATGGTCAGCGCCGGCGCCACCGAGGCGATGTCCGCCGCGATCCTCGCGCTGTGCGAGGTCGGTGCCGAGGTGGTCGCGCTGGAGCCGAGCTACGACTGCTACGCGGGTGCGGTGGCCATGGCGGGCGGGCGGTTTCGGCAGGTACGCCTCCACGAACCCACCTATTCTCTCGATCTTGCCGAACTTGAGGCGGCACTGACTCCGCGTACGCGGATCATCATCGTCAACTCACCGCATAATCCGACCGGACACGTGCTGACGCGCGACGAGCTGCACGGCATCGCCGAACTCGCGAGCCGGCACGACCTGATCGTGCTCACCGACGAGGTCTATGAGCACATGGTGTTCGACGACCACCGCCACATCCCAATCGCAACGCTGCCGGGGATGTTCGACCGCACGGTGACGATCTCCTCGGCGGGCAAGACGTTCTCGGTGACAGGCTGGAAGATCGGCTGGCTGACCGCGCCAGCGAAGTTCATCGACGCGATCCACACGACGAAGCAGAACATGACCTACGCGAACGGCACACCCTTCCAGCACGGGGTCACCGCTGGCCTGGGGCTGCCGCCGGAGCGATTCCGGGCGATCGGCATCGGCTATCAGCGGCTGCGGGACATCCTTGCCGAGGGGCTGACGGAAGCGGGTTTCGACGTTCACCCCGTGGGCGGGACGTTCTTCATGATGGCCGATATCTCGCCGTTGAATTTCGATGGTGACGGCTATGAGTTCTGCCGTCGGCTCCCGGAATGGACCGGCGTAGCGGCCATTCCGGCACAGGTGTTCTATGGTGAGCCGCAGACCGCGCGGAACCTGGTCCGGTTCTGTTTCGGCAAGCGTCCCGAGGTGCTCGCCGAAGCTGCCGCACGGCTCGCACGCATCTGTCGAGCCTGACCGAAGGCCTTCCGCGCGCACCCCCCGGAACGACCCGTCGCACGACCGCGACAACCCTTCGCACGTGGCGTCACCCCGCGCCCGACACAGAAAGCTGACCCTCCGATGACCGAGCCCTCAGACATCACGCGCGCCCTGCGCGCCGGCATCGGCACGGACACCTCCGCGGGTGCCGTGATCCCGCCGATCCATCTCAGCACGACCTATACGTTCGCCGGGTTCAACGAACCCCGCGCCCACGATTACGCCCGGGCGACCAACCCGACCCGCGAGCTGCTGGCCGATGCCATCGTCACCCTCGAGGGCGGCGCCGGCGGCATCGTGTGCGCGTCGGGCATGGGAGCGATCACCACCGTGCTCCTGGCCATGCTGAAGGTCGGCGACTCGATCGCGATCCCCCACGACTGCTACGGCGGCTCGTGGCGGCTGTTCCACCGCATGGCGGAGCGCGGCAACTTCACCGTCCACACGATCGACTTCACCGACACCGAGACCGCTTGCGAATCGATTCGCCGCCTGGCCCCGACAGTCGTCTGGCTGGAGACCCCGTCGAACCCGCTGCTGCGGATCACCGACCTCGAGCCGATCATCGCAACCTCGCAGGAGGTGGGCGCCAAGACCGTCGTCGACAACACGTTCCTAACACCGGTGCTGCAGCGACCGCTGGCCATGGGTGCCGACATCGTCGTGCATTCGACGACCAAATATCTGAACGGCCACTCGGATGTGATCGGCGGCGCCGTGGTGGCGCGTAGGGCCGAGGACGCGGAGCTCTGCGATTTCTGGGCCAAGACCGCGGGCACGATGGGCACCGCGTTCGACTCGTGGCTGGTGCTGCGGGGCATGCGGACGCTGCCGGTGCGGATGCGAGCTCACGAGGCAGGCGCCTCGGCAGTCGCAGCTGCGCTGCGCGAACACCCGGCCGTCCGGACCGTGCACTATCCCGGCCTGCCGGACCATCCCGGACACGAGATCGCGGCCCGCCAGCAGGGTGGGTTCGGCGGCATGGTCTCGTTCGAACTCTTCGGTGAGGCCGAGGTGCGCGCCTTTATTGACGGACTCCAATGCTTCTCGCTCGCCGAGTCCCTCGGTGGCACCGAGTCACTCGTGTCCCATCCGGTCACGATGACCCATGCCTCGATGAGCCCGGAGGCCCTCGCCAAGGCGGGGCTGTCCGGCGGCCTGTTGCGCCTGTCGGTCGGACTGGAGGACCCGGCGGACCTCATCGCGGACCTGCAGGCCGGGCTGGAGCGCGTCACCGGTCTGTGACGGCGTCGGCGATGTTACGCCGCCAGGAACTGGTTCATGACGACCTTGTCGGCCAGGGCAGTGCGAACCCCGTCCGGGCGCGAAAATCCGCTGCTGTGGCGTACGCGGTTTGGGTGCCGCGCCGGGTGACGGAGTCAGCGGCGTACGCGGTCGCGAGCTCGATCGAACGCCGGACGTCCCCGGTGTGCACGAGGCAATGGGCCAAGCAACCGATAAACGCATCCCCGGCGCCGGTGGTGTCGACCGGCTCGACCGACCGGGCCGGAAACCGAACGCTGTGGTCGTCGTTCACCCACAACACCCCTTCTCCGCCGAGAGTCACAATGACGTTTGCGATGCCGCAGGCGAGCAGCGCGCCGGCGGATGCCTCGACTTCGTGTCCCGAGTCCTGACCCACTGGGCGGCCGCGCCGGAGCCGCGTCAGTGCCTGGAGCTCACCCACGTTGGGGACCAGATAGTCAACGTTGGCGATCCTTTCCAAGTCGAGTTCGGGTGGCACCGGCGCCGGATTGAGCAGGACGGGAATCCCCGCCTCGGCGCCCAGTTGGACCGCGCGATAGACGGTCTCCAACGGGATCTCCAGTTGGAGCACGAGGAGTCGGCAGCGCGCAATCGCCTCAGCTGCCCTGTCGATATCGGCGACTGAGAGGTGGGCGTTCGCGCCGGCGACGATCAGGATGGAATTTTCACCGTCCGGGCCGACCAGAATGGGCGCCACCCCGGACGTTGTGTCGGTGCGGCTCACGAAGTGCGTCTCGATACCGTTCTCGAGGAAGTTGCGCAGGCTGAGCTCGGCGAACGGGTCGTTGCCAATCCTGGTCACGAACAGCACCTCGGAACCGAGGCGGGTCGCGGCTACTGCCTGATTGGCACCCTTGCCCCCGCAGCCCAGCGCGAAGTCGCGCGCAGGCAGCGTTTCGCCCGGGACGGGCATCCGATCGATATAGGTGACCAGATCGACATTGGTCGAGCCGACAACAGCAATGTCCATGGCGCCCATCGTGACATTCGCCGGTGGCCCGGCCCTCGGGTGCTGACGCCGGCTGACGTGATGAGCGTCACAAACGACCCCATGGACACAAGCTGCGAGGGAAGTTAGGTTAGCCTTGCCTAATCAACCGACGAAGGAGTCTCCCCCATGGTTCGCCGCCTAGCCGCTCTGCTCACAGTGCTGCTGCTCAGTTTGACCGCGTGTGGACAGGGCGGTCAAACCGATCGCACCTCCGCACCGAGCGGTGAGCACATCACGGTCACCCACACGCAGGGGACCACGGAGTTGGAGGGATCGCCCGAGAAGATCGTCGTGCTCGACTTCGGCGCTCTCGACACGGTCAAGGCCCTCGGCCTCGGTGACAAGGTCGTCGGCCTGCCGAAGCGGGCACTGCCGGCCTTCCTCGGCGAGTTCGCCGACGAGAAGTTCGAGGACGTCGGCACCCTCCAGGAACCGAACCTCGAAACCATCAGCAAGCTCGATCCGGATCTCGTGATCGTGGGCTTCCGTTCGGCGGCGAAATATCCGGAGCTGAGCCAGCACTGGCCGACGATCGACATCACGTTCACCTCCGACAAGAACCTCATCGACGGCACCGCCGCCGCGGCGGCCCCGATCGCCGAAGCCTTCGGCAAGCAGGCCGAGGCCGACGCGAAGATCGCTGCACTGCGCGCGAAGGCGACCGGTCTGGAGGCCAAGGGCGCAGACGCCGGCAAGGGCCTCATCGTGATGACCAGCGGCGGCAAGATCTCGCTCCACGGCCCCAAGTCCCGTTATGGCGTGGTCCACACGCTGCTGGGTGTCCCCCAGGCCCGGGAGAACATCGCCGCCGAATCCCACGGCGAACCCGCAAGCTTCGAGCTGCTCGCCGAGATCAACCCCGAAGTGATGTTCGTCGTGGACCGCGACGCCGCGATCGGCACCGAGGGCCAGAACGCTCGCCAGATCCTCGACAACGAGCTCGTGCGCGGCACCACGGCCTGGCAGCAGAATCGCCTCGTGATGCTGGACGGCTCGCGCTGGTACATCACCATCCACGGCCTCGACAACGCCGGCGCCATGCTGGACGAGGCCGCCCAAGGACTGCCGGCATGACCCTGCTGGACCTCCGCTCCCCCGGCGTCGTGACCTCCAGCACGGCGCCGGGGAACACCCCTGCCACAACCGCCGGCCCCCGACCGGCCGTGATTGCCTGGGGGCTGGCCGCGACCGCGCTGGTCGGTCTGATCGCGCTCAGCCTGGTCGTTGGCGCCGGCTCGCTCGATGACCACCTCCTGTGGGCCTCGCGGGTGCCTCGGACCGTGGCGGTGGTGCTGTCCGGTGCCGCGATGGCGCTCGGCGGTCTGTTGATGCAGCTCCTGGTCCGCAACCGGTTCGTCGAACCGTCGACGGTCGGCACCACCGAGTCCGCCGCGGCGGGACTGCTGGTCGCGACGATCTGGCTGCCGTCGCTCCCCGTCGTCGGCAAGATGGGGTTCGCGGTGGTGACCGCGCTTCTCGGCACGGCCCTGTTCCTGCGCGTCATCCGATCGGTCCCGCCGCAGTCCGCCATCGTGGTCGTCCCCCTGATCGGCCTCATGCTGTCGGGCGTCGTCTCGGCCGCGACAACCTTCGTCGCCTATCACTTCGATCTCCTGCAGACCATGACGATGTGGGTGACCGGGGACTTCTCCGGCGTGATCCGCGGACGCTTCGAGCTCCTGTGGCTGGTCGCCGTGCTCCTCGTCGTGACCTATCTGTTCGCCGACCGGTTCACCGTCGCCGGGCTCGGCAAGGACCACGCCACCGGCCTGGGGCTCAACCACCGTGCGGTCATGGCCCTCGGACTCGGGATCGTGGCCGTCAGCGCCGCCGTGTGCGTCGTGGTGGTCGGAGGGCTGCCGTTCCTCGGACTCGTCGTCCCCAACCTCGTGAGCATGGCGATGGGTGACAACCTGCGCCGCTCGCTGCCCGTGGTCTGCCTGGGCGGAGCCGCGTTCGTGCTGGCCTGCGACATCCTCGCCCGGGTCCTCAACCATCCCTATGAGCTGCCGGTCGGCGTCATCGTCGGCGTCATCGGTGCCGCCGGGTTCCTCGCCCTGTTGCTCCGCAGGAAGGGGCTCCGATGAGCGCCGTCCTCACTGCTCCCACCCCGACCCGCAGCACCACCCGGCCCGGCAGCCGACCGGGCGTACGCCTGCTGCTCCTCGCGCTCGCGGCGGTGGGCGCGATCGCGGCGTACTATCTCATCGACTCCGGCGGCAATCTGGACTTCGTCCTCGCGTATCGCACGCGCAAACTGGCCGCGCTGGTCCTCGTCGGCTGGGCCGTCGCCGTGTCGACCGTGCTGTTCCACACGATCACGACCAATCGGATCCTGACCCCGTCGATCATGGGCTTCGACTCCCTGTATGTGGCGCTGCAGACCGCCGGGATCTTCTTCCTCGGGGTCGTCGGGGTGAACGCACTTGGCCCGGTCGCCCAATTCGGCATCAACACCGTGGTCATGACGGGCCTGTCGGTCGCCCTGTTCACCGTCCTGTTGACACGCCTCGGCAGATCGGTGCATCTGCTGGTGCTGATCGGCATCGTTGCCGGCACGCTCCTGCGCTCGCTCGCCGCACTGCTGCAGCGCATCATGGAGCCGAACGCCTTCCTCGTCCTGCAGAACCGATTGTTCGCGTCGTTCACGTCCGTCCAGCCGAGTCTGCTGGTGGTCGCCGCCGTGCTGATCGTGGCGACGTGCGTGGCGGTCTGGCGCCAACGGTACGCGCTGGACGTCCTGGCGCTGGGTCCCGACATCGCCACCGGTCTGGGCCTGGATCACCGCCGCGCGCTGGTGTGGGTGCTGGTCGCCGTGTCGATCCTGGTGTCGGTCTCGACGGCGCTCGTCGGCCCGATCACCTTCTTCGGGCTGTTGGTGGCGAACTTGGCCTATCTGGTCGTCGGGAGCCATCGGCACGCCCACACGCTCGTCGGTGCCGGCCTGTTGGCCGTCATCACCCTCGTCGGGGGCCAGGCCGTGCTCGAGCACGTCTTCGACCAGGGGACCGTGCTGAGCGTGATCATCGAATTCGTGGGCGGGATCGCATTCATCGCCCTGTTGCTGGGAGGACGTCGCCGATGATCAAAGTGTCCGGAGTGACCAAGAGCTATGGGTCGGCGGTCGTCGTCGACGGCGTGTCGCTGGAGCTGCCGGTCGGCGGCGTGACCTCGATCATCGGACCCAACGGCGCGGGCAAATCGACGCTGCTGGGCATGGTCGCCCGGCTCCTCAAGGCCGATGCGGGGCGCATGACCGTCGGTGAGCTCGACGTGGCCGCGTGCGACACCCGCGAGCTGGCCAAGGTGCTGTCGGTGCTCAAGCAGGACAACCACCTGGCGGTGCGCCTGACGGTCGCGGACCTGGTCGCGTTCGGTCGCTATCCGCACTGCGGCGGACGGCTCGGCCCCCGGGACCGGGAGCTCGTCGACGCGGCGATCGGCTATCTGGACCTGGGCGACCTGCGGGACCGCTATCTCGACGAGATGTCCGGCGGCCAGCGACAGCGGGCGTTCGTCGCGATGGTGCTCGCCCAGGACACCGACTATGTGCTGCTGGACGAGCCTCTCAACAACCTCGACATGTCGCACGCGCGGGCGATGATGCGGCGGCTCCGCCGGGCGGCGGATGAGCTCGACAAGACGATCGTCGTGGTGATCCACGACATCAACTTCGCCTCGGTGTGGTCGGACCGGATCGTCGCGATGAAGGACGGCCGCGTCGTCGCCGTGGGCGGCCCTGACGACATCATCGACGAACGCGTGCTCCGCGACATCTATGACATGGACCTCGCCGTGCGGGAGGTCGAGGGCCAACGCCTGGCGCTGTACTACGCCTGATTCCCCTGATGGCACAACAAGCTGCGCGCTCGGAGGCTTTCGGTTACGGTCCAGTACATGACTTCTCAGCTCCCGGCCCATGTCCAGGCGATCCTCGACGGCGAGTACGGGTTGGAGGAGTGTTTCGACATCATGCGTGCGGCCCGCGTGAAGGCGGAGTACCGCTTCCACGCTGACGCCGAGCACTCCAACGAGGAGATCGCCAGCGCCGTCGCCGCCATGTTGGCACCGCTGAAGGACCTGAGCGATCAGGCGGAGATGAGCCTGCGTGCCCTGGAGGAACGCCTCCTCGATCAGTGAGTGCCCCTGATCCGGACCTGGAGCGCACACTCCGCGAGCTTCTCGCGGAGTGGCAACTGACCCCGGTGGACGAACCATTCGCGGGAGTCGCATCGCTGGTTCAACCCGTGCACGACCGCGCGGGATTCCGCTGTTGCCTGAAGGTCTCGACAGTGGAGGAATCGAATCGGGGCGAGTCCGCCACTCTGCAGGTCTGGCACGGTCGTGGCGCGGTCGAGCTGCTCCGCGCGGATCCGCGTCGTCGCGCCGTGCTGCTGGAATGGCTGGGCGAACCACTCACCAACCGGTCCGGTGACAAGGCGCTGAGCGAAGTCGCGCGTCTCTACGGCGTACTCCATCTCGAAGCCGCCCCCCAACTGCCGTCGCTCTTCGATGCTGCTGGCCGCTGGCTGAACGATCTCGAGGATCTCGGCCGCGACGTCCCGGCGCCCCCGAGGTTCGTCCAACAGGCTCTGCGTGCGGGCCGGGACCTCATCACCGACGCGCCCACCCACGTGGTGCACGGGGACCTGCATGACGGCAACGTGCTGTGGCGCGAGCGAACGCAGGAATGGGTGGTGATCGACCCGAAGGGCTATCGCGGGGATCCCGCCTATGAGCCCGCGCCCATGCTGTGGAACCGCTGGGACGAACTGGAGTGGTTCGGCAATCCCGGTGAGGCGATTCGGGACCGGTTCTATGTGCTCGTGGACGGCTCCGGGCTCGATGAGCGTCGGGCGCGGGACTGGGTCGTCGTGCGGGCGATCGTCAACGTGTCCTGGGCCGTGCTGGATGCTCGCCGCGAGCGTCGGGAGCTCACCGACGCCGACAACGGCTGGATCACCCGCAACGTGACGTTGGCCAAGGCGATGCAGGAGGTTCAGCCCTAGCAATGGCGCCGAGCGTCACCGGGGCCCTAGGTTGTCCCGGTGGAATCGATCCAGGTCCGCGGTGCGCGCGAGAACAATCTGAAATCCGTCGATGTTGACGTTCCCAAACGGCAGCTGACGGTGTTCACCGGAGTCTCGGGCTCGGGGAAATCGTCACTGGTGTTCGGCACGATCGCCGCCGAGGCGCGCCGGCTGATCGACGAGACCTATGAGGTGTTCGTCCAGAACTTCATGCCTGCCCAGCCGCAGCCGGACGCGGACGAACTGCGCAACCTCACCCCCGCGATCCTGGTCAGCCAGGAGCAGATGGGGGCCAACACCCGCTCGACGGTCGGCACCGCCACCGATGCCTATGCCGTGCTCCGCACGATCTTCGCGCACCTCGGCGACCCCGTGCTCCATGCACCGATCAGGTTCTCGTTCAACGACCCCCGCGGCATGTGTCCGGAGTGCGGCGGCGCCGGGCGGGTCTCGGCGATCGACGAGGATGCCCTGGTCGACCCGGCCAAGTCCCTCAACGAGGGTGCGATCGACTTTCCCGGCTATGGCGCCGGATCGTGGAGTTGGAAGCTGTACGCCGAGTCCGGGCTGCTGGACCCCGACAAGTTGGTCGGTGACTATTCGGCCGATGAGCGTGCACTTCTCCTGCACAGCGCCGAACGGAAGGTGCAGCTCAACGGCATCAACATGACCTATGAGGGTCTGGTGCCACGGCTCACCAAGTCGGCGCTCAGCAAGGACGTCGAGTCGATGAAGCCGGCGATGAAAGCAGCCGTCGAGCGAATCGCGTCGTTCGCGACCTGCCCTGCCTGCGCCGGATCGAGGCTCAACGCGGAGGCCAATGCCGTGCGCCTCGGCGGGCGGTCGATCCACGACTGCACGCGGATGGAGATCGAGCAACTGGATGAGTTCCTGGCGGGGCTGGGCCGGGATGCCGAGGGCGGCGTACCCCTCATCGCCAAGCTCCGTGAGCAACTCGCCGGCTTCATGTCGATCGGGCTCGGCTATCTGAGTCTCGACCGGCCCGCCTCGACGCTGTCGGGCGGTGAGGCCCAGCGAGTGAAGATGGTGCGCCACCTGGGCAGTGCGCTGACCGATGTGACCTATGTGTTCGACGAACCGACCATCGGCCTCCATCCGCACGACGTCCAGCTCATGAACGGTCTGCTGCAGCGCCTCCGCGACAAGGGCAACACCGTCCTGGTCGTCGAACACAAGCCCGAGGTGATGGCGGTCGCCGACCATTTGATCGACCTCGGGCCACGGGCCGGTACGCACGGCGGCGAGGTCGTCTATGCCGGGGATTTTGCCGGCCTCCGGGCCTCCGGCACGCTG
Source organism: Ammonicoccus luteus (assembly GCF_050880385.1). Lineage (NCBI taxonomy): Bacteria > Bacillati > Actinomycetota > Actinomycetes > Propionibacteriales > Propionibacteriaceae > Ammonicoccus > Ammonicoccus luteus. The sequence goes on from NZ_JBNZCI010000001.1 coordinate 484,918, forward strand.
ACCGGCAACCACCTGGAACAGCGCCAGCAGCTCAAGACCGACCCCCGCTCCCCGACAGGGTGGCTCGAGATCCGCGATGCGCGCGAGCACAACCTGCAGGGCGTGGACGTGGACGTCCCCACAGGTGTGCTCGTCGCAGTCACCGGGGTGGCGGGCTCGGGCAAGTCGTCGCTCATCCACGGGTGCCTGCCGCGCGCCGGGGTCTCGTTCGTCGACCAGTCCGCGATCAAGGGATCGCGGCGGTCCAACCCGGCCACCTATACCGGCATCCTCGAGCAGATCCGCAAGGTCTTCGCCAAGGCCACCGGAACCAAGCCGGCGCTGTTCTCCGCCAACTCGGCGGGCGCCTGCCCCGACTGCAAGGGTCTCGGCGTCATCATCCACGAACTCGGCTTCATGGCCACAGTCGAAACCCCCTGCGAGACCTGCGACGGACGGCAGTTCACCGCAGAGGTCCTGGAACTGAAGCTCCGCGACCGGTCGATCGCGGATGTCATGGCGATGAGCATCGAGGAGGCGCACGACTTCTTCACCGAGCGGACCATCCGGCCGCTGCTGGCGCGGCTGGTGGATGTCGGGCTCTCCTATGTCCGATTGGGCCAGCGGCTCAACTCGCTGTCCGGTGGAGAGCGGCAGCGGTTGAAGCTGGCCATGCAGGACCAAAGTCAACCGGTGCTGGTGCTGGACGAGCCGACAAGTGGGTTGCACATGGCCGATGTCGACAACCTGATCGGGCTGCTGGACCGTGTCGTCGACTCCGGGCACACGGTCATCGTGATCGAGCACAACCTCGATGTGATCGCGCGGGCCGACTGGATCATCGACATGGGGCCCGGCGCGGGTCACGAGGGCGGGCGGGTGGTCTTCTCGGGTACGCCGGCCCAGCTCGTCGATCACGTCCGCGCCGGCGGCCAGTCGCTGACCGGTGAGCACCTGGCCCGGCGGTGACCCCGGGCGCTCGGTGCCCTGCTGGCCGGGGTGCATGATGACCGAGCCACCGTCGCGGGGCCGACACGCCCACCGGCGGCTGCAAATGTGACGTGATGTCACGAATGCCGGCGCGACACGCGTGTCGGGGCCGCCACTTGTGACATCCAGGCACAAGTGCAGCTCGGGCTCCGCGTGTCGGCCTCGCCCTGACCGCCGCGGCGCAGGTCTGAGGGTTCACCGCGGGTCCTGACGGTCCGACGACCAACGCGCCTCGAGGGTGATGCCGACGACGAACGAGCCGATCGCCAGCAGTCCGGAGACGATGAGACTGATCCATTCCCAGGTCGTCGTGGGGGCAAGGGCGAACTCGGCGGAGCGATCCCAAGTCGTGGGCATGGCGATGTAGCCGATCGCGAACGAAATGGCGGTGTAGACGCCGCCGAGCAGCGGGTACCTCTCAACGATGCCGAACTGCGAGATCGCCAGGGGCAGCAGGCCGAGTGCGCACCACGGTGCTGCGTCGAGGTTCCCCGTGCTGAGGAAGTACTGCTGCAGGCCGACGGATCCGTAGGCGATGAGCGCGGGTCCGGAGAACAGCCGGAGGAACAGCGACGCTCGGTCCCGCGCGAAGGGCAGCAGGAGGAAGACGACGACGATGCCGAAGAACACGGGGAAGAGAACGGTCGTCATGTACAAGCCATCGAGGAACGAGAATCCCCCGGCGGGATGGAAGACCCAGCCGAACCTCTCCACCCAGTCATGTCCGAGGAATGCCGTCTGCACCACGCCGTTGACCACAAAGATCGCGAGACCGAGGAGCCACGCCCGAATGGGTGGCCAGAAGACGCGCAACCAAAGTTCCATGGCCTATCCCCCTGATCGCCCGGCCGCGCTGAGGAGGTGCCTCACACGCCGGTCTTGGCGAGGCCGCCCCGGTTCTCCTTCGGAGTGCGCGGCGCACCCGGTGCGGTGGTCCGCGGTGTGGTGGGCCGGTTCGTCGGGGCACACTTCGCGGTCAGGTCGATGCCGCCTTCCTCAACGTTGACCGTGCGGCCTTCGGCGTCCTTCGCGAGCCAGCCGAAGTTGTCGGCCGTGCTGGTGATCTTCCGGCTCTGGGTGTTGTAGATGGTGGTGCGGTTCGTGTCGCCCGAGTTCTTCTGGCCGTAGTCGAGGGTGACATGGCCGCCGGTGTTGTTGGTGAAGGTGGCGGAGTTGCAGCCGTATTCGACCGTGAACAGCTTGCCCTGCTCGTCGCGTTCCTCATCGGAGCACTTGGCCGTCAGGTCGACGCCCGGCCATTCGAGGATGCCGACCTCGGCACCGTTGGGCAGCGTGGCGGTGTAGCCGAAGTTCTTCACCTTCGCCATCACCTTCACACTCTTGCCGGCGGGCACCTGGACGGCCACCACGTCGCCGGAGTTCGCGGTGCCATAGTTCACGTTGACGGTTTCGGAATAGGTGTTGGTGAAGGTGGCGGAGTTGCAGCCGTAGTCCACGCTCACGTCACCAGCGGCGTACGCCGGAACGACGCTCAGGCCGGCAACAACGAGTCCGGCGGCGAATGCGGTGGCGATGATCTTCTTCATGGTGACCCTCCGGCTCAGCGACAGTTCGTTCTGTCACCCCGGAGGAATCCGGCACCGCCCGCAGGGTTCCATTTCCTCGCCCGGTGATCTTTTCGTGATCACCGCACCGAGCAGATCCGGCCGGGACGCAGTCAGCCGGCGAACCGCGCGTACGCCGCAGCCAACACGTCCTCACCGGGACCCGCGCAGATCTCCGCGCTGCCGAGCCCGTTGAGGAGCACGAATCGCAACGTCGAGCCGCGGGTCTTCTTGTCGAGGCTCATGGCCTCGCGCAGGGCGGGCCAGGCATCGGGGCGATAGGTGGTGGGGACCCCCAGGGCCGCCAGCACCGAGCGGTGCCGCTCGGCCAGGTCGTCGTCGATCCTCCCCAGCAGGCGGGCGAGCTCGGCGACATAGATCATGCCGATGCCGACGGCCTCCCCGTGCCGCATCCGATAGTTCTCGAGTTTCTCGACCGCGTGTCCGAGCGTGTGGCCGTAGTTGAGGATCTCCCGTCCGACCGTCGCGCCCTTGGAGGTCGCTTCGCGCAGGTCCGCACTCACCACGCGCGCCTTGACGGCGATCCCGCGGCGCACGATCTCGGCCAGGCGATCCGAATCCACCCGCAGCGCCTCGACCGGGTCCTCCTCGACCAGATCGAGGATCACCGGATCGGCGATGAAGCCGCACTTGACGGCCTCGACCATGCCGGCCCGCAGGTCGGCTTCCGGGAGGGTACGCAACAGCGACAGATCGCAGAGCACACCGATCGGCTCGTGGAAAGCCCCGACGAGGTTCTTGCCGGCGCTGATGTTGATGCCGGTCTTGCCGCCCACCGCGGCGTCGACCATGCCGAGCACGGTCGTCGGCACAGTCACGAACCGAATGCCGCGCAGCCAGGAGGCAGCGACGAACCCACCGAGGTCGGTCGTCGCTCCCCCGCCGAGGGCGATGAGCAGGTCCGACCGGGTGAATCCCTCGGCCGCGAGGCGGTCCCAGCACGCGACCAGCACCTCGGCGGTCTTGGCAGCCTCGGCATCCGGCAGCTCGATCATCGTCACCCGTGCGCGCAGCCCTTCGGCCAGCGCCGACGCCCGCTCCCGCAGGACGGGGGCGTACAGCAGCGCCACCCGCTCGGTGTCGCCGACCAGATCCGGCAGCAACTCCAACGCCCCGGCACGCGTGTGCACCTCATAGGGTCGCTCAGCGGCGACGCGGATCACTTCGAGGTCGGTCATGCTCATCCCTTCAGCGGCTTGAACGCCGGGCGCAGGCTTTTCAGTCGGCTTTCCCCAGCGCCACCATGATTTCCGCGACGATTTCGGCGGGTGCCCGGTCGTCGGTGGTGACGCTGATGGTCGCAGCCTCCCGATAGAGCGGCGTGCGTTCGTTCAACAGCTTGATCAACCGCCCACGCACGTTGCCCAGCAGCAGGGGTCGCGCGGTGTCCATGCCGACCCGCTTCGTCGCGGTGCTGATCGAGCATTCGAGCCACACGACCTCGTGGTCCGCCAGCGCGCGACGGATGTCTGGGTTCATGATCGCGCCGCCCCCCAGCGCCACCACGCCGCCCTCGGCGAGCCGCGCGATGGTCGCAGTCTCCTCGAGCTGGCGGAAGTGCGGTTCCCCGTGGGTCACGAAGATGTCGGCGATCGACAGTTGCTGATCCGCTTCGATCGCGGCGTCCACGTCCACGAACGGCCGCCCGAGTTCGCCGGCCAGCAGCCGACCGATCGTCGACTTGCCCGACCCCGGGGCCCCGATGAGGGCGACGGCGCGGGTCATCTCGCGATGTCCAGGCCGCGGTCGGCGATGTCGGCAAGGTACGCCGCACAGTTGCGTTTCGTTTCCGCGACGGAGTCGCCGCCGAACTTCTCCAGCACCGCCTCGGCGAGCACCAACGCCACCATGGCCTCCGCCACCACGCCGGCCGCCGGAACGGCGCACACATCGGAGCGCTGATGGTGGGCGACGGCCGGTTCGCCGGTTGTGGTGTCGAGGGTCCGCAGAGCCCGCGGGACGGTCGCGATCGGCTTCATGGCCGCCCGAACACGCAGAACCTCACCGGTCGACATGCCGCCCTCGGTGCCGCCGGCGCGGTGCCCGGCCCGTGCGATGCCGTCAGACCCGGGCACGATCTCGTCGTGCGCCGCAGAGCCCCGCGAGCGTGCCAGTTCGAAGCCGTCCCCGACCTCGACCCCCTTGATGGCCTGGATGCCCATGAGAGCGCCCGCGAGCCGGGCGTCGAGTCGGCGATCACCCATCGTGTGGGAGCCCAACCCGGGCGGACAGCCCCACGCGAGCACCTCGACCACGCCACCGAGCGTGTCCCCGTCCTTGTGGCACTGGTCGATCTCCTCGATCATCGCCTGCGCGGCACCTTCATCGGCGCAGCGCACCGGCGACTCGTCGATGCGGGGCAGGTCGGCCATCGTGGGCAGGAGACCGGCGGGCGTACGCGCGGTGCCCAACTCGACCACGTGCGACAGGATCGTGATGCCCAAGGCCTGCTCGAGAAAATTCATCGCGATCTGACCGAGGGCCACCCGAGCGGCGGTCTCACGGGCAGAGGCGCGCTCCAGGATGGGCCTGGCCTCGTCCCAGTCGTACTTCTGCATGCCCACCAGGTCCGCGTGTCCCGGCCTGGGCCGGGTCAGCTTCGCATTCCTCGCCTGAGCCGCCAGCACCTCGGGGTCGACAGGGTCCGCCGCCATGACGGTCTCCCACTTCGGCCATTCGGTGTTGCCCACCTGGAGCGCGATCGGTGACCCGAGGGTCTCGCCGTGGCGCACGCCGCCGAGGATTGTGACCTGATCCGCCTCGAACTTCATCCTGGCCCCGCGCCCGTATCCCAGTCGCCGCCGCGCCAACGCGCCGGCGATGTCGTCGGAGGTGACCCGGACATGGGCCGGCAGCCCATCGATCGTCGCCACGAGGGCGGGACCGTGCGATTCCCCTGCGGTGAGCCAGCGAAGCATGATTCCTCTCCTGTGCGTCATGTGCCGACGCACCGGGGCATTCTCGCAGAGATGACTACGCCCGGTCTCGCCGCCCGTCCCTCAAACAGACTCCCCACGGGCCGCGATCGCGGCTCGGCCGGCGGTCATCAGCACGTCTGCGGCGATCGTGCGCCCCGTCATCAACTCGACCTGCGCGATCGCCTGCCCCACCAGCATGTCCAGACCGGAGAACACAACCCTGCCTGCCTCTGCGGCGACGCGACCCAGCTCGGTCGGCCACGGGTCATAGATGGCATCGAACACGATCTGCTGGCTCGCCGCCGCACGTTCGGCAAGCTGATCAGCCGCGCCCTTGGTCGCGGTGGCGATCAGCAACTGTGACTCGGGGAGGTCGGTGAAATCGGTGATGCGGGGAGTCACCCCGGTCGCCTCGAACATCGGTCCCCAGGCTTCGACCTTGGCCCGGGTTCGGGCGCACACGGTGATGTCCGCCACGCCCATCGTCGTCAGCGCCACGAACGCCGAGCGGGCGGTCGCCCCGCCGCCCAGAACCACCGCCGACTCGATCGGCACATCGGCTGCCGACGCGACGTCGAAGTGCGCCACCAGCGGTCGCCAGAACCCCTCGATGTCGGTGTTGTGGACCACGATCCGATCGCCGTCGAAGATCAGAGTGTTCGCAGCCCCGGTGAGGCGGGCGGCCGTGCTCACCGCACCGATGTCCAGCGCCTCGTCCTTCAACGGCATGGTCATGCTGAAACCACGCCAGTTCGGGCCACAGGATCCGACGAACTCGGCCAACTCGCCGCGATCCACCGCGAACCGGTCATAGCGCCAGTCTGTGAGGCCGAGTTCCGCGTACGCCGCCGCGTGCAGCACCGGCGACAACGAATGCTGGATCGGGAACCCCAGGACGGCGCATCGGTTCTGGCCGGGACCGGGCGGACCGACGAGTTGGCTCAGCACTTGCCCGGGTTGTCCTGGCACCACGCCCGGAACTTGCGCACGTTCTGCTCGTGCTCGGCGAAGGTCTCCGCGAACGCGGTCTCGCCGGTGTCCATGTTGACGGAGACGAAGTATTTCCAGTCACCATCCGCGGGGTTGGCCGCCGCCTCCAGCGCCGAGCGTCCGGGAGCGCCGATGGGACCAGGCGGGATTCCCGCGTGGACATAGGTGTTGTAGGGGGAGGGGTTGGCGCGGTCGGCGTCCGTCGTCGTGACCCCACCCGTGCGGGGGTGGTTCACCGCGTAGTGGACCGTGGAGTCCATCTGGAGCGGCATGGACGGCTTCGCGTCCAGTCGGTTGTAGATCACGCGGGCGACCTTTGCACGGTCCTCGGGTCGTCGCACCTCCGCCTCGATGATCGACGCGATAGTGACCAAGTCGCCTGGTTCCCGGTTGAGCTCGCCTGCGCGGGCCTCCAACTGGACATCGTTGGCCTTGCGCATGAAGTTGGCGGTCATCTGCTTGAGCGCGGTGTTCGGGTCCTCGCCGGACATCTCGTAGGTGTCGGGGAACAGATAGCCCTCCGGGTTGCCCTTCGCCCAGGAAGGCAGTCCGTAAGCGTCGGGATTCTTGAGCGCTTCCTCGAACCGCTCGGCCGGAATCCCTGTCTGCTCCGCGAGGGCGGCCACTTGCTCATTGATGCGCAGGCCTTCGCGGATGAGGAAACGCTTCCCGCCCTTGACACCGGCATCCAGCATGGCCTGGATCGCATCGCGAGCACGCATTTTGGTCTGCAGCGTATAGGTGCCCGCCTGCAACTGATTGGCGTTCGGGATCTCGGCCGCCGCACGACTGAACGCGTCTGTCGATGCCACGACGTCCGCATCCTTCAGGATCGAGCCGATCTCGTCGACGGTCGAGCCCTGCGGGATCTCGACCTCGACATCGTCCTCACCGGGACCTGGATAGTCCTCGGCGACGAACAGGCCGGTCACTGCGGTGCCCACCTTGTTATAGGCGAACAGTCCCCCACCGATCAGGACGACCAGCGACAGCACCACCGCAAAGAGGCTCTTGGCGTGGCGGAACGTCTCGTTCCAATCCCGTTCGTCGTCGGGTCGCTTCCTTTGTTCCGGTTTCAGCAGATCGCTCAACCCTGAACCCCTCGTGTCTCGGTCAACAGCTCACCGGGCGGCGAACCTGTGCTGCGCTCTGCCTCAAGCGCATGCTCGAGGATGGTGACCGCTGCGACCATGTCGATCACGGACCGTTGCTGGCGAGCGGTCCGACCGCTCGCGGACAGTGCCCGAGCGGCTGTCACCGTGGTCAATCTTTCGTCGAGCAAGCGTACCTGAACCGGCCTGATCCTTTTCTCAAGCGATTTCGCGTGCCGCCGGATCTTGTTGGCCGACGGGCCCTCGCCGCCGGACAGGGAACGCGGCAGCCCGAGGATGAGCTCGAGCGGGCCGTGTTCGCGCACCAACTCGGCAATCCGCCCTTCGGCGGCCTTTCCGGCGGGCACGGTTTCCAGTGGGTACGCCAATAGTCCCGCAGCATCACACGCGGCCACGCCGATCCGGGCATCACCCCAGTCGACCGCGAGGCGCACGCCCGGACGAAACCCGGCCGCCGCCCGTGGCTGCCCCGCGCCCTCCCGAGCATCTCCGGTCACGACGTGACGACCCGACCGACCTCGAACTCCACGGCCTCGAGCGCCGCCGGAATTGCGGTCGCATCGCTGCCACCGCCCTGGGCGAGGTCGTCCTTGCCGCCGCCCTTGCCGCCCAGCTTCTCGGTGCCGAGCTTCACCAGGGCGCCGGCCTTGAGCCCGCGGTCCCGGGCGCCCTCGTTGGTCGCGATGACGAGCGCCGGTTTGTCGGCCGTCCCGCCGACGAGCACGACCACACCGGGCCGGCTGCCGAGTCGGCTCCGGACCTCCTGGGCGAGCGTGCGCAGGTCGCCGCCGCCGACGCCCTCGACGTGCTTGCCGACGAACCCGACGCCCCACATGTCCTTCGCGGCGTCCGCCAGGCCCTTGGCGTTGCCCAGGACCTCGGCGGACTTATAGGCCGCAATCTGCTTCTCGGCATCCTTCAGCTGGACCAGCATCTTTTCGACGCGGTCGACGAGCGCATCCGGACGGACCTTGAGCATGCCGGTGAGGTTCGACACCAAGGTGCGTTCGGCCGCCATGTGCTTGAAGGCGTCGGTGGACACCAGCGCCTCGACGCGACGCACGCCCGAACCGATCGATTGCTCCCCCAACAGCGTCAGCATGCCGATCTGCGACGAGTGCTGGACGTGGGTGCCGCCGCACAGCTCGCGGGACCACGGACCGCCCATCTCGACCATGCGGACGACATCCGGATATTTCTCCCCGAACATCGCCATCGCCCCGAGCTCCTTCGCCTCGCTGAGCGGCAGTTCCCGCGAGGTGACCGCGAGGTCGTTGCGGATAGCCTCGTTGGCGAGACCCTCGACCTCGTCGCGCTGGGCCTGGCTGAGCCCGGAGGTGGCGTTGAAGTCGAAGCGCAGATAGCCGGGCTTGTTGTAGGACCCTGCCTGCACCGCGGTCGGACCGACCACCTCGTGCAGCACGGCGTGGACGATGTGGGTGGCGGAATGTGCCTGACAAGCACCCATCCGGTGGAACGGGTCAACGCTGGCGAGCACATCCGCGCCCGTCTCGAGCAGACCACTGCCGACCTCGACCTTGTGCACGATCAGCCCGTCGATGGGCCGCTGGACGTCGAGGACGTCGAGTCGGGTGCCCCCCGCGTCGATCGTGCCGCGGTCGGCGTCCTGACCGCCGGCCTCCGCATAGAACGGGGTGTCGGCCAGCACAACCTCGACCACATCGCCGGGCTCGGCGGAATGAACGAGCTCGCCGTCGCGGACGATGCCGAGCACGTTCGAGTCGACCGTCAGTTCTTGGAAGCCCCGGAAACCGGTGGCACCGTGGGCACGGAGGTTCTTGTATGCCTCCGTGCTCTGCGCGCCACCCTTCTTGGCGCGCGCATCCGCCCGCGCGCGCTCCTTCTGCTCCGCCATGAGCGCCGTGAATTGGTCGCGGTCGACCTGCAGCCCCTGCTCGGCGGCCATCTCGAGCGTGAGGTCGATCGGGAAGCCATACGTGTCGTGCAGTTGGAAGGCACGGTCGCCGGACAGCGTGGACTGGTCCTTGGCCTTCGCGTCCGCGACGGCGACGTCGAAGATCTGGGTCCCGGCGGCGAGGGTGCGGCGGAAGGCGTCCTCCTCCGCGAAGGCCACCGTGGACACCCGCTCCCAGCCCTCGAGGATCTCCGGATAGGACGTGGACATCTGGTCGCGGCTGACCGGCAGGAGCTCCGGCAGGACCTTGTCCTCCACGCCGAGCAGACGCATCGCCCGGATCGAGCGGCGCAGAAGCCGACGCAGCACATAGCCGCGGGCTTCGTTGCCCGGCGTGACGCCATCGGTCATCAGCATCAGGGACGACCGGACGTGGTCGGCCACCACGCGCATCCGGATGTCGTCCTCCGCGTCGACGCCATAGCGCTTGCCGGCGAGCTCGGCCGCGCGGTCGATGACCGGATAGACCTCGTCGATCTCATAGAGGTTGTCGACTCCCTGGAGCAGATAGGCCACTCGCTCCAGGCCCATGCCGGTGTCGATGTTCTTGGCCGGCAGGTCGCCGACGATGTCGAAGTCATCCTTGGCCCGCACGGCGGAAAGCTCGTTCTGCATGAACACGAGGTTCCAGATCTCCAGGAACCGGTCCTCGTCCACCACCGGACCGCCATCGGGCCCGAACTCGGGGCCGCGGTCGATATAGATCTCGGAGCACGGACCGCCCGGACCCGGAATGCCCATGTTCCAGAAATTGTCCGTGAGATTTCGCTGCTGGATCCGGTCGGCCGGGACGCCGACCTTCTGCCAGAGCTTGATCGCCTCGATGTCACCGTCGGGGAAGTTCGGGTGGTGGCCGGGACCCAGGACGGTCACCCAGACCTTGTCCGGATCGAAACCGAGACCGCCGTTGTGCTGCTCCGCGGTGACCAGTTCCCAGGCATAGGCGATCGCGTCTGCCTTGAAATAGTCACCGAAGGAGAAGTTGCCGTTCATCTGGAAGAACGTCCCGTGCCGGGTCGTCTTGCCGACCTCTTCGATATCGAGGGTCCGCACACACTTCTGCACGCTGGCGGCGCGATCGAAGGGCGGGTTCTCCTGACCCGTGAAATAGGGCTTGAACGGCACCATGCCGGCGTTGACGAACAGCAGGGTCGGATCGTGATAGAGCAGAGGAGCCGACGGCACGACCTGGTGGCCGCGCGCGGCGAAGAAGTCGAGGAAACGGCGCCGGATGTCGGCTGTCTTCATGTGTCTGATCCTTGGCTGACGTCGAGTTCGATCGGTGGCAGGGCCACCCTCAGGACAACGTGGACCGGTCGAGAATATTCCCCGACGCTGGTCCGACTGCCCAGTCTAGGACGCTGGACCGACAGTGCCAGCCCGTGCTCAACGGCTCAGGGCCTCGTGGAGGGATGATCCGCCGGCATCAGCAGCTGCGTGCGCAACTCGTCCTCGCGCTGGCGTGCTCCGTCAGCGACGTTGTGCAGGAAGTCTGCGAGGTCCTCGCTGACCCGCACCTTGCGCTGGCCGATGGCGCGGCCGAGCGTACGCCCGATCTGCGCGGGGCTGGTCTGATCGGCCAACGCCCGCGCCTTCTGCCGTCCCTTGAGCACGACATAGCCACCTGTCACGGCGCCGAGGCCGAACCACACCGCTGCCTTCATCAGGCCTTCCTCCGCTTGGGCCCGGGACCGATGGCCCGGCGTACTCCATAACCAACCGCTGACAACTTCAGCAACGGCACCCCGACAGTCTCCTTGAACAACGACGAGAACTCGGCCGCGTTCCGCGCCACGTCAGCGGCGTGGGCACTCACCCGCGCGGCGTCCTCGGTCACGACCGCCAACTTCTCCAGCTCCACGTTGGTCGCGCTGACCGTGCCCTTCAGTTCGGTCAGGATGGGCACCGACTCCGCGCCGAGGTCCCGCACCTGCCGCCGCATTTCCCCCAGCACTCCGCCCAGCTTCAACAACGGCACCGCACACAGCAGCACCAGGAGCAGGAGAGCGCCCGCGGCGATCAGACCGGCGACTTCGCCAGCAGACATGTCAGTCCCTTACCTCGATGGGTTGCCGGGCCACTGTAGTCCACCGCACCGGAGTCCACGCCATCGCGCACGCTCTCCGTCGCCACGCCGGATGTCAGATCAGTTTGGTTTTCAACGGCTCCACGATCACGCCGGACGTCGTCGGGGTGAAACTGCCATAGACGCGGTGGACCCGGGCAGTCCGGTTCTCGGCGACGAAGCGCATGCGACCCTGGGACGTGACGTGCACGGCGGCACCGTCGTCCGCGCCATAACCATCCGGGAGACGGCCTTCCGCCACCCAGTTCGCGAAGTCCGGGGCCCGCTGCTCCTCACCATCGAAATGCGGGCAGAACGAGCCCTTGATGAGGCCCATCCCCCCATGCCACGGCTGCAGGGTCGGTCCGAACGAGTCGGTCGAGCACGCCTCGAACCAGACGTTGGCGCCGGCGGAGATGCCGGCGAGCACCGTGTCCCGGTCCTTCATCCGATCGCGGATCGCATGAGTCAAGCCGTGCGCCTCCCACAGCGCGACCAGGTTGACTGTCGAACCACCACCGACCAGAAGCACATCCGCCTCGCCCATCGCGCGCTTGATCGACTCGCGCGCGTTCTCCCACAGGGTCAGCACGCTGGTCCGGATCCCCATCGGCGCATAGGCGGTCAGGAACTGGTTGATATAGCGCGGATCATCGGCGGAGGCGGTCGGGACAAAACAGACGTGGGGGGTCCTCGCGTCGCTGAGGCCGACGATGTAGCGATCGAGGGGCGTCACTGCCCCGTTCGCCGACATCGAAAAACCGCCGCCTCCCATGGCCACGATGTGAGTCGTCATGGGCGACATCTTCGCAGACCGTGCCCGATCCGCAGGGCCGAAACCCCCAGATCCACCCGGTCCGCGTGGTGAAGGTCACCGCGCCGGTCGGTCACGATTCCCGACCCAGCAGTCTGCGCAGCGCCTCAAGGCGTTGCTGCAGCCCCGCCTCCGCGCCGTGCGGGGTGGGCTCGTAATACCGCGCGTCGGCCAGTTCGTCCGGCAGGTACTGCTGCGCCGCGACCCCGTGCTCCGCGTCATGCGCATAGAGGTAACCCTTGCCGTGGCCAAGTGCTTTCGCACCGGGATAGTGCGCGTCCCGAAGATGCAGCGGGACCTGTCCGATCCGGCCGGCCTTGATATCGGCGGTGGCCTTGTTGAGACCCATGTACGCCGCATTCGACTTCGGTGCCATCGCGCACGCCACGGTCGCGTGGGCCAGGTTGATCCGCGCCTCGGGCATCCCGATCAGTTGGACGGACTGGGCCGCCGCCACACAGGTCTGCAGCACCGACGAATCCGCGAGCCCGATGTCCTCGGAGGCCAGGATCACCAGTCGCCGTGCGATGAAACGCGGGTCCTCTCCGGCCTCGATCATCCGAGCCAGATAGTGCAGCGAAGCGTCGACATCGGAGCCCCGCATGGACTTGATGAACGCGCTGATGACGTCATAGTGCTGATCGCCGTCCGCGTCATAGCGCACCGCGGCGCGGTCCACCGCCTGCTCCACCGTGCCCAGCTCGATGCGGGTCGTGTCGCGGGCAGCCGCGCCGGCGGCGGCCTCCTCGAGATAGGTCAGCACCCGCCGCGCGTCCCCGCCCGCCATCCGTCGGAGCGCGTCGCGGGCGTCGTCGGTCAGCGTGTACGCCTCCCCCGCCGCTGTCCGCAGACCCCGCTCGTCGGTCAGCGCCCGGTCGATCAGGGCGTCGATGTCCTCGGTCGACAAGGGCTGGAGCGTCAACAGCAGCGAACGCGACAGCAGGGGTGAGATCACGGAGAAGCTCGGGTTTTCCGTCGTCGCCGCGATGAGAGTCACGATCCGATTCTCGACCGCGGGCAGCAGGACATCCTGCTGGGATTTCGAGAAGCGGTGGACCTCGTCGACGAACAGCACCGTGCGGGTGCCGCGGGCGAGATCACGACGCGCCTGGTCGAGAACTGCGCGCACCTCTTTCACTCCCGCCGTGACCGCCGAGATCTCCACGAACCGCGCGTCGTTGGTCTGGGACACCACCGCCGCAATCGTGGTCTTCCCCACCCCGGGCGGTCCCCACAGGAACACCGACATGGCCGTCTGACCGGACGCCAGCCTGCGCAGCGGCGACCCGGGGGCCAGCAGATGTTGCTGACCGACGATCTCCTCGATCGTCCGGGGTCGGAGACGAACGGCCAGCGGTGCACCGGCGTGATCGGTGTGCGAAAGGCTCCCCCCCGCCCCCACCGGCTCCGCGCGGGACGCGGGTTCCTCGAGGTTGCCGAAAAGGTCCTCGGTCATCGCCGCCGCCCCGGGCTCTCGGGACGCTTCACGGCAGGGACCACGTGTGCACCGGCTCGTTGCTGTGCATGCCCTCGACATAGCGCGTCAGCATGCGCTGCAGAGCCTCCTCGCGCGCCATCCCCGCCTGCTCGAATCTCGTCACGGTGTCGATCTGCCAACTCGCCCCGTTGCGGCCGAGCAAACAGCGCTGCTCGATGATCGTCAGATAGCGATCGATCACGTTCTGCGAGACGCCCCAGGACTCCAGGCCTGCGGCCGCCCGCGGCAACAGGTGACGCAGCACCAACTCGTCGACACTGAGTTCGCCGAAACCCGGCCAATAGACCGAGGCCTCCAGCCCGTCCCTCGCGCAGTTGGAGAAGTTCTGCGCGGCCGCCGAGAAGCTCAACCTGGACCAGACCGGCCGGTCACTGGTCGCGAGCGTGCGCACCAACCCGTAGTAGAAGGCCGCATTCGCCATCGTGTCAATGATCGTGGGCCCCGCCGGCAGCACCCGGTTCTCCACCCGCAGGTGCGGCTGCCCGTCGACCACGTCGTAGATCGGCCGGTTCCACCGATAGATCGTGCCGTTGTGCAGGCACATCTCCGCCAACTGCGGGGTGCGACCCGATTCCAGCACCGCCTGCGGGTCCTCGTCGCTCACCTCGGCCAACAGGCTGGGAAAATAACGGGTGTTCTCCTCGAACAGGTCGAAGATCGAGGTCACCCAGCGTTCGCCGAAGAACACACGGGGGCGGACACCCTGATTGCGCAGCTCGACCGGCCGCGTATCCGTCGCCTGCTTGAACAACTCGATCCGTGTTTCGGCGTGCAGTCGTTTCCCGAAGAGAAATGGTGAGTTCGCGCCCACGCCGAGCTGGGGACCGCTGACGGCCTGGGCGGCATTCCAGTACGCCGCGAACTCCCCCGGCGACACCTGCAGATGGAGCTGCACAGATGTGCACGCCGACTCCGGCGCGATCGAGTCGGCCCACATCCGCAACCGCTCGCCGGTCGGCCCCTCGATGTCGAGCTCGATGTCCTCCCCGCGGGCGTTGAAGATCGAATCGTTCAGGGCGGTGTAACGCCGGTCGTCAGAGATCCACTCACCGTTGAAATGCTCGGGCTGCAGTGTGGGCAAAATGCCGATGCAGCAGATGTGCGACCCCGTCTGCTTGGCGATCTGCTCCGCCCGATTCAACGACGCACGCAACTCTTCCTCGCGGCGCAGCGCGGAGTCACCGCCCAGCACCCTGGGCGGGCTGTTCAGCTCGATGTTGTAGCGCGCGAGCTCCGTTTGATAGTCCGGATCCTCGAGCGCCGCCAGCACCTCGGCATTGCCGAAGCTCGGTTCACCCTCGTTGGTGATCAGGTTGAGCTCGATCTCGAGGCCGGTCATCGGGCGTTCGGACTCGAACGGATGATGGGCGAGCATCAACTCGAAAACGTCCAGTCCGCGGCGCACCTTCGTGCGGAACTCGCGCCGTTGTTCTCGGGTATAGCGCGCGGTGCTGACTTCCTTGCCCAAGACCGGCTCCCTGTCTGCCCGTGTGTCGTGACTGCGACTCTGCTGCAGGCCAGCCTAGAGGGGACCGGCACTGTGCGGGTGGTGCTCCTGCAAGCGGACTGAGTTCCTAGACTGTTCATGAGATCGAGAGCAACGAAGCGAAGGAGCCGATCATGGAGAACTCCCCCCTGGCCAAGCTGAACGACGTCCCCCGGTTCGACGTGTCGAGCACCGACGTCGCCGATGGCCAGCAACTCCCGGAAGCCCAGCGCTCGGGAAAGATGCAGGTGCCGGGCGGTCAGGACGTGTCACCTCAACTGTCGTGGTCCGGCTTCCCCGAGGGCACCAAGTCCTTCGCGGTGACTTGCTATGACCCCGATGCCCCCACGCAGTCGGGTTGGTGGCACTGGGCCGTGCTCAACATCCCCGCCGACGTCACATCCCTGCCCACGAACGCCGGCGACCCCGACAATCCAGGTGTGCCGGACGGCGCCATCACTCTGAAGAACGACGCCGGCTTCCCCGGCTATCTCGGTGCTGCGCCGCCCAACGGTCACGGCGACCACCGCTATTTCTTCATGGTCCACGCCGTTGACGTCGAGAAGCTGGACGTGGAGGCGGACGGCACGCCGGCGTTGCTCGGGTTCAATCTCTTCTTCCACTCCATCGGCCGAGGCTGGATCGCGCCGACGTTCGGACACTGAGTTTGAGATAGCAGCGCAGACGTCCTCAACCCCAGAGCTTGAGGACACGGACGCCCAAAGAGCCCAGATCGAAGCGCACGGACTGCGGGACGCGGGACGGTCCATCGGCATACTGCAGGCTCGCCTCGAGGTTGACCTCATTGCCCGCTTGGATCGCGGCCACGATTTCCTCATCGATGCGAGCCTTGGCGGCGGCCGCGCCCCGCGGGCCGAGAATGAGGTTCGGCCCGGCGTCCTCGCCGCCGAACTGCTCGCCGATGATGAGAAACGGCTCGATCCGCCCGTCGATGGCTGCCTGATCACAAAGCTCCACCGTGGTCAGGTCGCTGAAATCCTCGCCGCTGTTGACGTCGATGACCTGTTCCGGCGGCGGGGGCTGAGCCGGATCTGTTCCGGCCTGCTTTTTCTTGAAGAGTCCGAACACACCTCGACGCTAACTGACGTCCGGGGGCACGGTCGGCCGATTCGTCCAGATCAGGGAGGGCCCCGGGCACGGTCAGGGCCCGGCGGGCGGGATCTGGCTCGCTGCCGGCGCGCAGTCGGGGGAGAATGAAGCACGTGTTCGTGATCAGCCTCGTTCTCTGTGCCGTTGTGGTGACCCTGACCGTCGTGGCGGTGCGCCGGGATGCGCGCTGGCTGGGGAATGCGTACCTCATCGGCCTCTCGGCACTTCTCGTCCTGATCACCGCCCTCTCAGTTCCGGGTCTCGCTGCGCTGATCCTCGTCGGTGGCTTCGTCGGTCTGGTGCTCGCTCCCTTGTCGGTCGTCGTGCTCGTGGTTTTCCTCATCTTCAACGGCCTGACGATGGTGCGTCGGGAGAGCCGGTCGCTCGCCAATCTGCTGTCCCTCATCGCCGGCCTCGGCATCGCGGCCGTCATGGCGGCCAGCCTGATCGTCCTCGTGAACCCGAACACACCGCTTACGCCGCTGGCGCTGGCCGCGGTCCTTGCGCTGGGTTATCTCGGGTTCGAGTTCACCTGTTTCGTGGGCTATGCCTGGGCCTATGCCCAGATCGCCCGCCGCGTGCCGGCCTCCCACGTGATCGTCCTGGGCTCGGGCCTCAAGGACGGACGGACCGTCGGTCCGCTGCTGGCCGGCCGGGTGGATGCCGGCATCGAGCATTATCGACGCATTCGGGCTGCCGGGCGCGAGCCGCTCCTCGTCCTCTCCGGCGGCCAGGGACCCGACGAGCACGTGCCGGAGGCGCGCGCGATGGCCGACTATGCACTCGCCCGCGGCGTACCCGCGGAACACCTGCTGGTCGAGGACCGCTCCCGCACGACCCTGGAAAATTTGCGGTTCACCCGTGCGCTCATCGCAGGGCGGGACGACTCACCGGCCGCACTGTCGGTCGCGCAGCACAGACCGCCCACAGACGCGCTGGAAGCCCGCGCCGGCACGGCGACCAAGCCCGGACTTCCGTGGTTCGCGCCCCCGGTCGATGCCTCGATGCTGATCGTGACGAGTGATTATCACGCGCTGCGGGCGGCGACGTACGCGCGGGAGCTAGGGCTTCCCGCCCACGCCGTCGGGGCGCGCACAGCGCGCTATTTCTGGCCCAGCGCAGTCCTGCGAGAGTTCGTCGCCGTGCTGAACCGGCAACGGAAACGCCACGTCGTGCTGCTCGCACTCATCGCGCTCCCGCTGCCGTTGTTCCTGCTCCTCCTGGCACTCCTCTAGAGCCGGCTCTGCCGGCTGCGGAGTCCCGGACGCCGGGATTACGCCTTCGCGTCGCCCTGCTTCGACTCGTCCTGCTTCGCCTCGTCCTTCTTGGGCTCGGGTTTGAAGTCCACCCCGGCCTCCTTGCGCTGCTGCGGGGTGATCGGCGCGGGCGCCTGGGTCAGCGGATCGAACCCGCCGCCGGACTTCGGGAAGGCGATCGTGTCCCGGATCGACTCGGTGCCGGCGAGCAGGGACACGATGCGGTCCCAGCCGAACGCGATGCCGCCGTGGGGCGGGGCGCCGAACGAGAACGCGTCGAGGAGGAAGCCGAACTTCTCCTGGGCCTCCTCGTCGGAGATACCCATCACCTTGAACACGCGCTCCTGGACGTCCCGGCGGTGGATACGGATCGAGCCGCCGCCGATCTCGTTGCCGTTGCAGACCATGTCATAGGCGTACGCGAGCGCACTGCCGGGATCGGTGTCGAACGTGTCGACGGACTCCGGCTTCGGTGAGGTGAACGCGTGGTGGACCGCGGTCCACGCGCCACCGCCAACCGCGACGTCACCGGCGGCGACGGCGTCGGAGGTCGGCTCGAACAAGGGCGCGTCCACGACCCACAGGAAGGACCACGCGTCCTCGGGAATCATGTCGGTGCGCTTCGCGATCTCGACGCGGGCGGCGCCGAGCAGTTCCTGCGACGGCTTGCGCTTGCCGGCGGCGAAAAAGATGCAGTCGCCGGGCTTCGCCCCCACCTGGTCGGCGAGTCCGGCGCGCTCGGTCTCGGAGATGTTCTTGGCGACCGGGCCACCGAGTTCGCCGTCCTCGGCGACCGTGACATAGGCCAAGCCCTTGGCGCCGCGCTGACGGGCCCACTCCTGCCAGGCGTCGAAGGTGCGCCGCGGCTGTGCCGCGCCGCCCGGCATGACGACGGCTCCGACGTATTCGTTCTGGAACACCCGGAACGGGGTGTCCGCGAAGAACTCGGTCACCTCGACGAGCTTGTTGTCGAACCGCAGGTCCGGCTTGTCGGAGCCATAGCTGTCCATGGCATCGCGATAGCTGATCCGCGGGAACGGGGTGGTGAGCTCCACGTCCTTGAGCTGCCAGATTTCCCTGACGATCTCCTCGCCGAGCTCGATGACGTCGTCCTGGTCGACGAAGCTCATCTCGATGTCGAGCTGGGTGAACTCGGGCTGGCGGTCGGCGCGGAAGTCCTCGTCACGATAGCAGCGGGCGATCTGGTAGTACCGCTCCATGCCGCCCACCATCAGCAGCTGCTTGAACAGCTGCGGGGACTGCGGCAGGGCGTACCAGTTCCCGGGGCTCAGCCGCGCGGGCACCAGGAAGTCGCGCGCCCCTTCGGGGGTGGACTTGGTGAGCGTCGGAGTTTCGATCTCGACGAAATCCCGCTCGCCCAGCACCTTGCGGGCTGCGGCGTTGACCTTCGACCGCAGGCGGATCACGTCGCCGGCCGCCTTGCGGCGCAGATCGAGATAGCGATAGCGCAGCCGCGCCTCCTCGCCGACGTTGATCCGTTCGTCGATCTGGAACGGCAGGGGCGCGGACGGGTTGAGGACCTCGAGGTCACGGATCACGATCTCGACCCCACCGGTGGGCAGGTTCGGGTTGACGTTCTCCTCATCCCGGGCCTCGACGACGCCGGTGACCTTCACGCAGAACTCGTTGCGGAGATCGTGGATGCCGGCGGACTCCAGATATTCGTCCCGGACGACCACCTGACAGACGCCCGAGGCGTCGCGCAGGTCCAGGAAGGCCACGCCTCCATGGTCCCGTCGCTTGGCCACCCACCCGGCGAGGGTGACGGTCTGGCCGATGTCTTCGGTGCGCAGTGTGCCGGCAGCATGCGTGCGGATCACGGGCGATTCCCTTCTGTTCCCTTGTGTGTGGCCCGCATAGACGGTGCGGGCCCGAACGAAACCTAGCCGATCAGTTCAGCGTCGGCGAACACGACCGCAGGGGGCGTCATCCGGCCGAGCGCGGGCGCTGCGGCCGCGCGGGCTCCTCGTCCCAGTCCA
Source organism: Ammonicoccus luteus (assembly GCF_050880385.1). Taxonomy (NCBI): domain Bacteria; kingdom Bacillati; phylum Actinomycetota; class Actinomycetes; order Propionibacteriales; family Propionibacteriaceae; genus Ammonicoccus; species Ammonicoccus luteus. The sequence continues at coordinate 504,658 of NZ_JBNZCI010000001.1, forward strand.
TCTCGACGAACGCGCCCTCTAGCGGCTCGTCGTCAGGGTCGATGCGGGCGTGGAGGACCTCACGAAGCAGGTCCTGTTCGTCCACGTCGATGCCTGCTTTCGGCAACACCACGAGGAGCCGACCCCGCACCCCGCCGGAGGCCAGGACGAAATCGTTCTCGTCCTCCAGCCACCGGGTGAACCGGGACCAGGCAAACCGGTCGCGGTCCACGCTCACGCCGTCGGAGTCGAGGACGACCCGCTGCACCTTCTGCGCCTGCGCCTCGGCGCGGGCGCGCAGCAGCGCCAGTCCATACAGCACCACCGCGGCCACCGCGAGGAGCACCGCGAGCAGACTCGGGCGCACCCCGAACAACACCTGCACCGCAATCAGGAACAGCGCCGCCCCGAGCGCGAGCCCGCAGCCGATCCCGACGACGGGATTGACGACGTGGCGCAGGCGATGGAGCCAGCCGCGCTTCGGCGGCACCTCGACCCGATAGTCCAGCCGTCCGTCCTCGGTGATCATGCAGGCCCCACGACCGGCGTGAGGTCCTCGGTCGGCGGCAACCAGGTGGCGGCGTCGGCGGCGACCTGCTCGCCGCTGCGGATGTCTTTCACCTCACCGGAGGAGAACCAGACGAACGGAATGCCTCGGCGGTCTGCGTACTTGATCTGCTTGCCGAACCGGTCCGCCTTCGGCGCGACCTCGGTCGCGATCCCCCGTGCCCGCAGCTGCTGGGCGGTCTCTATCGCCTCGGCGCGGGTCTCCTCCGCATCGACGGCAACAAGGACGCAGGTCGGCACCGAACGGCTCACGGTGAGCTTGCCCTTGGTGACGAGCGGCACGAGGATCCGGGTCACCCCGAACGAATAGCCGACACCCGGATAGGTGGTCTTCCCATCGGAGGCGAGCGAGTCATAGCGGCCCCCGGAGGCGACCGACCCCATCTTCTCGAAGCCGACCAGCTCGGTCTCATAGACCGTGCCCGTGTAGTAGTCGAGCCCCCGGGCGATCTTCAGGTCGGCGACGATCCGACCCGGAACTGCGGAGGCGGCGGTGGTCACCAAGGTGGCGAGTTCGTCGAGGCCCTGGTCCAGGAGGTCGGAGCGTACGCCCAAGTCCCGCACCCGGTCGACGAACGACGCGTCCGCGGCCTGGATGTCGGCGAGCGCCACACATTGGCGAGCGACCGCCTCCGGCAGGCCGAGGTCCGTCACGAGCAGCTCGACCACCGCGTCGGGGCCGATCTTGTCGAACTTGTCGACGCGCTGCAGCACCGCCGCCGTGTCCTCGATCCCGAGTCCCTCATAGAAGCCCTGGGACAGTTTGCGGTTGTTGACGTGCATCAGGACCGGTGGAATCCCGAGCTCGGTGTGCAGCCGCTCGAAGGCCTCGAGCGCCACCAGCGGGATCTCCACATCGTGGTGCGCGGCCAGCGTCTCGGACCCGATGATGTCGATGTCGGCCTGGCAGAACTCGCGATAACGCCCTTCCTGGGGACGCTCACCGCGCCAGACCTTCTGGATCTGATAGCGACGGAAGGGGAACGCGAGGTGGCCCGAGTTCTCCAGCACATAACGCGCGGCTGGCACCGTGAGGTCGAAGTGCAGCCCCATCTCGTCCGCGCTGTCGCCCTCGGCATGCAGCCGACGAACAGCGAAGATCTCCTTGTCGATCTCCCCCTTGCGGGCGAGGACGTCGAGCGGCTCGACCACGCGGGTCTCGATGGAGCCGAAGCCGTGCAATTCGAACGACGAGCGCAGGATGTCCAGCGCGCGCTGCTCGATAATCCTCCCGGCGGGCAGGAATTCCGGATAACCGGAGATCGGCTTGGGACGGCTCACAGCATGTTCTCCTGGAGATAGGGGTTGGTGGCGCGCTCGCGCCCGATGGTCGTCTGTCCCCCGTGGCCCGACAGCACGGCGGCGGTGTCGGGCAGGTCGAGGATGACGTCCCGCAGCGTACGCACCATCTGCGCAGGATCGCCACCGGGTAAATCGGTGCGTCCGATGCTGCCCGCGAACAGCACATCGCCGGAGAAGACCACGCGGTCGATCTGCGGCCCGGCGGCATCGAAAGGGATCTCCAACAAGGTGCAGCCGGGCGTGTGTCCCGGCGCATGGCGGTGGGTGAAGTCAATGCCGGCGTACGCATGAGTGCCGCTCGCGGGCAGACTGCGGACGTCCTGCGGTTCGGTGAGGCCATCAGCTCCGCCGCTGTAGCCGCGGCACAGCTGGATGAGCTCCGACATGCCGAGCCGGTCGAAGGGCAGCGACAGCATGTGCCGGTCCGCGTCGTGGATATAGACGGGGATCCCGTAGCGCTGGGTGATCTCGTGGACGGCGAACACGTGATCGATATGGCCGTGGGTGAGCAGGACGGCGACGGGCGCCAGGTCGTGTTCGGTGACGATTTTGTCGACCGAGCCGCCAGCGGTCATGCCGGGATCGATGATGACGCACTCGGCGCCCGGTTCACGGGCGACGACATAGCAGTTGGTCTGCAGGGGGCCGGCGGGAAAGGAGGCGATCAACACAACGGGTGAGTCTAGTCCTCCCGGCGGACAGCCACGGGCGTCATTCAGGACGCAGTGACCCGCCGCGCGGGCCGAGGGCTGACCCGGCCCGCCCGACGGGCGTTCGAGGGAAACGGTCAGGCAGCGATGTGATAACCGGCGTCGACGAACAACGTCTGTCCGGTCATCCCGCTGGCAGCGTCCGTGCACAGGAACGCCGAGAGGCCGGCGACCTCGTCCAGGCTGACGAGTCGCTTCATCGGGGACTTGCTCTCGGCCAGATGGAGCAGCCCGTCGAAGTCCGACAGACCGGAGGCAGCGCGGGTGCGGACCGGGCCGGAGGACACCGCATGCACGCGAATGCCCTGCGTGCCGAGTTCCAGCGCCATATAGCGCACAGTGGCCTCGAGGGCGGCCTTGATCGGGCCCATGATCCCGTAGTTGGGGATGGCCTGCTCGGACCCGATGTAGGTCATGGTCAGCATGCTGCCCCCGTCGGGCATGTGCGGGGCGCAGAGACGGCCGAGTTCGGCGAACGAGTGGCACGACACGGTCATGGCCCTCGCGAACCCTTCCGGGGAACTGTCGACGATGCGGCCGTGGAGATCGGCGAGCGGGGCCCAGGCGATCGAGTGGACGACGAAGTCGAGCTGACCGAGTTCCGCGACGGCCTGGTCCACGACGGCTTCGAGGGCGCCCTCCTCCTCGACGTTCAGGTTGAGCAGGGTGACACCGAGGTCATCGGTGAGCGGCTGGACATACTTGCGAGCCTTGTCGTTGAGACAGGTCGTGACCAGGTCGGCGCCCAAGGCACGAGCGGTCCTCGCCACGCCATAGGCAAGGCTCCTTTCGTTGGCGAGGCCGACGATCAGGCCCTTCTTGCCGGACAGATCCATCATCGAGGCGGACATATTGGGGCACTCCCTCCACGTTTGTGTCCGTGACACCTCGTCGTGCCCGAAACTCCACGCCAGCAGCGAATCCTGCTGTCGTCATGCGAATCCAGACGTTAGCGAGAATCGCGTCCTCAGCTAACACTCGTGTCGGATAGCGGGACAATCGACCGAGATCCCGGCACCGACGACGCCGGAGGGCGGAGTGCCTTTCTGGTCTCCCGGGGTTTCGGGGGTCCGCAGTGTGCGATTGTCCGGTCTCGATGGGGCAAGATAGGCAGCATGAGTGACACTGCAGGTCCCGCCGCCTTCGGCCGGGTCGCCGAGGACGGAACCGTCTATGTCCGCACCGCCGATGGAGAGCGTTCCGTCGGGCAGGTCCCGGATGTCTCCCCCGAGGAAGCGCTGGCGTTCTTCGTCAGGCGCTACGAGAGTCTGCAGGTCGAGGTCGACCTGCTGGCTGCCCGGGTCAGGGCCGGCACGATGTCACCCGAAGAGGCCCGCAAGGCCGTCAACACGCACAAGACCCAGATCATCGAGGCCAATGCGGTCGGTGATCTCCAGAGCCTCGCCGATCGACTGGACTCCCTGACGGGGGCGATCTCCGAGCAGGCCGAGGCGCGCAAGGCGCAGCGCGCCCAGCAGAACGAGCAGACCCGTGCGACCAAGGAGCAGATGGTGGCCGAGGCGGAGGCTCTCGCCGCGGGCAATGACTGGCGCGGCGGCGTCAACCGGTTCCGGGCTCTCCTCGAGAGCTGGAAGGCTCTCCCCCGCATCGATCGGCAGACCGATGACGCGCTCTGGCACCGATTCTCCAGTGCGCGCACGACCTATACCCGGCGCCGCAAGGCCCAGTTCGCGCAGCAGGCCGAAAAGCGCGACCAGGCCAAGCGCGTCAAGCAGGAGATCATCACCGAGGCGGAAGCGATCGCCGGGTCGACCGACTGGGGACCCACGGCCGGCGCGTTCCGCGACCTCATGCAACGGTGGAAGGCTGCCGGCCCCGCCCCGCGCGATGTCGACGAGCAGCTCTGGCAGACCTTCCGCGGGCTCCAGGACCAATTCTTCGCCGCCCGCAGCGCCGCCCTCAGCGAGCAGGACGCCGAGTTCCGCGGCAATCAGGAGGCCAAGGAGGCGCTCCTGGCGGAGGCCGAGCAGACCGTCCTGCCGATCAAGGACCTGAACGTCTCGAAGCAGGCCTTCCGCGCGTTCCTCGACAAGTTCGCCGAGATCGGGAAGGTCCCGCGGGATGCCATTCGCCCGATCGACAACCGGGTGCGGGCGCTCGAGCAGGCGATTCGCAACGCCGAGGAGGAGCAGTGGCGCCGGACCAATCCGGAAGCCCGTCAGCGCGCCTCCGACACGGCCAACAAGTTGCAGACCCAGATCGACCAACTCGAGCAGAAGGCCGCCAAAGCCGAGGCGCGTGGTGACGAGCGGAAGGCCAAGGAGCACCGCGAGGCCGCAGCGACGTATCGCAGCTGGTTGGAGCAGGCCGAGAAGGCGGTCCAGGACTTCACCGGCTGATCGGTCCTGAAGAGCTGTGGGGCCGCCTCTCGGGGTGGCCCCACGGTCTTTTTCGCCCGCCTATTGCTTGACCCGATAAACGTCGAACACTCCGGGCACCCGCCGCACCGCCTGCAGCAGCGCCTCCAGGTGTTTGGGATCGGGTGTCTCGAAGGTCATCCGCGTCTTGAACACGCGCTGCTTGTCGGTCGTCATCGTTGCCGACACGATGCTCACGTGATGTTCCGACACCGCGCGGGTGATGTCGTGCAGCAGACCGGTCCGATCCAAGCCCTCGATCTGCACCGCCACCAGGAAAGAGCTCTCGGCGGTGGGCGCCCACGACACCTCGACCAGCCGTTCCGGTGAGGCGCGCAGGCTGTCCGCGTTGGTGCAGTCCGTGCGATGCACGGAAACACCCTGGCCGCGGGTGATGAACCCCATGATCTCGTCGCCGGGCACCGGGGTGCAGCACCGGGCCAGCTTGACCCACAGGTCGGTGTCCCCGTGGACCGCGACGCCCGTGCCGTTGACGGACGTGCGGTTGCCCCGACGTCGCTGCGTGGTCAGCGAGGCGCCCTCGGAGACCTCCTCGGCGGTTTCGTCGCTGCCGCCGGCGACGCGGATCAACCGCTGGACCGCGGCTTGGGCGGAGATCTGGTGCCGGCCGATCGCTGCGTACAGCGCCGTGACATCGGCCAGCCGGTAGTGATGGGCGACCGCGGTCACGTTCTCCAGCGTGATGATTCGCTGCAGTGCCAAGCCGGCCTTGCGGACCTGCTTCGCGAGCATTTCTCGGCCGCTGTCGACGGTGGCCTCCCGCTGTTCGCGGGAGAAATATTGCCGGATCTTGTTGCGGGCCTTGGGGCTCTTGACGAACTCGAGCCAGTCCCGGCTCGGGCCGGCGCCCTCGGCCTTGGAGGTCATGATGTCGACCACGTCGCCGTTGACGAGGGTCGACTCCAACGGCACGAGGCGCCCGTTCACGCGGGCCCCGATGCAGTGCTGTCCGACTTCGGTGTGGATCGCATAGGCAAAGTCGACCGGAGTGGACCCGCCGGGCAGCGTGATCACCTCGCCCCTGGGTGTATAGACATAGACCTCGGCAGAACTGATCTCGTAGCGCAGGCCCTCGAGGAACTCGCCCGGGTCGGCAGCCTCCCGCTGCCATTCGGTGAGGGAGCGCACCCAGGTCAGCTCCGAGCCATCGGGGTTGACGACCTTGTCCGCGGCCGTCTTGGTGGGGCTTTCCTTGTATTTCCAGTGCGCTGCGACACCGTACTCCGCGCGACGGTGCATGTCGTGGGTGCGGATCTGCAGTTCGACCGGTTTGCCGGACGGACCGATGACGGTGGTGTGGAGCGATTGGTACATGTTGAACTTCGGAACCGCGATGTAGTCCTTGAAGCGCCCCGGGAGGGGATTCCACCGCACGTGCATCACGCCGAGCGCGGCGTAGCAGTCCCGTGGTGTGTCCACCAGGATCCGCAGCCCGACGAGGTCGTAGATGTCGGCGAAGTCGCGGCCGCGGACGACCATTTTCTGATAGATCGAGTAGTAGTGCTTCGGACGGCCGTGCACGGTCGCCTTGATGCGCGCGTCCTTGAGGTCGCCGGTGACCGTCTCCGTCACCTGGGCGAGCAGTTTCTCGCGCTGGGGCGCCCGTTCGGCGACCAGTTGCACGATCTCGGCATAGATCTTGGGGTGGAGCACCGCGAAGGCGAGGTCCTCGAGCTCCCATTTGACCGCGTTCATGCCGAGCCGGTGCGCCAGCGGGGCGAAGATGTCGATCGTCTCGTTGGCGATCCGTGTCTGCTTGTCAGGGCGCAGGAAGTGGAGCGTGCGCATGTTGTGCAGGCGATCGGCAAGTTTGATGACCAGCACGCGGATATCGCGCGCCATCGCGACGACCATCTTGCGGATCGTCTCGGCCTGGGTGGAATCGCCGTAGGTGACCTTGTCCAGCTTGGTCACCCCGTCGACCAGGCGCGCGACCTCGTCACCGAAGTCGGCCGTGAGCTGCTCGATCGTGTAGGACGTGTCCTCCACCGTGTCGTGCAGCAGCGCCGCACACAGCGTCGACTCCGTCAGACCGAGTTCGGCCAGGATGGTCGCGACGGCCAGAGGGTGGGTGATGTAGGGATCGCCGCTCTTGCGCAACTGTCCACGGTGATAATGCTCGGCGGTCCGATAGGCCCGTTCGACGACCGCCGTGTCAGCCTTGGGATGGTTGCTCCGCACCACCTTGAACAGCGGATCCAACACGGAAGCCTGGGAGGGTCGTCCGAACCTCGCGAGCCGGTGGCGCATGGACATGCGCGGCTGCTCGGGCCCGCTCGACAGCCGGTCCGGGACTTTGGGCGTCGCTGTGACCGCGCCGAGATCCTGCGAGTCGTTCACCCGTCCGCACCTCCTGTCACGCAATCAAACAGTTTAGTCACGAGAGTACGCCGTGCGTGCCACCGCCCGGCTTCATCCTCAGTCGTCGTCGAGGGCGCCACCCCGGTCATACCGCACCGGAATCTCCCGGTCCCGGGTCGGTCGGCCGTCCGCGGCCGTGCTCCGGCGAACCACCACGAGTTCGTCGCCGAGCTCGAGGTTGGCCACGGTGGGGTCGAAATAGCGGCGGAGCGTCTTGTTGCGCACGACGGCGATCACGCGTTCCTCGGTGATGTCCCCCGGGCTGCGGCCGACCTCCTCCGACCGGACCTGGCGTTCGCTGAGCTCGAGTCCTTCACCGGAGGTCAACAGGTCCTCCAGCATCGTGCCGATGTTGGGACTGACCGCGGACATCCCCAACAGGCGCCCGACCATGTCCGACGACGTGACGACGGAGTCGGCGCCGGACTGGCGCAGCAGGGAGACGTTCTGTTCCTCGCGGACAGCGACGACGATGTGGGCGCGCGGGTTGAGCTGGCGGGCGGTGAGTGTCACGAGGATCGTCGAGTCGTCCCGGTCCAAGGTGATGATGACCTCGCGGGCCTTGGTTATCTCCGCGCGGCGCAGGATCTCGCGCCGGGTCGCGTCACCCTCGATCGCGGCGACCCCGTCGAGGTTCGCATCGACGATGGCGCTCGGGCGGGCGTCGATCACGACGACCTTGGAGGTGTCCCGGCCGTGGCGGGCCAAGGTGGACACCGCGGTCCGGCCCTTGGTGCCGTAGCCGACGACGACGATGTGGTTGCGCATGCGTTTCCTCCAGCGGGCGTCGATGAGCACGCGGCGCCCCTCGGTGGCGAGGACCTCAAGGGTGGTGCCGACCAACAGGACCAGGAAGATGATGCGCAAGGGGGTGATCACGAGCGCATTGATGATCCTGGCGTGCGTGCTGACCGGCGTGATGTCGCCGTAGCCGGTCGTGGTCATGGTGACGGTCGCGTAATAGAGCGCGTCGACGAAGTTGATGCCGTCCTGGTTGACGTTGTCACTGTAGGAGCCGCGGTCGACCCACACCACCAACGTGATGATGGTCAGCAGGGCCAGGCCGAACAGCCCCCGCAACAAAAGTTCCCGAGCGGGTGTCGTGCCGCGATTGGGCAACGACACCAGGCTGATCTGGCGCGGATTCAGCCCGCCACTCGGGTCCGGGATGATGCCGGCCATGGTCAGCTCTCGACCGTGAGCAACGCGTCGATCCGGTCTAGGCCGGCTTCCAGCAGGCGGGCACGTGCGCCGAGGAACCCGAGCTCGAGCAGCACCGCCACCCCGGCAAGGTCCGCATCGAGGGATCGCACGAGTTCGGCCGTGGCCGCGACCGTTCCCCCGGTGGCCAGCACATCGTCGACGATCAGGACCCGCATGCCCCGACCGAGGGCATCCGCGTGCATCAGGAGCTCATCGGTGCCGTATTCCAGCGCGAACGTGGCCGACAGAGTCGGCCTGGGCAACTTGCCCGGTTTCCGCACGGGCACGAACCCGACCCCCAGCGCATGCGCGACCGGAGCCCCCATGATGAACCCGCGGGCCTCCATGCCCACCACGATGTCGATGTTCGGCGGCGCCAGTTCGACCAGTCCGTCGACGGCCATCCGAAATCCATCGGGGTCGGCCAGGAGCGGCGTGATGTCCTTGAAGACGACCCCCGGTCGGGGGAAGTCAGGGACGTCGGCGATCAGCGCGGACAGCGTCTCCTGCGGTGTGGAACGGGCGACCGGCATCACTATTTCTTCCGTTCGCTCCGGGTCTGGCGACGTGGTTGCTGCCGATCAGCGGGAATGGTCGGCCACTGTTGTGCCGTGCTGGTGGTGATCCTCGGTGCAGCGGGCTCCGTCTCCAGGTCGTCGCTCGCGTCGTCGTCCGCGGGCTCCACCACGCTGTCCTCGACCGGATCGGTGGGGACCTCGACCGGTTCCCGGCGACCCGACCTCCGCGTTGCGACCCCCGAGGTGCCGCGCTCGACCGCCTCGGTGTGTTCCCGGATCTCCGGTTCGCGCATCTTCATGTCGACGAGCAGCGGCGTGGCGATCAGCACTGACGAATAGGCACCCGCGATCATGCCGACGAACAGGACAAGGCCGAGGTCCTTGAGTGGTCCCGTGCCGAGATAGAGCCAGCCTGCGACCAGCAGGGCCGCCACGGGCAGCACGCCGATGATGGTGGTGTTGATCGACCGGATGAGGACTTGGTTGACGGCCTTGTTGGCCAGCGCGGCATAGGTGGAACGGCGTTGATCGTGCAGGCCGCGCACGTTCTCCCGGACCTTGTCGAACACCACGACCGTGTCATAGAGCGAATAGCCGAGGATCGTCAGCATGCCGATGAGCGTCGCCGGGGTGAAGGTGAAGCCGATCAGGGCATAGATCCCGATCGTGAGCACCAAGTCGTGCAACAGCGCCACAATCGCTGCGATCGACATCTTCAGGTCTCGGAAATAGACCCAGATGAGGAGCATGACGAGGACGAGGAACACCCCGAGCGCGATCAGGCCCTGCTGGGTGATCTGCTTGCCCCAGGAGGCGCCGATCAGGCTGTACGCCACTTGGTCGGGGTCGACGCCGACCTGTTCGGCGATGACCTCGCGCATCACCGGAACCTCGGTCTGTGGATCCAGGGTGCGGGTCTGGATGCGGACCGTGTTGTCGCCCATCGTCGTGACGGTCGTGTCGCCGAGGTCCGGCAAGCCGGAGCCCTGGACGGCTGCGCGCATCTCGTCGACCGTCTGGGTGGTGACGCGGGTGGGCGCCTGGAAGTCGGCGCCGCCGGAGAACTCGATGCCGAGCGCCAGCCCGCGGAACACCAGCGCCGCCAGAGCGATCGCGATGATGATGCCGGACATCACATACCACCGCTTGCGCAGCCCGACGATGTTCAGCGAGATGTCACCGGTATAGAGCCGGTTCGCGATGCTCTTCCTGCCGGAGGCCGCCTTGTTCGGCGCCGAGGTCGACTCGTTCAGTTCCGTGTCGGACATCACGCCTCCTTCCCTGCCGCGACCGGCACCTTGGGTGTGCGGCGACTGGTCCGCCCGGACAGGGTACGGACGCCGAGATGCTCGGTGTCCAGGCCCGAGAGCTTGTGGCCGTCGCCGAAGAACTTGGTCCGCACCAGCAGCGACATGAGCGGCTTGGTGAAGAAGAACACGACCGCCAGGTCGAGGAGCGTGGTGAGCCCGAGGATGAACGCGAAGCCCTTGATGCCACCCATCGCCAGAATGAACAGGACGATGGCCGACAGGAGTGTGACGGCATCCGAGATGAGGATGGTGTTCTTGGATCTCGCCCAGCCCGCTTCGACCGCGGACCGGAGCGATCTGCCCTCCCGGACCTCGTCCCGGATCCGTTCGAAGAAGATGACGAACGAGTCGGCGGTCAGGCCGATCGCGACGATCGCACCGGCGATGCCGGGCAGGTTCAGCGCGAACCCGACGGACTGCCCGAGCAGGACCGTCATCGCATAGGTGAACGCCGCAGCCACGCCCAGCGACAGCACGACCACGAGGAACAGCCCGCGGTAATAGAAGATCGCGTAGGCGACCACCAGCGCGAGACCGATGAGACCGGCGATGATGCCGGCCCGCAACTGCTCACCACCGAGGGTCGCCGACACGTTGGAGACCTCGGACACCTCGAAGGCCAGCGGCAGCGCGCCATATTTCAGGACGTTCGACAGTTCGGTCGCCGACCGCTCGTTGAAGGAGCCGGAGATCTCCGCGCGACCGCCCGGGATGGACTGACTCACGCTCGGGGCCGAGATCACCCGGCCGTCGAGGACGATCGCGAAGCGGTTCTGCGGGTCCTGATTGGCGGCGAGAGCGCCGGTCGCCTGCTCGAACATCGTGGCGCCCTGGCCGTCGAACTCCAGGTTGACGACCCAGTTCAGCTGATTCTGCGGGACCCCCGCGGACGCGGTGGTCAGACGATCGCCGGTGATCATCGCCGGACCGAGGAGATATTTTTCCGTGCCGGTCCGATCACACGCGACCAGTGGCTGGTCGGAGATGTCGGGGATCTCTTCGCCGCACTCGTATTCGGTGAAGTCGACGAAATCGTTCTCGGTGGGTTGCCACGTGGTCGCCTGTTCCGGCGGCAGCCCCTGGCCGGGCTCGGTGGGACGCGGAGTGCGGGGCGGCGGCGGCGCGGTCGGCAGCATCGGTGCCGGCCGGTTCGCTCCGGCGGTGGGGTCGGCCGCCGGGTCGTCAGCAGGTTGCTCCTCACCGGGCGCCTGCTCACCCGGCGCGACGGTGGCGTCTGCGCCCGGTTCTCCGGCACCTGGCTCCGGGCTGCCGGGATCCGGCAACGGTGGCTGCACGGCCTCCACGTGATAAACCGCGCGGAACGTCAGAACCGCTGTCTGACCGACCATGCGGACCAGTTCGTCCTGCTGCACGTTCGGCACGGTCACGACCACTTGGCGGTCACCGGAGGTCGTCACCTCGCTCTCGCCCACACCGAGCGAGTCGACGCGCTGCTGAATGATGGTCCGCGCCTGCTCCAAGCTTTCCGACGAGGGCGCACCACCGCCGGCGGTGTTGCTGGCGGTCAATGTGATCGTCGTGCCGCCGCGCAGGTCGAGACCGAGCTTCGGGGTCCACGTGCGGGTGGCCGCCATCACCCCGAACATCGCCGCGAGGATGACGAACAGGATGATGATCGTGCGCAGCGGATGTCCATACCGACTCGGCATGCTCAGCCCTTCTGCCCTTCGTCGCGGCGATCATCGTCGTCGGTGCGCTCCTCGAGCGGCCACGGGTCCTCCACGGACGGCTCATCCAGCGGCCACGGATCGTCGATCACGTGGTCCTCCCCCGCGGTCCCGTCGAGGAACACGGCGTCCTCGGCGAACTGCGACTCGAGGGTGATCACCTGCAACACGGCCTGCTTGAGCACCAGCATCTGCAGGCCCGGCGCGACCTCCACTTTCACCTGCCGTTCGCCGACCTCGGTGACGGTCCCATAGATGCCCGAGTTGAGCATCACCCGCGTCCCCGGGGTCATCGAGTCGGCAAGCTTCGCCTGCTCCGCCTGCCGTTTCCGGTTCGGACGAATGATGAGGAAATAGAACGAGGCCACCATCAAGGCGATCAATAGGCCGGTGGTCATTGGGTCCATGAGTCCCGCAATCCTGTGCTCGTGTCCCGCGAAGGGCTGACTGCCGGAGTCTACCCACGCGATCGATGGATAACGCGTCAATCCGTGGCGCGAACGTGTCGCCCGCGCTCACGTGAAGAGGTCGGGCCCCTGGTGGCCGGCCGGTGGGGTGAGCCCAAGGTGTCGCCAGGCGGCTTCGGTGGCCACCCGGCCCCTCTGCGTACGCATCAAAAAGCCCTGCCGCACAAGGAAAGGCTCCGCGACCTCCTCGACGGTCTCGGCCTCCTCCCCCACCGAGATCGCGAGCGTCGACAGACCGACCGGGCCGCCGCCGAACCGGCGACAGATGGCCTCCAGCACCCCCCGGTCGAGCCGGTCGAGACCGAGTTCATCCACCTCGTACAACTCCAGCGCAGCCCGCGCCAGTGCCGGGGTCACCCGCCCGTCCGCCTTGACCTGGGCATAGTCCCGAACCCGCCGCAGCAGACGGTTGGCGATCCGGGGCGTGCCACGCGATCTGCGCGCGATCTCCACGGCCGCGTCGCCGGACAGTCGGACCCCCAGAACGGCCGCGGACCGGACGATGATCCGCTCAATGGCATCGGTCTCATAGAAGTCGAGTTGAGCGGTGAACCCGAACCGGTCGCGCAACGGGCCGGGCAACAACCCCGCGCGCGTGGTCGCCCCCACGAGGGTGAACGGCGGGATCTCCAACGGGATCGCAGTGGCGCCGGGGCCCTTGCCGACGATCACGTCGACCCGGAAGTCCTCCATCGCGAGATAGAGCATCTCCTCGGCCGGCCGGGACATGCGGTGGATCTCGTCGAGGAAGAAGACCTCGCCCTCCACCAGGCCCGACAGGATCGCCGCGAGGTCACCGGCGTGCTGGATCGCGGGTCCCGAGGAGATCCGGATCGGTGCGCCCATCTCACTGGCGATGATCATGGCGAGCGTGGTCTTGCCGAGTCCGGGCGGACCGGACAGCAGCACGTGATCGGGCACGCCACCGCGGTGTTTGGCCGCCGCGAGCACGAGCCCCAACTGGTCCGCCACCCGCGGCTGGCCCCGGAACTCCGCGAGCGAGCCGGGGCGCAGCGCGGACTCGGCCGCCTGTTCATCGGGGAACGCGTGCGGGTCGACCGGGGAGTGTTCTGTCACGGGCGCGAGCCTACTTCGCACGGGCGACAGTCAGGGCCGCTCACTTCTTCGCCAGGGTCCGCAGCGCCGCGCGCATGAGCACCGCGACGTTGGGTTCCGTCTCGGCCAGGTCGGCGACCCGGTCGCACGCGGTCTCGGCGTCCTTCGTCGACCAGCCGAGCCCCTGCAAACCCTGGGAGACCTGGTCGCGCCACTGCGGGGTGCCGGTGCTGACCGGCCGGAGCGCGGTGATGGCCCCGAGCGCCTGCACCTTGTCCTTCAGCTCGAGCACGATCTTCTGGGCACCCTTCGGTCCGATGCCGGGCACGCGCGTGAGCGTCTTGTGGTCCTCTGCGACGATCGCGCTGCGGAACTCGTCCGGGCTGAGCACGGCGAGGAGCGCTTGGGCGAGACGCGGCCCGACGCCGGAGGCCGTCTGGGCCAGCTCGAAGCAGTCCCGCTCATCGGCTTCGGCAAAGCCATAGAGCGTCAGCGAATCCTCCCGCACCACCAGCGAGGTGTGGAGGTGCGCAGGCTGGCCGAGGCGGACGCTCGTGGCGGTCGACGGCGTGCATTCAACACGGCACCCGAATCCGTTGAGGTCCATCACGACCCACGTCGCGCCGACCGCGGCGACAGTGCCCTGCAGATGGGCGATCACGGTCGTCTCCTTCCGACTCGTCGGGTGGCGGCGTTCACGCGCTCCACTTGGCGGCGGGAGAGCTCGGCGGCCCGCGCCAGAGCACTGCCGTGGTGCCCGCCATCGCGCTCGACCCGCCGCAGCGCTTCCTCGATCCGGTTGCTCGTCTGTCCTCGCCACACCTGACAGATCCCCAGCGCCACGGCGTCCGCCGCGTCCGCAGGCTTGGGCGGTGCATCCAACCGGAGAACCCGAGCCACCATGTGTCCGACCTGGTCCTTCCCGGCCCGGCCATTGCCGGTGATCGCGGCCTTCACCTCGCTCGGCGTGTGCTGGGCAACGGGGATGGCCTGTCGTGCGCCGACCAGCATCGCGATGCCGGCGGCCTGTGCCGTGCCGATGACGGTCGGGGTGTTGTTCTGGGCGAACACCCGCTCGACCGCCAACACGTCGGGGAGCCACCGGGAGACCAGCCTGCTGAGTTCCTCTTCGAGGGTCACGAGCCGGCGCGGCACATCGAGATCGGCAGCCGTTCTGATCACCCCGACGGCCAACAGGTCGGGCGGGCGGCCCGGCGTACCCTCCACCACACTGAACCCGCAGCGTGTCAGACCGGGATCGACCCCCAGCACCCGCATGCGACCTCCCGTTGGAACAGACGTTCGGATCCTAACCGTGGAACGCGCTGCTCGACCGCAGGCCACGCCGGGCCCGAGGTGTCAGTCCTCCTGCGGGAGCTCGGCGTTGTCGTAGACGTTCTGCACGTCGTCGAGGTCCTCGAGCGCGTCGACGATGCGCTCGAGCTTGCCCGCGGTCTCCTCGTCGACGGGCGAGTCATAGTCGGGGACCATGCGCACCTCGGCGGATTCGTAGTCGAGGCCGGCGGCCTGGACCGCCTTGCGGACGTCGACGACGTCGTTGGGTTCGCAGATGATCGTGAAGCCCTCGCCCTCGTCGAGGACCTCGTCGGCGCCGGCCTCGAGGGTGGCCTCGACCAGATCGTCCTCGGAGACCGCGCGGCCGTCCTGGGCCTTGGCCACCTCGACGACGCCCTTGCGCTGATAGATCCGCGAGACCGAGCCGACGTCGGCCATCGTGCCGCCGTTGCGGGTGACCGCCACCTTCACTTCGGCGGCAGAGCGGTTGCGGTTGTCGGTGAGGCATTCGATGAGGACGCCGATGCCGCCGGGGGCCATCGCCTCGTACCACAACGTTTCGTAGTTGACGGCATCCGCACCGGCACCCGAGCCGCGCTTGACCGCGCGGTCGATGTTGTCGTTGGGCACCGAGGACTTCTTGGCCTTCTGGATCGCGTCATAGAGCGTCGGGTTGCCGGCCGGATCGCCGCCTCCGAGGCGCGCCGCGACCTCGACGTTCTTCACAAGCTTCGCGAAGAGTTTGCCTCGCTTCGCGTCCAGGACTGCCTTCTTGTGTTTGGTTGTCGCCCACTTGGAATGACCTGCCATTGACCCGGCCTTTCTGATCAGTGTGTGAGTGCGGCTCGTGCTTCCTCAGGGGTTTCGAGCCGCTCGTATTGAATGATGGTGTCGGTGGGCTCGTAGCCCAGCGATCGATAGAGCGAGGTGCCGCCGCCGTCGACCGAGTCCAATCCGACGCCGCCCGCGTCCATGCCGGCGCGGCGGAACGAGTCGAGGGATCGGGCGAGCAGCACGCGGGCGATGTTGCGGCCACGTTGCGCGGGACGCACACCGAGCCTGTCCGTCCAGCCGAGTGCCGGTCCGCCGAGATCGTCGGTGGAGGAGTTGAGGGCATAGCCGACTACGGTGTTCCACTGATCCACCGCGACCCACGACAGGTCGGGCCGGGCGTGGTCCACCGCCAGCGAAGCAGCCCACGCCTCGGCATCGACTTCCTCCGAGCCCCATCGGTGCGCGAACGCCTCGTTGTGGGCCTCCCGCGTGGGCTCCACCCACTCGGGCCCGAACTGTTCGAAACGAACGCCCAGCACCGGGGTGACGACGAACTCGGCCACCCGCCCGCTGGTGGGGAACGGGCAGACCATGTCGATCAGCCACCGTGTCGGTGCGAAGCCCTGATGGGTGAGCAGGGAGCGTTTGTTGGACATGGAGGCGTCGCTGAAAGCGACCAGCCGCAGCGGACCGGGCGATTCAGTCGCCAGGAACCAATCGCGTGCGCGGCGCAACTGCCAGTCGAGCAGCGCTCGGCCGATGCCCTGGTGGCGGAAGGCCGGATGGACAGCACCATCGAGCCGCACGGTGTCCGGGACCTCGGCGACCGTGAGCCAGCCGACGGCAACCATCGACGACCGCTCGTAGCCCAGCGCGATGAGGTCCGACGCCAAGGGTCCACTGGCCTCGAACCACGCGGGCAGATCTTCCGGCCCCCACCGTTGGGTGGTGTCGTCGAAGGCAGCGATTGCGGACAGCAGGGCGTGCACTTCGGCGAGGTCCGCTGCCTCGCCCGAGCGCCACCGCAGAGGAGTCACGTCGTTCAGACTGTGTGACACTTTCACCCCTCCGGCAGACAGCAGTGGCACACTCTAGCGGGTTCACCGCCAAATCCGGGGTGTTTCCGCCACGCCGCCCTTCTGCGGGCGGGCTGTCTGGGCCCATACGTGGCGCCAGGTGTGGGCGGTCTGGGGTGTCTTCGAACCGGGCAGTTGGCCGGGCTCGGAGCGTTGCACGGCCCACCAGGTCGCGCCGTCCTCGGCGATCAGCCCGTCGACGGCGGCCTCCTGGTCCCGGGAGTCGGCGCCCGCGTGCAGGGGGCCACCGAAGCGGACGCTGACCCGCGACACACCGGGGGTGGCTCGCACCGCCCGGGCACCACGAATGCCCACCGGCACCACGGGCAGGCCCGTCTGCTCGGCCAGATCGGCGGCGAACGAGTGGAACGGACGCTTCGTGGCGCCGGCAGCCGGCAGCCCCTCGGGAAAGACCAGAACGGACCAGCCGTCGCCGAGCAGGTTCGCGAGGCGTACGCCGTCGGCGCCCGGGGCGTCGAAGTCCAGGCGCACACGCCGCCGGAGCAGTCCGGACAGGAAGCCGACCGGCTCCCGCGGCACCGTGACCACCGCGGTGCGGGCCCGGCGTGCCGGGTCGAGGCGCGCCAACACGAGTTCCGCGGCGTTGGCCGTCGGATGGTTCGCCACGAAGATCACCGGGCCGGCGGGCAGTCGCGCCGGCACCGGCCCGTCCAACGCGATCCACGGGGGCACCGGCGCCAGGCGCCTGGGGAGGCTCCCTCGCGCCGGGTCCTCGAACCGGCGGCCCGAGATGGCCTGTGGGGCGTTCTCCGGCCCGGACCAGCGCGCGCCCGCGATCAGCTGGCGCGCATCGCGCACCAGGCCGCGCACGAGACGGGGCCGACGGCCCCCGGACGTGGCCCAGCGGGCGAGCGCACGGGGTTCGACCTCGTTGGTGCTCATGCGGTCACGTCCGCGATCAGCGACGGCGGGGTGTGGAGGTGCAGGATGTCGGGGCTGCGGCCCACGGAGGCGGAGGCGATCTCCAGTGCGTCGGCCAGGGTGCTGGCGGCCCGGTGGCCCAGGCGCTCCGCGCTGGCCCGGTCGGCGCCGACCCAGATGATGTCGCCACAGTGGTCGATCGCCGGCTGCAGGGCGTCCCACAATTGCAGCGGGTGGGTGCCGTGGAAGGCGTTCTGGGTGCGATAGAGACTCACATACCACTCATCCGAAACGAACCGTTCCTCGTGCTCCGCGCGGATTTGCGCGGCGTCGGTCGTGGTGGTCAGGACCTCCGCGAAGAAGTCCGCCGAGGCGGCGTGGAAGCGGGCGTTGAACTCCTGTGTCAATGGATGAAACAGGATCAGGGCGCCACCCTCGCGGACGGCTGGCTTGCCCGTGTGGGCGCCGAAGGTGCGGGCCAGGGTGTCCCAAGCAGCGATCAACGGGTTCATGACCGCGCCGTGGTTGTGCTCGGTGACCGGTGCCGGGCCGGCGATGACGACATCGGCCTGTGCGCCAATGTCGACCCGCTGTTGGTCCATCAGGGCCGCGCGGCTGGCTTCGCCCACGGCCGCGGTGTCACCGCCGTTGACGGCCAGCACACCGTACGGTGCCGAGGGCGAGTCCAGCAGCAGCCCGCGGACGCGATGGGGCGCGAACCCCTGCAGGCGGCGCAGTCCCAACGCGTTGACCCGATCGCGGATATTCCACTCCCATTCGCGCTTGCCGAGGAAGGCAAGGCGCGGCGGATAGAGCGACTGGTCGAGCACAATCTCCAGATGCCAGACGGTCAGGTGCTCGGCGAGCACGCCGGCTACCTCGTCGCGAACCTGCGGATCACCGCCCCGGCCGAGCTGGGCCCATGCGGTCGCCGCACCTGTGATGCCGGTGGTGAGCTGTTGCCAACCGGTGTGGCTCAGGTCGCTGACCACACACACGTCGATGACCAGGTCCGCCTCGGCGACGGCACGGTTGATGCGCACGCCCGGTGCGATCTCCACGAGATCGGGGGCCTCGGCATCATGCGGCCCGATGAGACCGTCGCTGGCGAACGAGCGGTGCACCCGCTCCCCCACGAGCCCGCGGATCTCCTCCTCGTTCTGGGCCCGGCGCAGGCCATTGGCTGCGACCAGGCGGACGTCGTCGATGCCGGCGTCGGCCGCCAGACTGAGGATCTGTTCGAGCGCTTCGGTGCGCACGTCCGGGCGCGCCATGGCCGGCGCCGGCCGTGCGGCGTCGGTGAACACGATCGCCAACTTGATGCCGGGTCGGAGCAGGTCACCGAGCGGCACCTGTCCGAGCGGCTCGGTGAGGGCGCGGCCGATGGCGAGGGCGGGGTCGATGCCGGGCCGGGACTCGGCCGGATAGGCCACCCGTGTGCCCAGAGGCAGCCGCTCGAGGCGGCAGCCGGCCCCCTCGGCGATCAGCAGGGGCGGGGTGCGCTCGTCCACCTCGAGGACGAAACCGGGGCGGTGCATGCTCACTTCTCCTTCGCGGGCGTGATCGACCAGCGGGGCGTCTGGGACATCGCAGCCCACTCCACGACTGACCATGAGTTCTTCTGAGCCGCTCGCATCAACCCGATGTCCGGGTTGACCGCGACGGGGTGGCCGACCACCGACAGCATCGGGAGGTCGACGTGGGAATCGGCGTACGCGTACGACTGCGCCAGGTCGATCCCGTTCAGGCTCGCCCAGTGGCGCAACCACGCCGATCGGGACTCGCCCACCATCGGCGGACCGGTGAGGAAGCCCGTGCATCGTCCGTCCTCGTCAACCGCGAGTTCCGCGGCGACGATGACGTCGAACAGCGGCCGGAGCGGGCGGGTGAGGGGCCGGATCGCGCCCGTCATCAGCACCGTGGTGTGGCCCTGGGCACGATGTTCACGGATGCGCCGGACGGCGTCCGGGGACAACCGGTCGAGGATGTGCTCGGAGATCCGTTCGTCGACGGTCTCCTCGAGCGCGGCCAGATCGGCCCCCTCATAACGGCGATACAGCGCACGCAGGAACGTGCCGCGGTCCCGTCGCTCGGCCCGGAGATAGCTCGGCAGCGACTTCACCAGCGAGGCGATCTCGGATGCCTTGGCCACCGCACCCAACTCGGGCAGCTTGGCCCACAGATAGGTCTCGACAACGTTGCCGCTCATGACGGTGCCGTCGAGGTCGAAGACCGCGACGACCGACTTCGGATCGGCGGTCGAGCGACTGAGGTCGCGATAGGTCGACGCGGTGTTGCCGCGGCGCCGACGCACGGCATCCATGCGCCGGACGGGCGCAGTGACCGCCGGGCAGTGGATCTCCTCGATGTATTCGGTCCAGTCCACAGCGGCCGAATCGAACGCCCAGGTGTCCACGTCGTCCGGGTGCAGGGAACGGTGCAGGGCGAGCGTGTGGTCGTCGACGAAGTGGAGCTCCGTCCGCAGATATTCGCCGTAGATCGTGAGATAGCGCCGCAGGAAGCCGAGCCGGCCGGTGGCCTTGTCGAGGGAGCGTGCGTACGCGCGGGTGCGCGCCGAGCGCGGCGCGAAGCTCAGCACCCGGTCCGCCCACTTCGAGGCGACCTCCGACGTGGCCAGGAACCGCTCGACCTGCGCCGAACCGGGCCAGTTCCAGATCGGGAGCTTCGTCTGTCCGCGATCGCCGCGCTCGAACGGGTGATCGGTGAAATAGCGCCGGACGTGGACATAGATGTCGCGAAACGTCAGCGGATTGCGGGCGCCGGAATTGGAGTGATAGAACTCCGGGCGCCCGACCGCGGGCTGGGTGGCGCACACGGCCAGAATGCAGTTGACCACCATGTCGCAGGGGATGATGTCGATGACCGAGTCCGGGGAGGCCGGGATCTCCGGAAGGTCGCCCTTGCCGTAGGCGAGGATGATCGGCTCCGCCATCTTGAAGCCCTCGATCCATCCCGGATAGGGATGCTTGAGCGAGGACTCCACGATCGCCGGACGCACGATCGACACCTGCATGTCGTGACCCAGGTCTGCGACGATGCGCTCGCCCATCGCCTTGGCGAACGTGTAGACATCGGTCCAGCCGACCGACCGCGCCCGCTCGGTGCCGGCGAGCACGAGCTGCTCGTGGACCCACTCCTTGCGGCGGCGCTCCGTGTCGGCCGCAGTGGTGAGGAAGCCGGCCTGGCGGTGCTCCTTCTCCGCCTGCTCGCGCAGTTCGGTCAGCCGCTCGGCGCTGCGGGACTCGATCTCGATCCGTTCGGCCAGCTTGAGCGCCCACTCGGTCTCGACCTGATAGTCGACCTCGTGCTCGTGGGCGGCTTCGGGGATCGCGCCGCGTCGTCGTCCGGCGGTGTACGCCGTCGACACGTGCACGTAGTGCGGCACCTTGACGAGGTTGCCGTCGGCGTCGGACATCGCCTCGCGCAGCTTGTCGAGCAGCGCCTTCGTGCCCAACACGTTGGTCTTGAACGCCTGATCGATGGGCGGGTCGAACGACACGTCACCCGCACAGTGGATCAGCACGTCGGTGTCCCGCGGCAGATCCGGCACGTTGGGCAGGTCGCCCTCGATAACCTGGACGCGTGCATCGAGCAGTTCCTCGGCACCACCGGCGGCGTCCCGGACCTCGGCGAAGATTCGCTTCTTGACGAGCTGGACCATGCGGTCACGGGCCGAGGCGGAGCCTTTGCGCCGCACGAGGACGCCGGCGGTCGTGTCGGGCAGCTCGGTGAGGATCTTCCACAGGATCTGTTCGCCGATGAATCCGGTCACGCCGGTGAGGACGATCTTCTTGCCCGCGAGCAGGTGCTTCAGACGCCCGTCGAGCAACGGACCGTCATGGACCTTGCCGCTGAGCAGCGTCTGATGACTCACCGGGGGTCCTCGTCTCGAACGGGGATGTCGGCGCCGCGGGCGACGGCGAGCGCGTCGGCGAGGGTGAAGTTGCCCACATAGAGCGCCGTGCCGACGATCGCGCCCTCGATGCCGATCGGGACCAGCCCGCGGAGCCGGCGCAGGTCCTCCAGGGAGGAGATCCCGCCCGAGGCCACGACAGGGTTCTCGGTCCGGGCACAGATCGCGCCCAGCACCTCGTAGTTCGGGCCCGTGAGCATGCCGTCGGACGCGACGTCGGTGACGACGTAACGGCGGCAGCCGGCGGCGTCGAGGCGGGCCACGGTCTCGAACACGTTCCCGCCCTCGGAGGTCCAGCCCCGGGCCGCAAGCTTGTCGCCCTTGACATCGAGGCTGATCGCGATGCGGTCGCGGTGCCGGTGAATGATCTGTTCGCACCACTCGGGGTTCTCGAGCGCCGCGGTCCCGATGTTGACCCGCGTGCAGCCGGTCGCCAGCGCGCGCTCCAGGGAGGCGTCGTCGCGGATGCCGCCGGAGAGCTCGACCTGCAGATCGGTCTCGTCGATGAGGCGACCGATGACATCAAGATTCTGACCGCGGCCGAATGCCGCATCCAGATCCACCACGTGCAACCATTCCGCGCCGCCGTCCTGCCACCGACGGGCGGCCTCGACCGGGTCTCCGAACACCTTCTCGGTGCCATCAACCCCTTGGACCAGTTGGACGGCTTGGCCGCCCTTCACATCAACCGCAGGCAGCAACGTCAAGGATTCCACCCGGGCATGTTATCGGAGTCGTCCGGGCTGGCAGGCTGGGCGCACCACGGCGACCCTGAGGAGGAGTTCCGATGTCCGAGCCCGCGATCCAGCAGTTCTATGACGAGGACCTGGCCCAATGCTTCGGGTGCGGGGTGCACAACCCCGCCGGGCACCGGTTCAGCACCCGGTGGCTGCCGGATCGCACCACCGAGACCCGGTTCACTCCGGAACCGGAGCACACCGCGATCCGGGGATTCGTCTATGGCGGGGTCGTCGCGAGCCTGATCGACTGCGCTGGAACCGGGAGTGCCGCGCTGGCCGCGGGCCGCGAGCGAGGCGTCGACGCCGCGACCGACGGAGCGCTGCGGTTCGTGACGGGCACGCTCGAGGTGCGCTATGAGCGCCCCACTCCCATGGGACCGGAGCTGGTGTGCAGCGGGACGATCGCCGAGGTGCGGGGCCGCAAGGTCACCGTCGAGCTCGTGGTCACCGCCGAGGGCACCGTGGTGGCCCGCGGCCGGGTGATCGCCCTGGAGGCCCCGGACACCATGGCCGGCTGACCGGCCGCGGCCCGAGCGACGGTCAGATCCCGTGCACGAACGCGCGTTCCTCGCCGCGGGCATCGGCTGCGAACCAGTCGTCCTCGACGGTGAGCGGCTCGATGGTGACCGCCGTGTCGGCCAGCACGAGCGGCAGGGTGTGCAGCACCGTGGAGGGGAAGGACAGGATGCTGCGCCCGACCGGACCGCGTCGGGCGTACACCTCCATCGGCAGATCCGGCCGCACGATCCGCACCCCCAGCCGCTCGATCGTGGCCAATTTTTCGGGCGACTCGTGGCGATGGGGCAGATAGCGGGCGACCGCCCGTCGGGTGGCGAGGCGTTCGATCCCCCGCAGGTACGCCGCCCCGGCGACGACCCCTGTCTCCACCAGCGACGTGCCCATGAGGTCCGTGCCGTCGAGGGTCTGCGGGGGGCCGAAACGGTCCCGAACCCACGCATAGGTGTTCGGGGTGACGGGCAGGTCGGTGTCGAGAGGCATGGCGCTGAACAACTCGACCCTGTCGCTGCGGCGGCCGAGGAGCCGCTCGGCGCGGCGGCCGACCGCCCGATGAGCTCGGGACCGGCGGGCCACGTGCCACCGACGCAGCTCGGCCCCGCTCGCCCACTGCTCGGCGAAGCGCAGCGTGGCGGTCCCGTCGTCGACGACGACCAGCCGCAGGTGCCTTCCGGCCGCGGTGAGAAGGAGATGGGCGAACGCCGCATAAGGATCACCGAGCACGATCGTGTCCGCCGCCCGGACCGCGCGGACGCAGCGGGCCAGCGCAGATCCCGCGCCCGGTCCCTTTCCGCGGACCTCGGCCCAGCGGACGACGAAGCCGTCGCGGCGCACCAGGTCGGTGAGCCGATGCAGTTGGAACCGGGTCACCGGATCGCCCGGCCCGAGGACGACGAGATCGGCATCGATCCCGGTCGCCGCAGCCCACTCGACCGCGTTCAGCAGTTGGGCCGGGCTCTCGACGAAGCCCAGGGTGTTGCCCACGGACTCAGACGCGTGGGGTGTGGATGTGGTCGTCGCCCGCGTCCGCGATCACCCCGGGGACCCGGCGCAGCTTCTTCATCGGGCCAAGCTCGGACTCATAGACCTTCTTGACCCCGTCACCGAGCGACTTCTCGATCACGCGGATGTCCCGGACGAGCCGCTCAAGGCCGCCCGGCTCGACGGACGCGGCCTGGTCCGAGCCCCACATGGCCCGGTCGAGGGTGATGTGGCGCTCGATGAACACCGCGCCGAGAGCGACGGCCGCCAGGGTCGTCTGCAGGCCCGTCTCGTGGCCGGAATAGCCGATCGGGACGTTCGGATATTCCTTGTTGAGGGTGTTGATCATGCGCAGGTTGAGCTCTTCCGGCTTGGCCGGATAAGTGCTGGTGGCATGGCACATGAGGATCTGTTCGCTGCCCAGCACCTCGACCGCATGCCGGATCTGGGCCGGGGTCGACATGCCGGTGGACAGGATCACGGTCCGACCCGTGGCGCGAAGCTTGCCGAGCAGGTCGTCGTCGGTGAGCGACGCGGACGCGACCTTGTGCGCGGGGAGATCGAACTGCTCGAGGAAGTCGACCGCCTCGGTGTCCCACGGTGAGGCGAACCAGGCGATGTCGTGCGCCTTGCAGTATTCGTCGATGCGGCTGTATTCCTCGACCCCGAACTCCACGCGGTGGCGATAGTCGATATAGCGCATGCGACCCCACGGGGTGTCCCGCTCGAGATCCCACTGGTCACGCGGGGTGGCGATCTCGGGCGTGCGCTTCTGGAACTTCACGGCGTCCGCACCCGCGTGGACCGCCGCGTCGATGAGCCGCAGAGCATTGTCCAAGTCGCCGTTGTGGTTGATGCCGATCTCGCCCGTGACATAGACCGGATGGCCCGGTCCCACAGGACGGTCGCCGAACAGGCGCACCTTGCTGCTCTCGGCTGTGCTCATAGTTCCTTCTCCCATCGACCGGTCGCGTCGAAAGGCTACACGCTGCCGGCGCTGGGCTGACCTCCCCGTTCCCCCACTAGGGTGGCGCCATGCCCGCTGCACATCCGCTGCTCACCGTGGTGGTGAACTTCTTCCGGCTGGGCCCCCTGGCCGAGGACGCTCTGGCCAGCCTTCGCTGGTCGAGCGACCCACGGATCCGGTTCCTCCTGGTCGACGATGCATCCCCGGACGACACACCGGAGCGGTTGCGACGCACCGCACGCGAGCTGCCGGGTGCCGAGGTCCTGGAACTGCCGGACAACCGGGGGCTGGCGGGCGCCCGCATGGCCGCGCTGGCCGAACTGGAGACCGACTGGTTCACGTTCCTGGACGGGGACGACTGGGTGTCGAAGGGCTACTACCCCGCCCTGCTCGATGAAGTCCTCGCGCTCGGCGTCGACTGGGTCCGCACCGATCACATCCAGTGCACCGGCCGCGAGCGCACGCTCGTCCGGATCCCCGACGTCAACCGGGCGGGACGGATCGGCAGTCCGCGCGAGTCCATCCTGTCGGCACGCACGAGTTCGGTGGATTTCGCCCATGCGTGGTCCGGCGTCTATCACCGTCGCCTCGCCGAAGAGGGACTCGTCTTCTATCCGCCCGAACTGCGCACGGCCGAGGACCGGCCGACGATCTGGCGGCTCCACCTGTCGGTGCCGGAGTTCACGATCGCCCGCACGGTCGGCGTCCATTATCGGCAAGCCGTCGAGGGGTCGCTGACCCAAACCGGCGATGTGCGCCAACTCGCGGTCACCGAGTCGATGCGGCAGGTGGGCGAGATCGTCGCGGCCGACCGCGAGGCCGACCGTTTCCGGGCCAAGGTCCTGAGGACCTGGGCCGGCCTGTTCGCATGGCACTGGCAGCACCGGGGCAGGTTCACCCCGGCGCTGCGGGCCCGGTTCATCGTGGAGGCCGCGGGCCTGCTCGACACGGCCGATCCCGAAGAACTCCAGGCGGTCATCCGGGCCATGCCCGAGAGCCGGCGCCAAGCGGTCGAGTCCCTGCGCCGAGCGGCCCGCGTCCTGTCGGTCGCCCCCCTCCCGGGAGCCCGCCGATGACCGCGACGCTCACGGTCGTGATCCCGTGCTATCGCCTGGCCACCCGCCTCCCCCTCACCCTCGCCAGTCTGGCTCGGGCCATCGACGACCGGGTCGAGCTGCTGTTCGTCGATGATGCCTCGCCGGATGCCACGGCCGACGTGCTCGAGGCCGCCCTCCCCCGCCTCCCCCGCGCCCGACTCCACCGGCTCGACCAGAACCTCGGACTCTCGGGCGCCCGCAACGCCGGGGCAGCGTTGGCGGAGACCGACTACCTCACCTTCTTCGACGGTGACGACACCGTGGTCCGCGACTATTTTCCAGCGCTGCTGGACGCGATCGCCGGACTGGGCGTACCCATGATCCGCACCGACCACATCGAAGTGACCGGCCGGGACCGCGTGCTGCGCAGGGTGCCCGCCGGGTGCCGGGACGGGCGCATCGAGGCAGCGCGGGAGGCGATCCTGCCGGTGGGTCAGCGGACGGCCGTGGATTATCCGTACGCCTGGGCCGGCGCCTATCACCGCTCGCTCGCGGAAGCCGGCACGCTGCGCTTCCCTGATGCGCTGCGCACAGCGGAGGACCGGCCATGGATCTGGCAACTGCACCTCGGTGCGGAGGCGTTCTCGGTGCCCGGGCTCGCCGGGGTGCACTATCACCGCGACCAGCCCGGTTCGCTGACCAGGCTGGCCGACTCGACCCAGCTCGATTTCGTCGCGGCGATGGAACAGGTGATCCGGATCGTTCGCGCCGATCCCGATGCCGAGCGGTTCCTGCCCAAGGCGGTGCGCCGGTGGTGTGAGCTCACGCTCCATCACCTGGGGCGGATGGAGCGATTCGCTCCCGAGGTACGCCGAACGTTCCGTCTGCTGTTGGGTCGCGCCCTCGCCGGTGCCCCGCAGCCGTTCCTCAACGACACCCTCGCGGACCTGACCCCCGACCGGCGGAACCGGCTCACCCGGTTGATGGCCGACGCCGCGAACCCCGCCGACCGGCAGGCCCGCACCGAACCCGAACGGAGAGCACGATGACCCGCACGCACCTGTTCGAGGTGTCCACCCTCTTCGGCCTCGCGACCCTCAACGCCGCACTGGCCGCGGGCCTGTTCCCCGGCGATGGTCCCCGAATCCTCATCTGCAGCAACAACGCGCAGGTCCCGGAGGCCGTCGCCGACCTGACCGAGGCCCCGGCCTTCGCCGGCTTGGCCGAGCCGTTCGACCGGGTCGTGTCCTTCAACGACGCGATCGCGCCGCTGCACCCGTCGGTGTGGACCCCGTCGGAGGCGGAGATGCCGGTGTGGGAACGCTATTTCCGGTTGTTGTGGGACCTGGGCGACGGGCCGGTGCATCTGGTGGTCGAGTCGATCCAGGTGTCCCCGGCCCAAGCGCTCGCATGGTCGTTCCCGCAGGCATCGATCGACGTCTATGCGGACGGGCTGATGAGCTATGGCCCGACGCGCAACAAGATCCTGTCCGAGGTGGGCTCCCGCATCGAGCGGTTGCTGCACCTGGACCTGGTTCCGGGGCTGGCCCCGCTGTTGCTGGAGGAATTCGGGGTCGAGCGCCGGATCATCCCGACCGACGCCTTCCGGACCGTGCTTGCCGACCTGGGCGCGGACGCCGGGCTGCCGGAGACCACGGGCCCGGTCGCGCTGTTGCTGGGGCAATATCTCTCCCCGCTCGGTCTCATCACCAGCGCAGAGGAGGAGGCCCTGCACACGCGCATGCTCGAGGCAGCGGTCGCTCGCGGCTTCCGGCGGGTCGTGTTCAAACCCCACCCGACGGCCCCGACCGAGCTGGCCGGTCCGATGCTCGCCCGGGCCGCGGAGCTGGGCGCAGAGGTCGAGGTGTTCACGGCGCCGGTGCTCGCGGAGACCCTGTTCGAGCGGATCGAGACAGGGCTGGTGGTCGGGTGCTTCTCGACCGCTCTCATGACGGCCCAGTCCGTCTATGGCCTGCCGGTGGTCCGGGTCGGCACCGAGGATCTGCTCGCCGCGCTCAAGCCGTTCCCCAACAGCAACCGAATCCCGCTCGTCATCATCGACTCGCTGGTCGCGGGCCCGGACGGCCCTGCCCGGCTGGGCCTGCCCGAAGTCACGCGCCTGATCGAGGCGGTCGGCTTCGTGATGCAGCCCGAGGTGCTGGCCCACCGCCGCGCCGCCGCGAGCGACTGGCTCTGGGAACACGGGACCGCGGAGGCGCGCTTCTTCCCGGCGGTGCGACTGGGCGAGCTGGGTCTGCCCGGCGGGCGTCAGACGCTCAGGACAAGGTTGGCGCCGTCACTGCGCAGAGCCGCGCGCTCGGCGTACGCGATCGAACGGAAACTTGAGGAACGCCTGATGGGGCCGATCCGCGGGGTCCCGGGCGGCGGCTGAGAGCGGTCCGGCTCAGCGGCCCAGCGACGCCACCCAGTTGCCGAGCAGCCGCAGACCAGCACCGCCCGATTTTTCGGGATGGAACTGCGTGCCGCTCACCGCGCCGTGCTCGACGGCCGCGACGAACCGGTCGGCCTCGTGGTCGCACCAGGTCGTGTGATCGGCTCCAGTGGTGTGCACGCCATAGGAATGGACGAAATAGAACCGTTGGTCGGCGACGCGGTCGAAGAGCACGGACCCGGCCGGGGCGTCAACGAGGTTCCAGCCCATGTGCGGCAGGCGACGCGCGGCCAGTCGTTCGACGCGCCCGGGCAGGACGCCACAGCCTGCGGACTGGACACCGTGTTCCACGCCCTCGTCGAACAGCACCTGATAGCCGACGCAGATGCCCAGCACCGGCCGGCCGGCAGCCGCCCGGGCACGGATCGCGTCATCGCCACCGATCCCACGGAGCCCGGCCATGCAGGCCGCATAGGCGCCGACCCCCGGCACCACCAGCCCGTCCGCGCGCTCGGCCGTCGCGACATCGGCGGACAGGACCACCTCGGCCCCGGCCCGCTCCAGCGCCCGGCAGGCCGACCGAAGATTGCCGGACCCGTAGTCGAGGACGACCACGCGCCGGCCGCCGCTCACAGGGCGCCCTTGGTGCTGGGCACGCCGGCGATCCGGCCGTCCGGTTCGAGGGCGGTCCGCAGGGCCCGGGCGAGCGCCTTGACCTGGGCCTCCACGATGTGGTGCGGGTCCCGGCCCGCAACCAGCGTGAGATGGATGCAGATCCCGGCGTTGAAGGCGAGGGTTTCGACGATGTGGCGGGTCATGGAGCCGACATACGGTGTGCCCGGCGTCCCGTCCGGCCACGGCCCGCCACCGATCTGCGCATAGGCCTGCGCGTCAGGCTCACCGCTGTGGACGCAATAGGGTCGCCCGGCGATGTCGACCACACACTGGGCGAGCGCTTCGTCGAGGGGCACCAGCGCGTCCCCGAAGCGGCGGATGCCCCGCTTGTCGCCGAAGGCCTCCCGCAACGCCTGGCCCAGCACGATGGCGGTGTCCTCGACGACGTGATGAGCGTCGATCCAGACGTCCCCGGTGGCCTCGATCTCCAGATCGATCAGCGAGTGCCGGCTCAGCGAGGTCAGCATGTGGTCGAAGAACCCAACGCCTGTGCTGACCGTGGATTCGCCGGTGCCGTCCAGGTTGACGCGGACGCGGACTCCGGACTCGGAGGTCTTGCGCTCGGCCGTCGCCGTGCGGGATGTGTGATCGGTCATCGGCTCATCTCCTCGTTCGCCAGGACGCGCAGCAGGGCTGCCTTGAATGCCGCCATCTCGGCCGGTGTCCCGACGGACACCCGCAACATGCCGGCCGGGCCGGTCTCGCGGATCAGCACTCCGTCGGCAAGGAGCTGCGACCAGACCTCGTGCCGGTCCGCGAACGCCCCGAACAGGACAAAGTTGGCCTGCGTCGGCACCACGGGCAGGCCCTGTTCGCGGAGCCAATCGACGAGATCGTCACGCGCCGCCCGGAGCTCGGCGACGTGCGCCATCATCTCCGGGGCGTTGTCGAGTGCGACCGACGCCACGGCCTGCGTGATCCCGGACAAGTGATAAGGCAGCCGCACGATCCGGCAGGCGTCGACGATCGCCGGCGCCGCGGCCAGATAACCGAGTCGACCGCCGGCGAATGCGAACGCCTTGCTCATCGTCCGGCTCACGACGAGGCGCGGATAATCGCCGAGCAGTTCGAGCGCGGTGGGCAGGCCGGGGGTGACGAATTCCTGGTACGCCTCATCGATCACCACGATGCCCGGCGCGACGTCGAGCAGCGTCCGGATCGTGTCGAGCCCGGTGACCGTGCCGGTCGGGTTGTTGGGCGTGGTGACCACGACAACGTCGGGCTGGTGCCGGGTGACGGCCGCGACCACCCGGTCGGGATCGAGGGTGAAGTCATCGGCGCGCGGCTCGACCACGAATCGGGTGTGGGTGTTGCGGGCGTACTCCGGATACATCGAATAGGTCGGCCCGAACGTCAGCAGCGACCGGTCGGGCCCGGCGAAGGCCTGGAGCAGGTGGGTCATGACCTCGTTCGACCCGTTCGCGGCCCAGATGTTGTCGGCCGTCAGGCCGTGACCCAGATAGCGCGCGAGCCGACTCCGCAGCGCACGGGCCTCCCGGTCGGGATAGCGGTTCATGACCGTCGCGGCCTCGGCGGCGGCGGTCGCGATCTCGGCGCGCACGCGGTCGCTCGGCGCATACGGGTTCTCGTTGACGTTCAGCAGCACCGGCACGTCGAGCTGGGGAGCGCCATAGGGCTCCTCCCCCACCAATTCGGGGCGCAGCGGCAGGTCCGCCAGACCGATGGCGGCGGCGGACCCTTGGGCACGGGTGGTCACGGTTTCCTCTCGGGGATCAGTCGCGGGGGTCGGTGAATCGGACGGTCACGGCCGCGCCGTGGGCGGGCAGATCCTCCGCGTGGGCGAAGGTCTCCACCGTGCGGCGTACGCCGGCCAGCGCGTCGGCCGAATAGTCGATCAGATGCACGTGGCGCAGGAACGACTGGACGGTCAGTCCCGAAGAGTGCGCAGCGGCGCCGGCGGTCGGCAGGACGTGGGTGGACCCGGCACAGTAGTCGCCGAGCGAGACCGGCGCGTAGGTGCCGATGAAGATGGCCCCGGCGTTCGTGACCCTTTGGGCGAGGTCAGCCGCGTCACGCGTGTGGATCTCCAGGTGTTCGGCGCCATAGGCATCCACGACCGCGAGGCCCTGGTCGATGTCGTCGACCAGCACGATGCCGGACTGGTCGCCCGTGAGCGCGGTCCGGATGCGGTCCTGGTGTCGGGTGTTGGCAATCTGCGGTTCGAGCGCCGCCTGCACGGCGCCCGCGAGTTCGCTCGAGTCGGTGACGAGGACCGACCCTGCGAGCGGGTCGTGTTCTGCCTGGGAGATGAGGTCGGCGGCAACGTGGGCCGGGTGGGCGGTGTCGTCGGCCAGGATCGCGATCTCCGTCGGCCCGGCCTCTGAGTCGATGCCGATCCGGCCCTTGAGCAGGCGCTTGGCGGCGACGACATAAATGTTGCCGGGGCCCGTGACGAGATCGACGGCGGCGCAGAGCCCCGGAACCCCATAGGCGAACATCGCCACGGCCTGGGCGCCCCCCACGGCGAAGACCTCGTCCACACCGAGGATGCTGCAGAGCGCAAGGATGTTCGGGTGCGGCAATCCGCCGAACTCCTCCTGCGGCGGCGAGGTGACGGCGATCGATCGCACGCCCGCGACCTGGGCGGGCACCACGTTCATGATCACGCTGGAGGCCAACGGGGCGAGGCCGCCCGGCACATAGAGGCCGACGCGGTTGACCGGGATCGTCTTGTGGGTCACGCGCGCCCCAGCCGCCACGTCGACCTCGATCGACTCGTCTCCCCGCTCCGCGACCGCCACCGCACGGCGGCGCTCGATCGCGACCTCGAAGGCGGCCCGGACGTCGGGATCCAGTTGGGCCTCGGCGTCGGCGAGCGCCTCGGTCGGCACCCGGAAGCTGCTGGGCACCACGCGATCGAACCGTTCGGAGAGCTCCCGGAGCGCGTCCTCTCCGCGCTCGGCCACCGCGTCACAGATCGGGGCGACCGCCGCCATGGCAGCAGCGACGTCGAACGGCGCGCGGGGCACGATGCGCCGATAATCGAGGGTTTCGCCGGCAGCCAGCCGGCCTCGCAGATCCAGAGTTCGCAGCACGGAGGCGATTCTAGAGAGCCGAACCGAATGCCTGCCCGGAATATCACCGCTGGCTGGCGTCCGGCGGACGGCACCCGGGTGCGGTGCAAGAATCGCGGCCATGTTCATCGGTTTCGGCACCGTCGTCAATGTCGCCACCGTGATCCTCGGTGCGGGGATCGGGATGGCTCTTGGCCACCGGCTGCCGCAGCGCACCCGGGACACCGTGACCGACTCCCTTGGCTTGGTGACCCTGCTCATCGGTGCCCTGACCGCGATGGACGTGACCTCGACCGCGCTCAGCGACCGCGTCGGATCGTCCGCCCCGATCCTGATCGTGCTGGGCTCGCTGCTGATCGGGGGCATCGTGGGATCCCTGGTCGACCTCGAGCGACGGCTGGAGGACTTGGGCGCCTGGCTGCGCCGGATGCTCGTCCGCCGCGACGGCGGCACGTCCGCCCATCCGGAGGGAACCGACGAGGGGCCGGACACCGGGGCCGCGCATCTGTCGGCCCGCGAGCGGTTCATCGAGGGCTTCGTCTCGGCTTCGCTGTTGTTCTGCATCGGTCCCCTCACGATCCTCGGGTCGCTGTCCGACGGGCTCGGCAACGGCGCCGATCAATTGGTGCTCAAGGCGGTCCTCGACGGGTTTGCGGCCATTGCGTTCGCCGCCTCCCTCGGCATCGGGGTGATGGCGTCGGCGCTCGTGGTCGGCGTGGTCCAGGGGTCGCTGACACTGGTGGGGTTCCTCCTCGGTGATTTCCTGCCCGAGCCACACCTCATGGCTCTCACCGGAACCGGTGGGCTGATGCTGCTCGGAGTGGGCATGCGGTTGCTGAACATTCGTCAGATCCCGGTCGGCAACCTGCTGCCCGCGTTGGTCGTGGCTCCGATCCTGGTCGAGATCGTTTCCCGGGTGCAGGGATGAGCCGCGGTTCTTCGGGTACGCCGGCCACCCGGCTCCTCGACAGCCGCGGTGTGAGCTATCGCCTGCATGCGTACGCCCACGACAGCGGCAACCGCAGCTTCGGCGCTGAAGCTGCCGAGCGCCTGGGGCTGCCGCCCGAACAGGTCTTCAAGACGTTGCTGGTCGACACCGGCGGGGGCTTGGCGGTCGCCATCGTCCCGGTGGCCGGCGCCCTCGATCTCAAGGCGGTCGCCACGGCACTGGGGGCGAAAAAGGTCGGGATGGCCGACCCTGCGGTCGCCGAACGGGTCACGGGCATGGTGGTGGGCGGGATCTCGCCGCTCGGGCAGAAGCGCGCGTTGCCGACGGTGCTGGATGCCAGCGCGCTCGAGTTCCCGACGGTCTTCGTCTCCGCCGGTCGACGGGGCCTGGACCTAGAGCTCGCCCCGGGCGACCTGGTCGCTCTCACCGGGGCTCTCGTCACCGCGGTCGCCCGCTCCTGACGCGAACGCAGGCCGGATCCGAACCACCCAGGCGATGGCGATCGCAGCGACCACCAACAGCAACGCCTCGACGGCCAGCACCGGCCAGCCCCAGACCGTGAGGGCCACCACGGCGACGAAATTCGCCACCCCGTGAATGAGCATCGCCAGCAGCCACGCGGCGACCGGCCGTCCGCGCTCCACGCCCAGCAGCACCAGGACGCTGAGTCCGACGTGCAGGGCGACCGCCGCCACCCGCTCGAGTCCGCCGGCCGTGGCAGCGAGCACGGTGACGGCGCCGAGTTGGCTCTGCAGCGCCGCGGCGGCTTCGGGCGGCATCGTCGCGGTGAGGGATCCCCATTGGCCGGCCTTCACCAGGATCCCCATCACCAAAACGCCCACGAGGGAGAGACCCACGAGCACGAACGCCTCGATGCCGCCATGGCCCAGTCCGAACGCGACACCGTCCGCCTGGGTGCGCCTCCGGGTGCGGAAGAACAGGGTGAGCACCAGCAGACGTCCGGTTTCCTCGAACACCGCCGCGCTGAAGCTGAGCACGAGCGCGGCCCACACGGCGTGGCTCAGCAGCGCCTGCCATTCGGGGAGCACGGGCAGCACGACGGTGATCAGCGGGATTCGGATGAGCAGCTGTGTCACCGTGAAGGTGAGCACGCCGAGTCCGAAACCGGCCCACAACCAGCGGCGGCCCCGCGCCCAGAAGATCTGGACCAGCAGCGGACCGAGGAGGCACAGCAGGGCGACCAGACCAACCGCGATCAGGCCGGAGCCCGACACGTCAGAGGGCAGCATCGCGACCCTCCGCGCCCGGATCCTCCGGGTCCGGGACCAGCGCCGAGATCAGCATGAGGACCAGCACGGCCGCGAAGGGCCAGATAAGCAACGCGGCCGGGGCCCGGAGGGTCAGCTCGATCGGCAGGGTCTGACCGGGGGTGGCCGCCGCCAACCGTTCGTTGAACGGGCCCGGACCCAGCTGGGACCCCACCAACCAGCACAGGAGCGCCATCACGAGCGACCCGACGATCGCCAGGAAGACACAAGGCCATCCCAGACCCGAGAACCAGGACCAGACGACCAGCCCGCAGATCACCCCGAGCACGACGCCCAGCAGCGCGAACCACGCATCGGCCGCGACGATCCCGGCGAGACCACGCTCGGTGACCGTCGCGTTCCCGGCCTCGTCCACCGCATAGGTGGTGAGGGGCACGATCCAGAACCAGAGGACGCCGGCGAGACAGCCAGTGACCACCACCCCCGCGAGGAACAGCGCCAAGTGACGGCCCGGGCGGGCGACCCGCCGGTGCCGCAACCGTTCTGCCGGCGGCAGGGTGCCCGTCGTGACGGAGTCACCGCGATGCCGCACGCTCGGCGGCCCGGAGCCGCCGGCCCCCGCTTCGGCGTTCACACGTTCAGACATGACGGCCCCAGCAGCGCCTTGAGATCGGCCATCAGCGGCGGCGACGGAGTGACGCGCAGCTGATCGTCGATGCGCCACACGGTCGTCCTCTGATTGCTCTGCAATCGCAGATGCACTTCGGTCATGCCCGGGTGTGCCCGCAGCACCTGGCGCAACTCGGTGACCACGGGCGCCGTGCACCGAGTCGCGGGCAACGAGATGACCACCGGCTTGCCGGGCCCCTGGTCGACGTCGGGGAGCGTGACTTCGTTGGCCTGCATGGTCACCGAATCGTCCCTGGCTCTGACCTTGCCCCGGATCCGGACGACGGTGTCCGTCGCGAGAATCGTGGAGACCAGCGCATAGGCCTGGGGGAAGAGGACCACCTCCATGCCGGCCTCGAGGTCCTCGACCGTCAGGATCGCCATATAGTCGCCGCTCTTCGTCGTCTTGCGGACGATATTGGTGATCATGCCGGCGATCGCGACGGTGGTGTCCCGCGGGCCGTCCTCGGCGATCAGGGCCCCGATGGAGAGGTCCCGCTCGGCGGCGAGGATGTGCTCGAGCCCGTGCAGCGGGTGATCGGACACATAGAGACCGAGCATTTCCCGTTCGAACGCCAGCTTGGTCTGCTTGTCCCAGTCGGGCAGGTCGGGCACGGTCTGCTGCGCCATGCCCGACTGCTCGTCACCGCTGTCCCCGAAAGCGCCGAACAGGTCGTCCTGGCCGTTCGCCTCGTTGCGTTTGATGTCGATGACCTGGTCGACG
This sequence comes from Ammonicoccus luteus, assembly GCF_050880385.1. Classification (NCBI taxonomy): domain Bacteria; kingdom Bacillati; phylum Actinomycetota; class Actinomycetes; order Propionibacteriales; family Propionibacteriaceae; genus Ammonicoccus; species Ammonicoccus luteus. The sequence goes on from NZ_JBNZCI010000001.1 coordinate 540,094, forward strand.
GCGTTCTCGAAGATCTCCATCAGCGCACGGCGCGGGTGTCCGAGTGAATCGAACGCGCCGGCCTTGACGAGCGATTCGATCAGCCGCTTGTTGCAGGCCTGCAAAGGTGCCTTGTCGAGGAAGTCATGGAAGCTCGTGGCCTTGCCCTTGGTCTCGCGCTCCTCGACCATGAGCCCGACGACCGCGCCGCCGACGTTGCGGACCGCGGACAACCCGAAGCGGATGTCGGTCCCGACCGGGGTGAAGTTCATCGCCGATTCGTTGACGTCGGGCGGGAGGACCTTGATGCCCATGTGGCGGCACTCCCCCAGATAGATCGCCATCTTGTCCTTGTCGTCCTTCACCGAGGTCAACAGGGCGGCCATATATTCAGTGGGATAGTTGGCCTTCAGATAGGCGGTCCAATAGGAGACCAGACCGTACGCCGCCGTGTGCGCCTTGTTGAACGCATAGTCGGAGAACGGCACCAGGACGCCCCACAGTGCCGCGATGGAGGCAGGGTTGAACCCGTTGGCCTGCATGCCGGCCTCGAAGTTCACGTATTCGGCGTCGAGCACCTCGCGCTTCTTCTTGCCCATCGCGCGCCGGAGGAGATCGGCATTGCCGAGGGTATAACCGGCGAGCTGCTGGGCGATCGCCATGACCTGTTCCTGATAGATCACCAGGCCATAGGTGGTGCCGAGGATCGGCTCGAGCGCCTCGATCATCTCGGTCTGCAGCTTGCCCTTCAGCTGGGGATCGAGCGGGATCAACTCCTGCTTGCCGTTCTTGCGCAGAGCGAAGTTGGTGTGGGCGTTCACGCCCATGGGTCCGGGCCGATAGAGCGCGAGCGCCGCGGAGATGTCCTCGAAGTTGTCCGGTTGCATCAACCGCAGCAGGCTGCGCATGCCGCCGCCATCGAGCTGGAACACCCCCAAGGTGTCGCCGCGGCCGAGCAACTCATAGGTCGCGCGATCGGTCATGTCCTTGCTGAGGGCTTCGAGGTCAATGTCGAGGTCCCGGTTGAGCTTCACGTTCGCCAGCGCATCGTCCAGGATCGTCAGGTTGCGGAGCCCCAGGAAGTCCATCTTGACCAGGCCGAGCGCCTCACAGGTCGGATAGTCGAACTGGGTGATGATCGCGCCGTCGGACTCCCGCTTCATCACGGGGATGATGTCCTCGAGCGGCTCCGACGACATGATCACGCCCGCCGCATGCACGCCCCACTGTCGCTTCAGGCCCTCGATGCCGATGCCGGTATCGACGACCTCCTTGACCTCGGGGTCGGAGTCATACAGCTCCCGGAACTCCTGGCCCTCGGTGAACCGTTTGTGGTCGGGGTTGAACAGATCCTTCAGGGGCACGTCCTTGCCCATCACCGCGGGCGGCATCGCCTTGGTGATCTTTTCGCCCATCGAGAACGGTTTGCCGAGCAACCGCGCGGAGTCCTTGACCGCCTGCTTGGCCTTGATGGTGCCGTAGGTGACGATCTGGCACACCCGGTCGTCGCCGTATTTCTCGGTGACGTAGTGGATGACCTCCCCGCGCCGGCGCTCGTCGAAGTCGATGTCGAAGTCCGGCATCGACTTCCGCTCCGGGTTGAGGAACCGCTCGAAGATCAGTCCGTGCGGGATGGGGTCGAGATCGGTGATCTGCATCGCGTACGCACACATCGACCCAGCACCCGACCCGCGTCCCGGGCCCACCCGGATGCCGTTGTTCTTCGCCCAGCGGATGAAGTCCGACACCACGAGGAAATAGCCCGCATAGCCCTTCGCGGTGATGACCTCGATCTCGAAGTCCGCCTGCTTGGTCGCATAGTCCGGGACGTTGTTGTCGAAGCGCTGCAGGAGGCCGGTGCGGACCTCCTCGACGAACCACGTCTCCTCGGTGTGCCCGGCCGGGACCGGGAACTTGGGCATATAGCGCCCTTCGCCCTCGGTGAACGAGATCTCGCACCGCTCGGCGATCTCGAGGGTGTTGTTGCACGCCTCCGGGAGCTCGGAGAACAGCGCCCGCATCTCCGCCGCGGACTTGAGGTAGTAGCCGTTGCCGTCGAACTTGAACCGTCCGGGCTGGTGCTTGTGGGCGCCGGCAGACACGCAGAGGAGGTTGTCGTGCGCCTCGGCGTCCTCCGGGTTCACGTAGTGCGAGTCGTTGGTCGCCACCAGCGGGAGCTTGAGCTCGCGGGCCAGCTTGAGCAGGTCGTGCCGGATCCTGGTCTCGATGTCGAGCCCGTGGTCCATGATCTCGCAATAGAAGTTGCCGGGGCCGAAGATGTCGCGGAACTCGGCGGCGGCCTCGACCGCTTCCCGATATTTCCCGACCCGCAGATAGGTCTGGATCTCGCCCGACGGGCAGCCGGTGGTGGCGATCAGTCCGTGCCCGAACCGGTTCAGCAGCTCACGGTCCGCGCGGGGTTTGTAGAAGAAGCCTTCCTTCGATGAGCGCGAGCTCAGTCGGAACAGGTTGTGCATCGCGGTGTTGTCGGGTGCCCACATCGTCATGTGGGTGTACGCCCCTTTGGCCGCGACGTCGTCTCCGGTGCCGTCGCCGAATTGCACCCGTTTGCGTTCCTGACGCTTGCCGTGGCCGGGCACCAGATAGGCCTCGAGGCCGATGATCGGCTTGACCCCGGTGCCCTGTGATCTCTTGAAGAACTCGTAGGCGCCGAACAGGTTGCCGTGGTCGGTCACGGCGATGGCGGGCATGCCCATCTCGGCAGCCCGGGTGAACATGTCCGGGACACGCGCCGCCCCGTCCAGCATCGAGAATTCCGAATGCACGTGAAGGTGCACGAAGTTGTCCTTCTCGTACATCCCTGTGCGCCCTCCTGTGCCCCGCCGATCCGAAGGCCCCAGCCTAGACGCTGACACCGACAGTGGACCCTCCCGAGACGCGCGCCGCACGATCGGTCTCAGCCGCTCCAGATCGCCTGTCCCGAAGCGTTGAGCGCGCGGGCTCCCCGGGGCGGTTCCGGGACCTGAGAACCGGGCAGCACGCCCACCCACAGCTCACCGGAGCCCGGCACCGACGAGGTCCGCAGGTTGAGCCAGCCGGCCCGCTGTTCGACCTGGAGCACGGTCGTGTCGGGCCCGGACGGCGCCAGCACGACCAGCCACTGCTCGTCCCGTTCATCGGGCACGCGCAGCATCCGTTCCGTGCGAGGGGCACATCCGATCTCCCCGCCGTCGCCGCTGCGGACCAGGCACCACCGTTCCGGATGGACGAGCAGGCGCCGGCCCGGGATCACGCCGGAGTTCATCTCGGGGCCACCACGCTCGTCCTCCACCGGCCCCGGAACGGCGGCAGGCGGGGTGGCGTACACCGATCCCGACTCCGGCTGGGCATCGAACGCGGTCTGTCGGAGCGTGGCCACTCCGAATCCGGCCACCAGCACGAGAGCCGCGGCAACGGTCCCGACCCGGGCGAGACCCATCGCGCGCCGACGTTTCGCGGCAGCGATGATCGCCTGGCCGTCCAAGGCCCGCGGGGTGCCCTGCCGCAGTGCCCCGCGCAACCGGTCCTCCGTCGTCACCGCTCCACACCCACCTTCATCGCTCCTCCCCCACCTTCTCGGAGTGCTCACGCAGTCTGGCGAGGGCACGGTGGCAGGCGCTCTTCACGGTGCCCACCCTGATGCCGAGCTCGGCGGCGGTGGCTTCCTCGGAGAGATCCTCCAGATAGCGCAGCACGATCACCGATCGCTCGCGGGGGGTCAGTTCTGCGAGCGCGCGCCGCAGGGCGATCCGATCGATGATCTGCAACATGTCGTCGGCGGGGACCTGACCACCGGGCAGCGCGAACAACGTGCGCGCCTCGGCCACGAACTCGGCCGGATTCTCCCGCCATGGCTGGCGCCGGAGCCGGTCGTTGTTGAGGTTGATCAGCATGCGCCGCACATACGCATACGGATCACTCGCCTGCGCCACTCGTCCCCACTTCAGATAGGCCTTCTCCAACACCGACTGGGTCAGATCTTCGGCGGCCTGGAAGTCACCGCACAGGTGTCGGGCGAGCAGCAGCAGCCGGGGCGATCGCTCGGCGACGAACCGGGCGAACTCGGCGTCCCGCTGAGCCCTGGACATGTCGGCTGTGCGTTCCTTCCGTCTCGGCCTCTGTCCCCAGAAACGGATGGGGGGGCGCGGGAGGTTCCGCGAACGGAAGCCCTCGTGTTCGGACGACAGCAACCCTATCCGCTCTGCCCGGCTGCATGCAGCCAAGCGAGCAGATAGGCGTAGGTGTTGCCGTCGTCGACGTCATCCGGGCCCATGGCCCTCGCCTCGGTCAGCGCCTGCTGACGGTCCTCCTCGCCGGCGAGCGCGGAGTACATGAGCAGATAATCGCCGTACTGCTGCTGGAACCCCCGTGTCCCGGTCGCTTCCGCCACGTTCTCGCGGATGCGCTCCGGATCGCCTGCCAGGTGATCGGACGACGGGCTGGCCGGGATGACCAGGATCGCCAGGGCGGCCGCCGGCTCCGGGGAGAACCAGGTCGCATAGTCGCGTTTGCCGCCGAAGTTCAGCGGGGTGATTGTGTGGTCGTATCCGGCATAGGCCGGGTCGTTGCGGTCGAAGTCGGTCCAGTAGGCCCGCGACGCCTGCGCCTCCACCGCATGCAGCCACTGGCCCTGGGCCTCGAGCGCGCTGTTGCCGCTCGCCCGCGCCCAGAGGGTGAGCCCGGCCCAGGCGTTGATCGCCTCGGACACGGATTCCTGGTTGTTGCCATCGGCGAACGGAGCGGTGCCGGATGCCCACGAGTGGCCGCCGTAGGCGTCGAAGTTCCGCCACTGCGGGAAGTGCTCGGTCGCCGGCGCCATGGCGATATCGGCCGCCAGCAGGTTCATCACCGGAGCGATGTCCTGCTGGAGGGCCGGGTCGTCGGCGGCGAGGATGCCCGCCGCGTACAGGAAATAGCCGTAGTGGAAGTGGTGGTCGTTGAATTCGTCCGCGCCGAAGGAGGCCTCCTGCCCCACGACGCCGCGGTTGGTCGGGTCATAGGTGAAGCAGAACGTGGCGCGGTCGTCACAGCCGTTCGGGTCCGCCCACCTGCGCAGCTCGGTCGTGGCCCGCTCCCGCAGGATCTCGGCCTCGGTGTCGGCCCCGACCTGACGGGCGATGCCCAGCAGCGTCGCGTCACGATAGAGCGCCTTGCCACCGAAATAGGTGTCCGCCGGATAGGGCTCCGCACCGTGCACGTCGCGCTTGACGGCCTCCGCGATCTCGGTGCGGGCGGTCTGATCGAGCCCGTCGAGATCGAGCCCGCTGCGGGCCGCACGCAGGGGCGCGGTCCAGGTGAGCTCGGTGCCCCGGCAGAGCGCCATGGTGCCGTACGCCGACCGGTAGGTGCCCAGATCGCAGCCCTCGGCGCCGGTCCGCTGGTGCGGCAGGGCGGCCAAGGCAGTGGGGCCGCCGCCGCGGGTCCGCCAGGTGAGCGTCGTGGCCACCTCGTCGTCCACCGCGTACGCCACGGAGGTCCCGTCGAGCGGGTCGGCCGCGAGCTCCGCGAGGGTGGCGGCATCTCCGTCCTCGGGGACTGCGAAGAACGTGGTGTGCTCGCCCGCCGCGAGGGTGACGCCCGTGTCGGTGAGGGTGCCGCCGGTGACGGCGTACTCCCCCTCCCCTGCGGTCACGGTGCGCACCCGCTCGTCGCCGGTGAACGGGATGTTGGTGCTGAGGGTGAGGTCCTGCTCGGCGGTGAGACCGATGAACGGCGAGCCACGCGCGATCACCACGTGGCCGGCCGGCTCGCTGCCGGCGAGGGCGGTGAGGGTCACCGACATGTCGTCATAGGCAGTGACCCGCCAATCGGTGACGTCGGCCAGCGTGACCTGGATCGTCGGGGTGTAGCCACCGATGATCGTCTTCCCGGTGCTGTGCACCGGCGGGAGGCCGAACCCGAAGGTGTTCTCCTCGACGCCGAAGGTCAGCGGAAGCGGAAACACCGGCTGGATCTGGTCACCGAAGACCAGGCCGGAGAACCACCGGTTGGTCGGGGGTGTCAGGCCGTCGGCGAGGCGGACCGGCCGCAGGTCCTTGCCCGGACGTTCGGGCAGGATTGCCGGGTCGGCCTCCGCCGCACTCAGGACTCGCGTCGCGGGACTCGGCGTGGCGGGAGGCTGCGGGGTGTCACCGCCCCCCGTGCAGGCGGTGAGCACCAGCAGGAGCCCCGCCAGGAGGGCCGTGGCCCCTCGGACCCTGCCGTTCGGGGTCGATCGCGGCCGCCTCATCGGAGACCGATCTTCGTGAGAAAGGCCATCATGGCGTCGGTCGGGCCGGCGAGAACGCCGTCGTCGCGCAGCTCGAGGACGGTGACGACCGGCGAGCCCTGCCGCGTGAGGTGGGCAAAGCGCGGGTCCGCGAGGTCGTCGCTGTGCACGCGGACCTGGGTGACGGCCTGACCGTCCTCGGTGGACACCGCGACCCCGTCCGCGTGGCCGTCCACCCGTTCGTTGTTGGGCAGGAAGATGCTCACCCGGCTCCCGTCCTCGACGCGGCCATAGTCGGTGGGGCTCATGAGATAGGTCGCGATGACCTGCCGCTGCCCGTCGGCGACCACGGTCGCCATGGGTGCTCCGTTCGCGAGAAAGCTGCCGACCTCGGCCTGCGAGTCGGTCACATAACCGTCCTGGACGGCGCGATAGGTGACGGTGCCGTCGCTGGTGTCGATCTCATAGGCATCGGTCGACGCCGGCTTGACGCCGTGCCCCAGGTCCTGCTGGAGGGTGATCGACGAGACCGTGAACAGACGGTCCCCGCGCCGGACCTCCGAGCCGTTCTTGACAAAGGTATCGGTCACGACGCCGCCATAGGCGGAGCTGACGACGGTCTGGGGTGCGTTCACGGTGGCCGAGACGCTCGACACGCGGGTCTGTCGTTGGTTGTAGAGCAGCGTCAGGGCGGCGCACAGGAACAGGATGGCGAGCAGGCCCCCGATCAGCCGGAGGCGGTTGGCGGTGGTCATCGGGTCTCCTCGGGGTGGTGGGTGCCCCAGCGGGACACCGCGGGACGGGCGGCGGTCGGTTCGTCGATGGTCCAGGGCTCCGGGTCCTCGGCCCAGCCGGCGGCCCGCATGGGCCGCGGCATGGCGCCGAAGTCGTCGTCCTCCGGCCGGATCGGTGAGGGCAGGTGGACGGGCAGGGGCCCGGTCGTCGGATAGGGGTCGGCCCCGGGGCCGCGGATGGCGCGCGGGGTGGGAAGTTCGGTGGCGGTGGCGTTGCCGTCGGCCAGCGCGCGGATGCGTCCGGCCGCAGCCTGAATCTCGTTCCGGTCGAGGACGAGGCCACCGGGCTCGTCGATCGCCTCGGTCGGGGCGGAATCCGCCGGCTGCCCGGTGGCGCGGCCCCGGTTGCGATCCTCGGCGAGCGCGACGCCGACGAACGTGCCGAGCGCGATCGTGTTGACGATGTTCCAGAAGGTGGCGATGTTGAACTGCTGCATCGACCAATCGCGCCAGAGCGCGACGGCGCTGGCACCCAACAGGAACGTGAACACCAGCACCTGCGGGATGATGTAGTTGAACGCGGAATTCCGGGCCCCCGCGGCACCGGTGACCGACCATTTGGTGTCCGCACCGATGAACGCGTTGCGCAGCGCCTTGCCATAGATCGGGAAGGACGCCGAGCTGAGCATCAGCACCTCCCAGCGGAACGAGCCGAGCGTGAAGAACGCGAGCACGATCTGCATGACATAGAAGCCCGAATAGAACAGCGCCCACGTGAGCGGGCCGACGGTCAGATTGACCGGGCGGAGGTCGAAGAAGATCTCGAGCGCCGGCACGAAGAGCAGCAGGCCGGGAACGATGCCGACGAGATAGTGGGTCGCGGTGACGAGATACATCAACCGCTGGTCGAGCGTGAGTCGACGGCGGGGGCTCAGGGGGTTGTGGGTGAACATGATCTCGAAGCCACCGGTGGCCCAGCGCAACTGCTGTTTGCTGTAGGCCTCGATGGTCTCCGGCGCGTCTCCGACCGCCAGCGTGTTGGGAATATAGACGCTGCGCCAGCCGCGCTCGTGGAGCATCAGCGAGGTCCACACGTCCTCGGACTTCGACAGGGCATAGATGCCGCCGATGTCGAGGACGGCGTCGCGGCGATAGAGCACGTTGGTGCCGACGCAGAACGCGGCGTTGAACTGGTTCCGGCCGGGCTGGATGAAGCGATAGAACATCGTCTGCATATAGCCCGCACCGCGGGAGATGACGTTGTGCAGGTTGCCGTAGGTCTGCGGCGTCTGCACGAAGGCGACCGACTCGTCGCGCATGAACGGGAGGGTCTCCTCGAGGAACGCCCGCTTGGCGACGAAGTCGGCGTCGAGGATGACGAAATATTCACCCTTGGCGACCGACATCGCGTTGTTGATGTTGCCTGCCTTCGCGCCGTGATTGTTCAGCCGGCGGATATAGGAACAGCCCAGCTCGGCCGCCAGCGCCTCCACCTCATCGGACCGGCCGTCGTCGAGGATCCAGGTGCGGTGGGCCCCCCGGATGGCGAGCGCCGCCTCCGCGGTCCGGCGAATGACGTCGAGATCCTCGCCATAGACGGTGATCATGACGTCGACCGTGACCGGACGTCCCCGGAGGTGCAGCGGCCACTGGGTCGGGTCATGCTCGACGCCGAGCCGCCGGTTGGTCGCGGCGTCATAGAGGGCGTCCTTGGCCGCGTGGAAGGCGTAGTCCCGCGGGCTCTTGCTGCCGGACAGGATCGTCCACATCGCCATGATCGCGTGGAACACGAGGATCGTCTCGGCGACGATCACCAGCAGCCAGGGCAGCAGGTCGCCGCGGTTGGCGGGGTTGAGCAGGAACGCCGCATAGGCGAACACACCGATCGTCGCGATCAGGGCGACGACCAGCATGACCGGTGAATAGGGGTTCCGGGTCGCGGCGCGACGCGAGTCCGGAACTTCTCCGGTGGGCGGCGACGCGACGGGTGGAGGCGCAGGCAGGACAGCCATGAAGAGTCTTCCTTCTGGGGGGTGGTTGGATGACGCAAGTGGCGCGGTGTTCGGCCGCGGTCAAGGCCGGGGCACAATCGAAGCTAACACTTTGTCGATTTACCGCCCGTGGGAGTGCCACAGGGCGAAACGGGACCGCGGGGTGGGTGCTGGCATACCCTGCCTCCCATGCGCCACACCCTCGACCGGCCCAAGAACTGGCCGACAGACACGGCCGGCACGCCCATCGACCGCATCGCCGAGCGGGGGTGGTCGCTGCTCAGGGATTTCGCCACCCCGATCTGTTCTCTGGCCGAGTCCGACCTCGCGCACAACCTGGCCACGGTCGCGGAGTGGTGCCGCGCCGCCGGGGTGGAGCTCGCTCCCCACGGCAAGACCACGATGTCGCCGGAACTGATCCGGCGGCAGCTCGAGCACGGGGCCTGGGCGATCACGGCGGCCACGCCAAGGCAGGCGGAGCGCATGGTCGACTGGGGGGTGCGGCGGATCGTGCTGGCGAACGTCTGCGCGGACCCGCGTCCACTCGCCGAACTGCTGGCGCGGGACGTGGAGGTGCTGACGTTCGTTGATTCTGTCGAGTCCGTACGCCTGACCGCCGCTGCCGTCCCCTCCCGTTCCCGCCTGCCGGTCCTCATCGAGGTGGGCGCCCCCGGCGGCCGCTGCGGTGTGCGCGACGTGCCGACGGGGCTGGCCCTCGCGACCGCGGTCGCCCGCGAACCGAGCCTGGATCTGGTGGGCGTGGCCGCCTTCGAGGGGACGGTGACCGGGCGGGACGCCGACACGGTCGCGGCGGTGCGGACCCACATCGACGTCGTCCGTCGGCTGGCCCGGGGGCTGGCCGACGTCCACGCCTTTGCTCCGGACCGCCCGGTGCTGCTGTCCGCGGGGGGTTCGATGTATCCCGATCTCGTCCTCGACGGGCTGCGCACCGATCTCGGCCGGGAGTCGCAGATCCTGCTCAGATCGGGGTGTTCAGTGATCCACGACCACGGGTTGTATGCCGAGTCCGCCCGTGGTCCCGCTGTCCGGCCCGCGCTGCGGGTGTGGTCCCGGGTCCTGTCGGTGCCCGAACCGGACTGGGCCATCATCGATGCCGGCAAGCGGGATCTGACCGTCGATCCGCCCGCCCGGGTTCTGAGCGTACGCCGCGAGGCGGGGGCCCCCCGCGCACTGGACCTGCTCGTCGACCATCACAACGACCAGCACGGTTATGTCCGCTGCGGCGGCGCGGATCTCCGGGTCGGCGACATCCTCGAGCTGGGGATCTCCCACCCCTGCCTCACCTTCGACCGGTGGACCCACGTCCCGCTGGTCGATGACGAGCTGCGGGTCGTGGGTGCCGTCCGGACGTGCTTCTGACCTGTCAGACCACCAGCGGCCGCTCGGTCGGGGCAATGGGCTTGGGGAGCTTGGTGTCACCGGTGAGGTACCAGTCGACCCCGGCCGCGCAGGAACGCCCCTCCGCGATCGCCCACACGATCAGTGACTGACCCCGTCCGGCGTCCCCGCAGACGAACACGCCGGGCTTCGAGGTCTCGTAGTGCTCGTCACGGGCGATGTTGCCGCGGGCGTCGAGCTCGAGGTTGAACTGCTCGACGAGCCCGGCGGTTTCCGGACCGGTGAAGCCCATGGCGAGCAGGACGAGCTGTGCGGGCAATTCGCGCTCACTGCCTTCGACCGGGGTGAATTTCCCGTCGGCCAGCGCCACTTCGACCAGCTTCAGCCCGGCCACGCCCCCGTCGCCGTCGTCCACGAACTCACTGGTGGAAACGGCATAAAGGCGCTCGCCGCCCTCCTCGTGAGCGGAGCTGACGCGATAGATCATCGGATAGGTCGGCCACGGCTGGTTGTCCGGCCGGAGCTCGGTCGGCCGCGGCAGGATCTCGAGCTGCGTGATCGACCGGGCGCCCTGTCGGATGGACGTGCCGAGGCAGTCCGCGCCGGTGTCCCCGCCGCCGATGATCACCACGTCCTTGCCGGTCGCGAGGATCTGGCCGTCCACCTCCTGGCCGAGCGCGGCCCGATTGGCCTGGGGCAGGAACTCCATGGCCTGGTGGATGCCGGTCAGTTCCCGGCCCGGGATCGGCAGATCCCGGGGCACGGTCGACCCGATGGCGAGAACGACCGCGTCATAGCGGTCGATCAGCTCATCGGCGGTGAGGTCGACGCCGACGTTGACGCCGGTGCGGAAGATCGTGCCCTCGTTGCGCATCTGACGCAGGCGGCGGTCCAGGACGGACTTCTCCATCTTGAACTCGGGGATGCCATAGCGCAGCAAACCACCGGGGGCGTCGTCACGCTCATAGACCGCGACGGTGTGCCCCTCCCGGGTCAACTGCTGCGCCGCCGCCAGACCCGCCGGGCCGGACCCGATGACGGCAACCGTCTTGTTGGTGTGCCACTGCGGGAGCTGGGCCTTGACCGCGCGGTTGTCCCAACCGCGGTCGATGATCGCCACCTCGACGTTCTTGATCGTCACCGGATCGCCGGAGATGCCCACCACGCAGGCGGTCTCGCACGGGGCCGGGCAGAGCCGGCCGGTGAACTCCGGGAAGTTGTTGGTGGCGTGCAGACGGTCCAGCGCGTCGTTCCAGTCGTTTCGATAGACCAGATCGTTCCACTCCGGGATGAGGTTGCCCAGCGGGCAGCCGGAGTGACAGAACGGGATGCCGCAATCCATGCAGCGACTCGCCTGTTCGGAGATGATCGGCAGCAGCGCCTTCCCGGGCCCGCCGGGATAGACCTCCTGCCAGTCGTTGATGCGCTCGTCGACCGGACGGCGCTCGGCGACCTTGCGGCCGTGGTTCAGAAATCCTCGCGGATCAGCCATTGGCTCGGTTCCTTGCTCTCGTCGGTGGTCAGGCGGTGACGGCCGCCATCATGCGGCGGTCGGTCTCGTCGGGGTCGAGGCCCTCGCGTTCGGCGCTTTCCCGCGCGGCGAGGACCTTGGCGTACTCCCGCGGGAGCACCTTCGTGAACGTCCCCGCGATGTCGGTCGCGAGCAGGTCGGCGGCCAGGGTCGACCCGGTCTCCCGCTCATAGCGGGTGAGCAGGTCGGTCACGACGGCCACGTCGGCCGCGTTCAACTCGACCAGGTCGACCATCTCCGGGTTGAGGTTCTGGGGGTGGAGGTCGCGGACGTACGCGACCCCGCCGGACATGCCCGCCGCGAAGTTGCGGCCGGTCCCGCCGAGGATGAGGACGAGACCTCCGGTCATGTACTCACAGCCGTGGTCCCCGACCCCCTCCACCACCGCGGTGGCGCCGGAGTTGCGGACGCAGAACCGCTCCCCGACCTGGCCGCGGAGGAAGATCTCGCCGGAGGTCGCGCCGTAGCCGATGACGTTGCCCGCGATGATCTGCTCGCGCGGGGAGAACTGCACGTCATCGGGCGTCGTGACGACGAGCCGGCCCCCGGACAGGCCCTTTCCGACGTAGTCGTTGGAGTCGCCGATCAGCCGCAGCGTCACCCCGCGGGGGACGAACGCGCCGAAGCTCTGCCCGGCGGAACCGCGGAGGGTGATGTCGATCGTGTCGTCGTCGAAGCCGGCGCCCCGGGTCGCCTTGGTGACCTCGTGGCCCAGGATCGTGCCGACGGTGCGGTGGACGTTGCGTACGCTCACCTCACCGGTCACCCGCTCCCCCCGTTCCAGTGCGGGCGCCGCGAGCGGGATCAACTCCGTCCGGTCCAGCGAGTGCTCCAGACCGTGGTCCTGGCCGATGGTGTTGCGCAGGGGCGAGGTCCGGGCGAAACCCCCGGTCGCCCTGTGGAGGATCGGTCCGAGATCGAGTCCCTTCGCCTTCCAGTACGCCTCGGCGGCGCGCGTCTCGAGCATGTCGACGCGGCCGATCGCCTCGTCGAGCGTGCGGAAACCGAGCGCGGCGAGGTGCTCCCGGACTTCCTCCGCGATGTACTCGAAGAAGTTCACCACGAATTCCGGCCTGCCGGTGAAGCGCTCCCGCAGCACCGGGTTCTGTGTCGCTACCCCGACCGGACAGGTGTCGAGGTGGCAGACACGCATCATCACGCAGCCGGAGACCACCAGCGGCGCGGTGGCGAACCCGAACTCCTCGGCACCCAGCAGCGCGCCGATCATGACGTCCCGGCCGGTCTTGAGCTGACCGTCGACCTGGACGACGATGCGGTCGCGCAGGCCGTTGATGAGCAGGGTCTGCTGGGCCTCCGCGAGCCCGAGCTCCCAGGGCCCGCCGGCGTGCTTGAGCGAAGTCAGCGGAGCCGCGCCCGTGCCGCCGTCGTGGCCGGAGATCAGCACCACATCCGCCTTCGCCTTGGACACGCCGGCCGCGACCGTGCCGACCCCGACCTCGGCGACCAGCTTCACGTGGATGCGGGCGGCCGTGTTGGCGCACTTGAGGTCGTGGATGAGCTGCTTGAGGTCCTCGATCGAATAGATGTCGTGGTGCGGCGGCGGCGAGATGAGCCCGACGCCCGGCGTCGAGTGGCGGGTCTTCGCCACCCACGGATACACCTTGTTGCCGGGCAGCTGTCCGCCCTCCCCGGGCTTCGCACCCTGGGCCATCTTGATCTGGATGTCGTCCGCGTTCGTCAGATAGTCCGAGGTCACCCCGAACCGCCCCGAGGCCACCTGCTTGATCGCCGACCGTCGCTGCAGGTCATAGAGGCGATCGGGGTCCTCGCCGCCCTCGCCGGTGTTGGACTTGCCGCCGAGCATGTTCATCGCCACGGCCAGCGTCTCGTGGGCCTCCTGGCTGATCGAGCCATAGGACATCGCACCCGTCGAGAAGCGCTTGACGATCTCCGAGACCGGTTCGACCTCGTCGATGGGGATCGGCGTCCGCTCGCTGGTGAACTCCAGGAGTCCCCGGAGGGTCATCAACCGCTTGGACTGGTCGTCGACATGAGCGGTGTACTGCTTGAAGATGTCATAGCGACCGGCGCGCGTGGCGTGCTGCAGGCGGAAGACGGTCTCCGGGTCGAACAGGTGCGGCTCGCCCTCGCGGCGCCACTGATATTCGCCGCCGACCTCGAGCTCACGGTGCGGCAGCGGAATGCCGTCGGCGGGATAGGCCTTGAGATGCCGCAGCCGGATCTCCTCCGCGATCTCGTCCAGACCGAGGCCCCCCAGCTTGGCGGGTGTGCCGGTGAAGTACTGATCCACCACCTCGTTCGCCAACCCGAGGCATTCGAAGATCTGCGCACCCGTATAGGAGGCGACCGTCGACACGCCCATCTTCGACATCACCTTGAGGACGCCCTTGCCGAGCGCCTTCTTGACGTGCTGCACGGCCTGCTCGGGGTCGACGCCGACATAGACCTCCTCCCGGGCCATGTCCTCGGCGCTTTCGAACACCAGATAGGGGTTGACCGCGGAGGCGCCGAACCCGAGGAGGGTGGCCACGTGGTGAACCTCGCGGACGTCACCCGCCTCCACAACCAGCGCCGAGCGCGTGCGGGCCTTCTGCCGGACCAGGTGATGGTGGACCGCCGCGGTCAGCAGCAGGGACGGGATCGGCGCCAGTTCTGCGTTGGAGTGGCGGTCGGAGAGGATCACGGTCCGGGCGCCGTCGAGGATCGCCCGGTGCACCTCCTTGCAGATCCGGTCCAGCGCGTGCCGCAGGCCCATGCCACCGTCCTCGACGCGATAGAGGCCGCGGACGGTGACGGGCGCGAAGCCCGGCATGTCACCGCGCCGGTTCAGCGTGACGAGCTTGGCGAACTCGTCGTTGTCGAGCACCGGGAACGGGATGACGATCTGGCGGCAGGACGCCGGGCCGGGGGCCAGCAGGTTCTCCTCCTGGCCGATGGTGCCGGCGAGCGACGTGACCAGTTCCTCGCGGATGGCGTCGAGCGGTGGGTTGGTCACCTGGGCGAACAACTGGGAGAAATAGTCGAACAGCAGCCGCGGCCGCTCGCTGATCGCTGCGATCGGCGAGTCGGTGCCCATGGAGCCGATCGGCTCGGCGCCGCTGTTCGCCATCGGCGCGATGATGAGGCGGAGTTCCTCCTCGGTATAGCCGAAGACCTGCTGGCGGCGCGTCACCGAGCTGTGGCCGTGCACGGTGTGCTCCCGCTCGGGCAGATCGGCCAGATCGATGAGCCCGGCGGCGAGCCATTCGCCATAGGGCTGCTCGGCAGCGAGTGTGTCCTTGATCTCGTCGTTGGGCACGATCCGGTGCTGGGCGAGGTCGGCAAGGAACATCTGACCGGGCTGCATCCGGCCCTTCTCGATCACCGTGGCCTGGTCGATGTCGGGCAGGACGCCGGCCTCGGAAGCCATGACGACGAGCCCGTCGTCGGTGACCCAATAGCGGCCCGGCCGCAGACCGTTGCGGTCCAGGACGGCGCCGATGACGGTGCCGTCGGTGAAGCACACGCTGGCCGGGCCGTCCCAGGGCTCCATGAGGCAGGAGTGGAAGCGATAGAAATCTCGCCGCCCGGCCGCCATGGCGGGGTTGTTCTCCCACGCCTCGGGGATCATCATCAGCACTGCGTGCGGCAGCGATCGCCCACCGAGGTGCAGGAGTTCCAGGACCTCGTCGAACGAGGCGGAGTCGGATTGCTCCGGGTTGCAGATCGGGAACAGTCGTTCGAGGTTGCCGGGGATCAGATCGGATGCGAGCAGTTCTTCCCGCGCGCGCATCCAGTTGCGGTTGCCCTTGACCGTGTTGATCTCGCCGTTGTGAGCGATCATCCGGAACGGATGAGCCAGCTCCCAGGCGGGAAATGTGTTGGTCGAGAACCGGGAGTGCACGAGCGCCAGCGCACTCGCCATGCGCTCGTCATGCAGGTCCGGGAAGACCTCCTCGAGCTGGTCGGTGGTCAGCATGCCCTTGTAGACGAGGGTGCGCGCGGACAGCGACGGGAAATAGACGCCCTGCTCATGTTCGGCGCGTCGCCGCAGGCCATAGGTGAGGCGATCGAGTTCGATGCCCGTCTCGCCGGCGGGGCCGGTGACGACGAGGTGGGCGAAGTGGGGCATGAGCTCCAGCGACACCGGGCTGAGGGTCGATCCGTCGACGGGGATGTCGCGCCAGCCCAGCACCGTGAGGTTCTCGCTGGCGGCGATCTTCTCCAGCGCCTCGACGGCTCGGGTGCGTTCGGTCTCGTCGGCGGGCAGAAAGGCTGTGCCGACCGCGTACGCCCCGGGGGCCGGCAGGTCGAACCCGCACACCGCGCGCAGGAACGCGTCGGGCACCTGCAGGAGGATGCCGGCACCATCGCCGGCCGCGGTGTCCGCGCCGGTGGCGCCGCGATGGTCCAGGTTGCGGAGAGCCTCGAGGCCCTTGCGGACGATGTCGTGGTCAGGAATCCCACTCAGGTGGGCGACGAAAGCCACCCCACAGGCGTCGTGCTCGAACAACGGGTCATAAAGACCTTCCGCACGGCGGCGCAGTTTGCGGACCTGGGACTCCTGGGTCATGGGCTCTCCTTGCGTGTGGTGCCGGCGGCACGGTAGCCGGAGAGTGCTCAACTCGAAGTCGGGACATGGGCCAGCCCCGAGTGAGCGTGGGACTGCGTTGACCCCTCTGCGGCGGGAAACACTGGAGACCGCCCCGGCCGGGGCAGCCCATCCATCGAACGATCAGTGGATCGATCGCTCACGTGGCGGAGCCCCGCCGGGTTCGGCCGGGTCCACGTTCTTGTCCCGAGCCGACCGCGCCCGCTCTGCGAGTGCGGCCCGACGATAGTAATAGACGCCGACGCTCGCCGCAGCAGCGCAAGCCAAAGAAATTGCAAACATTGGCTGCCACATCCCCTGTTCCTCGTCGAGGATCAGGAAAAAGCCCAGCCCGCAGATGAGCCGGAACGCCACCGCAGAGGCCCAGTGGCCGAACCGCATGCGGCTGTGCAGGATGACGAGCAGCACCGACACCGAGATGGTCATCACATAATGCGCTGCGATGAACAGCAGGAGCCCCAGAGCATCACCTGTGCGACCGAAACGGTCCAGCACGCCCTGCCAGGCGGGCCAGGCCCACGTGCCCCAGATGATCCCGATGATCACGCCGGTCATCACGACACCGAAGCGGCGGCGCAGGCTGGGCTGCAGCACGGTGCGGAAACCGAACTCCTGGAGGGTCAGACCGATCAGCAGGCCGAGCGCCACCAGCAGGAAGATCGTCAGCGAATCTCCCGGCAACGCCAACGGGTGCGGCACCAGGGGAAGGTCGATCGGCTTCATGCGCCAGCGGAAAAACGTATAGAACTGCACGCACGTCAGCACGATCGCCAACGCCACCGCCGACGCGAGCACGACGCGACGCACGACCTGAACGTTGAAGCCCAGCCCGGGGCGCCAGAGAGCGCCGAGCTGGAGCCGACGATTCAGGGCCAGCACCGCGAGGCCGCCTGCCAACGGGCCGAAGGAACCGAGATCGAACACCCAATAGGCGATCGCGAATCGGCTGTGCAGCCAGAAGCCGACCGCGGACACCGCTGCACTGACCACGACGAAAACGGCCAGCATCAACCCGATCCGCTGTTTCACTGCACTCCCCCACTGTTCGATGCCCGATCATCTTGACCCATGTCGGCCCGGGTTGTCGCGCACGTGTCCCGCTCGGGCGAGTTCCCGGTGATCACCGTTGGCGTGCCACCAGCAGAGCCAGATCGTCCGCCACGTGGTTGACGGGGACCTCGGAGGTCCAGACCAGCACGCCGTTGTCGTCGCGGTCGAACGCCACGATCTGGTCGCCGTGCAGCAGCATCCCGTCGGGGTCTCGGTGGATCTCCACACCCAGCTCGGCGGCGAGCGCGGGGACCTCGTCGGCGGGTGGCGTCAACCCCACGAAGTCACGGTCGAACCGGTCCAGCCACGACCGCAACTGCGCCTGGTGGGCGGGGGCGGGGTCCGGCGTGATGTCGATCACCAGCACGGTGACGTCATCGTGAACGTCCATCGGCACGCGCTCCAGCGCTCCGGCCAGTCCGGTCAGCACGTCGCCGCACACGTTGGGACACTCGCGATAACCGAAAAAGACCAGGGTGACCGAACTGCTCGGGCTCTTCCGCAGGTTGAAGCGTTGTCCGGAGGTATCGGTCAGCGTGAGGTCGGGCATGACGAACGGACGGTCCTGCCACGCCCCGTGATAGCCGGGTGTGGCCTCCGGCGCCTTGGGCGCGACCGCACCCTGTGACCTCGGCGACATGCAGCCGACCACGAGGACTGCCCCCAGCAGGGCCAGCGCGATCAAGCAGCGGCGCACGGACACTCCCTCCGACCTCCCGCCAGCCTAATGAGCGCGGGCAAGGGGAAGCGGAATCAGCCTCGAACGCCGGCCGCGAGATCGTCGAGCACCTGCTGCAATTCGGTCAGGTCGGCGGGCGTGCCGGCGTCCTCCGCGGCGATCATGGTCCGCACGAGCGCCGATCCCACGATGACGCCATCGGCGAACTGCGCGATCTCGCGGGCCTGCGCCCCGTTCGACACGCCCAGGCCGATGCCGATCGGCACGTCCGGGCGAAGAGCGCGGATCCGGCGCACCAGTTCTGGAGCCAGCTTCGAGGACTCGGTCCGCGCTCCGGTGACGCCCATGACGGCGGTCGCATAGACCCAGCCGCGGCAGGCGTCGACGGTCTTGGCGATCCGCTCCTCGGTGGACGACGGGGCGACCAGGAAGATGCGGTCGAGACCGTGCGCGTCGGAGGCCGCCAGCCATTCGCCGGCTTCATCGGGGGTCAGGTCGGGCGTGATCAGGCCGCATCCACCGGCATTGGCGAAGTCCCGGGCGAACCGGTCGACCCCATAGCGCTCGACCAGGTTCCAATAGGTCATCACGACCGCCCGTCCCCCGGCTCCGCTCACGGCTTCGGCTGCGGCGAGGGCATCCTTCGTGCGCACACCGCGCGCGAGTGCCGCGGTCCCGGTGCGCTGGATCACCGGGCCGTCCATGACCGGGTCGGAATAGGGCAGGCCGATCTCGACGATGTCGCACACGCGGGCCATGGCCCGGAGCGCCTCGAGGGAGGTCGGCACGTCCGGATAACCGACGTGCATGAAGCCGATGAGGGCCGCCCGGCCCTCCGCCTTGGCAGCGGTGAGCGCTGCCCCGGACCTGCCGGTGTCGAAACTCATTCCTCGTCGCCTGTCGTCATGTCGGCGCTGCCGTCCAGGCCGAACCACCTGATCGCCGTCTCCACGTCCTTGTCACCGCGACCGGAGAGGCTGACCAGGATCAGCGGTTCCGCCGCGGGGTCGCTCTCGGCGACCCGCTGGCCGAGGCGCAGCGCCCCGGCCAGCGCGTGGGCCGACTCGATGGCCGGCATGATCCCCTCGGTCTGGGTGAGCAGCTTGAGTGCTTCCATCGCCTCGGCGTCGGTGACCGCCTCATAGCGGGCCCGGCCCGTGTCCGCCAGCCAGGCGTGCTCGGGCCCGACACCCGGATAGTCGAGGCCGGCGGAGATCGAGTGGGAGTCCTTGGTCTGGCCGTCCTCGTCCTGCAGGACAAAGGTGCGCATGCCGTGCAGCACGCCCATGCGGCCCTCCGAGATGGTCGCGGCATGCCGACCGGTGTCGAGACCCTCGCCTCCGGCCTCGAAACCGAAGAGTTGGACATCGGGATCCGGGATGAAGTCGGAGAAGATGCCCATCGCGTTGGAGCCGCCGCCCACACACGCGGCCACGAAATCAGGGAGCCGACCGAAGCGCGCCTGCATCTGATGGCGGGCTTCGGTCGAGATGATCCGCTGGAACTCGCGGACGATCAGCGGGAACGGGTGCGGGCCGCCCACCGAGCCGATGAGATAGTGCGTGTCGTCGACCGAGGCGACCCAGTCGCGCAGCGCCTCGTTCATCGCGTCCTTCAGCGTCTGCGACCCTGAGGTGACCGCCACCACTTCCGCGCCGAGCATCTGCATGCGGGCGACGTTGAGCGCCTGCCGGTCCGTGTCGACCTGGCCCATATAGACCCGGCATTCCATCCCGAAGAGCGCCGCGGCGGTCGCGGTGGCGACGCCGTGCTGGCCGGCGCCGGTCTCCGCGATCAGCCGGGTCTTGCCCATCCGCTTGGTCAGCAGCGCCTGGCCCAGCACGTTGTTGATCTTGTGCGAACCGGTGTGGTTGAGGTCCTCGCGCTTGAGCACGATGCGGGCGTTGCCGGCGTGGGTCGAGAACCGCGGCACCTCCGTGATGGGGCTCGGCCGCCCGACATACTCCGTGTGCAACCGACCGAGCTCCGCAGCGAACGCCTGGTCGTTGCGGGCCTCCTCGAAGGCCTGTTCGAGCTGAGCCAGGGCGGCGTACAGCGCCTCGGGCACGAATTTGCCTCCGAACCGGTCGAAATGACCGGTCGGGTCGGGCAGGACTCGGGATTCCACGGTGTCTCCAGGGGGGTGTTGGGATGGGTGCGGCAGATCAGCGACCTGCAGCAAGCATGGCGCTCACCGCGTCGGCAGGATCCGCACCGGTGACGAGTGCTTCGCCGACGAGGGCCACATCGGCGCCGGCCGCGGCGAACGCGGCCACGTCGGCCGGCGTGCGGACGCCGGACTCGGCCACCTTGATGACCCCGTCGGGAATGTCGGCCGCGAGCCGCGCGAAGTTGGACCGGTCGACCTCGAGGGTTTTCAGGTCGCGGTTGTTCACCCCCAGCACATCGGCGCCCACCGCGAGAGCGCGGGCCACCTCGGCCTGGGTGTGAGCCTCGACCAGGGCGGTGAGGCCGAGCTCCGTGGCGTACGCCAGCAGGTCCGCCAACTGCGTGTCGTCCAGCGCGGCGACGATCAGCAGGATCAAGTCGGCGCCGTTCGCCCGGGCCTCCAGGATCTGATAGTCGGTCACCACGAAGTCCTTGCGGAGGACGGGCACGTCGACCCGCTCACGGACGGCGACTAGGTCGGCGAGCGACCCGTTGAAGCGGCGTTCCTCGGTGAGCACGGAGATGGCGGAGGCGCCGCCGGCAGCGTACGCCGCCGCAAGACCGGCGGGGTCACCGATCGTTGCGAGCTGACCCTTGGAGGGGCTGGACCGCTTCACTTCGGCGATCAGGCGCACGCCGGGGGAACGGAAATCCGCGCGGGGATCACGGGGAGCCGGCAGCGCGGCGACCCGTTCGGCAAGCTGCGCGACCGACACCGCCCGCTGGCGGGCGGCGAGATCCTCCCGAACCCCGACGATGATGTCGTCGAGAACGGTCATCAGTCCTGCCCGAGACCCATCTTGTTCATGATGCCGCCGACGATCGGCGAGAGAGCGAACACGATGCCGCCGACGATGGCGATCGGGATGTTGATGGACGGGAAGTCACCTGGGCCCGAGAGGAAGGCGATCGTGAGGATGATTGCTCCGATGAGGGCCATGATCGAGCCCGTCCACGCCGCAGCGGTGCGGCCGTGATGGATCTCCTTGACAGTGGTGCGGCGACGATTCATCGATCCCTCTTTCAGGCAGGCTCAAGCGGCTTCGCGTCATTCTCCCTGATCGGATCGCTTCCTGCCACTCGGATCGCCTTCCGGGCCCCTGATTTCCGTGGGGTCGAAGCCCGCGTCCATGGCTTTCCAGACGTCCGCGGCGTCGTCCTCGGCCGTGGTGGTGCTGCGGGCGGCGATGCGTGCGTACCTGTCGCGCCGCGCAGGCCAGCGTCCGGCTCGGGCGCTGAGCACGCTCGCCCCACCGACGACCAACACACCGCAGGCGAGATAGAACCAGCGCAGTCCGGTCGGCGCCAGTTCTTCGTTGCCGGGCACGAAACCCGGGCCGGACGTCAGGTCGACAGCACTCACGCCGGCGGTCGCCGCGACCACCACCATCCCGATGCCGAGGGCGACGAGCAGGACGCCGAGGACCGTGCGGGCGCGGCGGCCGGACAGCGCCGCGAGCCCGGTGCCGGCAGCCGCCGCGCCGGCCAGCACCCCGGCCAGGGAGGCGGTCGCATCGTTGCCGGTGGTGCCGGTGGTGACCGCCGGATGGGTCCACCAGTTCTGCGTCGCGAGCAGCAGACCGACGAGACTGGCGAGCGCCAGCAGTCCGAAGGCCGCGCCCCGCTCGCGTGCCGAGTTCCGCACCCGATCAGACATGTGCAGCTGTCTCGGTGAGGCTGGTGAGGCCGTCGGCCGCAACGATCGCGCGCAGCACCGCGGCCGCCTTGTTGCGGCATTCGGTGTCCTCGGTGGCCGGCACGGAGTCGGCGACGATCCCGGCCCCGGCCTGGACGAACGCGGTGCCGTCCTTGATCAGCGTGCTGCGGATGGCGATGGCGGTGTCGGAGTCACCGTTGAAGTCGAACCAGCCGACGACGCCGCCATAGACGCCCCGGCGGGTGCGCTCGAGCCGCTCGATGATCTCCATCGCCCGGACCTTGGGCGCCCCGGAGAGGGTGCCCGCCGGGAAGCAGGCGAGGGTGGCGTCCAATGCGGTCTGCCCCGGCGCGAGGACACCGGTGACGGCGGCTTCGAGGTGCATGACGTGCGAATAGCGGCGTACCTTCATGAACTCCACCACCTCCACGCTGCCCGGCACGCAGACCCGACCCAGGTCGTTGCGCCCCAGGTCGACCAGCATGAGGTGCTCGGCACGTTCCTTCTCGTCGGCCAGCAACTCCGCCTCCAGGGCGGCGTCCTCTGCGGCGTCGGCGCCGCGCGGGCGGGTGCCCGCGATGGGATGGGTCTCGGCCTGACCGCCCCGCACGGTGACCAGTGCTTCCGGGGAGGACCCGACGATGTCGAAGCCGTCGAGGCGGACGAGGAAGAGATACGGGCTCGGGTTGACCAACCGCAGGCGGCGATAGACCTCGAAGGCGTCTGCCGCGTCACGGATCTCGAAACGTTGGGAGACCACGATCTGGAACGCCTCGCCGGCCTCGATGTCCGCGATCGCCGCACGGACGCAGTCCTCGAACTCCGCGCTGGTGCGTTGCCGACGGACCCGGTCGTCGAGATGGGCGGCTGCGGCGGTCCGGACCCGGGCGAGCGGGGCGGCCGGTCGGGCCAGGTCCGCCACCATCTGCTCGACGCGCGCGACGGCGTCGGCGTACGCCTGGTCGACCGGCTCGTCCGTCGCATCGAAGTTGATCGCGTTGGCGAGCAACCACACCTCGCCGGTCTCGTGATCGATCGCCGCCAGGTCGCTCACCAGCAACATGGCGAGCTCGGGCAGGCCGAGATCGTCGATCGTGTCCTCGGGCAGGCGCTCCAGGCGGCGGACGATGTCATAGCCGAGATAGCCCACGAAACCCGAGGTCAGCGGCGGCAGGCCGGGCTGGGGTTCGCCGGAGATGAGCAGATCCAACGACTGCCGCAGGGCGTCCAGCGGGTCGCCGCCCTCACCGCCGGCCGCGGGCAGGCCGACGGGCGCGTTGCCGTCCCAGACCGCCTGACCGTCGCGACTGGTCAGGGTCGCCGCCGCACGCACGCCGATGAAGGACCACCGGGACCGCACGCCGTGCTCGACGGACTCCAACAGGAACGTGCCGGGCCGGGACTCGGCGAGACGGTGATAGAGGCTGACGGGAGTGTCGGCGTCGCTGACCACGCGCGTGGCCACCGTGATGACCCGGCGGTCCTCGGCCAACGTGCGGAACTCGTCGAGGGATGGGACGACGACCGGGTTCACCGCGCGTCCTCCTTCGACGTGGGCTCGGTCCCCGGCTCGCCCGCCGCGGCGAGGAGCAGGTGGGCATCGAAACAGCTGGTGGTGTTGAGGTGACACGCGGGCCCGGTCTGGTCGACCTTCACCAACAGGGTGTCTCCGTCACAGTCGAGTCGGACCTCGCGCACCGCCTGCACGTGGCCGGACTCCTCACCCTTGATCCACAACTTCTGGCGGCTGCGCGACCAATAGGTGCCGCGGCCGGTCGTGAGGGTGAGTTGGAGAGCTTCGTCGTTCATCCACGCCATCATCAGCACCTGCCCGCTCGTCGCGTCCTGCACGATGGCAGGCACCAATCCGGCCGCCGTGCGTTTGAGCAGGGCGGCCACCTCGGGATCGAGCTGGTCGGGGGTGGGCTTCTCGCTGTCGGTCACCGCGCCAGTCTGACAGTTTCTGCCGGGATCGCCATTCCACGGAACTCAGAACGGTCGGGAACCGCAGGATTGTCGGAGCTGTGTCAGGGGGTCGTCCCGTTCACATGTCCAGTTCGGTCGTCGCCAGCCGTGCGAGAGCGGCCTCGTCACCGACGAGACGGACGTGGCTGTGTGCCTGGCGCCCGGAGGCATAGATCATCAATTCCGACGGTTGGCCGATGATCGTGACGATCTCACCGCCGGCCATGACCCGAACGGTGTCCGGCTGCCCCGCCGCGCCGGCCGATCGCTCCCGTTCGAGCACCACGCCGACCTCGGCGCGACGAAAGAGCGCGCGGCCCATGAGCTTCATCCGGCGCCACATCCAGTCCTCGACCTCATCGGGAAGCTCTCGTGGAGCGGCCGGGGCATCCCCCGCGCGGCGCACGTCCTCGTGGTGAACGAAGAACTCCACCGTGTTCGCCTCTTCGTCGACACCGGGAAACGCGAACACCGAAAGGCGCGCCGGTCCCCTGCGCACTCGCTCAACCAGCTCGTGGAACGACCACCGCGCCTTGGTTTCACTCATCCGCCGCTCGGTGAGACCGGCGAGCGGCTTGGCCACGATGCCCGGGGCGCCGAGCGGGTCGGTCTCTCGGATCCAGAGGTGTGCTGCGAGATCGTGAGTGGTCCAATCGCCGCACAGGGTAGGGGCCTCGGGGCCGGCCAACTCCAGCGCGTCGCACAGCGCGGCTCGTTCGGACTTCGCGAATTTCACATCGGCAGACTACACACGGGACACCGGGCGCGAGACTCCTGAGGTGGTCCGTCTCGGCCTGGCCCACCCCTCTCCCGCTGCGGCCGCCCGCCTCAGGGTTCGGGCAACGCCTCATAGAGCTCGTTGCTGAACTCCGCGAGCAAGTCGATCCCGGTGGCGGGATCCATGGCGATCGTGACGAGATAGCCGCCGCGCAGCAGCCCGACACACTGACCCAGCCGGTCGGTCCAGCCACAGCTGAAGCGGTCGAAGCGCCGGATGTCGCGGAGCCCGGACGCGGCTTCGTAGTCGGACTGGGACGTTACGCGTCCCTCGACGAGCACGACGCGCATGGGGTCGGTCCCATCGCCGGACAGATAGTCGACGCTGTCGTGCTGGCCGTGCGGGAGGATCGGGCCGTCCTCGCGGCGGGTCAGCGTGCGGTCCCCCACCTCCCCGGGCAACCACGTCCCCTCCAACGGCTTGGCAAACAGGTCCGCCGGAGGGTGGGTCGCGATCCGGCCGGCCTCGGTGCGGTCGGTCGCCTGGCGAACGCTGATCACGGCCACCGGCACCAACAGCAGGATCAGCGCCACCAGCAGCCAGCGATAGCCGAGCGTGTTGCGCCGCGGCTTCGGGGCCCGATGGTCATCACCCGGCCGCGGTTCGACCGCGGTCGGCTCGCCCCTCGGCAGGTTCCGATCGCTCCGCGCGCTCCCGGCCGACGCCCCCGTCGCCTTGTCCGCCATGGCTGGCTATCCCCGTCCCGACCACTCAGGTCAGTTTGGCGAGGATCAGTTCTCGCACCCGAGCCGCATCCGCCTGGCCCTTCATCTCCTTCATGACGGCTCCGATCAACGCGCCGGCCGCCTGAACCTTGCCACCGCGGATCCGCTCGGCGACGTCAGGGTTGGCGGCGATCGCAGCATCCACCGCGGCCGACAGCGCCCCGTCGTCGGACACCACGACCAGGCCCCGCTTCTCGACGACGTCGGCCGGCTCGCCCTCACCGGCCAACACCCCATCGAACACCTGCCGTGCCAGCTTGTCGTTGACGACGCCGTCGTCCACCAAGGCCTGCACCGCAGCCACCTGCACGGGCGTCACGCCGACCTCGGCCAGCGCGACGCCGGCCTCGTTCGCGCGCCGCGCGAGCTCCGACAGCCACCACTTGCGCGCCGCCTGCGGCGCGCACCCGGCGCGTACCGTCTCGTCCACCAAACCGACCGCATCCGCCGCGACGACATCGCCGAACTCGCGCTCGGAGAAACCCCATTCACTCGTCAACCGCTTGAGCCGCTCGGCCGGCGGCTCCGGCAACGTCGCTCGCAGTTCCTCGACCCAATCCCGGCTCGGCGCGACCGGGACCAGGTCCGGCTCGGGGAAATAGCGATAGTCCTCCGCCGTCTCCTTGGGCCGCCCCGAGGTCGTGCCCTGCGTGTCCTCGTGCCAGTGCCGCGTCTCCTGCACGATCGTCCCACCGGCATCGAGCACGCCGGCCTGTCGCATGATCTCGTGCCGCACGGCGCCCTCGACCGAACGCAGCGAGTTGACGTTCTTGGTCTCGGTCCGCGTCCCGAACGGCAGGTCGGCACTCACCCGCAGCGAAACGTTCGCGTCGCAACGCACGTTGCCGCGCTCCATCCGCGCGTCGGACACATCGAGCGCTTTCATGAGATCGCGGATCGCACCCACGTATGCCTTCGCGACCTGCGGTGCCTTCTCCCCGGCCCCCTCGATGGGGCGGGTGACGATTTCGATGAGCGGTACGCCACACCGGTTGTAGTCCAGCAGCGAATAGTCCGCACCGTGGATGCGGCCGGTGACACCACCGCGGTGGGTCGACTTGCCGGTGTCTTCCTCCATGTGGGCCCGCTCGATCTCGACGCGGAAGATCTCGCCGTCGACGTCGACGTCGATCCAGCCGTTGAAGGCGATCGGTTCGTCGTACTGCGAGATCTGATAGTTCTTCGGCATGTCGGGATAGAAATAGTTCTTCCGGGCGAACCGGCACCACTCGGCGATCTCGCAGTTCAGCGCGAGGCCGATCCGGATCGCCGATTCGATCGCCTTCGCGTTCGCCACCGGCATCGAGCCGGGCAACCCCAGACACACCGGGCAGGTCTGGGTGTTGGGCTCGGCACCGAATTCGGTCGAGCAGCCGCAGAACATCTTGGACCGGGTGTTGAGCTCGACGTGCACCTCGAGGCCGAGCACCGGGTCATAGCGGTCGATGGCGTCGTCGAAGTTGACGAGGGTGGCGTACGCCGCAGTCGGTCCTGTGGTCACGCGAGGCTCCCTTCGAGCGTGGGGATGCGGTCCAGCAGGGAGCCGCCCCAGGTCTGCTGCAACGACCGCTCCAGCGCGGCGCCGACGCGATAGAGCCGGTCGTCCTTCATCGCCGGTGCCATCACATGGAACCCGACCGGCAGGCCGTCGTCGGGGGACAGCCCGGCCGGGAACGAGGCCGACGCGTTTCCGGCCAGATTGGACGGGATCGTGCAGAGATCGTTCTTGTACATGGCCAGCGGATCGTTGATCCGCTCCCCCAGCTTGAAGGCAGTCGTCGGGGCGGTCGGTGACACCAGCACGTCGGCCCGCTCGAACGCTTGGTTGAAGTCGCGCTGGATCAGGGTGCGGATCTTCTGCGCCGACCCGTAGTAGGCGTCGTAGTAGCCCGCCGACAGCGCGTAGGTGCCGATGATGATGCGTCGCTTCACCTCATCGCCCAGACCCTGGCCGCGGGTGTAGCTCATGACCTCGTCCGCCGAGCGGACCCCGTCGTCACCGGCGCGCAGGCCATAGCGCATGGCGTCGAAGCGGGCCAGGTTGGAGGATGCCTCCGCAGGATGGATCAGGTAATAGGCAGCGAGGGCGTACTCGAAATGCGGGCACGACACCTCGACCACCTCGGCGCCCAGCGACTCCAGCAGGGCCACGGTCTCGGCGAAGACCTGCTCGACACCAGCCGCGTATCCCTCACCGCCCAGCTCCTTCACCACGCCCACCCGCAGGCCCGCGACATCACCGGATTGCGCCGCAGCGACCACATCCGGCACGGGCGCATCGATGGAGGTGGCATCGCGCGGGTCATGCCCGGCGATGATCCGGTGGAGCAGCGCCGCGTCGAGGACCGTGCGGGCGCAGGGCCCGGGCTGATCGAGCGATGAGGCCAAGGCGATCTGGCCGAAACGTGAGGTGCCGCCATAGGTCGGCTTGACCCCCACGGTGCCGGTCACCGCGCCGGGCTGGCGAATCGAGCCGCCGGTGTCGGAACCGATGGCCAACGGCGCCTCGAACGCAGCCAGCGCCGCAGCCGAGCCGCCCCCGGAACCGCCGGGGATCCGGTCGAGAGACCACGGGTTGCGGGTGGGGCCGAAGGCAGAGTTCTCCGTCGACGAGCCCATCGCGAACTCGTCGAGGTTCGTCTTGCCGAGGATGACGAGGTCGGCGTCGAGGAGGCGCTGGGTGACGGTCGCGTTGTAGGGCGACACCCATCCCTCCAACATGCGCGAGCCCGCCGTCGTGGGCCCCTCGGTCCAGGTGAAAACGTCCTTGAGCGCCAGCGGGACACCGGCCAACGGGCCTAATTCCGCACCGGCGGCGCGTTTCGCGTCGACGCGGCGCGCCATCTCGAGCGCCGTGTCCGCCCCGACGTGAAGGAACGCGTTCACCGATGAATCAACCGCTGCGATCTGGTCGAGGTGGGCACGGGCGATCTCCTCGGCCGACCGCTCGCCCGAAGCGATCTGGTCGGCCAGTTCGACCGCGGTCGAGCGGAGGATGTCGCTGGTCATGCTTCCTCCCCCAGGATGCGAGGGACCCGGAAGCGGTCATCCTCGGCGGCCGGCGCCATCGCGAGTGCCTGCTCGCGAGGCAGCGACGGCTCCAGCACGTCGGGCCGGAAAACGTTGGTGAGCGGCTCCGGATGGGATGTCGGCGGCACATCCGTCGTGTCCAGCATGGACACCTGCGCCACTGCCTCCAGGATCACCTCCAGCTGGGGCGCCAAGCGGGAGAGTTCGTCCTCGCTCAGCTCGATCCGGGCCAGCTGTCCCAGCTTGGCCACCTCCGACACCGTCAAAGCCACGTTCGTTCTCCTTCGCGCCATGTGCGGTTCCGCGCACGCCCGCCCATCGTAGTGCCGCGCTCGCCCACCGCCAGCGCGACGGACGGAGGCGCCGGCGGCCGGAGGTTACAACCTTGTGTCGACTCGATGCCCGGCGTGGGACCGTTGGATTGTCGACAGTCCTTGGGACAAAATGACGACGTGTTCCTCATCAGAGTGTCGTTGCCAGACCGTCCCGGTGCGTTGGGTGCGGTTGCCAGCGCGCTCGGCAATGCCGGGGCCGACATCCAAGCCGTCGAGATCGTGGGCCGGGAGTTCGGCCGGGTGGTCGACGACTTCATCGTGAACCTGCCGGTCGGCATGATGCCGGACTCCGCCGTGAGCGCGTGCACCAGCTCTCCGGGCGTGCAGGTGCTGTGGTGCTCCCGCTATCCGGGCGGTGCCGGCCTCGAATCCGACGTCGAGGTGCTCGAGCGCATGCTTGCCGACCCCGACAATGCCGCTGAGATCCTCACCGAGGCCGCTCCCCCGGTGTTCCATTGTCATTGGGCCGTTCTGGTGGATGCGTCGGCCGGTCAGGTCGTCCATGCCACGCCGTTGGCGCCGGACCTCGACTCGGCCGCACTGGACAAGATCGGCGCTCTGGACGAGTGCCGGACAGCGGACCTGCCCGCCGGTTGGGTGCCGGAATGGGTCGAGACCGTGATCGGGGTCATCCCGGTCGGCAGCGACCGAGCGGTGGTGGCCGGCCGCCACGGTGGGCCTGACTTCCTCGCCGCCGAGATGGCGCGGCTGCGCTATCTGGCCACGCTCATCAGCATGGCCTGACTCGAGGGCGACTCGGTCACGTTCGAGGCGCGCGGGCGGCCGCAGGGCTGGTTGTTCACCGGAACTGCAGCCAGAAATACCATCCGACCAGCACGACCACGGCCAACGCGAGCGTGAAGAAAACGGGCGCCAACCATCGGCCACGCTTCTTCTGCTTGGTGCTCGGCAGACCCGTCGGACCCCACTCCCCGATCGATGGCCGCACCCGCGCCGGGACCGGCCCGTTGAGGTTGAGGTTCGACCACACGGAGGTCTTCTTGCGTTCACCGGCCAGCCCGGCGGCGGGTGGTGCTGGTGCGGGCGGTGCTGGTGCGGGCGCTGCTGATGCGGGCTTTGCTGATGCGGGCTTTGCTGATGCGGGGGTTGCTGCAGCTGGCGCGGTCGCTGCGACCTCCGGTGTTGGCGCGACCCCCGGGGTCGGTGTCGCGGTGGGCTGGTCGGACATGTTGCGAGCCTAGTCCTGGGCTCGGCAGCACCGAAGTGAACGGTTGGGGGCAAGACCAACACCTGGGCGTCGGCTTGAACACGAGATACCTCGCCGCACCAGCCATATCCACCAGCCACCTCGCAGCACCAATAGCCACCTTGCGGAACCAGACACCTCGGGGCGAGCCACCCCGGAGCACCAGCCATTGCCGCCAGCCACCTCGCAGCACCACCAGCCACCTCGCACCACGAAACCGACTTGGTGACACGCATGCATGCAGCAAAGTGATTTCCAGGATGCAGAGTCGACGCTGATGTTGCACAGTCGACGCTCATGTTGCACAGTCGACGCTCATGTTGCACAGTTGGCGAGCAAGTGCCGCACACCCCGGAGCACCAGCCACCGCCACCAGCCACCTCGCAGCACCACCAGCCACCTCGCACCACGAAACCGACTTGGTGACACGCATGCATGCAGCAAAGTGACTTCCAGGATGCAGAGTCGACGCTGATGTTGCACAGTCGACGCTGATGTCGGACAGTCAGCGAGCAAGTGCCGCACACCCCAGCATCTGGGCTGCAACGGGGCCGCAGCTTCGTGGCCGACACGTTCCCGTCCGGACCCTTCGGTGTGCTCCCCCGACCACGGCCGCCGCGTCCTTGCGCACAGGCATGGACAGGACCCCGAAGCGCACGACGGTGCAGGCGACCGGAACGGAGCCAGAACCACCTTCAACCCGTGCAGTGACCCCCAACCCGTGCACTGGCCCAACCCGTGCACTCGGCCCCAACTCCTGCGCCGGCTCCAACTCCCCGGCTGCCCGCTAACTCCCCGCGCGGGCCTCGTTGTCGAATGAGTGGAAGCGGGGCAGACGGACGGTCACGATGGTGCCGCTGAACAGGTTGTCTTCGACGATGACCTCGCCTTGGTGCCGCTCGACGATGCGCTGGGACAAGACCAGCCCGATGCCGGCACCGTCCTGTTTGCTCGAGAATGCGTTCATCTGCATGCGGCTGCTCGTGGTGGCCATCGGCCCTCGCGTGCTGCCCGCCTGGGCCCGGGCCAAGCCCCGACCCCAGTCGGTCACCGACACGCAGACCCAGTCGCCGTCGGCGAACGAGCGCACGTGCACATGCTTCTCGGCGGTGCATTCGAGCGCCGCCTCGTCGATCGCGTTGAAGCAGAAATTGATGATCGCCTGCCCGATGAGGATGTGCTCGCCGGTGATCGGCAGCGGCCCGTCCGCAAAGTCCGAGGTGACCTCGATCCCTTTCTCCGCTGCCCGGAGTTCACAGAAATAGAGGCTCTCGCGCAAAATCGCGTTCAGGTCCTCGGGCGCCGCGGTGCTCTCGATCCGCTGCACATAGCGGCGCACGCTGGCGACGATCTCCGCCGTGCGGTCCAACTGGTGCCGGGCCTTGTCGAGCCCATACCGAATGTCAGCCGGCTCCAGGCGTCCCGATTCCAGCCGCCCCTTCAAGCCGCTGAGGAAATTGGTGGCCGCCGCGAGTGGCTGGCCGAGCTCGTGCGCCAGCGTCATCGCCATATCGCCCATGGCGTTGTAGCGAGCGAGGTACTGCAAGTGAGCCTGCTGCAATTCGTTCTCACGCTGCATCTCCACCTTGGTGGTGATGTCCCGCAGGATCACGGTCGTGGAGCTGATGCCGTCGTGCGCCACCCGCTCGTGCATCGCGGACAACCACATCCTCGAGCGATCCGACCGCTGCACCTCAAGGATCATCTCGATCGGTTCCTCGGGTTCGTCGGAGACCGCCGCGTCCGTCGGCAGCGCGGCCCGGTCGGGGTTGAGGAACGTGACCTTGCCCAGATCCTCCAGCCGCTTGCCGATGAGCTCGTCGGGGTCGCGGTCCAGCAGCCGACTCACGAACTCGGATGCGTCCGCGACGCGCTGTTGATCGTCGAGCAGGAGAATGGCTGCCGAAGCCTGCACCATGATCCGGGACAGATAGTCGCTCGTGCGGCTCAGCTCCTGCTGGAGTTCGACCTCTTGGCTGATGTTGCGGAACTGGACCATGACCATGGGACCCTCCGCGAACTGCACCAGCCGGGCCACCGCGTCGGTGAGGAAGTCCTTGCCGTCCTTCGACCGATATTTCCAGGCCCGCCGGGCAACCCCCTTCTCGACTGCCTCCTGCAGCCACCCCACGCCGAGCTCGCGTCGAAACTGCTTCTCCTGCGCGCTCATGTGGTGGGCTTTGAGGGGGCGCAACTCGGCGAGTGAGAACCCGAACATCCGGCAAGCCGCGGGATTCGCCCAGCGGATGGTCTTGGTGTCGGCGTCATGGATGAGGATGCCGGTCTCCGTGAGCATGGTCATCGCCCGGAAGTCGTCCGCCATGGGGAACACGACACCCTCCTCTGCAGTCCCGAGCCTCGGGTCGTGGAGTCATGGTCTCGGTTGCAGCCCTGCAGTGGCCAGTGGGGATTTCTTTATTGTCGAAGCGTCTCGGCGAACCGCGCCACTGGATCTCCACACCGGACCTGACCGGACGCGACACAGAGCACGGCTCGACCCGGTCTAGGTGATTTCTTTACCACGCTCCGGGGAAGTTCCAATGGTGGCTGCGGGGCCGAATTCCTACGGTGGAATCAATCATCATCGAGTCACCGGAGGGACCATGACCGCACCGACCGCGAAGAAGCGAGTGAGTGCCGAACCGGAGGGCCCAGCACGGGAAGCCGCGTTTGCAGACGCCCTCGAGGTGCTCAAGGAGCGCCGGGACGAGTTCAACGACCAGGGGTTCGTGCCCCGGGACTACATCGACCTGCTCAAGAAGGCCGGCCTCTTCCGCGCTTCAACCCCCAAGCGGTTCGGCGGTGACGCCATCAATCCGGCACGCTTCCTCGAGCGCATCGAGGCCATCTCGGAGATCGATCCGGCGACCGGCTGGGTCGCGAGCTTCGGTTCTGCGCTGCAGTACTTCTCCGCGCTGCCCGTCGAGACCCAGGAGGAGATCTATGCGGACGGGCCGGATCTTGTGTACGCCGGTGGGCACTTCCCCATGCAGGAGGCCGAGGAGGTCGAGGGCGGCTACTTGTGCACCGGCAAGTGGCTGTTCGGGTCCGGGTGCGCTGGCGCCGATCTGATCGGCGTCGGGCTCAAGGGCGGCCCGGAGGCCAAGGGCAAGCCGGTCACCGCGGTGTTTCCCGCCGATCAGGTCGAGATCGTCACCAACTGGGATGTGTCCGGCATGCGCGCAACGGGCTCCAACGAGCTCGTCCTGGACAAGGCGTTCGTCCCCAAGGAATGGACCTTCATCCGCGGCGGCGAGCCCAAGATCGACGAGCCGCTGAACCGCTATCCGGGTGTCGCCTATGCCGCACAGGTCCTGTCCGTCACCTCGCTCGGAGCGGCCCGGGCGGCTCTCGACTACACCCGCGAAGTGGGCGCAGCCGGATCGTCCATCACCGGTGGCCAGAAGAAGGGCGACCGCGGCACCTATCAGATGGGGCTCGCCCAAGCCGAGGCCAAGGTTCGCTCCGCCCGCGCCTTCTTCTATGACGAGACCGAGCGGGTGTGGGCGTTGGCCGAGGCCGACGCCGAGATCAGCCCCGAGACCGCGGCGATCCTCCGGCTGGCCACGTCAAACCTTGCACATGTGTGCCGCGAAGCGATTCTCACGTGCTTCGACTTGGCCGGCACCGGCGCGATCTATCGCAACCACCCGCTGCAGCGCTATCTGCAGGACGGCCTTGTGCCGGCCCAGCACGCCATGCTGCAGACCAACACGATCGAGGCCACGGGTGCGGTGCTGCTGGGCGCCCAGGTCACGATTCCGAGCTTCCCCTGAGCCAGCGCGACCGCGCGTACCCCCAAGATCCCCCACCACGGGCCCCCGAAAGGAATCCACATGGCTGAACCACTGCGCGTGCTCTTCTGCATGGGCATCAACCAGAACTTCTTCGACCTGCCCAAGGCGGAGATCGGCACGGTC
Source organism: Ammonicoccus luteus (assembly GCF_050880385.1). Taxonomy (NCBI): domain Bacteria; kingdom Bacillati; phylum Actinomycetota; class Actinomycetes; order Propionibacteriales; family Propionibacteriaceae; genus Ammonicoccus; species Ammonicoccus luteus. Next base: position 573,984 of record NZ_JBNZCI010000001.1, read on the forward strand.
TGGAAGGCCTTCGCCCAGATGATGGCCGACATGGAAGACATGGATGGCGTCACCGTGCTCGGCAACATGGACGACGACTCGCACATGGTCGGTCCCTCCGACGGCTGGCCCTGGACCTGCTATGTCCTCGCGGATGTTGTCGATCAGGAGACCGTCAAGGCCGCCTGCAACCTGTTCCGGACGACGATGGTCGACGAGACCTACGCGCTGTGGCGGTACGCCAAGGTCGAGGCGCGCATGGGACGTGCCCTCACCATCCGTCCCGACGTGAAGACCGACTGACCGCACGCATCCCGTGATCCGGGTCCGGCGGTGAGCCGGACAACCACAAGGAGGAACATGTCCACCAACGCCGCGGACACCACCAGGTCCGCCGACCTCGTCACCGATGACCGGGTCGAGGGCCGCCTCTATACCGACCCCGAGATCTTCGAAGAGGAAATGCAGAAGATCTTCTACAAGTCCTGGGTGTGGGTCGCCCACGAGAGCGAGATCCCCCAGGCCGGCTCGTTCAAGACCACCTTCGTCGGCCAGCAGCCCGTCATCGTCGTGCGTGACCGCAAGGGCAACTTCAACACGCTGCTCAACCGCTGCCGCCACCGCGGAGCCACGGTCTGTGACCAGCCGAACGGGAAGGCCAACGGCTTCACCTGTCCTTACCACAACTGGTCCTACGGACTCGACGGCAAGCTGCGCGGTGTGCCCTACCCCGAGGGCTACGAGGACATCCTCGACAAGGCCGACTTCCCGCTGGGCAAGCTCCGCACGGAGTCCTATCTCGGCATGATCTGGGCGACATTCAATGCCGACGCGGAGCCGCTGGAGGACTTCCTCGGCGACGCCAAGCTCTGGATGGAGCGCTTCTTCAAGCAGACCAACGGCTATCCGACGAAGGTCATCGGCACGCACAAGTTCCGCTTCAACGGCAACTGGAAGATCCAGCTCGAGAACACCACCGACGGCTATCACTTCCCGATGGTCCACAAGTCCTGGATGACCTCGGTCGACGAGGAAACCGCCGACATGATGTCGTTCATGAACGACCCCGAGGCGGTCACCCACAACCTCGGCAACGGGCACAGCGTCGCGATCATGGCCACCGCGCACATGGACCTCGACATCGACGACGGGACCGAGGAGATCCAGCCGCGGTTCCATCACCTGGTCGAGCAGTTGGAGTCCGACGGCTATTCGGAGGCCGAGATCCGCCGCATGATGCGCTCGATGCACGGCTGCGGGTTCAACCTCAACACGTTCCCGAACGTCGCCATGTCCTCCGCCTTCTTCCGCGTGCTCATCCCGATTTCTGTGAACGAAACCGAGATCTGGCACATGGCGCTCGGGATGGAGGGCGGCCCGGAATACGTGAACCAGGAGCGGCTGCGCATCCACGAGCACTTCCAGGGCCCGTTCGGATTCGGTTCCCCGGATGACGCCGAGGGGTGGGACCGGGTGCAGATCGGCGCGGGCGCCGATCCGGCCATGCCGATCATGGTCAACCGCGGTCTCAACCGTGAGGTCACCAGCCCCGAGGGGTGGCCGACCTCCCACGTGACCGACGAAACCGGCATGCGCGAGGCCTATGCCCAGTGGAAGAAGATGATGAGCGCGGAGGACGAGAAGTGAGCGAGCAGACCCCCACCAACTGGCTCGGGGACGAGCGCGTGCAGCGCGCGATCACCCTGATCTGGCACGAGGCCGCCCTGCTGGACGCCAAGGACTATCTGGCGTGGCAGGAGCTCTATACCCCCGAGGCGATCTATGTCATCCCGATCGACCCGGACACGGAGGACTTCGCCGCATCACTCAACATGGTCTTTGACGACGACCGCATGCGCCGCATGCGCGTGGAGCGGATGATGCAGGGCTTCAGCCCGTCGGCGGTTGCCGCCGCCCGGACGATCCGGACGGTCTCGAACTTCCGGCCGACGTCGGTCACCGACGACGAGGTGACCCTGAAGGCGAATCAGACCGTGGTCGCCTACAAGCGCAACCGGTTCCAGACCAACGCAGGAGAAGTGACATTCACCATTGCCCTGGGTGGCGACGGTGACCGGATCGCGACCAAGGTGATTCGCCTCCTCAACAGCGAGGACGCCGTCACCGCGTCCGGCTATCTGCTGTGACCCACCGCGCGGCGCCGGAGATCGTTCCCGGCGCCGCGTCACCGCATCGAAGAGCCCCAAGGAGATCCCGATGAGTCAGTCCCCGACGCCCGGAACAGCCGTCGTCACCGGTGCCGCGGGCGGGATGGGCGAGCAGATCGTCCGCCGCCTGTTCGCGGACGGCCACCGCGTCCTGGTCACCGACCTGGACCCCGAGGCCGCCGACGCTCTCGCTCGCGACCTCGACCCACGTGGTGAGCGCAGCGCAGGTCTGCGTCTCGACGTGTCCCGGCGGGCCGACTTCGAGGCCGCGCTCGCGGCGGTGACGGACCGTTGGGGTACGCCGACCATCATGGTCAACAACGCCGCTGTGACCCAGGCCGCCGATCTCATGACGCTCAGCGCCGAAGACTTCTCCAAGGTGCTCGATGTCAACACCAGCGCCATTTTCCTGGGCTGCCAGGTGTTCGGCGCGGCGATGGCGGAGGCCGGCTTCGGCCGCATCATCAACATGGCGTCGCTGGCGGGGCAGAACGGCGGCACCGCGACCGGCGGTCACTATGCGGCCTCCAAGGGCGCCATTCTCACGCTCACCAAGGTGTTCGCCCGTGAGCTCGCGAGCAGGGGCGTGACCGTCAACGCGATCTCGCCGGGGCCGCACGACCTGCCGATCATCCACCGCACCGTTCCCGCCGAGAAGCTCGACGCCGTCCGCGCCACCATCCCGGTCGGCCATTTCGGCGACCCGGCGTTCATCGGCGATGTTGTCGCCCTGCTGGCCTCCGAACGCGCCGGTTTCGTCACCGGGGCCTGCTGGGATGTCAACGGCGGCCTCTACGTCCGCTGAGCATTGACCGGCGCGGCCGGGCGTACGCTCTCCATCCACCGAATCGACCCGAGAAAGACCCAGCCATGAAGATGATCGACGTCAAGGTCGTCGAGATCGTCGACGAGACCCCCACCATCAAGTCCTTTCGCTTCGAGCGCGTGGACGGCAAACCGCTGGGCACCTATCAGGCGGGCGCGCACGTCGACGTGGTCGGGCCTACCGCGGTCACGCGGCAATACTCCCTGTGCAGCACTCCGGACGACCCCAACTCCTATACCGTCGCCGTCAAGCGCGAGGACAAGGGCCGGGGCGGCTCAAGCGCCCTGCACGAGCTCGCAGTGGGCGACGTGCTCCAGATCAGCGAGCCGCGCAACCTCATGGGTGTCGACCTGAGCGCGGATCACCACGTGCTGATGGCAGCCGGCATCGGAGTCACCCCGATGCTGTCCATGGCGCGGTGGCTCGATGTGCATGGCTACAGCTTCGAGCTCCACTACTACGCACGCAGCTCCGAGGAGGCAGCCTTCTTGCCGCTCCTCCAGGAACGGTGCCCGGAGAAGCTCCACGCACATCTCGGCATCGCCGCCGACGAGCACGAGCCGCGGCTTCGTGCCACGATGGCGGCCATGCCCACGGGCAGCCACGTCTATCACTGCGGACCCGGCCCGTTCATGGAACTGGTCGACCGGATCGCCCATGAGTTCCTGCCCGACGAGAAGATCCACCAGGAATCGTTCCAGGCGGCCGAACAGCCGGATGCGGCGGAGAACACGGCGTTCGAGGTCGAGTTCGAGGACGAGACCTATCAGATCCCGCCTGACAAGAGCATCGTCGAGGTCCTCCACGAACACGACATCGAGGTGGACGTGTCGTGCCAGGAAGGCATCTGCGGCACCTGCATCCTCTCCGTGCTGGAGGGCACCCCGGAGCACCGCGACAGCGTCCTCACGAAGGCTGAGAAGGCCGCGAACGAAACCATCGCGGTCTGCGTCTCCCGGTCGAAGACCCCGAGGCTCGTCCTCGACTGGTACTGATCAGTAGCGGACTCAGGACTCGATCGACGCCCCGAACCGCAGGACATCGCGCACCAGGGTGTTGATCGAGTCCGCGTCGGTCTTGGACTTGATCCGGGCACGGTGCACGTCGACGGTCTTGACGCTCATGCCGAGGCGCCGCGCAATGTTCTGGCTCGGCAAACCCTCGACGACCAGGCAGAGGATCTCACGCTCGCGCGGGGTCAGGGTGTCGAGCTTCGCCTGCAGACCCGCGCGTTCACGGTGTGCGAGCCAACGGTCGCGGGCCGTGACGATCCCCGCCTGCACGACATCGAGCAGGTGCTGGGGTTCATAGGGCTTCTCGAGAAAATCGATCGCTCCCCGCTGCATCACCCGGACCGACATCTTGATGTCACCGTGCGCGGACACGAAGATCACGGCCACGTGCGGCAGCTCCTCGACCAGGATCTCCTGCAACCGCGTGCCGCTCATGCGTGGCATCCGGACGTCGAGGATCAGGCAGGCGGGGTGCTGGCCGCGATACCGGTCCAGGAATTCGTCGGCCGAGTCACACGTGATCGCGCGGATGCCGATGCTGTCCAGCAGCCAGGAGACCGACTCCAGCAGTTCCGGGTCGTCATCAACCACATATACATGGGCGTCGGTCTCGCGGTGGGCGCGCACGGACCCCGCGCCGTCAGGCCGCGTCGACATCCCGCCAGCGCGCCTCTGCGGTCCAATAGTGCACCCCGGCCGGGCTGACGCCGTGCTGCCAGTCCGTCGTGCGCTCCAAGTCGGGTTCCTGCTTGGCGATCGACTCGTCCGCACCCTGCGGCCCGTCCTTGGGGACACCCCAGTGCACCCAGTTCACCTCGCGCCCGTGGCGGTCGTGGACGAACAGGTCGACGTGATGCCAGCCATAGTTGAGGGTGTCTTCATAACACTGCAAAAACATCCGGTGATGTTCGGTCGGTCGCGGCTTCATGAGTCTCGCTCCCCTCTCACTCGTCGGATTCTGTGCGGGTGCCTGCGATCAGCCGTTCGAGGCGCCGCGCCTGGGCGAGCACCCGGCCTTCGGCTCCGGGCAAGCCAATCACCTGAAGTCCCAGTGGACGGCCGTCCCCAGAGCGTACGCCCGGGACAGTCACCACCGGGAGACCCAACAGCTGCCACGGGCGACTCAGGACCGGGGACCCGGTCACCGACAGGCCCGCGGGCGCCGGGCCGAGGGCGGCGGGACCGACGATCACCCCGCTGTCCCGCAGCAACACCTCGAGTTCGGCCATCGACCGGTCCCGGCGGATCAGCGCAGCCTGATAGTCGTCGTTCACGACCCGCTGGCCTGTGCGCAGCAACTCGCCGAGAGGAGCGCTGAGCTCGTCGAGCCGGCCCAGCAGCTCCGGACGTTCACGGCAGGCCTCATACGCCATGATCGTCGCGTGATCCGCCGCCAGGGTCTGCACGTGATCGTCCCAATCCAACTGACCAACCCCGGGCATGTCCTCGGCCAGGCGTTCTTCGGCAAGCGCGACCGCCTGAGCCATCGCGGGGGCGACCGTGTCGAGATCGGAACCACGCCAGATGAGGATGTGCCCGCTTCCCGTGGCGCCGGCGCCGGCGCCGATGAGCGCCTCCTGGGCGTACGCGAGATCCTCGACCGACCGGGCCAGCAACCCGAGCGAATCGAGCGAGGGGCTGAGCCCCGTAATCCCGCCGAGGTCGACGGCCCCGCGTGTGAGCACCATGCCCGCGACACCACAGAACGCCGCAGGCCGCGTCAGCGAACCGGCCGTCTGACTGCCCAACGCCAGCGGGACCATGCCCGCGGCGACCGCTGCTGCCGAACCGCTGGAGGACCCGCCAGGGGTGTGGCCGGGCGCCGCTGGGTTCTCGGTGGGACCCGGCTTGAAATAGGCGAACTCGGTCGTGACGGTCTTGCCGACGACGACGGCCCCGCGCGACTGCAACAACTCGACACACGCAGCCGACGCGCCCACCGGCTCGGCCGAGGTGATGTCGCTCCCGCACCGAGTCGGCAGTCCGGCCAGGTCGATGATGTCCTTGACCCCGACCGGCACGCCACTCAGCGGCCCCGAACGGCGACCCGCGTCAACTTCTCCGGCCGACCGATCGGCGCCCGGGTCCAACGCCACCCAGGCGTGAACCCGTGGCTCACCCTGCTGGATGCGGTTGCGCGCATCCGCGAGCACCTCCGCGGCGGTCGCCCGGCCCTCCGTGACCGCGGCGGCCAATTCGTTCAGCGGACGGTCGAGCGTGGATTCCTGCGTCAACGTTGATCACCTCGCGGTCCATCCTCGCGGATGTCGCCAAACCGATGCCAGTCCGGGTAAAGGTTTCTCCCCTGTCTTCTTAGGCGGATCGCTACCTAACGTTTCATCGTGAACCAAAGGGTTGACTCGCCCACCCGCTCAAGGAGAGCTCAACGATGACCGAATCCACCACCGCGATCACCCAGGCGTTGTTCCGCGAAGTCCTCGGCCATTATCCGACCGGTGTCACCATCGTCACCGGCACCGCGGCCGACGGCGAGCACCTCGCGATGATCGTCGGCACGTTCACCTCGGTGTCGCTCGATCCGCCGTTGGTCGCGTTCCTGCCGATGCGGACCTCCAAGACGTTCGCCCGGCTGGCCGAGTGCGAGTCGCTGTGCATCAACGTGCTGACCGGCGACCAGGAGGATCTCGGTCGCACGATCGCCTCCAGGTGGGAGAACAAGCTCGACGGCGTCGATTGGTTCCCCTCGCCCTCGGGCGACCCGATCCTGGCCGACTCGCTGGCCTGGTTGGACGTGCGGCTGGAATCGACGATCGAGGCCGGCGACCACTCGATCGCGTTGTGCCGCATCGTCGACATGGCCGTGCACAATCCGGTCGCACCGCTGATCTTCTTCCAGGGCGGCTATGGCAGCTTCGTCATCCCGCCGCTGGTGGCCCGCATCGACGATGGGATCATCGCGGCGGTCACCGAGGCCGTCTCCGCCCGCGATGAGATCGACCAACTCGCCACTGAGATCGGCTGCGAGGTCGGGCTCATCACCGCAGTCAACCGCGACGAGCTCGCCACCGTCGCCTCCGCCGTCGGTCCCGGCAAGCGCACGGCCGACGGGCTCGGTGAGCGCCTGCCGATGATCCCCCCGATCGGTGACACGTACATCGCGACCGCCGGCAGTGAGCATCGCGACTACTGGCTCGCCAAGGCCAAGTCGGCGACCGATGAACAGCGCAAGAACTTCGAGGCGCGACTCGACTACTGCCGCGAGCACGGTTATCTGGTGTCGTTCCTGCCTGAGGAGGGCGAAGGGGCGTACGCCAACATGAGCGAGGCCGCCCACCAGTACGCCGCCGGCAAGCTCACGCCCGCGCAGGAACGCGAGATCCGCGACCGCATCAGCAGGACTGCGGTCGACTACGCACCCCGCGAGCTGAAGGCGGACGAGACCTATGACGTCGGTTCCATCGTCATTCCTCTGACCGACCGCAACGGCGAATCGACGCTGACCCTGCGGCTCGGTCAGTTGCCCCGCAGGGCATCGGGTGCCGAGGTAAAGCGGTGGGTCGACCGCGGCCTGGCCGCGGCGCGGGCGATCGAAGCCCAACTCGCGACCGTCACCGACTGATCCCACCAACCGACCCCGCCGACGGGCTCATTCCTCCACGCGGGCGAGGGCCGCAGCACTCTCCGGACCCTGTTCGAGCAGAACGGCGAACCCCTCGGCATCGAGGATCGGGCGCTTGAGCGCAACGGCCTTGTCGGCCTTCGAACCGGCGGAATCGCCGACGACGACAAAATCGGTCTTCTTGGAGACCGAGGACGCTGATCGACCGCCACGCGCGGTGATCGCCTCGGCTGCGGAATCCCGCGTGAAGCCCGGGAGCGACCCCGTCACCACGATCGACAGTCCGGTGAGCGTCTGCGGCAGTGCGTCGGAAGTTGCGACAGGCTCGTCGGCGAGCACACAGCCGGCGGCCTGCCACTTGGCCACGATCTCGCGGCGCCAGTCGGTGCCGAACCATTCGCGGATGGACTCCGCGATCGTCGGGCCGATGCCTTCGACCGCGGCGAGTTCCTCGCGCGTGGCCGACCCGAGCGCGTCGATGCTGGGGAAGGCTGCCGCCACATCCGGGGCGACGCCCTTGCCGATGTGGCGGATGCTCAGGGCAACCAGGAACTTGGCGAACGGCCGGGTCTTGGCCTCCTCCAGGTTCGCCAGCAACTTCAGCCCGTTCGCGTTGAGCACTCGGTCACCGGCCCCGGCCTCCTTCTCGGCCTTCTTGGCGGCACGAGTGAAGAACTCGGTCCGGGCCAGCCCGTCGGGGGTCAGATCGAACAGGTCGCCTTCGTCGGTGATGAGCCCCGCAGCCAGGAGCGCATCCCCGGCGCGCTCCCCCAGCACCTCGATGTCGAGGGCCTGCCGTGATGCCAGATGGAACAACCGTTCGCGCAGCTGGGCCGGACACGACCGCTGGTTGGGGCAGCGGGTGTCCTTCTCGCCCTCCTTCTCGGGCGCGAGCGGGGACCCGCAGTCCGGGCACTCGGTCGGCATCACGAACGCCCGCTCGGTTCCGTCCCGCAGGTCCACGACCGGCCCCAGAATCTCTGGGATCACATCACCGGCCTTGCGCAGCACCACAGTGTCCCCGATGAGCACCCCCTTGCGCTCGACCTCGTGCTGGTTGTGCAGAGTCGCCATCGCCACCGTCGACCCGGCTACGGACACAGGATCCATCACGGCATAAGGCGTCACCCGCCCGGTCCGCCCGACATTCACCCTGATGTCGAGGAGTTTCGTCGTGACCTCCTCCGGGGGATATTTGAAGGCGATCGCCCACCGCGGCGCCCGGCTCGTGCTGCCGAGGAGATCCTGCAGGCGCCGCTCGTCCACCTTCACCACGACGCCGTCGATCTCGTGCACATAGTCGTGGCGGTGCGCGGCGACCCACTGCACGAATTCCCACACCCCGGCCAGGTCGGCGACGACCTTCGCATGCTGCGTGGTGGGCACGCCGAAGCCGCGCAACAGATCGTACGCCTCACTCAGCCGGTCGATCTCAAGCCCGCTCACGGCACCCAAACCGTGCGCGATGAACGCCAGCGGCCTGGTGGCCGTGACCCGCGGATCCTTCTGCCGCAGGGAACCCGCAGCGGCGTTGCGGGGGTTCGCGAAAGGCGCCTTCCCCTGGTCGACCAGCGACTCGTTGAGTTCGCGAAAGCGTTCGATCCCGAGGAAGACCTCGCCGCGCACCTCGAGCACATCGGGGACCTCGCCGTCGTGCCCGGTGATCCGCTCGGGAACCGTCCTGATCGTCCGGATGTTCGCGGTGATGTCCTCCCCGACCCGGCCATCGCCGCGGGTGGCAGCACGGACCAACCGACCCTGCTCATAGACGAGGTCCACCGCGAGCCCGTCGATCTTCAGCTCGCACAGGAACCCGGACCGCGCCAATCCCGGCCCCGCGTCACGGGTGACCCGGTCGAACCAATGCCGAAGCTCCTCCTCCGAGAACGCGTTGTCCAGACTCTGCATCGGGGTGAGGTGGGCGACCGGAGCAAAGGTGGTCGAGGGCGGGCCACCGACCTGCTGGGAGGGCGAGTCCGGCGTACGCAACCCCGGGAACCTGTCCTCCAACTCGACCAGTTCCCGCATCAGCGTGTCGAACTCGCCGTCCGCCATCGTCGGTGCGTCGAGCACGTGATAACGCCAGCGTGCCTCGTCCAGCAGCTCGGTCAGTTCGGCGTGCCGTTCCCGTGCTTCCGAGGGCGCCTCGGCGAGAGGACGCGTGGCGGGCGCAGCGGGCAGTTCCTCGATCGGTTCGTCGGTCACGCGGAAAACATAGCGGGACCGGGGGACGCGCAAAGGTCCCGACCGGTCATGGGTGCAGACCGTTCGGGACCTTCGCCGAGGCGAGCGCCGGTGTTCGGCGCGGGTGGATCTCCGACGCTAACCCATGAGACTGGGCAGAATGAGCGCGATCGACGGGATCATGGCGATCAGCAACATGACCACCAAGTCGGAGCCGATCCACGGCAATGATGCCTTGTAGAGGGTGGTGAGCGGCGTCGACGGCGAGACACCCTTCATCACGAACAGGCTCATGCCGAACGGTGGTGTCGTGTTGGCGATCTGCAGGTTGATCATCAGCAGGATAGAGAACCACACCGGGTCCCAGTTGAACGCGGCGACGATCGGCATGAACAACGGCGCGGTGACCATCATGATCGACACCTGGTCGATGAACGCACCCAGGATGAGCACGACCACCATGATGACAAGCAGCATGAGCGCGCTGCTGGTGATGCTGCCGGTCACGGCGCGGACGAGACCCTGGGTGGCACCGTTGAAGCTCATCAACTGGCTGTAGAGCGTCGATCCGAGCACGATCATGAAGATCATCGCCGTGGTCTGCACGGTGCCCACCGCGGCCGCCAGAAGGCTCTTGACCGAGAGACGACGCATGACCACGCCCAGGACGAGCGCCGCGAGCGCACCGACCGCTGCGGACTCCGTCGGGGTCGCGATGCCGAAGAAGATCAGACCGAGCACGACGGCGATCAGCAGGCCGGGGGCAAGTGCGTTCTTGAAACCATCGCGGATGATCTCGGCCCAGGTCCTGCTGGGTTCCTTGGTCGTGTCCGCCTTGGTCCGCATGCTCCAGAAGACGACGATGATCGCATAGCCGATCGCCATGAGGATGCCGGGGATGATGCCGGCGATCAGCAGTGGTCCGATCGGCACCTCGGCGATGCCACCCCAGAGAATGGCAAAGGCGCTCGGGGGCAGGATCATGGCCAGTCCGCCGGCGGCCAGGATGGAGCCGGTGGAGAGCCGCTCGTCATAACCGCGGGCCCGCATCTGCGGCAGCAGCGTCCGGCCGAACAGCGCGGTGTTGGCAAGGGTCGAGCCGGAGAGCAGGCCGAACATCGCACCGCCGCCGACAGCCACCATCGCCAGCCGGCCCGGAAGCCGGCCGAGCACTCTTGCGATCTCGCCGAGAGCCTGTTGAGCAATCTTCGTCTGGAAGAGCAACTCGCCCATGAAGATGAACAACGGGATGGCGGTGAACACGAAGCTGTCGACGCTGGCGAGCACGCTGAGGCCCACCTGGCGCGAGGCAGCGTTGACGGTGTTGTAGCTGATGAGGGAGCCGACGATGCCGGTGCCCAGCATCGCGAACGCGACCGGCACCCGCAGCATGAGCAGAACCACCATCGTGGCGAGGAACCCGCCCAGGAAGATGTACCACTCCACGGGTCAGTCCTCCATTCCCAGGGTGGGGGCGTGGTTCTTGTGCCGGATGGAGTCGATGAAGCTTCGGATCAGCGCAAGTCCCAGGACCACAAAGCCGGCCAACACCGAGCCCGAAACCCAATAGCGCGGCAGCCGCAGGTCACCGGCGACCGTGGTGCCGCGCCGCAGGTCCGCCTCCAGCACCTGCCACATGGCGAAACAAAGCAGCACGACCACGACCAACTGAAAGACCAAACCGAAATAGTGGAGAGCCTTGAGCGCCTTCTTGCCGAGGATGAAGTCGGCCAGTTCGAGGCGCACGTGTTCGTCGCGCAGCGCCAGGCCGGGCGCGCCGAGGATGACCACGAAGATCATCGCCAGACCTGCCAGCTCGATCGCGCCGGTCAGGCCCTGTCCGGCGGCGCGGACCGCCACCGAATACGAGATACCCAGGGTGAGCGCCACGATGACCAGCGCACCCAGCCACTCCAGGATCCGCATCGGCAGCCAGGTCGGGGGCAATCCCTCGCCGTGTTCTGCGTCGATGGCTGCGTGCAGATCATGTGCCGGGCTGGGCGGGGCGGACTCGGCAATCGAGTCCGCCCCTTCACCCGTCCGATCGGGATCACTGTTCACTGGTGCCCTTGATGTCGATGCCGCCCGGGACGACCTCCTTCAGGTCACCGCCATATTCGGCCTCGAAACGCTCGCGAATCTGCAGAGCCGCGGGCGAGTCACTGGTGATGCGGTTCCAGTCGAGGGTGTCCCACGCGTCGATGTAGGCGATCTTCAGCATCCGCTGCGTGTCCTCGTCGTTGAACTCGAGTCGCTCCACACCCGCATCGAGCCATTTCTGGGTCTCGTCGGCTTGGAGCGCCTGATAGTGCTCGAAGATCGCGGGCTCGGCTTCCGCCATCGCCTCGGTGATCGCTTCCTGAGTAGCCGGCTCGAGGCCGTCCCACGTGTCCTGATTGATCACGGTGTTGGCCACGGAGTCATAGAAGCGCGGGACCATGTAGTACTTGGCCTGCTTTTCCAGCCCGAGACCGGTCACACCGACAGAGGTCCACGTCGTCCCCTGCACCACGCCGCGTTCCAGCGCGGTATAGACCTCGCTGCCGGGCATCTCCACCGGGGTTCCGCCAAGAGCCCGGACCATGTTCGAGGTGGTGGAGGAGACCCGGACGGACTTGCCGGTCAGGTCCGGCGTGTCGATCCTGTCCTTCAGCATGATGACCTGCGGGATGCCCGAGTGCGTGCGGCCGACCAGGTGAACACCGATCGGCTCATGGACCTCCTGCCACAGCTCGACGAGACCGTTCTCGCGCTCCTGCTGGGGGCTGAACGGCGTGAACCGCTGGATCTCCATCGCCGGCAACTGGCCTGTGTAGTAGTCACCGGGCAGATGAGCACCGTCGATCGCACCGGAGGACACGCTTTCGATCAGCTGGGTCGGGGCGATGACCTCGGGTCCACCGCGATATTCGATCGTGACCCAGGGGGCCTTCTCCGCCAGCTTGTCCCGGAACATCCAGAAGCCGTCATTGTTCTCGAGCTTCTCCGGGAAACCGGTGACGAAGGTGAGGGTGACCGGGGTGTTGTCCCCGTCCTCGCCGCCGCCGCCGCCCGCTGCACCGTTGCCACCGCACGCGCTGAGACCGAGCGCCAGGCTCATGGTCGCCGCCGCCGCCGCGAACAAAGTCCTTCTCTTCATCGCCACTCCCTTGTTGGCCAGCTGATTCATGTGCAGCCCTTCAGTCGACGGTCCGGGGGGACGATGTTGTCCTGCGCCATCCAGCGGCTGGCCCCGACCCGGCCCGAGACCGGAAGGATCTATGCAAGGAAAACCCTAGATAGCGCACGCACGAGGGGATATTGGAGAACCTCAACACCGCGCTAGGGGAAACCTTTACCCCCATTCCGGAGCCAAGGCCTGCCCCGGGATGACCTGAGCCAAGGCTCAGCGCGCGAGTTCGTCGCCCACGATCGCGGCGGCCTCGCGGAGGTTGCGCAGGACGGCGACCGCGGGCCGTTGGGTCCAGCCGGCGAGGCCGCAGGCGGGGGTGAGGACGAGCCGACCCGCCCAGGCCGACCCCAGCTCGAGCGGCCGGAGAATGGCCAGCGCCCGCTCCGCCAGACGGTCGGGGCGCAGCGGCTGGTCGAGCACGTGGGTGGGCGCGATGCCCAACCAGAGAGCGTGCCCGGCCTCGATCCCGGGGCCGAGCCGGTCGAGCGTGTCGGTATCGAGGAATTCGCCAGGCAGCGAGACGGCGTCGAACCCCGCCCGCAGGACGAGCTCGGGGTCGAGTCCGGCCGCGCAGCAGTGGAGGGCCGTGGTCAGTGTCCCCTCGTACGCCGACCGCGCGGTCTCCACGACCGAGGTCAGGGTGCCGCTCAGCTCGGGCAATTCGACGCTGCGGAAGCGGGAGAACCCGCTCGCGGTCCGGATGCGTCCGGCGCCGACGCGTGGCAGGAGCGGCTCGTCGAGTTGGAGGGTCAACGACAGATCCGGCAGCCGGCGCTGCAGTTCGGCAAGGGTGGCGGCGATGCCCTCCGCGAGGGCGCCCGCGAGGTCGCGCCTGGCGCCGTGGTCGGCCAGCATTCGGTCCCCGCGCGGCCGCTCGATCATCGCGGCCAGCGTCCACGGTCCGGTGACGGCGAGCTTGAAGGCACCCGCGTACCCCTGCGCCGTCTCCTCGAGCAGATCCAGGTCCTCGCGCCAACGGGCTTTCGCGCGCCGGTGATCGATGCCGGCCGCATCGGTCACCCGCCACCCCGCGGGCTGGAGGTCGAGTCCAAACTCGTCGATGAGTGCCGCGGCCCGCCCGATCATGTCCGAGCCGATGCCCCGACTCGGCAGTTCCGCCATGTGCGGGACATCCGGGGCGTCGCCAAGTTCCCCGAACAGCAGCCGCTGGGCGGCGGCGAAGTCCTCCCCCGGCCAGGAACCGATCCCGGTGACGCCGACCTTCATCGTGCGACGTCCCCGGCTCGGGCCGTCCGGGTTGCATCGATCGTCGCCGACCCGACGACAAGGTCATCGCGATAGAGGACGACGCCTTGCCCCGGGGCGATGCCGGTCGCAGGTTCGTCGAGTCGAATCGTCAGCCTGTCCGCCGGCTCGACCGTGGCGGGCATGGGTTCCCCGTGCGCGCGGACCTGAACAAGGCCGCGCCACGCGGCAGTCAGCGGCTGCCGCGTCCACGTCGGGCGGATCGCCTCGATGGTGGTGATGTTCAGGGACTCCTTCGGACCGACGACGACGCGGCGGTCGACCGGGGAGATCGACAGCACATAGCGCGGCCGGCCGTCCGCCGCCGGTGTCCCCACCCGCAAGCCCTTCCGCTGGCCGACCGTGAAGCGGTGCGTGCCCTGGTGCTCGCCGAGGCGTACGCCGTCCTCGTCGAGGATCTCCCCCGGCTGCGCTCCCAGCCGTCGCTCGAGAAACCCGGCCGTGTCGCCGGTCGGAATGAAGCAGATGTCGTGAGAATCGGGCTTCTTGGCGACGCGGAGGCCCCGTCGCTCGGCCTCGGCCCGAACATCCGGCTTGAGCGAATCCCCGAGCGGGAACGCGCAGTGCCGCAACTGTTCGGCACCCAGCATGCCCAGCACGTACGACTGGTCCTTCGCCGGATCGACCGCCCGTCGCAGTTCGGGGCCGTCCGGACCCTGTGCGAGCCGCGCATAGTGGCCGGTGGCCACCGCATCGAACCCCAGCGCCAGTCCCCGGCGCAGCACAGCGGCGAACTTGATCTTCTCGTTGCAGCGCAGGCAGGGATTCGGGGTGCGCCCCGCCGCGTACTCACTCACGAAATCCTCGATCACGTCGTCCCGGAATTCGTCGGAGAAGTCCCAGACATAGAACGGGATCCCGAGTTTGTCGGCAGCGCGCCGCGCGTCGTGGCTGTCCTCGAGCGAACAGCAGCCGCGGGCACCCGAGCGGAACGACTGCGGGTTCTTGGACAGCGCGAGATGGATGCCCGTGACGTCGTGTCCGGCGTCGACCATGCGCGCGGCAGCGACCGCCGAATCCACCCCGCCCGACATAGCGGCCAGCACCCGCACGTTCGCCAATCCTCTCCGCCCGGAACTCACCCCGCCCCGGCAACCGGCGCCCAGTCTAACGACCGCCGGCGAGCCGGGCCCGTTCGACGACGTGCGGAAGCGCCGCGACCAGCCTGGTGAGATCAACCGCGGTCGTGTTCCACCCGAACGACAGCCGCAACGATTCGCGCGCCTGGTTCTCGTCCCGACCCATGGCGAGCAGCACAGGACTCGGCTGGTGTACGCCGGCCGTGCACGCGGATCCCGTGGAACAGTCGAAACCCTCGGCGTCCAACAGCAGCAACAGATCGTCGGCCCGGGCACCGGGGAACGAAACATTGAGGATTGCCGGCGAACCCGGGCGCCCGTTGACCACGCCCCCGAAGAGCCGCACCGCATAGCGCATCCGCTCGACAAGCCGTTCGAGACGCGCGGATTCGTCGTCGAGATCGCGCACCGCCCGATGGACTGCGGCCGCGAACGCGGCGGCGAGCGCCGGGGCCGCGGTCCCCGAACGCAGGTCGCGTTCCTGGCCACCACCGAAGGCGTACGCGCGCAATGGCAACTCCCGGCGCACCAGCAGGGCGCCGATCCCGATCGGACCGCCGATCTTGTGGGCGGACAGGGACAGAAGGTCCAACTCCGACTCCGCGAACTGGACGGGCACGTGCCCGACCGCCTGCACCGCGTCGCTGTGCACCCACGTCCCTGCGGCGCGTGCGCAGGCGACCACTTCGTCGATCGGCTGGATCGTGCCGGTCTCGTTGTTCACCCACATGACCGAAGTGAGTTGGGTCGGCGTCTCCAGCGCGCTCGCCAACGCGGCGATATCAAGGAGGCCCTCGTGGTCGACCGGCACGATCGCGACATCGGCGCCCTCGCGGCCCAGCGCGGCCATCGTCTCGGCCACCGCCGGATGCTCGACCGCGGACCGAACGAGCCGGTCACGGCGTGCGATCGTGCCGCGCGGTCGGGCCCGCCACGCCCCTTGGATCGCGAGGTTGTCCGCCTCGGTGCCGCCGGAGGTGAACACAACCTCCGTCGGGTGGGCGCGGAGGTCGTCCGCGATCTGTTCCCGGGCGTCCTCCAGCACCGCACGCGCAGCACGCCCCGCCGCATGCAGCGACGAGGCGTTGCCCGCGAGCCCCAGCCGCGCGGTGAGCGCAGCAGCAGCCTCGGGCACCATCGGTGATGAGGCGGCGTGATCCAGATAAGACCGCATTGGCGAAAGCCTATGCTTCGAGGCCCCCGCCGGGCCACGCAGGAATCAGCCTTTCTGCTTGCGCACACCTTCGGTGACGGCCGGGAGCACCTTGTGAAGGTCGCCGACGATGCCGAGGTCGACCATCTCGAAGATCGGGGCTTCCTCGTCCTTGTTGACGGCCACGACCGCCTTGGACGTCTGCATGCCGGCCCGGTGCTGGATGGCACCGGAGATGCCGGCGGCGACATAGAGCTGTGGAGAGACGGTCTTGCCGGTCTGGCCGACCTGGTAACTGTGCGGATACCACCCCGCGTCCACCGCCGCGCGGGAGGCACCGACTGCCGCGCGCAATTCGTCCGCCAGCGCTTCGACCGCGGAGAAATCACCGCCGGTGCCGCGACCGCCGGAGACCACGATCGCGGCCTCGGTCAACTCGGGCCGGCCGGAGGCGGCCTTCTCCTCGGAGGCAGCGATGCGCGCGCCCTTGGCGGCGTCGGGAATCTCGACCGCGAGCGTTTCCACCGTCCCGGCCGCCGGCGCGGGCTCCGGAACGCAGCTGTTCGCCTTCACCGTCACGACCGGGATCCCCCGCGTGACCTCTGCTGCGACCGTCCAGTTGCCGGCGAAGACCGATTGGACCGTGCCCTCGGCGGTGACATCGACCGCATCGGTGATCAACCCGGCATCGAGCTTCACGGCCAGCCGGCCGGCAATCTCCTTGTTGTCCAGAGTCGACGTCAACAGGACGGCGGCAGGTGCCTTGGCCTCCACCACCTGGGCCAGAGCCTCTGCCTTGGGGGCCACCAGGAACTCGGCCAGGGCCGGGTCGGTGATCTCGACCACCGATCCGGCTCCGAACTCCCCGAGCGTGCTCGCGACGTCACCAGCCGCACCGAACACAACCGCGACAGGATCGCCGAGACGGCGAGCGATCGTGAGCAACTCCAGCGTGGGCTTCGCCACGCGGCCCTCGGCGACCTCGGCGACGACTACGACATTCGACATGCGCTGTTCTCCCGTGCTTCTCAGAGGTATTTGCCGGCGGACAGGAAGTCGACGAACTCCGCCGCTCCGGACCCGTCGGAATCGGTGACGATGCGGCCCGCCTCCTTGGGCGGGCGCGGGGTGGTCTGCGTGACCTTGGTCGCGGCGGCCGCGAGGCCGACCTCGTCCGCCTCGATGCCCAGGTCATCGAGGTCCCACTCCTCGACCTTCTTCTTCTTGGCCGCCATGATTCCCTTCATCGAGGGATAGCGGGCCTCGCCCGACTGGTCGGTGACCGAGACGATCGCCGGCAGCGAGGCCTCGATCCGCTGGGAGGCGGCATCGCCGTCACGCCGGATGGATGCCACGTTGTTCTCGACCTTCAGGTCGACACCGAACGTGGCCGCCGGCCAGCCCAGACGTTCTGCGAGCATCGCGGGAATCACGCCCATGCTGCCGTCGGTCGACGACATGCCGCACACGACCAGGTCAGGGGCGATCTTCGTGATGGCGGCGGCCAAGATCTTGCTGCTCGCGAGAGCGTCCGAGCCGTGGATGTCGTCGTCGTTGATATGCACGCCCGCGTGGGCACCCATCTGCAGGGCCTTCTTGATGGCGTCTGCGGCGTCGTCGGGACCCATCGTCAGGGCGATGATCTCGACGTCGTCCCCGGTCTCCGCGACGCGCAACGCTTGCTCCACCGCATATTCGTCCAGTTCGGACAGCAGTCCGTCGGCTGATTCGCGATCAACCGTCCCGTCGTCGGCGAACTCGCGGTCGCCGGTCGCATCCGGCACGTGCTTGACCAAGGTGACGATCTTCATCTCTCTCCACTCTGAAAGGACGTTCGGCGCCGGCGGCGCATGGACAACTATAAGTTACTGGTCAGTACTGGACAATGCCCAGCCGCTTCCGATTGTGCGGGAACCTATTTGTCGACCGACCCCGCACCGCGGCCGCCTCGCTGCGTCCTCGGACCTCCCGACCCCGCCTGTCGGGCTCACGGGGGCAGTTCACCCCCAGCCGGGTACAATCGCCCGGCTGCTGCCGTCTATCTCGGAGGAACAATGGCCCGGATCCTGCCCGCCCCGCACGACTCGAGCCAGTTGGGCGCCCGGCTGACCGAGGACGGCTGCCATTTCGCGCTCTGGGCACCGCGGGCGAAGCGTGTCGAGCTCGCGCTGGTCGCCGAGGACCGGAGCCAGGTCAACTACGACATGACCATGCGCTACGACGACGGGGTCTGGGCGGTTTTCGTCCCGCACGTGCGGCAGGAGCAGCGCTACGGCTTCCGCGTGCACGGCGACTGGAACCCGAGCGACGGCGCCCGGTTCAATCCGGCGCGCCTCCTGCTCGACCCGTACGCCAAGGCGATCACCGCCGGCGTCGACTACAACGGGCCGATTCTCGACCACCCCGCGCACGATGACTACGAGCTCGACCCCACGGACTCCTCGCGGGCGGTTCCGCTCGCTGTGGTCGTCGCCGACAGCCCGCCCCCCGTGCCGATCGCCCACCGCAAGCCCCTGAGTGACTCGGTCATCTACGAGGTCCATGTCAAGGGCTTCACCCAGAATCATCCGGCGGTGCCGGAGCACATCCGGGGGACGTACGCCGGCATGGCCTATCCCGCGGTCATCGAGCACCTGCTCGACCTCGGCGTGACGGCGGTCGAACTGCTGCCCTGCCACCACTTCGTCTCCGAACCCTTCATCGTGGGCCGCGGGCTCACCAACTATTGGGGCTACAACAGCATGGGCTTCTTCGCACCCCACGCTGCGTACTGCTCCGTCGGCACCCTCGGCCAGCAGGTCAACGAGTGGAAGCAGATGGTCTCGGCATTCCACGAGGCCGGCATCGAGGTCATCCTCGACGTCGTCTACAACCACACTGGCGAGGGCGGCCACGAGGGCCCGACCCTGTCGTTCCGGGGCATCGACCACGGCGGCTACTACCGACTCACCGAGGACCGCCGCAACGACTACGACGTCACCGGGTGTGGCAACTCCGTCGACACGTCGGTGACCGGCGTGCTCGACATGATCATCGACTCGATGCGCTACTGGGTGACCGAGATGGGCGTCGACGGCTTCCGCTTCGACCTCGCCTCCGAACTGATCCGCGACGGTCACCACCACGTCGACCAGGAGCATCCGTTCAAGCGACGCATCGCGGCCGATCAGGCCTTCGACGACATCAAGATGATCGCGGAGCCGTGGGACGTGGGGCCGTATGGCTATCAGGTCGGCAACTGGGGGCCGGGCTGGAGCGAGTGGAACGACCGGTTCCGCGACTTCACCCGTGACTTCTGGCGCGGCCAGGTGTCCGGGGTGCAGGAGCTCGCGAGCCGCCTCTCCGGATCGGGCGACCTGTTCGACACCCCGGGCCGCTCCCCCGCCGCCTCCATCAACATGGTGACGGCGCACGACGGGTTCACCCTCCGTGACCTGGTGAGCTACAACCACAAACACAACGAGGCCAACGGCGAGGACAATCGGGACGGCTCGGACGACAACCGGTCCTGGAACTGCGGCCACGAGGGCGAAACGGACGACCCCACGGTCAACGCGCTGCGCCACCGCCAGGCGAAGAACATCATGGCGACGATGTGCCTGGCGACCGGCGTGCCCATGATCACCGCCGGCGACGAGATGGGCCGCACCCAGGACGGGAACAACAACGCCTACTGCCAGGATTCACCGATTTCCTGGGTGTCCTGGGACACCAAGGAGGAGTGGCAGGATCTCTATTCGATGACCCGCGAGATCCTGCGGCTCCGCACGGACCACCCCGTGTTGCGGCCGGAGCGCTATCGCTATCACGACGAGGTCCGCGACGCCGACGGCAATGGTCTCGGTCGGGTGGAACTGACCTGGTTCAACGAGGCGGGCAACGAGATGGATCCGGGCAACTGGCACGATCCGGGCCGCCGGACGCTGGCGATGTACTGCAGCGACAGCGACGAAGCCTTCCTCACGTATCTGCACGCCAGCGCCGAGGGCGTCGACGTCACCCTGCCCGGGGAACCGTGGGCCGTCGACTATCGCGTGATGGTCCACAGCGGTTTCAACGGCGAGTTCCCGGACGCCGAGCATGTCCTGCCGGCCGGCTCGATCCTGCATCTCCCCGGTCGCAGCGTCGCCTTGTTGCAGGCCACCGTCCTGGCTCCCTCAGAGCCCGAGGAGTCCGCCGCGGCCCAGGGCAGTGCGACCGCTGACGACGCAGGTGCGGACCCCGATTCAGGGGACGGCGGGGACGCGCTCGAGACCCCCGCGGAGGCGGGCGCCGAGCTCGATGTCGAGGCGGTGTCCGACGGCCTCGCCGGGGACGAGGCGGATCAGGTCGAGGGCTGACATCTCGGCCTCGGTGTAGTCGGACTCCGCATACAGCGGCACGCGACTCGGCTTCGTCAGCCCCAGCACTCCCGCGAACGGCCCGCCCGAGCGGGAGTGGTAGGACATGTTGCCCGGCTGTTCGGAGTCCGACAGCACATAGTCGGCGATCTCGACCCGCCCGTTGCCCTGGTTCGGGGTGTCGAGGCACGGGGCGAAGAACGCGAGGTTCCAGGCGATCGCGACCGTCTCACGACGGGTGAGCTCGAGCAGGGGTCGCGTGATGGGTACGCGAGGCTGCGCGACCACGAACGCCGTCTCCTCGCCCGTTTTCGGATCGGGGCGGGCCGGGCCGTCCGATTCGGCGATGATGCGGAAGCGCTCGACGTCCGCGCTGGGGTGGAGCCGGATGTCGCTGAGATCCGACATGGCCAGGGTCTTGCGGGTCGGGGTGAGCGCGCGCTGTGTGCCGGTGTCGTATTCGACGGTCACCCGGTGCTCCCCATCGATGCCGCCGACCGCGATCACCAGCGGCCAGCGGCCGTCCCGGACGCCGGCAGGCAGATCGAACCAGCCCGTTTCCAGCCGGTCCGCCGCGACCGGGTCCGCGGCCCAGGCGAGCAGGCCGGAGGTGGCGGGCTCGGTGAAGTGATCTCCCGTCGTCGGGAGCGCGCCACGCCCGGGGTCGGGCTCATAGTGCAGGGACCGCTCCAACTTGCAGGACTCTCCCGTGAGCACCGAAACAGCCGCGGACATGAGGGTGTAGCGGTCCTGCCCGCGCGTCAGCGCGGCCTGGGCGAAGTTGGCGTACTGCGAACCACTCAACAGGGCCAGCCCCAAGGCGTACGCCATCGCCACGCGCCCCGAACGCCCACGCAGACCGCCTGCCCGACCGCGTCGGACCAGCCAGGCGGCGAGCAGCAGGCCCGCCAGGACGACGAACGGCCACAGTGGAACCGGCCCGAGCGCCAACGGGTTCTTGTCCAGCAGGAGGCCGAGGGTGGACAGCTTCCACCACGTGTTGTTGTGGTGCATCGCCAGTCCGACGACCGCGAGCGAACCGCCGAGGAGGAGGCCGGCGGCAGCACCGTGCGCCCGCGCTGTGGCGCCGCGCGCGAGCACGTGCGCCCCCACCGCCATGGCCAGCGGCCCCAGGAGGAGCAGGGCCCCGAAATGGTGCGGCAACTTGGTCGGACCGAGCAGCATGACCACGAACAGGGCGACCGCACCCCCGACCACCTGGATCGCGACCTGCCGGTTCACGCCGGGCAGGCCCGACCGGTCGCGACGCCGCAGTCGCCACAGCATGAAAACCAGGGCGACCACGCTGAGATAGACACTGAACTGGCGCGCGGCGAACGACCACCAGAGCTTCCAATAGCGCTGATAGTCCTCCCAGAAGGGATAGATCGGTCCGAACTCCGTCCGCGCCCTGTTCGACGACAGGACGCTGGCCAGACTCTGGTCGGCAAACATGAGCAGCACGACCGCCCCCAGGGCCGCGAGCCACGCGATGGCGACGGCTGCGGCGCGGAGTGGTGTCGGACGCAACCAGCGCCACAGCTTGGGCGCGGCAATGACGAAGGGAGCCACTGCCAGCAGACCGGTGGGCCCCGCGCCGACGGTGAGGCCGGCGACGAGCGCACCGATCAACAGCGGCGCGATCGCGCGGCGGTGCAGCGCATCGAGGACGCACAGCAGCACGATGCCGCTGCCGAGGGCGAAGAAGATCTCCGGGCGCAGGGAGTTCGCGAACACCAACCACAGCAGGGTGAAGCCGGCGGCGAGGGCTACCCGGGGCGCCCGGGTCGATCCCGCAGCCGGGTCCGGCAGCAACCGAGGCACCAACCCGTGGCGCACGAGGAGCCAGGCCGCGACCGCGAGGAGGGCCGGCAGGAGCCGGAGCCAGAATGGTTCCATCGACAGCGCACCCCAGCGGGCATAGATCTCGTAGAACCAGCCGAACGGTGCCTCCGGCGCGTTGTTCCAACGAACGTAATTGCCGACATAACCGCTCATGTCCGGTGTCCGGATGATCTGCGCGATGAAGCCGTCATCGTCGGTGGCACCGCCGACCACCACACCCACGACGATCGCGCCCAACACCACGACGTCGTCCACTCCGTAGCGCGGGCGGACAGGACGCCACCGCCGGCGTGGGCGGTCCCCGAGGGCCGCCAGCGCCAACGCGACCGCCAGCAGCGCAGCACTGACCGTGCCCACGACCACCTTCACCGAGGAGGGGGACGAATCCCACTGCGTGTCGGCGACAACGGTGGCCCGGACCCCCCTCGCCTGCGGTCCCGCGGTCAGCGAATCGAGTGCCGGCCGCAGGTCGCCGTCGTGACGAAAGATCTCGCTTCCGTCGGCGGTGACGACCACGGCCCGGTCGTCGACGTCCACCACCAGTTCACCGCAATCCCCGGGCACCGGTGTGCGCAGGGTTTCACCGCGCAGGGTGAGGGACAGCACCCCGTCCGCGAGGGTGATCCGGCCGCGGGCGGCCTGCATGCCCTCGTCCACCGCGCGGACCGTGTCGAGCAACTGGCCGGGATTGCTGCCGGCGGTCGCGCAGTCCACCGTGAGGATGAGCCGTTCCGGTCGATAAGGGCTGAGCGGAAGTGCTGCCGCACCCTCGCCGTCCCAGTGATAGGCAGCCGTGTGCTGCACCACGGGCAGCGTCGGGAACACCACCATCCCGAGCCCCGCCAACAACGCGAGGACCAGCACCGCAGGCCAGCGCTCCGGTTGTGGCCGCGACCGCCGGGCACGTGCCACGACGCGGCGCAGCGCCGTCTCCGGCCGCTCCACCACGGAGCGCGGCGCGTGCGAGGCTGGGTCGGTCACGACGCCGATCCTAGGTCGTCAGCCTCCCGACGCCACGGTGACGCCCCCAGTCGCTCAGAACCCGCCCAGTGGGAGGGTGGCCACCCCCAGTTCGGCATCGGACACGAGCAACTCGTGACGGGGCACCACCCGCACGGTCAGACCGATCGGACCCGTGTGCCGGGCCTGTTTGGTGATCGAATAGCGGCGATAGCCGTCCTCGGCCTCGGTCCAGGACTCCATGGGATAGCGGCGCACGTCATGGAGTTCGTCGTGATCGTCGACCGGACCCGCGACCAACTGCACCTCGACGTCCTCGGGATGCAGCTCGCCGAGCCGGACGAGCGCGCTGACCGGGAAGAGATCGTTCACCTCAACGGTCCCGCCGGCGGATTCCAGCTCGACATGTTCCACCCGCACCTGCGGCCACGCCGCCCGGACCCGACGCTTCCACTGGGCCAGCTCCGTCGCTCGGTCCGCGGTGATGAGCCTGTCCGCAGCGGCGGCCGGGGCGTACAACTTTGTGACGTAGTCCCGAACCATCCGCGACGCCAGGACCTTCGGGCCCAGCCCCGCGATCGTGTCGCGGATCATCTGCACCCATCGCTGTGGGACACCGCTCGAGTCGCGGTCGTAGTAGCGGGGGACGATCTCGTTCTCGATCAGCTCGTACATGAACCGGGCCTCGACGTCGTCGCGCGCGACCGGGTCCGAGATGTTCTCGGCCGACGGGATCTCCCAGCCCCAGTCTGCCCCGAACCACTCATCCCACCACCCATCCCGGATCGACAGGTTGGCCGCACCGTTCAGGGCCGCCTTCATGCCCGATGTGCCGCAGGCCTCATAGGGCCGCAGCGGGTTGTTGATCCAGACGTCGCACCCCGGATAGAGCGGGCGTGCGAGCGACATGTCGTAGTCCGGCAGGAACACGATCCGGTGCCGGACTTCCTCGTCGTCGGCGAACTGCACCATCTCCTGGATCAGCGATTTGCCGGTGTCGTCGGCGGGGTGGGCCTTGCCCGCGATCACGATCTGGATCGGCCGCTCGGGATCGAGCAGCAACCGCTTGAGCCGGTCCCGGTCGCGCAGCATGAGCGTGAGGCGCTTGTAGGAAGCGCCGCGACGCGCGAACCCGAAGGTCAGGATGTGCGGATCGAGCGCCGAGGAGACCCAGTCGCTGTTGATGCCCCGCGCGCGACAGCTGGCCGCCAGCCGCTCGCGGGCCATGTTCACCAGATCACCTCGCATCTGTCGCTTGAGCGCCCAGATCGTGTGGGGATCGACGCGCTCCAGCGCGGACCAGTCGTAACCGTCGATGACGCTCTCGGTGTCCGACACGGGGCTCTCCAGCAGTTCCTGCAGCTCCGGATGGACCCACGTCCGATGGTGCACCCCATTGGTGATGGACCCGATCGGCACCTCGCTCGTGTCGAAGGCCGGCCATAGCCCGTGGAACATCTCCCGGGACACCTCGCCGTGCAACTGGGACACCCCGTTGGCCCGCTGCCCCAGCCGGAAGCCCATCACCGCCATGTTGAACCGACCCGGATCGCCGCCCGTGAAATCCTCCGTCCCGAACCCGAGGATGCGCTCCAGCGGCAGATCGCCGAAATCCTGGAATTGGTCGACGATCAACTCCCGAGGGAAGCGGTCGATGCCCGCCGCCACCGGCGTGTGCGTCGTGAACACGTTGCCGGCGCGGGTCTTCTCGACGGCCGAGTCGAAGTCCATGCCCTCGTCGATATATTCCCGGATCCGCTCCAGCCCGAGGAAACCGGCGTGGCCCTCGTTGCAGTGATAAACGTCGGGCGCGGGGTGGCCGGTGATGCGGCAGAACTCCCGCAGCGCCCGCACGCCACCAATGCCGAGAAGCACCTCCTGGGCGAGGCGGTGGTCGCTGCCACCGCCATAGAGACGGTCGGTGATCTTGTGCATGTCGTCGTTGCCCTCGACGTCGGCGTCGAGCAGCAGCAGCGGCACGCGGCCCACCTGGGCGATCCAGACCGCGGCCCACAGGCGGCGACCGCGCAGTTGCACATCGATCGTGACCTGACGCCCGGACTCATCGGCCAACGGGCGGATCGGCAGGGAACTGGTGTCGAGACTCGGATACCACTCCTGCTGCCAGCCGTGCGAATTCAGCGTCTGGCGGAAATAACCGTGGCGATAGAGCAGGCCGACCCCGATGATCGGCACCCCGAGGTCGGACGCGGCCTTCAGGTGGTCGCCGGCGAGGATGCCGAGACCGCCCGAATAGATCGGGAGCACCTCGGAGATGCCGAACTCCGCGGAGAAATAGGCGATCGCGTTCGGGGCGTCCGTCTCCTGGGCGTACCCCTGGTACCACAGCTCACCCCCCAGATATTCGTGGAGGTCGGCCTGCGCCCGCTGCAGGTTGCGGACGAACCGGTTGTCGGCGGCCAGGACCTGGAGGCGGTCCGGCGAGACCTGGGCCAGCAGCTGGATCGGATCGCCCTTGGTGGTCTCCCACAGCACGGGGTCGATGGCCCGGAAGATCTCCTTCGTCTCCTGGTGCCAGGCCCAACGGAGGTTGGTCGAGAGTTCTTCGAGCGGCTTGAGCGGGTCCGGCAGAACCGGCTGGACAATGAAACGACGGATGGCACGCACGTTCAGCACGCTACCGCCGAAGACGCCGGAATCCCGGCGAAGTGGCGAAAGCCGTCCCCGGTCACGGCAGGAATGGGTCGGCTGCACAGAGGTGGCCGACCCCGCTAGTTTGGATCCCGTGACTGCGAACAGTTCCGGGACCTCTCGCCCGTCGACCACCACCCCGCCGGCGCTGACCCCCACCACCCTGTCCTCCGAGCTCGGTCACGTGATCGGGCGCATCCCCGTCACCAAGGTCTCCCCCGTCCTCGAGGGCGGGGCCTATGCCGCCAAGGCAGCCGTCGGCGAGCTCGTGCCGATCCGCGCGACCGTGTTCCGGGAGGGTCACGATGCCGTGGCCGCGACCGTGGTGCTCACCGACCCCGACGGCCGTGTCACCCGTGCCCGCATGGAGAAGTGCGAGCCTGCGGGCTTCGACCGCTGGGAAGCGCTCGTGCGCCCCGAGCAGGAGGGCCTCTGGACCTTCCGCGTCGAGGGCTGGGACGACCCGTGGGGCACCTGGACCCACCACGCCGAGGTGAAGCTTCCCGAGCGCATCGACGTCGAGCTCGTCTGCGGGGAAGGCCGGTTGCTGTTCAAGGAGGCCGCTGAGGCGGCGTACGCGGGCGGCTCGCCGGGCGCCGGCAAACGGCTCGAGAGTCTGGCTGATCGCTGCGAGCCCACCGTCGACGTGCGCTATCTGATGCATGACCTGCTCGGCGAGGAAGCTGACGAGCTCATGCAGAAGTTCGGTCCGCGGCGGCTGGTGTCCCCGACCCCGGACTATCCGTTGTTCGTCGACCGTGAGCGCGCGCTCTTCAGTGCGTGGTATGAGTTCTTCCCCCGTTCCCAGGGCGCCACCCAGGACCCGGAGACGGGTGTCTGGACGTCCGGCACGTTCGACAGCTCGCACGAGCGCCTCGAAGCGGCCGCGGACATGGGTTTCGACGTCGTCTATCTCCCGCCGATCCACCCGATCGGTGACCAGTTCCGCAAGGGCAAGAACAACACGCTGACCCCGGCGGCCGGGGACCCCGGCTCCCCGTGGGCCATCGGCAACACCGCGGGTGGCCACGACGCGATCCATCCCGACCTCGGCGACTGGGCCGCGTTCGACCGGTTCGTCGCGAAGGCCAAGTCGCTCGGCCTGGAGGTCGCGCTCGACTTTGCCCTCCAGGCGTCACCGGACCATCCCTGGGTGACCGAGCATCCCGAGTGGTTCACCGAGCGAATCGACGGCACGATCGCTTATGCGGAGAACCCGCCGAAGAAATACCAGGACATCTATCCGATCAACTTCGACCGTGACCGCGAAGGCATCTATGCCGAGTGCCTGCGCATCCTGCGGGTGTGGATCGACCGCGGCGTGACGATCTTCCGGGTCGACAACCCGCACACGAAGCCGGTCGAGTTCTGGGCGTGGTTGTTGGCGGAAGTACGCCGGACGAACCCCGAGGTGCTGTTCCTCGCGGAGGCGTTCACCCGGCCCGAGATGATGCACATGCTGGGCAAGGTCGGCTACCAGCTGTCCTACACCTACTTCACCTGGCGCAACGAGAAGTGGGAGTTGGAGGAATACCTCCACGAGTTGAGCCAGGAAATGGACACCTTCTATCGCCCGAGCTTCTGGGTCAACACCCCCGACATCAACCCGAAGTTCCTGCAGACCTCGGGTCCTGCGGGCTTCACCATCCGGGCCGTCCTCGCCGCCACGCTGTCGCCCAGTTGGGGGATGTATTCGGGGTATGAACTCTTCGAGCACGCGCCGCTGCGGCTCGGGGGTGAGGAATACCTCGACTCCGAGAAATACGAATACCGGCCGCGGGACTGGTCGGGCGGGGCGTACGGGAATCTCAACACGCTCATCCGCCTGCTCAACGAGGTCCGCCGGGCCGAGCCGGCGCTGCAGCAACTGCGTCAGATCACCTTCCACCACGTCCCGAACGCGCAGGTGATGGCCTATTCCAAGCACGACGGGGATTCCCACGTGCTGGTCGTGTGCTCGCTGGACCCGCACAACATCCAGGAGGCCGAGGTCTACATCGAGATGGAGGCCTTCGGCGCCGGACCGGACGCGCTGCTGGATGTGCGCGACGCGATCACGGGGGCCGAATACCGCTGGGGCGCCAAGAATTTCGTGCGGCTGACCCCTGCGGACCCGGCCCACGTTTTCGTTGTCTCCCCCGCCTGACCGCGCCTGTCCGGGGCGGCTGCCCGCGCCCCGGGACTCGAACGAGGACCTGTGAACGAGAACCGATCCGCGCTTCCCGATGAGCCCATCCTGGATGCCACCGCCGGCATGGACCCCCATGACCACGAATGGTTCAAAAAGGCGGTCTTCTACGAGGTAATGGTCCGCAGTTTCCGCGACTCCAACGCAGACGGCATCGGCGACCTGGCGGGCCTGTCGGAGAAGCTGGACTATCTCCAGTGGCTCGGCGTCGACTGCCTCTGGCTGCCGCCGTTCTTCCCGTCCCCGCTCGCGGACGGCGGTTACGACGTCTCGGACTACACTGACGTGCTGCCCGCACTGGGCACGCTCGATGAGTTCAAAGAGTTCGTCGCCGGCGCGCATGCCCGTGGCATCCGGATCATCACCGACTTCGTGATGAACCACACCTCGGACCAGCATCCGTGGTTCCAGCAGTCGCGCTCGGACCCCGCCGGACCCTACGGCGACTTCTATGTCTGGGCCGACGGCGTTCCCGAGGGGTCGGAGGACCCGACCCGCACCCCGGTGCGCGTGCCCGGGGACCCGCAGGCGTACGCCGATGCCCGCATCATCTTCCTCGACACCGAACCGTCGAACTGGACCTATGACGAGGTGCGGGGCCAGTACTACTGGCATCGCTTCTTCCACCACCAGCCCGACCTGAACTTCGAGAACCCCCGGGTGCTGGCCGAGATCATGGACGCGATCCGCTTCTGGCTGGACCTCGGCATCGACGGATTCCGGTTGGATGCGGTGCCGTATCTGATCGAGGAGGACGGGACCGACTGCGAGAACCTGCCCGGCACCCACCGGATCCTCAAAGAGGTCCGGGCGATGATCGACGCGGAGTTCCCGGGGCGGATCCTCCTGTGCGAGGCCAACCAATGGCCACAGGACGTGGTCGAATATTTCGGGGACGACGACGAGTGCCACATGGCCTTCCACTTCCCCGTCATGCCGCGCCTTTTCATGGGCCTGCGCAGGGAATCCCGCGAGTGCATCTCCGAGATCCTGGCGGCGACACCCGCCATCCCACCCGGCTGCCAGTGGGGCACGTTCCTGCGTAACCACGACGAGCTGACACTCGAAATGGTCACGGAGGAGGAGCGGAACTACATGTGGGCCGAGTACGCCCCCGATCCCCGCATGGTCAGCAATCTCGGCATCCGGCGGCGGCTCGCCCCTCTGGTCGACGGGGACATGCGGCGTGTCCACCTCCTCCACGCACTGCTGCTCGCCCTGCCGGGGTCGCCGGTGCTCTACTACGGCGACGAGATCGGCATGGGCGACAACATCTGGCTGAACGACCGCGACGGCGTGCGCACGCCGATGCAGTGGAACTCGTTCGAGGGAGCCGGCTTTTCCGACGCCGCCGAGGAGCACTTCTTCCTGCCGTTGATCCAGGATCCGCGCTATGCGCCGGCGGGTGTGAACGTCGAGCAACAGATGCTCGATCCCGGTTCGCTGCTGATCTGGCTCCGCGCGCTGCTCGTCATCCGGCGCAACCACCCGCTGTTCGGGCTCGGTGACTTCACCGACCTCGGCGGGGACAACGAGAAGGTCTTCTCGTTCCTGCGGAGCCACACCGACACCGACGGCCGGCAGATGTCAGTGCTGTGCGTCAACAACCTGTCTCCCGAGCCGCAGACCGTGGCCCTGGACCTGTCGAGCTTCACCGGTCTCGTCCCATACGACCTCCTGCGCGACGACGACCATGCGATGATCCAAGCTGGCCCGTTCGAACTGGAGGTCGCCGGTCACGGATTCCTGTGGCTGCGCATCATGGCCGACGATCCGGACCTGCCCGAACCCGATCCGGGCCCCGGAACCGCCGCCGCCAGCACCACGATCGAGGAGGACGATCTCGCCATCGACTCCGTCCCGGCCACCTGAAGGAGAAGGATGCAGAAAGCGTCACCGGACCACGCCCTTCCGTCCGTCGCGGAAGTGGTCGAGGCTGCCCTGCCCCGCGCGCGCTGGTTCGCGGGCAAGGGCAGCGCCGTCCGAGTCCGCGCGCTGGTGGCGCTGCCGTGGCTCACTGGGCCCGACCTCCCAGCGGTGCGGCTCGAGATCGCCGAGGTCGTGAACGCGGACGATCCGCGACGGGTCGAGCACTATCTGGTCCCATTGTCCTATCGCAGCGCCTCCGACCCGATCGGTCCCGGCCTCGGCGTGGCGACCCATGCGAGCCTCGGCCCTGTGTCGGTGCACGACGCGACCGCCGACCCCTATGCAGGTGACGTCCTGCTGCAGTTGGTCGCCTCACCCCACGAGATCACCGGCGACGACGTGCGGCTCGTGTGCTCGGTGCTGGACACCGGACGCCTGCGCCCGGGGCTCCCGGCCCGACGGTTCGGTGGCGAACAGAGCAACACCTCGATCATGTTCGCCGACGTGGCGATGCTGAAGTTCTTCCGACGGCTCGAGTTCGGGGGCGAGAACCTCGACATCGAGATCCACCGCGAGCTCGCGGGTGGTCCCGCGGCCGCCCGGGTCGCCGGACTGATGAGCTGGCTCACCGCGGAGTGGACCGACTTCACCGGCCGGGAGCGGCGGGCGGACCTGGGCATGCTCGTCGAACAGGTGCCCGGCGCCGCGGACGGCTGGGATCTCGCCGTCACGAGCGTGTCCGACAAGACGGACTTCTCCGAGCAAGCGGCCGAGCTCGGACACGCGCTCCGGGAGGTCCATGCCGGGCTGGCGGAGGCCTTCGGCACCACTGTCGTCTCCGGGACCGAGCAGGCCGCGGCAATGCGACAACGACTGGTGGCCGCCATCGCCGACGTGGACGAGATCACCCCTTTGCACGGCGCCCTCGACAGCCGCCTCGCGCGGTTGGGCGATGTGCAGCAGACCGTGCAGCGGATCCATGGCGACTTCCATCTCGGACAGGTGCTCCTGGCCCGCAAGGGGCCCCGGCCCGGGTGGCGCATCATCGACTTCGAGGGTGAGCCGCTGAAGACACTGGCCGAACGCCGTGAACCCGACACGGTCTGGCGTGACGTCGCCGGGCTGCTGCGCTCGTTCGACTATGCGGGCGCCTTTGCCGTCCGTTCCGACGGAGCGGATCCGCACATGGCGTCGGCGTGGGTGGCCGCCTGCCAGGAGTCGTTCCTCCGGGCGTACGCCGGGCGAACCCTCACCCCCGACGAGCAGCACATCCTGCAGGCCTATCAGATCGACAAAGCGGCCTACGAGTGCCGCTACGAGAAGCGCAATCGGCCCGATTGGCTCTCGCTCCCCCTCGCGGCACTTGCCACGCTCGCCGCTGACTCGCACACCGCTCAACCTCGGGCGGCCACCCGCCCCCACGGCACCGAACCGCACGCTTTCGAAGGAGACAACCATGGGCGCTGATCGCCATGGCGGACTGCACGGCTGGGACTTCGAGGGGTTCCACAGCGGCGGCGACACCGAGTTGTGGAAGCGACTCGGATCGCACGTCGTCACGATCCCCGGGAATGACGGCGCGGAGGTGAGCGGCACGCGGTTCACCGTGTGGGCCCCGAACGCCCGCGAGGTGCGCCTCGTCGGCGAGTTCAACGGCTGGAACGCCGACGCACACCCCATGGAGTTGATTCCGGGGTCCGGGGTCTGGGGACTGTTCGTGCCCGGGGTGGGTGCGGGGGCGGTGTACAAGTACAAGATCCACGGCGCCGACGGCCGGTGGGTGGACAAAGCCGACCCGATGGCTCGGTTCGCCCAAGGCATTCCGGACACCGCATCGATCGTGTGGGAGAGCTCCTATCAGTGGGGCGACGACGCCTGGCTCGCCAAGCGTGCGGCCTCCCACCCCCATGCTGAGCCGATGTCGATCTATGAGGTCCACCTCGGTGGCTGGCGCCCGGGCAAGACCTATCGCGAGCTCGCGGACGAACTCGTCGAATACGTGACCTGGCAGGGCTACACCCACGTCGAATTCTTGCCACTCGCCCAGCACCCCTATGCCCCGTCCTGGGGCTACCAGGTGACGGGCTACTACGCACCGATGTCGAACTTCGGCACCCCGGACGAGTTCCGTCTGCTTGTCGATCGGCTCCACCAGGCCGGCATCGGCGTGATCATGGACTGGGTGCCCGGGCACTTCCCGAAGGACGACTGGGCCCTCGGGCGCTTCGACGGCACCGCCCTCTATGAACACTCCGACCCGCGGCAGGGCGAACAGCCCGACTGGGGCACCTATGTGTTCAACTTCGGCCGCAACGAGGTCAAGTCATTCCTGGTGTCCAACGCGCTGTATTGGATCAAGGAATTCCACATCGACGGTCTGCGGGTCGATGCCGTGGCGTCGATGCTCTATCTGGACTATTCGCGCGGCGACGACTGGGTGCCGAACGCCTACGGCGGCCGGGAGAATCTCGAGGCCGTCGACTTCCTGCGCTATGTCAACAAGCACCTGTACGAGCGCGAACCCGGCTGCATGATCATCGCCGAGGAATCCACGTCGTGGCCGGGCGTCACCAAACCCGTCCACCACGGCGGCCTCGGCTTCGGTTTCAAATGGAACATGGGCTGGATGAACGACACCCTCAGCTATCTGCGCGAGGAGCCGATCAATCGGCAATACCACCACAACAAGATGACGTTCGCGATGATGTACGCCTTCTCCGAGAACTTCGTCCTGCCCATCAGCCACGACGAGGTCGTCCACGGCAAGGGGTCGATGATCAACAAGATCCCGGGCGACGACTGGCAGAAGTTCGCGACGCTGCGCGCCTACTACAGCTTCATGTGGTCGTTCCCCGGCAAACAGTTGGTGTTCATGGGCAACGAGTTCGGCCAGCGCAAGGAATTCGACGAACACGCCGGCCTGGAATGGTGGGTATCGGAACTGTGGGGCCACCGCGGCCTCCAGTTGCTGTTCCGCCGGCTCAACGAGCTCTATCGCGAGCACCCCACCCTGTGGGAGTTGGATTCCGATCCGCAGGGGTTCCGCTGGATCAACGCCGACGACGCCGGGGGCAACGTATTCACGTTCCTGCGCTTCGACGAACAGGGCAATGCGCTCGCTTGCGCAGTGAACTTTTCCCCCGTCCCCCGGAGCGACTATCTCGTCGGTCTGCCCCACAGCGGCCGCTGGGCCGAGGTGCTCAACACCGACGCCGAGGAATTCCACGGCTCCGGCCAGTGGGGCAATCAGGGCGAGGTGCAGGCCCACCAAGTGCCGACCCACGGCTTCGAACACAGCGCGGAGATCACCGTGCCGCCACTGGCCGCCGTGTGGCTCACCTGGGACCGCAGCAGCGTGGTGGAGGGTGACGCGGGCCTGCAGTGACCGTGGCCACGGGGCTGGCACGACGCTTCGTGACAGCCCCGGTCACGCGATCAGAACAACGCGCTGGCGAGCTTGCGCCGAAACGTGAGGACCGCCGGGTCCGTGGGACCAACCGTGTCGAACAGCTCCAGGAGTCGGACGCGGGCCGTCTCCCGGTCATCTCCCGCTGTGCGCCGGATGACGGCCACCAGGCGCTCGAAGGCGCCCTCCACGTTGCCCTGAACCATGTCGAAGTCCGCGGCCGCCAGCTGGGCCTCGATGTTGTCGGGCTCCGAGGCCCCACGCGTGAGCTCCGAACCGTCGAGGGTCGCGGCCCGGGCCAGCAGACCGGCCTGGGCGTGACCGACCTGGGCCTCGGTGTCGTTCGGGGTCTCCTTGAGGAGCTTGTCGAATTCGGCGCGGGCCGTCGCGAAGTCCCCGGCCTCCATCGCTGCGTACGCCGCATCGAACCGCGGGTCGCTCGGGCGCGCGGGAGCACCGCCCTCGCCCTCACCGTCCTGCGGCCCGGCCACCGGATCCGCCTTGCCGACGATGCCGTTCGCCACCGCTGCCTGGAGCACCTGATCAATGACCGCCAGGAGGTTGCGCTTGGGCTGGACACCCTGGAACAGCGGCGCTGCCTGACCGCCCAACAGCGCGATCACCGTGGGCAGCGCCTGGATCGACAAGGCCTGGGCCAACTCGGGCGCGACGTCCGCATCGACCCGGGCGAGGAGAACCTTGCCGTCCATGCCGTTCACAACCTCGGCGAGGTCGTTGCTCATCACCGTGCCACCCTGTGCGCGGGCCGAGGTGAACTCGACAAGGACCGGATGCTTGACCGACAAGCGGATCATCGCGTCGAAGTCCTGCGGGGTGCGCATCTCGGTCACATAGCTGGGGCCCGCGCTCCCGCTCGCACCTTGGCCGGGGGGCTGCTGGGCGAGGGACGACAGGTCGACCGCTCCGGGGCGGCTGAAGCTCTCTGAGGTCATGCGGCCCATTGTTGCAGGTGGCCCCGAGGGGGCCCGTGCCCAGGGAAAACACCCGGGAGGCTACCCGGACGCGGCCGGGTGAATACGATGCCCCTATGGCTCATCCGCGTGCTGGCACAGTCGCCCTCCCCGAAGACCTCATCGATGTCGACGCCGTTCTCGGCGCCTATTACGACCTCACCCCGGACCCCGACAACCCGGAACAGCAGGTGTCCTTCGGCACCTCCGGCCACCGGGGGTCGAGCCTGGACACCAAGTTCAACGAGTTGCACATCGCGGCCACGACGCAGGCGATCGTCGAATACCGCGCCGGGCAGGGCATCGACGGGCCGCTGTTCCTCGGCAAGGACACCCACGCCCTGTCGCTGCCCGCCTGGCAGACCGCCATCGAGGTCCTGGTCGCCCACGGCGTCGCCGTGCACGCCGAGCGGGAGCAGGACTACACCCCGACCCCGGCGGTCTCCCGGGCCATCATCGTCCACAACGCGGGCTCCGGCGCGCGCGCCGACGGCATCGTCGTCACCCCCTCCCACAACCCGCCGCGTGACGGCGGCTTCAAATACAACCCGCCGCATGGCGGCCCGGCCGACACCGACGCCACGTCCTGGATCGCCGACCGCGCCAACGAGTTGATGCGCGACCCGGCACAGATTCGGCGCACTGCCTATGACCGCGCCAAGGCGGACGTGACCACCCACGACTATCTGACCGCCTATGGCAACGACCTCGCGAACGTGCTCAACCTGGACGCGATCCGGGAGGCCGGAATCCGGATCGGTGCGGATCCGATGGGTGGGGCGTCGGTGCAGTATTGGGGCTGGATCGCCGACCACCTCGGTCTCGACCTCACGGTCGTCAACCCCAGGGTCGACCCCACCTGGGCGTTCATGACCCTGGACACCGACGGCAAGATCCGGATGGACTGCTCCTCCCCCGACGCCATGGCCAGTCTCATCGCCAACCGCGTCGACTATCAGATCGCCACCGGCAACGATGCCGACTCCGACCGACACGGCATCGTGACCCCGGACGCCGGCCTCATGAACCCGAACGCCTATCTGGCGGTCGCGATCGAATATCTGTTCAGCCACCGTGAGGGCTGGTCCGCCAACGCAGGAATCGGCAAGACGCTCGTGTCGTCCAGCCTCATCGACAAGGTCGCCGCCGAGCTCGGTCGGCGCCTGGTCGAGGTGCCGGTCGGCTTCAAGTGGTTCGTGCCCGGCCTCGGTGACGGGTCGATCGGGTTCGGCGGCGAGGAATCGGCAGGCGCGTCGTTCCTGACCCTCGACGGCCACACCTGGACCACCGACAAGGACGGCATCATTCTCGGTCTGCTGGCGAGCGAGATCCTCGCGGTCACCGGAGAGAGCCCCAGCGAGCGCTATGCGGCGATCGAGGCACGCAACGGGGCGTCCGCGTACGCGCGCATCGACGCCGACGCCAACCGCGAGCAGAAGGCCCGCCTCAGCAAGCTGTCGTCCGCGGATGTCACCGCCACCCAGCTGGCCGGCGAGCCGATCACCCAGATCCTCACCGAAGCGCCGGGCAACAACGCCCCGATCGGCGGCCTGAAGGTCGTGACCGAGAGCGCGTGGTTCGCGGCGCGGCCGTCGGGGACCGAGGACAAGTACAAGATCTATGCGGAGTCCCTGCGCGGCACCGATCACTTGGCCGAGGTCCAGGCCGAGGCGAAGGCTGTGGTCGACGGAGTGCTGGGTGGCTGAGCGGACGCGACCGGTCGCCCTCATCACGGGCGGCACCCGCGGCATCGGACGAGCGATCGCCGACGTCCTGGCCGTCGACCACCGACTGCTGATCGGCGGGCGGGACCGCGAGCGCTGTGCGGAGGTGGCAGCCGGCTATCCGGACGCCGTCGGCTGGCCGGCTGACGTGACCGACGGGGCGGCGGTGAGCGCAGCGGTCGAGGGGATCGAACGGCTCGACGTGCTCGTCCACTCGGCCGGCGTTGCCGAGGGCACGGTCGTCTCGGACACCCCTCGAGAGGCATGGAAGCGCGTGCTGGAGACGAACGTGGTGGCGGTCGCCGACCTCACCCGGTTGCTGCTGCCCGCGCTGCGCGCAGCGGGTGGTCAGGTGGTCCTGATCAACTCCGGCGCGTCGATGCGTCCCGTGCCCGGCAGCTCGGTCTATGCGGCGAGCAAGGCGGCTCTGACCTCCTTCGGCGATGCGCTGCGGGAGGAGGAACGCGGCCGCGTCCGCGTGTGCTCCGTGCACCCCGGCCGGGTGGACACCGACATGCAGATCGAACTCCAGGCCCGGAAGGGCCGGGCCTACGACCCGAGCGAGCACCTGCGACCGGAGTCGATCGCCGCCGCGGTGCGGTTGGCTGTCGATGCCTCACCGGAGGCAATGCTCGAGTCGATGGTCATCCGGCCGGCGTTCGGCTAGGCGGGCGGAGGTCGCTCGCACTCAGATCCGCGGCGTCGGCAGCGGCCCGTCCAGGAGCAACTCGGGGGCGCACCGCTCGACCGTGGCCGACGCCCAGACGAAGGCCCCGGTCACGGTCTTCCGGTCGTGCCGGGCGAGCCTCGACCGGAACTCCGTCAACGTGAGCGGCACCAGTTCCAGGTGCGGTTCCGCGCCGTGGAGGCCGTCGAAGAGGTGCTCGTTGTAATGGAACCGGCCGGTCTCCCAGACGTAGGTCCAGTGGCACCACCCGTCGTGCGTGAGACGTGCGAACCAGTTGATCCGCGCGTCCGCCGGCACCGGATCGCCTCGCTCCGCCGGGGCCCGCCGGTCGATCACGGCGTAGACCTGCGGGAGATGCCGGGCCAGACAGAACTCCCGGCCGGCGACGACCGGATGCCACGCGTCGCGTTCCTGGCCGGCCCGGAACGCGGTGACCTTGCGGGCCAACTCCTGTCGTGTGCGGTCGACGGCAGCCCCGTCCTCGCTGGCACCGTGTGTCGCGAGCCTGTCCAACTGGCCGGACATCAAGGCCGCCATCCGGGTCAGCGTGCCGACGCCATGATGAACGAACTGTCGGGTGGCCACCGGCCGGGAGATCAGATCCCAATCGATGATGCGGTCGGCCAACTCGTCCTCCTGCCGGGTCCGGGGTTCAGAAGCGTGCGGGTTCGGCGTACTCCCCCCACTCCGCCCGCAAGGCATTGCAGATCTCGCCCAACGTCGCCTCCGCGCGCACGGCGGCGAGCATCGGTTCGATGAGGTTGTCGCTGCCCCGCCCGGCGGTCACCATGGCGTCCAGCGCTGCGGTGACGGCGCCGTCGTCCCGACTCGCCCGCCGCTCGGCGAGCACCCGGACCTGCTCCCGCTCGACCTCGTGGGAGACCCGAAGGATCTCCAAGTCCCCGGTCACCGATCCCGGATGGCAGTTCACGCCGACGACCCGTTTGGCGCCGGACTCGAGTTGCGTCTGATACGCGTACGCCGACTCGGCGATCTCCGCGCTGAACCAGCCGTCCTCGATGCCGCGCAGCAAGCCCGCGGTGATGGGACCGATCGGATGGCCGCCGCCGCGCTCACCGAGCTCACGAATGCGGGTGAAGATCGCCTCGGCCTCCTCCTCGAGACGATCGGTGAGCGCCTCCAGATACCACGACCCACCCAGCGGATCCGCCACGTTGACCACCCCGGTCTCCTCGGCGAGCACCTGCTGCGTCCGCAGCGCGATCTCCGCGGCTTGCTCACTGGGCAGCGCCAGCGTCTCGTCGAGAGCGTTGGTGTGCAGCGAGTTCGTTCCCCCGAGCACAGCGGCCAGTGCCTCGACGGCGGTGCGCACCACGTTGTTGTACGGCTGCTGCGCCGTCAGCGACACCCCCGCCGTCTGGGTGTGGAATCGCAGCCACTGCGCCCGTTCCGTGCGCGCCCCGAAATGGTCGCGCATCCAGCGGGCCCAGATCCGCCGGGCCGCCCGGAACTTCGCGATCTCCTCGAAGAAGTCGATGTGGGCATCGAAGAAGAAGCTCAGCCCGGGTGCGAACGTGTCGACATCCAGTCCGCGCGACAGGCCGAGTTCCACATAGCCGAAGCCGTCAGCGAGGGTGTACGCCAACTCCTGCGCCGCCGTCGCCCCCGCTTCCCGGATGTGATAACCGGAGACCGACAGGGGCTTGTAGTCGGGCATTCGCGCGGAGGTGTATTCCATGAGGTCACCGATCAGCCGCAGGTGCGGTTCGGGGGCGAACAACCATTCCTTCTGCGCGATGTATTCCTTGTAGATGTCGGTCTGCAGCGTCCCGTTCAGGGTGGTCGTGTCGACGCCGGCGCGTTCCGCTGCCACCACGTACATGCAGAAGATCGGGATCGCCGGGCCGGAGATGGTCATGGAGGTCGTGACCGCGCCCAGGTCGATGCCGTTGAACAAGACCTCCATGTCGGCCACGGAGTCGATCGCGACGCCGCAGTGCCCGACCTCACCGAGCGACCGGGGATCGTCGGAGTCGCGGCCCATGAGCGTGGGCATGTCGAAGGCCACCGACAGGCCACCGCCACCGGCATCGAGGATCATCCGATAGCGCTCGTTGGTCTGGTGGGCATTGCCGAAGCCGGCGAACTGGCGGATCGTCCAGGGCCGTCCGCGATAGCCCGTCGCGTACAACCCCCGGGTGAACGGGAACTCCCCCGGCCAGCCGATCCGCGGCATGCGCTCATCGGACGACTCGTCGGCGGGCCCATAGACGGGCTCCACCGTTTCGCCGGACAACGTGGTGAAGTCGCGGTCGCGGACCTTGCCGGCCGCGACCGCCGCATCCCAGGCAGCGATCCAGCGTTCGCGTCCAGTGGTCCCCATGGCTGCCTCCGTCGGTCGTCGTTGACCCTCCCCAGAATCGTAGGACATCCGACGGAGGGCGGACGCCGGTCCTCGCTAGGCTGCGCGAATGAGAACGGTCGCGATCATCCCGGCCCGGGGCGGCTCCCAAGGCGTCCCCGGCAAGAATCTCCGCCCGATCGGTGGCATTCCGCTGGTCGCCCGCGCGGTGCGGGCCTGCCGGGCCGCCAAACGGATCGATGCGATCTTCGTGACCACCGATGATGCGGCGATCGCCGCCGCCGCACGGGCCGCCGGCGCGGAGATCATCGACCGTCCGGCGGAGTTGGCGGGGCATACCGCGTCGAGCGAGTCGGCGCTGCTCCACGGGCTGGACGACCTGGCCGGCCGTGGGATCGGGGCGGACATCCTGGTGTTCGTGCAGTGCACCTCGCCGTTCATCCGACCGCAGGATCTCGATGCCGGGGTCGCCCTGGTCGAGTCGGGAGCCGCGGACTCGACGTTCTCCGGCATCGAGACCTATGAGTTCCTCTGGCGGGACGCTGATCCGGACAGCACCGCCGGGTCTGGGGCGATGGTCGGTCAGAACCACTCCGCAGACCATCGGCCGCGGCGGCAGGACCGGCGCCCTGACTATCGGGAGACCGGCGCGTTCTATGTGATGACCGT
The DNA here is from genome assembly GCF_050880385.1 of Ammonicoccus luteus. Lineage (NCBI taxonomy): Bacteria > Bacillati > Actinomycetota > Actinomycetes > Propionibacteriales > Propionibacteriaceae > Ammonicoccus > Ammonicoccus luteus. The sequence goes on from NZ_JBNZCI010000001.1 coordinate 614,039, forward strand.
GGCGGGGTTCCGTGCGGCGAAGCACCGGTTCTTCGGCACGACCCGGGTTGTGCCGGTCTCCGAACTGGCCTCGTTGGAGATCGACACCGCCGAGGAGCTCGCGCTGGCCGATGCCTTCGCCGGTGTGCTCGACAGGCCCTCAGCCGGCCAGACCGACGGGGAGGCCATTGACGTCGATGCGGTCATCACCGATTTCGACGGGGTGCACACCGCGGACACCGCCTATGTGGATGAGCACGGGCGGGAGGTCGTGCGGGTCTCCCGCAGCGACGGCATGGGCGTCTCGATGCTGCGCAAGGCCGGCATCCCGTTCCTCATCTGCTCCCGGGAGACCAACCCCGTGGTCACCGTCCGGGCGGCCAAATTGGGCGTCAGCGTCGTGCAGGCACTCACCGACAAGCGGACGGCGATCCTCGAATGGCTCGCCGAAACCGGTGTGGAGCCCGCGCGGACCGCGTACGTCGGCAATGACATCAACGACCTCGGCCCCATGTCCGTGGTCGGCTGGCCGATCGCGGTCGCCGACGCGCACCCCGATGTGCTGCGCGCAGCCCGGGTGATCCTGGCACGGCGGGGCGGGGAGGGGGCGGTCCGGGAAGTCTGCGATCGGGTCGCTGCCACGCATGCCGGTGCGCGCGCCGTCGCCGATGGGATCAGCCGCTCGGAGGCCTGAGCCGCTGCAATCCCCGCCACACCCAGGCCGGCGGCAACACCCGCAGCTGGCGCCGCGCCCGGGTCGACCACGGGTCCCGGGCCGCAGCCGTGGCGACCGCGACCCGACCCGCACCGCCGCGACGCGCCGCCACGGCCTGTTCGAGTGCCGCGATCCAGTCGTCATCGGCGGCCGGGTGGAAATAGTTGTCGTGCAACCAGGCCGGGCGTGGGCGGCTGAACTCGCCGGCAGCGAGCCGATCGAGGCCCCCGAGCAGCCCCGAGTCGAGAAACACGGTGTTGATGAGCTCATCGGTCACGCCGAACTCGTCCAGCACCAGGGACGGCACACCCGCCGCGATCGCCTCGAGCGCCGCCGTGGAGGAAACGGTGACGAATCCTGCCGCATCGCGCAGGGCAGCGGCCATGGAGCCTGCGACGAACCCGATCGGGCGGCGCTGCTCCAACTGCGCCCAGAGATCCGCATAGGGCAAGTCCTCGTTGTGGGCCTGGCGTTCCCCCGGGAGCGCCCGAACCTTGACCACCGGGTCCAGACCGGTGGGCAGCGCCGAGAGCGCCGCGAGGATCGCGCACCGCTCCTGGGCGGTCGCCGGGACGAGGGCCTGCGCGGCGAACACCACAGCACGGCCCCCCGGATCGGCCGGGGCAACGGTGGACAGGAACGGCAGAGTGGCCAGCGCGAGCCGGGGCCCGAAACCGACCCGAGCGATGACGTCGGCGTACGCCGTGATCTCACGGTGGCTGTGCAGGATCATGACGTCGAAGTCCCGCCGGTGCCGGATCGCCGGTTCATTGGCCGGAAAACTGATGCCGGGCAAACCCGTGGCCAGCACGGGCCGGTCCGGACCCAGGACACCACCCCAGGCCAGGAGGTCGCGGATCGCCTCGATGGCCGGCCCGGTGGCCGCGACCAGCAGCACGTCGGGGGCAAGATCCCGCAGCGTGCGAGCAAGACGCACACCGGACACCCGCCCGACCGGACGCCCCGGGTGATCGCGCAGGACGGCAGCGATCTGGGCAGCGGACGGGGCGATCACGTTGTCGAGCACGAGATGGCGCACGGCCCACCGCGGGGGCGCCGCGGCGGTGAGGGCGACGGCCCATTTCAGATAGGAGTCGGAATCCGACAGCGTGAGCACACGCATGGGCTGCTCAGAAATCCCCGGCGGCCAGTCTGATGTTGCGGAGGATGGCGCTGAGTTCCCCGCACTGCTCCTGGGTGAGGGCACCGAGGCCGAACTGCGCCCGGGTGATTGCCTCCGTGGCCTCTGCCAGAACGCGCTTGCCTTTCTCCGTCAGCGAAGCCAGCACGGCCCGTCCGTCGTCGGGATGGCGCTGGCGCTCGATCAGGCCCGCGGCCGCCAATCGCTGCACCAGCGGAGTCACCGACGTGGCGTGCACCTGGAGTCGCTCACCGATCTTGCCCAACGGCAGGGCGCCCGACCGCGAGAACGACAGGAGCACCAGCACCTCATAACGCGCGAACGTGAGCCCGAACGGTTTGACCGCCTCGTCCATTTCCGTGATGACCAACTGGTGCACGCGCATCAGCGAAGTGATCGCCCGCATCCGCGGCACATCGGGATAGTCATGCGAACCCCACAGTTCGGCTCCCCGTTCGATCGGGTCGAACGGCAGGGGTGTCCTCGTCACATCGCCTCCTGGTCCCGTCGCCGGACGGGCTGGCGTGCACCCGACCGCTGGATGACGCGCTGGATGGTGAGGTCCCTCTCGTCCGGCCTTGCAACGTATCGGATGTCCCGCAGCCCCTGGTCCTGCGCTGCCGATTCGAAGACGAAATGGCCATAGCCGAAGATCTGGCCGAGGATCGGCTTGTTGACGGTGATGTCGAGAATGCGCTGCATCGGCATCGTGGCAGTTTGTTGGCTCACGATGCCGTGGACTCGGAAGACGCGCATGTTCGTGATGACGAACCGATCCATGTGCGCTCCGTGAATCGCCCACACGCAACGGAGGAACAGGAGCAGGCCTGCCAACAATGGAATCGGCCAGACGGGGCCGGCGAAGGGCATCGCCAAGAAGAGAAGCATGCACCCGACGAGACCGACAAGAGCCCAAGCGACCGCCATCGGATGCTTGCGCACCTCGTCGATGATCTCCTCGCCCTCATCGCTGATCAGGTGCTGTTCGACGCAGGGATTCAGGAAGCGTTGCACGGTCCGGACCTGCCCGGGTTCACCCGGACGCCAGGGTCGCAAAGAAGGTGAACAGCGATTCGAAAGCCCCGAAGAACCCCCGCACGGCGTTCGCGGCGTCAGCCGGGCGGGTGATCAGATAGAACAAACAGAAGGCGATCACCAGGAAAAGCACGGATTTCTGGATGAATGCCCTCACGTTGTGCCTCCGGTTGACTGCGGTGCTCGGGAAGTGCGCAGAACTCTGACTATTCCTAGCGCACGACGCGGCCGTGACCGAGCAGGCTCGCCGTTCAGAGGTTCCGCAGCAGGAGATCGGCCGCGCTGAACGGGTCGGTTCGCCCGTCCCGCACGCGCGCTGCGAGGTCGGCCGCGACGGCGCGGTCCCCGGTGAGGAAACGCCTCCGCACCTCGGCCAGGGCGAGCGCTTCGATCTCCGCCCGGAACCTGGCCAGCCGGCGTCGATCCCAGGCCCCACTGAGGCGCTGCGCTGCGCGGTGCGCCTCGATCTGGTCCGCCAGCTCGGCAATGCCCTCCCCCGCGCTGGCGACGGTGCGGACGATCGGGGGTTTCCACTCCTGCGGCCCGCGCTGCGGATCGAGGGCGATCATCCCCCGGATCTCACGCTGCAGGTTCTGCACGCCATCGCGATCTGCCTTGTTGATGACGAACACATCCCCGATCTCCAGGATGCCGGCCTTGGCGACCTGGATCCCATCACCCATCCCAGGCGCGAGCAGCACGAGCGTGGTGTCGGCGGTGGAGGCGATCTCCACTTCGGACTGCCCTACCCCGACGGTCTCGACGAGGACCACATCGAACCGGGCGGTGTCGAACACGCGCAGCGCCTGCGGAGCGGCAGTGGACAGCCCGCCGAGGTGGCCTCGCGAGGCCATCGACCGGATATAGACACCTGTGTCCAAGGAATGATTCTGCATGCGCACGCGATCACCGAGAACCGCTCCCCCCGTGAAGGGCGACGACGGGTCGACCGCGAGCACGCCGATCCGCACCCCCCGTCGACGGAAAGCCGCGATCAGGGCCGCAACTGTCGTCGACTTCCCCACCCCCGGCGAGCCGGTCAGCCCGACCACGTGGGCATGGCCGGTGTGCGGCGCCATCAGACTCATCGCTTCGCGCAGCCGCGGCGAATTGTTCTCCACCAGGCTGATCAGACGGGCGATCGCACGGACCCGCCCGGCGCGCGCGTTGGCCACCAGCTGCTGCAGGTCGGCGCCGGGCGCCGGGTCGGTCGTCATGTCCATCTCCGCCTCCCGGGGATCCGCACATCGTTGCTCTCTCACCCTAACGACCACGGCTCCCGGAAGCGCCGATCTGCCCCCGGGACCGGCTGAGCTGTGCAACTCTGGGGACATGGAAACCCCCGCAGCAGTCCCGGACCATCTCTTCGTTTGCGTCGACCACGTCGGCCTGGCGGTCCCCGACCTCGACGAGGCAATCCGCTTCCACACCGAGGTGCTTGGATGGCGCGTTTTGCACCGCGAGACCAATGAGGAGCAGGGCGTCGAGGAAGCGATGCTCGGCACTGGCGCCCAGGGCGCCGAGAACGCACAGATCCAGTTGCTCGCGCCCCTGCGGCCCGAGTCCGCGATCGGCAAATTCCTCGACCGCAGCGGCCCCGGGCTGCAGCAACTGGCCTATCGGGTCACCGACATCGACGCGGTGTGCACCGTGCTCAGAGAGCGCGGCGTCCGGCTGCTCTATGACGAGCCCCGCCGCGGCACCGCCGGGTCGCGAATCAACTTCGTGCACCCCAAGGACGCCAAGGGCGTCCTGCTGGAACTGGTGGAGCAGGGCGCGGGCCACTAGGCGTGGGAATGTCGCAGACGCGACCGTGGCCTTCCCGTGTTCGACCCAACCGGGCCGGTAATGTTGCGGCCGGTGTCCACCTCGTGAGGGAGAACAATGGTGACCGACGATTCGGGTCTGAGTCTGTTCGATGAAACGGCCAGCGCGGCCGGCAATTTCCCTAGCGCTCTGCGCGGTTATGACCGGCAGGCGGTGGATGAATATGTCCTCAGCCTCGAGGGGCAGCGGGCACGGCTGCGCGAGCAGGTCGCGCGGCTCCAGCAGGAACTGCACGAGGCGGTCAACCGCCCGGAACGTCGTCCGGAAGAGAACGATTTCACCCATCTGGGCGGCTACACGACCGAAATGCTGGGCGCCGCGCGCGCCCAGGCACGGGAAATCACCGACCGGGCATCCGCGGACGCCGAGCAGGTCATGGAAGAGGCCCGCCGCCAGGCGAACTACATCCGCGAACAGGCCGAGCGCGACGGTGAGGACGTCCGCACCACGGCGATGGGCGAGTTGCGCGAGCTCCGGGCCAACCTCGAGCGTCAGGTGGGCGAGCAGGTTGCCCTGGCCCGCGAGGAAGGCGACCGGCTCGTCGTCGGGGCCAAGCAGCACGCGGAGTCGCTCACCACGCAGGCACAGCGCAAGGCCCAGGCGATGCTCGAAGCAGCCCGCCTCGAAGCCGCTTCGGTGCGCCAGTCCGCGGAGCGCGAGGCAGCCACGCTGCGCGCGAATTCGGCAACCGAACGGGAACAGCTCCTCGCGAAGCTGACCGCGGAGCACGAGGAGTCGGCTTCCGCCAGCGAGAAGCTGCTCGCGGACGCGACCCTCAACCATGAGGAGGCCCAGAAGCTGCTCGCAGCAGAGATGGACAACGCGACCAAGCTCCGTCACGAGTCGCTCACCGAAGCCGAGCGGGTCAAGGTCCACGCGTCGCGCGAGGCAGATGCCCTCGTCACGAATGCCCGCAAGGAAGCGGCTCAGATCCTGCAGAAGGCGGAACAGCAGGCAGCCTTCCGTGGCCAGGAGATGACCAGGGAGAACGAACGGCTGGCCCGTCGCAAGCAGGCGATCTTGGCGCAGCTCAACAGCCTCAGCGCCTTGGCCAGCCAGACCGCCGCGGACTTCCCCGACACGATCCCGCTCGAGCAGCGGATGGAACTGGCCGCCCAGGAGGGCACCGCGGTCGAGGGACCTGCCACGCAGGAGGCCACGATGATCCGACCGGCGCCGAAGCCCGCCCAGCTCGAGAAGGGCACGGGGGGCAAGGCACGGCAGGATTCGTCGCCCACCGAGCCGGCGGCCGATGGCACCGACCCGGACATCACCACCGCGCGCACCACTGACCAGAAACCAGCTGACCAGAAGCAGGCCGACCAGAAGCAGCAGGCCGACCAGCCCCAGGGGTCAACCAAGTCGCGATGAGCGAGAGCTCGCAGTCCGCTTCCGCGGACGGCCCGGCCAACGCACCTGCGGAGGCCGGGCCGTCGACAGCGGGCCTCAGGTCGACAGCGGACCGCAACCTGCCGCCGGAGCGGGCCGACACCGGCCCACCGGCACCGAGGGGACCGGCCGGGCGCGCCGGCCGCTCCCGTCGAGGACGCATTGCCCACGCGTTGAAGCGCGCCGTCGTGACAAGTCGTCGCAGCGAAGACATTCGCCATTCGGCGCCGCCGGCCCCCACGACGCCGGTTGTGCCGGACCCGCCACCGGACCCACGATTCGCGATTGCCCGGATGTCGCCCTTTGCGATCGGGTTCTTCGGCGCCCTCGGCGCTCTGGTGGCGATCACGCTGGTGACGATCCTGGGCCAGATCCAATCGATTCTCGTGCTCGTGGTGTTGTCGCTGTTCATCTCGCTGGGCCTGAACCCGGCGGTTGAAACCCTCAATCGGCGGGGCCTTCGCCGGGGCTTCAGCGTCGGTCTGGTCGCGATCGCGGCGCTGGCCGTTGTGGTGCTGGCGGGCTGGGCGGTCGTCCCGGTGTTCACCGTCCAGATCACCCAACTGTTCACCTCAGCGCCTGATCTGCTGGTCGAGTTGCGCAACAACCCGCAGATCGCCGAGTTGGATCGTCAATACGGAATCATTCAACGAGCAACCGAGTTCTTCACGAGCCAAGGACTGCTGAACAGCGTTTTCGGCGGCCTGCTCGGAGCAGGCCGTCTCCTCGCCAATGCGGTGTTCTCCCTCATCGTGACCGCGGTGCTGACGCTGTATTTTCTGGCCTCCCTGCCCGCCATCAAAGAAACGATCTATCGCCTCGCGCCCGCAAGCCGTCGAGCGCGGGTGCGCTACCTGGCGGACGAGATGTTCCGCCGGATCGGCGGCTATCTCAGCGGCATGTTCCTGGTGGTGACGACCTCGGGCACCTGCAGCTTCATCTTCATGATGGTGATCGGACTCGCCAACTATGCCCTCGCGCTCGCGGTGATGGTGGCGCTGTTCGCGTTCATCCCGCTGGTCGGGTCGAACCTGTCGATGATCCTGGTGTCGCTGGTGGCGCTCACGACCATCGGTCCGTGGGCCGCCGTCGCCACGATCGTCTATTTCCTCATCTATCAGCAGTTCGAGGCCTATGTGATCCAACCGCGGGTCATGAAGCGGCAGGTCGACGTGCCCGGTGTGCTCGTGATCGTCGCGGCTCTCGCCGGCGGCACGCTCCTGGGCATCGTGGGCGCGCTCATGGCGATCCCGACCGCGGCTGCCCTGCTCCTGCTCTATCGCGAGGTGCTGCTGCCCCGGCTCGACCGGACCTGATCCGGGCCGAGAATCAGAACAGGCGGTCCTCGGCGTTGTCCATCCCGCGCAGGGCGTCGTAGTCGACGGTCACACACGCAATACCCCGATCAGCCGCCAAGACCTTTGCCTGTGGCTTGATCAACTGGGCCGCGAACACCCCCTGCACGTCGCCGAGGAGGGGGTCCCGCCGCAACAGGTCGAGATAGCGGGTCAGCTGTTCGACGCCGTCGATCTCGCCGCGGCGTTTGATCTCGACCGCCACATAAGCTCCGCCCGCCGTGCGGCACATGAGGTCGACGGGGCCGATCGCGGTCGGATATTCCCGACGGACCAAGGTGAGCCCGTCACCCAGGGTCTCGGGATGTTCAGCCAGGAGGGCTTGGAGGTGGGCTTCCACCCCGTCCTTCTGCAGCCCCGGGTCGACTCCCAGTTCGTGGCTGGTGTCGTGGAGCACCTCGAACACCGAGATCTGCAAGGTGGCGCCGTCCTTGCCCTTGACCTCCCAGACCTCGCGGACCTCGTGGTCCAGGTCGGCGGTCACCGCGGCTTCGTCCGCTTCCGGTGCACGCACGGTCAGCGTGCAGGGCGGCGTCATCCAATTCAGCGGCTTGTACGCCCCACCATCCGCGTGAATCGACACCGAGCCGTCGGCCTTCACCAGGATCAGCCGTCGAGCGGGGGGCAGATGCGCCGTCAGGGCACCTGCGAAATCGACCTGGCAGCGGGCAATCACCAATCGCACGCAGGCCAACCTAACCCATGGCGGGTAGTCAATTGGTGCTCTGGCGACGGTCCCCCTGGAAGGGCACGCTCCCGGTGCTCCGCAGCAACGCGGCCTCGCGACGCAGGCACTTGGTCAGCAGGTCGAGCCGTTCCGCTCTCGCCGCGGCGAGCACCCGGAGACGTTCGGTCTGAGTGAAGGGGCCGCCCGCCGCAAGCCACCAGATGAGTTCGTCAGGGTCGGCCGGGACTGTGCCGAGTTCGAGTCCGGCGGCGTCCGCGTACGCCAAGAGCGCGGCGCGCAGTGCTCCGACGGGACCGGCGTCCGAGTCGACGGCCGAATCATCGGGCAGCGGACGGACCCGCGCCATCAGATAGGGCGTGGCACGGTCGACGATCTCAATGCGGTCGAAGCGCCACGTGCCAGTCGCCCGCAGCAGCACGCGCGAGCCGGCCTCGCGAATCTCGTCGATCCGCACGGCGCAGCCGGTGGGGACGATGCCATGCAGATTCTCCTGACCCACCTCGTGCCCGCTGCTGATCGCAACCACCCCGAACTCACGAGGTTCGGTGCCGGTGAGGTCCTCCAGCAGCCGCAGATAGCGTGGCTCGAAGATGCGGAGTTCAAGCGGCATCCCGGGGAACTGCACCATCCCGAGAGGGAACAACGGCACCTCGCGATGCCGGATCGTCGGGGTCATGATTCGCCCTCCCCGAGGTCGGTGCCCCGGAGCGCGGCAGTTCGGCCCGGGGCGATGTTGCTGCCGTGGTCCCCGATCGCGTAGTGGTGGTAGTTCAGCGCTGCCGCCACCGCGAGCCGGTTGGTCTCGAACGACACGCCCAGCTCGTCGATGGCCCGGGCCACGCGGTATTTCACCGTGTTTCGGTGGACGAACAGGCGCGTGGCCGCTGCGGACGCGTTCTCCCCCACCTCCAGGTACACCCGCAACGTCTCCCGCAACCTCGCCCGGTCGTCGCATTCGGTGCCGAGTTCGCCCAGCACGCTGAGCACCCACGGCTGACTCTCCCCCGCATGCCGGCTCAGCAGCGAGGTGACGGCGACATCCCGATAGCGCACCGCCGGTTCGCCGATCGAGCCCGGGAGTTGTGCGACATCATGGGCGGCCACCGCCTGGTAGTGAGTGCTGCGGAAGCCGACCAAGCCGTGCGCCGGCTCGCCGAAGCTCACCCGCAGTTCGGCGGTGGTCCACAGGGCACGGCTGATCTGGGTCGTCGCCTGGCGCACCGGACCGCCGAGCGATACCCAGGCGTGCACCGATACGAGGTCCCGTGGTGACACCACCACGTCGTCGACCGGTCCCAACTGCCTCAGCGCCCGGACGATCCGCACCAACCGGTTGCCGCGGACGGTGCCGTGCTGGCTCCACACCACCAAGCCGAGATGCCGGGCGTCGAGGACGTAGTGCAGCAGCGCCTCGATCTGATCGACATCCTCGGCGACCTCCAGGGCGAAGGCGACATCCTCGGGCGCGATCCCACCGACCTTCGCCCGGGTCCGCTCCTGGGCCATCATGTGCTGCTCCCCGACGGCGTCGTCGAGCACTGAGAAGCACGAAAGCTGCCAGGTCACCATCGGCACGACGAGGTCGAGGGAGGCCGGCTCGGGCAATGCCAGCTCCAACTCCGCCAACATCCTGTTGAGCAGCCAGCGTTGTGCAATCTGCCCAACCAATACCGTCCGATAGGCCGGGAGCCCGCGCTCGCCCATGCGTCGCGCGAAAGCCAGGGTCGGCGACGTGGGCGGAGGCGGCGGGCAGGGTTTCAGGTCGATCAGACCGCCCACCGTGACCTGAATGACGTGGCGGGTCATCTCGTCCAAAGTGCGCTGCAGACCCGGATCGATCTTGCGGAACTCAGGCATCCTCGCCTTGATCGCGGAAGTCAACTCCTGGGCCAAGGTGGTGTGTCTGGCGAGCATTCGTTTCGCGACCGTGGTCCGGACGGACCGCCAACGATCAGCCGACATGCCTGCACGCGGGCGCACAGAGGCCGGGGCGCCAACTCCATTGCTGGTCCATGGTGACAGCAAAATGCAGCGGGTGCGAGGAGCGCAACCAGCTGTGCTGCCAGACGGAACAAACCCGGGTCGATGGCCGTGACTGTGTGCACTTTGAACAACCGCTCGCGGCCCGGCGCACGTCCCCGACAAGGGCCTAGCCGAGGGCTGGGGTGGCACTTATCGTGGTTCTCAGGTGAGCGGGGGCGCAGCCCCGCCGCAGTCCGGATCACAGTCGATCCAGAGGAGACTCGATGAGCAACATCCGCACACACACGATTGAGCCCAGGCGGGCCGCCTACGCAGAGCTGGAGCGCCGATTCGGCGAAAAGGCTGGCTCCCGTTATCAGGAAGCCGTCTATCGGGCCCAGCCGGAGGAGAACTTCCACTACCGGCCCATGTGGGACCCGTCCCGCGAGCTCTATGACCCCGACTACAGCGTTCTGAAGCTGACGGACCCGTACTTGTACACCGATCCGCGTCAGTTCTACTACGCCAGCTTCGTGGCCAAGCGGGCCGAGGACTACGAGAACTTCGCCAAGAACCTCAAGTTCATCGAGGAGCGCAACCTGGTCGAGCGGCTCGCGGAGCACTGGAAGACTGTGATCCAGAGCCTCTATCTCCCCATGCGTCACTGGGAGGGCGCGGCCCAGTTGATCCTCATCAACGGCGGTCGCTTCGCCTGGGGCCACAGCATCTCGCAGGTCCTGTCGCTGTCGTCGTTCGACCGTCTCGGCAACGCACAGGCCCACTCGATGATCGGTCTGACCGTGGCCGGCGGCACCACCGAGGCGCTCGATGTCGCCAAGGAGCACTGGATGGACAGCGAGGCCCTCCAGCCGCTGCGGAAGTACACCGAGGAAGCCCTCATCGAGAAGGACTGGGGCGTCGGCTTGATCGCGGTCGACCTCATCGATGCCCAGTTGTTCCCGCTCATGCACGCCTATGTCGAGGACATGGCGCTGGCCGAGGGCGCGACGGTCATGTCGTTGCTCAACGAGCACTTCACGACTTGGTACGCCGATCAGCAGAAGTGGCTCAACCCGCTGCTGAAGGCATGGGTCAACGACGAGAACCACGGCGAGCAGAACGCCCAGGCGCTCAAGGACATGGTCGAGACCCGTCTCGGACAGGCCACGGCCGCGGTTCAGGCCATCGCCGAACAGTTCGACGCCACGCTCCCGCAGAAGGGCGCCGTCGACTTCCTGACGCAGAACACCGAAGCCCTCAAGAAGCGCTACTCCGACCTGGGCATCCCCCTCTGACGAGGCCGGACCCTTCACCACATCGTCCGACCACACCTGAGGAGAATCACATGACCGAAGCCAAGGCCCGTCGCCCTCGCGTCGCCAGCATCGACATCCAGGACACCGAGACCAACCGACCCATCGTTGAAGCCATCGTCGAGGACAATCCCGACGCCGAGCTGCTCTATCAGCCCGGAATGGTGAAGATCCGCAACGACGGCGGTCTTCGCATCAACAAGGAGACGGTTGAGAAGCACCTGGGCGAGGAGTGGGAGACCTCCGAGATCCAGCTCTCGATCATCTCGATGTCCGGCAACCTCGACATCGAAGACGACTACATCGAAATCGCTTGGCGCCGCTGACGTTGTTCCCGGCTCTCTGAGCCCACCGCGGAGACATCCGCAGGCCCGCCCGACGAAGGCGGCCGAACCCCGAACGAATATCACAGGAGATATTGAGAATGGCCAAGAAAGCTTCAATGCGTGAGCGTTACGCCACGATGACCCGTGGGCTCGACTGGGAGCCCAGCTATGTGACCGAAGAGCAGATGTACCCGTACACCCAGTTCGAGGGCATCAAGATCCACGACTGGGATGCCTGGGAGGATCCCTTCCGGCTGACCGTCGAGGCGTACCACAAGTATCAGTCCGAGAAGGACAAGCGCCTCTACGCCGTCATCGACAGCTTCGCCCAGGGCCAGGGCCATCTGCAGGCGTCCGACGCGCGCTACTTCAACGCAGTCCGCATGTTCCTCCAGGGCGTGACCCCGCTCGAATACCAGGCGTACCGCAACTTCGGCTATCTGGCCCGCCACCTCAACGGTGCCGGCGCCCGCATCGCCTGCCTGTACCAGAGCATCGACGAACTGCGCCACAACCAGACGCAGACTCACGCGGTGTCGCAGTACAACAAGTACTACGACCACCTCCAGGATCCGAACGTCATGCACGACCGGGTTTGGTATCTGTCGGTGCCGAAGTCGTTCTTCGACGACGGCCTGTCGGCCGGCCCGTTCGAGTTCATGCTCGCGATCTCGTTCAGCTTCGAGTACTTCCTGACCAACCTGCTGTTCGTGCCCTTCATGTCGGGTGCGAGCTTCAACGGCGACCTGAGCACCATGACGTTCGGCTTCTCGGCCCAGTCCGACGAGTCGCGCCACATGACGCTCGGTCTCGAGGTCATCAAGTTCATCCTCGAGCAGGACGAGGACAACGTCCCGATCATCCAGGACTGGGTCGACAAGTGGTTCTGGCGTGGCTATCGCCTGCTGAGCATCGTGGCCCTGATGCAGGACTACTTCCTGCCGAAGAAGGCCATGTCCTGGAAGGAATCCTTCGAGCTCTATCTCGAGCAGCAGATGCTCGAAGGCCTGTTCCCCGACCTGGAGTACTACGGCATCCGGCCGCCGCGCCATGTCGACCAGGCGATCACCGAGAAGAACTACATGCCCCACCAGGCATTCTGGATCTTCTACAACTACGCCCACGCCGGTGCGTACAACACCACCATCCCCTTCGCGGACGAGATGGAATGGTTCTCGGAGCAGTACGGTGAGCACTTCGACGACTTCTATCGCCCGGCCTACGAGAAGGCGCGCGAGATGCAGGCCGACGGCAACCGCTTCTTCAACGGCGGTCTGCCCATGCTCTGCCAGGTCTGCCAGATCCCGATGGGCTTCACCGAGCCCGGCAACCCGGTGGCGCACGCCCAGCGTGTGAGCCACTACGAGGGCGAGCGCTACAACACCTGCTCCGATGGCTGCAAGTGGATCTTCGATCGCGAGCCGTGGAAGTACCGCCAGGCCTGGCTGCCGGTGCACCAGATCTATCAGGGCAACTGCGGTGGCAACACCATCCCCGAGGTTCTGGACTGGTACGGCATCAACACCAGCGAGAACGGCGAGTACCTGGACACCACCGACGCCAAGAACTGGGCCAAGTGGCACGAGCCCGCCAACGTTTCCTGATTCGTGCCTCCCCGTCCGGCGGGCCTGCGTGCGCAGCGCAGGCACGCCTCGGGGTGGCTCTCCAGCGTCACCCCGAACCATCCCTTCCGAGCGCCACGCCGGCGCCCGGGCACTGAACTAGTCACGATGCTGTGATTCTTGGAGTGAAAATGATCATCGATCCCGAGATTGCCAAAGCCCCCTCTGAAATGGTCCCGCCGCCGACCGAATTCGGCGAGTACAACTTCCCGTCCCGCGACCACATCTCCCTGTACGGAGACGACCAGCTCGTCAACGTCTGGTGGCGCGGCACCGTGTTCAACGTCTGCCCCTCGTGCTTCCGGGTCCCCCGCAACATGAAGTGGTCGGACTTCGTGGCCAACGTGGTGACCCCGTGGGCGTCCAAGGACCCCGACTATGACGCGTCCCGCGTCACGAAGTGGCAGATGGACGACACTGCCATCGAGCCCAAGGACGACGACACCCTCGAGAGCATCGGCGTCGAGCACAAGGGTCTCGTCAGCTTCGAGATCGCCTGACACCCACCCGACGCACCGGGCACTGGCCGGCCACCGCTGGGCGCGCGGCCGGCCAGTGCCGTGTTCGACACATCACGCAAGAAAGAGACTTGGATGACAACCCACACCATCCGCATCGAATCGCTCGACGCCGAGGTCGAGTGCCGGGAAGACCAGAACATCCTCGACGCGTGCCTCCGCAACGGCGTGTGGCTCCCCCACGCCTGCACCCACGGCACGTGCGGCACCTGCAAGGTCGAGATCCTCGACGGGGATGTCAACCATCAGGACGCCTCCGAATTCGCCCTCATGGAATATGAGCGCAACGAGGGCAAGACCCTCGTCTGTGTCGCCACCCCAGAGTCCGACGTCACGATCGAGGCGGACGTCGAGGCCGAGGAGGGTGTGACCATGCACCCCGTCCGGGACTACAAGGGCGTCGTCAGCGCGCTCGAGGACTGTGCCCGGGAGACCCGCCGGATCACCATCGACCTGGACACCCCGATCGAGTTCAATGCAGGGCAGTACGTCCAGGTCACCCTGCCGAACACCGACGGCGAGTTCCGCAGCTGGTCGATGGCCAACTCGCCCAAGGACGGCAACCAGATCGAGCTCGCCGTTCGGCGCACCCCCGGCGGCAAGGGCACCGACGGCTGGATCTTCAAGGACCTGAAGGTTGGCGACGAGGTCAAGATCGCCGGGCCCTATGGACGCTTCTTCGTGCGAACCGCCAAGGAGAAGCCGATCATCATGATCGGCGGCGGCACCGGCCTGTCCCCGCTCAAGTCGATGGTCAAGCACGTCATCGAGGAAGAGACCGGCCAGGTCATGCACCTCTATCACGGTGTGCGCGGAGCCGAGGACCTGTACGACGTCGAGTACTTCCGTCAGTTGCAGGAGGAGCACGAGGACCAGTTCTTCTATCACCCCTGCCTGTCCGAGGAAGAGGGCGTCGAGAACACCTCCTTCGGCCTGGTGACCGATGTCATCGACGAGGACTTCAAGACCCTCCGCGGCATGGTGGCGTACATCTGCGGTCCGCCGCCCATGGTCGAGGCGTCGCTCAAGATGCTCATGAAGAAGCGCCTGTTCCCGCGTGACACCTATCGCGAGGACTTCTTCGACTCTTCCGACAAGGAGACCGGCGGCACCCGGTCGCCGCTGATGAGGACCAACTGATGAGTGAACATGCTCATGACTATCCGCCCACGGCACGGGACAGCCCCCATGACGTGGTGCTGACTCCGTTCATGGTCCGTGTGCGGGAGGCAACGACCGGTGGGGATGCCACCTCCACCCTCGTCTTCAAACGGTCCAGACCCGAGCAGATCGCCGTGGCGACCTGGGAGTGGTTCGGCCTGCGTACGCGTGCCGAGCACGTGATCTCCGAGGCCAATTCCATGCTCGACCCAGCAGGCGACCACATCACGCTCGAGGACGAGTACGGCACCGGCCACTTGAGCTTCACGCTGCGGTGGCGCGATCGATCGGTGCGGGTATCGATCGACCAGGAAGACAGGCACACTGGTCTGATCGTCGCGGAATCGCCCGAGTTCGATCAGATGGGAGGGGAGGTGCTCCCGGAGAACGAGGCGTTCATGGAAGAACTTGCCATCTCGCTCATCGGGATCGACCGCCCGGAGATTCAGCTCAATGAGGAGAAGAAGCATGAGTGAAACCACCTTGGTCACCTTCCACTGGAAGGGTGACAGCGCCGAACTACAGGAGCGCTACAACCAAGTGCTCAGTCACGTGGTCGACGTCTCCCCGGCCAGGCCGCTGGTGCATTTGGCGGCACCGGTCGCCGACGGCTTCAAGGTGTTCGATGTGTGGACCAACGAGGACATCGCTCGCAAGATGGTCGAGAACCCTGCGTTCAACCTGAAACTGCAGGACTTCGGCCTCGGCGAGGTCGACATCGAGTTCACCAAGGTGCACCGGATGGGCTGGCCCATCTCGGAGTCCCCGATGTACCGCTGATCCAAGTCGCAATCAAGGAGCCGGCCCACCCCCTGGGCCGGCTCCTGCTGCGTCCGCGCCCGGCAGCAGTCGCCCGGAGTTCAGCAGCCCTACCGATGAGTAGAAAAGGTGCATTGTAGGGGTTCGCGCCCGCCTGCGTACAATTATCAGCCGATCCGTGAACATGCCACGGCGGGATTAGCAACTAGCTAAACTCACGAAACGTGACAGAAAACAAGAAGGTAGCCGTAATCGGCCAGGGCACCATGGGTGCCGGCATCACTGAAGTCTTCGCCAAGGCCGGCTTCGAGGTTCACGCTGTCGACAACAACGAGGCAGCGCTCGAGCGGGGTCGTTCCATCATCCAGAAGTCCACCGGCCGCGCTGTGTCGAAGGGCCGGATGACCGAGGAGGAGCAGGCCGCTCTCGTCGGTCGCATCACCTATTTCACCGATCCTGCCGAGGCCGTGACCGACGTCAGTCTGGTCGTCGAGGCCGTCTTCGAGGACCTCGGCATCAAGCAGGACATCTTCAAGAAGATCGACGCGGCCGCTCCCGAGGGCGCCATCCTCGCGACCAACACCTCGTCGCTGGCCATCACCGCGATCGCCGCTGCGGTGTCCCGCCCGGAACGTGTCGTGGGCGTGCACTTCTTCAACCCGGCCCCGGTGCAGACCCTGGTCGAGGTCATCCGCACGGTCTATACCGATGATTCGGTCGTCGAGCAGCTCGTCGAGCTGCTCAAGGGCCTGCGCAAGTCGCCGGTCGTGGTCAACGACCGCGCGGGCTTCATCGTCAACGCGCTCCTCGTGCCCTACATCGGCTCCGCCATCCATCTCTATGAGAACGGCTTCGCGACCCGCGAGGAGATCGACAGCGCGATGGTCGAGGCCGCCGGCTATCCGATGGGCCCGCTGGCGCTCGCTGACATGATCGGCAACGACGTGTGCCTCGCGGTCCTCGAGAAGCTCTATGACGAGACCAAGAACCGCGTCAACGCGCCTGCGCCGATCCTGTCCCGGTTGGTGACCGCCAACATGCAGGGCCGCAAGACCGGCAAGGGCTTCTATACCTATGTCGACGGCAAGGTCTCCGAGGATCGGGGTCCGATCCGTCGTCCGCTGCAGTCGCGCAAGGCTGAGCTCCCCGACCGTCTCGTCGGTGAATACCTGAACAACTGCATCAAGATGGTCGAGGAGAACTATGCCTCCGTCGACGCCGTCAACACCGGCATGGCCGAGGGCTGCCGGATGCCGAAGCCGTTCGAGGTGCTCAAGGAGATGACCCCGAAGCGCGTCCTGGAGATCGTCGAAGGCATCTATGCCGAGACCGGCGAGCCGGGGCACCGTCCGGCCCGCCTCCTGCGTCAGCTTGCCGAGGCCGACGACCAGGCCGGCGCCCTCGACGAGTTGCAGGCTTCCACCGCGGATTTGCACGCCAGCAACCCGCGCGGCTGACCTCAGTCTCCTGCTGACCTCAGTCTCCTGCTGACCCAAGTGGCCGGCGGGACCGAGACCCAAGGCATCCTGTTCCTCAGGACGCCACACCGGTTTCGGTTCCCGTCGGCCACCTGCTTTGCTAGTGGTTAGTCCCAACAGGAGCCCGATATGCCCAGCAGCCGCCGCCGGTCGAAGCACGCCCGGCCGCATCGCCCGCTCGGTGGCCACCACCCGGTGACCCAGACGCGCAGCGATGGCGAGTGGCTGGTCCGCGGAATCCCGGAGGGCTCGTCGACGAAGGCCTATCGCTGTCCTGGCTGCCAGCAGTCCATCGCGGTGGGCGCGGCACACGTCGTAGTGTGGCCCCGCACAGCATCACTGGGTAGTCCGTCGGCGATCGATGAACGGCGTCACTGGCACCGAGGGTGCTGGGACCGCCGCCGCTAGAAGGGAAGGCACGTGACGATCACCCGCAGCGAAGGGCTCCACACCCTGCACATCGGAGACAAGGGGCCCACCATCGCGTTCTGCCATGGCGTCTTCGGACAAGCGAAGAACTGGACCACCGTGGCCAAGGCGCTCGCGAGCGGCGATGGTCCGACCTATCAGTCGATCCTGATCGACATGCCCAACCACGGCCGATCAGCCTGGACCGACACGCTTTCCTATCACCAGATGGCGGACGACCTGGCCGAGTTTCTCGAGCCCTATGCGCCCCTGTCCATCGTGGGCCACTCCATGGGCGGCAAAGCCGTGATGAACCTCGCGATCCGATATCCCCATCTCGTCGACCGGCTCGTGGTGGTCGACATGTCTCCGGTCCGCTATGAGGGCGTGCGACAGTTCAACCATCTCGTCAACGCGATGGTGACCCTCGATATCTCGGACCTCCCGGATCGCCGCACCGCTGAGGAGCGCATCGCGGCCGAGGTCCCGACGGCTTCGGTCCGCCAGTTCCTCCTGCAGAACCTGCACCGGGTCCAGCAGCGCAACGGAGCTGCCCCCAAGTGGTTCTGGCAGCCGAACCTCCAGTTGATCGCCGGCAACCTCGACATGCTGGCCGGTTGGGAGGAGCCGAACGGTTCGCCGTTCGAGGGGCCGGTGCTCTGGATCGGCGGCGACCAGGCTGACTACATCCTCCCCGAATACAACGACGCCATGCGACGCCTGTTTCCCCGCTCACGGCTCATGATGCTCAAGGGCGTCGGTCACTGGGTCCACAGCGAGGCCCCGGAGATCTTCATCCCCGCGGTGCGCCGCTTCCTCGATAGTGGTCGCGCACTCGAACGACCACAGACCCGGTCGGCCGGGGTCGTCGCGCCGAAGCCACGGACACCCGGCCTCATTGAACCGGTGTCACGTCGATGATCCGAGCCTCGTTGTTGGGACGTCCGGAACCGTCCGGGTTGCTCCCGTCCTGACCTTCCACGGCGATCCGCGCAACGACTCCCAGTGATTCTGGGTCCATTTGCCCGAAGACCGTGTAGTTCGGCGGCAACTCGGAATCCTCATAGACCAAGAAGAACTGCGATCCGTTCGTGTTCGGCCCGGCGTTGGCCATTGCCACGGTCCCCGCACGATAGGTGGTCGAGCCCTTGACCTCATCAGCGAACCGATATCCGGGGCCGCCACGGCCGGTGCCCGTCGGGTCACCGCACTGCAGGACGAAGATCCCGGAATCAACGAGCCGGTGACATTGCGTGTCGTCGAAAAAGCCTTGTTTCGCCAATGCTTCGAACGAGTGCACCGTGCACGGCGTGGCTGCCCGATCCATCGTCACCGTGACCGGGCCCTGGCTGGTATTGAGCACGTAGCCCACCGTGCCGGTCGTCTGGATGTCGTTGGTCGATGGCGGGTCCACCGCTCGGGCCGGCTCGCCGAAAGGATCGAAGCTGCACAGGCTCGCACCAGCGGTCCCTTGCTGTTCCTCCGTGGCTCCGGGCGCACCGGAGGTGGGCGTGCACGCGGCCAGCGGCAGCAGGAACAAGAGGGAGACAGCGGGCAACAATCGAGGCTTGATCACCGGCTCAGCCTAACGGGGCGGTGCCCGTAACCCGGCGACCAGAACGGCACGTCGGGTAGGTTGGCGCCATGGTCGTCCTGAGCCGCATCTATACACGCACCGGCGACGGCGGGGACACCCGATTGTCGGATATGTCCTTGGCCCGCAAGACCGATCCGCGCGTCGCCGCCTATGGTGACGTCGACGAGACCAATTCCGCGATCGGTGTCGCGCTCGCCCACCGGACCGCGATGCCGGCTGCCATCTGCGCAGCCCTGGATCGCGTACAGAACGAGTTGTTCGACGTCGGAGCTGACCTGTCCAATCCGTTGGCAGTCAATCCTGCGCACCCTCCCCTCCGCATCACGGCCGAAGCAGTGGACCGTCTCGAGGCCTGGTGCGACGAGTTCGGTGAGGACCTTCCGACCCTGCGGTCGTTCATTCTTCCGGGAGGTACGCCGGCGGGCGCGGCTCTCCATCTTGCCCGGACCATCTGCCGCAGAGCGGAGCGCTCCGCCTGGGTCGCTGTGGAAACTTATGGAACCGAACCTGCCGGGGACGAGACCGCGGGTGGGATCAACGAAGTCGCCGTGCGCTATCTCAACCGGCTGTCGGATCTGCTTTTCATCTGCGCGCGTGCCGTCAACGGGGCCGAGGGCGAGGTCCTGTGGGTTCCCGGTGGGGATCGGGATCAGGACGCTGACGAGTCGAACAGCAACGACGTCAGCGACCAATAGAGCACGACGAGGACACCGAATATCACCGGTCCGCCCCACCAGTCCGGCCGGTCGCTGAGCCAGACGATCAGCGCGAGCAGACCTGCGAGACCGGTCAATCCCAAACCGACGGTGGTGCGTGTCATGACCGGAATCGGCCAACGCTCGGCGGTGCGGCCTCGAGCCAGGCGAGGAGCGCGGTGAGGGCTTCTGTGTCCATCGAAAGCTCCCAGACGGTGCTCTCGCCTCCCCCGCTGGTCTCCAGGCGCACGATGCGCTGGCCGTTCAGCCCGTCGGGATCGTTCGTGCGTGTCTGGGCACGGATTCCACTGGCGGCGCGGCTGAGCGTGTGCGCGGGACGAAAACCGATCCCCGGGCGCGGAAACCACTCCAGATCGTCGCCCGCGCACCGAGCGAGACCAAGCTGCCAATCCGGTTCCGAGGCAGCCCCGAGATTCAACTCACAGTCGAAGATGCTTCCGTGTCGCGCCAGCAGACGCCGCCTGACCGAAGGCCAAGCCACCACGACGGCGACGCACAGCAACAGCAGGGCCACAACCGGAACCAAACTGCCCCACTCCATAGCGTGAATCTAGCGACCGGCGGGCGTGAACTCCAGTCAGCGGACAGCCGCCCATCCTGCAGCGAAGCTATGGTCCGAAAGAACGACAATCGGGGCCGGTGCACCGTGTGGTGCACCGGCCCCGATTGACTTGCTCACAAGCGCGAGTCAGACGCCGGACTGCCGCCCGTTGAGCTTCTGCGCGGCCTTGACCTGCGCGGATGCCCGGAGGAACTGCTTGCGGGTCTCCTCGCTCTGATCACCTTCGTCGAGCTTCTTGTTGGCCTCGGCCAGCTCCCGCTCGGCGCGATCCAGAGAGATCTCGCCGGTGGAGGCGAACTCGCTCAGGATGGATACCCGGTTGTGGTCGACCGAGATGAAGCCGCCGTCCACCGCGATGACCTCGCGGGTGCCGTCCGTGGCGAAAACCTCCACCGCGTTGGGCACCAGGAGCGCCAGCATCGGCTGGTGACGGGGCAGAATCCCGACGTCCCCTTCGGACGTCCTGGTGACAACCTGGTTGGCTTCCCCGGACCAGACGACCCGGTCCGCGGAGACCACCTCGACGTGCAGCGGATCGGCCATGCTCAGCCTTCCTTCTGGATCTTGTCCCAGTTCTCCATGACCATGTCCATGCCGCCGACGTTGAAGAACGCCTGCTCGGCGATGTGATCAACATCACCGCGGCAGATCATCTGGAAGCCCTCGATGGTGTCCTCCAGCGGGACGGTCGAGCCGGGCACCTGGGTGAACTTCTCGGCCATATAGGTGTTCTGCGACAGGAACTGCTGGATGCGCCGAGCGCGGGCCACGACGATCTTGTCCTCTTCCGAGAGCTCGTCGACGCCGAGGATGGCGATGATGTCCTGGAGTTCCTTGTTGCGCTGCAGGATCTGCTTCACCTGGATGGCGGTGTCGTAGTGCTCCTGACCGATGTATTGCGGATCGAGGATCCGCGAGGACGAGCTCAGCGGGTCGACCGCGGGATAGAGACCACGCGAGGCAATCTCACGAGAAAGCTCGGTGGTCGCATCCAGGTGCGCGAAGGTGGTCGCTGGTGCCGGGTCCGTGTAGTCATCCGCCGGCACGTAGATGGCCTGCATCGAGGTGATCGAGTGACCACGGACCGAGGTGATGCGCTCCTGCAGCTGCCCCATCTCGTCGGCGAGGTTCGGCTGATAGCCCACCGCGGACGGCATCCGGCCGAGCAGCGTCGACACCTCGGAACCCGCCTGAGTGAACCGGAAGATGTTGTCGATGAACAACAGCACGTCCTGGTTCTGCACATCACGGAAATATTCCGCCATGGTCAGCGCCGAGAGCGCGACGCGGAGACGGGTGCCCGGGGGTTCATCCATCTGGCCGAACACGAGCGCGGTGTCCTTGAACACACCCGCCTCGTCCATTTCCATGATCAGGTCGTTGCCCTCACGGGTCCGCTCCCCCACGCCGGCGAACACCGAGGTGCCACCGAAGTTGTGGGCGATGCGATAGATCATCTCCTGGATCAGCACGGTCTTGCCGACGCCTGCGCCGCCGAACAGTCCGATCTTGCCACCCTGGACATACGGGGTGAGAAGGTCGAGGACCTTGATGCCGGTCTGCAGCATTTCGGTCTTGGACTCGAGCTGCTCGAACTTCGGGGGCTCACGGTGGATGGGCCACCGCTCGGTGATCTCGAGGCTCGCCGGGTCGACGTTGAGGACGTCACCGGTCACGTTCCAGACGTGGCCCTTGGTGATGTCGCCCACGGGCACCGTGATCGGCGAACCGGTGTCCCGCACTTCCTGACCACGACGGAGACCGTCGGTCGGCTTCATGGAGATGGCGCGGACAATGTTGTCGCCCACGTGGAGCTCGACCTCGAGCGTGATGGTCCGGGTGCTGTCGCCCAGGGTGATGTCGACCTCGAGCGCGTTCAGGATGTCGGGCATCTGGTCCGGCGGGAACTCGACGTCCACGACGGGGCCGATGACCCGGGCGATCCGGCCGATGGCGCCGGTCCGGGTCTCGTTCGAATCGTTCAGTGTGGCAGTCATATCCTTACTCCGCGTCCTGGCTAGCGTCGGCGAGCGCGTTCGCGCCACCCACGATCTCGGTGATTTCCTGGGTGATCTCGGCCTGGCGAGCCTGGTTGGCCTCGCGCGTCAGGCGTTCGATCAGCTGCTGGGCGTTGTCCGTCGCCGCCTTCATCGCCTTCTGGCGGGCCGCCAGCTCCGAGGCCGCGGCCTGCAGCAGGCAATAGTGGATGCGGCTCGCCACATAGAGCGGCAGCAGCTTGTCGAGGACCTCTTCGGCATCCGGCTCGAACTCATAAAGCGGGAAGGCCTGGCCCTCCTCGATGGGCTCGTCGGACTCGACGACCTCCAGCGGGAGGAGGCGGATGACCTCGACCTGCTGGGTCATCATCGACACGAAGCGGGTGAAGACGATGTGGATCTCGTCGACACCGCCCTCCTCCGCCGGCGTCTGGAAGGCTCCGATGAGCTCGTCGGCGATCTCCTTGGCGTGGGCATAGTCCGGTGAGTCCGAATAGCCCTCCCACACCTTGGCGACCTCGCGCTCACGGAACTGGTAGTAGGCCGCCGCCTTGCGACCGGCCAGATACGGCACGACCTCGAGGTTCTCGTCCCGCAGGAACTCGGCCAGCGACTCGCCCTGCTTGATCACAGCGGACGAATACGCTCCCGCGAGACCGCGGTCGGAGGTGATGAGCAGCATCGCCGCCCGAGTCGGGTTCTCGGGCTCGGTGGTCAGCACGTGGTCGACGTCCGAGAACGTCGCCACGGCTGAGACCGCTCGGGTGAGCTCCCGGGCATAGGGCGCGGCAGCGCGTGCGCGCTGCTGCGCCTTGATGATCCGGGAGGAGGCGATGAGCTCCATCGCGCGGGTGATCTTCTTGGTCGTGGAGACCGAGTTCCTCCGCTGACGAAGTTCACGCAGACTGGAAGCCATCCTCAGCCCCGCTTCTGCACGACGATCTGCTCCTGCAGCACGTCGTCCTCTTCCAGGGCCTCGGCCTCTTCATGTCCGGCCTTGAGGAACTTGCCGTCCGAGGTCTGGAAACCCTGCTTGAACTTTTCGATCTCGTCCTTCAGCGCGGCGGCGGTGTCGTCGTCGAACTTCTGGGTCTCGGAAATCGTGTGCAGGACCGAGCTCGAGTGGCGCAGGTGATCGAGCAGTTCCTGCTCGAACCGAAGCACGTCCTCCACCGGGACCTCGTCGAAGAGACCGTTGGTGCCGGCCCACACGCTGACCACCTGGTCCTCCACCGGATACGGCGAATACTGCGGCTGGCGCAGCAGTTCGGTGAGCCGCGCGCCACGGTCGAGCTGGCGACGGGAGGCAGCGTCGAGATCGGAGGCGAACATGGCGAACGCCTGCATGTCCCGGTACTGCGCCAGGCCGATCTTCAGGGTGCCGGCCACGTTCTTCATCGCCTTGATCTGCGCCGCGCCACCGACTCGGGACACCGAGATGCCCACGTCCACGGCGGGCCGCTGGTTGGCGTTGAACAGATCAGACTGCAGGAAGATCTGGCCGTCGGTGATGGAGATGACGTTGGTCGGGATGAACGCCGAAACGTCGTTCGCCTTGGTCTCGATGATCGGCAGACCGGTCATCGAACCGCCACCGAGCTCGTCGGAGAGCTTCGCGCAGCGCTCCAGCAGGCGGGAGTGGAGATAGAACACGTCACCCGGGTACGCCTCACGACCCGGCGGCCGCCGGAGAAGGAGGGACATCGCACGATAGGCCTCGGCCTGCTTGGTGAGGTCGTCGAACACGATGAGGACGTGCTTGCCCTCATACATCCAGTGCTGGCCGATGGCCGAGCCGGCGTACGGAGCGATGTACTTGAAGCCGGCGGGATCGGACGCCGGAGCGTGCACGATGGTGGTGTATTCCATCGCGCCGGCCTCCTCCAGCACGCCCTTGACCTCGGCGATGGTGGAGCCCTTCTGGCCGATGGCGACATAGATGCAGCGCACCTGCTTCTTGGGGTCGCCCGACTCCCAGTTGGACTTCTGGTTGATGATGGTGTCGATCGCGAGCGCGGTCTTGCCGGTCTTGCGGTCACCGATGATCAGCTGGCGCTGGCCGCGGCCGATCGGGATCATCGCGTCGATCGACTTGAGGCCGGTCTGCAGCGGTTCGCGAACCTCCTGCCGGTCCATGACGCCGGCTGCCTGGAGCTCGAGCGCACGACGGCCGTCGGTGGCGATGTCGCCCAGTCCGTCGATCGGGTTGCCCATCGCATCGACCACGCGACCGAGGTAGCCCTCGCCCACGGGGACCGAGAGGACCTCGCCGGTCCCGTGGACCTTGGAGCCCTCCTCGATGCCTTCGGAGTTGCCCATGACCACGACACCGATCTCGCGGACGTCGAGGTTCAGCGCGATGCCCATCGTGCCGTTTTCGAACCGCACGAGCTCGTTGGCCATGCAGGAGGGCAGCCCCTCGACCCGAGCAATGCCGTCACCCGAGGTGACGACGGTCCCCACCTCTTCGCGCGAGGAGGTCTCCGGGGTGTAGTTCTGGACGAACTGGTCCAGCGCGTTCCGGATCTCCTCCGGACGAATTGTGAGTTCCGCCATCGTTGCGTCCCTGCTCTCGTTTCTTTCGTTCTATCCGTTGTGGATGTTGTCGGAGTGCTCTTGTGACCAGCAGCGCCTCGGGGGTCCGGTCCGTTGGCGCTGCGCGCCCCGGCCCCACCGGGCCGGGGCAGGAGTTCAGTGGATCCTGCGCCGCGCGTCGTCGAGACGCCCGGCGACGGTCCCTTCGATGACCTCGTCACCCAGCTCGACCCGGACACCGCCCAGGACGTCCGGATCCACGACAACATGCATCGCGACCTCGCGCCCGACCTGACGACTCAGCGCCGCCCGCAACCGCTCGTGCTGCTCAGGCGTGAGCGGCCTGGCGACCCGCACGGTGGCCAGGCCCCTGCGCCGCAGATCTGCGGCCAGAGCCAGATAGCCCTCCACGGTGTCGACATAGCTGCCGCCACGGTTTCCGACCGCTCGGCGGGCAAGGACGACCGTGGCCTCATGGGCCTTGCCGTCCAGGAGCCTGGTCACCAGACCCTGCCGGGCATCGACCTCGCTGCGACGATCCCGCAGGGCCTCGCTGAGGTGTTGGTCCCCCACAACGGCTCGCCCGAAGCGGAACAGTTCGTCCTCGACATTGTCGAGTTGTCCATTCTGCTGGGCGGCCCGCAGCTCGGCGCGCACGCCCTGGCGTTCAACCGCCGAGATCAGGGAACGTCCTCCGGACCAGCGCATCCCGACCGCCTGCTCGACCACCCAGACAGCGGCGGGCGAGATGCGATCCGTCAGCAGCTGGCGGGCCAGTGCCTTTCGCTGTTCCTCGGGGAGGCCCGGGTCGGTGAGGCTGCGGCGCAGGGCCGGCTGGCCCTCGATCGCGTCGACAACCGCGAAGAGCTCACCGGCCAGAGTGGAGACGGGCTGCTGCTCGTCGAGCACCCTGTCCAGTGCGCTCAGCCGGCTCTCCTCGGCTGCGCTGCTCATGCCTGCCCCTGCGCCGTCGTTCCACCGGTGGCAACGGGCTGCGCTTCCAGGTCGGCGATGAAGCGGTCCACCGTGCGGCGGGCACGCTCATCATCGTCCAGCGATTCGCCGACGATGCGACCGGCGAGGGTGGTGGCGAGCCCACCGACCTCACCGCGCAGCTGCGCGATGGTCTGGCTCCGTTCAGCCTCGATCTGGGCCTTCGCATTGGCGATCACCCGCGCGGCCTCGGCGTCAGCCTGCTCTCGCAGCTCCGCCTTGATGCGGGCACCCTCGTTCTTGGCCTCTTCCCGGATGCGGGCAGCCTCCTGGCGGGCCTCGGCGAGCTGCGACTGGTATTCCTCCAGCGCGGCCTGTGCCTCAGCCTGTGCCTTCTCGGCCTTCTCCATGCCGCCCTGGATCGCAGCCGTACGCTCCGCGTACATCTTTTCGAACGCCGGGACAACCTTCGCGCGGATCACCAAGAAGACGATCAGCAGCAGGATGATGCCGGCGATGAACTCCGACCAGTAGTGCGGCCACAGCGGACCCAGCAGTTCGGCTGGTCCGCCTGCCATGGGGGTGACCACGATCAGCCCAGAACGAAGGCGAGGGCAATGCCGATGATGGCGAGCGCCTCAACCACGGCGAAGCCGATCCACGCGGTGCCCATGAGGGCGCCACGGGCTTCCGGCTGACGCGCGGTGCCGTTGATGACAGCCGCGAAGATCATGGCAACGCCAAGGCCCGGGCCGAGCGTGGCCAGACCGTAGCCGATCATGTTGATCGAGCCATTGATTTCCATGAGGGTCATTGCGTTTCCTTTCGGAGGTTTCCCCTGCCCGGTTGTCGGTCAAGGGCAGGGAGTCTGGGGTTGGATCAGTGCTCTTCGGCGGTCGCCGATTGCACATAGGAGGCGGTCAGAACCGTGAAGACATAGGCCTGGAGCGCACCGATCAGGATCTCCAGCGCGAAGATCGCGAAGGAGAACGCATAGGAGACGCCGCCGGCGACCCGATAGAACAGGCTCTCGCCCTGGGTTATGAGGTACGCACCACCCACCACGAACACCAGCACAACGAGGTGACCGGCGAACAGGTTGGCGAACAAACGGAGGGCCAGAGTGACCGGGCGCACGATGAAGTTCGACAGGAACTCGATCGGGATGATGATCGGGGTGAGCCACCAGGGCACACCGGCGGGGATAAGGCTGTTCTTCAGATAGCCGAAGAATCCGTGCTTGGCGACCCCCGCGCCGTTATAGACGAACCAGGCCATCACCGCGAACGCATAGGCATAGCCGATGTTCGAGAACGTCGGGAACATGAACGGCGCGAAGATGCCGAACCAGTTGTTGATCAGCAGGAAGGAGAACAGCGCCAGCAGGAACGGCAGATAGCGCCGGAAATCCGCACCCAAGGCGTCCCGGGCAATGCCGTTCCGGACGATGTCATAGACGCTTTCGGCGAGGAACTGGCTCTTGGTCGGCACGACCTTGAGGCGGCGGGCGACGAGCCACCACAGCAGGATCACCAGGATCGCAGCGATGATCGCCTGAACGAGCGGCTTGTTGAACCAATCGAGACCAGCGATGAAGCCGCCGTCGAAGACGAAGTCGTTCTCGCCGGGGGGCACGTAAGGACCGCCGGTCTCTAGTGGCGGCAAGATATTCATCAGCGGACCCACGCTGCCTCCTTGGGTGAACACACTCATCAGCTAACCTGCCCGTAACGCCGGATGATCAAAATCACCGACAACGCTGTGCCCACCACGATGCCCACGGGCAGCAGGAATGTGGTGTGGAGGAAGTGGTCACCGAGCCATCCGAGACCACCGTAGAGGACGGGACCGGAGATCAGATAGGACAACACTCGATAGCCCTGTTCGGTGCCTCCGGTGTCCTTCATCGCGGTCGGGACATTACCAGTCGACTTCTGGTCCGTCACTTCTCGACTCCCCTCTCGACGGGCTCGTCGAAGTTGGGGATGCGCAGCTTGGAGAAGACGATCACTTCGCCCGCGATCCAGCCCACGACTGTGGCAACAGCGGTGATGACGAGCGGCGCCGCGAGGAGCCGGCTCTCCCCACTGGCATTGCCCAGATAGAGGAACAGCAGCCCGCCCAGAGCGGCCACCCGTGCGATATAGGACGCCACCGAGGCGCGGAAGACGGTTCGCGCCGGGGCATCGGCAACCTGGATTTGGACCCACTGGCCGACGGTATAGAAGAGCACGACCATCGCGGCGGCGAGCCCGGCGCTCGCGAGCCCGGGCAGACCGTCGCGCACGAGAAAGATCCCCACGCAGGTGAGTGCGGCGACGTGCGCCCCGGCAAGGCCGCCCGCCAACAGTCGACGAGCCCGAACCACCGCGATGCTGGGTCCCGACTGGGAGGGCCTGACGGCTACCTCGTCAGCCGAACCGGTCATCGTGATCATCGTCTCGCTGTCTGTCGGGGCACGGGCACACGACGGCTCGGCCGTCGGTGAACTGGCTTGTGAAACTTAGCACAATCTACTCAGGGGCGTGCCGTTCGTTCAGCCATGGACACGTGGTCGGCCCACTGTCAGGGGAGGTCCTGAATCCGTGCCTCCGCCTGGCGCTCGGCCCTGCGGACGACCCGTTTAGCGACCGGATCGACCGCTGGCCGCCCGCTGCCGACCGTGAAATAGGTGACCACGCCCATCGCTGCCAGCACGCCCACCACCATCGGCCAGTGGGGATAGAAGCCGATGAGGATGACGCCGAAGGAGATCAGGGCGGACCAGACGTACATGAGGATGACCGCACGCCGGTGCGAATGTCCCTGGTCCAGCAATCGGTGGTGCAGATGCTGTTTGTCCGCCACCCAGAACCAAGTGCCGCCGTACGTCCGGCGCAGGAACGCGAGCACGAAATCCAGGAACGGCAACGCCATGATCGCGAGGGGAAGGATCAACGGCAGGTACGCCGCCATCAGTCCGGTCTCGGTCGTCTGCAGGCCCGAGGAATCGATCTGGCCGGTGAGTGAGATCGTCGAGGTCGCCAGCATCAGCCCGAGCAGCAACGCACCCGAATCGCCCATGAACATGCGCGCGGGGAAGAAGTTGTGCGGCAGGAAGCCCAGACACACACCCGCGATCGCGATCGTGAGCAGGCTGGCGGTCGTCGCGCGCGGAAGGGCGAGGCTGGCGACGAGGAGATAGGAGTACGCGAAGAACGCGAGCGCGCCGATCGCCACCACTCCCGAAGCCAGTCCGTCCAGCCCGTCGACATAGTTCACCGCGTTCGAGCACAGCACGATGAAGAACACGGTCACGGCAATCGAGATCGAATCGTCGAGCGAGATGATCGTGTTGGGCAGCGGGATCCAGAGCATCTTCACGCCGTTGGCCACGACCAGTCCGGCGGCCAGCACCTGTCCGGCAAGCTTGGTGATCGCGTTCAGCTCGAACAGATCGTCCAGCACCCCGACCGCGCAGATCAGAACTCCCGCGATCAGAACCGCCCGGAAGTCGTGTTGGATCAGCAGGTTCCGACCGAGGAACGGCAGGTGGGTCGCCACGACGAACGCGACGGTCACGCCGCCGAGCATCGCGATGCCACCGAAATAGGGAATCGGGATCGCGTGGACATCCCGGTCCCGGACTCGGGCAACGGCTCCGGTGCGCAACGCGAGCCTGCGGCACAACCCACTGAGCAGATAGGTCGTGGTCGCGGTCACGAACAGCACCAGGAGGTATTCGGTCATGCGTCAGCCGGTCTCGTCGCGCGCCTGGGTGGAGGTTTCGTCGGTGTCGCCGGCGGGTTCGTCCGCCCGTGCGGAGTCCAGCGGGATCCGCTCCTCGAGATAGGGCACGACCGCACGCAACTGCTCAAGCGTGAGAGATCCGGGGCGGACGACGATACCGTAGTCGGAGGCGGTGAAATCGACGATCGTCGACGGCACCTGGCCGGGCGTCGGCCCGCCATCGAGATAGATCTCGACCGCGTCACCCAGTTGGTCCCGGGCCTCCTGCGCTGTGACGGCCGCCGGCTGACCGGTGCGGTTGGCGCTGGACACGGCGAGCGGCCCGGTCGCCCGGAGAAATTCGCGAGCCACGTCGTGATCGGGGACCCGCACCGCGATGGTTCCCTGCGTGTCCCCCAAGTTCATCGACAGGCTGGTCTGGGCCTGCAGGATCAGCGTGAGCGCACCGGGCCAGAAGTGTTCGGCCAGCTTCTTGGCCGCATCCGGGATGTCCCGTCCGAGCGCCATGAGCACGCCCGGGTCGCCGATGAGCACGGGCGGCGGCATGTCCCGCCCTCGACCCTTTGCGTCGAGCAGGCGCTGGACAGCGGCCGGGGAGAACGCGTCGACGCCGATGCCATAGACGGTGTCGGTCGGCAGAACGACACAGGCGCCGGAGCGAACGGCCGCAACCGCGGTCTGGACCGCGTCCTCCCGCTGGTCACCGGCACAGCTCAACAGTCTCCCCCGGTCCGGGGCGGCTTCCTGGTCGGGCTGGGACATGTCGGTCACGCCGCCATCCTGCCACTTCCCGCCCGGGCCGGCCCTTCACGACCCATCGCGGGACACCAGTCTCCAGGTCCGGCTCATCGACGGGTCGCGGTGAGGAAGCGGGGCCGGCCCGTGAGGTCCTCGTGATCGCGGACCGCTGCCCAACTCCCCTGGTCGACGAAGACGGCCGGCGCCGATTCCGCCTGGACCTCGGCGTGTTCGGCACACAACCAACCCCCGGGACGCAACAAACGCGCACCGGTCACGGACAGCACGCGCAGGGCATCGAGCCCGTCGGCGCCGGAGAACAGGGCGAGCGGTGGTTCGTGTTTGCGCACTTCCTCGGTCACGCCGAGATACGCGTCCAGCGGGACGTACGGCGGATTGCAGATCACCACGTCCACCTGTCCGGTCAGCCCCGGCAGCGCGTCGGCCATGTCCCCCTGGATGAGGTCGACTCCCGTGCCGGCGAGGTTCCGGGCGGCGTACGCGTACGCCTCCCCCGACAACTCCACGGCCACCTGACGGCACCCGGGCGCTTCCACGGCCACAGCCAGCGAGATCGCCCCCGAACCGGCGCAAAGCTCGACGACCAACGGTTCGCGGCCCTCCTCCTGGAGGGCGCGCACCCGCTCGATCGCCAGCCCGGTCATGACCTCGGTCTCCGGGCGGGGCAGGAACACGCCGGGTCCCACCTCGACCCGCACTGTTCGGAACCAGGCCTCACCGGTGATGTGCTGGAGCGGGATGCCGTCGGCACGTTGGTGGAGGGCGGTGGTGTACGCAGCGGTCTGCGCCACGTCGGGAGACGGCGCGGTGAACAGTTCGGCCAGCGTGAGTCCCATCGCGTGGGCCAGCAGGATCCGGGCATCGGCCTGCGGCGAGGGCTGGCCGGCCAGCGTCAGGACCTCCGTGCCAGCCCGGAGCGCGGCCGCGGCGGAAGCCCAGTCACCCATGCGTGCCGTCACCGACCCGGGCGAGGCGCTGCGCCAGATCGGCCTCCTGCAGAGCCGTCACCACAGCCGACAGATCGCCGGCAAGGACAGCGTCGAGGTTGTAGGCCTTGAACCCGATTCGGTGGTCGGCGATGCGGTTCTCGGGGAAGTTGTAGGTCCGGATCCGTTCGCTGCGGTCGACCGTGCGGATCTGGGAGGCACGGGCCGACGACGCTTCCGCTGCGGCCTGTTCCTCCGCAAGCGCAGTGAGCCGGGAGCGAAGCACACGGAGCGCCTGGGCCCTGTTCTGGAGCTGGGACCGCTCGTTCTGGCACGAAACCACCAGCCCGGTGGGCAGATGCGTGATGCGCACTGCGGAGTCGGTGGTGTTGACGCCCTGTCCGCCCTTGCCGGAGGACCGGAACACGTCGACGCGCAGGTCGTTCTCGTCGATCTCGATGTCGGTGTCCTCGACCTCGGGCATGACGAGCACTCCGGCCGCCGAGGTGTGCACCCGTCCTTGGGTCTCGGTCACGGGGACACGCTGCACCCGATGCACGCCGCCCTCGAACTTGAGCACCGCATAAGGCATGGCATCGGGCTCGGCATGGGCGCCGGCCTTCACGGCGACGGTGACCGACTTCACTCCCCCGAGGTCGGTTTCCTGCGCGTCGAGAATCTCGATCTTCCAGCCGCGGGATTCGGCATAGCGGGTGTACATCCGCAGCAGATCCCCGGCGAACAGCGCCGACTCCTCGCCACCCTCGCCGGATTTGATCTCCATGAGCGCGTCGGCCGAATCGTTGGGATCGCGCGGGGCCAGCAGCCGCGTGAGGCGCTCGGCGACCTCCTCGGCACGCCCGGCCAGGTCCTCCGCCTCCTCGGCGAACGCCGGGTCATCCGCCGCCAGTTCCCGGGCCGCGGCGAGGTCACCCAGCAGTTCCTCGTGCTCCGTGAGCGCCTTGACGACGGGGGTGAGCTCGGCATAGCGCCGAGCCAGCCGCCGGGCGAGTGCGACGTCGCTGTGGACACCCGGGTCCGCAAGCCGCGCCTCGAGCTCGGCGTGTTCTGTGCGCAGGGGCGCAGCGGACTCGAACATCTCGCTCCCTTCCCGGGTGGACGGCTGCCTGCGGACGACAAACGCCGGGCACCCGGTTCTCCCGGGCCCCCGGCGTTGTGCAGACGTGCTTACTTCTTCTTGCCGATCTTGGCATTGCCGAAGCGCTTCTCGAAGCGCGCGACGCGGCCGCCGGTGTCGAGGATCTTCTGCTTGCCCGTGTAGAACGGGTGGCAGTTGGCACAGACCTCGGCACGGATGATGCCGTTGTCGGCAGTGCTGTTGGTCACGAAGGTGTTGCCACAGGTGCAGGTCACCCGGGTCTCACCGTAGTTGGGATGAATCCCCTGCTTCATGATGTCTCCTTGAGAGGTTGATGCCCGGGTCCCCGATCGGAGATGTGGGGTGAACCGGACCGACTGTCCATTCTGCCGCAACGCGTCCGCGCCGCCAAATGTTCCCGCGGGTCAGTCGTCCCGGCCCGGCGTGGTCTTGGAGATGACCAGCAGGAACTCGTTGTTCGACTTCGTCTTCTTCATCCGGTTGAGCAGCATCTCGAGCGCCTGCTGCCCGTCCAGACCCGACAGGACCCGACGGAGCTTCCAGATGATCGCGAGCTCCTCACGGCCGAGCAGCAGCTCTTCACGCCGCGTACCCGACTGAACCGCGTCAATCGCCGGGAAGATCCGCTTGTCGGCGAACTCGCGCCGCAGCCGCAGCTCCATATTGCCGGTGCCCTTGAACTCCTCGAAGATGACCTCGTCCATCTTGGAGCCGGTCTCGATCAGCGCGGTCGCGAGAATCGTCAGCGAACCGCCGTTCTCGATGTTGCGGGCGGCGCCGAAGAACTTCTTGGGCGGATAGAGCGCCGCCGAGTCGACACCACCGGAGAGGATGCGGCCGGAGGCGGGTGCGGCGATGTTGTACGCACGACCCAGGCGCGTGATGCCGTCCAGCAGCACCACGACGTCCTTGCCCATCTCCACCAGACGCTTGGCGCGCTCGATCGCCAGTTCAGCGACCAGCGTATGGTCGCTGGCGGGCCTGTCGAACGTGGACGCGATGACCTCCCCCGAGACGGTGCGCTGGAAGTCTGTGACTTCTTCAGGACGCTCGTCGACGAGGACGACCATGAGGTGCACCTCGGGGTTGTTCTCGGTGATCGCGTTGGCGATGTGTTGCATGATCATCGTCTTGCCCGCCTTGGGCGGGGAGACGATGAGCCCGCGCTGCCCCTTGCCGATCGGCGACACCAGGTCGATGATGCGGCCGGTCATGTTGAGGGGCGTGGTTTCCAGCCGCAGGCGTTCCTGCGGATAGAGCGGGGTGAGCTTGCTGAACTCGACGCGACCCTTCGCCTGCTCCGGGTCGTGGCCGTTGACGGTGTCGAGCCGCACGAGCGGGTTGAACTTTTCCCGGCGCTCGCCCTCACGAGGCTGCCGCATGGCGCCGGTGACGACATCACCCTTGCGCAATCCGAACTTGCGCACCATCGACAGCGACACATACGCATCGTCGGAACCGGGCAGATAGCCCGAGGTGCGCACGAACGCATAGGAGTCGAGCACATCCAGAATGCCGGCGATGTTGACGAGGACATCGTCCTCGCTGATCACCGGATCGGCGTCGAGCCGATCGAGGCCGGTGTTGCCCCGCCCGCGGCGGTTCTGACGATCCCGACTGCGACGCCGGCGGCTGCGACGGCTGCCGCCACCATCATCGTCGAAATCGCGGGAGTCGTTCCGGTTGCCGCTGTCACGGCCGGACTGCTGGCTGTCACGCTCGGACTGCTGACCATCACGCCCGGACTGCTGGCTGTCACGGCCGGACTGCTGATTGTCACGGCCGGACTGCTGCCGGTCGCCCGAATCCCGGCGGTTGCGCTGAGGACGCTCGCCCGAGTCGTCGCCCTTGGCGTCGTTCGACTCCTGCTGGCCCTCGCCTGCTTCACCACCGCGCAGCTCTGCCTCGAGCCGCCGGCCGAGCTCCCGACGGGTCTCCTCATCGGAGCCCGACTCCTCCGTGCGACGTTCCCGTCGGGCGCGGCGGCCCTCACGCTGACCGCCGTCCTCGGTGCCCGAGCCACCCTCCTGGTTCGGCTGGATTTCGGCCTCGCCGGCCGACTCCGACCGCCCACGCTCCGACTGACCACGCTCGTCCTGGCCACGCTCCGACTGACCACGCTCGTCCTGACCGTGCTCTGACCGGCCACGCCCGACACGGTCGCTGCCGTTCTCCTGAACGGGCCGATCCGCCCGCGATGAGCGCGCGCCGGAATCGCCCGTGCCGGACTGCGCCGACTTGATGGCATCGATAAGGGCGCTCTTGCGCATCGTCCCGGTCCCGCGCAGCCCGAGGCTGGAAGCCAACTGCTTGAGCTCGGGAAGCAGCATGGCCTCCAGGCCGGAACCCTTGCGACGACGTCCGGAGGAGATCTCCGTTGCGGTCTCGGCCTCGCTGCCGGCCACTGTGGGCGTCGCTTCGGTGGTTTCTGTCACTGGTGTCCTTTCGGTCCAGCCGCGTCGTTCCGGGTGAACTCGCTCGGCCGGGGCGGACCACATGAACGTGGTGGTGATTCTGCTCAGGTCGGAGCCTCGCGGAGCGATGGCATCCAAGGGGGTGACCC
Organism: Ammonicoccus luteus; assembly: GCF_050880385.1. Lineage (NCBI taxonomy): Bacteria > Bacillati > Actinomycetota > Actinomycetes > Propionibacteriales > Propionibacteriaceae > Ammonicoccus > Ammonicoccus luteus. The sequence goes on from NZ_JBNZCI010000001.1 coordinate 649,152, forward strand.
TCCAGCGCTCCGGGCGTGCAACCACGTGGTGTGCTGAGGAATCGGGCGCCAGACCTGTGCGGCGCGCAGGGAACGACAAAAATCTTCCCGTTGGCATCCACACTAGCACCGCATCGGGAGCGGCCCGCAACCTTCATCCACCGAACAACACGGCAGCGGGTCCGAGACCGTCACCCGATGATTTCGGCGGGCCCTCCGACATCGAGCGTGTGCCGACGGAACACGCCCGCCTCCGAACCGTCGAGCTCGACTGCCTTGGCCGCGTCGGTCAGCACCAGCACGGTCGGGCCGGCACCGCTGATGACCGCACCGAATCCGCGGCCGCGCAGGCTCCGCACGAGCTGCGCGGCCTCCGGCATCAGCTCAGCCCGATAGTCCTGATGCAGCCATTCGCGCGTGGCGGCATGCAACAGGGCGGGTTCGTTGGCGAGCGCGTGGGTCAGCAGGGCCGCGCGGCCGGAGTTCTTCGCGGCATCACCATGCGGCACCACATCCGGCAGGGCCTTGCGCGCGGCCTTGGTGGCCACCGGTGCCGGATGGACATAGGCGAACAGGCGGACATCCTGGTGAATGTGCCCGGATGCCGCGTGCACGGTGCCGGGCGCGTTCTCCTCATCGACCCAGGTCAGGACGAAGCCGCCGAAGATTGCGGCGGCCACGTTGTCCGGGTGGCCTTCCACCTTGTTGGACTCGGTGAGCAGCCACTGCCGGTCCACCTCCTCCTCGGGGCGGGCCAGCGCCCAGGCGGCCAGGAGGCCGGCAACCGTCGCCGCAGCCGACGAACCCAGTCCGCGCGTGTGCGGGATCGTGTTGTGGGCCACGAGACGTACGCCCGGCGCGGCCGCCCCGAGCGCCGCGAGCCCTTGGTCCAGACAGCGGATGACCAGGTGCGAGCGGTCGCGCGGCACGAAGCCGGCGCCTTCCCCGGTCACCTCGACCTGAACACCGGAACTCAGCACCTCGATGGTGCAGTCGTCGAGCCAGTCGAAGGCGAGGCCCAGACTGTCGAAGCCGGGCCCCAGATTGGCTGTGTTGGCGGGCACGCGCAGATGAACCCGACGCCCCGCCGGGAGCATTTCCCCGGCCACCGGCTCAGGCCAGCCCGATGGCGTCGGCCACGGCCATCGCCTCCGGGGCGACGACCTCTGTGCGGATATCGATGCCCGACAGGGCGGTGTCGATGTCCTTGAGACCGTTGCCCGTGACCGTGATCGTGATCCTCTGACCGGATTCGAGCTCGCCCGCGGCATGAGCCGCCAGGAGCGCAGCGATGCCCGAGGCGGAAGCAGGCTCGACGAAGATGCCCTCGTGGGCGGCCAGGAAACGCTGGGCCGCGAGGATCTGCTCATCGGAGACGGCGGTGAACTGTCCGCCGGATTCGTCGCGGGCGGCGTTGGCCAGGTCAGCGGAGGCGGGGTTGCCGATCCGGATCGCGGTGGCGATCGTCTCAGGGTTGAGCACCGGGTGGCCCAGGACGAGCGGTGCCGCACCCTCGGCCTGGACGGCCCACATCCGGGGGCGCTTGGTTGCCTTGCCGGCGTCGGCGTACTGCTTGAAGCCCCGCCAGTAGGCCGGCATGTTCCCGGCGTTGCCGATGGGCATCACATGCAGATCGGGGGCGTCGCCGAGCGCGTCGACGATCTCGAAGGCCGCGGTTTTCTGACCCTCCAGACGGAACGGGTTGACCGAGTTGACCAGCGCGACCGGATAGGCCTCGGCCAGCTTGCGGGCCACCGTGAGGCATTCGTCGAAGTTGCCGTCGACCTGGACGATCTGGGCGCCATAGACGATCGCCTGGGCCAGCTTGCCCTTCGCGATCTTGCCCTGCGGCAGCAGCACGATCGGCTTCATCCCGGCGCGGACCGCATAGGCAGCGGCCGACGCCGACGTGTTGCCGGTGGACGCGCACACGACCGCTTGGGCGCCCTCAGCCTTGGCCTTGGACACCGCCATCGTCATGCCGCGGTCCTTGAACGAACCGGTCGGGTTGGCCCCCTCGACCTTGATCCACACCTCGCAGTCGAAGCGGGCGGAGAGGACGGGCGCTTGGACAAGCGGGGTGCTCCCCTCGCCGAGACTCACCACCGGGTCACCGGACTCGATCGGCAACCACGTGCGATAGCGCTCGATCAAACCGGACTGCACCGCGCTGAACTGGCGTTCGTTCGCCATCACTCACCCTCGACTCTCATGACCGACAGAACCTCGTGCACCTGCGGCAAATCGCCCAACGCCCGCACGGTCGCGCTCAGCGCTGCTTCAGGCGCGGCGTGTGTGACCAGCACGAGCCGCGCACCGGCTTCGTCGGAGCGCAGGGACGCCTCCTGCCGCATCGTCTGCACCGACACGTGGTGGTCGGCGAAACAGGCAGCGACGGTGGCCAGCACGCCCGGCTGGTCGACCACTTCGAGGCTGATGAAATAGCGGGTGACGACATCGTCCATGCTCATGACCCGGCGGTTCGCGTACGCGGACTCGCCCGGGCCCGATGTCCCGCGCACCCGGTTGCGCGCGACGGTGACGAGGTCGCCCATGACCGCGGAGGCAGTCGGGTCGCCGCCCGCGCCAGGACCATAGAACATCAGCCGGCCGGCATTCGTCGACTCGACGACGACGGCGTTGTAGGCACCGCCCACCGAGGCCAGCGGGTGACTGTTGGGGATCATCGCGGGATGGGTGCGCACCGAGATGAAGCGCTCGCCCTGCACGATCTCGGACCGGCAGATGGCGAGCGCCTTGACCGTGCAGTCCATGGACTTGGCGGCGGCTATGTCGGAGCTGCTGATCTCGGTGATGCCCTCGCGGTGCACGTCGTCGGCGGTCACGCGGCTGTGGAATGCCAGCCCGGCGAGGATCGCGGCCTTCGCCGCCGCGTCGAAGCCCTCGACGTCGGCGGTCGGATCGGCTTCGGCATAACCGAGAGCCTGCGCCTCGGCGAGCACCTCGTCGAACCCGGAGCCCTCCGTGTGCATCTTGTCGAGGATGAAGTTGGTGGTGCCGTTCACGATGCCCATGACGGTCGTGACGTCATCGCCGACCAAGGACTCGCGCAGCGGGCGGATGATCGGGATGGCGCCGGCGACGGCGGCCTCGTAGTAGAGGTCCACCCCCGCCTGCTCGGCGGCCTCGAACAACCGCGGCCCGTCCTCGGCCAGCAGCGCCTTGTTGGCGGTCACCACGGATGCTCCGTGCTCGATCGCGGTCAGGATCAGGCTCCGGGCCGGCTCGATGCCGCCGATGACCTCGACGACGAGATCGACGTCCGGCCGGGCGACGAGGCCCTCGGCGTCGGTGGTGAACAGGGCCGGATCCAATCCGGCGCGCTCGACGCCGGTGCGGCGGACGGCGATGCCCGCCACCTCCAGGCGTCGCCCGACGCGGGCGGCCAGATCGTCTGCATGGTCGGTCAGCAGGCGGGCGACCGCCGATCCGACGACACCACAACCGAGCAGGGCCACCCGCAACGGTTCGTCGGCGGTTGTCTGTGCCCCCACGGCGGAGTCGGACGGGCTCGTGATCATGGGTTCAGACTCTCCCTGTTCGTCGTGCACGGTGGACTGGGTCGGTTCATTCTCATGCCTGTGCGGGCGTTTGGTCGAACCGGTACGCCAGGCGATCCTGCCAGCCGGGCGATGCCCCGCGGGCTGCGGTCACGCATCCGGGGCGTAGCCGGCGTCCAAAGCCAGCAGGTCGGCCATCGTCTCCCGCCGGATGAGCGTCGTGAGCTCACCGTCTCGGACGGACACCACGGGCGGCTTCAGCGCGTGGTTGTAGTTGTTCGCCATCGAGCGACTGTAGGCACCCGCGCCCGGCACCGCGATGACGTCCCCGGGGGTGATGTCGGCAGGCAAGAACTCGTCGCGGACGAGAATGTCACCGGACTCGCAGTGCTTGCCGACCACGCGGCACAACAGGGGCCCCGCGTCCGACCGACGGGATGCAACGGTGGCCGAATATTCGGCGCCGTAGAGGGCGGGACGGATGTTGTCGCTCATGCCGCCGTCGACCGACACATAGCAGCGCTGGACGCCCTCAGCGAGGTCGACCATCTTCACCGTGCCGACGCGATAGAGCGCCATGCCGGGGGTTCCGCTGATCGCGCGACCGGGCTCGACCGAAAGCCTCGGGACGTTGGTCAGCTCGAGGCCTCGGCACTCGCGCCGGACCAGCGCCTCCATGGCGCCGGCGAGATATTCCGCGGAGCGCGGCCGGTCGGCGCTGATATAGGGAATGCCGAACCCACCGCCCAGATCGAGCTCGGGCAGATCAACGCCCGTGCGATCGAGGAACTCCTTGTGCAGTTCCAGCGTGCGCCGGATCGCAACCTCAAAGCCGGCGACTTCGAAGATCTGGGAACCGATGTGGGAGTGAATGCCACGCAGGTCCAGATCCGGGGCCCGGTGACAGGCGAGTAGACCCTCGAGCGCCTGCCCGCCGGTGATCGACAGACCGAACTTCTGGTCTTCGTGAGCGGTGGCGATGTACTCGTGCGTGTGCGCCTCCACACCCGCCGTCACGCGCACCATCACGCCAACCCGCACCTGGCGCTCGGCGCAGATCTCCTGCAGCCGTTCGATCTCGGTGAGGGAGTCGACGATGATCCGGCCCACTCCGACCTCGACGGCCTGCGTCAGCTCCGCCACGGTTTTGTTGTTGCCGTGGAAGCCGATGCGTTCGGCGGGCATGCCGCCGGCCAGTGCCACGGTGAGTTCGTTGCCCGAGCACACGTCCATGTTGAGCCCCTCCTCCGCGATCCAGCGCGCGCTGGTCGTGCACAGGAACGACTTCGCGGCATAGAACACGTCCCAACCGTCGAAGGCAGCCCGGAACTCGCGGGCGCGGGCGCGGAAGTCGAGTTCGTCGATCACGTACGCCGGAGTCTCCACCCGGTCGACGATCTCGCTGACGGCCAAGCCACCGACTCGCAGCACGCCGTCCGCTCCGCGCGTCACGGTCCGCGACCACAACTTGGGGTCGAGCGCGTTCACGTCCACCGGGGTCTGGAGCCACTTGGGTGCGGGCGTCACGGTGTCTGCGTGGATCGCTCCGGCAACGTGCATGTGAGTCATGCCCCGAACTGTGCCAGATGGTGGCAATCCGCCGAAAATTGTCTGCTACTGTGTTCGTCGGCCCAAAACGCCGGGCCCCCGTAGCTCAGGGGATAGAGCACCGCCCTCCGGAGGCGGGAGCACAGGTTCGAATCCTGTCGGGGGCGCCATCAGTCGGGACCGTCGCGTGATTCGAGCGACTCCCTGCGAGCGACTACCCTGCGTCTGTGCCGCTCTCTTCCTCCTCCGCGACCGCAACCGGTCCGCGCACCGACGCCCGTGCGGCCACCGCTCTCCGGACCGCCGACGGGGACCTCCGGCCGCTGCCGGTCATCGTGGTCATGCTCGTCACGCGGGTCGTGATCGCGTGGAACTGGGTCGTGCCCGAGGAGTTCGCTCTCGGTGACATCCCTTATTACTGGAGCCGCATCTCCGAGCTGGGCGAGGTCGGCATTGAAGCGACGATGCGGGAATACCCGACCCCGATGGTTTGGCTCTTCTCCATCCCCCACTGGCTCGGCGGCGGGACCGAGGACGGCTACGCGGGGTGGTTCGTGGCGTTCATTCTGGCAGCCGATCTGACGTTCTGCGCCCTGATCGCTGCGAGCCGTCTGCCGCGCCGGGGCTGGGCGATCGCCCTCTGGTCGGTGGCATGCATGGCGCTGGGCCCGCTGATCTGGCTCCGCTTCGATCTGGTGCCATCGGTGATCGTCGGCGGTGCACTGCTCCTCGCGGCCCGGCGGCCGGCAACCGCGGGAGGACTGCTGGCAGTGGGAGCCGGCACCAAACTCTGGCCCGGTGTCTTCTTGCCTCTGTTGCTGAACCGGCCCCGCACCGGGGGCGGGCGGAGCTGGGTGGCGCCCACCGTCGGGTTCGTTGTCACCGGCGCCGCGCTCGTGGTCGCCAGCCTTGTCGCGGGTGGCTGGACCCGGTTGGTCTCACCCCTGGTCTGGCAGTCCGACCGCGGCCTGCAGATCGAGTCCGTGCCGGCATCGGTTCTCATGACTCTCCGGGCGATCCGGCCGGCGCGCTGGGAGATCACCATCTCGCAATATCAAGCTTTCGAAATTTTCGGGGCAGGGGTCGAAGAGTTCCTGGTGGTCGCCGATGTGTTGGCGGTCGTCGGGGTCGGCCTCGGGCTCGCCGTGGTCGTCTGGCACTGGCGCAGGGCGTACGCAGACCCCGCTGGCTGGGCCACGGGCGCCGCCGTGGCGACCATCGCCATCGTGGGTCTGCTGATCGTGACCAACAAGACGCTGAGTCCGCAGTACGTCATCTGGCTCGCCGGTCCGGTCGCCGCCCTGGTCGCGGGGCACCGACCCGGCGTACGCGGATCGCGCGCGGCGCCGGTCGTGCGCTGGTCTGTCCTCCTGCTCGCGACAGCTGCCCTGACCCATGTGGTCTTTCCGGAGTTGTACGACCGACTCAACGGCATGGCCGACGACCCGGTGTGGTCGCCTTGGGCGACGGTCGCGCTGGTGCTCCGCAACTTGTTGCTGGTCATTTTCACCGCAGACGTCGTGCGGCATGCGTTGCGAAGAAATCCGAGGACGGTGGCCCCCGGGAGCGACGGCTTTGGGTACCCTCGGTTGAAGGCTTAGCCTCAGACACAACCAGGTGAAATTCACTTAATCGGAAGAAGGCGATTGTGGCCATCGCGCCCGAGCAAGAGCAGTCCGACTTCGGCGCCAACGACTGGCTCCTCGAAGAGATGTACGAGCAGTACCAGGCCGACCCGTCGTCGGTCGATCCCCAGTGGGCGGCCTATTTCAAGGCCCGCGGAGCCGGTGGCAACGACGCCCCCGCGAAGCGCGATGAAGCCCCGACCAAGCGGGACGAAGCCCCGCCGAAGCGTGCCGGCGCCCCGCCCAAGTCTGCTGCTCCCCCCGCCGACGAGAAGCCGGCTGCCAAGGGCGCCGCCCGCAAGGACACTCCGCACCAGCCCCCGGCCAAGCGGCCGGAGCCGAAACCGGCCCCGATGAAGTCTGCCGCCGAGACACCGGCTCCCGATCTGCCACCCGCCAAGGTTGAGCGCGCCCCCAACGCTCCCCGGGCGACCGTCGAGGGTCCGAACGTCGTGCGTGACCTGCGTCCGGACCGCCGGGCTGCCGGGGGCCTGCCGGCCGACCCGCCGAATCCCACGGTTCGCGAGGCCGCCGGCGACAATGTGCCGACCCGCACGATCCTGCGGGGCGCCACCGGCCGGACCGCGAAGAACATGGACCTGTCGCTGGCGCTGCCGACCGCGACCAGCGTCCGCACGATCCCGATGAAGCTGGTCATCGACCAGCGCATCGTCATCAACTCTCATCTCCGGCGTTCGCGCGGCGGCAAGATCTCGTTCACCCATCTCATCGGCTATGCCATGATCCGGGCGCTCCGGGACATCCCGGAGATGAACAACCACTACGACGAAACCGACGGCAAACCGACGATGGTGGAGCCGAACACCATCAACCTCGGCATCGCGATCGATCTGGCCAAGGGCGACGGCACCCGGCAGCTGATGGTGCCGAGCATCAAGGGCTGCGAGGACCTCGACTTCGCGCAGTTCTGGGCGGCCTATGAGGACTTGGTCGCGAGGGCCCGCAAGGGTGAGCTCCAGCTGCCCGACTTCGCCGACACGACCCTCACCCTGACCAACCCCGGCGGCCTCGGCACGCAGCACTCGGTGCCGCGGCTCATGCCGGGACAGGGCACGATCATCGGGGTCGGCAACATCGACTTCCCACCGGAATACCAGGGCGCCGATCCCGAGCGCCTGAACGACATCGGCGTCTCCAAGATGATGACGCTGACGTCGACCTATGACCACCGGGTCATCCAGGGCGCGCAGTCCGGCGAATATCTCCGCCGCATCCACGAGTTGCTGCTGGGCGACGGCGGCTTCTACGACGAGATCTTCAGCGCTCTGCGTGTGCCCTATGCCCCGATCAAGTGGAGCACCGACGCATCGGTGAACCGCGAGTCCCAGGTCGGCAAGCAGGCACGCGTCCTGGAGCTGATCAACGCCTATCGGACCTCCGGCCACTTCATGGCCGATATCGATCCGCTCGAATACCGCCAGCGTTCGCACCCGGACCTCGAGATCGAAACCCACGGCCTGACGCTGTGGGACCTCGACCGGCCGTTCGCGACCGGCACCTTCGGCGGCGACAAGCCGTTCATGCAGCTGCGCGAGATCCTCGGGGTGCTGCGGGACTCCTACTGCCGCCAGGTCGGCATCGAATACATGCACATCCCCGACCCGGACCAGCGCAAGTGGATCCAGGACCGGATCGAGAAGCACGGCGAGAAGCTGCCCCGCGAGGAGCAGCTGCGGATCGTGGACAAGTTGAACGAGGCCGAGATCTTCGAGACCTTCCTGCAGACGAAGTTCGTCGGGCAGAAACGGTTCTCCCTCGAGGGCGGCGAGGCCGCGATCGTGCTGCTGGACGAGATCTGCGACGGAGCCGCCAACTCGGGTCTCGACGAGGTCTGCATCGGCATGCCCCACCGCGGCCGGCTGAACGTGCTCGCGAACATCGTGGGCAAGTCCTATGGCCAGATCTTCCGCGAGTTCGACGGCAACCTCGACCCGCGCACGGTCGAGGGCTCGGGCGACGTGAAATATCACCTCGGCGCCGACGGCCAGTTCACGGCGCTGTCGGGCCGGACGATCCGCACGTCCGTCGCGGCGAACCCGTCGCACCTGGAGGCGGTCAACCCCGTCCTCGAGGGCATCGTCCGCGCCAAGCAGGACCTGCTGAACCGCGTGAACGAGTTCCCGGTGCTGCCGGTGCTCATCCACGGCGATTCTGCCTTCGCCGGTCAGGGCGTGGTGTTCGAGACCATGCAGATGTCGCAGTTGCGCGGTTATCGCACCGGCGGCACGATCCACGTGGTCATCAACAACCAGATCGGGTTCACCACTCCCCCGTTCGCCTCCCGCAGCTCGGTCTATTGCACCGACGTCGCCAAGACCGTGGGCGCCCCGGTGTTCCACGTGAACGGCGATGACCCCGAGGCCTGCGTCCGCGTGGCGCGGCTGGCGTTCGAGTTCCGGCAGGAGTTCAACAAGGACGTCGTCATCGACGTGGTCTGCTATCGCCGTCGCGGCCACAACGAGGGCGACGACCCGAGCTTCACCAACCCGTTGATGTATGACCTGATCGACCGCAAGCGCTCCACCCGCAAGCTCTACACCGAAGCGCTGATCGGCCGTGGCGACATCTCCACCGACGATGCCGAAGCCGCCATGACCCGCTTCCAGCGTCGACTGGAAGAGGTGTTCCAGGAGGTGCGGGACGATCCGGACGACCTCGCCGACTACAGCCGCGTGCCGAACTACCCGATCAAGCGCGGCCGGCACGAGCCGACGTCGATCACCCCGGAGATGATGCGGCTGATCTCCCAGGCGCACATCAACGTCCCGGACGGATTCACCGTCCACAACAAGGTGCTCCCGCAGCTGGAGCGCCGCGCCAAGGCGATCCTGAACGGACCGATCGACTGGGCCACCGCCGAGATCCTCGCGTTCGGCTCGCTGCTGCTGGAGGGACGTCCCGTCCGGTTGACCGGTCAGGACTCGCGCCGCGGCACGTTCTCCCAGCGGTTCGCCGCCGTGGTCGACCGCAAGACCGACGACCACTGGGTGCCGATCCGCAACATGCAGAAGGGCCAGGCCTATTTCCAGGTCTTCGACTCCCTGCTGAGTGAGTACGCGGTGCTCGGCTTCGAATACGGCTATTCGGTCGTGCGGCCCGAGGCACTGGTGCTGTGGGAGGCGCAGTTCGGCGACTTCGTGAACGGTGCCCAGACGATCACCGACGAGTTCATCTCGTCGGGTCAGGCGAAGTGGACGCAGAAGTCCGGCATCGTGCTCCTGCTGCCCCACGGCTACGAGGGCCAGGGACCGGACCACTCGTCCGCGCGAATCGAGCGCTGGCTGCAGTTGTGCGCGGAGGACGCGCTGGCCGTGTGCCAGCCCTCGACGCCGGCGAGCTATTTCCACCTGCTGCGCACGCATGCGTACGTCAACTGGCACCGCCCCCTGATCGTCGCCACGCCGAAGTCGATGTTGCGCAACAAGCGCGCGGTGTCGCAGCCGGAGGACTTCACCGGCGGCAAGTGGCGTGCGCTGATCGACGACGAGTCGATCCAGGATCCGAAGAAGGTCAAGACGATCATCTTCTGCTCCGGCAAGGTGCGTTGGGACTTGGAGAACGCCCGCGAGAAGGAGGGCCGGCAGGAGGAGATCGCGATCTTCGCGTTCGAGCGGCTCTATCCCCTGCCGGATCGGGAGCTCGCGAAGGCGCTGCAGCCCTATGGGCACGTCACCGACATCCGGTGGGTCCAGGACGAGCCGGAGAACCAGGGTGCCTGGCAGTTCATGGCCTATCACCTGCCGGCCGCGGTCAAGGAGTTCCTGCCCGATCGCGACCTGCGGATGACACCGATCACCCGCCCGGCGTCGTCTGCCCCGTCGGTGGGCCTCGCCAAGCATCACGAGCAGGAGCAGGCGGAGCTCATCCGCACCGCGATGCTCCGGGCCGAGGATCTGTGAGATGTATTTCACCGATCGCGGCATCGAAGAACTCGAGAGTCGCAGGGGCGATGAGGAAGTGAGCTTCCTCTGGCTCGGCGAACAGCTGCGGACGTTCGTCGACCTGAACCCCGAGTTCGAGACGCCCGTCGAGCGGCTGGCCACGTGGCTGGCGCGGCTCGACGACGAGGACGACTGACAATCGGGGTACGCGCAGTGGGCGGTCGGCCGGGTTGCATGCCCGGCCGGCCGTTGCGCGTTTCGGGACTGGATCAGTGCCGGGTCAACCCGGCGACCAGCAGCCCGACCCCGTAGTCGAACGCGGCGTCCGGATCGGGACCGGGCGGGCCTGCGACGCCGAGTTGCAGGGACTGCGCGTACCCCTGCCGGTCCAGGGTGTGGCCCAAGACGAAGTGCACGACCAGCGCCGCGGCCGCGCCCGCCTCCTCCGGGGGCACGCCGGCGGTGGTCAGTGCTTCGGCGAACAGGTCGGCCGGGGTGTGGTCGAGGAGCCGCATGGCCAGCACGGACGAGACCAGTTCCGCGCCGTCGCGGTGCGCCAGCAGGTGGTCCCGGAATTCGAAGCACCAGCGACGGAGAGCGACCGGCGAGACGTCCGTGGGGCCGGTCAGTCCGCCCAGGACCTCGGCGGCCAAGCCTGCCAGCAGGGACTGTTTGTTGGCGAAATGCCAATAGAGCGCGGCGGGCGCGGCGCCCAGAGCACCGGCGATCCGTCGCATCGAGAGGTCTGCGAGACCGTAGTCGTCCAGGATGTCGAGCGCGGTGGTCACGATGGCAGTGCGGGTGAGGGCCACCGCACGAGGCTAACCCACGTCCACACACGGGCCGTTCGAGGCGAATTATTGCGACAGGGTCGGTTAATGTGCGTGTCGGCGCGAACAATTCCTGCCATTCCTCGTTCAAGGGAGAACCATGAAGCCCCGCAGACTTGCACTGCTCGCCTGTGCGTCCTTGGCCGCACTCACCTTCTCCGCCTGCGGCTCCGATTCCCTGGGCACCTCAGCCGCGCCGGGCGGCGGCAACGACACGGCGGAATCGATTCCGGCCGTGTCCCCCAATCCGGCCCTGACCGAACGACTGCCCGAGAACATCCGCAGCGCGAACAAGATCGTGGTGGGCACGGACGCCACCTATGCCCCGAATGAGTTCCTCGACACCGACGGCCGGACCGTGATCGGTGCAGACGTGGACCTGTTCAACGCGGTCGCCGCCAAACTCGGCGTGCCCGAGGTCGAGTGGCAGCCCGCCGGCTTCGACACGATCATCACGGGCGTCCAGGGCAACAAGTTCAACGCCGGCGTTTCCTCGTTCACCATCAACGAGCGGCGCTTGGAGCAGGTGCACATGGTGAGCTATTTCGATGCCGGCACGCAATGGGCGACCGCCGCCGGGAACCCGAAGGATGTCGACCCGGAGAACGCCTGCGGCAAGACGATCGCCGTCCAGACCGGCACCATCCAGGACGAGGACGACCTGCCGGTCCGCCAGGAGAAGTGCGGGGACAACAAGATCAACATCCTGCAGTTCGAGGGCCAGGACCAAGCCACCGCGGCGGTCGTCTCGGGCCGTGCCGATGCGATGCTGGCCGATTCACCGATCATCGCGTACGCGGTCAAGCAGTCCGAGGACAAGCTCGCCGCGCTGGGCGACATCTATGACTCCGCGCCCTACGGCATCGTGGTCCACAAGGACCAGACCGAATTCGCAGAAGCAGTCGCCGAGGCACTGAACGAGCTGAAGGCCGACGGCACCTATGAGGCGATCCTGGAGAAGTGGGGCACCGAGCAGGGCGCGATCGACCAGTTCGAAGTCAACCCGACCGTAGGCAGCTGACCGGCACCTTGTCATGACCGATCACACACCTTCCGGGCCAACCGCCGGCGAGGCGACGGCCGACGTGTCGTCGCCCGCCGGTCGGCCCGGTGCCATCGACGCCGTCGCCGTCCGCCATCCGTGGCGTTGGGCGGCCGTCGCGATCATCGCCGTCCTGGTTGCGATGTTCATCAACATGATCGTCTTCAACCCGGCCTTCAACTGGCCGTTCGTGTTCCAGGCGATGAACCAGTCGCCGGTCATCGAGGGCTTCATCAAGGGCACCCTGCTCGTCACCGCGCTCAGCATGGTCTTTGGCGTCATCGGTGGTGTTGTCCTCGCAGTCATGCGCCTGTCGGACAACCCGATCCTGTCGACGGTCTCGTGGGTCTACACCTGGTTCTTCCGCGCGATCCCACGCTATGTGCTCCTCACGATCATGGGCGCGCTCGGCATCGTCTTCCAGGACGGGCTGGCGCTGGGTGTCCCGTTCGACTGGAAGATCATCGAGTGGTTCGGTCTGCCGGCCGACACCTCTTGGCGATTCCTGACGCTCAACGCCAACCAATTGTTCGCGGGGCTGGCGGGTGCCGTGATCGGCATGGCGGCCTCTGAGGCTGCCTATATGGCGGAGATCGCCCGGGCCGGCATCCTGAGCGTCGACAAGGGCCAGGCCGAGGCGGCCCAGGCGCTCGGCATGAGCCCCCGCAAGGCGATGGTGCGCGTCGTCCTCCCGCAGGCCATGCGCGTGATTGTGCCGCCGACCGGCAACGAGACGATCGCGATGTTGAAGGACACCTCGTTGCTTCTCGCCATTCCGCTCACGACAGAACTGTTCTTCCAGTTGAAGGCGATCGGTTCGAGGACTTATCAGACCTTCCCGGTCTTGATCTCGGCGACGCTGTACTACCTGATCGCGACCAGCATCCTGATGATCGGCCAGAGCTGGCTCGAACGGCACTTCGGGAAGGGTTTCGGCACCTCAGCCAGCGAGAGAGGCCAACAAATCAAGATGAGGACCGACCATTGAGCAGCGCACCGTCCGGCCCGCACCCGGCCCCCGGGCTCGGCCCCGGCACGCCCCTCGTGCGAGCGGTGAACGCCACCAAGTCGTTCGGCAACAACGAGGTGCTCAAGGGCATCGATCTCGACATCGAGCGCGGCGAGGTCGTGTGCCTGCTCGGTCCGTCCGGTTCCGGCAAGACCACATTCCTGCGGCTGATCAACCAGATGGAGACTCTCACCGGCGGTCGCATCTGGGTCGACGGTGAGCTCATCGGCATCGAGGAGCGCCGCGGACGGCTCCACAGGCGGAAGGCCACCGACATCGCACGGCAGCGCGCCGGCATCGGCATGGTGTTCCAACGGTTCAACCTTTTCCCCCACATGACTGCGCTGGGCAACGTCATGGAAGCACCCGTCCACGTCAAGAAAGTGCCGCGGGCACAGGCGAAGGAGCGCGCGTTGGCGCTGCTCGATCAGGTCGGCCTGGCTGATCGTGTGTCGTACTATCCCACCCAGCTCTCCGGCGGTCAGCAGCAACGAGTGGCGATCGCGCGAGCGTTGGCGATGGACCCCCAGCTGATGCTGTTCGACGAGCCGACGTCCGCATTGGACCCGGAGCTGGTGGGTGAGGTGCTGGGAGTCATGAAGGCGCTCGCGCGTGATGGCATGACGATGATCGTGGTCACGCACGAAATGGGGTTCGCCCGCGAGGTCGCAGATCGGGTCGTGTTCATGGACGACGGCGTGGTCGTGGAGCAGGGGCCGCCGCAACAGGTCCTCTCCGATCCACGGCAGGAACGCACCAAGGCCTTCCTGGCGCGGGTCCGCCACGAGGCCGAGGCCCGGGACGCGCAGGTCGCCGCCCAGGTCGAGGGACTCGTCCAAGAGGACTGAGCGGCGGCTGGTCGTTGCGAATCAGTCGCTGCGGTTCAACAGGTGCGGCACGAGGGCGCGCGTCGATGAGGGCAGCACGAGGCAGACGATCGTCGTGATCGACACTAGCCCCAGCACAACGCCGACCCATGTGGTCGCGCCACCCAGGAAGGAATAGGCAACCGGCAATTGCACGACCTGCGTGGCCACCGCCGGGCCACGGCTCCAGGACCGAAGACGGAGCAACCCACGGGCCACGATGATCAGCCCGACAGCATAGGCCACCAGCAGGATCGTGCTGCCGATGCCGACCACGGCGCGCTCGGGCCGCACGTTGAAGGCCTCCAGCAGCCCCAAGGCCGCGGCCACTGCAGCGACCAAAATGAGCAATCCGGCTGCCACGCGCACTGCCGTCGGCGGTCGTCGAGTGGGCTCGGTGCGGGTCGTCTGAGTCACGGGGCCAAATCTAGTCCGAAGGCGCACAATCGCCTTCCGGTGCCCTCTTCTTGATGGGCAATTCCTCAACCACTATAGGAATGTGAGCCACGAGACGGTCCAATGCCTTGTATTCCCAGTGGATAGTTGCCAATCTTGGTGAGTCAGAACACACAGGCACCCAGCCTTCCCCGCAGCGCCGCGACCGGAGACCGGGCTGCCACCGAACTTAAGGATGGCTTAGGCAATGGATTGGCGCCACAAGGCAGCCTGTCTGGACGAGGATCCCGAACTCTTCTTTCCGATCGGGAACACGGGTCCCGCACTCCTGCAGATCGAGGAGGCCAAACAGGTCTGCAAGCGATGCGAGGTGCGCGAAGCCTGCCTCCAGTGGGCACTCGAGGCCGGACAGGACCACGGGGTCTGGGGCGGATTGTCGGAGGACGAACGCCGGGCGATGAAGCGGCGTGCCGCCCGGTCACGCATTCGCAGCGCCTGAAGCCCGTCACCGCTCAAGCGGTCAGGCGCGAACCCGGATGGCCGGTCCATCCGGGTTTTCTGCGCGTTCGAAAGCTCAGGGATCGCCGACCCCGGGCAACATCTGCTCGTGCAGTGGCAGTGAGATAACCGCCCGGGACCCCGGGCCCTCGGGGTTGTTCGCCAACTCGAAGGTCCCGCCGAGGTCGGCCATGAGCGTGCCCACGATGCTCAGCCCCAAGCTGCGTGAGCCCTCCAGGGTGAAGTCCGCGGGCAGGCCCGAGCCGTCGTCGATGACCTCGACCGTCAGCCGGTTGTTCTCGAGTCGCGGGCGCACCCGAACCAGACCGCGATGGGCATCCGACAGCCCGTGTTCCAGTGCGTTCTGGCACAGCTCGGTGACGACCAGGGAAAGGTTGGTGGCCACGTCCGCGGGGACCAGGCCGAAACTCCCCTCCCGCTTGGCGGTGACGTTGTCCCCGCGGGTCAGCGCCAGGCCGCCGACCATCGCGAGCACCCGGTCGGCGACGTCGTCGAACTCGACCGCATCGTCATAGGACTGGGACAGCGTCTCGTGCACCACCGCGATCGCGGCGACGCGCGAGACAGCCTCCGTGAGCGCCGCGCGCGCCTCCGGTGACTGGATCCGCCGGGCCTGCATGCGCAGCAGTGCGGCGACCGTCTGCAGGTTGTTCTTGACCCGGTGGTGGATCTCTCGGATGGTCGCATCCTTGGTGACCAGCTGGCGCTCGCGCTTGGTCAATTCGGTGACGTCGCGGCACAGCACGACCACGCCGGCGCACTGGTTGCCGTCGGTGAGGGGCAGCAGTCGCAGCCGGATCGCGATCATGCCGACCGCAACACCGATCTCCGTCGCCTCACCCAGCGCGAACGCCTCCTCGAGGGGGTCGGGTCCGCCCGATTCCCAATCGACCGGCACCTGCAGCGATCGCGTGATCGCAGGGAGGTTTTCGTCCTCTAGATCCGCGGCCAGTCCCATGCGGCGATAGGCGGTCACGGCGTTCGGCGTCGCGTACATCACGTTAAGATGCGCGTCCAACCGGATCAACCCATCGCCGACACGGGGACTGATGACCGGGTCGCTGGGAATCCCAGGGATGGGGAACTCGCCCCGCTCCAACATGCCGGTCAGTGTCTCGGCGATCTCCAGATAGGTGTCCTCCAGCGAGCCGGGCGCCCGGACGCCCATCTGGTTGGTATGGCGTTCGACCACCGCAACGACCCGGTCGCAACGCTTGATCGGAATCGCGTGCACCCCGACCGGAACGCCCGCCTGGATCCTGTTCTCGGAGGTCTCGACGATCTTGCCGGTGAGATAGGCCTCCGGCACGCCCTGCTCGGGCTGATAGGCCAGCCGGTCGCCCGCGACATCGTCGTCGAGGGCGGTCGGGCCGGTCGTCGGTCGGATCTGGGCGACGGCCCAGAAGATGTTCGGGTCCCGGTCCGGCACCCACAGCACCAAGTCGGAAAAGGAGAGGTCGGCAACCAACTGCCACTCGGCCACCAGCCGGAACAGGAATGCCTCGTCATCGGCGCTGATGTCGGCGTGGTCCCGCATCAACTGAGTCATCAGTTGCATGGTCCACACCATAGTCAGCATTGCGTCAGCTGCGGTCGGCGGGCCGACCGCCCCTTGCATGGTGTGAGGGTGATCGGATTTCGCGTGCTCGTCGGCCCGCGGCTAGAATCGTTCGTCGGTCACCGTCCGGTGGCCGGTGTCCCTTCGGACGCCGCGATGTCCATACCTGACGAGGAGGCAAGCATGGGAAAGACCGGTCGCAAGCGTCGCGCCCGTCGCAAGAAGAGCGCGAACCACGGCAAGCGCCCCAACTCCTGAGTCGGACCTCCCTGGGCTTGTCGAACCGAGCCGGGGACTCAGTCCGCGCGCCAGCGCGTGATCGAGGTCATGATCGTCACCCGCAGCTGCTGGGGCGCCTTTTCCGCCCGGCAGCAGCGGCTGACGAGTTGCTTGAGCGCAAACACGACATCGTAGTCGTCCAAGCAGTGCTCGCAGGCGTCCAGGTGGGCCCGAATTGCGTCCGCTGCGGTGGTGCCGTCCAGCTCGTGATCCAGAAACTCGTGCATGCGCCCGAGAATTTCCGAGCAGTCCGATTCCTTGTGCAGGCCGGCCAGCGGATCGGAGTCGGTGCTCATTCGCCGGCCTCCTTCGGCATCAAACCGTTCTCCCGGGCATAGTCGGCCAGGGCCGTGCGCAACTGGCGCCGCCCACGATTCAGCCGCGACATCACCGTGCCGATCGGCGTCCCCATGATCTCGGCGATCTCCTTGTAGGCAAAGCCCTCGACGTCCGCCAAATAGACGGCCAGCCTGAAGTCGGGCGACAGCTCCTGGAGGGCGGAGGTCACGGCACTGTCGGGCATCCGATCGAGCGCCTCGACCTCGGCCGAACGCAGGCCGCGCGACGTGTGTGACTCGGCTCGCGCCAACTGCCAATCCTCGACGTCCTCACCGTCCGCGATCTTCGGAGAGCGCTGGGCCTTCCGATAGCTGTTGATGTAGGAGTTCGTCAGGATCCGATAGAGCCAAGCCTTCAGGTTGGTCCCCGGCTTGTACTGATGGAAGGACCCGTAGGCCTTCGCATAGGTCTCCTGAACCAAGTCCTCGGCGTCGGCGGGGTTGCGCGTCATCCGGAGCGCGGCTCCATAGAGCTGATCCAAGTATTCGAGCGCGTCCCGTTCGAACCGGACATCCCGCTCCGCCGGCGTTTCGGTCGCCAGATCGACATCGGCATCCAGCGGGAGGTCCGGGGCAGGCTGATCCGCCCGGTCTGGAGAGTCCGGGCTGGTGGATTCATCGGTCCGCGGCAGTGTCATCACATAGGACAGTACCGGGCTCTTGGATTCACAGGTGACCATCACCCCCGTCAACATCGAATCGGCGCGGGCTATTCCCTGCCCCTCAGAAGGTCGTCGAGGAACTCGCGCACGCTGGTGACGAGGAGATCCGCAACGCCGTCCGGGTCGAGTGGGCCACGTTTCGCGGGCTTGAACTCGTGGGCACAGCCCGGCACGGCCACCATGGAGTGATGCGGCGCATCGGCGACGGTGGTCGCAATCTCGGTCGGCGTGCCGAACGGGTCCCGCTCCCCCTGAATCACCAGCACGGGGCACCCGGGTCCCAACAGTTCAGCTGCCCGGCTGGACTCCGGCCTGCCGGGCGGGTGCAGCGGAAACGAGAGGGCGATCACCCCAGCGACCTCGTCCGGGGCGTCGGCAACCACGGAACGGCAGGCGACTCGGGCCCCGGCGCTTCGTCCGCCGAGGAAGAGCGGGAGGTCGGCGAATTGCTCGCGGACGTACGCGCGGGCTGCCTGCCAGCCCAGGTCGAGGCGTGCGGGTGCGGGGGCGACCCTCTTCCCCGCGGTCCGCCACGGCTGCTCGAACCGAAGCACGGCGGTGCGGTCTCGGCTGAGACGAGTCAGCGCCTCGAGATCGGGGGCGTCGACACCACCGCCCGCTCCGTGCCCCAGCAGAAGCACGGCCCGTGGGCGCTCCGGGCTGCTGATGAACATGCGTGCAGGTCCGAGCTCAGTCTCAATGGCACGAATGTGCTCGAACGGCCCGATGCTCTCCTCCCGGGCGGCGTCCCGCGGGCAGGTCACGGCTGTTCCAGCGGCTGCACGAGCTCAGGTCCGTTGTTGCGCACGTTCCCCACCGCCGCGCCGACAGCGTAGGCGGCCAATTGGTCCGCATCCGTCACGCGCAGGAGCTCGAGGGCATCTCCCGGATCCGTGCGGCGCGGATCCAACCAGTCGGACCAAGCGTCCCGCTGGATGATCATGGGCATGCGGTCGTGGATGTGCCCGAGAGCATCGGTTGCGGTGGTCGTGATAATCGAGCACGTGGTGAGCCAGGCGTCCGGATCGCCCTGAGGCCGGCTGTCGTCACGCCAGAACTCATAAATCCCGGCCATCACCAGCAGTCCCCCGTCGGCGCGATGGATGAAGAACGGCTGCTTCTTTTTGGGGTCGGCGCCGGCGTACCACTCGTAATAGCCGTCGGCCGGCAACAGGCACCGCCTGCTGGCGAAAGCCTTGCGGAAGGACGGCTTCTCAGCCACGGTCTCGAACCGGGCGTTGATCAGCCGGGCCCCGCCCTTGGCGTCCTTCGCCCAGGACGGCACGAGTCCCCAGCGGAGTTGGACGAGCTTGCGGGTGGCGTCGGCGTCAGGGGCATCCTTGGGTACGCGTTCCACCACGGCCGGCACCGGATCCGTCGGAGCGACATTCCAACTCGGGCCTTCCGGCGCGTCGGTCACCTCATCGATGTCGAACTCGTCCACGAGCTCTGCCAAGTCTGCCGAAGCTGCATAGCGTCCACACACCCTCACCACGCTAGTGGGCCCTGGGCACGCTTCGCGCCCCTCTGGGCCGGTTGGTGATGCTGGGGCCAGCAGATCGGCGGCGGCTCAGAAGGGTGGTGGCCCGTTGGGATCGATTCCGGACCAAGGTTCGGGGAAATGTTGGCCATTCCACGGCGGCGGCGAGTCCGGGTCGGGGATCAGTTCGGGTTGCAGTGACTCCGCGGGGAGGTGGTCCCGCACCCGGCCGGTGTCATTGCCGTGCCCGCAGTCCCCAGCTGAGCCGCTGCCGGCAGCCGTGGCGGGGTGGGCGTCGGGGATGAGTGCTTGGCGGGCGCGGTCGGACAGGCGGCGGTAGGCCGGGGGTGGGGTGGTGTCAGGGTCGGCGCGATAGGTGCCGTGCGGGGTGACCCAGAACTGTTGTCCGGCCGGGGTGGTCCAATGATAGGTGCCGGCGCGGACGGTGGTCTTGCGGTAGCCGCCGAACGTCTTGGCACGATGGGCCTTGGGTGATTCGGGGGCAAGGTTGTCGGTGTGGGTGGGCCCGTCGGGGTAGGGCACGACGTGGTCGCACTGCACGTGCTGGGCGGTCGAGGAGCGGTTGCTGTAGGGGAACACCACGGTGGGATTGCGGAGTTTGACGGCGCGGGCGATGCGGTCGGGGATCTGGTAGCCGTCCACGCCCTGGGGAACGGAGGGGTCGAGCACGGGGGTGATCACGACTTTGTCGGCGCGGGCGAGCAGGTCGTGGATCTGGGACAGGGCGAGCTCGCCCAACTGATGACTGTGGCCGCCGGCGCTGGTGATCAGGTCGGCCAGGGTGAGGTGGAGGTCCAGGTGCAGCGTCGCGATCCGCCAGGGACTGCCGACCGAGGTCGTGGGCGCGGCCGGGTCGCGGCCACCGGTGCCGCGGATCGTGCGGCTACCGGCCCCGGACAGATCCAGCGCGCACCCGTCGCCCGAACCACCCGCTGGACGATCGGGGCCGCCGGAGCCAGGGTGCTCACCGGACCCCCCGGGCTCATCGAAGTCGTCGCGCTCACCGAAGTCGTCGCGCTCACCGAAGTCGTCGCGCACAACGGAGTCGTCGGGCACAACGGAGTCGTCGGGCACAACGAAGTCAGGTCGGTCGGGCCCGGGCTCCGCGTCCTCACCGCCGTCCGAGCTGCCGGAGTTGGGGTCGGCAGGGGCCACATGGGCAATCGTGCCTGTGAGCAGGTCGGCGGCGTGAGCGGGGTCGGCAAGTGCTTCCAGAGCTGCGGCACGGAGTTCGTTGCGCGTGCCGTCCAACCCGGCCGCTTCGAGGATGTCGGCGAGGTCGTCCAAGGTCTGGTCCAGCGCCAGCCCGGCCGGCCCGTCGAGTTGCCCGCGCAGGGCAGCAGTGCCGGCCTCACCCTTGGTGATCGCAACGAACCGGGCCGCCAGTTCCTGGCGGCGGCGCTCCTCAGCTCCTGCGGGATCGAGGCGGGCTATCAACAGACCGACCCGAGTCAGTGCTTGGTGAGGAGTCCAGCCCTCAAGGAACGGGGCGATGTGGCGATCGAGTTCGTGGGCGATATCGAAAGACAGCCCGGCAGTGCGGGTGTTCTGCGCGATCCGACGTGCGAGCCAGCCCAGCACCCGACCCTGGAGCAACAACTGCCAGGTCCGCGGCAATCGGTGGCGCAGGTCGAGCACGTCAGCGATCAGCGCGGCCGCGGACTCGGGAGAGATCCCGAGAGCGGGCCCGACCTCGAAGGTGATGAACTCCGCGATCTCGGGGGTGCCTTCGGCACCGAAGTGCCACAACCGTTCACCGTAGAGCGTGCGGGGCGTGCCGCCGAAATAGACCTCGGCGGCTTCGGCAGAGTTGTCGATCCAGCAGTACACATCGGCGGCCGCGGCGATCAACGCGTATTGATCCACCTCCGCTTCCCGCTCACGCTCTGCAGCAGCACGCAAGCTCGCGATCACCCGCACCCGGTCCCACCCCTGCACCGGCTCCACAGCGCTCGGCCGCGTCCACTCATCGCCCGCGGCAGGATCATCAGGCGGGACCATCAAGGGGTGGGTCATCACGATCACCTCGCACCTATTCGAACTAGTGATCTAAATCTTAAGTGTCCCCTCCGACAGTTATGGCGCGCATCGTCATCTATCCACAGGCATTGACAGCTCCTTTCCTGCCAAGATTGCCCCCTAGTGACAGGAAGCGCAGGTGGTGAGGAGCATTGATGGGCGACCCACCTGGTGATCTGATGCGGCACCATCGCCTGCCCCAGCGGCTGGGGACGATCAGTGACGCGCGAACTGCGGACTTGGCGGCCGCTCAATTGCTGCCGGAGGCATCATGACCGTGCTGCGGGCAGCCAGGGTGTTCACGGGCGAGCAGGAGTTCAGTCCCGGCGAGGTGGTTCTGGCCGGTGATCGCATCGTGGGGGTCGGCCCGGCAGTCGCCGGGCGGGCAGTGGATGTCGACCTCGGCGACGCCACCCTGGCGCCCGGATTCGTGGACGCGCACTGCCATGGCGCGGCGGGCCGCGCTTTCAGTGAGGACCCGGACGCCGTGCTGGCCTTCCACCGCGCACACGGCACCACGAGCATGATCGCATCCTTGGTGAGCGAGCCGTTGGACATCCTGCACGAACAGATCGCCCGGTTGGCGCCTCTCGTCCGGGACGGCTCGCTCGCCGGCATCCATCTGGAGGGACCGTGGCTGGCGGCCGCGTACAAAGGCGCCCACGCCGAGGAGCACCTGCGCGATCCGGATCCCGCCGAGGTGCGAGCAGCGCTCGACGCGGGGGCCGGCACCGTCCGCATGGTGACGGTGGCCGCCGAGCGTCCCGGCGGGCCCGCGGCGATCGCCCTGCTGCGCGAGCGCGGCGTCGTCGCGGCCCTCGGCCACACGGCAGCGAATCACGCCGTCGCTGTCGCCGCGATCGATGCCGGGGTCACGGGCGCCACCCATCTGTTCAACGCGATGCCGCCCTTGCACCACCGCGACCCGGGCCCGGTGCTGGCGCTGCTCAACGACCCCCGGGTGTGGCTCGAGGTGATCCAGGACGGCGTCCACCTCTCCCCCGACCTCGTCGCCTGGCTCTTCGACGTCTGCCCCAAGAGACTCGTCCTGATCAGCGACGCCATGGCCGCGACCGGCTGTTGCGACGGCGCCTATCGGATCGGTTCCCTGCCTGTCGAGGTCCGGAACGGCATCGCTCTGCTCGCCGGCACCGACACCCTCGCCGGCAGCACGCTGACGCTGGACGTCGCGCTCGGACACGCGGTGGCGGCCGGCGTCGACTGGCGGGCGGCCGTTCGGTCGCTGACCGTTCAGCCGGCGCGCTATCTCGGGCTGACGGACGTGGGCGAATTGCGCCCGGGCGCCAAGGCCGATCTGGTTGCCCTCGACGGCGACTGGCAAGTGACCGGGGTCTGGCACCGCGGTCGTCATGTCGACACCCACCCCGGTCTTGGCAGCGTCACAGCGACACGGTAAACATGACCCATGAACCTGCTGCGTGCCGCCGCCCGAACCATGCTCGCCGGCTATTTCGTCGTGAACGGCGTGAAGGCCCTGAAGGACCCCGCACCATATGCGGCGGAACAGGAGCGATTCGCGTCCACTGTGGTCCCCTTGGCGCGCAAGGTCGCGCCGGAGGTGGCGACCTCGTTGCCCCAGGACACCGAGACCTATGCCCGCGTCGCCGGCGGCCTGCAGGTGGCCGGTGGCCTCGGTCTGATCTCCGGCAAGGGCCGTCGCTTGGGCGCTGGTCTCATCGCGCTGTCGATGGTGCCCCAGCTCATGGGCTTCTCTGCGAAGGGCCTTACCCCGGAGGAAAAGGCGCTCGCGCGCAACGATCTGTTGAAGAACGTCGCCCTGCTCGGCGGCTCGCTCATCGCAGCCGGTGACACCGAGGGTCGTCCGGGCCTCGCTTGGCGCGCCCAGGATTCGGCCGCCAAGCTGTCACGCAGCGTCGATCACACGCGCAGAGCGCTGTCGAAGGACGCCGAACTGACCAAGCTGCAGTTGGCGCGCCAGGTCGACAATGTCAAGCACCGGGTCGCTCTTCAGGCGAAGGATCTGACCCACTGACCCGTCGATAGACTTCGGTTGTGACTACTGACCCGAACTCTGCTGCCCCGGCGCGCCCACGTCGCGCGGTCGACTCGGGCCCATGGCCCGCACCCATCGCGACTGAGCCGGTCCATGCCACCGTGCGGGTCCCGGGGTCCAAGTCAGAAACCAATCGCGCACTGGTGCTGGCGGCACTTGCCGACGGGCCCTCGACCATCGTCGGCGCCCTGGAGGCCCGCGACACTCTCCTGATGCGCACCGGCCTGCGGCAGCTCGGGGTGGCGGTCGACAAGACGCCCGACGGCTTGCTCGTCACCCCGCCGGCGCGGCTCGCCGAGATGCCCGCCACCATCCACTGCGGACTGGCCGGAACCGTCATGCGGTTCCTGCCGGCCGTGGCTGCTCTCGGGCCCGGCCCGATCGAGTTCACCGGTGACCCCCAGGCGGAGGGCCGCCCGATGGGTCCGGTGCTCGACGCGCTATATGACATGGGCGCGGACGTGACGCCCGGCACCAACGCATTGCCGTTCACCATCGGTGGGCGAGCTGACCTCCCCGGCGGCGCGATCAGGCTGGATTCCTCCACGTCGAGCCAGTTCCTGTCGGCCTTGCTGCTCATCGGGGCGCGCTGCGAGCAGGGCCTCACGATCGAGGACATCGGACCCACGCTGCCGAGCAAGCCGCACATCGATATGACGATCGCGATGCTCCGGGAGCGTGGGGTGCGAGTCGACGACTCCCGGCACGGCCACTGGCGGGTCGAGCCCGGACCGATCGCCGCCAAGGACGTGGTGATCGCCCCGGACCTGTCCAACGCCTCGCCGTTCCTCGCCGCGGCGGTCATCACCGGCGGCCAGATCACGATCCCGGACTGGCCGGCGGACACCCACCAGCCGGGCGACCGATTGCGAACCATCCTCGCCGAGTTCGGCGCCAGAGCGGTCCTGGAAAACGGCGACCTCACGGTCACTGGTGACGGCATTGTCCACGGCGTCGACCTCGACCTCTCCGAAGTGTCCGAGCTGACCCCGGTCGTCGCCGCGCTCGCCGCCGTGGCGCGCGAGAAGTCGCATTTGCGGGGCGTCCGGCACATCCGCGGTCACGAGACAGACCGACTCGCCGCACTGGAGGCCGAGCTCAACGGTCTCGGCTCCCACGTCCATCAGACCGATGACGGCCTCGTGATCCACCCCCGCGTCCTGCACGGCGGAGAGTGGCGGACGTACGCCGACCACCGCATGGCGCACGCCGGTGCGTTGCTCGGTCTTCTCGTCGATGCCGTGACCCTGGACGACATCGGCTGCACCAGCAAGACGATGCCCGACTTCTCGTTGCTGTGGACCCAGATGCTCGCCGACTCCGACGAGTGGCTCGACCGTCAGATCGCCGCCGAGCGCGCCGCCGGAGACGGGGACGGTCGGTGAGCCGACGGCGTGGGGGGATCCATTCGGATGAACACGCTGGTTTCGACCGTCCCCGACGCCGCAGCCGCCCGCGCACCAAGCAGCGTCCGGACTATTCCGATGCGCCGGTCGGGTTGGTGACCACCGTCGACCGCGGCCGTTTTCGGGTGCTGTTGCTCAATGAGACCTACGAGCCCGTGGGCCCGCTCGTCACGACGACCAAGGCGCGGTCGCTGGGTCGCAAGTCGGTGATCGTCGGTGACCGAGTCCGGCTGGACGGCGACGTGTCTGGCGCCGAGGGAACCCTTGCGCGCATCGTGGAGGTGCTCGAACGCACCACCGTGCTCCGCCGCACCGCCGACGATGACGATCCCTTCGAGCGGCCCGTGGTCGCCAACGCCGACCAGTTGGTGATCGTGACCGCCCTTGCCGACCCCCCGCCTCGCACCGGCATGATCGATCGCATCCTGGTGGCCGGCTATGACGCTGGCCTTGACCCACTGCTCTGCCTGACCAAGGCCGATCTCGCATCCCCGGACGAGTTGATCGGCGCCTATGCTCCGCTGGGCGTGCCGGTGGTCGTGACGGAACCGGGCGCCGATCTGACCCCGCTCAGGACGCTCCTGGCGGACAAGGTCTCGGTGCTGGTCGGGCACTCGGGAGTCGGGAAGTCGACGCTCGTCAATGCCCTGATTCCCGGCATCGACCGGGCGACCGGAGACGTCAACGTCGTCACCGGCCGTGGCCGGCACACCTCGACCTCGGCCATCGCCCTGGAATTGCCGGACCACGGCGGGTGGGTCGTCGACACACCCGGCGTACGCTCTTTCGGACTCAGCCACATCACCCCGGCCGACGTTCTCAAGGCGTTCCCCGACCTGGTCGGCTTCACCTCCGACTGCCCCCGCGGCTGCGCGCACGACGACGAGGCGACCGACTGCGCGCTGGACGATGCGTGGCGCAACGGCGACGTCCCACGGGCCCGCATCGAGTCCTTCCGCCGGATGATCTCGGCGCGCAAACTCCCCCACGAGATGTGATCCGCCCACGGTTCGGGTCCGTGAGCGGCCCCGGTTGCAGAGCACCGAGCGGCTAACCTGTGGCCATGACCGTGCGCCCGACTTCCCCGTCAGCTGCTGACTTCACCGAGGATCTGCGGCTGGCCCACATGATGGCCGACAACGCCGACTCGATCACGATGGCGCGCTTCAAGTCCCAGGACCTCAAGATTTCCGCCAAGCCTGACATGTCGAACGTGACCGACGCAGATCTTGCGGTCGAGGAGGCATGCCGACGCACCTTGGCCCGCGCCCGCCCCCGTGACGCCGTGCAGGGCGAGGAGTTCGACGACACCGGTTGGGGTCCGCGCCGCTGGGTGATCGACCCGATCGACGGAACCTCCAATTTCGTCCGCGGCGTCCCGGTCTGGGCCACTCTGATCGCGCTCATGATCGAGGACGAGGTGGTGGCAGGGGTCGTCAGCGCCCCCGCCCTGGGCCGGCGCTGGTGGGCCGCAAAGGGCGCCGGGGCATTCATGGGCAAGTCACTGCACCAAGCCCAGCGCATCGGCGTCTCCCGGGTCTCCGACGTCACCGATGCGTCACTGTCCTATTCGTCGCTGCACGGGTGGGTCGCCGAAGGCCTGGGCCAGAACTTCGTCGATCTCATGCGGTCGGTGTGGCGGAGCAGGGCCTATGGGGATTTCTGGTCCTACATGCTCGTCGCCGAGGGCGCGGTGGACATCGCCTGTGAACCCGAGCTCTCGCTCCACGACATGGCGGCCCCCAGCATCGTCGTCACCGAAGCGGGCGGGACTTTCACATCCGTGGAGGGCTCTCCCGGCCCGGTCGGGCCCGGCGCTATCGCCACCAACGGCGTCCTCCACGAACTCGTCGTGGAACAGTTGACCGCCGGGGGTGCCGTGGATCCCGAGGCACCGCACCGGCGGCCGGAGAACTAGCGATGCATCAGCCCTTGGTGGTCACCTGGCGCAGCCGGACGGTCTCCGGGAGGTCGCGCAGGACCTCCGCGAGTTCGTCCACGCGGGCACCGGAGACGTCGGTGATCACATAGCCGTATTCCCCGTGCGTGGCCAGCGTCTGCCGGTCGATGTTGACCTCATGATCGGCGATCGCCTGGTTCATGCGGGCGAGCACGCCCGGGACGTTGTGGTGCAGATGGAGCAGACGCACCGTGACACCGTTGTCGACATTCGCCTGGGGCAGGTTCACCGACATGACGGTCGAGCCTGTTTCGTGGAAGTCCACCAACTTGTTCGCCACGAAGAAGCCGATGTCCTGTTGCGCCTCCGCGGTCGAGCCACCGATGTGCGGCGTCAGAATGACGTTCGGAATGCCCTGCAGCACGGAGGTGAACGGGTCGCCGTTGGCCTTGGGCTCCTCCGGGAAAACGTCCACGGCGGCGCCGGCGACATGACCGGACAGAAGATTGTCCCGGAGTGCGTCGTGGTCCACCACGAACCCACGGGCGAGATTCAGAAACAGGCTGCGGCGGCGCATCATCGCGAACTGCTCGGCGCCGAAGAAGCCGGCATTGCCCGGGCGACCGTCCACATGAAGCGAGATCGTCTCGGCGGTGTTGAGGAGTTCCTCGAGCGAGGAGCAGCGCTGCGCATTGCCGAGCGCGAGTTTGTCCACGATGTCATAGAAATAGACCCGCATGCCCAACGATTCGGCGACGACCGACAGCTGCGAGCCGATGTTGCCATAGCCGATGATGCCCAGCGACCGGCCACGCACCTCATGAGCGCCCTTGGCGGACTTGTCCCAGCGGCCCTCGTGGAGCGCGGTCGACTTGTCGAACAGGCGGCGGGCCATCGTGATGATCTCGCCGATCGCGAGCTCCACGACCGATCGCGTGTTGGAGAACGGCGCGTTGAAGGCCGGGATGCCCCGAGCGGCGGCCGCATTGAGATCGATCTGATTCGTGCCGATGCAGAAGGCCCCGATCGCCTCCAGGCCGGGGCGGGCGGCCAGGACCCGCTCTGTCACCTGGGTCTTGGAGCGGATGCCCAGCATCGCGACACCGTCGAGTGCGTCGATCAACTCGTCCTCGTCCATCGCACGGCTGTGCAGGGTCACGTCGAACCCGCGAGCCTCGAGGATCTTGACAGCGTCGGTGTGGATGTTCTCCAAGAGCAATGCCTTCACGGCGCGTGATTCTAATCCTCCGGGCGGGGACTCTCCGACCGGAGTTCCGGCCTGCGGTCCTGACTTCGGGTCAGTCCAGTCGGATGCGTGGGACCGCCGCCAGCAATTCGGCGGTGTACGCCGCAGCGGGCGCGGCGTACACCTCCTCTGTCGGACCCGCCTCCTCGACCTTTCCGCGCCGCAAAACCAGCACCTCGTTGCAGATGTGCCGAACCACCATCAGGTCGTGGCTCACGAACACGAGGGTCAGACCGAAATCATCGACGAGTTCGTCGAGGAGATTGAGGACCTGAGCCCGGACCGAAACGTCCAGGGCCGAAACCGGCTCGTCGGCGATCAGCACCTCGGGGTTGGGCGCGAGCGCCCGGGCGATGGCGATGCGCTGCCGCTGACCACCGGAGAACTCGTGCGGATATCTCCTGCCCGAATCGGCGGGCAGTCCCACGGCGTCGAGCACCTTGGCCAGGCGCCCCTGCTGATCCGTCGGCACGTCCGATCGGGTCCGCAGAAGCCGGGAGCGCAGTGGTTCGCAGATGATGTCGGCCACCGTCATCCGTGGGTTGAGCGACGAGCGCGGGTCCTGGAAGACCATCTGAACCTCGGCCCGCAGGAATCCGAGGCGACGTTCTGGCAGACCCTCGATCGGGCGGCCGTGAAACTTGATCGTGCCGGAAGTCGGCCGATCCAGGGCCGCCATCATGCGGATGAGCGTCGACTTGCCGGAGCCGGACTCCCCCACCACCCCCAGACGGGCGCCCTTCTCGAGCGTGAGGGACAGGTTGTCGACCGCCACGACCGGAGTCCGGCCGGCCGCGTCGAACACCCGCCGCACGTGTTCGAGGACATAGACGGGTTCGCTCATCGCGTGCTCCGGTCGAAGAAGTCGGACACCACGGGCAGCCGCTCCCCCGGCTCGACCTGGTCGAGACGGGCGGTGGCGATGAGGCCGCGGGTATATCCATGCCTGGGCTCGTTGAAGATCTCTCGCGTCGTGCCATGCTCCACGACTTCGCCATCGAGCATGACCATGATCTCGCTGCACACCTGGGACACGACCGCGAGGTCGTGGCTGATGAACAGACAGGCCGCCCCGACGTCGTCCAGAGCGTCGTCCAGCAGCCGCAACACCCGTGCCTGGACGGTGACGTCGAGGGCCGTGGTGGGTTCATCGCAGATGACCAGCGACGGGCGGTTGATCAGCGCCATCGCCAGAACCACCCGCTGGCGCTGGCCGCCCGACAACTGGTGCGGATAGGACGCCGCAACCCGCGCGGGGTCCGCAAGGCCGACCTCCTCCAGAATGCCGAGCACCTCCGCCCGGGCGCGCTGCCGCGCACTGCCGCGCTGGTGCAGCAGCCACACCTCGGCGACCTGCCGGCCCACCTTCATCGTCGGGTCGAGCGCGGTCATGGGTTCCTGGAAGACCATGGTCATCACGTCACCCCGCAACCGGGAGATCGTCCGGTCGGGCCGGCCCACGATCTCCTGGCCCGCCACCCGGATCGAGCCGGTGACCGTGGCCGTCTCGGCCAACAGTCCCATGACGGCCAGAGCCGTCACCGACTTGCCCGACCCGGACTCGCCGATCAGACCAATGCGCTGGCCGCGGGCGAGTGAGAAGTCGATCCCGTGGAGAACCTCTCGCCGCTCCTTGCCGAACGCCACCCGCAGGTCTCGGACTTCGACGAGGGTCTCACCCAAGGGCCGATCGGGATCGGCCCGGAGATCTTGGGGCTCGCGTGGCGGTGTATTCATTGCAGCTCCCGCAGCCTGGGGTCGAGCAGATCGCGCAGGCCGTCACCGAGCAGGTTGAACCCGAGCACCGCCAGCGCGATCGCCAGCCCCGGCCAGAGCGCCTGGAGGGGGTCGGCGAACATGTACGTCTGTGCCTCCCGCAGCATCCGTCCCCAGGTGGGCACCGGCGGGGGCGTACCCAACCCCAGATAGCTCAGCGCCGCCTCCGCCAGGATCGCGATGCCGAACGACACCGACGCCTGCACGCCGATCACCGGGGCGATGTTGGGCAGGACATGGCGCAGGGCGGTCGCGAGCCGGCCGGTGCCGGAAGCCTTCGCCGCCAGGACATAGTCGGAGGCCATCACGCTGAGGGTCGCCGCCCTGGCGACGCGGGCGAACGCGGGGATCGTGGCGATGCCGATTGCCGTCATCGCGGTCCCGGTCGACCCGCCGAATCCGGCCGCAAGGAGGATCGCGAGCAGAAGGGCAGGAAACGCGTAGAGCACGTCCACCCCCCGCATGATCACCTCGCTGATCCAGCTGGGTGCCATGCCGGCCAGCATGCCGAGGGGTACGCCGACGACCGCCGCGATTGCCACCGCGATGATGCCCACCATGAGGCAGATCCGGGCACCGGACATCAGCATCGACACGATGTCGATGCCGTAGTTGTCCGTCCCGAGCAGGTGCGGCCACCCCGGTCCGAGCAACCGGACGTCCGGGCGTACGCGCAGCGGATCGAACGGAGTCCAGAACAGGGCGACGACCGCCACCAGCACGACCAGCCCGACGAGCACGACGCCCGTCCACAGCCCTGCCCGCTTCATCGGGCACCCCGGGCGCGGAGACGGGGGTCGAGCGCGACATACGAGAGATCGACGAGCGCGTTGATCACGAGAACGATGAACACGAGCAGCATGACCGTGCCTTGGACGACGATCATGTCGCGCTGGGACACGGCTTGCAGGAGCATCGACCCCAGGCCGGGCAGGGTGAACACGGACTCGATCACGATCGCGCCCACGAACAGGGTCGAGAACTGCAGGCCCAGCACGGTCACGACCGAGAGCGATGCGTTGCGCAGGCCGTGCCGGATCAACGCCGGGAACTGTCGCCACCCGATCGCGCGGGCGGTCCGGTAATAGTCCTCGGCCAGCACCTCGATGATCGCGGAGCGAACATAGCGAGCAATGACCGCGGCCTGGACGATCGCCAGCGACAGCACGGGCAGGACGAGATGCCGGAGCCACTGCACCGGGCTCGACCAGAACGGCACATAGCCGTTCGCGGGGAACCACCGCAGTTGCACAGCGAAGACATAGATGCCGATGATGCCGGCCCAGAACGCAGGGATCGCCAAGCCGATCTGCGAGAGCCCGGACGCCGCGAAGCCCTCGATGTGCCGCCGGCGCAGGGCTGCGACCATGCCGACAGGCACCGCGAGCACGAGCGCCGCGACCATGCCCCAGAAGACCAGCCAGAACGTCACCGGGAACTTCATGCCGATCTGTTCGGCGACGGGCCGCCGGGTCAGCAGCGAGGTGCCGTAGTCGCCGGTCAACATCCCGCCGACCCACTCGAAATAGCGGACCGGTCCCGGTCGGTCGATGCCCAACTGCTGACGCAGCGCCTCCACGGCCTCCGGCGAGGCGCCCTGCCCGAGCATGACGGTCGCCGCGTCGCCCGGCAACGCCTCACTGATGATGAAGATCAGCACGGATGCCAGCGCGAGGCTGACGACGAACACCACCAATCGGGTGACGATCCACCTGAGCAGGCGCATGGCAGCGGCTCGCCCCCGGGCCCGGCGTCAGCGGGTCGCCATAGTGGTGACGTCGAAGCTCAACGTTGTCGCGTTCTGCGGCACCCCGGTGATGTTCGGCGTGGTGATCACCAGGTTCGGCAACAGGAACAGCCAGTCGGCGGCGGCATCCTGGCTCATGAGCCGGGCGGCTTCCTTGAGCTTGTCGGCCTGCTCTTCCGCCGGTCCCGTGTCGGCCTCGTTGACGAGCCGCTGGAACTCCTCGCTGTTGTAGTGGAAGTAGTAGTCCGGGTTTGCGAAGCGCACGATGTCGCGGGCCTCCACATGGGCGACGATCGACATGTCGTAATCGCCCTGGGTCAGCACCGTGTCCACCCAGCGAGCGGGGAACTCGAGCTGATCGATCTCGGCCTCGATGCCGACCTCTCGCAACTGGGACTGCACGAACTGACCGGCCGAGCCCGCGTACGGCAACGTGGGCAGACGGAGACGAAGGCGGAGATTCTGCACGCCTGCCTCGGCGAGCAGCGCCTTCGCCCGCTCGGGGTCATAGGGGAAATCGCCGGTGCGGTCCTCGAACCACGGATCGGTGGGCGGCACCATGGCGCCGATCAGCTCGCCCTTGCCGGCCCACACGGTGTCGCGCAGCGCCTTCTTGTCGATGGCGTGGCGAATGGCCTGCCGGACCCGAGGATCCTTCAGCCCCTCGGAGCTGTTGTTCATGGACAGCACGACCTCGCCGTTGGTGGTCCCGTCAATCACGGTGAAACGCTCCGTGTCGCTGAACTGCGGCAACGCGGCCGGGGCCTGGAGGTTGGAGATGATGTCCAGATCACCCGCCAGCATCGCGGCATTCATCGCGTTCGGGTCGGTGAAGTAGCGGAAGTTGACGTTCTCGAACCGTGCAGCGGTGGCCCAGTAGTTCGGGTTCTTCACCAGACTCACCGAAGAGTTGGGAATCCAGGTGTCGAGCTGGAAGGGGCCGGACCCGGTCGTCTTGTTCGCGAGGTCATCGGTCGACTCGGAGTCGAACACGATGCCACCGGTGGACGACATGTCCCACAGCCACATGTTGCTCGGCCGGTTGAGGACGACCTCGAGGGTCTTCGCATCGACCGCACGGGCCGACTCGACGACCGACATCTGACGCTTCAGAGTGGCGGTGGTGGTGCCGTCCTGGATCCGCTCAATGCTCCAGACAACGTCCTTGGCCTCAACGGCACGCCCGGAGGCGAACCGCGCGGCGGGATCGATCTGGAAGGTATAGGTCAGGTTGTCCGCCGACACATCCCACCGCTGCGCCAGCAGCGGGCGCAGCCGACCCTCGGAGTCGACTTTCACCAAGGTCTCGTAGACGTTGTAGAGCAACACCTGCGGGATGGCCGCAGCATCGTTCGCGGTCGGGTCGAGCGTCGGCGGGCTGGCCGTGGCCCCGACAGTGAGGTGCGTCTTCGCAGGCCCGTTCTGATTTCCGGGGCCGGCCGGCGAGTCACCCCGCGTTGTGCAGGCGCTCAACAGCAGAGCGGCAACGGCCAGCACGGCCAGAACGAGACGTCCTGCAGGGCGTTTGGTCATCTGACTCGACCTCCGTCGGAGAATTTGGACGCGGATCATCTAACCATGCGCAGCCGCCCAAGGGCAGAGTCTCACCGCCGGCTGAGCGGTATCCGCCGATGCGTTGCCCACGTGCCGGGCCCGACGGGCCATGATGTTGGGGTGGACCGGTTCTCTCTCCAGCGCCTCCGGCTGCGCGCCTTCGACCTGAGCGAGCGATCGTTCAGGTTCGGCCGGGCGGCCCAGCGCCGCGGGGTCGAGCGCTGGCGCAACCGGATCTGGATGATCTCCCAACAGGCGCTGGCAGCCGGCCTCGCGTGGCTGTTCGCCCAGCAGGTGCTTGGGCACTCGATGCCGGTGTTCGCGGCCATCGCGGCGATCCTGACGCTGGGCTCGAGCTTCGGCCAGCGGCTCGGCCGGGCGACCGAGGTGGCCCTCGGCGTCGCGCTCGGCGTGTTCTTCGGGGACCTGTTCGTGCTGCTGTTCGATCGCGGCTGGTGGCAGATCATCGTGGTCGTGGTCCTGGCGATGTCGGTCGCGATCTTCCTCCGCGCGCGGGACCTGATGGTCACCCAGGCCGGCGTACAAGCCGTGGTGGTCGTCGTCATGCCGCTCGGCGACACTGTCTTCACCCGCTGGATCGACGCGTTGATCGGATGCGCGCTGGCGTTGTTGATCGCTCTCGTCGCGCCCACCGGGCCAATCCGGAAACCGAGTGACCTGGCCGCCGGCGTCCTCAACGAATGCGCTGCCGTGCTGGACGAGGTGCATAGCTCCGTGGTCGAGGAGGACCTCGATGCCGGCGACCGCGTCCTCGAGCGTGCCCGAGCGGTCAGCGATCGGATGCAGGGACTGGACGAAGCCGCCGCCGAGGGGCTGGCGGTCGTGCGCTATTCGCCCTTTCTCCGGCGCAACCGCTCCCACATGGTCGACCTCGTCGCCCTCACCGAGCCGCTGGACCGCCTGACGCGCAACGTGCGAGTTCTCGCGCGGCGGGCGGCAGTCGCCATATGGCACGACGAGAAGATGCCGGACAGCTATCTCGAGCTGATGGAACTGGTCGCGCTCGAGATGAGAGCCTGCGCCCGCGAACTCGCCGAGGGTCAACTGCCGGTCGACACGCGGGCCCGGGTGATCGAGCTCGGCACCACCCACATCAATCTCGAGTTGGTCGACGAGATCTCTTCGATCGTGATCCTGGCGCAGCTCCGCTCGATCCTGGTGGATCTTCTGGAGGTGACGGGAATGACGTACGCCGACGCCCGCGACGCCCTGCCCGACCGGCACTGACACCCGAGCAACCGCCCGATTTGCCTTCTCTTGGGACTCGTGTAAGGTTGACCAAGCAACAACGACGCGGGGTGGAGCAGCTCGGTAGCTCGCTGGGCTCATAACCCAGAGGTCACAGGTTCAAATCCTGTCCCCGCTACCAAACGAATCGGCCCCTGACTAGTGGAAACACTCGTCAGGGGCCGATTCACTTACTAGCCCGTGCATCAAAGGTGCAGTCGCCGCTGACTCGTGTGATCCACGGCACGCCCGCCGGGTCAAGCCTCGCGAGCGCAGTTGTCGGCCGGTTCGGGATCTGCCGGGATCCCGAGGTCCCGGACGAGATAGAGCCACGGGAAGGCGCGTACCGCGACGCTCCAGCCGTCGATCTCATACGACTTGGCCAATTTCCGCCACACGACCCGCTTGGTCTCCCACTGCGTGTCGGTCCGCTCGACGAGGTGGTAGAGCATGCCTGCTCCGACCGTACGCCATCCCTGCCGTCCGGCGAGGGCGAGCTCGGGGAGTTCATCCAAAGCGGTAACTGGTCCGAGGCGGCGAAGCTCCTTGCCCTCCGCTGACTCGTTCGCGACCGAGCCGAAGCGCTGCTGAACGGCCTGTCGACTCAACCCGAGGACGTTTCCGATCGCAGCCCACGAGTGACCGTTCATTCGGGCCGCTGAAACGGCCTGCCGCAGCAGGTCCGAGACGACCACGCTCGCGTCGGCCGCGCGCCGAACGAGGACGAGGTGGTCCGGCTCCTCCATGTGCTCATGACCGAGGACGGCCGCTGAGAGGCTGTCCGCGAGCTCGCTGTCAGTCTCGATCACTCGGCCGCCACATCGGGGCGTCGCCAGATCGCCGGCGGTCCTGGATCTCCCGTCCGAAGAAGTATGCGGCTAGCACCATGAGGGCGATTGTCGCGCCTTGGAAGAGACCACGAAAGAAGCCACCCTCGAAGAATCCGGTGGCGAGGTAGGTCCCCAAGCCGAGCAGGAGAAGGACGAAACCGCCCGAGAGGCGCGTCGTGCTTGTGACTTTGCTCATATGTCAAGGCTGCCTTGACTGATGGGCCGTGTCAAGTGCGATACCCGGACCTTCGGACCGACGCCGACCTGTGATCCTGGCCGCAATCGCCCTCACCCGAGGTTGATGCGGGCGGCGATGTCGGCGTACGTCCCCTCGTCGAACGCCACCAGTCGCGCCTCCTCGACGCTCCCGTCGAACGCCCCGAGCACCTCGACCGCGCAGGCGATCGCGTCGTCCTTCGGCCAGCCGTAGATCCCGGCGCTGATCAGCGGGAACGCAATCGTCCGGGCGCCGAGTTCGTCCGCGACCTCGAGCGAGCGCCGATAGCACGACTCCAGAAGTCGGCGGTCACGCTGCCCCGCGCGGTAGTTCGGCCCGACCGTGTGGATGACCCACTTCGCCGCCATGGCACCGGCCGTGGTCCAGCCCGCGTCACCAGTCGCGAGACCGTCCGGGAACCGCTGGATGCAGTCCTCGAGGATGGCCCTGCCGCCCGCACGGTGGATGGCGCCGTCGACCCCTCCCCCACCACGCATGGCGTTATTCGCGGCATTGACGATCGCGTGGACGGCCTGCTGGGTGATGTCGCCTTGGACTGTGGTGATCGTGGTCATGCGTCCGATTATCCCAAAGGGGGTGTATTGGGCGGTTTCCAACGGAAAGGTGTCGGCCGGGTGTGGTTCTATGGCGCGCATGGAATCCGGCCGCTATCCGATCCACGACACCCGCTTGGCCAATGGCCTGCGGGTGATCGTCAGCCCCGACCACCAAGCGCCGGCGGTGGCGTTGAATCTTTGGTATGACGTCGGTTCCCGCCACGAGGAACCCGGTCGGACAGGCTTCGCGCACCTGTTCGAGCACCTGATGTTCCAGGGGTCGGCCAACGTCCAGTCCGGCCAGCACATCGCCCTGATGCAGTCCGCGGGGGCATCGGTCAACGCCACCACCTGGTTCGACCGCACCAACTATTTCGAAGCGCTCCCGACCGGCGGCCTTGAACTGGCGCTGTGGCTGGAGGCCGACCGCATGGCCACGCTCCTCGATGCCGTCGGTCAGGAAAACCTCGACAACCAGCGCGAGGTCGTCAAGGAGGAGAAGCGGCAGCGCTATGACAACGTCCCCTATGGCGATGTCATGGAGCGCTTGGTCGCCCTGACATTCCCGCCGGACCACCCCTATGGACACACGACGATCGGGTCGATGGCAGACCTCGATGCAGCGAGCCTGGACTATGTCCACCACTTCTTCCGGACGCACTATCTGCCGAACAACTGCGTCCTCACTCTCGTCGGCGACATCACGCCCGCCGACGGGGTGACCCTCGTTGAGCGCTACTTCGGTCACATCCCGGCCGGCGAGCTCCCGCCCCCGCCTCCCGAGCCGCAGCTGGGACCGATCAGCGGCCTTCCGCGCGACGAGACGACGGCGCCGGTGCCGGCCGATGCCGCGTACTTCACTTGGCGACTCCCACCACTCGGCACCCGCACCGTCGACGCGGCCGACCTGGCGTTGTTCATCATCGGTGGGAGCCAGACGAGCCGGTTCCACCGGGCGCTTGTTCGCGAGGCCGAGCTGGCGACCGGCGCAGGCTCGTCGGCGCTGCAGCTGATCGGCGGTCACTCGTTCGGGTTCTCGTCGGCGCGAGCGCGCGACGGTGTGGCGCCGGAGCGGTTAGAGGAGGCGATGGTCGCCGAAGTGGACCGGTTCATCGCGGAGGGGCCGACGGCAGAGGAAGTACGCCGAGCGCGCGCACAGTTCGAACGCTCCTGGTTGCAGTCCCTCGCCCGCTTCGAGACCCGCGCCGACCAGCTTTCCGCCGCGGCGACGCTGCTCGATGACCCGGAACGCATCAACACCCGCATCCACACGGTGACCTCGATCGACGGTGACGAGATCCGGGCCGCAGCGGCAGAGCACCTGTCCCCCGACCACCGCGCAACCCTGCTCTATCGCCGGGAGGAGACCCGATGACCACGCCCCGACCGGCATTGCAGCCGCCCGCCGAATGGCACTACCCCGCTGCCCGCGAGGCCACGTTGACCAACGGGATCCGCGTCCTCGTCCACGACATGCCGGGGCAACAGGTCATCTCGGCCATCCTCGTGCTGGACGTGCCGTTGCATCTGGAGGATCGGGCGATCGAGGGCGTCGCCACGGTGTGCGCTCGCGCGCTCGATGAGGGTACGCAGACCCACCCGGGTGACCGCTTCGCCGAGGTGCTGGAGACCGAGGGCGCCGCCTTCGGCGCCAACCAGGCCTATTCGGGCCTCCAGGCCATGATCGACGTCCCGGCGACTCGCTTCGAACCGGCGCTGGAACTGCTGGCCGATGCCGTGCGCCGACCCGAGTTGCGAGACTCCGACTGCACCCGGCACGTCGCCCTGCGCCTGGCCGAACTGGACCAGCAGCGGGCCAACTCGGCCCACTGGGCGTCGTGGGGCTTCCGCGGCGCGGTGTTCGACGAGGGCTCGCGGGTCCAGCGACTTCCCGGTGGTGAGCCGGCGAGCGTCGCTGCGGTCACCCCGGAGGCCGTGCGGGACTTCCACCGCCGTCACTACGGTCCCGCGGGAGCGACTCTGGTCCTGGCCGGGGAATTCCCCAAGGACCCGGTGCCATTGGCCGAGCAGGCGTTCGGGGACTGGATGAACCCGGAGCAGGACCATGTGACCCACCTGGTGCCCGGCGCCGCCGAACCCACTGCCCTCCTGTTGCATCGCCCGGGCGCGGTCCAGGCCGATCTCCGCCTCGGTGGTTTCGGCATCGACCGGCACGATCCGCGCTGGCCCGCGTTCCAGGTCGGGACCTATGCGGTCGGTGGTGCCTTCCTGAGCCGGCTGAACAAGGTGCTGCGCGAGGAACGGGGCTACACCTACGGAGTCGGGCTGCAGAGCGCCCCGTTGCGTCACGGCGGGTCCTTTGCGGTGGCCGGCTCGTTCCGGACCGAGGTGCTCGTGCCCGCACTCGAGGAGGCGCGCGCCCTGCTCGATGTCTCCGAAGCACCTGTGACCGCGGCCGAGGTCACCGATGCCGTGAACTACTTCACCGGTGTCTCGACGCTGCGCTATGCCACCGCCGCCGGAATCGCCGACCAGACGGCTTCGACGGCGCTGCGGGGCTTGCCGCTGGACTACATCGACCGCTATCTGGCCAGCATCCGGGCGACGTCGCCGGACGGAGCCACTGCGGCGTACCGCGACATCATCGACCTCACCAAGCTGACCCTCGTCGTTGCCGGCGACGCCGACGAACTCGCCGATCCACTGGCCGCGGCCGGCTATACCGTCAGCGTCGTCACCGAGTGACCGGGGGCGCTGCATCGCCGGCAACGCCCCGACTCGGTCAGTCGCCGAGCGCCGTCTGCGCCCGCTGCATGGCCGTCCGGGCCTCCTCGATCTTGCGCTGATAGAGCCCCAAGTCCCCGTTCTGCAGGGCCTGCTGTGCCTCGGTGAAGGCGGTGTTGGCCTCGTTGAGCGCCCGGACCGCCGCTGGATTGTCGGCCGGTCGCGGCTCTCCGGGGGTGCCCGGTGTGGCGCCCTCGGTAACGGGGGGCTCGGCCCCCTCCTCCACCTCTCCGGTTGACGCTCCAGCGTCTCCACCGAACACTTGGTCGAGCGCCTCCTGCAGCGTCTCACCGATGCCGACGCGCTCGCCGAACCGCACGGTGACGAACGTCAGCGCGGGATAGGAACCCTGGCCGGCGGCCTTCTGGGTGTAGATCGGCTGGGCATACAGCAACCCACCGCCCAGGGGCAGCGTGAGCAGGTTGCCGTAGACGACCTGCGCAGCGCCTTGGTTGAGATAGGGACGCAGGCGCATGGCGACCGCTTCGTCGGTCACCATGGCGTTGAACGTCTGGTTGGGACCGTCGACCTGCTGCGAGTCGGACATGCGCAGGATCCGCATGCGGCCGTATTCCGGGCTGGCCGTGTCCGCGTTCACCGCCATGAACGCGGCAAGGTTGTTGCGGCCGCGTGGCACGAACACCGTCGTCTGCGAGAAGTGGGCCTGGTTGTCGCCCGGCCACTTGATCGACAGCAGATAGGGGTTCTCCCGCTCGTTGTTCTGGGCGACGGGGTCGTTGGGGATCACCCAGAGGTCGTTCTGCTGGAACCACGCCATCGGATCGGTCACGTGATAGCGACCCAGCACGTCCCGCTGGACCTTGAAGAGATCATCGGGATAGCGCAGGTGTTCCAGCAGCGCCGGCGAGATCTCCGAACGCGGCCGGACAGTCTCGGGATAGGCCTTCTGCCACGTCTGCAAAATTGGGTCGGATTCGTCCCACGCATAGAGCGTCACGCTGCCGTCATAGGCGTCCACCACGGCCTTGACCGAGTTGCGGATGTAGTTGACCCGTGTGTCCGGCTGCACCGTCGTGCCCCGGGTCTGCGTGTCGGAGATCGCCTGGTCCAGCGAGATCCGGTGGGAGTTCGGATAGTTGTTGGACGTGGTGTAGGCGTCCACGACCCACACGATCCGCCCCTCGACCACGGCCGGATAGAGGTTCGAGTCCACGGTCAGCCACGGCGCAGCGGCTTGGACGCGCTCCTTCGGAGTGCGGTTGTAGATGATCTTCGACGCCTCGTTGACACGGCCCGACAACAGGATGTTCACGTCCGCCATGCGGGTCGCATAGAGCAGTCGGTTGAACCAGTTGCCGATCGGCACGCCGCCCTCGCCGGTGTAGGTGTTGCGGCGCTCGCCGCCGCCCTCACCACCACCGGGGGTGTCGAGCTCGACGGGCGGGGTCCCGGCCGGAGCGCCCACGATCGAATAGTCGGCGTGCTGCTCACCGAAATAGATCCGCGCCTGGTGCTCGGGCAGCTTGCCCACGGGCGGAACATCACGGACCAGCCACTCGGGCTCACCACCGGGCTGGCGGCGGTTGCCATAGGACGCGACCATGCCGTGGCCATGCGTATAGACCGTGCGCACGTTGTTCCACGACCGGTCCTGCAGGCCGTCGATGTCGAGCTCGCGGACGGCCACGACCGCATCGGTCTCCTGACCGTCGACGACATAGCGGTCGACGTCGAGCACATTCGCGAATGAATAGAAGCCGCGCACCTGCTGGAGCTGGTCGAACGTCGGCGCGATCACGGCCGGGTCCATGAGACGGATGCCCGGCAGCGCCGCGGCGTCGGCCCGGAGCTGACCCGCGGTGGCCTCCGTCTCGGCGTCGTAGTTGGTGATCTCCACATCGTCGATCCCGTAGGCCTCGCGGGTCGCCTGAATATGGGCCTGGATGAACGGCCGCTCCTTGTCCGGCTCGTTCGGGTTGACCTCGATCGCCTGGACACCAGCCGGATAGATCAGCGTGAGCAGGATGCTCGACACCACGGCCAGGACCAGTGCGGCGACCGGGATCATCCACCGGCGCAGGAACACGTTGGAGAGGAACAGGAGCGCGCAGATCGCGGTGATGATCGCCACGACGAGCGAGGCGGTCACGCGGGCATTCTGATCGGTGAAGCTCATGCCGGTCAGCAACTGGTTGGTGGTCGTCTGATAGCCATAGCGGTCGAGCCACGCGCTGACGGCAAAGCACAGCACCGTGAGCCCGATCAGGATCGACAGGTGCACCTGGGCGGCCCGGGAGGTGGTCCGCCGCTCGCCCTTGGCGACGCGGAGCGCGCCCATCACGTAGTGCACGATTGCCGCCGCGATCGTGGAGAAGACGAGCATGGCGGTGACCATCGCGACGACCCAGCGAAGCCAGGGCAACTCGAAGACATAGAACGACACGTCGAACCCGAAATAGGGATCCTGGACACCGAACGGCGTCCGGTTGAGCCAGGAGAGCCACGTGCCGACCTGGCTTGCGCCGGAGACACCGGCGAACAGCGCGACGACCACGCCGAGGCCGATCATGATCTGGACGAAGCGGGACTCGAGGGTCTCGCGATAGCGCTCCAGCAATTCGCTGGCCATGGGCCCCGGTCGGGTAGTGGGCCGCAGGCGATAGGCCAGCGCGGTGTTGCCGACGATCGCCAGGGCCATGATCAGACCGACGACGAGGAAGAGCACGACCCGGGTGACGAACGTGATCGTGAAGACTTGGGGATAGTTCATCGAGACGAACCACAGGCGGTCCGTCCAGATGCTCGTGAACAGGACGAAGAGCAACACCACCGCCGACACCACGACGAGGGTGGGCAGCAGAGCGCCGCGGCGCCTGGGCGCGGACTCGGTGGGAATCCTGGTCGACGCGCTCAAGTTGTCCTCCTTGAATCCTGGCGAAGGCGATGGCCGGGCTGATCGTGGTCAAGAGTAGCCGCGAGCACCGACACAACCCCCGGAGCGAGATCCGGGCTGCTCAGCAGATCCTCAGGATTGCTGACCAGACGAGCGAAACAGTGCGCCGCCCCGTCCCGGAGAACGCCGACGACAAGTCGCAGATCCTGCCGCTCGGGATGCTCTGCGACGAATCGCTCGGCCTCCGCCGGGTCCGCCGGCAGATCGGCCTCGAACGCGGCCGGCAGGAAGGTCCGCTCGAGCGACAGCGCGCAGCCGGTGACGGCGTCGGGCCACGTGATGCGGCCGAGGACCTGGTGCAAGGCAGACTCTGACGCGGCAGTTCCCTCCCCCGCGCCGACGCTGCGGAAGTCATCCTGTTCGATGGAGCTGAGCGCACCCGGCGGATGCCCTTCGGCGCTGGAACGCAGACCCAGATGTGCCGCCAACTCGGGTTCGGCCGCGATCAGTTCATCTGTGCGCACGAGTGCGAACAGCCTGGCCGGCTGGTCCCAGCCCGCCTCCCCCACGTGGTGCTCGAGCTCGACCAGAGCTGCTACAAGCGCGTCGTCTGTCATGCGGTCCTTCGGTGTCGGGACGCAGATGCGTCCGGTGTCGGATGGACAAGTCGGTTTCTGTGCCCGGCGCCACGGCGTACGCCCGCCCTCAGCATCGCGGCACCTCTGCGGCGCGGGCCGGGTTCCCCAGCGCCTGCAGTCCGGTGACCGCATCCTGCAACGTGTCGACCCGGATCAATTCGAGATCGGTCCGCAGGTCCGCCAGGTCGCGGCAATTGGCGGCGGGCACGAGGAACACCGACGCGTCCGCCCGCTCGGCGCTGGCGATCTTTTCCTGCAGCCCCCCGATCGGTCCCACACGTCCGGCGGGATTGATCCGACCTGTGCCGGCGACCGACCGGCCCTGCAGCACGTCGGCCGGCGCGATCTGGTCATAGATGGCGAGCGCGAACACCAAACCGGCGCTGGGCCCCCCGATGTCGTGACTGATCCCGAAGTTCACGCGCGGCTCATAGCGATAGCCCAAGCCGATCTCCACCCCGATCATCGCGCGGCCCGGCGAGTTGGGGTTCTCGGCGGTGACGACATCGGCGTTCACCAACCGTCCCTCCCGTTCGACAGTGAACCGGATCGGCTCGCCCGCCCGTTGCCCAGTGATGCGGGTCGCGACCTCCTCCGGGGTGGTCACCGCCGCACCGTCCACGGCGAGCACGAGGTCGCCGGGTCGCAGACGCTCGTCGGCGGGACTCGCGACGGTGACCGAAGAGATCATGGGCAGTTGCTCCACCGGCACCTCGGCGGCCCGCAGCGCCGCGACGACCGCGTCCTGCTGCGAGGTGTCCATCATCCTTCGTTCCTCGGCGCGAACCTGCTCGCTGGTCTTGCCCGGGTCATAGACAGCATCGCGCGGCAACGCATCCCTGCGTGGCAGCAGGAAGGCCAGCACCGCCTCAGGCAGACTCGTCCGGGCGTCGGCGCGCGTGACGGCCACGGTGGTCATGTGAAGCTTCCCGTTGGCGGGTTCGGCCGGGATGCCCTCGACCCGGATCATCGGCTGACCTTCATCGTCAGTGGCGAGGATGTCGTATGCGCTGCCCGGGCTATAGACCACGTAGGGCACCGGCAGCACGGCGATCAGCAGGGCCAGAACGACGAATGCGACTGCGGCCGTCAGCGCCAACCAGGTCTGGCGCGTCAGCCGGATCGCTCTCATGGGCAGCCGACCCAGTCCACGCTGCCGTCGGCGTAATGCTGTTCCTTCCAGATCGGCACCTCGGATTTCAGGGTGTCGATGAGGTCCCGGGCCGCGGCGAAGGCATCGGCCCGGTGGACGGCGCCGGCGGCGACGACAACCGCAAGGTCGCCGATCCGCAGGGCGCCCACCCGGTGCTCGGCCGCCACTGCGAGCACCTCGTGGCGGTCGGCGACCTCCCCCACCACGCGGGCGAGTTCGGTCGTGGCACTGGGATGCGCGGAATAGTCCAGGGAGCGCACGGACTTTCCCCCGTCGTGGTCACGGACCAGGCCCACGAACACGGTGAGACCGCCGACGGCGTCCGAACGGACTGCGTCGAGGACCCGATCGACGCTCAACGGCTGATCGGACACTGCGCTGTGGGTCTGCCGGGACTGCTGGGGCTGCACGGGACGACCATACCTGCGCAAAACCGTGTGTGGACGATCGCACGGTGATCGGGACGGCGAAGCGCAGATGAGCCGCGCAGCCCGTGGTCACCTCGGCGGCGCCGGTGGCCGCTGCTTGGCGGGTGCGGTTGAATGGAGGGTACGCAACGACGAGGAGTCAGCTCGATGTCCGACCAGAACGACCCCGGCGACAAGCGCGACCGCGACGGTGACCCGAACGAGAACCCGTTCGAGGCCCTGTTCTCGGGACTCGGCTTCGGCGGCGCGGGTCAACCGGATCTGAACACGATGATGAACCAGGTCCGCCAGATGATGTCCCAGATGGGACTCGGCGGCATGTTCGGTGACCCCGAAGCCCAGCCCACCTCCCAGTGGGAACCGATCCGGGATGTGGCCCGCCGCGTCGTCGCTGCCCAGGGCAGCGATCCCTCGACCTCCGCAACCCAGCTGAGCGAACTGCGTGATGCCGTGCGGCTCGCGGACACCTGGCTCGACGGGGCGACCGCGTTCCCGGCCACCGGCGGCCAGGTGGCCGTGTGGAGCCGTGCGGAGTGGGTCGAACAGACGATGCCGACCTGGCGGCGCCTGATCGAGCCGGTCGCCGATGCGATGAGCGAGGCCATGGCCGACTCCATGTCCGGCGGCGAGGGCCTCGAGGGCGCGTTGCCCGGACTGGATGCCTTCCTGCGGCCGCTGTTGAAGTCGAGTGGCGCCCAAGTGTTCGGCCTCCAAGCCGGCCAAGCGATCGGCACGCTGGCGGCGAGCGTGTTGAGCGCGACCGAAGCCGGCCTCCCGCTGTCCGGCGACGCCGAGCAGACGCTCGCGCTGGTGCCCACAAATGTGGCCGCCTTCGCCGACGGCCTCGACCAGTCCACGGATGACATCCGGCTCTATCTGGCGCTCCGTGAGGTCGCTCGTCAGCGGCTGTTCGCGGCAACGCCGTGGCTCGGACCGCAGTTGCTCACCCTCGTGGAAAGCTATGCGCGCGGCATCCGGATCGATTTGTCCT
Organism: Ammonicoccus luteus; assembly: GCF_050880385.1. Classification (NCBI taxonomy): domain Bacteria; kingdom Bacillati; phylum Actinomycetota; class Actinomycetes; order Propionibacteriales; family Propionibacteriaceae; genus Ammonicoccus; species Ammonicoccus luteus. Next base: position 694,071 of record NZ_JBNZCI010000001.1, read on the forward strand.
CCCTGGAATCGGCCATGGGATCGTTCGATCCGACCAACCTCACTCCCGAATCGATGAAGGAGATGAGCGACCAGCTTCAGGGCACTCTCTTCGAACCCCAGCAGACGAATGAGCAGAAAGCCGTTCTCGAACGACTGGAAACGCTGCTCGCCCTCATCGAGGGCTGGGTGGACGAGGTGGTGGCCCAGGCCACCAAGCAGTGGATGCCCAGTGCGACCGCGCTGGCCGAGACCATGCGACGCCGCCGGGCGACGTCCGGCCCGACCGAAGCGACGTTCCAGGCTCTCGTCGGGCTGGAACTGCGTCCTCGCAGGCTGCGTGACGCGGCCAACCTGTGGGCGGCTCTGCGGGAGGCCCGGGGCACCGAGGGCCGGGACGATGTGTGGAACCACCCCGACGTGGTGCCGACAGCCGCCGATCTCGATGACCCGCTGGGATTCGTCAGCGGTGAACGTTCGCCTGCCGCCGCGCCGGTCGACGACCTCGACGCCGAACTCGCCCGCCTGCTGGAGCAGGCCGAGCAGGAACGGGACGCCGAGCGTCGCGGCGACGAGGAGGACCGGGGAGACGACAACACCGGTGGCTGAGCACCCCGCGAGAGCGGCGCTCTCGGCGGACTGCTTGGCCGCGCTGTCGGCGTACGCGCCGGACGAGGCCTCCCAGCGCAGCTTGCGAGACGACTTCGTCGACCACCTGCGGTCCCGCGGGGATGGCTGGTCCCGGTCCTGCCCCGGCGCACACCTCACCGCGAGCGCGATCATCTCGTCGCCCTCAGCGGACCGCTTCCTGCTGATCCGGCACCGCAAGCTCGACCGTTGGCTGCAGACCGGCGGTCACATCGAGGCGACGGATGCGACCCTCTCCGACGCGGCGCTGCGGGAGGCCCGCGAGGAGTCCGGACTGGCCGATCTCGAGCTCGTGCCGGGGATCCTGCATCTGGATCGGCACGACGTGCCATGCGGGACGGTGCGGCCGGCGTACCACCTGGACGTCCGCTATCTCATCCTCGCCCGTTCCCCTGGCCGCCTGACGGCCACGGAGGAAGTCCAGGACGTCCGGTGGTTCGGTCCGGACGAGCTGCCCACGGACGAGGAGTCAGTCACCGTCCTCGTCGACCTCGCCCGCCATCGGCTCGTTCGAGCGGGCGGCCAGACCGGCTGAATAGCCGTTGAGAAAGCCCTTGGCCTCGCTCATGCGGGGGTACGCCTGGAGCAGCGCCCAGAACGCGGGTCCGTGCCCGGACTCGACAAGATGCGCCAGCTCGTGCAGCAGGACGTAGTCGACCACCCAGTCCGGGAAGTCTTTCAACCGGCTCGACAACCGGATCGTGCGCGCCGCAGAGGCGCACGAGCCCCAGCGCTTCCCCTGTGTCTTGGACCAGGTGACCGACACCGGCATCGGGATCGCCGGCACGACAGGGAGCAGATAGGTCTCGCGCAGGGCCAGGGCGCGGGTCAGCAGGGCGCCGTCCGATCGGTCCTGCCGGCGTTTCTCGTGCCTGCGGAGCCGCTCGAGCATGCGCGCGGCCCAGCCGGGTTCATCCGCGCGCGACACGCCGGACGGGAGTTCCAGGACGATGTGGCCGTTATCGCGGAAGATTGCTGCGTTGCGGGTGCGCCGTGGATTGCGGCGGACCACCACGGCTTCGCCGTCGACATGGTGCACGGTCTCGTTGCGACTGGCCATGGCGGCACTCTAGAACCAGGGCGTGTTCGCCTCGTGGACAGTGAGACGAGCGTCACAACACCATCCGTTCATCCCCAGGCCAACTGTTCTCCGACTGAATTTCAGGTAGGGCCATCCACATCTGTCCTTCCTGCATACACAACCAATCCACACACTTGTCCACAGGCCGTGGACAAGTGCAGCCACGGAGGGCTTGACGGCGGCGGTGGGTGGCGCATACCGTCGTTCCCACGGGGCCCTCAGATGGTTCGAGCCGCTCGCAGGGGAAGGCAAGCGGTAACGACTCCCTGAGGGCCCCTTTCATGCCTGTGGATAACCGCCCCACGGATCGCTTGGATTCGGCAGGCTCGTCGTCATGGCCGAACCCCCGCCCTCTCTCCGTCCCCATGTCCCGGTTCTGGACCGAAGCCCCACCGAGCTGCAGGTCGGGCTCGATGAGGGAATCGTCCTGCCCGCCCAGCCCGAGATCCGCGCGGCACTGGCCGGGCTTAACGGCACCCGTCCGCTCGCCCGAGTCGCGCAGGACTCGGGGCTGTCGCGCGGCCAACTGGTCACGCTGATCGGCCACCTGCGGACCGCGGGCCTGTTGGCCGAACCTGTCGATGTGCCTCGGCGGCTGGTGCGACTGCTCGGTGCGGGCGTGCTGGCGCGGGCTTTCGCGGAGGAGTACGCGGCGTCCCCGCCGGGCGAGCTGCAAGTCGTGGATCCGGGGCCGCCGACGCCCGGGCTCTATGTCCATCCGCTGCCCACCGCTGCGGAGACGCTGCGCGCTCATCTGCGAGCCCTGGGGGGCCAACGCATCAGCACGGCCTCGCACTGGTATCGCCCGGAGGGGCCCACGGCCGACATCACCGTGATCGCGTTCGACCGACTCGAGTGCGACCGGGCCATCACGGACACCCTGCTCCGCGCCGATCAGCCGCACCTGTTCGTGCGCCCGCTGCCGGACGGCGCGATCGTCGGGCCGCTGGTGGTGCCGGGGTCGACCTGCTGCACGCGCTGCATGGACCTCGTGCGGACCCGCGACCGGGCCTGGCCACGGTTGCTCGCGCAACTGTGCCTCGCCGAGTGCCGACCGCCCCAAGAAGTGCTGCGCTGGGCCGCGGCGACGGCGGTGCTGCAGGTGCGGGCCTGGCTGTCCGGCGGCCAACCCGAAGCCGTGGGGTCGACACTAGAGATCCGCACGGACAGCTGGGTGATTGCCCAACGGCACTGGCCGTTCCACCCGGACTGCGGGTGTTCCGAACTCCAGGGCTCCGGGTGAGCCGAAACCGTGCAACCTCGCCGAACGGGCACAATGGGCGCATGGCTCGACCCTCTGCGTCCGATCCCGACCCCCACGTGAGCGGCTCTGCGTTCCGCAGAGGCTCCCGCCTGCTGTCCTTGCCGTTCGGAGTGGCGGGCAGGGCCACAAAGGGGCTCGGGCGGCGCTTGGCCGGCACGAGCGCCGAGACGGTGAGCGCGCAGCTGAGGGCCGAAACTGCTGAACAACTGTTCCGCGTGCTGGGCGAGCTCAAGGGCGGTGCGATGAAGTTCGGTCAGGTGCTGAGCCTGTTCGAGGTCATGCTGCCCGAGGACATCGCCGGACCCTATCGGGTGCAACTGCGCAAGCTGCAGGACTCGGCGCCACCGATGCCGACGTCGCGGGTGCATGCTGTGCTCGCCCGCGAGTTCGGCGAGGGGTGGCGTGACCTGTTCAGCGACTTCTCCGCCCGACCGACCGCGGCTGCGTCGATCGGCCAGGTGCACAAGGCGGTGTGGGCCGAGACCGGCGAGGCAGTCGCGGTGAAGGTCCAATATCCGGGTGCAGACAAGGCACTGGAGAGCGACCTGAAGCAGCTCTCCCGGATCACGGGTCTCATCTCGCCACTGACCGGAGGGATCGAAGTCAAGCCGCTCATCGAGGAGATCGTGGATCGGATCCTGGAGGAAACCGACTACAACCTCGAGTCCGAACACCAGCAACAGGCGGCCGAGGGATTCAGCGGTCATCCCGAGTTCAAGGTGCCGAGGGTGCTCACGCACACGCCCCGGGCCATGGTGAGCGAGTGGATCGAGGGTGTCGCGCTGTCCACGGTCGCTGATCGGCCCGAGGCGGAGCGGAACGAGTTGGGGTTGAGGTATGTGAAGTTCCTCTTCGCCGGACCGTCCGTCGCCGGCCTCCTCCACGCTGACCCGCATCCCGGCAACTTCAAGGTGATGCCCGACGGCAGACTCGGCGTCGTGGACTGGGGGCTGGTGTCACGGTTGCCCGACGGGTTGCCGCCGGCCATGGGCCGTCTGCTCCGCATCGCGGTGCGGGGCGGTGCGCACGAAGTCACCGAGGGCCTCAAACAAGAAGGCTTCATCGCGCGCAATGCCGGCGACATCGACCCGACCGAACTGCTCGACTATTTGAGCCCGTTCCTGGAGCCGGCGGAGGTCGAGGAGTTCCACTTCACGCGGTCGTGGATGCAGCGGGAGTTCAAACGTGTGGGCGACACCAAGGCCAGCGGGACCCTGCTGCAGCAACTGAATCTGCCGCCTTCCTATGCCCTGATCCACCGGGTCTGGCTGGGCGGCATCGCCGTGCTATCCCAGCTTGATGTCCGGGCGAGCTTCCGCTCCATCCTGGACGAATATCTGCCGGAATGGCAGGAGCGCTGACCTTGGGGGTCAGCGCTCCTGGCGTCCGTTTTCACGCGGCACGATGGACCCGCCGGTCCGCGCCGACCCGGCGCACCGGCGACCCGAGTTCGGCGGGCGGGATCGGCACGACCGGAACGGGGTGCTTGCGCGGGCGGCCACGGGGCCTCTTGCGCGCAACGATCTCACCGTTGACGATGAGCTCGCCGCCCCAGACGCCGCAGGCCTCTCGACGGCGCAACGCACCGTCGAGGCACTCGGCGCGCGCGGGGCAGTCGGCGCACAGGGTCTTCGCGAACTCGATCTCGGCGGGCGCCTCGGCGAAGAAGACTTCCGGGTCGACCAAGTGGCACGGCAGCGATGCCGATATCGCGTCCTCGTCAATCAGGGCGGCGATCATGGTGTGTTTCTCCTCGGATGTTGCCTGCTGGTCCGGGAAACACAAAGGCCGTGAATCCCGGTCTGGGTTCACGGCCTGCAGGCGAAACGGAGAGCTATCCGTGTTTGGCTCGCGGGCGTGGCACCAGAGGGTTGACAGAGAGATGAGCAAAATGGACGTGGCCGTTGGCGGCGAAATCGCGGGGCTGACCGTGCAGCCGTCGCCAACCGAAGCAGCGTTCGCGATAGTCGATGCGCGTGGGGACGCCACAGGACACCAACTGCTCCATCTCCGGCTGCGCTGTGATGTTCAGCATCGGTGTCCCTCCTCTCCACAACTCGGCCTGGCCCTCTCCGGGTCCGGCGTGCCCACGTCAGCAGGCGGAATCTACCTTACGATTCGTCGCAGATTTTCTGCAACATATTTTTGACTAGGGGTTTCACCCCTTTTTCTGTCTGATCAGTTCAGGATGAACAGCGGCAAGCAGACCGCGAGGAACGCGATCACCGCAGCGGCGATGACACCGAGCGTGATCAGACCCTGCATGGAGTCCGAATCGTCCTCGGTGTCCCAGCCGGTCTGGGTGGCCGACTCCTGGAGCTTCTTCTCGGACATGGGAGGCTTCCTTCCGGATCAGGACTGGGTCAGTCGGATGACATCGGCGACGAGCGCGATCGTCAGCACGATGAAGACGGCGGCCATGAACCACGTATAGGTCCATTTCGATCGGTGGTCGGCGACCCAGAACCTGCGTACGCCCAGGGCTCCGCTCACATAGGCCACGAGCACCAGCGCAATCCCCACCGGCGCGGCGACGACGCCGGCGATGCTCACGAGCGGCACCAGCAGCGGGATCGCGACATAGGTGGCCAAGCACCGGATGCCCGAGATCACCACCGAGACACGGAACGCGCGGTGCGCGGAGAGACTGGCCTTCTTGTCCACCGTCGAGACCCGCAGCAGCCGACGCATTCGGCGTTCGGCGGTGCTGTGAGAAGGGGCGGCGGGTGATTCGGTCACCGGCAGCGGTCCACGGCTGTGCGGGAGCGCGGCCCGATCGCTGTCGGCGGAGGTCGGAGCCGCGTGCTGAGCCATGGTGCGGACTGTATCAAGGGCGCGGCATTCTCCCGGCATCTTCGGCCGAGATCGGAACCGGCTTGGCTAGTGTCTGACCATGTTCACCGACCACGCGTGGAACGACATCCGCCCGATCCTGACGGCCATCGAAACCCATCCGTTCGTGATCGGGCTGGGCGACGGCTCACTGGACTCGGACAAGTACGCCTATTACATGGCCCAGGACGCTCTCTATCTCGCTGACTATGGTCGTGTGCTGGCGCTGGCCGCGGCTCAGGCGCCCAGCGTGACGGAACTCCAGTTCTGGGCTGACAGCGCCACCGCGACTGCGGTCACAGAGCGAGAACTGCACGCGCGCTATGTCGCTGACTTCGACAACGTCGAGCCCTCCCCCACCTGCACCGCCTACACGAGTTTCCTCGCGAACTGCGCGACCCGCGGCAGTTACGCCCTGGTCGCTGCCGCGGTGCTCCCGTGTTTCTGGATCTACGACCACATCGGGCGGCGGCTCCTCGACGCCCTGGACCACGGCGAGCACCCGTACGCCGGGTGGATCCAGACCTACGCCGACCCGGCGTTCAACGAGGCGAGCAGGCGGGCCCAAGAACTCACCAACGCTGCCGTCGACCCGCTGCCGCTCGAGCACCAGCAGCAGGCCCTGCGGGCGTTCCGGACAGCGGCTCGCTACGAGTACATGTTCTGGGACGCCGCGTGGCGGCAGGAGACTTGGCCGGTCTGATGGTCACTCGCGGCGCAGGATCTCCAGGAGATCCGCGCCGTATTTCTCTATCTTCACCCGTCCGATCCCGCTGATCCCGAGCAGTCCCTGCTCGTCGGTCGGGAGTTGTTCGGCCAGGGCCTGGAGGGTGGCGTCGGTGACAATGCAGTACGCAGGCAGCTTCTGCTCCTTCGCCCGGTCGGTGCGCCAGTCCTTGAGCTCGGCCAAGAGGTCCTCATCGAACGTCGACGGGCAGTCCTCATGGCGACCGAGCTTCCGTTCGACCCCACTGGTCAGGCTGTTGCCGCAGACCCGGCACCGTGCCGCCTGCGCACTGCGTCGACGGCGGGGCTCCCGCCCGACCGCCGGTGCCGACGGGGCAGTGTCCGGGCGTACGCCATCCAGAAACCGCGACGCGCGCCGGTTTCCGCCGCCGGACCGGCTGCGGGACCACGACACGTGGAGGTGCTCCCGCGCACGGGTGACCGCGACGTAGAGCAGACGCCGCTCCTCCGCGAGCTCGTGAGGCTTGGTCGCCAGGATGAACGGCAGGGTGCCCTCGTGAACACCCACGACCGCGACGGCATCCCACTCGAGGCCCTTCGCGGAGTGGATCGTCGCGAGCGTGACCCCCTGCGCAACGGGTGCGTGCTGGGCGTCGGCCCGCCGCTGGAGCTCCGCGACCACGGCATCGAGCGTCGTGAACTCGTCCTGGGCCACAAGGTCGTCGGCGACCGAGGCCAGCGCGGCGAGCGATTCCCACCGTTCCCGACGCTGACCGCCGCCGGTGGGTGGCTCGGTTGTCCAGCCGAGTCCGGTGAGCACAGCACGCACCTCGGCGGCGGCCGATCCGTCCCCACCGCCCCCCGCCTTGGTGGCCGCTGTCAGGGCGCCGAGCGCCTGGCGCACCTCCGGCCGCTCATAGAAGCGCTCGGCGCCACGCACCAGATAGGGGATGTCGCGGTCCGCGAGGGCCTGTTCGAACGCGGGTGACTGCGCGTTGATCCGGAAGAGGACCGCCATCTCGCGATAGTCGACACCGTCTGCGCGCCGCGCGGCGAGCCAGTCGGCAACCCGCGCGGCCTCGGTGGCCTCATCGGGTGCCTCGACGAACTCCGGCGCCGGCCCGGACGGCCGCTGGGCCTGGAGCGTGACCGCGGTCATCGCGCCGGCCGATCCGGAGCCCTCTCGCCCGGTTGCCCGCATGATGCGGTTGGCGACATCCACCACCTGCGGAGTCGAGCGATAGTCACGCACCAGACGAATGACCGTGGTGTCTCGGTGGCGCCGGGCGAAGCCAGTCAGATAATCGGCTCGTGCCCCCGCGAAGGAATGGATGGTCTGCGCCGGATCTCCCACGACGCAGAGATCGCTTCGGTCGCCCAGCCACAGATTGACCAAGGTCTCCTGGAGCGGGGACACGTCCTGGTATTCGTCCACGACCAAGTGGCGATAGGTCCGGCGGATCTCGTCGGCGACGTCGGTCTGATCGGTGAGGAGAGCGGTCGCGCAGAGCAGGATGTCCTCGAAGTCGATGCGATCCCGGGCGCGCTTGGCCTCCTCATAGCCCTCGAAGACCCGCGCGACGACCTCCGGCGTCACCGACGCCAGGGTCCGGTTGAAACTGTCGGCGATCGCGGGATAGTCCGCCGGGACCACATTGGACACCTTGGCCCACGAGATCTCCCCGACGAGATCACGCAACACGGAGGTGTCGACCTGGACACGCAGACGGCCGGCGGCCTCGGCAACCAGGCCCATCCTGTTGTCGAGGATCGCGGGGAGGGGTGAACCGTGGACGCGGGGCCAGAAATATTGCAGCTGCCGCAGCGCCGCGGAGTGGAATGTGCGGGCCTGCACCCCGGGCACGCCGAGTTGCTGAAGTCGGCCCCGCATCTCCCCCGCCGCCCGGGTGGTGAAGGTCACTGCGAGCACCGAGGTCGGCTGATAGACGCCGGTGTGCACCCCGTAGGCGATGCGGTGGGTGATCGCCCGGGTCTTGCCCGTCCCCGCCCCAGCGATCACCGCCACGGGCCCGGCGAGCGTCGTCGCCACTTGGCGCTGCTCGGGGTCCAGTGCCTGCAACAAGGAGTCCGGATCCATCACGCCTGGCACCCTAGTCGCCGCCTCCGACGTAATCGGAAATCTGCCGGATTCGCACCATTTCGAACCAGTGGTCGGTCGCCACAGCCATCGTTGTCGGACGGCCCCTCTAGGGTGGTCCGTGCCATGAAAACGACTGTTCCCTCCGGGCTCTTCCTGCACCGCGCGACCGGCACCGCCGCGCTCGCCCGCGGATTGGCGGACACCCTCGCCGACCCGCTCGACGATCCGTTCATCCCCGAGCTCGTGTCCGTGCCGACCCCGGGGGTGGAGCGCTGGTTGTCCCAGGCCCTTGCTGGACATCTCGGATCCTCCGGTCAGGGCGACGGGGTCTCGGCGGGCATCGATTTCCTGCGGCTCGAGCAGTTGGTGCGCCGGGTCGTCGAGGGCACGCTCGGGCTCGATCCGGCGACCGACCCATGGCGCGGCGAACGCATCGTCTGGGCGATCCTGCGCATCCTCGACGCCAACCTGGGCCAGCCGTGGGCGGGTCCGGTCCGGGCGCATCTGGATCCGCGGGTGCCGACGTCGAGGAGATATGCCACCGCGGCGCGGGTCGCGACTCTGTTCCGTTCCTATGCGGCCCAGCGCCCGGAACTCCTGCGAGACTGGCGCGCCGGCCGTGCCGTGGACCCGAGCGGCGCGGCGCTCGACCAGCACGCGCAATGGCAGCACGAGCTCTGGACGGCGCTACGGGACGACCTGGGCGGACCGGATCCGGAGGAGCGGATGGCACGGACTGCTGCGCTCCTGGCCGATGATCCAGGCCGCCTTGACCTGCCTGACCGCCTTTCGGTGTTCGGCCCGACTCGCCTCGACACGAGCCAGCTGACGGTGCTTGCCGCACTCGCCCACCATAGGTCCGTTCATCTGTGGTTGCCCCACCCGTCGCCGGTGCTGTGGGAGCGGGTGCGCAACGCGACCTCTGGGGCGTACAGGGGGGAGCGGAGCGCCGACCCCACCGCTTTGATCCCGCGGCACCGACTCACCCGACGGCTGGCCCGGGACGCCCGGGAACTGCAGTTGGTGCTGGGCGACCTGGCCATCGACTCGACGGTGGCCGAGGAGCCCACTCCTGCGCCCTCGACGGTCCTCCAACGGCTGCAGGCGGCCATCCGTGACGACGTCGAGAGCCCGGCTCGGCTTCCGATCGCGCCGGAGGACGACAGCATCCGCCTTCATGTCTGCCACGGACCCGACCGTCAGGTGGAGGTGCTCCGCGAGGTGGTCCTCGGCCTCCTGGCCGACCACCCGGATCTCGAACCGCGCGACATCCTCGTGATGTGCCCGGATATCGACCGGTTCGCTCCCCTGGTGTCCGCCACCTTCGCACTCGACACGCCCGCGGACGGAATGGGGCATCCAGGACAGGATTTGAAGGTGCGCCTCGCCGACCGCTCGCTGCGCGAATTGAACCCCCTGCTGGCGACGCTGCAAAGCCTTCTGGCGCTCGGAGACTCGCGCGCCGGCGCCTCGGATCTGCTCGATCTGTGCGCCGACCCGCCGATCGCGCGGCGGTTCGGGTTCACCGACACCCATCTCGAACGATTGCGGGAGCTCGTCCCGCGGTCCGGAGTGCGCTGGGGGCTCGACCTGGCGCATCGCGAGCGGTTCAGCATGGGTGGTTACGGGCAGAACACGTGGATGGCCGGACTGGAACGGATGCTCCTCGGGGTCGCGATGGACGATCGGGATCAGCATGTTCAGGGCACGGTCCTGCCGATGGGCGAGGTCGAATCCAGCGACGTCGACCTGATCGGCCGCTTGGTCGAGTTCGTGCACCGACTTCGACGGATTGTCGCGTCGTTCAATGGCCCCCGGACGTTGCCCGCGTGGACGGCGGCCTGCCGTGAGGCCTTGGATCTCGTGACGGATGTTGCCGCGGTCGACATCTGGCAGCGGACGCACGCCTGGACCGAGCTCACCGAGTTGGCCGAGACCGCGGAAGCCGACACGGACGTTCTGTTGTCGCCCGCAGACCTCCGGGCCGTGCTGGCCGACGCGTTCACCGGGCGCCCCAGCCGGGCAAACTTCCGGACCGGCGCGCTCACGCTCTGCACCCTCAGCCCGATGCGCTCCGTGCCTCATCGCGCCGTGGTGCTGCTCGGGCTCGACGACGGCATGTTCCCCCGTCGTGGGCACGCGGACGGTGACGACCTGCTCGCCGCCACCCCGTGGGTCGGCGACCGCGACCCTCGCAGTGAGGACCGACAGATCCTCCTGGACGCCGTGCTCGCCGCCGGTGACCATCTGTTGGTGATTCACTCGGGGGCGAGCCCACAGACGGGTGAGCGCCGTCCCCCGGCGGTTCCGCTGGCGGAAGTCCGTGGCGCGATCGAAGATCTCACCGACGGTGACCCGTGGGAGCGGCTGGAGGTCCGCCACCCCCTGCAGCCGTTTGCCGTGGCCAATTTCCACCCCGCACCGTTCAGTTTCGATGCCCGAGCGGCCCGCGCCGCGGCAGCGCTCATCCGCAGCCGCACCGCTCCGGTCCAGGCGGTGCCCCAGGCGCTGACCGATACTCGCCTGCCCATGCCGCCGGAGCTGGAACAGGAGGTGGTGCCCGTCGAGTTGGCAGATCTGCTCACGTTCTTCGCCAACCCCGCCCGTGGCTTGCTCCGGCGGCGGGCCCAGATCTACGTGGGAAACGAGGACGAGTCGAAACCCGACGAGATCCCGATCGATCCGGACGGGCTGGAACGCTGGGCCATCGGCGACCGCATGCTCCGCGCGCACCTTGGGGGCGCGGAACTCGAGGACATTCGGACAGCGGAGTTCTGCCGGGGCGAGGTGCCTCCACGACAGCGGGGGATCGACCTGTTGAATGCCGTGGAACAGGACGTCCGCAAGATCCGGGCCGCAGCCGACCCGTGGCTCACGGCACCGGCCACCAGTCAGTGGGTGTCGATCGACCTCGGCCGTTTCCGGCTCAGCGGCATGGTCTCGGGCATCCGGGACAGAAAGATCGTGCGGGTGGGCTTCGGCGGGGTCCGCGGAAAGCAACGGCTGCGGGCCTGGATCGAGCTCCTCGCGCTCAAAGCTACCTGCCCTGACGTCGTCTGGCGCTCGGTCGTCCTCGGCAAGGGCGGTGACGGCTCGATTCTCGGACCGGTTGCCGAGGTCGACGCTCGTGCCAGGCTCAACGACCTTCTTCAACTCTGGGTCCGCGGGCTCTGCGAGTTGCTCCCGCTGCCACCGAACACCGCACTGGCCCAGGTCCAGGCCAACCGGCCGGGCGGCAATCGGTGGGGTCCGGAGGACGCCTGGAAGAACGAGTGCGATGCCGCCTGGGAGCGCTTCGGGCTGAGGCCCCGCTACTTGAGCACGCTCAAACACCGCCCAGCCACCGCTGCGGACGGACGCGGCAGCGGATCGGCGTTCGAGGTGCTCGCCCACCGGGTCTTCGACCCCTTGATCGCCGAGGAGGGCACACTGTGACCGCTCGACCCGCCCACGGCACCATCGCGCCCACCCCGTTCGATGTGACGGGTCCCCTGCCCGGAGTCGGCACCCACGTGCTCGAGGCGTCTGCCGGCACCGGCAAAACCTATGCCATCGCCGCGCTGGCAACTCGCTATCTGGCTGAGGGGGTGCCGTTGCCTCAGCTCATGATGGTGACCTTCAGCCGTGCCGCGACCCAAGAACTCCGCGACCGCATCCGGGCCCGGTTGACCGACACCGAGTTCGCGCTCCTCCGCGCCCTGGACGGCGCGGACCCCGGTTCCGACCAGGTGGATCAGCTGCTGTGCCGGGGCTCCGCGGACGAACTGCGGATCCGGCTCCAGCGCATCGCCACTGCTCTGGCCGACTTCGATGCCGCGACGATCAGCACGACGCATGAGTTCTGCGGCCGCATGCTCGACGGGCTGGGCGTGCTGGCCGGGACCGACCCGGGCGCGGTGCTGGTCGAAGATCTGTCGGACCTCGCCAGGGAGGTCGCGGCCGACTTCTGGCTGCGGGCGTTCGCCGAAGTGGACCGCCCAGACTTCCGCTGGCGCGAGGCCGAGGAGATCGCGCTCCGGGTGGCGCGGTTCGACGGGCCGTTCGCACCCGACCCCGCCACGCTGCCCACCTACGCTCGGCAGTTCGGTTTCGCCACGGCCGTCCGCCGCGAGATCCAACGGCGCAAGACCGTCCGTGGCCTCATCACCCACGACGACCTGCTGACCCGGCTCCGGGACCTGCTCCGCGGCAAGGTGTCGCCCGATGCGGAGCCCGACCGCACCTTGGCCGAGGCTGTCCGCACCCGCCTGCGCAACCGTTTCCGCGTGGTGCTGGTGGATGAATTCCAGGACACCGATCCCGTGCAGTGGGAGATCCTCGAGCGGACATTCGCGGGCCACTCGACCATGGTGCTGATCGGTGACCCCAAGCAGGCCATCTATGGCTTCCGCGGAGCGGAGGTCAACGCCTATTTGGCAGCGGTCGGTTCTCCCGGGGCCCACCTGCACACGCTGAGCACGAACTGGCGCACCGACGCCGGTCTTGTCGAGGCCGTCGGCGCGCTGTTCGGGCAGGCGCAGCTCGGCGACGAACGGATCGTCGTCCGCGAGGTGTCCGCCCACCACGACGATCGGTTCACTGTTGCGGACGAGGACCTCGCGGCTCCGCTGCGCCTCAAGGTGCTGCCCCCATCTCCGGACAGCGACTCCAAAGGACCGACCCTCACCGAGCTGCGCAACCGGGTTCACGACGATCTGGTCGCAGATATCGGCCGCCTGCTCGCACCGGAGGCGGACGCCAGGGTCGACCTGGGCGAAGGCCCGCGGCGCATCACTCCGCGGGATGTCGCTGTGCTGGTGCGCGGCAAGCACACGGCCGACAGCATCCGGGACCGTCTGACGGCCGCCGGGATCCCCGCTGTGCACACGGGCGCGACCAGCGTGTTCGACACCCCGCAGGCGCAGGACTGGCTCACGCTCCTGCGCGCCTGTGAGGCTCCTCGGTCGGAGACCATCCGGGCGACCGCGCTGACGAGCTTCGTCGGGTGGTCTCTCGTCGATCTCGCAACTGCCGGCGACCAGGAGCTAGCCGATCTGTCCGGGCGCATCAGGGGCTGGGCGCGAACATTGAGCCGACACGGTCTGGCGGCTCTGTCGGAGGCAGTCCTGGAGTCCGGGCTCGCGGAACGGCTCCTGGAACGGGTCGGCGGCGACCGGGAACTCACCGATCTGCGCCATCTCGGCGAGTTGCTGCATGCCGCACAGGTCCGCGAACGCTTCGGCACCACGGCCCTCGCCGAATGGCTCGACGAGCGCATCCGGGAGGGGCGCGCCGCATCCGACGATCGGACCCGACGCATGGAATCCGATGCCGATGCCGTGCAGATCATGACGTTCCATCGGGCGAAGGGGCTTGAATTCCCCGTCGTCTATCTTCCCGACCGGTGGGAAACCCGGAGGACGATGGACGACGGTGCCCCGTTCGAGTTCCACCACGGCGGCATCCGCCACCTCTATCTTGCGGGGAGGGGCCGTGACCGCAATGCAGCGCGAAAGCTCCACGATGCCGAGGAGGCCGGCGAAGAGCTTCGGTTGTTGTATGTGGCGGCCACCCGCGCCCAGTGTCGCCTCGTCCTGTGGTGGGCCGCGCACGAGAAGAGGACGCCGGCCGCGCCGCTGCACCGGATGCTGTTCCGCGCCGGTGACCCCGCTCCCCGGCCTGCCTATCCCTGCCGCACCTCGCCCGCCGACCTGCTGCACGCGCCCGGCATCTCCGTGCAGCAGGTCGGCACGATCCCGGCCGGTGCCCCGCCGGGCCTGGCGGATCCGGTCCCGGAGCTTCGGGCCCGGTCCTTCACCCGGACGGTGGACCGCGACTGGCGGCGGACTTCCTATTCCAACCTCACGGCCCGCGTCCACGAGCTGAGCCACAGCGCGACGGAACAGCCGAGCGAAACCGTGGAGCACGACGAACTCCAACTGCTGACCGACGAGGCGGAGCCCCAAGCCACGACTCCGTTGCCCGCGCCCACCGGCGAGCTGGCACGGCCATCACCGATGACCGACCTCCCACGCGGTGCCGCTTTCGGCACGCTTGTGCACGCGATCTATGAAACGTTCGATCCGCACGCGGACGACCTCGATGCCGAGATCCGGGATCATGCCGGTCGATGGCTGAGCCGGTTGCCGGTCGAGTCGCCCGGCAACGATCTCACTGCGGAGACGTTGGCCGAGGCGCTGCTGCCGGCCATCCGCACACCGCTCGGGCCGCTGGCCGGCGGGTTGCGGCTGTGCGACATTCCGGGTCGCGACCGGTTGGCGGAGTTGGATTTCGAGTACGCCCTGGCAGGCGGTGAACGGCCCTCGCGCAGGGTGCTGCTCGGCGAGCTGAGCGGCCTGCTGGCACGGCATCTGACACCCGACGACCCGCTTGCGGCCTATCCCGCCCGACTGGCCGATCCCCTGCTCACCGACGAAGTGTTGCGCGGCTTCTTGGTCGGATCGATCGACGCCGTGCTGCGTGTCCCAGACGCGCCCGGGCAGCAGCGCTATCTGATCGTGGACTACAAGACCAACTGGCTCGGTCCCCTCGAGGGCGGGGAAGGACTGGTCCTCGGGCATTACGTCCCCTCCGCGATGGCGGACGCGATGATGACGGCGCACTATCCGCTGCAGGCGCTGCTCTATGCCGTCGCGTTGCACCGTTTCCTGCGGTGGCGGCTGCCCGACTATGACCCCGACCGGCACCTCGGCGGGGTGGTCTATCTGTTTGTCCGGGGCATGGCCGGTCCCGATACGCCCGTGGTGGACGGGATGCCGTGCGGCGTGTTCGCCTGGCGGCCGTCGGCAGCTCTCATCACAGAACTGTCCGACCTGTTGGCCGGTCTGGACATGGATGCCGCTCTCACGGATACCGCTGCCGGCGACCAGGAGGAACGATGACAATCGCCGACCGCGTGCTCGACGCCGACGGTTTGCTTGCCGAGTTCAACGCCGCGGAGGTGCTCGCACCCGCAGATGTGCACACGGCGCGGCTGGTGTGCGATCTGTGGGCAGAGCCCGACGACCGTGTGCGGCTGGCCGTGGCCCTGGTGGTGCGGGCCCTGCGGGCGGGTTCGGTGTGCCTCGACATCACTCGGCTCGCGGAGTTCGTCATCGACACCCTTGAGGAGCCGGACGGGAAACTCGACTGGCCCGATCCTGCAGAGTGGGCGGAAGCGATCCGGCGCTCACCGGTGGTCGCCACCGGCCGCCGCGGACAGGGCGGACAACCGCTGCGGCTCATGGGAGATCTTCTCTACCTCGAACGCTATTGGCGCACAGAGGAGACCGTCCGACATCACCTCGACGTCCGCCAGGGCTCGTCGACGGGATTCGACACCGGTGGAGCGCTGCAGGCGGAGCGGGGCGCGGACACCGTCACGGTGGCCGCGGTGCGCCGGGAACTCGATGCGTTGTTCGACGATCCGGATCTGCCGTCGGACCAGCCCCATCATCAACGTCTGGCTGCCACAATGACGGGGCTCAGCCGGATCACCGTGATCGCCGGCGGTCCCGGCACCGGCAAGACCACCGTGGTCGCAAAGATCCTCGCGCTGCACCACGCCTTGCGCAGCCGCCCGCCCGTGGTCGCACTTGCGGCCCCGACCGGGAAAGCGGCGGCACGGCTCGAGGAGGCGGTCCTGCAGACGATGACCGGGCTGGCCGCGCCTTGGTCGGTCACCCCCGTTCCCCGTGCCGTGACCCTCCACTCG
The DNA here is from genome assembly GCF_050880385.1 of Ammonicoccus luteus. Classification (NCBI taxonomy): domain Bacteria; kingdom Bacillati; phylum Actinomycetota; class Actinomycetes; order Propionibacteriales; family Propionibacteriaceae; genus Ammonicoccus; species Ammonicoccus luteus. The sequence continues at coordinate 710,355 of NZ_JBNZCI010000001.1, forward strand.
CTGCTGGGATGGATGCCCGGGAACCGTCCCCGGCATGACGCCGACAACCCGCTGCCACACGAACTCGTGGTCGTGGACGAGATGTCGATGGTGTCGCTCACGCAGATGGCAGCGCTCCTGGAGGCATTGCGGCCCGATGCGCGGCTGGTGCTCGTGGGTGATCCTGACCAGCTCGCGTCGGTCGAGGCGGGCGCCGTGCTCGCCGACATCACTCGGGCGGCTCCATCCGCGCCGCCGGCCCAGCTGTCGGCGTTGGCAGCGTTGGAGCCCCGTGATCGCCCGACCGCGTTGCCGACCGGCGCAGGAGTGGTGACGCTGCAACACACGTGGCGCTTCGGTGGCGGCATCGAACGGCTGGCCCGCGCCATCCGCAGCGGGGACGCCGACGAGGCGCTGGCGGTGCTGGGGAGCGGCGCTTCCGATGTCCGGCTGATCGCGACCGACGCCTCGATCGCCGCACCCGCTCTCGAAGAAGTCCGCCAGCAGTCGGTCGCTGCCGGCCGCCGGATGCATGCCGCAGCCGTTGCCGGGGATGCCCACGAGGCGCTGGCGGCGCTCGAGGAGCACCGAGTGTTGTGCGCTCACCGTCGTGGCCCGTTCGGCGTCGCTCGCTGGGAGCGGCAGGTGTTGGACTGGCTGCGGTCAGGGATCGCTGGTTATGACACGGGCGGGGACCTGCACCCGGGACTCCCGATCATGGTGACGGACAACGACCGGGACGCGGGTCTCTACAACGGCGACACCGGCGTCATCGTCCGCACCGCGCAGGGTTTGCGTGCCGCGTTCGCCCGAGGCGGCGCGCCGATGCTGTTCACCACGCTGCACCTCCGCGAGATCGTCAGCGTCCACGCCATGACGGTCCACAAATCGCAGGGCAGTCAGTTCCGGCAGGTCACCCTCGTCCTCCCGCCCGTGGAGTCACCGCTGCTCACGCGGGAACTCGTCTACACCGCCGTGACGCGAGCGAGCCGTGGGGTGGAGATCATCGGGTCGCCCGAGGCGTTCGCCCGGGCCGTGACGCGCCCCGCCAATCGGGCTTCGGGATTGGGCACTGGTCGTCCCGCGCTGCCGTGACCTGCTCCGTGTCACGGATTGGGCGCGCTCGTCCGGTGCTGCGACAATCGGGCGGTGACCGATTCGCCCGTGCTCGAGACCCTGCCCGATGAAACCGACGTCCTGGTGGTGGGGGCGGGCCCGGCCGGTTCCGCCGCAGCCGCCTGGGCGGCCCGCCTGGGCCTGGACACCGTGCTCGCCGACGCAGCCACCTTTCCCCGGGACAAGACGTGCGGGGACGGTCTCACACCACGGGCTATCGGAGAACTCACCAAACTCGGCCTCGCCGACTGGCTGCGAGCTCACACGACCAACCAGGGCCTCCGCGCCCATGGCTTCGGTCAGACCCTGCACCTGCGCTGGCCCGGCGGCAACCTTCCCGACTGGGGCTCCGCCGTAGCCCGGACCGAGTTCGACGATCATCTCCGCACGGTCGCACTGGATTCCGGCGCGATCGGCGTCGAAGGCATGCGGGCGGTTGATGTCCGGCGCGGCGAGAGAGGTCGCGTGACGGCGGTCGTGTTCAGGAGAGGCAAGGAAACCGTCGAGATCGGTTGTCGCCGATTGATCGTCGCGGACGGGGTCCGCTCCCCCCTCGGCAAGGTTCTGGGCCGGGAATGGCACCGGGACACCGTCTATGCGATCGCCGGGCGGGCGTACATCGATTCGACCCGCAGCGACGACCCATGGATCTCCTCGCACCTGGAACTCCGGGACACAGAGGGGGACATCATGGCCGGCTATGGCTGGATATTCCCCCTCGGCAACGGCACGGTCAACATCGGGGCCGGTTCCCTCGCCACCGCGAAACGACCGGTCGACGTGGCGATCAAGCCTCTGATTCAGGTCTATCGAGACACGATCGGCGAAGATTTCGGGCTCGCCGGCGAGATCCGCCGCGTGGCCTCCGCCCTGCTCCCGATGGGCGGTGCCGTCAGCAACGTGGCCGGCCCCAACTGGGCCCTGATCGGCGACGCCGCCGCCTGTGTGAACCCGCTGAACGGGGAGGGCATCGATTACGGCTTGGAGACCGGTCGGCTGGTCGCGGAACTCCTCGCTGACGGTGACTATCCGCTGACACACTCGTGGCGGACGCTGCTCGAGCGGAACTACGGCGAGACCTTCTCGATCGCCCGCCGCCTGTCGGGCCTCGTGACGGTGCCGCGGCTGCTGCCGACGCTCGGGCCGGTCGGGATGCGGTCCAAGTTCCTCATGACGCTGGCGCTCCGCTGGATGGGCAACCTCGTCACCGACGAGGACCGGGATGCGGCGGCGCGCATCTGGCGGTGGGCCGGTCGCCGTTCGATCGCCGTTGACGCCCGCCCGCCGTTCTCGTGACGGCTGGGCTCACCGCGGCTTCTGTCCGCTGAGGACACCACCGGCGATCGCGCCGACTCCGAGGACTCCGGCACCGACTGCCAGCGGGACCGCTAGATCGCCGAGCTTCTCCCGCAGTCCGGACTCCCCGACCTCCGCCCCCGCCGGCTCGGTTGATATCGCCGGTGGCGGAGCGGACGTGCCACGGGTTTGCTCACTGGACGTCAGCGCAGACGCCTTGGGGCTCTGGGCCGGCGTGGGGAGGGGAGCCGCGACCGAGGTCGCCTGTGCCCCGAGCAGGGCCCGCGCACCGGGCAGAATCTGTGAGCGGACCAGCGGATAAAGGGCCTCACCGGGGCAACTCGTCTGCGACATGTCGCGGTGTCCCACGACGGGGTCGGTCGTCACCTCGGTCCCCTTCGGCCAGCGATTCGAGCCCCTGCTCGTGAAAGCGATCGACTGGCTGCCGGCGAGATCGATCCGATAGCGGTCCGCGAGCCAAGCCACCAGCGCGGTCATGGCGGTCATCGCTGCGTCGGTGGGCAAGCTCGCCGTGTGGTCACCGACGAAACAGCACAGTTGGGCGTACCCCTGACTCCCACCCGTCGCGTCGCCTCGCACCGGACCCGCGAGGCTTCCGGTGCGGCCTTCCCAGATCTCGCCGAAGGGGTCGACGAAGAAGTTGTACGCCACATCAGGCCACCCCTTCGTCCCCGTGTGATAGTCGAAGAAGCTCCGCAGTCGCCCCGGGATGGACCCCGGTTTCTCGGTGTTCGGGCTCTCGGAATGGTGGATGATCAGGAATCGCACGTCCTCGTCCTTGAGCGTGCCGGAGGCGGACCGACCACCCGCCCAGTCCGCTCGGGGATGAATTGCGGGCCGTGCGGGGCCCGCGTACGCCGACGTGCCTGCCCCTGCCAGTCCGAACGCGGCCATCGCCCCCAGCCCGGCGATCAGCATCCCGCGTCGGCTGACCCCGGACATCAGCTCACCTGGCGTGGATAGCAGGTGCCGCCGACCGGGCGGTTCAGCACAGAGCACCACCCGTTCGCTTCGTTGCGGGAGCTGGAGCCCGTCACGGCAATGGCCCAATAGCCACCGTTCAGGCCGGCAACCCTGTCCGAGTCGACCACGACGACCTGAGCCCGCCCGGACAGCCCATCGGCCATGGCCCAGGCCTCCTGCTCACTGCGCTGGTTCTTGGGCATCGAGTCGAGCACGGTGATCCACGAGCCCGACGGGAGGCCGGTGACCGTCCTCGTGACGGGCTCGGTCGTGGCCTGCGCGGGCACCGACGGGGGCGCGGTGGTCGCCGGCTCGACCGGAGCGGCGGGGGCCTGGGTGCCGGGCGGACGGATCGACGGTGTCACAGCGGCTCCCTGATCGTCGTAGGCGACCGAGGCCGGGCGGGGCGCGAACAGCGACTGGCCCCGCAGGATCGGGATGACGGCGAAGACGAGCACAAGCGCCTGCACGATCATGAGCGCCCCGAACGTGATGCCGAACGCTCGCCAATAGACACCCGTCGGGGCATTCATCGAACGCGCCCGGCCCGCCGCGGTCGAGGCCGGAATCAGGCCGAACAAACCGAAGAAGAGGGTGACCACCACGGTGGGCCACAGTCGGGGTGGCGCGGGGGCCGGCCAAGCAGGAGGGAACTGCCCCGGCCCCGGCGGCCCACTGGGGCCACCGGGCCCCCGGGTACCCCCCAGCATGGTCCGATAAGGATCCAACGGCTGCCCGTCCGGGCCGGACTGCTGCACATGGGCACCGCCCCAGGGATCCCCCTGTGGTGGTGGCGGCGGACCCCACTGCTGACTCATCCGGCACTCCCTCGGTTGTGTCTGGTGCACCCTAGACAACCCGACCGGGGGCGCGGAAGTCGTCATTCTGCGTGACATCCTCAGCCCAACAACCGTCCCTGCCAGGCGGTGATCAGCCGGTGCGCGATGCTGGCCTTTCCGGGCATGATGACCCGGCCCTCGGCCAGATCGGCGGCCAGGTCGGCGCGGGTGAACCACGCGGCTTCTTCGATCTCGTCCCGATCGATGGTCAACTCGGCAGACACCGAGTCGGCGACGAACCCGACCATGAGCGACCTGGGGAAGGGCCACGGTTGGGAACCGAAATAGCGGACCTCGCGCAGCCGCACCCCGGACTCCTCGAAGACCTCGCGGTGCACCGCCTGTTCGAGGGATTCCCCGGCATCGACGAAACCGGCGAGCACCGACATCCGGCCGGGGTCCCAGCTGCTCTGACGGCCCAGGAGGATCCGGTCGTCGGGGTCGATGACCGCGACAATGACTGCCGGGTCGGTGCGCGGGAACTGCACCCGACCACAGACCGGACAACGACGCGTGAGCCCGCCGGCAGTGGCTCGGGTGCGGGCCCCGCATCCCGAACAGTGCGGTTCGAGCCGATGCCAGGCGGTGAGGGCCACGGCGCCGACGGTCAGCTCGAGCGCAGCCCCACCCGTGACCGCGCCGAGGTGGCGCAGAGAGGCGCTGGGGCCGATGATCGGCCCTTCGGTGGTGAACCACGGGATGCCGTCCACCAGACCGAGAAAGGTGTGGAGTTGCGCGTTGTAGTTTCCCGACGTCGGCACTCCCGCCGGGCCGCTGCCCGTCTCGTCGGTGGCGACCTGTCCGTCCGAGTCGACGAGCAGCAGTCGGGCGCCCGGTCGGCGCCACTGCGCCGAGACCCACTCCGGCACCTTCCGCCGGTTGTCAGCCCGATCGAGTGACGCCTCGGACATCCACGCATGCATGGCGTCAGCGTAACGTCCACCGCACCAGGTCAACCGGATCGGGCAACGCGGCGGGACGAACCACCTCATCGGTCCGCACGAGATAGAACGCGGCGTCGACGCGGTCCTCCGGCACACCTTCGAGCTCAGCCCAAGCTCGGCGATAGAGAGCGAGCTGACCGGGGTCGGTCGCGTCTGCGCGGCCGGTCTTCCAGTCGATGACCTGCCAGTCGTACGCAGGATCACTGCTCCGATAGACCGCGTCGATCCGGCCGCGCAGCGCCAGGCCTTCGACCATCAGCACGAACGGGACCTCCATCCGAACCGGGACCCGTTCGCCGAACGCGCCCGCCGCGAACCGGTCGCAGAGCTCCTTGAGTTCAGTGTCGTCGGCCGCGGTGTCGTCGTCGCGTTCCTGGAAGTCCTCGGTGTCCACGAGCGGCACCGGTGCTCCGCGCGCCGCGTAGTGGCGTTCCACCCACTGGTGGAAGCGGGTGCCGAAGCGCGCCGCTGGGGACGGTGGCGCGGGCATCGGCCGGATCAGGCTGTTCGCATAACCACCCGGGTCGCGAGCGGCCATGAGCAGCCCAGTCGCCGACATGGATTCGGGCAGGGCCACTTTCCGACGTCCACGGCGGGCCTCGCGTGCTTCGGCCAGCAGGCGGTCGACGTCGTCGTCCCAACCCGCGATCGTCTCGGCCTCATCCAGCAATCCGAAGTCGGCGCCGGGCGGTTCGTAGTCCCCCGTCTGGCGCTGCCGCTCGCGCGCCGCAGCCACGGCCAGCGCTGCATCCTGCCGTCGGGCGCGCGCATCCGGGTCGAGAGGTCGCGGCCAGGGCACCGGTTCAGGATCGACCTGGAGTGGATTCGCCTGACCGGGTTCGGGTTCGGGGGCGTGTGCCAGCACCCGTCCTTGCGTCTCGGCCTCAGCGTGGATGGCGGACAGATAGGCGGACAGTTCACGGGGCTTGACGGTGTCCGGCCGCCAGCGATGCGCGCTCCCGATCAGGAACCGCTTCGCCCGCGTGACTGCGACATAACCGAGTCGGTCCTCGGCGTGCCGCTGCTCGCTCTTCAGTGCCTCGGCATAGGCCGCAATGCCGTCCTTGGTCGCGTCCAGGATCTGAGGGATCGACGCGGCATCGCCCCGCAGATCTGCCGGCACCGCGTCGGCGCGCCGGAGCCAGTTGTCGGTGACGCGGTCGGACGGAAACACACCTTTCACGAGAGCAGGGAGAAAAACCATGGTCCACTCGAGGCCTTTGGCCTTGTGCACGGTGAGCAGTTTGACGGAATCGCTGTCCGAGGGCGTGGCCTGATCGAGGCCGGTGCCCTGGTCCTCCTCCGCCTGCAGATAGGCGAGCAGCCCGCCCAGGGAGGCATCGCCATCCACGTCCACGTAGTCCGCGACGGCGTCGACGAACACGGCCAGTTGATTTCGTCGGGACATGCGGGCGAAATGGGGCGTGGCGACCAGCTCGACGTCCAGGCCCAAGGTGTGAATGACGCGCCGGGTGAGGTCGAGCACAGGTTCATCGGTGTGACTCCGCAGGTCCGCGAGCTCCGTCGCGAACGCAGCGAACCGCACCCGTGCCTCCTCGGAATAGTGCAGGGCGCCCGGATCGGTGACGGCGTCCAGCAGGCTGACGACCTCGGTGGCGTCGATCTCGGCCACCGCGCCCTCCAGCGCGGCGAGGAGCGCATCACTGGCGTCGTCCGTCCGGTCCCGGTCGCGCGCGAGGTCCCGCGCTCGTCTTCCGAGCAGCGCCAGGTCACGGGGGCCGATTCCCCAGCGCGGTCCCGCGAGCAGCCGCAGGAGCTCCGGATTGGCGGTCACGTCGTCGAGCACGCGCAGCGTTGCCACCACATCGCGCACTTCGGGGAGAGCGAGGAGACCGCCCAACCCGACGATTTCGACGGGCACATCCCGACCGATGAGTTCCGAATAGACAGCGCTGATGTCGGCGTTCCGGCGGGTCAACACTGCGATGTCCGACCAAGCCGCCACCTGACCCTCTGCGCGTGCCGCGACCACGCAATCGGCGAGCCAGGTGAGCTCGTCAGCCCACGTCGCGAACGTGGCGGCGGAGACCTCACCCGGCGGAGCATCGGGCGGGGCCAACAGGATGCTGTCCCCGGCGGCCTCCGCCAACACGGGATCGGCCCGGAGACCGGCCGCCAATTGGTTGGCGACCTCGAGGATGCGGTGTCCCGAGCGTCTGTTGACGGTGAGAGCGAAACTCGCGGCAGGGAAGCCGTCCCGTCCCGGAAAGTCTGTGACGAACTGCAGGATGTTGCTGGCGGCGGCTCCCCGCCAGCCATAGATCGCCTGGCACGGATCCCCGACGGCGGTCACGGGATGCCCGCGCCCGTGGTGGGGGTCCGGACCGGAGAAGAGCCCTTGCAGAAGCGCTGCCTGCGCGGCCGAGGTGTCCTGGTATTCGTCCAGCAGCACGACCCGGAATTGGTCGCGGACCAGTTCGGCGACCTCCGGCACGCGCTGCACGAGACCAGCGGCAACCGCCATCTGGTCCGCGAACTCGACCACGCCCAGACGATGCTTCAGCTCCTGATAGTCCGCGACCAAGCTGGCCAGCTCGAGTCGTTCCGCGAGCGCCGCCTGGGCGTTGCGCACATCGGCATAAGGCTTCTTGGCTCGGGTCAGTGGAGCCTCCGCCCAGGCGAGCAACCATTGCCGGGCATGCCGGTCGAGGACGTCGCGGTCCACCAGGTGAGCCTGCAGATCCGCATCGAGTTTGAGCACGCGTTCAACCAACGTCGCTGGCCGCAAACGCGACAGCGCTTCGAACGGGCCCGCGGCATTGGCGACGACACGCGCGGCCAGACGGAACCGTGTGGCGCCCGAGATCATCGTGCGGTCGCCGTCGACGCCGATGCGCAGGCCGTGCTCGGACACGAGACGAGCAGCGAAGGCGTCATAGGTCATCACGACCTGTTCACCGGCTTCGTCCACACCGTCGGTGTCCAGCACACCGGCCTGGATCAGGGCGGCCCGGATCCGCACAGACAACTCTCCTGCCGCCTTGCGAGTGAACGTGAGACCGAGCACGTGCTCGGGCCGGACCGCACCTGTTCCGACAAGCCACACAACACGGGCGGCCATCACGGTTGTCTTTCCCGACCCCGCCCCGGCGATGATGACCCCGGGTTCCAGCGGGGCCGTGATCGCGTCGAGTTGCTGATCCGAGAACGGGATGCCGAGGGCGTCGCACAGCTCCCGGCGGTCTGTCAGGCGCCGACGGAACACACTGCTCGGGGCGGTCATCCCACCACCTCCGAGCTCCGGGCCGGGCAACTCGCGGCGAACGAGCACCACCGGCAGGCGGGTCCGACCTTGGCGGGGAACTCCTCCGCTCGCACGATGTGCGCTGCGTCTGCCAGCCGGGCGTGCACCCAGGTCGGGTGTTGGTCCCTGATCCCCGGCGGGTCGTCGGTCACGTGGGGGGACTCCTGCAGCGAGGCCTGCGGGAACACCTTGGGGAAGGGCAGATCACCCGCGTCCTGCAGACGCAGATAGACCAGCTCGGCACCGGCGACGCGACGCTCACCGGGGGCGAGGTCGTCGAAGGCACCGGTGAGCGCTGCCAGCTGATAGACACCCAGTTGCTCGTGGGTAGGGATCGAGCGCTTCTCGGGCGCAGTCCGGCCGGTCTTGAAGTCCACAATCTGAAGGCCCGCCGGGGTCAGCTCGAGCCGATCCACCGAACCGGTGAGCACCACCCGATCACCCGCAACCTCGACGGGCACCTCGAACTCGACCTCGACGCCGAGGAGCGTGCGGTGGTCATGGGCGGCGACCCAGTTCGCATAGCGCTCGAGCATGGACTCCGCGTGTGCGCGCTCGACCGCCGACAGATAGGCGGCTTCGAAGCCCAGCCGGTGCCAGACGAGATCGAGCTGGTCGACGAGATCGGTCGCGGGGATCTCCTCCTCCGCTGCGTGCCGGACCAGCACGTGCAGGATGTCGCCGGTCCCCGCTGCCGCACGTCGACCCGGCTCCGCCGCAGCTCGGCGGCCCAGGAACCACTGCCGAGGGCAGCTGAGCAGACCGCCCAGCGCCGAGCCGGAGATGCGCACGGGCTCCTGAGGGGGCAGCACCGGCACATCCGAGGTGGTTGTCGGCCGGAGACCCCACCAGGCCGCTGGGTCCGCCGCCGGAGCGAGCGGCCGGTCGTCGTCGTCGCGGGCGTCGGCCAACCTTGCCAGGCGAATCGCGGCGGCGTCCCGCAGCGTGGGGCTGGCCTCCGGGTCCACGCTGATGCGGCGCAATTCCCCGATCAGGGCCGGGATCGTCAGCGGCCGGGCCGGGCGCCCCGGAAACACCTGTGGCCGGATCCCGAGGTCGGCGATAAAGCGGGAAGGCTGGTCCCCCTCCCCTTCGGTGCCCTCGACCGACGACACCACAAGTCGTTCGCGCGCGCGGGTGCACGCCACATAGAAGAGCCGCCTCTCCTCCGCCAGCCGGGCCGACAGCGGCAGCGGGTCGGTCAGCCCCACACCGCCCGCGGTCCCGGTCCGGCCCAGCCGGTCGGCATCCAGAAGTGAGCCCCGCACCCGCAGGTCGGGCCACACGCCCTCCTGGACCGAGGCGACCACGACCAGCGGCCACTCCAAGCCTTTGGCCCGGTGTGCGGTCATGAGCCGCACGCCCTGCCCGCGCAGATCGGCTTCCCGCCGGGTGTCGGCAGGGATCTGCTGGGATTGCACCTCTGCCAGGAAGGCCGAGACGCCGCGAGCGCCGACCAACTCCTCGGCCCGGGACGCGATGTCGAACAGGGCGCACACCGCATCCAGATCCCGGTCGGCCCGCCGGCCCCCATCGCCGCCACGCAGGGCCTCTCGGTGCAGTCGCTTCGGCCAATCTGTTCCCGCCCAGGCGACCCACAGGACTTCCTCGGCCGCCCCGCCCTCGGCGATCCGCGCGCGGACGCCGTTCAGCAGCTCGACAAGTGCTGCGACCCGCGCGAGCTCCACGTGCTCGTGCCCGAGCGCTTCACGACAATCAGCGAGCCACTCCTGGTCGATCAGAACTCGCCGGATCAGCTCGCCGGACAACTCCGGCAGTGCGGAACCGGCGAGCTCGGCTCGCTCGACCGCGCGCAACGATCGCCCGAGCCGCCGCACTCCGAGGCTGTCCAGGCCACCGAGGGGCGACTGCACAAGCCGAACGGCCTCGTCGACGGTGGGACCGTCGGGTTGGAGCGCAACCTCCAGCGCCAGCAGGAGCGGCCGCACGGCGAGCTCCGCCGAGAGTGCGATCTCGTCGCCCGCGACCTCGATCGGCACCCCCGCGGCCGTGAGCGCTCGCGCCAGCCCCGGCAGATTGCGGCGCCCGGAGCGGACGAGGACCGCCATGTCTCCCCAGCCCAAGCCGTCCCGGAGGTGGGCGTGGCGCAACAAGTGCGCGATGTGCTCCGCCTCTGCGCCGGCGGATTCATGAACCCGCACCTCGACCCGTCCCCGCCCGGTGGACGGGGCGTCCGCTGGCTCCCGAAACTTTTCGCGCACGTCCGGTGGAAGTGCTCTGACGAGCGGCAGCCTCGCGGCGACACGACGGGTCGCGTGCGCGATGCGGGACCCCGAGCGATGCGAGGTCCCGAGGGCCTGGACGGGCGCCGACGCACCCGACGCTGTGCGGAACAGGTCGGGAAAGTCGAGAATGCCGCGCGTCTGCGCTCCGCGGAACCCATAGATCGACTGGTCCGGGTCGCCGAAAGCGACGACCGTCGCTCCGGGACCGGCCAATTCGGCGACGAGCTGCGCCTGGGCGACGTCGGTGTCCTGGTATTCGTCCAGGAAGAACCCGTCGAACTCGGCGCGCAGCGGCTCGCGGATCCCCGGGTCCGTCAACAGAATCCGGCACCGATGGACCAGCTCGGGATAGTCCAGCACCTGCTCGAAGTCGAGCACATCCAGGTATTCCGCCATGAAGCGGCCCACCCCGGCCCATTCCGGCCGGCCCGCGTCGCGTGCCACGTCGACGAGGTCATCCGGATCGAGGCCGAGCTGACGGGTCCGAGCCAGCACCGCCCGGATCTCGGTTGCGAAGGCCCGCGTCCCGAGCGCTCCGGCGACCGAATCCGGCCAGTGCTGCAGTCGTGGATCCTGGCCCGCCAAAGTCTCCCGGACCCGGAACTCCTGCTCCGGCGCCGTGAGCACCCGCCAACCCGGGCCGTGCTCGACGGTCGGCCCGAACCGCCGCAGCAGCGCGAAACAGAACGAGTGATAGGTCATCGCCAACGGCGTCACCGTAGGCCGTCCGAGGCGCTGGGTGATGCGCACCCGAAGATCCGCCGCCGCCCGCCGGGAGAAGGTGAGGACGAGCGGACTTCGCGTACGCCCACCATCACCGCTCCGTTCGATCCGGCGCGCGACTGCCTCCACGAGCGCGGTCGTCTTGCCGGTCCCCGGCCCCGCCAACACCAGCAGGGGCCCAACCAGATGCTCGGCGACCGCTGCCTGGTCGGCGTCCAACCCGGCGAACCCTCGCGCGACCCGCCCCGGACGCTCCAACGTGAATCCCGTCATGCCTCTCCTGTTCAGCTCCGAAAACAAGCCAAGCAGAGCCCACCGACAATCACGGGCGCGGTGGACGGACCGGCCGTCACCCGCTTGTTCCCTCTCAGAGAACATTGCCGTTATATAGACATATTTTTCGATCCCGGTTCACATTTGCCGCGAACATGTGGAAGTGTGGGTTTCACTGTTCGCACAGTGTCGGATTGGTGCAGCCAACCGCCTTCCCGGCCAGAACGGTGTGGACCCTGCGGATTGTCGGGTCCGGAGCAACAAGGAAGAGAAAGATATGGCACAGGGAACCGTCAAGTGGTTCAACGCCGAAAAGGGCTACGGCTTCATCGCTGTCGATGGCGGCGGACCGGATGACGACGTGTTCGTCCACTTCAGCGCGATCGAGACCACGGGCTACAAGACCCTCGACGAGGGTCAGCGCGTCGAGTTCGAGACCACTCAGGGCCCGAAGGGCCCGCAGGCCGACAAGGTGCGGCCTCTCTGATCCACCCGGGTTAGTCCCCTGACACGTGTCGGACCCGGGACCGCAAGACCCATGACTCCTCACCGGCGATATCCACTCGGATGTCGCCGGTGAGCTTTTCCCCCACGACACACCGCCCCGCACCGCCCAGTGATGGAGAAGCAGGTGACTCGTCGGTAGCATCTGAAAAATGACCGATCACGTCCAGGCCGCCAACGGCGCGATGGGCCGTCCAGCGCGGATGCCACGCGACCAGCGTCGGCTGCAATTGTTGGACGTCGCAGGTCAGGTGTTCGCGGACAAGGGCTACCACAATGCGGCGATGGATGACATCGCGGAGGCCGCCGGGGTCTCGAAGCCGGTGCTCTATCAGCACTTCCCGTCCAAACTCGACCTCTATCTCGCGCTCGTCGACCGGGCCAGCGAGGAGATCGTCGATCTCGTGCGGGCCGCGATTGCGGGCACGACCAACAATTCCGAGCGCGTCAGCGCGGCTCTCGGCAGTTTCTATGAGTTCGTCGCGCAGGCCGGGAAGTCCTTCCGGTTCGTCTTCGAGTCCGATCTGATCGGCGACGCGCAGGTGTCCGACCGGATCTGGCAAGCGCACCGCGATCTTGCGGAAGCCATCGGACAGTCGATCGCACACGACACCCGCATGTCCCCCGAGCGTGCCCGCCTCCTCGGCATCTCGCTGGTGGGGCTCGCGCAGGTCGGCGCCCGCTATTGGGTGAGCGAACTCCGCGACGAACTTTCCGCGCACGAGGCAAGTTCCCTTATTTCGACGCTTGCCTGGCGCGGGATTCGGGGATTCCCCCTCGCGGAGTGAGCTCCGTTCCCCCTCTTCCGCCCACGTCGTGGGGCGTACGCCCGGGTCGCGATCCGGGCAGGGTCAGGGCCCGTTGCCCCCTGGTGGCGGGTAGATTGACCGTGCTGGCGACCTCGCCACAACCTGCCGTGCCCGGCCCCACCATCCCCGAGCCTGACGTGAGGACCCGATGAGCAACCAACAGCCCTTCCCGTCGTACGACAGCGGTGGCGCCGCAGCGCAGCCGGCCCCGCTCGCTCCGCCGGCCGGAATGGACAACGTCCTCACGCTCGAGGCGCCGCCGGCCCCCGCCCCGGTCACCGCCACCCAGGCCCCGCGCATGGCCCCGCCGGTCAAGACCGAGCAGGTGCCTGTCCTCGACCAGAAGGTCGACGCGTTCATGTCCGCGCTCACTTCCGCTCAACCGAAGTCTCCGGAGATGGAGGCCCAGGCGACCGCGGTCCGCAACATGGGCGACGCGGACATCCGCAGGGCCGCGGAAACCTCGAACCGGCTGTTGAACGCCCCCGTCAAAGCGCTCAAGGAGGGCGGGATCTCCCAGGGATCGAACATCGGGCAGACGCTGCTGGAGTTGCGGCGCACGGTGGAGGACCTCGATCCGTCCCAGGCAACGGGCGTGCGCAAGTTCCTCGGGATGATCCCGATGGGCGACAAGATCGTGGACTATTTCCGCAAATATCAGTCCGCCCAGTCGCACCTCAACGGGCTGCTGCACGCGCTGCAGAACGGCAAGGACGAGCTGACCAAGGACAACGTGGCGCTCAACATGGAGAAGCAAAACCTGTGGGCGACCATGGGCCGCCTCAACCAATACATCTATATCGCCGAGCGGCTCGACGCGAAGCTCGCGGCCCAGATCGCGGAGATGGAGATCACCGATCCCGACAAGGCGCAGGCGCTGAGTCAGGACGTTCTGTTCTATGTCCGGCAGAAGCACCAGGACCTGCTCACCCAGCTCGCGGTCTCGATCCAGTCCTATCTGGCGATCGACATCATCATCAAGAACAACCTGGAGCTCATCAAGGGCGTCGACCGCGCGTCCACGACGACGATGTCAGCCCTGCGGACCGCGGTCATCGTCTCCCAGGCGCTCACGAACCAGAAGCTGGTCCTCGATCAGATCACGGCGCTCAACACCACGACATCCAACATCATCGAGCAGACCTCGCTGGCGCTGAAACAGAACTCGGCCGCGATCCAGAAGGGCGCGGCGGAGTCCACCCTGGGCCTGCCCCAACTGCAGAACGCGTTCCAGAACATCTACGCCACCATGGACTCGATCGACCAGTTCAAGATGCAGGCTCTCGACAACATGGCGCAGACCATCGGCGTCCTCGAACACGAGGTCGAGAAGTCGCGCAGCTACCTCGACCGGGTCTCCCAGCAGGACCAACGTCTGGCGTCGGGCTCGATGAACTTCGAGGGTGCCCCACCGCAGAACGACCAGCGCACCACTTGGCGCTGACCCTCGGGGTCACGCCAACCTCCAGCCACACATCAACGAGCAGAACCGGACAGGCCGCATATGGGATTTCTCGACTGGGTTCGCGGAGTCAACGAGAAGTTGGAGCCGCAAGGCGCCACGACGACTCCTCCGGTGCCGACCGAGAACGACATTCTGAACGCATTGGACCGCACCCAACAGCTCGCGCGGGACGCCAAGCTCCACCCGTTCGTCCTCGCGCGGGTCAACCGTGTGGCACGGGTCATCCGGGACACGCTGCCGCGGATGAAATCCGTGGGTCTGGGCAGTTCGGATGCGTACGCGGTGATGGCAACCGCCACCGACTATCTCCCAGAGGCCCTCGGCGGCTATCTCCGGCTGCCCCGGGACTGGGCCGACAGCCGCCCGATCGACAACGGCAAGACGTCGTTGATGCTGCTGATCGACCAGCTGGACCTGCTGGGCGCGACGATGGACAAGATCTTCGACGCCGTGGCACGGGCTGACGCCGACGCCTTGATCGCGCACGGCCGCTTCCTGACTGCGAGGTTCGGTCACGAAGCAACCGGTGGCGAGCTGGACCTGCAGGCCGGCGCACGCTCGATCGCACCCCAGCACGCCCCACAGCCGAGCCCGCCACCGGGTGCCCAGCCCGCCGGTCCGGTGAACCCGCTCGACCTGCCCTGACCGACCGACTCCTTCCACTCCGACCACGCCCCTCGACCCGTTGTGAGCCAGGAGGCCAGACGATGTCCGACCAGTCCCCCACCACCGACCGCCCGACCGGCTCCCTGCGTGAAGTCCTCGATCGGCTGGCCGTGGTCGCCGACGCTGCCGGCCTGGACCCGGACGCCGCGCGTGCCGAGGGGATGGCGCTCGCGGCAGCTGTCGCCGAGTCCGGCAAGCAGGCGTTCGTCGCCTGGGCGGAACAGGTCGGGGAAGAGCCGAGCGCCGAGCGGTTCATGACCATGGCCCAGCACGGGCGGCGCTGGCGCGGCGCGCCGACCACGCTGCTGCAGGAACTCGTGCACACGCGGCCGGCGCAGGCGCCTGCGTACGCCAAGGTTCTCGCCGACCTCTGCACCGCCGCATGCACGCTGGGCCAACCCAATGCTCGTGTGGCGGGAAACGCCCAAGCCGCTGCCGCCGCGCAGCTCTCGGCCGCTGGTCCGGGCGGCGCCGTGCCCCCCACCGCCCCCTCGCCCCCGGACACCGGCGTGAACGATTCTCCGTTTGCACAACCGCCGGTGAGCGGTGACGTGCTCGCTGGGACCGGCCCCGCGCCGACCCACCCACTCGCCGGCCGTGCCCAGGACTTCGCCGCCCAGACGGGACAGCGCGCCCAGGAGTTCGCCCGGCAGGCTCCGGAGGTGCTGCGCAACGTGCTGGACCAGCTCAACCAGAGCGTCCGGCGCCAGCAGGCGGATGTGCAGCAGCAGTGGCCGGGTTCGAGCCTCGATCTCGATTTCGACCTGCCGCTAGGGCCCGGAGCGTTCCCCGGATTGCCGGGGGGCACTCCCCTGCCACCCCCGGACAGCGCGGCCGACCGGCCCGGGTCGTCGCCGCAGCCCCCTGATCCGTACGCCGCAGGGGTCCCGACCCATCCGGTTCAGCCGACCGTCGGAGACACCGAAACCCCCGTCGCGGCACAGGACGCGGCACCGGCCACCGCTCAGGAACCCGCCGCTGACGAACCCGAACCGCGCAGTCTCGACGACTTGCTCACGGAGCTGGACGCGTTGACCGGGCTGACCCGGGTCAAGGAGGAGATCCACAAGCAGTCGGCCATGCTGCGGGTCGAAGCGCTGCGGGCGAAGGAGGGCCTCCGGAGCGCGACTGTGACCCGCCACCTGGTGTTCGTCGGCAACCCGGGCACCGGCAAGACCACCGTGGCCCGCTTGGTGGCCGGGATCTATCAGGCATTGGGGCTGCTGTCGAAGGGCCAGCTGGTCGAGGTCGACCGCTCCGAGCTCGTGGCGGGCTATCTGGGTCAGACCGCGATCAAGACGGCGGAGGTCGTGAAGTCCGCCGAGGGCGGGGTGCTGTTCATCGACGAGGCCTATTCGCTGTCGGGGGATCAGTACGGCACCGAAGCCATCAACACCCTCGTCAAGGAGATGGAGGACAAGCGGGACGACTTGGTGGTGATCGTGGCTGGTTATCCCGTGCCGATGGCCGTGTTCATCGCGGAGAATCCCGGCCTCAGCTCGCGGTTCCGGACGACGATCGGGTTCGAGGACTACACCGAGGACGAGTTGGTGGAGATCTTTCGCGGCATGGTCGCCAAGGCGGACTACGACGCGGCCGACGAGACCGTCGCGCGGTTCCGCGAGATCCTCGGCCAGCAGGAGCGCAACTCCACCTTCGGCAACGGGCGATTCGCCAGGAACTGTCTCGAGGCTGCGATCGGCGCACATGCCTGGCGCCTGCGCGACGTCGAGGAGCCCACGGTCGAGGACTTGCGCGTCCTCGTTCCGGAGGACCTCGACTCCATGGACAACGGCGATGACGACGAGCTGCCCGATCTCTCGACGTTCCAGCCGGCCCCCGGTCAGCCGTTGACCGCCCCCGAGGATTTCGACGACGCCGATGACCTCGTGGACTTCGGCGCGCCGGGTGCCGACGGCGGCGTCGACCAGCAGGCCGCCGACGTGCCGCCCGTCGATGCCGCCCAGGAGGACGGGCCCTCCGTGCCGGAGGGCCGCGCGGGGGACGACTGATGACCGCCACCCCTCCCCAGCCGACCGGTGCCAGGGCCGGCGCTGCGATCCCGGCCGCAGGAGACGCCGCCAAGACCGGGTCCGAAGCAGTCGCAGCAGCACCCAGCTCGAAGGCCCCCGCCACCTCCCAGGCCTCTGCGTCGCCGACCGGTCCACCGGTGGCGCGGCCGGAGGCCCGCGCCACCTCGACCCCCAAGCTGGTGCGCGGCTGGCTCATGTTCACCACGCTGTCCTTGGTCGCCTTCACCGTCCTCGGCGTGCTGTCGCTGCTGAACACCCGCGATTCCCTGTCCGGGGCCGGTGAGGCCATCGGCCAGCTGAGCCGGGTCGAACAGATCCGCACCGACCTCCTGCGGGCGGACGCCAGCGCCGCCCACCTCCTCCTGGGGTCGGGAGAATCCGAATATCAGGAAGCTCTCGGCCAGGCCCGGACAGTTCTGGTCGAGACCGCCGTCAACGCGCCGGACGAAGCCGCCGCGCTGGCCGAGGTGAACCGCGATCTCGACGCTTATGCCGCAAAGCTCGAGGAGGCGCGCGTGGGCCGGAACTCACCCGCCGGTGAGGCCGCCCTCATCGATGCCGGCCAGCAGCTGCGGACCGGGGTGCTGCCGGCGCTCGACGAGGTCGTGCGGGCCAACTCCGATCTCGTCGACGAGCGCACCCGCACCTCCTCCAGTGCGCCGCTGGTGGTCTCCGGGATAGCAGCCCTGGTCGGGCTGGTCGGCACCGCGCTCAGCCTGAGCATCAGGTTCCACCGGGTCGTCAACCTCGGGCTCGCGGCCGCATTGCTCCTGGTAGCCGCGGCGTTCGCCTTCGGGCAGTGGACCCTTGGCGAGGCCAACACCCTGGTCGACCAGCAGGCCCGGCGCGCGATGACGACCTTCCAGGAGACCGCTGCGGCGCGCGGGTCTGCGTACAATGCGCGCGCCCAGGAAGCCCTCGCGCTCATCCAGCGCCGGGACGACGCGGCAGCGGACACCCCTTGGGCAACGGCTGCCGACGACACGCGGGCGGCACTGGACCGGATCCCGGATTCGGTTGCACTCGACCTCACCGCTGCGTGGGACCTTTATGCCCGCGCGCACGCCGACGTCCGTGATCTCGCCGGTCGAGGACAGTGGGACGAGGCCCAGCGCCATGCCGTGCACCAGGGAACCGATGCCGCCGGCGCTCGTTTCGCCGAGTTCGACGAGGCAGTCACGAGCGCCATGACCAGTGCAGGCGCGACGTCCGGCCGCTTGGTCAAAGAGCCCCGGCTGAGTCTCGAAGTGGCCGCACTCGGCGTGGGTGTGGCCGGTTTTGCAGCCATTCTCTGCAGCTGGGCGGGCGTGCGGCCAAGGCTGCGGGAGTACGCATGACGTCAGCGCGCTTCAGTGTCTCCGGCGACCACTACGGTGGACAACCATGACCGATCAGCCCTCCCCCCGCGCCCGTGCCGTCGTCGCTCCCACGGCCCCCGGACGCCTGGGCGTTCCCCTGCACCCGGAGCAGGCACGCCGCTATCTGGGCGACCTCCACACGTGGGTGGATGCGCGACGGCGGGAGCTCGATCTGCTGGACGCCGCAGTGCTGCGGTCGCCTCATCGCGCCCAGCTGACCCGCGACATGATGCTGTCGCTGGCCTTGTGGAAGGCCGTCAAGGATCGCCTCGATCTGCTGATGGCGACGTGGGATTCCGGCCGCGTGGGACTCACCGAGCGGGAACGCATGGCCGCGCTGATCTGGGGCCGCCTCGACGCGACCCTCGATCCCTCCCTGCTCGCCGGTCGGGCAGACCAGAACGAGCAGAACAAGGCTGCAACGGGTTCGCCCGGCAGCGACGTCAGCGGCCTGACGGTCTCGCTCCCGGAGGCTTGCAGGCTCTCCGATGCGATGGCCGCCCAGCTCCGGACACGCTTGGCGTTGGATCCCGATGCAGATCAGGTGACCGCGCGCCTGCGGGAGCTTCGGGCCCAGCTCGAGCGGATCCGGGACCAGGTGGCACTCGAGCCCGCGGGCCTGCGTGCGGCGCCGGAGGCAAAACTGGCAGACCTCGCGGAGCGGGTCAGGGACATGGCCCAGCGGCTGGACCGGGGCGGGGACATCGGTGGGTTGATCGGGCCGGCGGAAATCGAGGCCGCCCGCTTCGAGCGCGATCTCATCGTGGGCGGGGTGGAGCGGCGCGAGGCGCGCGGGCTCGTTGACAAGGCACGTGAGTTGCGCAACGACCTGGAATCCCGGCAGGCCGCGATGAAGCAGTTGGTTGTCCAGTGCGTACGCCGGGTCGTCCCCGCCCCGCGCTATGCCGTCCCGGATCCGGACGCGCTGGGCCCCGTGCCGAACACCCGCCCGGAGCTCGAGGACTATCTGGAGAAGCTGCACCGGGTGGGACGAGCGATGCAGGTCGTGCAGGACGCCTACACGCAGGCCCTGCAGCATCACGAAGAGCTGGTCGGTCGGCTCGCCGGCCACCGTTCGCGGGCGGTGCAACTCGGTTTCGCGGGCGATGCCGATCTGACCGCGCTCGACGCTCTCACGACCGACATCCTCACGCGGGAACCATCCCCGGTCCCGCTGGCGACTGAGCTGGTCGAGGCCTACGAGGTGTTCGTCCAGTGGCTGGCCAGTCAGCCCAAGGAGCAGCCCGAGTGAAGTGCGCACAGCCGGGCTGCTCCGGTGCCATCGCCGACGGCTACTGCGACATCTGCGGGATGCCGGCCGGAGCGATGCCCGCCGGGGGTGGGGCCTCCGCAGCAGCCCCGGCCTCGACCCCGCCGGCGACCGCGGCCCGCGCGCAGCAGACTGTGCACGCCCGCCCCGGCAGTCGGCCTGCATCCGCATCGACCGGCCGCTGTCCGATGCCCGGCTGCGGAGGCGAGATCCGCGACGGCTATTGCGACATCTGCGGCTCCCCGCCCGATGCCGCCGCGCCGCCGGAGGACGCCGATGCCGGCGCAGCCGCGTTGACCACCACGTCCACCAGGCTCGGTTCGACTGCTCTCGGCAGCCAGCTGGTCCCGGGAAGGGGCGCGACCCGCCGCACCACAACGGCAGCTCAGCGCATGCGCGGTGCCCGCATCGGCGCGGGGCTCACCCGGGTGCCCCCCGCGCCTGCGGTGGACCCAGCGCGCGCCGTCCTGCGCAATCCGGTCGTTCCGGAGAACAAGCGCAACTGCCCCAGCTGTGGCGCCCCGGTCGGCCGCTCACGCCAGGGCCAGCCCGGCCGAACCACCGGGTTCTGCGCCAAATGCCGCAAACCTTTTTCCTTCGACCCCAAGCTGGCGGCGGGCGCCATTGTCGCCGGCCAATACGAAGTGGCCGGGTGCCTTGCCCACGGCGGACTCGGGTGGATCTATCTGGCCCGTGATCTGAATGTGTCGCGCCGGTGGGTCGTGCTCAAAGGTCTGCTCAACTCTGGTGATGCGGATGCGAACGCCGCCGCGATCGCCGAGCAGCAGTTTCTTGCCCAGGTCACCCATCCGCTGATCGTGGAGATCCACAACTTCGTCAGCCACGACGGTTCCGGCTATATCGTCATGGAGTTCGTCGGCGGTCGTTCGCTCAAGCAACTCCTGCAGGACCGCATGGCGAAGAACGGCGGGGAATACGATCCGCTCCCGGTCGACCAGGCGATCGCCTATCTGGTGGAGCTGCTCCCCGCTTTCCAATACCTCCATGACCAAGGCCTGATCTATTGCGATTTCAAGCCCGACAACGTCATCCAGGTCGGCGACGGGCTCAAGCTCATCGATCTCGGGGGCGTTCGGCGGGTCGACGACCCCGACTCCGCGATCTTCGGCACCGTCGGCTATCAAGCGCCGGAAGTCGCGACTCAAGGGGTCTCACCGCAGTCGGACATCTTCACCATCGGCCGGACCCTCATGGTCCTCTGCGCGGAGTTCCGGGGCTATCAAACAACGTTCGAGTTCACCTTCCCCGCTGTCGAGCGCACACCCATGTTCCAGCAGAACGACTCGTTCTATCGGCTGCTCCAGCGGTGTTGCGCACCGGACCCGGCCGACCGCTTCACCAGCGCCGACGAGCTGCGCGTGCAGTTGCTCGGCATCCTGCGAGAAACCGTCGCCCGACGGACCCGGGGCACCGCGCTGACATCCGCGGCGTCGGTCCTGTTCGAGTCGCCATCGGTGGTGGGCAGCACGCTGGACTGGAACGGTCTGCCCGAGTTGCGTCCGGACTCACACGATCCCCAGCACGGCTGGCTCAGCAATGTGTCCATCGACGATCCTCGGCAGCGACTGCAGTTGCTGGGCGGGGCGCCGGCCCGGACAGCGGAGGTCGCCCTCGCCATGTGCCGCGCGCTGCTCGAGATCGGCAGCCAGACCGCTGCGATCGATGAGTTGGCCGATTCCCTGCTCTCCGACGACCCATGGGAGTGGCGAGCGGTGTGGATGCAGGGTCTCGCTGCGCTGCAGGGTGAGCGATGGAAGGCAGCGCAGGCGGCATTCAACGCCGTCTACGGTCAGGTTCCCGGCGAGCTGGCCCCGAAGCTGGCGCTCGCGCTGGCCTGTGAACACGGGGGTGAGCCCGGGATCGCGGAGGGGCTCTATGCCACGTGCGTCGCCACTGATGCCAACTTCGTCACGCCGGCCGCGTTCGGTCTCGCCCGCATCCGGGCCCGCAAGGGCGATCTCGACGGGGCGGTTGCCGCGCTCGACATGGTGCCGGCCACGTCGCGAGCGTACGCGGAGTCCCGCCGGCTCCGGGCCCGCCATCTCCTCACCCTGGGTGCGGGGTTGAAGGAACTCGACGAAGCGATGCGATCGGTCCAGGGAGTGCGGATGGACGCGCCCCAGGCCGACGAGTTCCGGGTGCACATTCTCGAACGTGCGCTCGGGGAAGTGCGTGCGCACGGGCCGCGGCGCAACACGACGGTCGGCGGGCATCAAGCCACGGAGGACGCCCTGCGAACCGCGCTCGCCGAGGCCTATCGCTCCTTGGCCCAGCACCGCCCCGATTCCCGGGTGGAACTGATCGACCGCGCCAACCGACTGAGGAAGTGGAGTCTGCTGTGAATGAGCCATTCGAGTCCGTCGAGCGCGCCGTGCCCGACACCTGGCAGGTCTCCGGTCCGCCGGCCGCTGCCGGCTCCACACGCTGCCCGTCATGTGGCGACGAAGTCACAGCATGGGAGGCATTCTGCGAGGGCTGCGGCGCCCAATTGACACCCACCGAAGCTCGACCAGCAGAACTCGTGGCCGACGAGGTGCCGGTCTCGCGCGTGCTCCAGGCCGACGAGCCGGGTTCAGCGTCGGCGCGAGCCTGCCTCGAGTGTGGCGGGCGGATCGATCCGGATGGCTATTGCGAGCAGTGCGGCGCCAAAGCGCCCTCCGAACGTGACCATTTTGTCGAGAGCCCGGCCACATGGGTCGGTGGTGTGTGCGACCGTGGCGTCCGCCACCACCGCAACGAGGATGCGATGGCGCTCTCGGCCGATCCGGTGCCGGGCAGCCACGCGGTGCTGGTGGTGTGCGACGGAGTGTCATCCTCTGACGATTCCCACCTGGCGTCGCTGGCAGCAGCGCGGGCGGCACGAGGTGTCCTGGTGGCCCGTCATCCGGTCGGGATGGCCGTGCCGGAGTCGCAGGTCGCGGCGCGGACCGCGACCTTCACCGAGGCGGTGGCCGCAGCCAATGAAGCGATCGTGGCAGGCACTGATCCAGCCAGCACCAACGCGCCCTCCTGCACGATCGCGGCAGCCGAGGTCGACGGGGATCTCATCGTCTGGGGGAACATCGGCGACTCGCGGGTCTATTGGATGGCTGATACCGGCCCCTCTCGGCAGTTGAGCGTCGATGACTCGATGGCGCAGTTGCGGATGACGGCAGGAGTGCCCCGGGCCGAGGCGGAGAGCGGACCCGGTTCTCATGCCATCACCCGCTGGCTCGGCATGGACGCCCCCGATCTCATCCCAACCACCGGACATCTGCAGCGACCTGGCAACGGCTGGCTGCTGGTGTGCTCGGACGGCCTGTGGAACTACGCCTCCGACCCCGAGGATCTCGAGGTGGTGTTCGCCCGGATTCTCCTGGCAAACCCCGCGGCGGCCGACCCGAGCCTGCTCGCTCTCGAACTTGTCCGCTGGGCGAACGCCCAAGGCGGCAAGGACAACATCACGGTGGCGTTGGCCCGCTTCGGGTCGCTCGACGGCTTCCCGGGCCGCACGGACGCGTCGTTGGAGAGCCCGATCGAGCCGGGAGACTCCACCCCGACCGTGCATACTGTCCCCGTACGCACAGAAGCGGACCCTGAGCCCCAACCGTCACCCACCGGCGAACCGGATGCAGCCACATCCGCAGCCCGTGACGATGGGATCACGGATCCGGAGTCCGCGCCGGCCGATGGGTCGCCGGCACCACGCATCGAACACTGACGCAGGGAGAGAATTCAGGACCATGGCAGATTTCACCTCGGCGGTTTATCAGAACGAGTTCCTCCCGGACGGCGGCACCGATGTCAACGCGATTGTCACCGTGACCTGCTCCGGCGCAGGCACGGCGGGCCAGAGCGGCGGCGACGCCGGCGAGATCATCATCGTCGATACCTCCGGATCCATGGGCGAGACCAACATGGAGGCAGCCAAGAACGCGGCGATCGTTGCGCTGGACCACATCGTCGACGGGACTTGGTTCGCGGTGGTCGCCGGAAATCATCAGGCGTATTTGGCGTATCCCGTCACCCGCGGCGGCCAAGGGATGGTCCGAATGGATTCGTCCACGCGTTTCCAGGCCGCCCAGGCGATCCGCTATTTCCATTCCGACGGTGGCACGGCCATCGGGTCCTGGCTCAACCTCACCCGTGCGCTCTTCAACTCGGTTCCCGGCCTCACCCAGCGGCACGCAATCCTGCTGACCGACGGCGAGAACCACAACGAGACTCCCCAGCAGTTGGACGCGGCGATCCAGGCGTCGATCGGGCAGTTCCAGTGCGACTGCCGCGGGATCGGTGTGGACTGGAAAGTGTCGGAGATCAGGCGGGTGGCCCAGGCGCTGCTCGGCACGGTCGACATCATTCCTCACCCCACCCAGATGGGTGCAGTCTTCGCCGAGCTGATGCAGAAGTCGATGGGCCGCGGCGTGGCCGAAGCCGAGCTGCGAGTCTGGGCTCCCCAGGGGGCGCAGGTGATGTTCGTCCGTCAGGTGTCCCCCACCGTCGAAGACCTCACCAGCCGGTCCCGGCAGATCAATCCCCTCACCAAGGGCTATCCCACGGGGGCATGGGGTGACGAATCACGCGACTATCACGTCGCGATCCGGCTGGCCGCGAAGGCGGTCGGACAGGAACAGCTCGCGGCGCGCGTGCAGTTGTCGGTGCGGGACAATGTGGTGACGCAGGGGCTCGTCAAGGCCAAGTGGTCCTCCGACGACACGCTCACGACGCGGATCAACCCGGCGGTCGCCCACTACACCGGCCAGACAGAGTTGGCCGAGGCGATTCAGCAGGGCCTGGCGGCCAAGGCCGCCGGCGACGACGCCACGGCCACAACAAAGCTCGGCCGCGCGGTCAAGCTCGCTGCGGAGACCGGCAATGACGAGGCAACTGCGAAACTGCGGAAGGTCGTCGATGTGCAGGACGTGGAAACGGGTACCGTCAGGCTCAAGAAGGCCGTCGACAAGGCCGACGAGATGGCCCTCGACACCGCGTCCACCAAGACCACCAGGATCCGAGGCTGACAATGGCACCTGCTGTCTGCCCGAACGGGCACACCAGCGATTCCGATGACTACTGCGACACCTGCGGATCGCCCATCGACCAGGGGGGCGGCGCGTCCCCGGGCGCGTCGGCCGGGTCGAGCACGGAAGCGCGGCAGGAGTCGTCCAAACCACTCGGCGTCGTTTGCCCCAACTGTGCCGTGATGAACGCACCCGGCGCCCTGTTCTGCGAGGCGTGCGGCTACGACTACACCACTGGCACCATGCCCCGACCGCCCGAGCCGTCCATCCTGGATCTCGACAGTCCGCTGCCCGAGGCTGCCGCGCCGGACGTCACCGAGGCCCCCGAACCGTCCGCCCAGGTGAGCCCGGCGGCGCCGCCGGATGCGGACGCAGGAGCAGCGGACGATCTCGCTGCCCCCGCACCCGCACGGGCAGCGGAGGAGCGCACCGCCGCCCCGGAGCTCGCACCGGCTCCCCCCGAGTCCGCGAGCGAAACCTTCGACTGGGTGCTCGAGGTCTGGGTCGATCCGGAGTGGTATGCGCTGCAGGACAGTCCTGACCCCATGCCGTCGGCGGGTCTGCCCGACATCGTCCCGCTGCGCAAGCGGACATTGCTGATCGGTCGTCCTTCTCGGAGCCGCAACATCAACCCGGATATTGACTGTGAGCCGGACACCGGCATCAGTCGCCGGCAAGCGCAGCTGTCGACCGACGGCACGCGTTGGTTCATCGAGGACCTCGGGTCCGCGAACGGCACGTTCGTCGCCGATGCCGCGGGCGGCCTGCCCAGCACCCCGATTCCCACCGGCCGCCGGCGCGAGTTGTCCGGTGATGAACGCATCTATCTGGGCGCATGGACGCGACTGGTCCTGCGTCGCGCGACGCCGGAGGAGCAGGAGGCGTTCGCGACGGCCTGAGGAGGCGCCCGCTGCGCCGTCGGCGAACAGATTCCGGTCCGCGCCCCGTGCTGTGGCACCGTGGACCCCGCACGAGCGGACGCACGTCCGCCATCACCAGGAGGAACCGTGGAAGTCAAGGTCGGGATCCAGCACATCACGCGTGAGCTCACCGTCGAAACCGACGACACCGCCACCCAGGTCATCGAGGCTTTCCAGAAGGCGATCGCTGAGGACGGGTTGCTCACCCTGACCGACACCAAGGGTGGGAGCACTCTGATTCGTGCCGCGTCGGTCGCATACCTGGACCTCGGCAAGGAGCAACCGCGCCGCGTGGGCTTCGGCGACATCTGAGGTGCGACGGCTCCTGAGGCGCTGGGGCGTCGCGCTCGCGCTCGTCGCCCTGGTCATCCTCTATGTCGCCCTCAAGGTGGCACAGCAGGAGTCCGACGGGATCGTGTGGGCGGGGGTGCTGTTGCCGGCGGCCTTCGTCTTCTCGCCGCTGATGTTCCCCCGGCCCCGCGCGACGCGGGCTGATGCCCTGGCTGCACCGGATCGAGTGGCGATCTATTACAAACCGGCGGACTTCTTCTGCATCCGGACGCGGCTCGCGCTCGGCAGCATCGCCAAGAAGGCGCTGTGGATCGACGCCATCGCAGACCCGGAAGCCGAGGCCTGGGTTCGGGAGGTCAACCGCGGGGATCTGCTGGCTCCCACGGTGGTCATCGGTGAGGAACTCAAGCGCAACCCCGATCCGCACTGGATCGGCCGACACCTTCTGCCCCCGGAAGCCGAGTCCGCGGAACAGTCGAACCGTCCGACCGACAGTTGACGCCGGCGCACCCACCGCAGACTCTGCGTACTCCCTAGCTCGCCAACCCCAAGCGCTCCATGCGCAAAGCGTGGTTCTCGACCAGTCGGGTCAGCATCCGGGCAATTGCAGCCAGGTCCATCCCCGGTCGGTCGACTGTCCCGCTGAGCAGACCGGTGAGTGCAGCGCGCTCGTTGGCGACCTGCTGCGCCTGCGTCAGAGCCTCACCCACGAGCCGTCGGCCCCACAGCGCGAGCCGTCCGCCGACCGCCGGTTCGTCAGCGATGGCCTGGCGGACCCGACCCACGATGTAGTCGGTCTGCCGGTCGGTGGTCAGCACTTCGTCGACGAGGGCTCGGGTGCCGGCGTCGACATAGGCGGCGATCTCGCGATAGAAGTCGGCTGCGAAGCCGTCTCCCACGTACGCCGACACCAGCGTCTCCAGCCATATCTTCGCCTGCGCCCGCTTGTGATAGTCGTCGAACGGGCGATGGAATGGCTCCATCGCGTCCAGCACGTCGACGTCGAAGGTCCACAGGTGGTCCCGCACGGACTCGAAATGACGGAACTGGGCAACGGCCATCGACGCGGTCATCACCTGGTCGGCGAGCGTCGGCGCAGTCGCCGCGTCGTCGGACAATCGTTGGAATGCCGTCAGCCCGCCATAGGCGAGAATCCCGAGAAGATCCACCACCCCAGCCCGATAGTCGGCGTCCCCCGCCGCGGCATCGGCAGGGTTGCCTGCGGCGACCTGCGAACCGACGATTTCGTCCATGTCTGTCAGGGTAGCTAGAATCCCTTGAGAGGACGCGCTCGCCTGCGTGTCTGATTCCTGGCCGGGAGCCCTATTGGCCCTCGCGTCGGCCGCGCCGGCCCGCTGCTGCGGACCGTCGACTGCGATGCCGCCGGGAATCATTATTTGCGTCGTGTCGACGCGAATGGAACTGCCTCCGGGTCCTGACGGGTCCGGGACCTGACGAACGGACACTCCCCTGACCACCAAAGCTTCCCTGACAACCGACGAGGGCTTCCCCGCCCGGCATGACGAAGCCGATCTGACCGACGTCGTGGCCGCCGAGATCGTCACCGATGATGAACCCATCGAGGACGAGGCCACCACATTCGCCGACCTCGGCGTCCTGCCGGAGATCTGCGCCGCGCTCGCCGAAGTGGGCATCACCCACCCCTTCCCCATTCAGGCCATGGCGATCCCGATCGCTGTCGCGGGCACCGACATGATCGGTCAGGCGCGCACCGGAACCGGCAAGACGCTGGCATTCGGCATCTCGCTGCTCCAGCGCATCACCGTCGACAACGAGCCCGGCGTCGCGCCGCAGGCCCTCGTGGTGGCCCCGACCCGCGAGCTCGCGCTCCAGGTCGCCAAGGATCTCCGGATCGCCTCGACCGTCCGCGAGGCACGTGTCCTCACGGTGTACGGCGGAGTCGGTTACGAACCGCAGTTGGATGCGCTGGCCGCGGGTGTCGACGTCGTGGTGGGTACGCCCGGCCGCCTGCTCGATCTGATGGACCGGGGTGCGCTGGATCTGCGACACCTCAAGGTATTGGTGCTGGACGAGGCGGACGAGATGCTCGATCTCGGGTTCCTCCCGGATGTGGAGCGTCTCATCGCCCACACGCCGGCCTCGCGCCAGACGCTGCTCTTCTCCGCGACGATGCCGTCCGCGATCGCCTCGCTCGCCCGGACCCATCTCACGCAGCCGGTGAACATCCGGGCGGAGCACCACGATGAGTCCTCAACGGTGCCGCTGACCACCCAGCACGTGTTCCAGGCGCACGACCTGGACAAGCCCGAGATCGTCGGACGGGTGCTCCAGGCGACCGACGTCGAAAAGGTCATGATCTTCTGCCGCACCAAGCGAGCGGCCCAGCGCATCGCGGATGAGCTGGTGGACCGGGGCTTCGCCGCTGCCGCCATCCATGGCGACCTGCGCCAGGAGGCCCGGGAGCGCGCGCTGAAGCGGTTCCGCGAGGGCAAGGTTCGGGTTCTTGTCGCCACGGATGTCGCTGCGCGCGGCATCGACGTGTCCGGTGTCAGTCACGTCATCAACTACGAGTGCCCGGACGATGACAAGACCTATGTCCACCGCATTGGGCGCACAGGGCGAGCGGGTGCCTCCGGAGTGGCGATCACTTTGGTCGACTGGCAGGACCTCACTCGCTGGAAGGTCATCAACAACAGCCTCGATTTGGACTTCGATGAGCCGTTGGAGACGTATTCGACTTCCCCGCACCTGTTCACGGAACTGTCGATCCCCGAGGGCGTGAAGGGCCGGCTCAAGGCGGAGAAGCCGGCTGACGAAGGCCGCGAACGCCCACGGCAGCCGCGCCCGGCCCGCACCCGGAGCCGACGGCGCACGCGCAACGGCCAGCCATTGGAGGGTTCTGCGACCGACGTTGCACCGAGTGGCGACGCCGCGGTGTCTGCGGGCGAGGAGCCGGTGGCGACCGGGTCAGGCGCCGCGCCGGAGGGCGATGCGACCAAGCCACGGCGTCGACGCCGGCGCAGGACCCGCAGTCGCGCGGGTGACAACGCCACGGCCGGCGAGGCGACCGACTAACCCAGCCGGGCCAACAACTCTGCGTACACCGCCGGATCGGTCAAGTTGCAGCCCAACTGCATGTGGGGCTTCCCGGTCCCGTGGTGATCGCTTGACCCCGTGCCCAGGGCGCCCAGATCGGACGCCAGGGCGCGGAGCCGCCGTCGTTGTTCGTCGCCGTGGTCCTCGTGGTCGATCTCGAAACCGTCCAGCCCGTGCCGGTCGACCAGATCCGCCAGCACCGATTCGGTCAGCACATCAACGCTCGATCGGCCCCACGGATGGGCGATGATCGCCAGCCCACCGGCGGCATGCACGAGTTCGATGCCCGTGCGGACATCGGGGTGATAGCGCGGAATGTACGCCGGCCCGTCGTCGGCGAGGAACCGCTGGAACGCCTCGTCACGCGATGCGACGTGCCCCCGCGACACGAGGGCATCTGCGATGTGCGGGCGGCCGATCGAGGGCGCCTCCCCAACGTGAGCCATCACCTCCGCTTCCGTCACCGGGACTCCCAGATCCGCCAGCCGCTCCAGCATCCGCGGCAGGCGGTCGGCCCGTCCATCGCGGATTCGTGCCATCTCAGCGAGCAGATCCTCGTTGTCCGGATCCATCCCGTAGGCGAGCAGGTGCACGGACTTGCCCTCGAACTCGCAGGAAAGCTCCATGCCCTCGAGCAACTCGATGCCCTCCCGCCGCGCCGCTGCCCGCACGGCCGGCAGATGCTCGAACGTGTCGTGATCGGTGACGCCCAGGACGTCCAGGCCGATGGCCCGCGCCAGTGCGAGCAACTCATCAGGGGTGTCCGTGCCGTCCGAAACCGTGGTGTGGCTGTGCAGGTCGATGCGCATATGTGCGTGGTCTCCTTAGTGCTCCGACGAGCTGCAGCCTAACGGGGTGGGGCGTGGGGGGCCGATGCCCACCGGCTTGCGTGAGCCCGGCATGATTGCGCCATGGAAATCAACACCAGCTTGGTATTTCCCGCTGACCCTGCGACCGTCTTCGGCATGATGACCGATCCGGATTTCCTCACCGAGGTGGCAAAGGAAGCAGGCTCTCTGGATCAGACGATCCGCGTGAACGGACTGACCACCACAAGCGAGCGCACCCTGGCAGCACCGGATGCCGCGAAGAAGTTCACCGGCGACACGATCCGCATCGTCGAGGAACGAGTGTGGTCCGAGGCTCAACCAGATGGCGCCCGCACGGCATCGCTCAACCTGACCTCGCCCGGCCAGCCGATCTCCATGCCCGGTTCCGTGAGCCTCACCCCCCAGGGCGACAGCACCCGCATTGACATCGTCGGCGATCTCACCGTGAAGATCCCCTTGGTCGGCAAGAAGCTGGAGAAGATGGCGGCACCCGCGGTGGAGGACGGCATCAGGGCCGAACAGCGGGTCGCACTGCGCCGCCTGGGGAAATAGCCCCACCTTTCGAGACGAATCGTCTCGCAATGTGAACTTTCTCCTTTACGCTGGCAGGGTCGACTCATGTCCACGTCCCGATACATGCACGGCCATCACGACTCGGTCCTGCGCGCCCACGGGTGGCGCACGGCGGAGAACTCCGCGGGTTATCTCCTGCCGCACCTTCGGCCCGACATGGCGCTGCTGGACATCGGCGCGGGGCCTGGGACGATCACGCAGGATCTCGCGTCCCGAGTTGGGCGAGTGGTGGCAACAGAGATCGACGAGGAGACTCTGGCCAAGACCCGCGCAGGCGTGCCCGCGCCCAATGTCACCTTCGCCGTCGCCGACGTGCACGACCTCGAGTTTCCCGATGGAATGTTCGAGGTCGTCCATGCGCACCAGGTCATCCAACACGTGGCCGACCCGGTCGGCGCGTTGTCGGAGATGCGCAGGGTTTGCCGGCCGGAGGGCTTCATCGCAGTGCGTGACGTGGACTATTCCGCGATCTCCGTGCACCCGTGGACGCCACCGCTCGTCGAATGGCTCGAGCTCTATCGCACGCTCGCCCGAGCCGATGGCGGGGAACCGGACGCAGGACCCCGGCTGCTCGAGTGGGCGCACGCTGCAGGCTGTCGTGCGGTGACTCCATCCGCGTCGGTGTGGTGTTTCGCGACACCTGAGGACCGGTCCTATTGGGGTGGGACCTGGGCCGATCGCGTCCTGCACTCGCGCTTCGCCGAGCGGGCCCGTGCGCACGGGGTCAAACAGGCCGACTTGGCGGCAATCGCCGATGCGTGGCTGGACTGGGCGGCGAACCCGGACGGCTGGATCACCTTGACGCACGGAGAGATCTTGGCGCGCCCCTGAGCGCACGCTGAGGGAGAGAGCGTTGTCGTTGAACGGCAACGAAGAATCTTGCTGCGCGCACACAGCGGAAAGCCTCACGATCCGCGCCGATCCTATAGTCGGGACAATCACCGCAGAGTGAGGATCCCCCATGGCTGACAGCCGGCCCCCCGGCGCATCGGACACACCTCGACGCGCCTATTCGCCCGACTCCGCCGCGGAGCCGGATGCATCCCCGGAAACACCGGAGAACGAGTCCGACACCGGATCCCTGCCCGACCAGTCGAACAGCACTCGCACGGCAGCAGAGCCGGCACCGAGCCGACCAAGCCGCCCTCCGGTCGTGACCGAGCAGGCCGAAGTAATCGAGCGAACGCGTCCGGGACGGATCCAGTGGGCTTCGGAGCGGGCCTGGGGAGTTGCTGTGGCGCTGGGCGCGCTGGCCTTCATCACGGCGTGGATCGGTCACCGAGGAGCTGTCGATGCACTGATCACCAAGGTGCCCGAGGCCGACCCCGAGACACAGCGGGAAGCTGCCGGAATCCTGCACTACACCGCACTGGCGGTCACCGGTGCCGGTGTCCTCGCCGAAACGCTGTTGCTCGCCTTCCTGCGTCGACGCGGCAACCTGACCCGAGTGCTGCTGTCACTCCTTGCCGTGGCATCCGTCGCCATGCTGCCCTTGGCGCTCGAAATCATCGGGCCGACGAACTGGCTGGGCGTGGTCGTGACGGTCGGCCTGATCACCCATGCCGTCGGTGCCCTGCTCGGGTCTGTCCTCATGTGGTTGCCGATCGGTCGACGTCGGCCAACATGACCGCCATCCGGTCCAGCGCCCCCACCACGGCGATGGCGACCCGCCGCGCGGGCCGCCAGGTCCCAGGGGCGGCGGCCACCGCACCCCAGTGCTGCGTCAGCGCCACGAGTTGAGCGCTGGCCTCGTTGATGCCGTCATCGGGCTTCAAGCCCAATCGGTGCCGCACCGTGGGACCTTCATCCCCGAGCACGCGGGCAGCCACCAGTGCGTCCTCCGGGGCCAAGCCCTGCACCGCAGCCCTGCGCGCCTGCACCACAAAGGACAGTTCGGCCAGCGGTTGGCCCACCTCGACACGGAAGCGATCACACGCTGCCAAGAGGTCACGCCGACCGGGTTCGGAGCACTCCTCTGCCACCTGCTCGAGCAGCGTGACCGCGTTGCGAGCAATCAGGACTCGCGCCCGCGGGAGGAAGTGCTCGGTCAGCACAGCCTCGACCGCGCCGAGCCCGCTCTGGCTCTCGAGTTCGGCCGCCAAGTCTGCAGGTGTGGTGCTGCCCTGCCGGATGAGTGCCGTGCCCATCCTGATCCCGAACAGGCCGAGCCTGCGGACGAGTGCCTGCCGCTGGTCGGGCGTGCCACCCAGACCATGCTGCGCATAGCGGTCCGCCGAGATCAGCATCGCCTCGCGCTCGTCACGGGACACGGTCGTCAGTGCGGCCAGGAGATCGAAATCGTCCTGCCGCAACATGCGAGCGCCCTGAGCAAGCAGTCCTGCGACAGGAATCACCCCGACACTGTGAGCCCGCAGCATGGGCTCGTCCGCATAGGACCGTGCGACATCTCGGGCCGACACCAGGCTGTCGATGCGCCCACCTCCCAGTTCGTCCGCCCGGGACAGCACCACCAAGGTGGTCGCGGCACCGTGGGCATCCGCTGCGCCACGCGCAAGATCGCTGACGAAGGTGAGATCCACCGAGTGACGGTGGCGCATCAGATAGATGACGGCATCCACCGCTGCTGCCCCGGCCGACTCCAACAACAGGTCGGTCGTCCGGTCCGACGCTTCCGTGGTCAGCGAATCGATCCCGGGTGTGTCGATCAGCGTGAGTCGCTCCAGGAAAGGCGACGGCCAATCAACCTCGACCCGCGAGACCTCGGCCGGGGACAGTCCGCCGAGCCCCATGACAAACTGGCCACCCCGTCGCCGGAAGGGCAACTCCGTGACCGACCCGTCCTTGGCCACGACGCGTGTTGCGGGCACCCGGCCGAACTGGAACCACGTGGTCACCATCGTGCACTCACCCGCATCGGTCGGTGCCAGTTCATCGCCCAGAAAGGCGTTCACCAAGGTTGACTTGCCGGCCTTCACCTTGCCGGCCATAGCGACCCGCAACGGCCCTTCTAGCCGTTCCCGGGAGAAGCCAACCTGCGCCGCGAGCTCCGGCAGGCCGGCTGTGGCACGGTCGGCGACCGTGAAAAGCTCCCGGGCGAGCGGCAGCGGGTCGCTCGGATCGGCGTCGAGAAGACTCATGAGGACGGCCCCGTGCGTTCGATCCGGAGCGCCTTGGCGGCTCCGTTGCCCAATCGGCCCGCTTCGGTCAGCGTGTCCCGCAGGAGTGCGATCCGAGCCGTGCGTTCGGCTTTGGAGGCCGCCGCCGCTGCGCGGGCGGCAAGGAGCGATTCAGCCAGCGACTTCTGGAGTTCGTCGGCGCGCGTCGAATAATAGTCGCGCAGGCCCCGTTGGACCTGGCGCAACCGGTCCCGGAGTGACTTCAGCACCTGGAACTGGATGTCGTCGAGATAGCGTCGCACCATTGCCTTTGCCTCGGCCTGTCGCCGCTGCAGGCGCGCGCCCTTCTCGTCGGAGTACGCCTTCGCACCCAGCAGCAGACCTGCACCGATCGAAATCGGGTTGACCAGCGCCAAGCCTGCGATGGACGTCAGCAAGCCGAACATCAGCACGCCGCCATAGGACCCGCGCATGCCGATGAACACCTTCTGCCCCAAGTGCAGACGTCCCCGGTCGATGTCACCCAATTCGGGGGCCAGACCGAGCAGCCCGTCGGTCTCGCCCACCGCGAACGATGGCAACGCACGTCCCGCATCCGCCGTGAAGTGCTCCGCAACCCGGTCGCACAACCAGGCGGTGTTGGCCTCGGCCCAGGTGAACGTCTCCTGCAGCACGTCGGCACAGCGCGCCTCGAGCCACTGGCTGAACTCGTCCCACACCGCGCCCGGGTCCCCGGAGTCGATGCTGTTCTCGGCGTCCCGGGTCAGTGCCCGCACCCGATCCCGCAGATCGTGATCGAGATCGGAGGTGAGATCGGCGACACCGTCGTTGAGGGTCGTCTGCCAGCGCGCCGACCGCGCGCGCAGTTCATCTGCCTCGGCGTTCGCGCGCTCCAGTTCGTCAATCATGTCCGGAAGTTTCCCCGGGTCCTCGAGCCCGCGGAGCTCCGGGGTCAGCATCAGCTGGATGTGGTCACAAGCGGTCAGGACATCACGACAGACCGAGCGGTGCGCAAGAACCTTCGCCTGACCGAGGATCTGCTCTTCGAGGTGACGAGTGAGGGCGGGAAAGCCGGATTCTTCGTCAAGGCTCTGGTCCTTCAGCCGCAACGCGAGGTCGCGCACCAGCGAGGACACCGGAACGATGGGGGCCGTGATCCCGGCACGATCAAGGTGACCACGATTCAACTCGACGATGCGGCGCCATTCAGGTTGCAGATCCGTCTTGGTGGTCACACACGTCACGTTCGGGCAGATCTTGAGCACACCGGCAAGAAACTCGAGCTCTGTCGCCGAATATTCTGCCGTGGCATCGGAGACGAACAGCACCGCGTCTGCGCTGGGCAGGGCTGCGACGGTCACAGCGCTCTGGCTGGTTCTCAGGCCGCCCACACCCGGTGTGTCGACCAGCACGAGGCCGCGGTGCAACAGATCTCGCGGCAAGCTCACCTCAAGATGCTGCACCCGGCGACCAGCACCCTCGTGAGCATTGAGGTCCCAGGCCTGGAGCTGATCCAGCGGCAGTGAAACCGAGCGCAGATCTTCCGCTGTGATGGAATCGGCGTCCGGGGCATCCACCACCCGCGCCGACGGAACCTGCGCGAACGACACGATGGTCGGCACGGCGGTGGTTACGTCGTCACCCACCTTGCACAGCGGTGCGTTGAGCAACGAGTTCACAAGTGCGCTCTTGCCCTGCTTGAACTCACCGATGACCATCACCCGCGTGGTCGGTTCCTCCCATCGCCGACGCGTCCCGGTGAGCAGCGCGGTGAGGTCGGTTCGCCCGGTGGCAGTCACCATCGCCTGCGCCCGCTCGATGAACGCGGAGGTGCTCAGCTTCGTCGTGGCCGGTGGAGCCGTGGATTCGGACAACGCATTCCTCTCATGACGAACCGGCTGGCCCGGACAAATGCCCGAGCCAGCCGGTCAGCAGGCCATCAGCATGGAGTCATGCTAAGCGGCGATAGGGATCACGCAGTCGCATCGCCCGGGCCGGACTCCACTGCTGCGCTGTTGTTGCTCAGGACATCGCCCACGGAGTTGTCGACGTACGTGTTGGAGTCGTCGGTGTAGCTGGAGTTGTCCGAGTTGTCCGCGTAAGACGAGTTGTCCGAGTTGTCCGCGTAAGACGAGTTGTCGGAGTTGTCGTTGAGCGAGTCCGTGTTCGAGTTGTCCTGGAAGGAATCCTCGATCTCAACCTCGACATCCACATTGGTGGAGCTGTCGGAGTCGTAGGAATCGTTGACCGAGTTGTCGTTGAACGAGTCCGCGTTCGAGTTGTCCTGGAAGGAATCCTCAATCTCGACGGAGTTGTCCGAGTTGTCGGAATTGTCCGAGTTGTCGGAATTGTCGGAGTTGTCCTGGAAGGAGTCCTCGATCTCGACATTGGTGGAATTGTCGGAGTTGTCCTGGAAGGAATCCTCGATCTCCACATCCACGTTGGTGGAGTTGTCCGAGTTGTCGGAGTTGTCCGAGTTATCGGAATTGTCGTTGAACGAGTCCGTGTTCGAGTTGTCCTGGAAGGAGTCCTCGATCTCGACATCCACGTTGGTGGAGCTGTCGGAGTTGTAGGAGTCGTCGACCGAGTTGTCCGAGTTGTCGGTCGTGATGACGTCGTTGTCCTGGTTGTAGGAGCCGTTCACCGAGTGGTTGGAGTTGTCGGTGTTGGTCGTGACCGTGGTGTGAGTGGTGTCGTTGTCCTGGTTGAACGACCCCGTGATGTTGGTCGTGCGGACGTCCACGTCCTCGCCCGCGGCGATCGCGCCGACACCGTTTGCGCTCACTGCGTCGCGGCCCGCAACGGTCGCGTTCCCCTCTGCGCGGACCGCGCTGCCGCCGGCCACGATGGCGTCGTCCTCGGCCCGGATCACATCGCCGTCGGCCACGATCGCGTCGTCACCGTTCACGACCAGCGCGTCCCGCCCGGCGACGGTGTTGCCCTCACCGCTGACCGCCAGCGCATCGCGACCGCCCACGGCAGCGCCGTCGCCGGAAGCCGTGAGAGAGGACTGGTTGAACCACTGCTGGACGTCCCCGGTGGTCCAGATGTTCTGGCTCACCGATTGGTCGACGATGGTGTCGCGGTCGTCGACGACAGTCGTGTAGCTGTAGTTGTTGACGACCTGATGGAGCTGGGTCACCGCGTGGCTGTGATCATCGCCGCGGGGAGCGTGCTCCGAGCGACCATGCTCGGAGCGACCGTTGTCGTCGCAATCCTTGGCCTTGGCCGGACCGTGTCCCGCCGCCGCAGGGGCCTTGGCAGCGACGGTAGCGGTCGAGCTGTTCGCCGCGGCCGCAGAGGCGCCCGTGGCGCCCGCCTGACCCACGTCGCCGGCGCTTGTGTTGACCTCGGCGGCGGTGTTGTATTCGCGGGCCTGCACCGGCTTGTAGTCGACGGAGATCGGGGCGTAGTCGACGACGACCGGCATGACGGCATTGATGTCGGCCGTGCTGACATCGGAAAGGCCGGCATCAGCCAGAGCCGCCTCGGGGTCTGCTTCGAAGGCAGCACGGGCCTCGGGGTCGCCTAGCAGCCTGAGAATGAAATCGAGCAAGTCGCTAACGGAAACAGCCATGGTCTTCTCCTGCGGAATGGGGGTCTTCGGCGCTGGGTCACGCCGCCACCAGAAACGCTAGGCCGGGGTGTCGGCATCGGGTGAGCGGTCACGCCCCTCTGCCGGCGGACACGAACAGCGGGCTCCGGCCAAGCGCTCGATTGAGGGAATAGGGGGTGCACCCCCCTCAAGAGCGAGGGCTGAGAACTTAGGGGGACAACTTGTGACCTGCACCCACTGGGGTCCACCATGGAATGGCTTGATCCCCCCGTCCTCTATGTTTCGGCTTGCCCTCGGGCAGGAGGCGAAGTGTCGAACCCCGTGCAGAACGCGGACGTCGTCGTCCGCGTTGCGGCCTCAGCGATCCATGTCGTGACCGGCAGTCGCGGCGAGTGGCATGCGCGTGCCGTTCCGGTCCCGGCGGGCATGACCGCCGCGTTCGGCGGGGCCACGCCGTCCAGCCTCGACCAGAATCATCGGACACCCACAGAAATCGTGTGCGCGGCGCTCAGCGAGGCCATCGATTGCTCGCTGGCTGGAAAAGCTGTGCTGGTGGTGCTCCCGGACGAGTGGGGGCGCTATCGCCGGCAGCTGATCACCGAGTTCTTGGAACGAGCGGGCGGTCGCGTTCGCACATGTTCAGAGACGCACTTCGCCCTGGCCGGGACCGCATCCGATTCGACGTCCACAGCGGCTGAGGCACACCGTCCGGTTCTGCTGCTGAGGGTGGGCTCGGCAACCACCTCAGCCACCCTCGCGACCATGGCTGGTGAGCGTTGGACACTGTCGCAGCGTGTCGAGACCGAATGGGGCGGTGACGACCTCGACGACGGTCTCCTCAGGTTCGTCGCTGACCGTCTGCCACCCGGCGACGGGGTCACGACACAACTTCGCACAGCATGCACGGCCGCTCGTGAGCTGCTGACGACCGCGGTCCACGCAGATGTGACCGACGCCCGGGGCACGGTGCGCATCCACCGCGCTGATCTGGACGAGATCGCACGACCATGTGCCGAAGAGGCGCTGCGGGCCACGCTCCAGACAGTCCTGCGGAGGTTCCCCGACGAACCAGCTCACATCTGGGTGACAGGTGGCGCTGCCGCCACACCGCTGGTGGCGCAACTCACGTCCGAACTGGCCGACCGCCCCGTCCGCGTCGTCGATTGGGCGAGTCAGGCCGCAGCCGTCCTGCCGGCATCCCCCGCGGCACCGGTGTCCGGCACCACACCTGTTCCGACGCCACGGCCGCTGCCCACTCCGCCGCTCACAGAT
The DNA here is from genome assembly GCF_050880385.1 of Ammonicoccus luteus. Lineage (NCBI taxonomy): Bacteria > Bacillati > Actinomycetota > Actinomycetes > Propionibacteriales > Propionibacteriaceae > Ammonicoccus > Ammonicoccus luteus. The sequence goes on from NZ_JBNZCI010000001.1 coordinate 748,743, forward strand.
GTGGCGGCGCCTGCAGCCCCTCCCCGACCAGTCCGTCACAGCCGTCGGTCGGACACCCGACGACGGGCCGCGGCTCTCGTCGCGGCAGGCGTCGTGTTGGCGGCCTTCGGGACGGCGGCGGCGCTCTCCGGGGGCGCCAACTCGATGCTCAACATGATCGTGGGCGAAGTCGACCCTGCCCCGCAGGTGTCCGGCAATGGGCTACCGCCGGCCGCGGCGGCCACCCGGCCTCCAGTGAGCGTTGGCGGCCAGCCCGCGGGTGTGGAGGACGCGGTTCCCGCCCCCGCTCCCGGTGCGCCCGACATGCGAACGGACCGAGTGACTCGCGATTCAGCCGACCCCGCTCCGGGACAACCCACAGCGTCCGACGGAGCCCCTGCCCAGCCGGCAGATCAGGGCGAAGCGGCCCCAGCCCGGGAGCCCCGCGCCGAAGAACCCATCCGGCCCCCGGCAGCCGCCCCTGTTCCGGAACGTGCACCAGCCCCGGCGCCAACCAGCCGCCCACCGGCACCTGCCCCGTCGGCTACCACGAGCCGGCCTGCACCGGCACCGACCACTCGGCCGCCGGAGCCGTCAACGGCCCCGGCACCGACGAGTTCGGCACCGCCCCCACCACCCGTCACTACCGAGCCTCCTGCACCGCCCCGCCAGGACCCGACGCCCCCGCCAGCCGCGCCGACCGAGGCCGACGAGCCTGATGCGGTGCGGACTGACCCCGCCCCCAAGCCCCCAGCGGGCGACACCACCCCATGAGAACCGGCCCGGTTGCGGGACAGACCCGTCACTGGCCACCCGCCCAACTGCAGGCCGACCTCGACCGCGCCCTGGCCCGGAACACGGATCTGTTGATCACGGGTCGGCTCGGCGCCGGCCGGACCCGGGCCGCCGAACACGCGCAAGTGCTGCTCGATGCGGCCGGTGTGCAGAGCCAGGTCATCCATCTGGAGAGCCGCCCCACCACGGCGCCGGTGGGTCGCTGCATCTTCGTCGGTGAACCCACCGTGCGGCCAGGCGACTTCCCAGATCGCTCGGTCACGCACGTGATTGCCCACGCGTGGACCCTGGACGAACTCGTCACGGCCTTCCCGACGACGGACGCACGCATCCTGTCCAGGCTGCATGCAGACACTGCGGGGCATTACGCCTATCTGGCGGCGTGGGATGCTGCCGGGCGACCGGTGCAGGCGATCGATCCGCAGATCTGGCAACACGTCGTCGACCGAGCTCTCTCCACGCTGTCCCGGTCCGCCGCAGCGCTGGCCGAGGAACTGGCCTGCGGTTTCCGGGTCATGGGCACACCGCCCGCCCCCTCCCTGGCAGGCGCGAACGGAGATCCGGCAGCGCTGATGACCGAACTGGACAATGCCGCCCTGCTGGCCGAGTCGGGCGAGTTGCTCCCGGCCGCCGTGGTGGCGATCGACCGCCGCCTCGCCCCCTATCGGCGCCACCTGCTGAGAAGGGAGTTCCTCGGTCAGCTCACAGACCCGAGCGCACACGAGGACTTGCTGCTGCGCTGGGCAGAGAACGGTGCGAGTGACCCATCACTCACGAACCTCCTCGTCGGCCTCGGGGAACAGGCACGCTGGCGAGAGCCCGCACAGGCTCTGCGTTGCTATGCCGCCGCCGGGCGCTCACCCGACGTGGATGACGTGCGGCGGGCGGGCATCGCGGAAACATCCCTGCTGCTCGGTGACCGTGGCCGCGCCCGGGACGCCGCCGAAGCAGTGCTCACCGGTGCCCCATGCCCCGCACGGGCGCGGGCGCTGAGGGTCGCCGAGGACATCTGGACGGCCAAGGGGCGGCCGGGGCTGGCGGCCGAGCTGAACGACCGCTACGCGACGGACGGTTCGCTCGTCCAGCATGCCGGGTGGTTCCTCACTCAGCTGCGAGTCGGCAATCTCGCGGCAGCCCGCTCCCGATGGACCCAGCGGTCGTCCACCACCCCGACCACGATCGACGAGATCGCCTGCATTGCGCTGGTCGACGCCCTCGACGCCTCGGTGACGTCAGAGCGCTCCAACGCCGACGACGCTGTCATCGAGCGACTGGCCGATCTCGGCCCCGAGCTGTCGGTGGAGTGCCGGGTGACCACGGACTGGGCCGGAGTGGTGACAGCGCTGGCCCTCGCCGCAGGTCGGGCACCGGCAGCCGCGCGGATGCTCGCAGCCCTCGACGGTGCCCCAGATTTCACTCCCGACCACCAGGTGCTGACAGCGTGGGCCGAGCTCCGCTCCGGACGAGCAGCTCAGGCCGCGAGCCTGTTCGCGGAGATTCCAACGGACACTCTGACGCCGCGCGGTGACCTGCTGGCCTCCGGGCTGGCGCTGGCGCTGGCGCAGCACACCAATGACCGGAACGCGCTGGTGGCGGGCTGGCCGGCCATGGTGGCGGCGATCGGTCAGTGCGAACCGGACCTGTTCGGCCTGATCGCTCACGCCGATCTGATGGTGGCCGCTGCTCGGCTCCGCGAGGGCGCCACGATCCGGCAAGCCTGGGCGGCCGCCCACGATCTGTTGGGCCGGCTCGAATTCCCCGCAGTCTGGTCCAATCTGGTCGACTGGGCACAGATCCAGGCGGCCATCCTCACCGATCGGCCGGATGAGATCAGGGACCCTGCGCAGCGGCTGCGCCGGTCCGCCGACCATTCGCCACAGGCGGCTGTGCTCGCCACTGCCGGTCGGATCTGGATCGATGTGTTGGCCAAGTCCTTCGACCCCAAGGACGTCCTGAGCGCAGCTCAGAATCTCGCCCAGGTCGGCGTACCGCTCGACGGGGCCCGCCTCGCGTCCCACGCGGCCGCCCGCTGCGAGGACGACCTGGTGCGCCGCGACCTCCTGGAGATGGCACGCCTGACCCACCAGATCGCCGTGGAACCCGCAGGCTCGCACTCATCGGTGTCCGCTCTGCGACTCAGCGCCCGCGAGGTGCAGGTCGCGTCCCTGGTCGTGCAGCACCGCAGCTATCGCGAGATCGGTGAAACCCTGTTCCTGTCCCCACGCACGGTGGAGAACCATGTCGCTCGCATGCGACGCCGCGCGGGTGCGCGGACCCGTCGGGAACTGCTGGACCAGTTGCGTGAAGCGCTGCGGGACCTGGGCCACGTGGTCTGAGCGACGCGCTCAGCCGGCCTTGGACTTCGACTTCTTCCCGCTCCCTTCCTTGGCCTCGCGACGCTGCTTCGCGGCCTCCACCGATGCCCGCAGCGCCGCCACGAGATCCACCACATCGGCATCCTGCGCCTCGGGCGCCGTCTCGGTAGGCGGCGCGACCCCCGCCAGCTTGGCGTTGACGACCTCTTCGAGCGCCTCGCGATAGGAATCGCTGTATTGTTCCGGCTCGAAATCCCCGGACAGCGCGTCGATGAACGTCTTTGCCATCGTGATCTCCGCGTCGGAGACCGTCACCTCCGCAGGCGGCGCCGCGAATGCACCGTCGCGGATCTCGTCCGGCCAGATCATCGTGTGCATCAGCAGTTGATTGTCCTTGACCCGGATCAGCGCCAGGTTCTCCCGGGATCGGATCGCGACCTTCACCAGGGCCGCCCGGCCGGACGCGGTGAGAGCGTCGCGGAGGAGAACATAGGGTTTCACCCCCGGACCGTCGGCTTCGAGGAAATAGGTCTTGTCGAAGTACGTCGGATCGACTTCTTCCTCCTCGACGAACTGCACCACCTCGACCGCCTTGGTGGTCGGCAACGGCAAATTGTCGAAGTCCTCCTTCTCGAGGATCGCCATCCGTCCGTCCGGAGTTTCATAGCCCTTCGCGATCTCCGCGTACGGAATCTCCTCCCCGCACTTCTCGCAGACGCGCTTGTATTTGATCCGGCCGCCGTCTTCCGGGTGCACCTGGCGGAAGCTGATGTCCTTTTCCTCGGTGGCCGAATAGAGCTTCACAGGAATCGTGACCAGCCCGAACGAGATGGCGCCCTTCCAGATGGACCGTGGCATGTCAGTCTCCGTTCGCGGGTGGAGCGCCCAACCCGGCCAGCGCCTGGTCGAGTTCGGTCGGGTCGAACCACAGGAGGTGGTGGTGCTCCAGAAATTTGTGGGTTGCGTCGTCGGCCCAGAGGTCGGCGAGTGTGCGCCCGTGCGTTGTGTCAGCGTACGCCCGCACAGCCGGGAGGGACACCGGGTCGTCGGTGAAAACTGCGCGGACATCACGCCAAGTGATCTCGGGCCGGGCCACCTCCCCGAACTCCTTCTCCCCCGTCTCCGCGGGCAACTGCGCAATCTCGGCGGCAAGCAGCAAGCGCACCCGTCCGTCGATGAGGCACCGCAACGACGCGAACAGCTGAGCGGCGAAGTCGGCGTCCTCGTCCGCGTCGGGGCCATAGTCGAAGGTGGTGCGGAGGGTGGGCGTCGCGGCGTATGCCGCACCGGGTCGCAGCGACGATCCGTCCCGCAACGCGCCCACGTCGGTCGGGTCCGCGGGAATGAACACCATGGGTTTCATGTGTCCCCACGCTCCCCGGGGCCGGCCTCGGGCGGTGGCGTCGGTGCAGCCGGGGGCGCCGCTTTCTTGATCGGCGCCTTCCGCGGCGCACTCTTGGCTGCCGTCTTGCGTGGTGCCGTCTTCGCGGCGGTGGACTTCTTGGCGGCGGATCCGGCTGCCGATTTCTTGGCCGTGGCGCCGGTGGCAGTTTTCTTGACTGCCGTCCCGGGTGCCGTCTTCTTCGTTGCAGCCCGCTTCTTCTCCCCGGCACTCGCGGCCCGGGTCGGTTGCCGGGTTGCCTCGGCGCGAGCGGCGGTCTCCAGCAGTTCCAACCGGGCATCGGTGAGGCACTGGGCGAGCACGTCGAGATCGTTCATCGAGTCACGATCGCCGGTGAGACCGAAGAACACCTGGCCGTTGTAGGAGGTGACCCCGATCGCCAGAAGCTGGCCAGGGGCGAGCGGCAGCACCGGATAGCTGGCCACCATCGGCGCGCCGCCGGCATAGAGCGCGTGCTGCGGTCCGGGGGCGTTGGTGATGAGCAGATCGTGCGGCCGCCGAGACATTGTCGCCGCAACCCGGACGCCCAATGCGTGAAGCGTGCTGGGGGCGAACCCGGCGATGTCGCTGATGGTTCGTGCGCTGACGGCCCTGCCGGTGTCGGTGTGGGCTCGCGTGCCGAACGACACCTGGTGGAGCCGCATGAGAGCGTTCGCCTCATCGACCGGCAACTGGATGAGATGGGGCGCCACGTGGCTGCCGAGCGAGGTGGGCTCGCCGTCCTCGTCAATCACGCTCATGGGCACCATGGCGAGTATTCCTCCGGAAAGCGCCGGCTCGCCCCTCGTCGCCAGCCAATCCCGCAGCGCACCCGAGATGAGAGCCAGCACGACGTCGTTGACGGTGTAGCGCTCGTTCATCCGGAGGGCCCGCAACTCCTCCAGGGGCATGCTCACCTGAGCGACCCGTCGCTGCTCCGAGGGCGCCCCCGCGAGCGGGGTGTCCCCGCGAGGCCGGATGCCACCCCGCAGCGCGGCACCGGCGAACTCGCCCAGGGCGCCGCCCACGCCGCCGACCGCCTCCCCGACAGCCACCGCCGTCCCGAGCAGTCCCGTCATGCCGCGGCGTGCTGCATCGAACAGTGCATCGCGATCGGTGAGGCTCTGCCGGACAGCGTCGACCACGAGGTCGACCGGGCGGGGTTCGGGAGTCGGCTCCCAGGGCTCGCCGCCGATCAGGTCGCCCGGGTCGGCGGTGTCGTCCAGGAGCACTTGGCCGAGATCGACCCCGTCCATGCCGTCCACGAGCAATTGGTGGGTCTTCGTCACGAGCGCGAAGCGGTTGTCGGCCAGTCCCTCGACCAGATAGACCTCCCACAGTGGCCGTGATCGATCGAGGCGGCGGGCGCACACCCGGCCGACGAACTCCCGCAGCTGTTCAGGGGTCCCGCCGCGCGGCAGCGCCGACCGCCGCACGTGATAGCTCAGGTCGAAGTCCTCATCCTCGACCCAGACCGGCGCGGCCAGCGCGCCCGGCACGGGCAGGAGTCGCATCCGATAACGCGGCACATAAGCCAACCGGTCGCTGATGACGGTGACCAGCCGGTCGATGTCGAAGTCGTCCGGGGTGGCGAAGATGTCCACCGCGCTGGTGTGCGCGGGCGTGTGCTGGGTGTCGAGCGCCAACAGGGACATCTCGCGCGCGGTGAGGCGGGTCGGCATGGGACCAACCGTAGCCGAGCCGTGAGACGCGTGGCCCATCGCGGGGCGCAGGCTGCAAATCCCCACCGGCCGACGAATCCGACCGAAACACACCCCGGGGGTCATGGCCCCAGTGCAATCGAGGTGCATAGGATCAGGAGACGAAGGAGGCTCCACATGAACATCTCTGTCAACGTCGATTGCACTCCCCAGGAGCTGCGGGCGTTCCTCGGCCTGCCCGATGTGGCGCCCATGCAGAAGTCGATCATGGACGAGATGGAGCGTCGCCTGCTCGAATCCATGGAACACCTGTCCCCCAGCGCGATGTTGCGAGACTGGTTCAGCCCGTCGGGCACGATGCAGCAGGGTCTGCTGAATCTCTTCCAGCCCGGCCGGATGCAGGCGGGCGGCGACACCTCCGACGACGACTCGCAGGATTGACCTCGGCAACATGCCGGGGGCCGGCCTGACTCCGCTCGTCATCTCGGCGTGTTGTCCACAGATTTGTCCCCGTCTTCCGGCGGTCCCCGAAACGGCCGCTTGTTCTTCGCCACGCTGGAGGCATGACCGCCATCACCAGCACCCGAACTGCCCCATCGATCGGCGCGCATCCTGCGTCCACCAGCATTGATGACCTGTCGTGCTCTCCCGCGCCCGACCTCCGGCCTGCCGCGGTTCGATGGCATCGCCCGCCGGAGTCAGGCAACGGCATGGTGCCGCTGCCCCTCCACCACGAGCTGACTGGCGGTGTCGACCCGGCGGCCGCTGCATCGCAACAGGCTGGTCTCGACGCGGTCCGAGCCCATGCCCGATCGCTGTTGGTCGCCCTCGTCGACGCGATCCAGGGCCGCCGGCCGGCCGCTCAGTTGACCCGGTGGGTCGGGGACGGTGTCATGGCGGAGGTGACCCTGCGCGCTCGGCTTCACCAACGCGCGCCCCGGCCCCTGGCGGTGCGTTCGATGCGGGTGCAGCCGGTGGACGAGTCGACTGTCGAGGTGGCGGCCCGGTTGCAGGCGGGCGACCGGTTCACGGCGGCGGCCCTGCGGCTGGAACGCATCGGCACCCGCTGGTTCTGTCCGGTCGCTGATTTCGGACCTCTCCCCAAGGACACCCACCCGTTCCACCGGGTGCGGGAATCAGATCAGCGACGGCTATAGACGCGGCCGGGATGCGTTCCCCCGAGCAGTTCGGACACCGTGACAAGGACATAGCCCTGCGACTGCAGGTCATCGATGATCCCGGGCACGGCATCCACGGTCGACCCATGAATGTCGTGCATCAGCACGATGGAGCCGGACCGTGCCCGCTGCTGCACCACACTCCGGATCGCCGGCGCGCTGCGCGTGCGCCAGTCGCTCGTGTCGAGGTCCCAGAGGATCACGGCCTCGCCCGCTTCGGCAGCCATGGCGTCAACGGCGCTGTTTCGTGCGCCATAGGGCGGGCGGAAGACCGTCACGTCCTTGCCCGTGATCTCCTCGATGGTGGCGTGGTTGCCCACGATCTCCCGACGGAGTTGTGCGGCGCCGACCCTGTCCAGTTGAGGGTGGGTCGAGGAGTGGTCGCCGAGTTCCATTCCCGGGGTGTTGGCGACCTGGCGTGCGATGCCGGGGTTGGCGCGAATGGCGACGCCCTGCATGAAGAACGTCGCCCGAGCACCCTTGCTGGTCAGCATGCCCAGCAGACGCGAAGTGTGCGGTCCCGGTCCGTCGTCGAACGTGAGCGCGATGCATTTGTGCACCGAGCAGTCCACACTGCCGGGAGGCGGCGGGTTGCGCCGCGCGGACGAAGAACCCGCGGCGTTCGAAGCAGCGCCACGTGGGGAGGGGCTGGGCGCGTCGAGCACAACACGGGTCAGCGCTTTCGCCCGGGCTGCCGGAACCGCGAGTTCCTGCTCAGGTTCCGCGGCGGACGGCGTCGGGTCCGCAGTGGCCGCCCCCGGTGCCGGGATGACCGACGGTGTCGGCTCGGGTTCGCTCGACGTGATGGACGGCGCCGGCGTCGCCGCCGTCACCGGCCGGCTGGGTGCGCAACCGACCGTGGTGACCGCCAGAACAGCGCAGACCGCCAGGATGAGGGACCGGAGAGACAGCGTTCGCACGCCGGCATCCTAAGTGGCTCATCACCCAGGCGACAGCCGTCCTCAGGACCGCCGACCGTGGCACATCTTGAACTTCTTGCCCGAGCCGCACGGACAGGGCTGGTTGCGGCCAGTGCCCGCGAAGGGGTCCGACTCGTCCACGTCCAGATCCTCGACCGTGCTTTCCTCACTGCCGTCCTCTGCCGGGGCCGAATAGTTGAGTTTGCGCGGCTTCTGTTCGGCGCCCTTGATGTGGATCTTGGGGCGCTCGTGCTCGGCCAACTCCTCGTTGGTCGGCTCCGAGGTGTCCTCGACAGCCTCTTCGGCCACGTCGGGGGCCGCGACCTGCTCTGCGGTCGCGACGGCTGTCGCGGCGGGCTGGGCCGCCTTGACGGCCTCGAGCCGAGCGGCGATGTCCTCCGCGGTGACCGGAGCGCCGCCGGCGCTGAGCACCGGCGCGACCTCGGGCTTCTGGACCTCAACCTGATAGACGAATCCCACGACTTCTTCCATGAAGGCGTCCATCATCGCGTTGAACATGTCGCCACCCTCGCGCTGATATTCCACCAGCGGGTCGCGCTGCGCCATGGCCCGCAGGCCGATGCCCTCGCGCAGATAGTCCATCTCATAGAGGTGCTCGCGCCACTTGCGATCGAGGACCGTCAGCATGACCTGCCGCTCCAGCTCCCGCATGTTGTCCTCGCCGAGTTCCTCCGCCCGCTGGTCATAGGCGGCCTGGGCGTCGGCGACGAAGTCCTTCACCAGCTCTTCCTGCGTGATCTCGCGATCCAGATAATCGTCGACCTGCAAGGTGACCGGATAGAGGGTGCCGAGCTGGGTCCAGAGCTCGTCGAGGTCCCATTCCTCCGCGAATCCCTGCGTACCCCCGCGAACGTATTCCTCGACCACCCGATCGACCGTCGCGCGGAGCTGTTTCTCGACGTCCGCACCCTCCAGCAGCTGGCGCCGGTCGCCATAAATGACATGGCGCTGCCGGTTCATCACGTCGTCGTATTTCAGAACGTTCTTGCGCATCTCGAAGTTCTGCGACTCGACCTGCTTCTGCGCCGACGCGATGGAGTCCGAGACACGCTTGTTCTCGATCGGCTGGTCATCCGGGATCTTCAGCGCCTGCAGCACCCAGTCGACAATGTCCGACTTGAACAGCCGCATCAGATCGTCGCCGAGCGACAGATAGAACCGTGACTCCCCCGGGTCGCCCTGACGTCCCGACCGGCCCCGGAGCTGATTGTCGATGCGGCGGGACTCGTGGCGCTCCGACCCGACGACATAGAGCCCACCGAGCTCCACGACCTCGTCGTGCTCGGCCGCCACCTGCTCCTCGAAAGCCTTGAGCGTCGCGGGCCATTCGGCTTCGTACGCTTCCGCGTCCGCGACCGGGTCCAGCCCCTTCTCGCGCAGCTTCTCCTGGGCGAGGAACTCGGCGTTGCCGCCGAGGATGATGTCGGTGCCTCGACCGGCCATGTTGGTCGCGACGGTCACCGCGCCCTTGTGGCCCGCGCGGGCAACGATCGCGGCCTCCCGCGCGTGGTTCTTGGCGTTCAGCACCTCATGCGGGATCCGGGACTCGGTGAGCATTTCCGCGAGCACCTCGGACTTCGCCACCGACGCCGTGCCGATGAGAATCGGCTGGCCCTTCTTGTGGCGCTCCTTGACGTCAGTGATGATCGCCTCGAACTTCGCCTTCTCCGTGCGATAGATCAGGTCCTTGTTGTCGATCCTGACCATCGGTTTGTTGGTGTCGATCGGCAGCACCGACAGGCCATAGATCTTCTGGAACTCCGACTCCTCCGTCTTGGCGGTGCCGGTCATGCCGGACAACTTGTCGTACATCCGGAAGAAGTTCTGCAGCGTCACGGTGGCGAGCGTCTGGTATTCGTCCTTGATCTCGACGCGTTCCTTCGCCTCGATCGCCTGGTGCAGGCCCTCGTTGTAGCGGCGGCCGTGCAGCGTGCGGCCCGTGTGCTCGTCGACGATCAGGACCTCGCCCCGAATGACCACATAGTCCCGGTCGCGCTTGAAGAGTTCCTTGGCCTTGATCGCGTTGTTCAGATAGGAGATCAGCGGCGTGTTCGCCGACTCGTAGAGGTTCTCGATGCCGAGCCGGTCCTCGACGACCGTGATGCCCTGCTCCAGGATCGAGATCGTCTTCTTCTTCTCGTCGACCTCGTAGTGGCGGTCCTTGAGCATGCGGTCGGCGATCTTGGCGAACTCCGGATACCACTCATGAGTGTCCTCAGCCGGGCCGGAGATGATCAGCGGGGTGCGGGCCTCGTCGACCAGGATGGAGTCGACCTCGTCGACGATCGCGAAGTGGTGGCCGCGCTGAACCAGGTCTTCGGTCGTCAGCGCCATGTTGTCGCGCAGATAGTCGAAGCCGAACTCGTTGTTGGTGCCATAGGTGATGTCCGCCGCATAGGCCTCACGCCGCTCTGCCGGCGTCATGTGCGCGAGGATGCAGCCGACGGTCAGACCCAGGAAGTGATGGATGCGGCCCATCTGCTCCGACTGGGTTTCGGCCAGATAGTCGTTCACGGTGACAACGTGGACACCCTTGCCGGTGAGCGCGTTGAGATAGGACGGGAGGGTCGCGACAAGCGTCTTGCCCTCACCGGTCTTCATCTCGGCGATGTTGCCCAGATGGAGCGCCGCGCCACCCATGATCTGGACGTCGAAGTGCCGCTTGCCGAGCACGCGACGACTCGCTTCCCGGACCGTGGCGAACGCCTCCGGCATGATGTCCTCGAGGGTCTCGCCGTCGGCGAGCCGCGACTTGAACTCCTCGGTCTGCCCCCGCAGTTCCTCGTCGGTCATCTCTTCGAAGTCGGGCTCGACGAGGTTGACCTGGTCGGCCACCGCCCTGAGCCGGCGAAGGATCTTGCCCTCGCCGAGACGGAGGAACTTGTCGAAAACAGCCACGGGTTCGGCTCCTGGGGATCGTCTGGTCCTTGGCGACGGGCACGGCCGTCACAACCTTCGCCATCCTAGTGGCTTCGCAGCGGCAAACCTGCGCACGCTCAGCGTGGTTGCCGCTCCATCTCGGCGGTGAGGTCACCGATGAGGTCTCCGCGGGCCCCCGTCTCGATCCGGTCGAGGTCGAGCCAGCGGGCGAGTTCGCCGAGTTCGAGGCTGAGTTCCCGCGCCGTGTACGCCGGGTCCGCGTCCTGTTCGACCCACGCGCCCAGCACCCGGAGGCACCCGGCGGCGCGGTCGGCCTTCAGATCGACGCGCGCCGCGAACGACTCCCCCAACAAGAACGGATACACGTAGTAACCGTGCCGACGCCGGGCCGCAGGAACATAGATCTCGATGCGATAGTCGAACCCGAAGAGCTCTCGCAGTCGGCGCCGCTCGAACACCATCGAGTCGAACGGGCTGAGCAGCGCCCGCGCGTCGATGCGGCGAGGTCTGCGCGCCGCTGTCCAGAGGTACGCAGGCCGCGCCCAGCCGGCCACCTCCACAGGTTCCAGCTCGCCGGCTGCCACGAGGGTGCCCACTGCCGCGGCCGTCTCATCGCTGGTCAGCCGGAAGTAGTCGGCGAAGCAGGTCATGGACCCGATGCCGAGGGCCGCCGCAGCCCGGCGTACCAACTCGACGTGGGCATCGACGACCGCGGGCGTGGGCACGGACCGGACGGCCGCGGGAAGCACGCGGTCCGGGAGGTCGTAGACCCGCTCGAACTGGGCGTTGCGTCGGGCCGCCGTGATCTCGCCGGTCCAGAACAACCACTCGCACGCGGTCTTGACCGCGGACCAGTTCCAGCCCCAGTGTTCCCGTGCCCGGCCGTCCTCGACCTGGTCGATCCCGCGGGCGGTCACGGGACCGATGCGCGCGACGTCGGCGAGCACCCGTTCCACCAGCCCCGGATGGTCGGCGGCGATGCGCCGCATGCTGCCCCACGCTTCCTCGCCGGCGCGTTCGGCCCGGAACCGCAGCGCCGGCTCGAGGGTGACGTCGATGAGGGACGCCGCGTGGCCCCAGTATTCGAACAGCCGCCTCGGCGCACGGCCGGCCGCTCGGTCCACCAAACCGGTGTCATAGGGGCCGAGCCGGGAGAAGAACGGCAGATAGTGCGCGCGCCGGACGACGTTGATCGAGTCGATCTGGACCTGGGCGATCCGGGTGATCGTCGCTTGGATCTCGCGCATCGTGACCGCGCGCGCGGGTCGCGGCGCACCGAACCCCTGGGCCGCGAGGGCGATGCGCCGCGCCTGCGCGAGCGGAATGACCCGAGTCGTGACTCAGCCGATCTTGTCGAGCGCGTCCATCAGGCGCTGGACGGTGCCGTCCACGTCCGCCCACTTGTCCAGGCCGAACAGGCCCATGCGGAACGTCGCGAAGTCGGCGGGCTCATCACAGCCCAGCGGGACACCGGCCGCGGCCTGGACGCCAACTTTCGCGAGTTCCGCGGCGGTCGAGCGACCCGCGACCGGCTCGTGGCAGACCACGACGGACGGCGAGACGAACTCGGGAGCAGACACGGAGAGGATGCCGCGCTCGGCCAGCCCGGCGCGGATCTTGGTGCCGAGGTCCCACTGGGCCGCCCGGAGGTTCTCCAGGCCCCGGTCGATCGTCTCGTGCATGACCGCGGCGTTGTGCTGGAGCGTGTCGGTGGGGACGGTGGCGTGATAGGCGTGCTTGCCCTCGGCGTACCCCTCCGAGATCGTCAGCCACTTCTTCAGATCGGCGGCGAAGCTCGAGCTCGTCGTCGCCTCGATCGCCGCGCGGCCGTTCTCGGAGAACATGACATAGCCGGCACACGGCCGTCCGCTCCAGCCCTTCTGGGGAGCACTGATCAACAGGTCCGCGCCCACCGCGGTCATGTCGGTCCACAGCGCACCGGACGCGACGCAGTCGAGGATGAACAGGCCACCGACCGCGTGGGTCGCGTCGGCGACCGACCGCAGATATCCGTCGTCGAGCAGCATCCCCGACGCCGTTTCCACATGGGGGGCGAAGACGATCTCCGGCCGTTCCTGCTCGATCCGTGCCACGACCTCCCCGATCGGCGCGGGCGCCCACGGCGAGGGGTTGGCGTCCGTCGTCGGGCGGGCCTTCAACACGGTGTGGTGGTCGGTGATGGCGCCGGCGTCGATGATCTGCGACCAGCGATAGGAGAAGAAGCCGTTGCGCAGCACCAGAACGCGCTTGCCGTGGGCAAACTGGCGGGCGACCGCCTCCATCGCGAACGAGCCACCGCCGGGGATGATCGCGACCGAGTGGGCGGAGTACGTCTGCTTCAACATTCCGATGATGTCCTGCATCACCCGCACGAACCGGGCGGACATGTGGTTGAGCGCGCGGTCGGTGAAAACCACGGAATATTCGAGCAGGCCGTCGGGATCGACGTTCGACAAGGGCAGGTGCTGCGACATGGTGCACACCCTAGGACGCCGCGAATGCACCCGAAACACGGGGCTCGCGGGAGGGAGACCCGGCGTACCCGCTCGAAATCCCGCTCGGGAGAATGGGATCCCTTCGAGAGAGGCTGAACATGTCTGGTTCCCCCAAGGCCCACGTGGGCGTGATCGGCATGGCCGTCATGGGCTCCAATCTGGCCCGCAATTTCGTCCGCAACGGAGTCCGGACGGCGGTCTACAACCGCACGTACGCACGCACTCAGCAGGTCATCCAGGCGCATGGCGACGAGGGCGAATTCCTTCCGGCGGAGAAGCTCGACGATTTCGTCGCGAGCCTGGAGCAACCACGCCGGATCATCATCATGGTCAAGGCGGGCGCCGGAACCGATGCGGTGATCGACGAACTCGTCCCGCTGCTGTCCGACGGCGACATCGTCGTGGACGGGGGCAACGCCCACTACGAGGACACCCGCCGCCGGGAGCAGAAGCTGCGCGCGGAGGGACTCCACTTCGTCGGCGCCGGCATATCCGGTGGCGAGGAGGGCGCGCTGAACGGTCCGAGCATCATGCCGGGTGGTTCCCGCGAGTCCTATGCCGCGCTCGGGCCGGCGCTCGAACGGATCGCCGCCGACTACGAAGGTGAGCCGTGCTGCACCTGGATCGGCACCGATGGCGCCGGGCATTTCGTGAAGATGGTGCACAACGGCATCGAGTACGCCGACATGCAGTTCATCGCCGAGGCCTACGACGTGCTGCGCGCCGCTGGATTGACCGTGCCGGAGATCGCCGACGTTTTCCGTGAGTGGAACACCGGCGACCTCGACTCGTTCCTGATCGAGATCACCGCGACCGTGCTCGACCAGACGGACCCGCGTGACGGGGACCGCCCGTTGGTGGACGTCATCGTGGACCAGGCGGAACAGAAGGGCACCGGCCGGTGGACCGCGCAGATCGCGTTGGAACTGGGGGTCCCGGTGAACACGATCGCCGAGTCGGTGTTCGCCCGCTCGACCTCAGGACATCCGGAACTGCGCGACGCGGCGAGGGCCGTCCTCGAGGGGCCGCAGCGGGCCATGACCGGACTCGACCGCGACGAGTTGGTCGCGTCGTTGCGGGACGCGCTGTGGGCGTCGAAGGTGGTGGCGTACGCGCAGGGACTCGACATGATCCGCCGCGCGAGTGAGGAGCACGGCTGGGACATCGACATCGCCGGCGTCGCGAAGATCTGGCGGGCCGGGTGCATCATCCGGGCTCGGCTGTTGGAGCGGATCCGCTCGGAGTACGCCGCCAACAGCCTCACCACACTCCTCGAGGCGCCGTCGGTCGCCGCCGACCTCGCCAAGGCCCAGGACGGCTGGCGCCGAACGATCGCACTTGCCGTCAGCGCAGGCGTCCCGGTGCCGGGATTCGCCGCCGCGCTCGCGTACTACGACACCGTCCGCGCCGACCGCTTGCCGGCGGCGCTGGTGCAGGGGCTGCGGGACTTCTTCGGCGCCCACACCTATCGGCGCATCGACGATGAGGGAAGCTTCCACGTGGAGTGGAGCGACGACCGCAGCGAAACCCGGACCGACTGAGCCACGATCCGATCTCGGGCTGAATTGAACAACGGCCCGGGCTCACCATCGAGCCCGGGCCGTTGCTTGGGTGTCAGGCGCTCCTGACCTCGTCCTCTTCCTCGGTCATGGCGAGACGGATGACGCCATAGTCGTAGGCCTTCCGGCGATAGACCACGCTCGGTGCACCGGTGGCCTTGTCGACGAACAGATAGAAGTCGTGACCGACGAGTTCCATCTCCTCAAGGGCACGGTCCAAGGACATCGGGGCTGCGGCGTGCTCCTTCTCGCGCACGATGAGCGGCCCATCGCCCTTGACTTCCATGCCCGCCACCGTGCGGGTGTCGTCGTCCTCCTCGGTGGCCTGGACGTCCGGCGCGTCCATCAGCCAGTCGACGTCTCGGATCGTCTGGTGGCCACGGTGTCCGCGGCGGTCGCGGCGGCGGTCGGCGGCGCGACGAAGTCGTGCCATGAGCTTGTCGAGAGCCTGCTCGAAAGCTGCGACCTTGTCATTGGCGCAGGCCTCGGCGCGGATGACCGGTCCTCTGCTCCGGAGAGTGATCTCAGCCCTGACCGCTTCGTCGGGCGCCCGCTTCGTGCCGGTCGCGGAGATCTGAACCTCCACGCGGATGACCCGCTCAGAGAGCTTGTCGATCCGGGTGATGCGATCCATCACATGGGCACGGAACTCGTCGGAAACCTGGCAATGGCGCCCTGTCACCGTAACGTCCATCACTACCTCCTAGGGTATTGGCTGCCCCCCGGACCCGCAGCGCGCGGGCCCGAAGAAACACAAAAGGCACCTCGACCCACCCGTCCCGCGAAGCGGGCGAATGGCGTCTGCGGTGCCATACCTGAACGTTAGTCCGGTCGTCGTTCGTTTTCCAGCCATTCATCTCGATGTCTTGCAATCACCCCGAAGCCGCAAAATCCACGGGAGTTCTCGGGCTTGGGCCGGGCCCATCCGAGCCGAGCGGCGCGGCCTAAGCTGGTCGAACGCGAAGTCGCGTCGGGACCGAGGGAGGCAGCGTGGCCGGGAATCTGAACGGATCGATGTTCGTGGCGGGCACGGCGGTCGCGGGAGCCGGAGAGGTGTTCCGGGCGGTGGATCCGGCGACGGGCACCGAACTGGAGCCCGCGTACGCCGCAGCTTCCGCCGCGCAGTTGGCCGAGGCCGCGGAGGCCGCCCGGATTGCCTTTCCGGCATTCCGACGGACGGCCCCCGAAGTCCGGGCAGACCTTCTCCGGGCCATCGCGGACGGACTCGACGCCGAGCCCGACCTGGTGGACCGCGTCCGCGCCGAGACCGGCATTCTCCCCGAACGCGTCGCTGCCGAACGGACGCGCACCAGCAATCAACTCCGGCTGTTCGCCGATGTCGTGACCGAGGGCAGCTATCTGGGCCTGCGCATCGATCGTGGCAATCCCGCACGCGTGCCCCTGCCCAAGCCGGACCTCCGGCACCGGTTCATCCCGCTCGGCCCCGTTGCCGTGTTCGGGGCCAGCAACTTCCCGCTGGCGTTCTCGGTGGCGGGCGGGGACACCGCAGCAGCGCTGGCGGCCGGCTGTCCCGTGGTGGTCAAGGCCCACGAAGCGCACCCCGGCACCTCCGAGATCGTCGGCCGCATCATCACCGACGCCGTGGCAGGGCTCGGTCTGCCGCCTGGCACCTTCTCGCTCATCGCCGGGCACACGCCGGAACTTGCCGTCGCCCTGGTGACGCATCCGGCCATCCAAGCGGTGGGGTTCACGGGGTCCCGGCGTGCCGGGCTGGCGCTGACGGCCGCCGCTCAGCGTCGCCCGGTGCCCATTCCCGTGTTCGCCGAGATGGCCAGCATCAACCCGGTCTTGGTTCTCCCCGGCGCCCTGTCGGAGCGGGGCCCGGAGATCGGCAGGGGCCTCATCGGCTCGGTGCTCACGGGCTTCGGTCAGTTGTGCACGAGCCCGGGGCTGGTTTTCGTCCCGGACCTCCCGGATGCGGATGCACTGGTCGAGGCCGCCGCGACAGCGGTCGAGAGTTCCGGATCCGGATGCATGCTGACTCCCCGGATCGCGGAATCGTTCGCCGCGGGCGTGGCGCGATTGGAGTCGGTCCCGGGCGTACGCCGGCTGGCCCGCGCCGCCACCGAGGACGACATCTCTGCCCTGTGCACGCCCACTCTGTTCGACACCGACCTCGAGACTTTCCTCGAGCATCACGAGGAGTTGACCGGGGAGGTGTTCGGTTCGGTCACGTTGCTCGTCCGCGTTCCCGGAGACCTGACCGAGGCGGTGCGCAACCACGTCCTGCCCCTGCTCGAAGGCCAGCTCACCGCCACCATCCACGCCGAACCCGACGATCACGATGCCGCGGCCGGCCTCCTGGACGAACTGGAGTTGCTGGCGGGCCGGATCGTGTTCAACGGATGGTCCACCGGTCTCGAGGTCAATGACGCGGTCATCCACGGCGGTCCGTTCCCTGCCACCTCTGCCCCGGCCACCACCTCGGTGGGCACCCGTGCGATCGAGCGGTTCCTGCGACCGGTCGCCTATCAGAATGTGCCGCCCGCGCTCCTGCCGCGAGAACTCCAGGACGATACCCGGGGAATCTGGCGTCGGGTCGACGGCCGGTTCACTGCCTGAGCAGGGCTCCGGCACCCGTCAGAGGTCGCGGGGCACCTGGATCTCGATCAGGCTCGGCACGTCGCCTCCGGGGCGCTCCGCCCACGCGGCCCGCAGTTCCTCGGGTGTCGCGACGGTGGCACCAAAAGCGCCGTACGCGCGAGCGAGCGCCGCGAAGTCCGGGTTGTGCAGTGCAGTCGCCACCGGCCGGCCGGGGAACTCCCGCCGCTGGTGATCGCGAATGACACCGTACGTCTCGTTGTTGATCACGACGACCGTAAGGCCCAGCTTGTTCTGGACGGCGGTCGCGAGTTCCTGCCCGTTCATCAGGAAACAACCGTCGCCGGCGAACGCCACGACCTCCCGCTCCGGGTGCAGCAGTTTGGCCGTCACCGCCGCGGGCAGGCCATAACCCATCGCCCCCGAGGCCGACCCCAGACAGGTGCCGTAGGTCGTGCAGTCGTTGGGCCCAGAATGTGTACGCCCCCGCCCCGACGGTGAGAACCGCATCCGCGGGCAGGAGCTCATTGAGCACCGTCATGCAATCGGCGGCCAGCCGGGCGCCGGTGGCCCCGGACCGCACATGGTCCAGGTTGGCCCGCAATCTCGCTCGCCACGCCGCCGACGCGCTCGCCACCGGTCCGCCGTGGGCGATCAGGTCCTGCCATGCCTGAGCGAATGCCCCGGGGTCTGCAACCACGCCGATCTCGATCGGCAGCAGCTTGCCGATGAGGCCCGGCGCCGGATGCACCTGCAGGACGCGTGCTGCTGGCACCGGATCGTCGAGCCAGCCAGCCGCGGTCTGCTCGTCCGGCCGGGTGCCGAGCAGAAGCACCACATCGGCTTCCCGTGCCGCCACCGAGAGCCCCGCGGTCGAGAGCGGGCCGAACCCGCCCACATAGCCGGGCAAGGTGTTGTCGACCAGATCCTGCCGGCGGAACGCTGTGGCGAACGGGAGTCCGGTGTGCTGAACCAGTTCGGCCAGCGCGCGGACTCCTGCGGCGGACCAGGCGCTGCCGCCCACGACCACCAGCGGTCGCTCCGCAGCGGCGAGGGCTTCGGCTATGGCCGCCACGGACTCGGGCGCGGGCGCGGGCGCCAGCGGCGGGCTTGGCGGCACGACCGGGGCGGTGGTCTCCATGCGGAGCATGTCCTCGGGCAGGACGACGATCACCGGCCCGGGTTCGCCCGTCACCGCTGTCCGCCAGGCCCGCGCCACATATTCGGGAACCCGGTGCGGATCGCGGATCTCCACGACCTCCTTGGCGATCCCAGCGAACATCAGGCGATAGTCGACCTCCTGGAACGACCGTCGGTCGAGTTCGCCCAACGGCACTTGACCGACGAACAGCAACATGGGGTTGGCGTCCTGGTCCGCCATGTGCACGCCGATCGACGCATTGGTCGCACCGGGCCCGCGGGTGACCATCGCCACCCCAGGTCGTCCGGTCAGCTGCCCATAGGCCGACGCCATCATCGCGGCGCCGCCCTCCTGACGGTTGGTCACCACCCGCACGTGCTCCCGGGCCTCATAGAGCCCGTCCAGAACGCCGAGGAAACTCTCCCCCGGGACACAGAAGACCGTGTCGGCGCCGAGCGCCACCAGTTGCTGGACCAGTGCGTGACCAGCGATCCGTGACGCTTCGGGCATGGTGCGCTCCTTCGTCTGCCGTCTTCGAGCCCTTCGTGGTTGAGCCTAATCGGCCGTGGGTGTGGGGCCGATCGGGAGCGGCGGATCGTGTGAAACGTGCTCGAAACACACGGGCCGATTCAGGCACAGACTCGTAACACGACGACAATCGCCACGAAACAGCCGTGCGGTGGAGTTCTCGCCATGGAAACAGGAATCAACACCGGTGACACCGCCTGGGTGCTCATCAGCGCGGCACTCGTGCTCATGATGACCGTCCCCGGCCTCGCGTTGTTCTATGGCGGCATGACCAGGGTCAAGGCCGTCCTCAACATGATGATGATGAGCTTCTCCGCCTTGGCCGTGGTGGGGGTGCTCTGGGTTCTCTTCGGCTATAGCCTCACCTTCGGCAACTCGATCGGCGGCGCAGGGATCGTCGGCAATCCCCTCGAGTTCGCAGGGCTCAAGGGCCTCATGAGCGAGTCGGCGGTGTCCGGGACGATCCCGACGCTGGCCTTCGTCGCGTTCCAGTCCGCGTTCGCGATCATCGCGGTCGCACTGATCTCCGGAGCGGTTGCCGACCGGATGAAGTTCAGCGCTTGGCTCGTGTTCGCCGCGATCTGGGCCGTCGTGGTCTATTTCCCCGTGGCCCACTGGGTGTTCGCCTTCAGCAGCGAGGACGACAGCACGATAGGCGGCTGGATCGCCAATGGGATCGAGGCGCTCGACTTCGCCGGCGGGACGGCGATCCACATCAACGCCGGCGCGGCTGCCCTTGCTCTGGTGCTGGTGCTCGGCAAGCGCATCGGGTTCGGAAAGGAGCCCATGCGGCCGCACAACCTGCCCTTCGTGATGATGGGTGCCGCCCTGCTGTTCGTCGGCTGGTTCGGGTTCAACGCCGGTTCCGCGCTCGGCGCCAATACCTTGGCCGCGGTTGCCTTCATCAACACCATTGCCGCCACCGCGGCTGCTGTCATCGGCTGGCTTGTGCTGGAACGACTCCGGGACGGGCACGCCACGAGCCTCGGCGCGGCGTCGGGCGTGATCGCCGGCCTGGTCGGCATCACGCCGGCAGCCAACTCCGTGAGCCCACTCGGTGCGCTCGCGATCGGCCTCGTCTGCGGCGCGGTCTCTGCCTGGGCTGTCGGACTGAAATATCGCCTGGGCTATGACGACTCCCTCGACGTCGTCGGTGTCCACCTCGTCTCCGGTCTCATCGGCACCGTGCTGATCGGTTTCCTGGCCGACCCGGCCTCCCCGGCGGGCGTCGCCGGTCTCCTCTTCGGTGGCGGTCCCGACCAACTCTGGCGCCAGAGCGTGGGCGCCCTCGCGGTCCTGGTCTTCTCCTTCGTGGTCACGTTCGTGATCGCCAAGGCCCTCGACCTGACCATGGGTCTCCGCATCCCGGCCGAGTTCGAGGCAGAGGGCATCGACACCCGCATCCACGCCGAGTCCGGATACGATCTCAATCCGTTCGGTGGCCGCATCGGGAAGGGCGGGCTGGCTCAGCCCAGCAGCACCCCGGCCGCCGGTTCTGCCGAGACCCCCGAGACCGAGACCCTCAATCCGGAAGGCAGCGTCAAGTGAAGCTCATCACCGCCATCATCAAGCCCCATCAGCTGGACCCCGTGAAGCAGGCCCTCGAGGCGTTCGGGATCACCGGCCTGACCGTCTCCGAGGCGTCCGGCTATGGGCGACAGCGCGGCCACAGCGAGGTCTATCGCGGCGCGGAATATGAAGTCGACTTCGTGCCCAAGGTCCGCCTCGAGGTGCTGGTCGAGGACGGGGACGCCGAGTCGGTCATCAGCGTGATCGTCAAGCAGGCCCAGACCGGCAAGATCGGGGACGGGAAAGTGTGGTCCGTCCCGGTGGAAGAGGTCGTTCGGGTCAGAACCGGGGAGCGCGGTCCAGCCGCGCTGTGAACCGATGACCCGACCGAGCCAACATTCCGCGCTCGCCGAGGTCACCACGCTGCGGACCGATGCCGGTGTCCGGGGAGTCACTTCTCCGGACACCGGCATTCGTTTCCGGGCGGACCTGGCGGGAGCGCTGCGCCGCTGGCTGAGTGAGTTGTGGCAGGCATCCGGCACACCTGCCAAGGGCACCGCGCTCGCCTGCACCGGTTCCTTGGCCCGCCAGGAGGGCGGGCCCCACAGCGACCTCGACCTGATCGTCCTCCATGACCGCGGTGTCCGGGCCGCTGAACTCTCCCGGGTCGCCGAGCGGTTGTGGTATCCCATCTGGGACTCCGGCATCACCCTCGACCACGCGGTCCGCTCGGTGCAGGATTGCCGCCGGGTGGCCGCCACGGACCTCAACGTCGCGGGCGCACTGCTGGATCTTTCCCTGATCGCCGGGGACGCCGACCTGGTTCGCCGGGCCGCACGGCAATTGGGCGAGGACTGGCGAGCGAACGCCCGGAAGCGGCTGCCGGAGGTCCTGGACCACATCGCCGAACGGCACGAACGCTTCGGCGAACTGGCCCAGATGCTGGAGCCGGATCTCAAGGAGGCCAAGGGCGGCCTGCGCGACATGTCGGTGCTCCGGACGATGACGGCCTCCTGGTTGGCCGACCGCCCCCATGGCGCGATCGACGAGGCGAACGTCTTCCTCCTGGACGTCCGGGACGCCCTCCAACGGGTGACCGGGAGGCCCCGGAACGTGCTGACCAAGCACGACCAGGCCGAGGTCGCCGCACAGCTCGGCTTCTCCGACAGCGACGAACTGTTGGCCCGCCTCGGAAACTCTGCGCGGCGGATTTCGCAGGCGACGCACGAGACCCTGCGCCGAGCGAGCCAGTCCCACCGCAGTCGTCTGGGCCGCCGCGGACCGCGCCGGCCGGAACTCGTGCCACTCCACCCCGGGATCTATGCCCATGACGGCGAACTGGTCGTGGGTCCGATTCGGGGCGGAACCGCAGAGGACCACGACCTGCTCCCGTGGCGTGCGGCTGCGACGTCCTCTCGGCAATCGCTGCCGCTGTCTCCCACCTCGGCCCGCCGACTCGCTGATTGGCCCGCGGCGGGAGCGTCCTGGCCCGTCGCCGCACGCGGTCTGTTCGCCGACCTCCTCGCCGGGCCGGGCCTGCTGGAGACATGGAACAGCCTCGACCTCGCCGGCGTGATCGATCGATGGCTCCCCGAATGGGCTGCCATCCGGGACCGGCCCCAGCACAATCCACTGCACCGCCACACCGTGGACCGACACAGTCTGGAGACGGTGCTGGAGGCGAATCGGCTCGTTGACCGGGTGGACCGCCCCGACGTCCTGCTCACCGCGGCGCTCCTCCATGACCTCGGCAAGCGCCCCGGGGTGGCGGACCACTCCGCCGCGGGCGCCCGGCTGGTCGGGGTCGTCAGTGACCGGATGGGCTGGCCGGAAGGCGACCGCAAACTGCTGCGGCTGCTTGTCGCGGAACACCTGACGCTCATGGCATTGGCCACCGGACACGACCCGACCGACCCCGGCACGACCCATCGGCTGGCCGACCTGGTGGAGCACCGGGCCCCGACCCTGCGCCTGCTGGCTGCCTTGACCGAGGCAGATGCTCGGTCGGCGGGCCCGCGGACCTGGACCGCGGTCCGGGCGAGTCTCATGAAAGATCTCGTGGCCCGCACCCTCGCGGCGATCGGCGATCACGCGACTCCGGCGGCGTGAGACGGCGATCCGTCCGGTCCGGAGCGCTTCGCCCTTGGCAGGTACCGCCGGATCGTCGCGGCCACGACGACGGCGCCAAGGACTGGGGTGCCCGCGAGTTCCAGTGCCCGAGCACCTGCCGCAAGCGACGCGCCCGTGGTCGTCACGTCATCGAGCAGGACGGGAACCGACCCGGCGGGGCCACAGCGGCGTACCACCACGTGATCCATCTTGTTGGCCCAGCGTTCGGCGGCATCCAGACCGACCTGGTCGACCACCCGCCCACGCATGCACAACAAGGACCGCACCGGCAGAACGAGCCCACATTCCTGACGCAGTTGCCGCGATACGCGACGGGCCAAGACGGCCGTATGGTCCATCCCCCGCCGACGGACAGCGCCCGCGGTCGACGGGATCGGCACCAGGTGATAGCGATCACCCGGGCGGCCGAGAGCGGCAAGGAGGTGCGCCACAGCACGGGCCAGCCGGTCCGCAAGTGCTCCGCTGAGCCCGGTGAGCGCCTCGTCCTTGAACGCCGACACAAGGCGCGGCACCACCCCGACGTAGTCACCGCCGGCCACCGTCAACGGCAGATGCGGCGGAGACGGGTCGCGGCCCACGAACCGCACGTGCCCGGCGGCCAGTGCGGCCCTGCAGGCCAGGCAGAGCGAACGTCCCGGGCGGTCGCACCCCGGGCACCGGTAGCCGAGGAACAGGTCGGCGGCAGCATCGATGAGGGTCACGGCCCTACGATGCGGGATTCAGCCCGGATCGGTTCAGGCCCCGTGCGCCCGAGTCAGCCGGCGTACGCGACCGCGTTCAGCCCGCGCACCAGCAGCGGCCACCGATAGTCGTCCTCGAATCGCCAGGAGCCGTTGTGGCCGACCACGACCGCGCGCCCGTTCTCGGACCGTGGCGACGTGGCCACCGCGAACGACTGCCAGTTGTCCGGCTGCCCGATCTCGGTGACGGAGGCCGCATAGACGTCCAGTCGATAGGGGCGCACTGTCTGGCGCCCGTCGCCGCTGGCGAGCACGATCAGGTTCGTCGGGGTCAGCCAGCCGACGTCGGGGATCTGGTCGGGTCGTGGATATCCCGGTTCCTCCAACGAAACCTCCCGCCACCCGTCCACCACGACGGCTGGGTTGGTGCGATTGATCCGGGCGACCCCCACCTCGAGCCGTCCCTCCCCCGTGCGGCGCACCGCGGCGAGTCGGGTGCCGTCGGGCGCGATCCGGTACGCCTCCACCCGCGTCCCCGCGAACGCCTCGAGCCGAATGGGCTCCACGCGATCACCGATGAGGCGATAGGCCACCTGACCCTCCGCCTCGTCATCCGCGATCGTCCACAGTTCCACGTCCTGCGACCGCACGAATTGGGGCCGCAGGATGTGTTGCGCCTGCAGCACGGGCGGCGGCAGGGTCTCGTCCAACAGCCCGGCCCGGAGAGTATGTTCACCCTCGCTCACCCAGGCGATCCGCTCACCGGTCGGCGAGACGTCGAGGCTGGTGACGCCCGGCACCGAACCCAACGCGCCGGGGACCGACCGCAGGTCGGCGCCCTGCGGTGAGTCGACGACGGTGACGAACCCCTCGTCGGTCGCCCCGAAGAGCTGGACCGTGCGCAGCCCCGGGGTGGGGTCGAGCCAGGAGAACGCGTGGATGCGCACCACTCCGTCCTCCGCCTCGGGCACGGCGTAGGGCGCGCCGTTCAGCAGGAAGCGCACCCCGGTGACGCCGTCCAATTGGCTCAGCGTCCAAGTGATCTGACCGGCCATCCGCGACCGCTGCTCGTCGGCCAGCGCGGCGACCGACTCGTTGAGTGACACCTCGACGACCCCGTCCGCGTCGATGATGGCCGCCTGCACGTTGAGCCGGGTCTGGCTGGGGATCGCCGTCGCAACCGCGGGATTGAGCCACTCGGTGGGGCCCCGCAGGAGTGCCTGCAGGAGGGCCGTGGGTGTCCAGTTGCCGACCGGCACGAAAATAGGATCCGGGACGACGGTCGTCCAGGTCGGGTCATAGAAATAGATATTCGCCGGACGATAGAACTTCTCGAACAGATAGCGGGAGACGAGCAGACCGTTGGGCGGGTTGGCAATGCGCCACTCTCCGTCGGTGTCCCGGGTCATCACGAAGTCGTGAGTCAGGGTGTCGACGCTGGGCCGGAAAGCGCCGTCCTGGCCGACGAACCCGCGCAGCGGCGCCTCGAGGCTCGCGCTCTCGGGCGTCGAGGTCACTCCATAACCGTCTTCATAAACCGTGATCCCGTTCTCGGGTCGCCACGAATCCCGGACGTCGGTGGCCAGATAGAGCCGGGCCACCGAATAGCCCTGCTGATAGTTCGCCATCGCCTGGAGAAAACCCTCGACGACCGTTCTCGGGGCCGCTCCGCGCAGCGGCGGCTCGGCCGCCACCTCCACCGACACGTCGGGCAACCGACTCGGCCCGGCCGCCGGATCCACGGGACCCGAAGTCGGGATGCGCGCGCACCCGGACATCAACAGCCCCAGCAGGCCCAGCCACAGGACAATCCCCCGCACGCTCCGCATCAGGCCTCACTCCCCGGCCCCGCGGTCAACGCCGGCCGATGGGCCCTCCCGGACTCGGCCAGATCGCGCGGGATGACCGGCAACGGCGAGATCTCGAGAACGGCGCCCGCGACCCGCGGCAGGGTGAGCCGGAACTGTGCGCCCTGGTCCGGTCGCCCCCATGCGTTGAGCCAGCCGCCGTGCAGGCGAGCGTCCTCCATGGCGATCGACAGTCCCAGACCCGTGCCACCGACCGTGCGGTTGCGGGCCGGGTCCGCCCGCCAGAAACGGTGAAAGACCTGCTTCACATGATTCGCCTCGAAGCCGACCCCGTGGTCCCGGACCGCGACGGCCACCGCCTTGTCGTCCCCGGCGATGAGAATGTCGATGGGGCGCCCCTCTCCGTGCTCGATCGCGTTGGCAATGAGGTTGCGCAGAATGCGCCGGACCCGGCGGACATCGATCTCCGCGGTCGTCGGGCCCGTCGTCGTGACGGTCAGCACCGAGCCGGTCCGGTCGGCGAACGACTGCTGGGCGTCGATCTCGTTGACAACCACTTCCTTGAGGTCGGCGACCTCCCGGCTCAACTCGGCCGCTCCGGCATCGAATCGGGAGATTTCCAGGAGATCGCCGAGCAGAGATTCGAAGCGGTCCAGCTCGTGCTGCAACAACTCCACCGCGCGCTGCTCCATCGGCTCGAACTCCGTCCGGGCGTCATGCAGCATCTCGGCGGCCATGCGGACGGTGGTGAGCGGTGTGCGCAACTCGTGGGAGACGTCGGACACGAAGCGCTGTTGGACGCGGGAGAGCTCCTCCAACTGCGATATCTGCTTCTGCAGCTCGGCGGCCATGTTGTTCATCGTGGTGGCCAGCGAGGCGAGGTCATCAGTGCCCCGCACGGTCATCCGGTCGTCGAGCCGGCCGGAGGTTATCCGTTCGGCCTGCAATCGCGCTTCCCTGATCGGCGCCACCACCTGGCGCGACACGAGCGCCGCGATGATCGCGAGCAGCAGGATGAGCAGGAAGCCCGTGGAGACCGCCGCGCGTTCGAGGACTTCGAGCGTGCGCTGCTCCTGGGTCAGCGGAAAGATGAGATAGATCGGATAGCGCGCCAGAGACGGAGTTTCGAGGCTGGCCCCGATCGCGAGGCCAGGTTCGCTCGTCTCGTCGGCATAGAAGACCTCGGTGGGCGTGACCCAGAGCCGGCCGGTCTCGCTGTTCGCGGCCACCTGCTCACGCAGCGCGCCGGGCACCGAACCGGGCATCACGCCGCCGGAGCGGATGTCGGACACGGGTCCTTGCACGATGACCTGATATTGCCCGGAGACGGCACCCCTGTTGGCCACCTCGAACGTGAGCTGGGTCAGCAGGTCGTTCACTGAGGTTGTCGTGATATCAGCGGCGCGCAACTGGCGTTGTGCAGTGTCGATCGCGACCGCTGCCTCCGCAACGGCCGCGTGCCGCTTGGCGCTGACAACGCCCTCGGTCGCCAAGGCCAGCAGCAGGATTCCCCCCAGTGTGATGACGAGCGCGGAAGCGACCAGCGTGCTGCCGACGACACGCACCGGCAGAGATGCCCACCAGAGCCGGGCCGGGGCAGTGACCAACCGCCCGAGCCGAGTCCGCCAGGGAATTTCAGGCAAGCTCACCGGCCTTGTAGCCGATCCCTCGCACCGTGACCACGATCCGTGGCCGCTCCGGGTCGAGCTCGATCTTCGACCGCAGCCGCTGGACATGAACGTTGACCAGGCGAGTATCCGCGGCATGACGATAGCCCCAGACCTCTTCCAGCAGCGTTTCGCGGCTGAAGACCTGCTTGGGCTTGCGGGCCAAGGCGAGGAGCAGGTCGAATTCCAGCGGGGTCAGCGGGATCGCAACGCCGCCGCGTTTCACCGAGTGACCCTCGACCGAGATCGCGAGATCACCGATCCGCAGAAGGTCACCGTCGCCGGACTCGGCGAGCCGCCGGAGTCGGGTGCGGATGCGCGCAACGAGTTCCTTCGCCTTGAAGGGTTTCGGCACGTAGTCATCCGCTCCGGCTTCCAGACCCTGGACCACGTCGAGGGTGTCCGATCGCGCAGTGAGCATCACGATCGGAACTCCGGATTCGGCCCGGATGTCGCGGCAGATGGAGACCCCGTCGCGCCCGGGCAGCATGAGGTCCAGCAGAACCAGGTCTGGCTGCGTGTCCCGGAACGCCTGCAGGGCTCGATCGCCGTCCGCGCACCAAGCGGTCTCGAAGCCCTCCTGGCGAAGCACGATCTGCAGCATCTCCGCCAGCGCCGCGTCATCGTCGACGACCAGGATGCGGGCATTCGGCTTGTCCGTCACCGGTTCCCCTCTCGTGTGGCTTGGATCATCCTACGCTGGCGCACGCGGACCGGCGGTTCCCCGAACCCCGGTGTGTCTGCGGCATTCAGCCACCGATCAGTTGTCGTCGGGGCTGTCGGTCCAGGTCGAATAGATCGCGGTGTCCGGGTCCTGACGGCGGAGCACTCGCTGCCACAGGTCGCTTTGATCGATTCCGAAGATGTCGTCATGGCGCGATCGGGCAACGAACCACGCGTCGCGGGCGAGCTCTGACTCCAGCTGGCCGGGCGCCCACCCCGCGTACCCCGCGAAAATCCGCATCGCGTCATAGGCACCCGCCACGAGTTCGATGGGAGTGTCCAGGTGCAGCAGGCCAACGGATTCGAAGATCCGTCGCCAACCCGGCGGCTCCTCATCGCTGCCGACACTCGCGAGACAGATCGCGCCGTTGCGGGACACGGGTCCGCCGTCGAACAGCACGCGCGGCTCGGACACCACCGTTTCCCATCCGGGGAGGGCCGACGCCAACTCGAGGTCGGAGCGCTTGTTGAGCACGACGCCCAGCGTGCCGCTGGTGTCGGCATCGATGATGAGGACGACCGTGAAGTCGAACACGCCGTCCTGCAGCACGACGTGGGAGATGAGGAGATCGCCGGGGCTCACCGCGTTCATGAGCACCCCCCGCCGGCTGCACGCCTCCCCTGCCCAGCCGCGGCGGTCCTGCGTGTCTCGTCTCCCCTCACAGGGGGCACCCTACCGGGGCCACCGGACCGACTCTTGACCGTGCGCTGGACACCATGGAATATTAGTTGAACCTTCAATGTTAGGTGAGGACATGACCCGTCAGCCCACGATATTCCTCAGCCACGGCGCGCCGCCCTTGGCCGACGACGCCCTGTGGACCCGTGAACTCGCCCAGTGGTCCAGCGGTCTTCCCCGGCCGAAAAGCATCCTGATGGTCTCCGCACACTGGGAGGCCCAACCGATTTCCGTGTCGGCCCACCGCGAAGAGCGTCCGCTGCTTTACGACTTCTGGGGCTTCCCGGAACGCTATTACACCGTCACCTATCCCGCTCCGCTGGCGCCGGAGCTGGCCGGAGACGTCGCGCGGATGATCGGCGCAGGAAACGTCGCCGCCGACCACGACCGCGGCCTGGACCATGGCGCCTATGTGCCGCTGAAGGAAATGTTTCCCGACGCCGACATCCCGGTGCTGCAACTCTCTCTGCCGACCCTTGCTCCGCAGGCGCTCTTCGACATAGGTCGGCAGCTGGCGCCGCTGCGGGATTCCGGCACGCTCATCATCGGCTCCGGGTTCACGACCCACAACCTGCGTTGGTTCAATCCGCGCAACCCCGCCGATGCGCCGGCTCCGACGCCGTCGGTGGAGTTCGACCAATGGGCCGCGGAAGCCGTCGCAGCCCGTGACATCGACGCCCTCCTCAACTTCGAGTCCGTGGCTCCCGCCGCCAGAGATGCCCATCCCCGCACCGAGCACTGGGCTCCCCTATACGTCGCGCTGGGCGCGGCGGATGCCGGAACCGGTACGCCCACGTCGGTGATCGACGGGTTCTGGTTCGGGCTCGCGAAGCGCTCGTGGCAGTTCGACTGAGCCTGCTTCGAACCCTCGCGACAAGAGCGGGTTCGCTTTCGATTGATTCACTTGGCGTTGGCGGGGAGTTGGGTGATGAGGTCGCGCCCGCGGCGCTCGATGTCGTCGCGGATGCGGCGAACGGTGGGCAGGTCTTCGGCGTGCGGGTCGTCGATCTCCCCAGTTCTCGTAGCGCTTGCCGGGGAAGACGGGGCAGGCGTCGCCGCAGCCCATTGTGACCACCACGTCAGCAGCCCGAACCGTCTCGTCGGTCCAGGGCTTGGGGAACTCGCGGGAGATGTCGATGCCCCGCTCGGCCATGGCCTCGATGGTGACGGGGTTGACAGCATCCGTGGGAGCGACGCGGCAGGTGTACACTTCAAACGTGTTTGAATCGAATCAGCTTGAAGTGCCGGCGCGGGCGCAACTGCTGGCGGTCGTCGCCGACCCCATCCGCCTGCAGGTGGTGCAGACGCTCGCCCGAGAGGGCACCCGGTGCGTCTGCAATCTCCAGCCGGATCCCCCGATCCCCGACAACAAGCTCAGCTACCACCTCAAGGTGCTACGCGACGCGGGCCTCGTCACGGTCTCGCGGCGTGGTAAGTGGATGGACTACAGCCTCGCCGACGACGCTCTCGACCGCCTGCACGCCGCGCTGCCGTCACTGGCGGGGGTGGGCTAGGTGGTCCAGGCGCTGGAGAGCCGCAACGACACGCGGCTGCGCCTGATGCTCGCCGGCGGCGCCATGCTGTGGGTCGCCCTCTGGCTGGCCAACGAGCGGGGCTGGGACGCGCTGGTCGGCCTGCTGGGACTCGACCTGAAATCGCGGCCGGTCGGCGCGGTGCATTTCTTCCTCTACGACACGGTCAAGATCTTCCTGCTACTGCTAGGCCTGATGTTCGTCGTCGGGATGCTGCGGGCGTCGCTCGACCTGGAGAAGGCCCGCACGTTCCTAGAAGGCCGCGGATTGTTCGTCGGCCTCGTCCTCGCCGTCGCGCTCGGGGTGGTCACACCCTTCTGCTCGTGCAGCTCAATCCCGCTGTTCATCGGTTTCGTCGCCGCGGGCATTCCCCTCTCGGTGACGCTGACATTCCTGATCGCCTCCCCTCTGGTCAGCGAGATCGCGGCGATCATGATCGGCGACCAGTTCGGCTGGGGCATCGCGCTCGCCTACCTGGTAGCCGGCAGCGTCCTGTCGATCCTCATCGGCTGGATCTTTTCGCGGTTCAACCTCGAGCCGTGGGTGGAGGACGTGGTCAAGAGCGGCCGCGTCGCGACGCTCCACACCGGCGGACACAAGCCCACTCTGCCCCAGCGCGTTGACGCCGCCGTCGAGGAGACCAAGGACATCTTCGGTGACGTGTGGAAGTGGGTGCTGCTGGGCGTTGCACTTGGCGCCGCGATCCACGGCTGGGTGCCGGCGGACTTCTTCGCGCGCTTCGCGGGACCGGACAACCCGTTCGCCGTCGTGGTCGCGACGGTCGCGGGCATGCCGCTGTACGTCAACGGCGCGGGCGTTGTCCCCGTCGGGGAGGCACTGTGGACCAAGGGCATGTCGCTCGGCACCGTGATGGCGTTCATGATGAGCTCCATCGCGCTGTCGATCCCGCAGGCCATCATGCTGCGCCGCGTGCTCAAGCCACGGCTGCTGGCCCTCTACTTCGGCGCCGTGACCCTCGGGATCATGGCACTCGGCTTCCTGTTCAACCTGTTCGGATGACGAAAGGACACACAATGAGGATCAAGGTGCTCGGGCCTGGCTGCAAGAACTGCCAGAACCTGGAGAAGAACACCAAGGCGGCGCTCAAGGAACTCGGGCTCCATGCCGACATCGTGAAGGTCACCGAGTACGGCGACATCGCGGGTTACGGCGTGATGAAGACGCCTGGCCTGGTGATCGACGAGAAAGTGGTGCTGAGCGGGAAGGTTGCCAGCCCTGCGGAGATCATGAAGTTGCTGAAGGCGGCGTCGGCGTAGGCCGGAGCGGTCGCACTAACGACCAAACACTCCGCCTCCAGCTGGCCGCAGGCAGAAGAGCCTGTTACCGACACAGGTGTGTATAGCATCCTTTGCTATACCCTAGGCATGAGCGACCGAAGTGAACTGCTGCGGCAGGTGATGCGGGAGACGCACACCAGCCAGAGCCTGCTCTCGAGACTCAGTGGAGTGCATCAGCCGAGCATCAGCCAATTCCTATCCGGACGAGTTGAGCTGAGCGATGAGCAACTGGACCGCCTGCTCTCCTGCATGGGTCGGCGCTTGCAGGTAGTTCGTAGCGTTGTCGAGCCTGACCTGACCCGGTCAGAACTTCGTTCCTGGCGTCTTCACCGCCAGATCGCGTCACAACTGAACCGCAGCACCCTGCCCATCTGGCGCCCGACCATGAAGAAGAACCTCATCGACCTGCGCGGTCGGGTAACCGGGCAGCCCCACGAATGCAACCTCGACTGCAACCTCGACCGCTGGCTGCAACTCATCAAGGAAGAGGACTTGGGCGGAATCAAGCGAGTGCTCACCGGTCCTCGTGGACCCGGGAACATCGACCGACGCCTCCAGTCCGTCCCAGATGTTCACGCTGGGGCGGCGTACGCCGCGCAACGCTGGCTCAGTTCCTGCAGGTGAGCCCTCCGCTTTCCAGAGCCAAACAGCGTCACACGAATCCAACATGACGAAAGCCCCGCCGGCAGGAGCCGGCGGGGCCTTCACAGGGGTGGAGGTGCGGGGAATTGAACCCCGGTCCTCGAAGGATGACCTGAGACTTCTCCGGGTGCAGTCAGTGTCGCGGTCTGCTCGGCCCCTGCACTCGCACTGACACGTCGCAGCCGGGCCCAGTCCTGGAAAAGTCCCCCACCGTCCCCAGGACAAAGACGGTGGAGCGAGCCTTCTGAATGAGGCCAGGAACCGGACCGAAGGCTAAGTCCGGGCTGACCCTTCGGTCACTGCTCAGGCAGCGAGAGCGAAGTCAGTGCGCTTGTTGTCGGCACTTATTGGTTTCCACAGAGCGTTAACGAGATAACTGTGGCTCCTCGACCCGCTTCCCTCAGGACTATCGCCCCAAGTCGAAACCGATCACCCCCCTGTTCAGTTGGCACCCCCGCCCGGAGGCGGGAGCGGCGCGCCACTTCGCCCTGAGGCCCGTGGCGCCGAATCGGCCGAAGAGCCGATCCGAAGTGTTCATGCTATCGCAGACAACGCTGACCGGTCACCGAGTTATTCCCAGACCTGTGTCGTCTTGCTCCCCGCGGGCTCACTTCTCCTTGAGAATCTCCCAGCGAGCGATCTTGCGAGCCGGGTTCTGCCAGTTCTCACCCTGAGCAGCCTTGACGCCACCGACGATCGTGAGCACGAACCAAGCGATCCAGGCAAAGCCGATCAGCCAGCCGAACCGGTCGTCGACAATGCCGTTGGCGATCATCGCGACGATGAAGAACAGCGTGGACACGAACTGGAAGTTGAACGCCTTCGCCGCCTCGCGCTTGGCGAAGCTGCCGGGGGTCGCCACCAGATTGACCAGCAGCGGGCCGAAGATCCAGGAGACGAACGGCGAGAAGTGGGCGATGGCCGCGGCGGCGCGCCCGCTGCTGCTGCCGGCATCCTGGCGCACGAGGTTCGGTCGATAAGCCGGATGGAGTCCCAGCGCCTTGGAGGTCGGCGGGACATCCACGAGGCCATAGAACGCTTGGTTCAGATCCCGCCGGGTCTGCGCTTGGAGCACCTGCTCCATGCGTCCGTCGAACTCGAACTCGTTGAGGCGCCCGTCGGCATAAGCATCTGCCAAAAAGCGCTCCGCCCGGTCACGTTCATCAAGGGTCACGCCAAGGCCGAGGCTCGGATGCACGGGCTGCGGTTTCGAGCTCGCGGGCACATAGTCGGAATACTGCGGGAACTGTCCGGTCATGGCTCCTATTCTTCCTCGGTCGCCTGCATCGGGCCATCGGGCGTGTCCCGGGTGTCTCCCTGAGCGAAGTGGGGAAGGAGGTCCCCGTGGAGCTGGGGCGCCCCAGTAGAGTCCGGCCCATGAACACCAAACCAGAAGTGGATTTCCCCGACGGCCCGCCTCCTGCGGATCTCGAGATTACCGATATCACAGTCGGTGATGGCGACGAGGCCGTCGCCGGCAAGGTCGTGCAGGTGCACTACGTGGGTGTGTCGTTCTCCACCGGGGAAGAGTTCGACTCGTCCTGGAATCGCGGTGCGCCACTCGCGTTTCCACTCGGGGCCCAGCGCGTCATCGCCGGCTGGGATCAGGGGATCCAGGGCATGAAGGTCGGCGGTCGACGCAAGCTGGTGATTCCCCCGCATCTGGCCTATGGCGAGCACGGCGCGGGAGGCGTGATCAAGCCGGGCGAGACCCTGATCTTCGTCTGCGATCTCGTCGCCGTTCAGTGAGCACCCGCCCCTGAGCTCGGGGGCGTCGCTGAGGCCTCGTGGCTCAGCGGCGGCGCTGTCGGTCCGCGAGCGCCCGTTCGGCTTCGCGGTTCGCATCGCGTCGACGGATCGTCTCGCGCTTGTCGTATTCCCGTTTGCCGGTCGCCACCGCGATCTCGACCTTCGCATAGCCGTCGCTGAAATAGAGCGACAGCGGGACGAGGGTGCTGCCGGTGGTTTGCAGGGCTCGGCTGATGCGGTCGATCTCCCGCCTGTTGAGCAGGAGCTTGCGCGTGCGGCGCGCAGTGTGGTTGGTCCAGGTGCCGTGACTGTATTCAGGGATGTGCGCCTGACGGAGCCAGACCTCGCCGTCATCGACGGTCGCGAAGGCATCCACCAGCGAGGCGCGCCCCTGACGCAGGGACTTCACCTCCGTGCCGGTCAGCACCAGCCCCGCCTCATAGGTGTCGTGGATGTGATAGTCGTGGCGAGCCTTCTTGTTCTGCGCCACCATCGTGCGTCCCTTTTCCTTGGCCATGCGTTTCCTGCCCCCGTCGTCCGAACGATTTAGCCTAGCGCCCACGACGACAGCACCGCGCCGCATTTTCCTCTCGCTCCCCTCGGGAGGAAAACGCGGCGCGGTGCTGAGGGATGATCACAAGGTGATCAGAAACCCAGGGTCTGCGGGTTGGTGACCTTGCCGTTGACCCAGGTCATGAGGTGCAGGTGACATCCGGTCGAATAGCCGGTCGTGCCGACATATCCGATCACGTCACCCTGCTTGACGCGTTGGCCCGGGCTGACCGTGTAGCGCGTCGCATGGTTGTAGCCCGTGGTGATGTATTGCCCATCGACCCGGCCGTGATCGATCATCAGGCGGTTGCCATAACCGGCGTTGTAATAGCGCTCGGTCACCACACCATCGGCGGCCGCGCGCAGCGGCGTGTTGCACGCTGCGCCGTAGTCCGTGCCGTCGTGCAGCTTCCACACCTTCAGCACCGGGTGCAGCCGCATCCCATAGCGCGAGGTGACCGGTCCGGACGAGGGCTTGATGAACGGGCTGGCCGGCGCAGCTGCTGGGGCCGGGGGTGCAGGCACGGCGGCCGCACCGCCCTGCGCCTGCGCCCTGGCCTGATCGGCTCGTTCCTGCGCCGCTTCGGTCTCCGCCCTCACCCGGGCGGCTTCGATGTCGGCCCGGGACCGCTCGACGGCCCGGTTCTCCCGATCAAGGCGCGCAGCTTCCGCGAGCCGCGCGGCCTCGGCCTCCTGGGCACGCATGCGCGCGATGATGCGAGTCTCGACGTCTGTCTGCTCAGCGGACAGCGCCCGGGCGTGGTTCTGGCTGGCCTGGAGCTGCTGTCCCGCGACGAGCTCGGCATTGGCGTTGGCCTCGACGAGCAGGGCTACGGCCCGCTCCTCCTCGATTGCCTGCGCAGCGAGTCGCTGGCGCTTGACCAGGTTGGCCGCAGCAGCCGCCCGCTCTTCCGCCATCTGCTGTTCGATGCGAGCCTGCCGCTCCTGCGCGGCGACCAGTTGGGCCTGCAGCGCTTCGAGCTTGTCGAGTTCTGCCTGGGTGGAGTCGAACATCGTCGTCGACCATTGCACCCGGTTGTTGATGTCGCCGGTGCTGGCGCCTGTCACGACCATGCCGATGCCGACCATGTTCGTGCGCTGCTGGTATTGAGTCCTGACGACATTGCCGACCTCGATGCGCTGGGCGCCGACATTGCGCTCGCCCTCGGCGACGGCTGCCTTGGCTGCCTCGAGTTCGTTCTGGGCCTGGGCCAGTCGGCCGGCAGCGGCCTGGTCGTCGGTTTGGGCCTGGGTCAGCTGCCGGTGGGTCTCGGCGAGTTGGTCGCGTGCCTGGGTCAGCTGCCCCTGCGACTGCTTGAGTGCCGAGGTCGCATTGGCGAGCGACTTGATGTCCGAGTCGAGTCGCGACTGCGCGGCCGTGAGGTCCTGGGAGATCCGATCGCGCTGGTTGTCGAGGTCGTCGGCCCAAGCCGGCACGGCGACGGTCATGCCGAGCGCGAGCACGGCGAGACCGGCGGCGAACCGACGCACGTTCCGTCCTGCCCCGGATCTGGAGGTGGCGAGACGTCGACGTGACGCATCGCTGTTTAGCGGGCCGCCGGTGAGGGCGGTGGGAAGATCCCGTTGCACAGCTGGTCCCCAATCCTGTCGGGGTGGTTGCCCACCCGGTCGTTACACCTTCAAGTACTTTCTGGTCGCTATCAGCGTTGGTATTATTGACAGCAAGATTCCGACGATGGCAACTCCCAACATGGCCAAACCCGTGTGTGGCCAGCCAATCCAGGGTGAAGCCTTGATCAAGACTTCAGCGTTCTTGATGATAAGGAAGTAAACTGCTGCGGCCAGTGTGACGCATGCGAGCACGATGCCGATGATCGCGCTGATGAGCGCCTCGAGCAGGAACGGCAGCATGATGTGCAGGTTCCCAGCACCGACGAGCCGCATGATCCCGATCTCCCTGCGCCGCGCGAAAGCCGCCATGCGGATCGTGTTGCCGATCTGCAGTGCCGCCGCGATCAGCAACAGCACCGAGGCGATGATGGTCCCCCACTGCAGGAGGCTCAGCCACCCGAAGAGGCTGTCGAGGACCTGGTGGAGATCTTGGACCGCCTGCACGCCTTTGAGGCCCGACACGGCGGACACGACCCCTTGGTATTGCTCCGGGTCAATGAGCTTCACCCGGAAGGACTCCTGCATCTGGTCCACGGTCAGCGAGTCCTGGATCGGGCTGCCCTCATAGGCTCTGCGGAATTCGTCGTAGGCCTGCTCCTTGGACTCGAAGAACACGTCCTGCACCTCCGGGTTGGTGCGGATCGTCTGCTCGATCACGTCCTTCTGCGCCTGGGTCACCTCCTGGCCCGGATCGCAATTGTCGCCACGCGTGTCGGCGGTGCAGAGAAAGACCGAGATCTCGATCTTGTCGTACCAGTTGCCCTTCATCAGATCGACCTGCTGATTCGCCAACAGACCGACACCGAACAGCGACAGCGACACCCACATGGTCACGATCACCGCAACCGTCATGGTCAGGTTGCGGCGGAGGCCGTTGAACGTTTCGGACAGGGTGTGGCGCATGTCAGCTTTCCTGGAGGTTCATGGTGATGGGGCAGATTCGGAGGCTGCTGGTGATCACTGGTAGCCGTAGACCCCCTTGCTCTGATCGCGCACCAGCTCACCGTCGTCGAGCTCGATCACGCGTTTGCGCATCTGGTCGACGATGGTGGAGTCATGGGTCGCCATGACGACGGTGGTCTCGGACCGGTTGATCTTGTCGAGCAGCTTCATGATCCCGACACTGGTCGCGGGGTCGAGGTTGCCGGTCGGTTCGTCGGCGATCAGCACCTGGGGCCGGTTGACGAACGCGCGCGCGATCGCCACGCGTTGCTGCTCACCACCGGACAGTTCCTCCGGCAGCCGGTCGCCCTTGCCGCCCAGACCGACCATCTCCAGTGTTTCGGGGACGGCCTTGCGGATGAAGCTGGTCGGCTTGCCGATCACCTGCAGAGCGAAGGCGACGTTCTGGTTGACGGTCTTGCCGGGCAACAGCCGGAAATCCTGGAACACCATGCCGATCTGCCTCCGCAGCGCGGGGATCTTCCAGTTCGGCAGCCGCGTGAGATCCTTGCCGGCCACCCAGACCTTGCCAGTGGTCGGCCGCAGCTCACGCAGGATCAAGCGCATGAAGGTGGACTTGCCCGACCCCGAGGGCCCGACAAGGAAGACGAACTCCCCCTTGCCGATCTCCACGTCCACGTTCTTCAGCGCCGGCCGACGCTGGCCGTCATAGGTCTTGGTGACGTTCTCGAATCGAATCACGTGCGTTGTCCGGGCCGGGCTAGACGATCATGCCGTTTGGGCATGCCCCGACGCGGTCAGCAGGGGAACGGCCTGCAGCGAGTGTAGGCGTACGTTTCCGGCGTCCCGCTGTATTTGCTCACCGTGGGAGTGTTGACCGACCGCCCGCGCAGATCAGATGACAACCTCGGCGCGCCTCCCACTCCCCGCCCGGGTTCAGTCGGTGGCGGTTTCCTGACGCTTGCGCCAGCGGATCCCCGCGTCGATGAAGCCGTCGATCTCACCGTCGAACACCGCGGTCGTGTTCCCCGTTTCGTGCTCGGTGCGCAGATCCTTGACCATCTGATAGGGGTGCAGGACATAGGAGCGCATCTGCTCGCCCCACGAACCGCTGCCGCCGCCCTTGAGGGCATTCATCTCGGCTTCCTTCTCGGCCCGGGCCTTTTCCAGCAATCGGGACTGGAGGACCCGGAGCGCCGCCGCCTTGTTCTGCAGCTGCGACTTCTCGTTCTGGCACGAGACGACGATGCCGGTCGGGAGGTGGGTGATCCGCACTGCGGAGTCCGTCGTGTTGACCGACTGCCCACCCGGGCCCGACGAGCGGAAGACGTCGATCCGCATCTCGTTCTCGGGGATCTCGATGCTGTCGGTCTCCTCGGTGACCGGGAGCACGTCAACGCCGGCGAACGAGGTCTGGCGACGGCCTTGGTTGTCGAACGGGGAGATCCGCACCAGCCGGTGCGTGCCTTGCTCGACCGACAGCGTCCCATAGGCGAATGGCGCCTTGACGCTGAACGTGGCCGACTTGATGCCGGCCTCTTCGGCATAGGACGTGTCATAGACCTCGGTGCCGTAGCCGTGCCGCTCGGCCCACCGCAGATACATCCGCATCAGCTTCTCGGCGAAGTCGGAGGCGTCGACACCGCCGGCCTCCGCCCGGATGGTGATCATGGCTTCGCGTTCGTCGTATTCCCCGGACAACAGGGTCCGGACCTCCAGCGCTTCGATGTCCTTGGTGATGCGACCGAGCTCTCGCTCGGCCTCCGCCATCGATTCGGCGTCCCCCTCCTCCTCAGCGAGTTCGACGAGCACGGCGAGATCGTCGAGGCGGGCACGCAGCCCACCGACCCGTTCGAGTTCGCCCTGCAACGCGGAGAGTCGCGACGTGACCCGCTGAGCGTTGGCCTGGTCGTCCCAGAGGTCCGGTGCCGCGACCTGCTCCTCGAGCTCGGCGATCTCCGCCTTCTTGCTCTCAGGGTCGACAACCGCCTCGATGGCGCTCATCGAGCGTTCGAGGTGGGACAGGGAACTTCCGAAGTCAACAGCCACAAGGAGTGAGTCTAGTCGCCCGCGCCACCGTTCGGCGCCACCGGTCGCCGGACAACCATCGCTTGTTCCGGACTGGACGAACCCCGCACCGAGGTCGAGACTGTCCGACGAGGAACCCTGACACCGAACCTGGAGCCCCCGTTCGTGACTGCGTCCACCGCCGACCCCCTGCGCCGCTCACCCGCCTTTCGCGCCGGCCTGTCGATCGCGCTGGCCGTCGGTCTCTATGGCATCTCGTTCGGCGCCCTCGCGGTCGCGTCCGGCCTCAATGTGTGGCAGGCCCAAGCGCTGAGCCTCCTGATGTTCACCGGGGGTTCCCAGTTCGCCTTCATCGGCGTCGTCGCCGGCGGCGGTGGTGGCCCCGCAGCCGTGGCGGCAGCGACACTGTTGGGCCTGCGCAACGGCATCTACGGCATGCAGATGAATGCCCTGTTGCGTCCTCGCGGCTGGCGTCGGCCGGTCGCCGCTCACGTCACCATCGACGAGTCTGCCGCCGTCGCCATGGGCCAGGAATCGCCCATCGAGCGACACCGCGGCTTCTGGAGCGCGGGTCTCGGCGTGTTCGCGCTGTGGAACACCTTCACCCTGGTGGGGGCGCTGGCGGGCAACGCCCTGGGCGATCCCCGGCAGTGGGGCCTCGACGGTGCGGCGGTGGCGGCGTTCGTCGGGCTGCTCTGGCCACGCCTGCGCAACCGCGAGCCAGTCGCCATAGCCGTGATCTGCGGCGTGGTGACAGCGCTGTGCATTCCCTTTCTGCCACCCGGAGCGCCGATCCTCGTTGCCGCTGCAGTGGCAGCACTGATGTCCATCGCCGCCCGCGGGCCGGCGAACGAAGGGCTCGAACGCGATTTCACCGCGGATCGTGCCGAAGCGCCGCACCAGGCCGAAAATGGTGATCGATGATGTGGTTCTGGGTTCTCCTGGCGTGTCTGATCGCGTACGCCACCAAAGGCGCCGGCTATCTCATCCCCACATCGCGCCTGGAGTCGCCGCGCGTAACCCGGCTCGCGGGCATCCTCACCGTCGGCCTGCTTGCCGCGCTGATCACGATGAACACCTTCGGCGACGGCCAGGCGCTGCGCATCGACGCCCGGCTCGCCGCGCTGGTGGTGGCAATCGGCGCCTGCGCGCTCCGGGCGCCCTATCTGCTCGTGGTGGTGTTGGGTGCCGCCGCCGCGGCCGTCGTGCGCCTCAGCGGTTGGGGCTGAGCCCGAGAACCTCGCGCGTCCGCTCGACGTCGGCGCCGATCTGCTCGATCAACTGTGGAATGCCTCCGAATCGGACGTTGCCGCGCAACCGCTCCACGAAGTCGACGTGAAGCGTGACGCCATAAAGCGCCAGGTCATCGTGGTCGAGCGCATGGCCTTCCACGACGACGGCCGGCACGTCGTCGAAAGTCGGATTGGTGCCCACGGAGATCGCCGCCGGCCACACGGGAGCATCAGCGGGTTCCGCCACGCGCATCCACCCTGCGTACACCCCCGCACCAGGCGCCGCGAAGCCGGCCGGAACCGGAAGATTGGCCGTGGGGAAACCGAACTCGCGCCCGCGCTGGTGACCGACGACCACGGTGCCGGTGAAGCGGAACGGGCGGCCGAGGTGATGCGCCGCCTCGGCCACGTTGCCCTCGGCGAGCAACCCCCGGATCTCGGTCGAGCTCGTCTCGAGATGGTCGGTGAGGAGGAGCTCCAGCCCGGTGACCTCGAACCGGCCCTTGCCCCACGCCCGCAGTGTGTCCACGTTGCCGCTGGCCCGATGACCGAACCGAAAGTTCTGCCCCACCACGACGCGAACGGGATTGAGCGGTCGGATATAGCAAGTCAGAAAGTCCTCCGGGCTCATCGCCATGAGCTCCCGGTCGAACGAGATGACCTCGACGACGTCGGCGCCGGCCTGCTGCAGCAGGTGCACACGCTCCTCGAGGTCGCACAGGAGCAGCGGTTCGGAGCCGGGTCGCACGACCGAGATCGGATGGGGCCAAAAGGTGACCGCCACGAGCCGGGCACCGGGCTCAAGCTCCCGCGCGGTGCGCAGCACCTCTTGGTGGCCCTTGTGCACACCGTCGAAGTTGCCGATGACCACCACGCTGGCTGGCTTCACGTCCTGCCCTCCTCGATTCGTCCGCGGCGATCCTAGCGATGCCGGTCGCGCGAGGCACAGTCGCGGGGGTCGGTCAGGTCTCCCGTTGCCGACGGTATTTGGCATCCAGGCCCGCCAGCTTCCGCTCCAGCTTGTCGATAACTTCCTGCAGTTCGTTGATCGTGTCCGCGAGCTCGGGATCGGCGGCATCGTCCCGATCACGCTCCTTGTACGCGGTTTCCAGCGCGTTGATCACAATGCCGATGACGAGATTGATGACGACATAGGTGCCCAGGAGGATGAACGAGATGACATACGGCAGCGCCCACGGGGAGGCGTCGCGCAGGACATACATGATCTCGTTCCAGCCCTCCAGTGTGAGGAGGGTGAACAGAGTCAACATGCCCTCGCCGAGGTTGCCGAAGTATTCCGGGGCGGTCTCGTTGAAGATCATGTAGCCGACGACGGCGTACAGATAGCAGAGCAGCGCCATGAGCGCGAGCAGGCTCAGAGCCGGCAACGCGGCCCTTCGCAGGCCGTCGACGAGGACGCGGAAGTCCGGCATGACCCGGGCCAGTCGCGCGATCCGGGCCAAGCGGACCATTCGGAGTGCAGTGGGGTTCCAGTGCCAGACCGGCAACAGCCCGAGGACGATCACGAACGTGTCGAACACGTTCCAGGGATCGCGGAGAAACCTGATCACCCGGAATCGATAGGCGGCCAGCCGGATGAGCAGTTCGAAGACAAAAAAAGCGAGGAACCAGGAGTCGAGCGGATCGGCGATGCGCTGCAGTTCACCGGGAATGCGCTGATAGGTCTGCAGGCCGAGGGCGACCGCGTTCGCGACGATAACCGCGACGACCAGGGACTGGAACCAGCGGGCATTGGCGACCTCGTGAGCCTTGCGCTGCCAGGCCGGTGAAGTCGCGTCGATGGTGCTCGCCGTGTCGCCCACGATCCGTTCGCTGGCCACGTGATCCTCCCTGGAGTCCGGACGCTCGGCGTCACTCTATTGGGGAACGTATCGGCTCAGGGGTGAACAGGACCTCAGACGAACACCGCTTCAGGCACCGCATCCTGACCGTCGGGTCGATAGAGAGCCAGGAAGCGTCCGCGGTCGAGGAGCGCGGTGAGCCCACTGAGGGGTACGCCCGGGAGTCGCTGCCCATAACGAATCGCGGCGGCTGCCCGTTCGTCGACCTCGAGAGTGTCGAAGCACTCCGGCACCACGTCGTCCAGGCTGAGCAGCGGGAGCGCATCGGAGTCGGCGTCGACCACGTGGGCCCGGTCGAGCCCGAAGGGCCCCACGCGGGTGCGGCGGAGAGCGGTCAGGTGCCCGCCCGTCCCGAGCCGCGCCCCCAGGTCACGAGCGAGGGCCCGGATGTAGGTGCCGGACGAACAGCGCACCGTGACATCGCAGTCGAGCACGTGGACGCCCTCGGCCATCCCTGGGCGCACCTCGTGCAGATCGAATGCGTGCACGGTGACCGGCCGCGACTGCAGCGTCACGTCCTCCCCTGCCCGGACCCGTGCGTACGCCCGTTTCCCGTCCACCTTGATCGCGGACACTGCCGTCGGGATCTGCAGGATGTCACCGGTGAAGGCGGGAATGGCTGCGCGGACCGCCGGCTCCTCCAGCCCGGCGGCACCGGGCGCGCCGGTGAGGTCGCCTTCGGCGTCATCGGTCACGGTGGTGATGCCGAGGCGGATGGTGGCGGCGTACTCCTTCTCCGTCAGCATCAAATGGCCCAGCAGACGGGTCGCTCGATTGACGCCGATGACGAGCACACCGGTCGCCATCGGGTCGAGCGTGCCGGCATGGCCGACCTTTCGGGTGCCGAGGATCCGCCGGCAGCGACCCACAACCTGGTGCGACGTCCAGCCCGGAAGTTTGTCGACGACGGCGATGCCGACGGAATCGGTCACGGACGCTCGTCCGGCTCGTTCTGATCGCCGGCCTGGAGCTCGTCGTCGAAATCGTCGTCCGAGTCGGCGTGCTTGTAAGGATCGGCGCCACCGGCATATTCCGCCCCCGCGGCACGCGCGGCCAGTTCCTCGTCGGCCGTGCGGGTCTGCGCGAGCAGTTCCTCGATGTGACGCGCGTTCTCCGGCACCGCGTCCAGCAC
Organism: Ammonicoccus luteus; assembly: GCF_050880385.1. Lineage (NCBI taxonomy): Bacteria > Bacillati > Actinomycetota > Actinomycetes > Propionibacteriales > Propionibacteriaceae > Ammonicoccus > Ammonicoccus luteus. The sequence continues at coordinate 791,916 of NZ_JBNZCI010000001.1, forward strand.
GAATTCGAGCGCCGGAGCGAAACGCAGACCGAGCTGCTTGCCGATGGTCGAACGCAGGAGGCCCTTCGCGGACTCGAGAGCAGCCGCCGACGACGCGAGATCGGCGTCCGCTCCGAGGACGGTGTAGAAGATGCTCGCCTCCCGGGAGTCACCGGTCAACCGCACATCGGTGATGGTGACGAACCCCAACCGGGGGTCCTTGATCCGTCGCTCGAGCATCTGGGCGACGATCACCTTGATCTGGTCGGCGAGCTTGCGGGCGCGGGGGTTGCTCATGGCGGGCCTTTCTTGTCGGTGTGTGCATCGAACGGATGGGGCCGACGAGGCCCCGGGACGGCGCAGCGGGTGGGTCCTTGTGAACCCACCCGCCGCAACCGGTCACCGAACCATGCCGGCGGTCAGCCGGCAGGGATCAGCTGCGCGGCTTCTCCCGCATCTCGTAGGTCTCGACGATGTCGCCGAGCTTGAGATCGTTGAAGTTCCCGAGCGTCAGACCGCACTCGTAACCCTCGCGGACCTCAGTGACATCGTCCTTCTCGCGACGCAGCGAGTTGATGTCGGTATCGACCACGACCACGCCGTCGCGCAGGAGCCGCGCCTTGGCGTTGCGCCGGATGAGACCGTCGAGGACCATGCAGCCCGCGATCGTGCCGAACTTGGAGGAACGGAAGATCTCGCGGATCTCCGCATGGCCGAGCACGGCCTCCTCGTAGATCGGCTTGAGCATGCCCCGGAGCGCCGCCTCGATCTCGTCGATCGCGCCGTAGATGACCGAGTAGTAGCGGATATCGACGTTCTCGCGATCCGCCTGCTCGGTGGCCTTGCCCTGAGCACGGACGTTGTAGCCGATGATCACCGCACCGGACGCGGCAGCGAGCGAGACGTTGGTCTCCGTAATCGCGCCGACGCCACGGTCGATGACCCGCAGCGACACCTCGTCGCCCACATCGATCTTCGACAGAGCCTCTTCCAGCGCTTCGACCGAACCGGCCGAATCGCCCTTGAGGATGAGCAGGAGCTCCTGGGTCTCGCCCTTCTCGAGCTGCTCGAACAGCTGATCGAGCGTCTTGCGGCGGGCGCCGGCGGCCTGGGCAGCCGCGCGGTTGCGCGCCTCCCGCTGGTCGGCGATCTGCCGTGCGGTCCGGTCGTCGGCCACGACGAGGAACGAGTCCCCCGCACCCGGCACCGAGGTGAGGCCGAGGACCTGGACCGGCATCGACGGCGGAGCCTCGTCGACGTTCTCGCCGACGTCGTTCACCAGTGCCCGCACACGTCCGTGAGCCGGGCCGGCCACGATCGAGTCGCCGACCTTCAGCGTGCCGCGCTGGACCAGCACCGTGGCGACCGGGCCGCGGCCCTTGTCGAGGTGGGCTTCGATCGCAACGCCCTGGGCGTCCATGGTCGGGTTGGCCCGCAAGTCGAGCGCCGCGTCGGCGGTCAGGACGACCGCCTCGAGCAACTCGTCCAAGCCCTGGCCCGTCACGGCTGACACGTCGACGAACATGGTCTCGCCGCCGTACTCCTCCGGCACGAGACCGTATTCGGTCAGCTGGCCGCGGACCTTGCTCGGGTCTGCCGTCTCCTTGTCGATCTTGTTGACGGCCACCACGACCGGCACTTCCGCCGCCAGGGCGTGGTTGAGCGCCTCGATCGTCTGCGGCATCACGCCGTCGTCGGCCGCCACCACAAGGATCGCGATGTCGGTCGACTTGGCACCGCGGGCACGCATTGCGGTAAATGCCTCGTGACCAGGGGTGTCGATGAAGGTGATGCGACGATCCTTGTCGTCGACCTCGGTCTTCACCTGATACGCGCCGATGGTCTGGGTGATGCCGCCGGCCTCGCCGCCCGCCACGTTCGCCTTGCGGAGCGTGTCGAGCAGGCGGGTCTTGCCGTGGTCGACGTGACCCATGACGGTGACCACGGGCGGCCGGGGAGCGAGATCCTCCTCGTCGCCCTCGTCCTCACCGAACTCGAGGTCGAACCGCTCCAGCAGCTCACGATCCTCGTCCTCCGGCGAGACCACCTGGATGTTGTAGTTCAACTCCGCACCCAGCAACTGCAAGGTGTCGTCGTTCACCGACTGGGTCGCGGTGACCATCTCGCCCAGGCTGAACAGCACCTGCACGAGCTGTGCGGCGTCGACATTGATCTTCTCGGCCAGATCGGTCAGCGAGGCGCCTCGGCGCAACCGCACGGTCGCTCCGTCGCCCTGCCGGATCCGGACGCCACCGATCGACGGGGCCTCCATCTGGTCGAACTCTTGACGACGCTGCTTCTTGGACTTGCGTCCCCGACGCTGCTGACCGCCACGGCCGAAGGCACCCTGAGTGCCGGCTCCGCCCCGACCACCACGGCCGCGACCACCGGCGGGCGGACCGCCACCGGGCCCACCCGGGCCCATGCCCGGACCGCCACGACCGGGACCGCCACCGGGGCGACCCCGACCGGGGCCACCACCGCGGCCACGGGTCGTCGAGCCACCGAGCGTGCTCTGCTTGGGCATCATCGCCGGGTTCGGGCGCGGCATGCCCGGGACACCGCCGGGAGCACCACCGGGGCGCGGGCCACCGGGACGGGGCCCGTCGGCGCGGCCACCCTGCGGACGCGGTCCGCCCGGACGAGCGTCACCGCGAGCGTCGGGACGGCCGGCGCCGTCCGGGCGTCGGCGCTGAGTGCCCATGCCCTGGGACGAAGCGAACGGGTTGTTCCCGGGCCGCGGGGTTCCCGGCCGGGGGCGAGGGGCGCCCGGGAGGCCGCCGGTCGAACCGGGGCGCGGTCCGGGGGTGGCCCGGGGGCCGGGCACCGGCGGACGCGGAGCACCCGGACGAGGGCCGGGCGCCGACGGACGTTCCGCCCCGGGCCGCGGGGCCTCCGGGGTGCGTGGTGCGGCCGGCCTGCCGGGCGCCGCGGGAGCGCTCGGGCGCCCCGGTCCGGGCGTGCCGGGCCGCGGCGTCGAGGGACGGCGTTCGGCCGCCGGGCGGGCACCGGTCGGCTCCTCAGCGGGCTTTGGCGCCCGCGGCGCGGGACGCGGACCGGGCGTGGGCCCCGGTCGGCCGGCCGCGGGGGTGCGCGGCGTCGGAGCGCCGGGTGCCGCGGCAGCGGGACCGGGAGCGGGAGTTTGCTTGGGGGCGGGCGGTCCGGGGCGTGGCCCAGGGGTCGCCTTGCGGGGGGCGCTCGGCTTGGCAGCCGATCCGGACGCCTCACCGGCACCGCCGGACGCCAACCGGTCGCGGAGACGCCGGACAACGGGCGGTTCGATGGTTGACGACGCCGAGCGAACGAACTCGCCCATGTCGTTCAGTGTTTTGAGGACTTGCTTGCTTTCGAGTCCGAGCTCCTTCGCGAGCTCGTAGACACGGACCTTGGCCACTACTCTCCTTCAGGTCCGCATCCGCGCGCGGACCAGTTAGTTGTCGAACATGCTCATTGGTGCGTACTCATCGAGTGGTCATGAGCGTCAGCCCACCTTCTGATAGGTGCCCCGCCGGAGAATCGGCGAAGCGCTGGTCACACTCACCCGCGCGGAGCGCAGGAGCGCATCGGCCATTCTATGCGCTTCCTTCCCTTTTTGCATAAGCGGAGGCCAGCGCGGACAGAACCGAAGTGTCCACATCAGGGGCCCGCAGCGCTCTCGGCACGGCCCTGCGGCGCACGGCCACGGCGATGCACTCGTGGTCGGGATGGACATAGGCCCCACGGCCGGGGAGACGCTGTCGTTCGTCGACCACGACGGCCCGAGCGGCCTCGTCCACCACCAGCCGCAGGAGGTCGCTCGGGGCGGCGGTGCACCGGCAACCGACGCACGTCCGTTGGGGGCTCATCTCTCGCACGCTAGCGCGATCGCGGTCGGTTCCGCGCCCCTGTCCCATTCGCCCTCAGCGCAGCCGGCAGAACGCCTCGACGAGCGGCGTCGCGCCGGCCACGACGAGCTCATCGCCGGCTTGGACGATCGTCTCCGGGCGGCCGTACGCGAAGTCCATGCCGGGCCGCTTCACCCCGACGATCGTCACGTCATAGGTGCTGCGGATGACCGAAGCCGCCAACGTCTTGCCCCACGCGAACTCCGGCGCAACGGCACGCGCGATCGAGAACCCGTCATCGAACTCGATGAAGTCGTTCATATTGCCGGCGACCATGTGCGCCACGCGGCGGCCCATGCTGCGCTCGGGATAGATGACCTTGTGGGCGCCCACCCGTTCCAGGATCAACCCATGCCGCGAGCTCACGGCTTTGGCCCAGATCTGTGACACCCCGGCCTCCGACAGCCCCAGGACCGTCATGATCGAGGCCTCCAGGTCGGAGCCGATGGCGACGACGGCCCTGTCGAAATCGCGGACGCCGATCTGGTCCAAGGCCTCGGGATCGGTCGCATCCAACTGCGCTACGTGCGGAAGCTCGTTCGAATAGCGCTGCACCATGTCCACGCGTTCGTCGATCGCGAGCACATCGATGCCGAGGCGCAGCATCGTGACCGCTGCCGCGTACCCGAACCTGCCCAGCCCGACGACCAGCACCGTGCTCGCCGGCAGCCTGCGCTTCCTGACCATGATGACTCCTCTCGATCAGCCCACGAGGGGGCGTTCCTCGGGCATGTGGATCCGGGACTGGCGTCGGTGCACGGTCATCGCCGCGACCACGGTGATGGGCCCGACGCGGCCGCAGAACATCAGGACCATCAGCACCACTTTCCCGATCGGCGGCATCAGGGGCGTCAGATTCGCACTGAGTCCCACCGTCCCGAACGCCGAGATGCACTCGAACAGGACCACGTCGAGGCGGAAGTGCGTGGCGGACAGGATGATGATCGTGCCGAGAGCGATGAGCCCGATGGCGAGCAGGACCACCGTCAAGCCTTGACGGATGGTCTGAGTGCCGACCGTTCGATGGCCGATCCGCACTTGGGGTTCGCCGGTCACTTCGGACCAGATGACGTACGCCAGCAGGAAGAACGTGCCGACCTTGATGCCGCCGGCGGTGCCGGCCGATCCGCCGCCGATGAACATCAGGGCATAGTGCACCAGCAGGGTCTCGGGTCGGACCGCCCCATAGTCGACGGAGTTGAAACCTGCGGTGCGCGGGAACACCGAGCCGGCGGTCGAGGCGACGATCTTGCCCCACAGGTCGAGCGGACCGATCGTCGCGTGGTTTCGCCACTCGACGATCGCGAAGGCGAGAAAGCCGAACAGCAGCAGGATCAACGTGCCCGCCACCGTGAGCCGGGCATGGACGGACCAGTCGTGCGGACGGAACAGTTTGCGCTGCCGGATCAATTCGAAATACACCGGGAAGCCGATGCCACCTGCGATCACTGCGGCACACAGCGGGAAGATGATCCAGGCGTCGGCCACGAACCCCATGACGTTATCCGAATAGAGCGCGAATCCCGCGTTGTTGAAGGCCGAAATCGCATGGAAGAGCCCGTGCCAGGCGGCACTCGCCCAGTCGTCGTCGTAGGCGGCCCGGAACCGCAACGTGAGCACGACAGCAATCACGACCTCCGAGAGGATCACCGCGAGCGCGATCTTCTGCGGAAGGTGGCGAACGTCACCGAGCCGCGCGCGACTCTCGCTCTGGGTGCTGGTCACCGTCGCCAGGCTGAGTCGCCGGCCCAGCAACAACGCGATCATGGTGGTCAAGGTCATGATCCCGAACCCACCGATCTGGATGAGCACGAGAATGATGACCTTACCCACGGTCGACCAGTGCGTTGCGGTGTCCAGCGTGACGAGGCCGGTGACACACGTCGCGGAGACCGCCGTGAACAGTGCATCGACGGGTGGGGTGGACCGGCCCTCGGCGTGCGAGAACGGCAGCATCAGCAACAGCCCACCGACCCCGATCGCGGTCCCGAACGCGACCGGGACCATCCGGGCGGGATTCCTTGCCTTCATCGAGCCCTGCCGTTGTCCGGGGCCGTGGTGCGGCCTACGATCCGTGGCCCGGACAACCGGGCCCGGAAATGAACAGTACGCCCGGTCGCCGGGTCGCGACACCGTATCGTTCCCGGACGTGGAGTTCTCGTGGCCGGAGTTGATCGACCGGGTGCTGGCCGTCCAGCCGGTCCCGCAGCCCGCGACGGTCGCCGTCCTCGGGGCGGTGGCCCTCGGACTGGTGATCATCGCCTGGCCGCTGACCCGGATGATCATCACGATCGCGCATGAGGCGGGACATGCCGGAGTGGCGCTGGTCACCGGCCGGCGGTTGACCGGCATCAGGCTGCATTCCGACACCTCGGGTCTGACCGTGTCCCGCGGCAGGCCCCGCGGGCCCGGCATGGTCGCGACGCTGCTTGCCGGCTATCTCGCCCCGGGCCTCCTCGGTCTCGGCGCGGCCCTGCTGCTGGCCTCCGGGCGCGCGGCGCTCCTCATCGCCCTGCTCGTGGTCGCCCTGGCGGCGATGCTGGTCATGATCCGCAACCTCTTCGGGCTGTTGGTGCTCGTGATCGGGCTCGCCGGGACGGCCGCCGCGGTGTGGTATCTGGCGCCCTTGCACCAGTCCTGGGTGGCGTACGTCCTCACCTGGACGCTGCTGCTGGCCGCACCACGACCGGTGCTGGAGTCGGCACGGCAGCGCTCCCGCCAGTCCGACGCCGCCCAGCTGAGGCGCCTCACCGGCGTGCCGACGTGGTGGTGGACGTCTGTCTTCCTCGTCGGCACGCTGGCCTGTCTGATGCTCGGGCTGGGAGTGCTGGCGCCGGGTGTCCTGCGGCTGGGGTGAACGTCAGGCCGGCGGTTCGGTGTCGGACCGGATGTCGATGCGCCACCCGGTGAGACGTGCGGCAAGGCGGGCGTTCTGCCCTTCCCGCCCGATCGCGAGCGAGAGCTGATAGTCCGGCACCACCACGCGGGCAGCCCGGGCCTGCGGATCGACGACGCGGACGCTGCTCACCTTCGCCGGGGAGAGCGCCTGACCCACGAACCGGGCGGGATCCTCCGACCAGTCGATGATGTCGATCTTCTCCTCGTTCAGCTCGTGCATCACTGCGCGAACACGCTGCCCCATCGGCCCGATGCACGCGCCCTTGGCCGACACATCCGGGTTGTTGGATTTCACCGCGATCTTGGTGCGGTGCCCCGCTTCCCGGGCGACCGCCTTGATCTCGACGACCCCCTCCTCGATCTCGGGCACCTCGAGGCGGAAGAGCCGCTCGACCAGACCGGGATGGGTCCGGGACACCACCACCTGGGGACCGCGCATCTCCTTGCGCACCGACACGACGTAGACCCGCAACCGCTTGCCGTGGCTGTAGTCCTCGCCCGGCACCTGCTCGGCCTGCGGCAGGATCGCCTCCAACGAGCCGAGGTCCACCCGGACCGTCCGGGAATCGCGGTCCTGCTGGACGACCCCGACGACGATGTCGCCCTCGCTGGCTGCGAAGTGCCCGTATTTCTGCTCGTCCTGGGCGTCCCGCAACCGCTGGAAGATCACCTGCCGGGCGGTCGCCGCCGCGACGCGACCGAAGTCGGCGGGCGTGTCGTCGTATTCGCCGATGACGTTGCCCTCCTCGTCCCGCTCCGGAGCGAGGACCTGCACCCGGCCGGTCTTTCGGTCGAGCTGCACCCGCGCACCGCGGATCGGGTGTTCGGTCTTGTCATAGGCGTTGAGCAGCGCTTCCTCGAGCGCTGTCACGAGGACGTCGAGGGGAATCTCCTTGTCCTTCTCGATCGTGCGCAGGACGGACATGTCGATATCCATCAGTCCTCCCCTTCCTCTGTCTGTGTCTTGTCCTTCTTCGCGGACACGAACTCCACCTGCACGAGCGCCTTCGCGATCTCCGCCAACGGCAGGTCCCGTTCGGTGGTGGTCTGCTTCTTCGGGTCGGTCACGACCTCGAGGGTCACCACTTCCTCGGTGCTGGTCAGCACACGTCCGGTGACCTCTCCGCCCTCGACGAGGTTCGCCTTGACCAACCGGCCGGCGTTGCGGCGCCAGTGCTTGGGCTCGGTGAGGGGCCGCGAGATGCCGCGGGAGGAGACCTCCAGCGTGTACGGCTGCTGGCCCAGGAAGTCCGCTTCGTCCAGCGCGACCGAGATCGCCTTGGTGGCCTCGGAGATGTCGTCCAAGCTCGGGCCGCGGCCCTCGGGTCCGTCGCCGTCGACGACGATCCGGAGCAACCGCCGACGACCGGCGGGAACCGAGTCCAATGAGTCCAATTCCAGTGCGAATTGGGCAAGGAGTGGTGTCAACAGGGAAGTCAGTTGGCCGTCTTTCATGCGTTCCGCACCTCCTGGCGTCTCCGCCGATCCTCTTGTGGCTTCAATTGTCCCGGGCGCCCGGTGTCGGGACAGCATACCCGCCCCGTGCGATAGCGTCGGCGCGTGATTTCCGTGCCCCGTCGCCGCTTCCTGGCCCTGGCCGGGACGGCTGCCCTGGCGGTGACCGGATGCCAGGTCAGCGATCCGGTGGTCCACGGCGGCCCGACCGCTCCCCCGCCCGAGCCGTCCCCCACACCCGAGCCCCTGCGCCCGGGTCAGCAGGCGGCACTGGAGCATGAGGTCGCCCTCGCCGCCTTGGCTGCGCAGGCCCACACCGGGGCCGAGCGCCTGCGGTTGGGTCCGGGACAGGCCGCAGCCGCCGGCTGGATGGCGACTGCCCATGACGCCCATGCCACTGCGCTGCTCGACCCCCATCCGGCCCGTCGAGCCACCACCGCGCCCACGACGGGGCCGTCACCCAGGCCACGACCGACGCCGTCCGGGACGTTGGCAGCGACGACACGGGACCAGGCGATCGACCAGTTGCGCGACCGCCTCGAGCGCGCGTTGTCGGATTATCGCCGCGCGGCCCTCGGCGACCAGGGCCCCACCGCGCTGGTGTGGGGCTCGTTGGCGGCGTACGCCCGGTCGGCCCAGGCCGCGCTGACACGCGACGAACCCCGGCCCCGCCCACCGGTGGTCGAGGTCCGCGAGCTGGAGCCGTGGAGCGACGCCGAAGCCGAGCAACAGGCGCTGCGGCAGGTGCATGCGCTGGTGTACGGCTATCAGGTCGCCATCCCCTGGTTCCCGCGAGCCGAGGGCCAGACGGCCTATGGGGTTCTCGTGCAGCGCCGCGATCTGCGGGACCGGTTGGCCAAGGCTCTCCGCACGCGTGGTCAGGCCGCGCCGGCCGCCGAGCCGGCGTACGCCCTCCCTCACCAACCCACCGACCGCGCGACCGCCGCCGAACTGCTGTGGCGCATGGAGTCGGCGTACGCGCCCTTCGCCGGCGCCTGGCTCGCCGCCGCGACCGATGCCGATGCTCGCCGCGAGGCGCTGGAGAGCCTGGAGCAGTCCGCCGTGCTGGGCGTCGAGTGGGGCGGGCCGCTGTCGGTCTGGCCGGGCTGGCCGAGCTGACCGGATCCGCCGCGGGCGGCCGAGCTGTCAGCCGAAGAACTGGCGCCAGGTGTCGTACGCCAGCTTGAGCACCAGGGCGCCGATCACGATCAGGAATACTTTGCGGACGAACGCGCTGCCGTTGCGCAGAGCGGTGCGGGCGCCGAGCCAGCCGCCGGAGAGGTTCGCGACCGCCATGAGCGCGCCGATCCCCCAAAGGATCTCGCCGTTCAGGCCGAAGACGCTGATCGCGGCCACATTGGTGGTGAGGTTGGCGATCTTGGCTTTGGCGGAGGCTTCGAGAAAGCCATAGCCGAGCACGGCCACCATCGCGATCACGAAGAACGACCCGGTCCCGGGGCCGAGAATGCCGTCATAGAGCCCGACGCTTCCGCCGATCGCGGCCGTGCGGACGATCTCGCCGAAGCCGGCGTGCCGGGGCTGGTGGACCAGTCCTAGCTCGGGCCGGAAGACGGTGAACAGCCCCACCGCGATGAGCGCCACCAAGACGATCGGGGTGAGCGCTGTCTTGGGGATGAGCCGTGCCATCGCGGCCCCGGCTGCCGACCCGGCGAACGCCGACAGCACCAACGGAATCAGGGTCGGCACGTGGAGCGCGATTTTGCGGGCATAGGTGATCGTCGCGGTGAGCGTGCCGGCGACCGAGGAGATCTTGTTGGTGCCGAGGACGTGCGCCGTGGGGGTGTCGGCGGGCAACCCGATCAGCAGAGCCGGCAACTGGATGAGGCCTCCCCCACCGACGACCGCATCGACCCAGCCGGCCACGAACGCCGCCAGCACGAGACCGGCGACGACGGCCAGGGAGATCCCGTGCAGATCGAACACCTGCGCAGTCTGCGCCCCGTGGCGAGTCGGCAGCAAGTCGAGTCCCCGGAACCGCCGCCCGGCGGCCCTCCTCGAGGGGTGCCATCGACCGAAAGGATGATGCGCCGCGGTGGGATCGAGGGGCGGAATTTCCTAGCCTCGAAGGGTCACATTCTCCCACGTCACGGAAGGCATCAATGCGCACCGCACTGTTCCGTTCCGCCGCGATCTGGACCGCTGTCGGTCTGGCGAGCGGCCTGTTCTATCGCGAGTTCACCAAGTTCAACGACGTCGCCGGCGGCACCCAGCTCGCGGTCGTGCACACCCATACCCTGACCCTCGGCACGATGATGATGCTGCTCTGGCTGGCTCTCGTCGCACAGTTCCACCGGGCCGCCACCGACCGGCTGTTCCGCATCGGGTTCTGGCTCTGGCAGGCGGGCCTCGCGCTGACCACTGCGGGACTGCTGGTGAAGGGCAGCCTCCAGGTCCTCGACCACGGCATGCAGAACAGCCCCATGATCGCCGGGTTCTCGGGGCTTGGCCACATGACGCTCACCGCGGCATTCATCCTGTTCTTCCTGGGTCTGCGCCGCGCGCTGAAGTCAGCCGACGGAACCGCCACTCCCGTGGTCAAGGAAGGCGTGCACGTCTGAACCAGGCTGTCGGGTGCGGTGGATGACCCCGTCGGGGTCGAGAAGGGCGGCCGTCGTGAGTAGCGTCACCACCATGCAGCGCGCCATCCGCACCCTCGCCGCACTGCAGCACGTCCTGTTCCTCGCACTCAGCGTCCTCGGTCTGGGCCGGGGGCTGGCCACCGGCGCGCACCCGGCGGCCGCCTTCGGCACCACCGCTCTGCTGCTGGTGTGGTATTCCGCGGGCGTGCTCACGACCCTCCGCGACGGCGGTCACCGTGAGGAAGTGCTCGGGCCCCGTCCCGGTCGTTGGGGGGTGGTGTGGCTCCTGGGTCTCACCGTCTGTTGGCTGGCGACCGTCGCGGCGTCGGGCGAGAACGTGTGGATCGCGTTCCCGCTCTGGCTCCTGGCCGGGCACCTGTTGCCGTTGGGGTGGGCGATAGCGTACGCCGTCGTCGTCCTCGGCGTCGTCGTCATCCGTCCGTGGCATCTGACCGGGGCCTTGACCATGGCCGGGGTGGTCGGTCCGACGATCGGGGCGGCGTTCGCGCTGGTCGTCTCCCGCGGTCAGGTGCATTTGGTGCGGGAAGCGCTGGAGCGGCAGCTCCTCATCGCATCCCTGGTGACCGCGAGGGAGGAGACCGAGACCCTGCATGCGGAGTTGGCTACCGCCCAACGCGAAGCCGGCGCCCTCGGCGAACGCGCGCGGCTGGCGCGGGACATCCACGACACGCTGGCGCAGGGGTTCTCGTCGATCGTCCTGCTCGCCCGAGCCGGTCGCGGGGCGGACGATCCCGAACGCTGGTGGGAGAGCCTCGGCCGGATCGAGGAGACCGCGCGGGACAATCTGGGTTCGGCCCGCGAGGTGGTCGCGGAACTGACTCCTGCGGACGTGACGGAATCGGGGTTGGTCGCGGCGCTGGACCGCCTGCTCGACCGGCTCGCAACAGACACGGGGATCCGCACGGAATTGCATGTCGATGGAGATCTGCGCGGACTGCCGACCGCTGTCGAAGTCGCCCTCCTGCGAACGGCGCAGGGAGCGTTGGCGAACGTACGCCGCCATGCGCGCGCCAACCGCGTCGGAGTGTCGCTGAGTGCGGGAGAAGACGCCGTGCTGCTGGACGTGGTCGATGACGGGGTCGGGTTCGACCCGGGCGCGCTGCCGGCGACACCGGCAGTGCCGGGGCGCGGGGGCTATGGCCTGCTGTCCACCCGGGCGCGGCTGCGCGAACTGGGCGGGCGGCTCGAGATCGAATCCGCCCCGGGCGAGGGCACCGCGCTCAGCGCTCAGGTCCCGCTGTCGGCCACCCGCCCACCCGACCCGTCGGAGGCAACATGATGAACGTGCGCGTGCTGCTGGTGGATGATCATCCCGTCGTCCGCGCGGGGCTGCGCGCCCTGCTGCAGGACCGCGACGGGATCGAGGTCGTCGGCGAGGCCGCGGATGCCGCAGCTGCGCTCGCTCTGGCCAGGAACCCGTCCGTCGCGCCGGATGTGGTGCTCTGTGATCTCCGGCTGGGTCCGGGCGGGGACGGCGTGGACGTGGCGAAAGCCCTGGAGGGCTCCGGCACGAAGGCAGATCGAGGCGCGGTGGCGCCGCCGGCGGTTGTCATCCTGACCACCTTCGACCATGACGCGGACATCGTTCGGGCGGTGGAGGCCGGGGCCGCCGGCTATCTGCTCAAGGACGCTCCCCCGGACGAGATCGTCACGGCGATCGTGCGAGCGGCCCGGGGGGAGACCGTGCTCACCGCCGATCTCACGGCGCGGGTCGTGGAGACGATGCGGGAGCGTACGCGAGCCCCGTTGAGCGACCGCGAACTCGACGTCCTGCGGCTGGTCGCCGAGGGGAAATCCAATCGCGAGATCGCCCGGGCACTGTTCGTCAGCGAGGCCACGGTGAAGACGCACCTCAACCACGCGTTCGGAAAGCTCGGTGTCGCGAGCCGCACGGCAGCGGTGGCAGCCGCGCGCCGCACCGGCGTGCTGGACTGATCCGTCAGCCGGACACCGCGGCGGCGATCTCGTCGACCGCGGTCTCCACCGGCACCTCGCGCCTGTCACCGGTTCTGCGGTCGCGGAGCTCGACGACCCCCTGGGCGAGGCCGCGCCCCACGACGACGGAAGCCGGCATGCCGAGCAGTTCCGCATCGGCGAACTTCACCCCCGGGGACGCCTTGCGGTCATCCAACAACACCCGGATCCCCCGCCTCGTCAGTGCTTCGGCGATCTCGGTCGCCTTCGCGAGGATCTCATCGCCCTTGCCCGTGGCCAGGATCTGCACCGCATAGGGCGCGAGTCCCCGCGGCCAGCACAGGCCTTTGTCGTCACAGGTGGTCTCCGCGATCGTGGCGACGGCACGGGACACACCCACCCCATAGGAGCCCATCGTGACCGTGACCTGTTTGCCGTTGGAGTCAAGGACCTTGAGGCCGAGCGCATCGGCGTACTTCCGGCCCAACTGGAAAATGTGCCCCATCTCGATGCCACGGGCCAACGTCAGCGGACCGGAACCATCGGGTGCAGGATCGCCCTCGCGGATCTCGGCGACGTCGATGTGCCCGTCCGGGGTGAAGTCGCGGCCGCACACGAGGTCGAACACGTGCTTTCCGGGGGTGTTCGCGCCGGTGATCCACCGGGTGCCCTCGACGACGCGGGGGTCGACCAGATAGCTGACGCCGGACCCGTCCTCGTTGCCGCCGAGCGCCTCGGGGCCGATATAGCCGCGGACGAGTTGGGGATAGCCGGCGAAGTCCTCGTCGGTGAAGGCTTCCACGGTCGCGGGCTCCATCATCGCGGCCAAGCGCTTCTCGTCGACCTCGCGGTCGCCGGGGACGCCGATCACCAGAGGTGTGCGCGTGCCGTCGGGCGCCACGAGCATCACGACAACGTTCTTCAACGTGTCTGCGGCCGTATAGGCGGCGTTCGGGAACAACTGGTTCGCGAACGCGACCAGCGACTCGATGGTGGCGGTGTCGGGGGTGTCCTCCACGTGGGCGGCCGGCGCGTCGTCGAACGGGACCGGCTCGCCGGGCGCGAAGCTGACGGCCTCGACGTTGGCGGCATAGCCGCCGGGCGACCGCACGAAGGTGTCCTCGCCGTTCTCGGCGACCGCCAGAAACTCCTCGGACGCCGACCCACCCATGGCTCCGGACGTGGCTTGAACGATCACATAGTCGAAGCCGAGTCGATCGAAGATCCTGATGTACGCCTCACGATGCCGGTCATAGGACCTCTGCAGCCCTTCGTCGTCGACGTCGAAGGAGTAGGAGTCCTTCATGACGAACTCACGGCCGCGGAGCAGACCAGCGCGGGGCCGGGCCTCGTCGCGGTATTTCGTTTGGATCTGATAGAGCGACAGCGGCAGGTCCTTGTAGGACGAATAGAGGTCCTTGACCAGCAGGGTGAACATTTCTTCGTGCGTCGGCCCGAGGAGATAGTCACCATCACGGCGATCATGCAGACGGAAGAGGTTGTCGCCGTATTCGGTCCAACGGTTCGTCGCCTCATAGGGCTCGCGGGGCAATAGCGCCGGGAAACGGACCTCCTGGGCGCCGATGGCGTCCATCTCCTCCCGGACGATGCGTTCGACGTTGTGCAGCACGGCGAGACCGAGCGGCAGCCAGGAATAGATGCCCGGAGCCACGCGACGGATATATCCGGCGCGCACGAGCCAGCGGTGGCTGGGCACCTCCGCGTCCGCCGGGTCCTCCCGCAGGGTCCGGACGAACAGTTGGGACATCCTGGCGAGCTCGGACACGTGCGCTTCTCCTGGGGTGAGTGGATCCTGATCGGCACCACCCTAGCGCCGATATCCGTGCCTCAGATCTCTGCGGTCGAGCGCAGAGCGAGCGTTCGCGGCGCGGATTGCGCCGCACCACAACACAGCCCCGGCGAGCGTGCCCCAGGCCTGCGCGGACGAACCCAAGGAGAGAGCGCAGCGAACGACGACGTGAGGAGCGCAGAGCGAGCGTTCGCGGCGCGGATTGCGCCGCACCACACCACACCCCCGGCGAGCGTGCCCCAGGCCTGCGCGGACGAACCCAAGGAGAGAGCGCAGCGAACGACGACGTGAGGAGCGCAGAGCGAGCGTTCGCGGCGCGGATTGCGCCGCACCACACCACACCCCCGGCGAGCGTGCCCCAGGCCTGCGCGGACGAACCCAAGGAGAGAGCGCAGCGAACGACGACGTGAGGAGCGCAGAGCGAGCGTTCGCGGCGCGGATTGCGCCGCACCACACCACACCCCCGGCGAGCGTGCCCCAGGCCTGCGCGGACGAACCCAAGGAGAGAGCGCAGCGAACGACGACGTGAGGAGCGCAGAGCGAGCGTTCGCGGCGCGGATTGCGCCGCAATTGAAACGCCGCGGCCGACGCACCCTTACGAGTACGCCGGCCGCGACTTCGCGTGACTGACTCGTGTCATGACACGAATCAGAAAGCCTGATCAGGGACGGTGCTTGGCGAAAACGCCGGCGGTCACACCGTCCGGGTCGGTCACAGTGAAGAACGGGGTGTCGGCTTCGTGGAAGACGTCGCCCACGTGGTGGCCGAGGGTCTTGAGCCGTGCGGCGACCTGATCCAGGGGCTCCGTCGTGACGAAACCGATCTGAACCTCGGCCTGACCGTCGGAGCACGCCATGAGGTTGCCGGGCGCCAGGCCGATGACACCCGCGGGCGCCTCGGAGCTCAGGACGCGCCAGTCGACTTGGCCGTCCTGCTGGAGGCTGAACCCGAGGACCTCGAAGAATTCGCTGTCGCCGGCGACCGAGAGGCTGTGGCGCAGGGCCACGATCTCGACCGGGTTGGCGGCCTTCTGAGCCTCGGTGCGGTCGAGCACCGCCTGGCCGACCCAGATGGCCTGGCCATTGGTATCGGTCACGGTGACGCCGGGGGCGCCGACCTCGGACCGCTCGAAGTTGAGGTCATAGGACTCGAAGAGGTCCGCAGCAGCGTTGTAGTCATTGGTGCAGAAAGAGAGCTCGGCGCGGCCGGGGCGGCCACGGTCCGGGTTCTCGTAAAGAGCGACGACACCGCCCTTTGCATAGACGTAGGTCAGGTCCGGATCGTGCTCGTTGAAGAGCACGGGACCCATCCCGAGCGCCTGCAGAAAGTCAACCATGCTGTCCACGTCATTCGTGCCGCGGAACAAGCACACAGTGAAAGTGAGTTCGTTCTGCATGGTGATGGTCATCAATCCTCCCTTGCGGCCGGTCGTTGCCCGGCACACAACAAAATTTACGCGAGGGTTAGCAATGCTAGCTAACCCCGTTCAGCTGAACGGCACGCCCTCGAAAGAGCCAATGAAACCCCTAGTCAAGCGATCATTGAGGCTCTTAGCCTGCCCTAATAGAGAACCGTTGCAAACTCGCCCACCTCCTCGAAACCAACCTTGCGGTAGGTCGCGCGGGCCCGCTCATTGAACGAGTTCACATAGAGGGAAATGGTGCAGAACTCCTCGCGCGCCAGCGCTACGACACCCGCCATGGCGGGCACCGCAAGCCCCTGCCCGCGATAGACCGGATCGAGCCAGACGCCCTGGACCTGGCCCACACCTTGGGCCGCCGATCCGATGTCGGACTTGTAGACCACGCGGCCCTCGTGGAGGATCCCGAACGCCCTGCCCGCGTCGATCACCTGGTGCACGTAGGTGCGATAGGGACCCGGGTCTCCTCCCACAATCGGGGAAACGCCCACTTCCTCCGTGTACATCCTCACCGCGGCGTCGAAATAGGCGTCGGCGTGTTCCCGGCCGATGCGGCGGAGGGCCGGGTGCGGTGGGACCGCGGGCGATTCGGCGAGTGCCATCATCGGCTGACTGGACCTGAGCTCGCGGATGTTTCCCCAGGACTTGCCCCAGTGTTCACTGAGCCGGCTCCAGAGGGCCAGCGCCTGATCCGCGGGACCCACGATCGAGCTGCAGCGCCGGATCCCGGTCAGGGCCCGAACGAACCCCTCGATCGAATCGTCGTCCGCAGCGACCGGCACGACGTTCGCGCCTTGGTGGCAGAGCGAGACCAGCTCACCCTGCCGGAAATAGCCATAGATCGGGCAGCCGAGCCGCCACGATTCGAGGCCGTACGCCTGCACCCGCGCCGCAACGAACACATTCTCGACCGGATCGCGCGCGAGGAGGTCCCGCACCGCCCCGAGGTCGCGGTTGTCGAGGGTGCGGACTCCCGTCCGCCGTGGACTCACGGGATCGCCGATCGTCAGGCGCTGACGCTGACCTCGGGCGCGCCGTCGCCGGGCATGTCCTCGGCGAGGCGCAGTGCTTCCTCGATGAGAGTCTCGACGATGTCCGACTCCTTGACGGTCTTGATGACCTCGCCCTTCACAAAGATCTGACCCTTGCCGTTGCCCGAGGCCACGCCCAGGTCGGCCTCGCGGGCTTCGCCGGGGCCGTTGACGACGCACCCCATCACGGCGACCCGCAACGGAACGGTCAGGCCTTCGAGCCCCGCGGTCACGCGCTCAGCGAGCGTATAGACGTCGACCTGAGCGCGCCCGCACGACGGGCAGGACACGATCTCGAGCTTGCGGGGACGAAGATTGAGCGACTCGAGGATCTTCGACCCGACCTTGACTTCCTCGACCGGATCGGCCGAGAGGGAGACCCGGATGGTGTCGCCGATGCCCCTGCTGAGCAGCGCACCGAACGCCACGGCGGACTTGATCGTCCCCTGGAACGCTGGACCTGCCTCGGTGACGCCGAGGTGCAGGGGCCAGTCGCCCCGCTCGGAGAGGAGTTCATAGGCGCGAACCATCACAACGGGATCGTTGTGCTTGACCGAGATTTTGAAGTCATGGAAGTCGTGCTCCTCGAACAGGGACGCCTCCCAGACGGCAGACTCGACCAACGCCTCGGGAGTCGCCTTGCCGTATTTCTCCAGCAGACGCTTGTCCAACGATCCCGCGTTGACCCCGATGCGGATGCTGACGCCGGCATCCTTGGCGGCTCTGGCAATCGCCCCGACCTGATCGTCGAAGGCCTTGATGTTGCCGGGGTTCACTCGCACGGCCGCACAGCCCGCGTCGATCGCGGCGAAGACGTATTTGGGTTGGAAGTGGATATCGGCGATCACCGGGATCTGCGACTGCCGCGCGATCTCGGGCAGTGCCGCCGCATCGTCCTGACTCGGGCAGGCCACCCGCACGATGTCACAGCCGGCCGCGGTCAGCTGCGCGATCTGCTGCAGCGTTGAGTTGACGTCGGTGGTCGCCGTCGTGGTCATGGACTGGACCGAGATGGGCGCGTCTCCGCCGACGAGCACCTTGCCGACTTTGATCTGCCGGGTGGGGCGCCGAGGAGCGAGAGTTTCGGGCGCCTCCGGAACAGCCGGGACGGGCAGGTCGACGCTCATGAAATTCCTCCGCAAGGTCCAACGGTGTCTCAAGCGGCCCGCGCCGCGGGCCTTACCCAGTCTGTCAGATCAACCAAGGGTGGGCGCTCGGCGCTCGCCGCGGCGCCGACGGTGGTCAGAACAACCGCACGGGATCAATGATGTCGGCAAGGATCAGCACGATGCCGGAGAGGGCGATGAACGCGAACACTGCATACGCCACCGGCAGCATCTTCGCGGTGTCTAGATAGCCCGGGTCGGGGCGACGGAGAAGTCGCGCGAACTGACGGCGTACCCATTCCGCGATCGCTCCGACGATGTGGCCGCCGTCCAACGGCAGCAGCGGCACGAAATTGAACAAGGCCACGAACAGATTGACATTGCCGAGCAGAACCAAGAAGGTCGCCACCTTGTCACCCGCGCCGAGCTGGGTCGTCGTGCTGATCTCGCCGGCGGCCCGGCTGGCGCCCACGACGCTCATCGGGCCATAGATGTCGCGGGGCTGGCCGGTCACGAGGTTCACCCCGGTGTTCCAGATCTTCACGGGGAATTGAGCGAGCGCGACGACTGACATGCGCGTCATGTCGCCCATGTCCTGCAGGACCAGTCCGGGTCCGGCGTGGATTCGTTCGGTGGTCGGCGTGAAGCCGAGGAATCCTGCGTCGACCCGTTTCGCTGGATCCCAAGTGTCGGGCACACCGGTGAGCACCGTGTTGACCGGGGTCAGCGCGACACGGTGACCACCGCGATCGACCACGATCTCGGCACGCCCGTCGCGGTTCTCCCGGATAATGCCCTGCAACTGCCGCCAGTCGTCGATGGGCGCACCGTTGAAGGTCACGATGCGGTCGCCCGGCTGCAGTCCCGCCTGAACGGCCGGAGTCAACGGATCCCCGGGCAAACACTCGTCACGATCGGCCCGGTCGGCGGGCACGACGCACTGCGCCACCCCCTGCACGACCGGCTGAGGGCGATAGCTGCCGTGGATGCCCAACACACCCCACAGAATCAAGAAGGCGAGAACGAGGTTCATCGTGGGGCCGCCGGCCATGATGATGAGCTTCTGCCACGTGCTCTTCTGGAAGAACAGGCGACCGTCGTCGCTGGGTTTGATGTCGGCCCATTCCGCTTCGCGGCTCGACTCGATCATCGTCGCGAGAGGGTTGGCGGAGCTGCCGGCGTCGCGGATGCGGCCGGTCTTCTTCTCCGGCGGATACATCCCCACGAGCTTTACGTAGCCCCCGAGGGGGACCGCCTTGACGCCGTATTCCGTCTCGCCCTTCCGGAAGCTCCAGAGCGTCTTGCCGAAGCCGACGAAATATTCGGTGACCTTTACCCCGAACAGCTTGCCGGGCAGCATGTGACCCACCTCGTGCAGCGCGATCGAGGCCATGATGAGGGCGAAGAAAAGGACTGCTCCGCCGATGTAGATCAGGGTGTCCATGGGTGTCGGCAGCTCCGCGGGGTCAGGCGAACGGTCGGGTCGCGTCGGCAGCATCCTCGCCGGATGCCAACTGCGCGGCCCGGGTGCGAGCCCAACGGTCGGCCGCCCACACTGCGTCGACGGTCACCTGATCGGGCCCGGTGAATGTGGATCCTACGTCTGCTGCCGAAACGGAGCCCTCCGCGCGGTTCGGCACCGGGCCGGCCAGATGCTCCTCGAGCACCGCGCCCACGGTGTCGACGATGTCGAGAAAACCGATCTGCCCGGCGCAGAACGCGTCGACGCATGCCTCGTTGGCGGCGTTGAACACTGCCGGCGCCGTTCCCCCGGCCCGGCCGGCGCGCTTGGCGAGCATGATGGCGGGAAACGCCTCGTGGTCGATGGGCTCGAACGTCCACTCGCCGGCCTTCGTCCAGTCGCAGGCCGGCGCCGCATCCGCGAGCCGGTCCGGCCAGGTGAGCCCCAGCGCGATGGGGAGTTTCATATCCGGCGGCGAGCACTGCGCCATGGTGGAACCGTCGACGAACTCGACCATCGAATGGACGATCGACTGCGGGTGTGCGACAGCCTCGATGTCATCGAGGTCGACGTCATAGAGCAGCGCGGCTTCCAGGACCTCGAGCGCCTTGTTCACCAGGGTCGCGGAGTTGATCGTGATGACCCGGCCCATGTTCCAGGTCGGATGCTTCATCGCCTGATCGGGCGTCACCTCGGCCATCCGTTGCCGGGTCCACCCGCGGAACGGCCCGCCGGACGCGGTCACGATCACCTTCCGCACCTCTTCGCGCCGACCGGCCCGCAGGCATTGGGCAATGGCGGAGTGCTCGGAGTCGACCGCGACGATCTGCCCCTCGGCCGCCGCGTCCGTCACGAGTCGCCCACCCACAACGAGCGACTCCTTGTTGGCGAGCGCAAGCGTGGTGCCCGCCTTGAGCGCGGCAAGGGTGGCGCCGAGGCCGGCGGATCCGGTGATCCCGTTCAGCACCACATCGCATTCCGTGGCTGCGAGCTCCGTTGCGGCGTCCGGACCCGCCAGAATCCTCGGCAAAGTCATCTCCCCCGCGTTCCAGCCGCGGTCCTTCGCCGCGGCATAGAGCGCAAGTTGCAGGTCCTGAACGGCTGATGCCTGCGCAACCGCGACGGCAGCCGGGCGTACCTCAAGAATCTGGCGCGCCAGCAACTGGACGTTCCCGCCCCCGGCGGCCAGCCCGGCGACCCGGAACCGGTCGGGTCGTTCGGCGATCACCTCCAGCGCCTGGGTTCCGATCGAACCGGTGCTGCCAAGAATCACGACGTCACGCACCGGGCCAGTCTGGCACGGGCTCGGACCCGGGTACGGAACTGCTCGCCTGCGGCCAATGCCTTATAGGTTCATCACTTCCGGGGCGTTCGAGAGCGGCTTTACGCTGACGCTACTTTGACCGCACTACCCCAGGAGAGACAATGTCGTCTTCTCGAATCCGTCGCGCCGCACTCGCCTGCATGGCAGTGGGCGCGCTGGCAATGCCCGCCGTCGGCGCCGCACAGGCCGCACCCAACGCGGAACCACCGTCGACCCCCGTGCCCTTCACGGCGGTGGAGGGCGAAGTGATGAGCTACGTCATCAACACGAAGAACGCCAATCCCGGCATGATCAACACCGCGGAGAAGGCCGTCCGCGCTGCCGGCGGCACCGTCGTCCAGAGCTGGCCGCAGATCGGCGTGGTGATCGCCCATTCGACCCACGCCGACTTCCTCACCAAGATCCGCGCGACCAAGAGCCCGTCGATCGAGTCGGCCGGCCCGACCCGGACCGCTCCGGTGGTGGAGGGTACGCCCGGGACCCCGGACTTCAAGCGCAAGGGCGCCTCGGGCTACAAGAAGAAGCCGGAGTTCACCAACGGTGACGCTCCGGCACCGGTGAACCCTGCCGAAGGCCCCGGTGACCCGCTCGAGCCCCAGCAGTGGGACATGCAGATGATCAAGGCCGATCAGGCGCACGAGATCACGCTGGGTTCCCGCAATGTGCTGGTGGGCGTCCTCGACTCGGGCATCGATCCGGACCACCCGGACCTGGCCCCCAACCTGGATGCCGCCAACTCCATCAACTGCTCCGCGGCGGGTCAGCCCGACCGGACCGCGCTCGCGTGGCAGGACACCACGAGCTATCACGGCACCCACGTGGCCGGCACGATCGCCGCGGCCCGCAACGGCGTCGGCATGGTCGGCGTTGCCCCCGGCGTCCGAATCGCCTCGGTGAAGGTCGTCAACGACGACGGCTACATCTTCCCGGAGTACGCGATCTGCGGGTTCGTCTGGGCCGCCGACCGCAACATGGACGTGACCAACAACTCCTATTACGTCGACCCGTTCGAGTTCTGGTGCGGCGACCAGCCCAACCAGGCACCGGCGATGGAGGCCGTCCGCCGTTCGGTCGCCTATGCCACCGGCAAGGGTGTCGTTCACGCGGCAGCGGCCGGCAACTCCGCCTACGATCTGGCCAACAAGACCACCGACGAGGGCTCGCCCAACGATTCGACCCCGATCCTGCGCCAGCTCAACAGCACGTGCAAGGATCTGCCGACCGAGCTCCCCGGCGTGGTGAGCGTCTCCGCGGTCAACAACACGGGCACCAAGGCCACGTTCTCCAACTATGGCCTCGGCAAGATCTCCGTCACGGCGCCGGGTCAGCGAATCCTGTCGACCATGCCGACCGATCACCCGGTGGCGCCGAACTACGCCCTGCTGTCCGGCACCTCGATGGCGTCCCCCCACGTCGCAGGCGTGCTGGCGCTGCTGAAGTCGACCCACCCGTCGGCGTCGCCGGCCGAGCTCATCGCGATGCTCGAGGCGCAGGCGGATGACACGAGCTGCCCCGTCTCCTACCCCGGCGGTCAGACCTGCACGGGCACGACGGAGGACAACTCGTTCTACGGCGAGGGCATGGTCGACGCCCTGGACGCGGTCTCGACCAGCCGCTGACCCGTCCGGCTCGCGCTCCGGGGAGGTTCACTCACGACCGGAGCGCGAGCACGTCGGCGGGATCCGTGGCCGACGACACTCCCCCGCCGACGCTGCGCCGTTCGAGATGGAGGTGGCAGCCGTCGGGTGCGCCGAGTGCCCCCACCTCCGCGATCGGCTGGCCCGGGACGACCCGGTCACCGTCGCCGACGAGCAGCGTCTGCGCGTGGGCCACGAGCAGATCTCGCTCGGCGGTGCGGATGCGGAAGGCCTTCGCGCCGTACGCCGACCCCAGGCCGCCGGTCACCACCCGACCGGACACCGCCGAGCGCAGCGTCTCCCCGCAGGGTATGGCGACATCGATGCCGTGGTGGAACCCCTGGCTGCCGGGGCAGCGGGGATCGCTTGTGTACCAGGGTGCCGAGGTGCACCCGAACCCGATCATCACCCGGTGGCGGCCGTCGAACCAAGGGGAGGCATAGCGGGTCCGGTCCTCGGTGAAGAACCGCCAGCGTGGATCAGCCGAAGCTGTCGGCTCAGGCGCCGGCTCATCCGTGGGTGTCGCGGTCCGACTCACGCTCACGGACGGGGAAGTCGTCGGGGACGGGCTTGCGCTCACGGAGGGCGTCGGGACCGCCGGCGAACTCTGCGTACCCCCTGGCCCTGCGCACGAACTCAACGCGAGCGCGCAAACGAAGACGAGGGCACCGCGGCGCGGGAGGGCGTCGCGTGCAAGGGGGGTACGCAGGGTCCGTGCCGGGTCGCTCATGGCCACCAGCCTGCCCCACCCAGGCTCACTCGGGATGCTGGCTAGTCTGCCCCCGTGGAACGCACACTGCTCGAGGTCGAGTCCCTCGCCGAGTTCGACGAACACATCACCGGTGCCACGAGCCTGGCCGGCTGGTTGCTCCAGTCGGTGGACCTGTCCGAGCGGGGCGCGGAGTTGCGGCGCGTCGATCCGGCCGGTGCGCTGTTTCTCGGCTGCACGCTGACCGACCGCACGCATCTGAGCCTGGTGCGGCGTGGTGCGCACGTGTTTCCGCGGATCGGCCAGGTCCCGTTCAATCCCTATCGGGCGCAGCTCTACACGGCGGCGGAGCTCTACGACTCACCGCATTATGCGGACAGCACCGACGCGCGGGTCTATGACTGGCTGCAGGCACGGCTCCCCCACCCCGCACTGCCCGACACGCTCGCGATGACCCTGCACGATCACGCGGTTACCGACGCGCTCGATCAGCTGCACATCGACCGCGACCGAACGGTCGGCATCATGGGCGGGCACAAATTGCGTCGGGATGAGGTGGGGTACGCCGCAGCGGCCCATCTGGCGGCGACCCTGGCAGAACAGGACGCGGTGATCCTCACCGGCGGCGGTCCGGGGGCCATGGAGGCCGCGAACCTCGGTGCGCGCTATGCCGGCTGCCGGAGCCGATTGGACGACGCGTGCGCAGAGCTGGCGACCGTGCCGTCGTTCCTGCCCGACATCGATGCGTGGGCGGCGACCGCACTCGCCGTGCTCGACGGCTGCCCCCGGACCGATGCGGTCCCCTCGATCGGAATCCCGACCTGGCACTACGGCCACGAACCGCCGAACGTGTTCGCAAGCCACATCGCGAAGTACTTCCACAACGCGCTCCGCGAGGACGAGTTGCTGCGCTGCGCCCGGGCCGGGATCGTGTGTCTACCCGGCGCCGCAGGCACTGTGCAGGAGATCTTCCAGGCGACGACGGCGAACTACTACGCGACCGACGCCGAACCCGTGGTGCCGATGGTGCTCGTGGGCCGCGCGTACTGGACGGAAACGTTCCCCGCCTGGCAGCTGCTGAGCGCGCTCGGGGAGGGCCGGCGGATGGCGCAGGTGATCCACCTCGTGGACGACCCAGCCGAGGTGCCCGAGTTGCTCAGGACTCGATGAGGCCCTCGGTGCCGCCGAGTGAGTGCACGACCCCACGCGTCCGCTCCTGAGCGACACGGAGCCGCTGGGAGTCGCCCTCACCCGCCGCAAGCGCCGTGTTGACCAGGAACAGCCGCGCCGGCTTGCCGGCACGCGACGGGGTGACGAGGGTCGGGATGAACTCGGCGCGTTCGACGGTGAACCCGCCGGATTCCTCGCGGAAGGTGAAACGGGCCGTCACTCCCTCATAGCCCCGCGGGACGTTGGCCTTGTGCTGGGCCACGAGGTTGCCGAGCCCGAAGACGACCCATTTGCCGTTGACCTTGGTCCACGGTTGAACCACGTGGACATGGTGGCCATAGACGAGGTCGACGTCGGGTGACGCCGTGAGCTGGTCCGCGAGCCTGCGCTGCTGGGCGTTGGGCTGGGACGAATACTCGTCGCCCCCGTGGATCGCGACCAGAACGATATCGGCCCCGCCCGCGCGCGCCCATGCGGCCCGGCGCAGGAGCGTGTCGGCGTCGAGATCCGGGACAGACCAGTGCTTTCCCTTCGGACGCGGGATGCCATTGGTGTCGTACGTTCCGGTGACGACCGCGATCCGGACGCCGTCCGCTGTGGTGAACGTGCGCGGAGCGTCCGCTTCCTCCTGCGACCGCGCGGTGCCGGCATGCGCGATGCCGCGGGCGTCCATAGCGTCCAGCGTGCGCAC
The DNA here is from genome assembly GCF_050880385.1 of Ammonicoccus luteus. Classification (NCBI taxonomy): domain Bacteria; kingdom Bacillati; phylum Actinomycetota; class Actinomycetes; order Propionibacteriales; family Propionibacteriaceae; genus Ammonicoccus; species Ammonicoccus luteus. The sequence continues at coordinate 817,027 of NZ_JBNZCI010000001.1, forward strand.
GAGACCGTCCCAGCCATCGTCCAGCGAGTGGTTCGAGGCCGTCGTGCAGAGGTCATAACCGACGTCTTTCACCGCGTCGAGGGTTTCTTGGGGTGCCTTGAACGCCGGATAGTAGCTGTAGGGGCCACCCGGTCGCGCCACCGGGACCTCGTTGTGGCAGATCGCCATGTCGGCCGTCTCGACCACCGGCCGGACGCCGTCGAGCAGCGGCCGGAAGTCGAGCGTGGGGTCAGGGCCGGACGCCGCGCGCTGCGCATCGAAGACGAGCGTGTTGTGCCACAACAGGTCGCCGTTCATGACCACCGTCGCCGCGCGGGGAGCAGCCTCCGGCGCGACCGGCGCACTGGCGTGGCGCATCGGCGCACAGCCTGCGAGGAGTGCCAGCGGGATCAAGGCCGCCACCGCGACGAGCGCACCGCGGAGCAGCGGGCGACGACGGAGACGGAAAAGGGTCCTCATGTCGCCACTTAAGCCGACAGAAGACCCTTTCGCGCCCAACCGCCCCCGAGAGGCGGCCAAATGTCCCTTAAATGACACCCAAGGCGATCACCGCGTCCGCCACCTTGGTGAAGCCCGCGATGTTCGCGCCCAGCACATAGTTGCCGGGAGCGCCGTATTCCTCGGCGGTCTCCGCGCAGTTCTGGTGGATGCCCACCATGATGTCCTGGAGGCGTTCCTCGGTGTACTCGAAGTCCCAGGAGTCCCGCGACGCGTTCTGCTGCATCTCCAGCGCCGACGTGGCGACGCCACCGGCGTTGGCCGCCTTGCCCGGCGCGAAGGCGATGCCGGCGTCCTGCAGGAGCGCGACCGCCTCGGGGGTGCAGGGCATGTTGGCGCCCTCGCTGACGGCGACGACACCGTTCTTGATCAAGGTCCGGGCGTGGTCGGCGTTCAGCTCGTTCTGAGTGGCGCAGGGCAGCGCGATGTCACACGGGACATCCCAGATCGAACCGGACTCCGCGAAGCGCGCACGGCCACCGCGGCGTGCGGCGTACTCGCTCACCCGGGCGCGCTCGACCTCCTTGATCTGCTTCATCAGCTCGAGATCGAGGCCGTCCTCATCCACGACATAGCCGGACGAGTCGGAACAGGCGATGACGGTGGCACCCAACTGGGTCGCCTTCTCGGTGGCATAGATCGCCACGTTGCCGGAACCCGACACGATGACCTTGCGGCCGTCGAGGCTCTCGCCCTTGGCCTTCAGCATCTCCTGGGTGAACATCACGGTGCCATAGCCGGTTGCCTCCGTGCGGACCAGCGAACCGCCCCAGGTGATGCCCTTGCCGGTGAGCACGCCCGACTCATAACGGTTGGTGATGCGCTTGTACTGCCCGAAGAGGAAGCCGATCTCACGACCGCCGACACCGATGTCACCGGCCGGCACGTCGGTGTATTCACCCAAATGGCGATAGAGCTCGGTCATGAAGGACTGGCAGAACCGCATGATCTCGCCCTCGGACCGACCGCGGGGATCGAAGTCCGACCCGCCCTTGCCACCACCGATGGGCATGCCGGTCAGGGAGTTCTTGAAGATCTGCTCGAAGCCCAGGAACTTGATGATGCCCAGATAGACCGAGGGATGAAACCGGAGGCCGCCCTTGTAGGGGCCGAGCACCGAGGAGAACTCCACCCGGAATCCGCGGTTGATCTGCACGTTGTTGTTGTCGTCCATCCACGGGACGCGGAAGATGATCTGCCGTTCGGGCTCGCAGATGCGCTCGAGCACGGCGGCGTCGACATATTGCGGGTTGCGCTCCAGCACCGGGGAGAGGCTCTCGAAGACCTCTTTGACCGACTGGTGGAACTCGGCCTCACCGGGGTTGCGCCGGACGACCGTGTCGTAGGTCTCCTGGATCTTGGTGTCCATCTCAGTCCTTCCTGTTCGAACCGGTCGCTGCGAGCTGGCCGCAGGCGCCGTCGATCTCACGACCGCGAGTGTCGCGGACCGTGACGGGTACGCCAGCCGCCTCCAGCCGCCGGACGAACTCCCTTTCGTCAGCGGGCCGCGAGGCGGTCCATCGCGATCCGGGCGTCGGGTTGAGCGGGATCAGGTTCACGTGCACCCAGCCCCAGTCGCCACGGCGCTTGAGCACCTTGGCGAGCAGATCAGCCCGATGAGCCTGATCGTTCACGTCCTTGATGAGGGCGTACTCGATCGAGACCCGTCGCTTGGTCGCCCGCGCATACTGCCACGCCGCGTCGACCGCCTCCGCCACCTTCCATCTGGTGTTCACCGGGACGATTTCATCGCGGAGTTCGTCGTCCGGGGCGTGCAGGCTGAGGGCCAGGGTCACCGGGATGCCTTCATCGGCCAACTGCCGGATGCGGGGCACCAGACCGACCGTGGAGACTGTGATCCCGCGGGCGCTGATGCCGAGGCCATGGGGTCCGGGAGCGATGAGTTGGCGAACGGCGCCGACCACGGCGTTGTAGTTCGCCAGCGGTTCCCCCATCCCCATGAACACGATGTTGTTGACCCGGCCCGGGCCGCCGGCGATCTCCCCACGGTGCAGGGCGCGGGCCCCGGCGAGCACCTGTTCGACGATCTCCGCGGTGGACATGTTGCGCTGCAGACCGCCCTGGCCGGTGGCACAGAACGGGCACGCCATCCCGCACCCGGCTTGGCTGGAGACACAGATCGTGGTGCGCATGTGCTGGTCCTCGCCCTGGCGTGGATAGCGCATCAGCACCGACTCGACGAGCGCGCCGTCATGGAGGCGCCACAGGGTCTTGACGGTATGGCCGTGGTCTGCGCTGAGGTCGTGCACCGTGTCGAGGAGGCTGGGGAAGAACGTCTCCGCGACCGCCTCGCGCTGCGCCGCGGGCAGGTCGGTCCAGGTGGTCGGGTCGTCGTTGAGACGGTCGAACCACTGTCGGGAGATTTGATCCGCCCGGTACGCCGGCAGTCCCGCGCGACGCACGGCTTCCTTCCGGGCGGCCGGATCCAAGTCGGTCCAGTGCGTCGGCGGCTTGCCGCGGCGCGGGGCGTCAAAGACGAGCGGCAACCGGGTGCTGTCCGAAGCGGCGCGCTCGCTCAACCGACACCTCCGGGAATGAGCAGGACCATCAGGAACCAAGCGGCAGGCGCGGCGACAAGCAGGGAGTCGAGCCGATCCATGACACCGCCGTGACCGGGGAGGAAGGACGACATGTCCTTGATGCCGACATCGCGTTTGACCAACGACTCGATGAGGTCACCGCAGGCGCCGACGATGACAAGGACCGCCCCGAGGATGATCCCCACCCAGAACGGGGCATGGAGCCCGTAGACGACGAACAGAATGGCGCCGACCACACCGAAGAGGATCGAGCCGGCGAACCCTTCCCACGTCTTCTTCGGGCTGATCCGGGGCGCCATTTTGTGTTTGCCGAACAGCACGCCCGCGACGTAGCCGCCGATGTCACCGAGCGCCACGACCGAGATGAAGGTGATGACCCGCATCCGGCCGAGCTCGTCGGCCAGCATGAGGCCGACGAATGATCCGAGCAGCGGGATATAGCCGATGATGAACAGGCTTGCCGCGGCATCCCGGACATAACCCTGCTCGCCCTTGGGCATCCGCCAGATCAACGTCACCAGCGCGGTGATCCCGATGGTGGCGAGCATCAGGGTGTTCGCCGAGATGCCCAGGTCCCGCTGCCCGGCGAAATAGGCGCTGATCACGATGGCCACCGTGCCGATGACGATCGGCACGATGGCGGAATGCATGTCCAGACGCTTCAGCGCTTGGTGGACCTCGACGGCGCCGAGGGCGAGCGCAAGACCCACCAGGATCTGGAAGCCCAGCGGGAACCAACCGAGCGTCACGACCAAGGCCGCCGACAGCACCACGCCCACCGTGATCGCAGCCGGGAGGTTGCGGCCGGCGCGACCGTGGTCGGGCGCAGGGGGCGCGGGAGGGATCCCGGGCCCTGGCGTGGACGGCTCAGGTGTCGTCATCAGACTTCGAGGAGCTCCGCTTCCTTGTTCTTGAGCAGTTCGTCGATCCGATCGGTGTGGCCCTTGGTGAGAGTCTCGAGCTCCTTCTCCGCACGCGCCACCTCGTCCTCGCCGGCCTCCTTGTCCTTGACCAGCTTGTCGAGGTGGTCCTTCGCATGGCGACGAACGTTGCGGATCGCAACCCGGGAATCCTCTGCCTTGTGCTTGGCGAGCTTCGTGTATTCCTTGCGGCGCTCCTCGGTGAGCTCCGGCAGGGACACGCGGATGGCGTGGCCGTCGGTCGCGGGATTGACGCCGAGGTCGGAGTCGCGGATCGCCTTCTCCACGGAGTGGAGCGTGCCGCGGTCGAAGGGGGTGATGAGGACCATGCGGGCGTCGACGACCTGCACGCTCGCCAGCTGCTGGAGCGGCATGTCCTGCCCGTAGGCGTTGGCCACGATCTTGGCGAACATGGCGGGATGCGCTCGTCCGGTGCGGATGGCGCCGAACTCTTCCTTTGCGTGCTCCACTGCCTGGTCCATCCTGACCTTGGCGTCTTTCATGATGTCGGCGATCACGTGATCGGTCCTTCCTCGGGTAGGGCGAAACTCAGGCGTGCACGGTCGTGCCGATCTTTTCACCGTTGACCGCGCGGGCGATGTTGCCCTCGGTGTCGAGGTTGAAGAAGATCATCGGCAAAGAATAGTCACGGGCCATCGAGATGGCGGTGGCGTCGGCGACCTTGAGGTCGCGGGCGAGAAACTCGTCATAGGTGAGGTCGTCGAACTTCACGGCGTCCGGATTGGTGCGCGGGTCGGAGTCATAGACCCCGTCGGTGCCCTGCTTGCCCATGAGGAGGACCTCGGCACCGATTTCGAGCGCTCGCTGGGCGGCAACGGTGTCGGTCGAGAAATACGGCATCCCCGAACCCGCGCCGAAGATGACGAGACGTCCCTTCTCAAGGTGTCGCTCCGCGCGTCGCGGGATGTAGGGCTCGGCCACCTGTCCCATGGTGATCGCCGTCTGCACGCGGGTGTTGATCCCCGCCTTCTCGCAGAAGTCCTGCAGCGCGAGGCAGTTCATCACAGTGCCGAGCATGCCCATGTAGTCAGCACGATCACGCTCCATGCCGCGCTGCTGCAGCTCGGCGCCCCGGAAGAAGTTGCCTCCGCCGACCACGACGGCGACCTGCACATTGCGCTGGACGACCTCCGCGATCTGTCGTGCGATGCTCGCCACGACATCCGGATCCACGCCCACGCGACCACCACCGAAGGCCTCACCGGACAACTTCAGCAGGACGCGCTTGTAGGTCATGGTTCTCCTCGTCAAAGTTCCAGTGGGTGTCGCGGCCCATCATCCCGCACAACAGGAGACCGTGACCAATCGCCCCACCCGGAAAAGGCTCGACCGTGTCCGAGGCGAGGTCGCCGGCCCCACAAACGGAACCGGGCGCCGCAGGAGCACTGGACTCCCGCGACGCCCGGCGTACGTGATCCGAGGATCAGGAACCGGCAGCCTCGAACCGCACGAAGCGGCTCACCTTGGCGCCGGCAGCGTCGAGCTGCTGGCCCACCGACTTCTTCTCATCGGTGATGGACTGCTGGTCCACCAAGCAGACCTCCTTGAAGAAGCCGTTGAGGCGACCCTCGACGATCTTGGGCAGCGCCTTCTCCGGCTTGCCCTCTTCGCGGGACTTGGCCTCGGCGATGCGCCGCTCGTTCTCGACGATGTCGGCGGGGACCTCGTCGCGCGAGACATACTGCGGCTTCATCGACGCGACCTGGAGGGCGACGCCACGCAGCAGCTCGGAATCACCCTCGCCGGAAACGATCACACCGACCTGCGGCGGCAGATCCGAGGCGCGACGGTGGAGATAGACGGCGGTGTCGCCACCGAGATAGGCCGCATTGCGGACCTCGAGCTTCTCGCCGATCTTGACGGCCAGATCGTGCACCGCGTCGGCGACGGTCTTGCCGTTGCCGAGGGCGAGCGCGTTGACGGCGTCCACGCCGTCGGCCTGAGCGGCGTCGGCAGCCTGGGCGATCTCCTGAGCCAGTTCCATGAACTCGGCGTTCTTGGCGACGAAGTCGGTCTCGGCCGCGAGCTGGATGAGCGCTCCGCCGGCGTTGGCGACGAGGCCGTTGCTGGCGTCGCGGTCAGCGCGCTTGGCAGCCTTGGCCTGACCCGACACGCGGAGGACCTCCACCGCCTTGTCGAAATCACCATCGGCCTCGGTGAGGGCCTTCTTCGCATCCATCATGCCCGCGCCGGTGGCGTCGCGGAGCTTCTTCACATCAGCAGCGGTAATGGCCATGTGTGTCCTTGTCTGTGTGTCTCGAGGGAAGTCCGGTCAGTTGGTCTCGGTGGTCTCAGCGGTCTCGGCCGCAGCAGCCTGCTCGGGCTGCTCCTGCTCCGCGGCGGCTTCGGCAGCGGGAGCCTCGGCGGCCGGAGCGTCGGTGGCGGCGGCGTCGGCCGGGGCCTCGGCAGCGTCCTGGGCGTCACCGGCAAGGAGCTCGCGCTCCCAGTCGGGCATCGGCTCGGCCGCAACCTCGGCCTCGGCACCGGTGGCGCCGGAGCGGGACATGAGGCCGTCGGCGACAGCGTCGGCGATCACGCGAGTGAGCAGCGCGACGGAACGGATCGCATCGTCGTTGCCCGGGATGGCGAAGTCGACCTCATCGGGGTCGCAGTTGGTGTCGAGGATGCCGATCACGGGGATCCGCAGCTTGCGCGCCTCGTCGACGGCGAGGTGCTCCTTCTTGGTGTCGACGACCCAAACCGCCTGCGGGGTCTTGGGCATGTCCCGGATGCCGCCGAGGTCCTTCTCCAGCTTGTCCTTCTCACGCTTGAGCATGAGGAGTTCCTTCTTGGTCAGGCCGGACCCCGCAACCGTGTCGAAGTCCATGGCCTCGAGCTCCTTGAGCCGCGAGATCCGCTTGGAGATGGTCTGGAAGTTGGTCAGCATGCCGCCGAGCCAGCGCTGGTTGACGAACGGCATCCCGACCCGCGTCGCCTGCTCGGCGATCGCTTCCTGGGCCTGCTTCTTGGTGCCGACGAAGAGGATCTGGCCGCCGCGGGCGACGGTCTCCTTGACGAAGGCATACGCCTGGTCGATATAGGTCAGCGACTGCTGCAGATCGATGATGTAGATGCCGTTGCGCTCGGTGAAGATGAAGCGCTTCATCTTCGGGTTCCAACGACGGGTCTGGTGCCCGAAGTGAACGCCGGACTCGAGCAATTGACGGGCTGTGACGACGGCCATGGCCGTTCCTCCTTGTGTGGGCGCACGCACGCGGCGGGCGCCGAACTGGTTGTTTCGATGCCGACCGTCGGCATCGCCTGATGCAGCATCCGCAGGAAGCCGCCGAGGCGGACCAGTCCCTGCAGAGGGGTGTGACTGCATGCGAAGTCAGCCCGGATGGCCGGACTGCAGGGCACAGTCTAGGTGGTCGGGGCCGGTGCCCACCAAATTTGGGCGACTGGGGCGCCGAGAACACCGCGAGGATGACGGTTGCGCAAGCCGTGCTGGATTGTCCACAGGCTGACGGGGGGCCGAAGCGGTATCCACAGGTTCGCTCGGCGGCCGGTCCGCACGGCGTCGGGTCGCGCACGGTGCAGTCATGCGGATGTGGTGGTGGTGCCTGCTGGCCGGGCTTGTGGTGACGTTGGGTTGTGCGGCCCCGGTGAGGGCGTGGGGAGTTCCGGAGGGGGGTACGCCGGGTGAGCTGGCTCCTCCCGTCCGCGGCGCGCCGGAGGTCGTGCGGCCGTTCGAGCCACCCGCGGAACGTTGGCGGGCCGGTCACCGCGGCGTCGATGTCGCGGCACCCGTCGGCGGCGAGATCCTCGCGACGGCGAACGGGGTGGTGAGCTTCGTCGGCCGGATCGCCGGCCGCAATGTGCTGGTGATCGACCACGGTGAGGTCCGGACGACCTACGAGCCCGTGAGCGCCACCGTCCCGGTCGGCACCCGCGTGCGGGCCGGCCAGGTGGTGGGCCGGCTCGACGAGGGCCACGACTGCGGCCGGGCCGGCGTGACCTGTGTGCATGTCGGACTGCGGCAGGGTGAGGACTACCTCGCGCCCGTGTTCGTGGTGGCGGCCCAGAACACCGTCCGGCTGCTGCCGGAGGACGCTGCCGAGGCGATCGAAGCCCGGGCCGCAGAGCGGGCGGCCGCGGCAGCCGCAGCGGCAGCAGCAGCCGGCGACGGAGGGCCGCCTCCAGCGCCGGGCTCGAGTGGGTTGGTGAGACCCGCGGCCGGGCCGATCACCTCACGGTTCGGGATGCGGCGGCATCCGGTGCTGGGGGTGTGGAAGTTGCATGACGGGACCGACTTCGGGCTCCCCTGCGGTGCGCCTCTGCGCGCGGTGGCCGCGGGACGGGTGACGCAGTCGTATTTCAACGCCGGCTATGGCAATCGGCTGTTCATCGACCACGGATCGGTCAACGGGCGGCGGCTGATGACTTCTTACAACCATGCGATCCGGTTCACCGTCGGCGTGGGCGAGCACGTCAGCGCCGGTCAGGTCATCGGGCTCAACGGCACGACCGGCTATTCGACCGGGTGCCACCTGCACCTGATGATGTGGGTGGACGGGCGTCTGGTCGATCCGGAGCGTTGGCTTTGAAACTGCGGAGGGCGACCTCGGCTGGTTGCACCGGCGGCTCAGGCGCGCGGGTGCGCCTGCTCGAAGGCCGCGCGCAGCCGGTCGTTGGTGACGTGGGTATAGATCTGTGTCGTCGCCAACGATGCGTGCCCGAGCATCTCCTGCACGCTGCGGAGGTCCGCACCCCCTTCGAGCAGGTGGGTCGCCATCGCGTGCCGCAGTCCGTGCGGGCCGAGGTCCGGGGCGCCCGGCACCGCGGTCAGTGCCCGGTGGACCACGCGCCGCACGACGCGCGGGTTGATCCGGCCGCCGCGCTCGCCGACGAACACCGCCGTGCCGGCGTCGGGGCCGGCCAGCTCGTGCCGTTGCGTGAGCCATGTCTCGACGGCGCGCCAGGCGGGTGCCCCCATCGGCACCGCTCGTTCCTTGTTGCCCTTGCCGATGACGCGGATCACGCGCCGGTCCCGATCCAGATCATCGAGATCGAGGCCACAGAGCTCGGCGACCCGGACCCCTGTGGCGTACAGGACTTCGAGGAGCGCCGCGTCCCGCGAACCGACCGGACCGGGCTCCTCGGCCGCCCGCGCGACAAGGGACCGCAGAAGCGTGTCGGCCTCGGTCTGGCTGAGCGTGGCGGGCAGACGCCGGGGCAGCTTGGGGGAACGCAGACCCAGCGCCGGGTCGGACGGGATGCGTCCGGTCTCGTGGGCCCAAGCGAAGAAGACGCGCGCGGCAGCCGCACGCCGCTGCAGCGTGGTCCGCTCGGCGCCGAGCGCGCCCTGCTGAGCCAACCAGTTCCGCAGGTGCCTGCGGTCGACCGTGGTGAGATCCGTGCGCCCGAGCGCATGGACATGCCGGAAGAGATGGGTGAGGTCACCCGCATAGGCGCGAACGGTGTGCGGGGACAGCCGGCGTTCCCGCTCCAGGAAGGCGACATAGGTGAGCAGCATTCGGGTCAGTTCCGCCGGGAGTTCATCCGCTGCCGATCCCTGAGCGGTGTCTTCGGTCTCGTCCCTCGGTTCGCTCATCGTCTCCAGTGTGCGTCGCAGCCGCGGTGACGGGACAGCGGCGCGCCGCAGCGGTGGGCGGCACCCGCTGCTCACGGGCGGTGCGGGGTGGGTCAGGGAACGATACGATGCGCTCCGACCTGGCTTCTTGACCCGAGGACACGCACATGACCGCTGAGCCGACTCCCCGCACTGATTTGACCGAAGGCGGGTCGGTGCGGCCCATCACGCGGTGGGGTACGCCGGTGATGCACGCCAAGACCAGACCGGTGACCGACTTCACCGACGAGGAGTTCCGGACTCTGGTCCGCGACATGTTCGCCACCATGAAGGCGGCAGCGGGCGTCGGATTGGCTGCCACACAGGTCGGCGTGGACCTGGCCGTGTTCGTCTTCGACTGCCCGGACGACAACGAGGTCCGCCATGTCGGCGTGGTCTGCAACCCAGTGGTGACGTTGCCCGAGGGACGCGACCGCAAGTTGGAGGCGGCCGAGGAGGGCTGTCTGTCGTTGCCGGGTGCCTATCAGCCGCTGGCCCGGCCCGACAGGGCGACCTGCACCGGTCAGGACGTCGACGGCAACGACATCACGATCGAGGGCACGGGGCTGCTGGCGCGCTGCCTGCAGCACGAGACAGACCACCTCAATGGAACCGTGTTCGGGGACCGCCTGTCCTCGAGGGCCCGCAAGAAGCTCTATGCCCAGCACGAGGAACTCGCCGAGCGCTATCTCGAGGACTGGCCGATCTCGCCGAAACAGGCCGCAAGCTGAGCAGAGCCCTGCTCACCCGAGAAGCACTACCCGTCGCTCGCGATCGCTGACGCGTGCCGCGTCCAGCACTTCCAGAGTCGCCACCGCTTCCGCGCCGCTGACCGGCAGTCGCTCTGTGCCAGCCACGGCCCGAGCAAACTGCGTGTAGTAATCCTGATATGCGCCCCGCTCCGATGGCACCCGGCGCTCCCCCGCTGCCGTCCGCAGGGTGCCCCAGCGCTCCTCGACCTCGACACCCCACGCATCGCCCTCGTGGACCGGACGCCGGCCCTCCAACACCGCCGCGAACTGAACATCGGTCATCGCCGAGTGATAGCTGCCGCGTTCGGCATAGATCCGCAGCTCACGGCCAGCTGCGTGATTGGCTTTGCTGGCCGACAGGTTGGAGACCACGCCGCCTGCGTGGCGCAGAGTCATCGTGAACCCTGCATCCGTCGGCCCCTCCGGTCGATCGATCCAGGAGAGGGCGGCGTACACCTCGGTCACCGGCCCGAAAAGCCACAACGCTTGGTCCACCACGTGCGTGCCGAGGTCCCGCAGCAGGCCACCGTCGGGGCCTGGATCGATCGTCGTCGGGTCGTCGATGTCGAACCGCGACTCGAAACGCCAGACCTGGCCGAGTTCCCCGCCGACCAGCAGGGCGCCGAGCGTCCGGATGTCGGTGTCCCACCGCCGATTGTGGAACACGCCCAACGGCACGCCCGCGTGCTCGGCTGCCGCCACGAGCTCGCGACCACCGCGCGCGTCGGGCGCGAACGGCTTGTCGGCCACTACCGCGACGCCGCGATCGACCGCCTCCAGCACCAGTTCCCGCCGCGTCGCCGGCGGGGTCGTGATGACGACGGCGTCCACGCCCGCGGCCAGGAGATGGGTCAGCGAGTCGAAGGCCGGCACCCCGGGGAAGTCGCCCGCCAGCTCAGCCCGACGTTCCGGTGAGCGCGTCACCACGCCGACGAGGTCGACCCCCTCCGCCCCTGCGATGAACGGGGCGTGGAAAAGGCGCCCGCCGAGGCCATATCCGACCAGTCCGATCCGAAGGTTCGCCATGCCCTGATCCTGCCCGACGCCACGACCGGGTCAGCGCAGGGCATAGCACGCGACGGCCGCAGCGGCTGCCACGTTCAGCGAATCGATCCCCGCCTGCATCGGGATGACGGCCACCTCATCCGCCTCGCTGACCCAGCGCTCGGAGAGACCGGCACCCTCGGTGCCGAGCAGAATCGCCACCTTGTCGTCCACGCCCAGCGAGCGGGCGACGTCATCGAGTTCCCGGGCGTCGGGCGTCAGGGCGAGGGCGATCACCCGATAGCCCGCGTCGCGGAGCATCCCCACCGCACCGGACCAGTCATCGAGCCGCGCCCACGGCAGCGAGAACACCGCCCCCATCGCGACCTTGATCGAGCGGCGATAGAGCGGATCAGCGGCTCTGGGCGCGAGCAGCGCGCCGTCCCAGCCGAGTCCGGCCGCGCACCGCAGAATCGCCCCGACGTTCGTGTGATCGACGATGTCCTCCAGCACGACAAGCCTGCGCAGCCCGAGCAGGTCCACGGCACGGTGGCGGGTCTCTCGGTGCAGGGAAGCCAGGGCTCCCCGATGGACATGGAATCCGGTCACCTGCTCGGCCAGTTCCTCGGTCACGAGATAGACGGGCACGTCGGGATGGGCCGCCACCACGTCGTTCAGCGACGCGAGCCAACGCTCTGCCAACAGGAACGAACGGGGCCGATAGCCGCCTTCGACCGCGCGCCGAATGACCTTCTCGCCCTCGGCGATGAACAACCCCTCGGCACTTTCCAGGTGCCGGCGCAGGGACACGTCCCGCAATCGCACATAGTCGGCCAGCCGTTCATCGCCGGGGACATCGATCGCGATGATCACGGGGCTGCCCGTCGGGCAGGAGTGCCGGCACCAGGATTACGCCGTTCGACGACACGCACGACCACGACCAGGACCACGCTGACGACCACACAGACTCCAGCCTGCACCCAGAACCGATCCGGGACGAACGCCGCAACGCCGCCGGCCGCCGCCGGCCCCCCAGCCGCAGCAAGAACGATCCGGCTGCGAGCGAGCACGGCAGCAGTAACCACCAGGACGAACAGGCAGAGCCACCACGCCCAGACGTGATCGCCGAGCCAGTCGTTGAGGTTGACGGGCATCGTGCGGCCCGCTCAGACGGCTCGGACCGTCCAGCGACCCGCGCGTTCGGTGAGCTCGAGGTCGATGTCGAAAGTCTCGGACAGATTCCCGTCCGTCAGCGTCTCGTGCAGCGGCCCGGCTGCCACGATGGCGCCCTGCTTCAACAAGAGGGCGTGGGTCATCCCGACCGGGATTTCCTCGACGTGATGGGTGACCAGCACGGTGGCCGGTGCATACGGGTCCTGCGCGAGCTCGGTCAGGGTCGCGACCAAGGCTTCCCGTCCGGCCACGTCAAGTCCTGCTGCGGGTTCGTCCAGCAACAACAGTTCCGGATCGGTCATCAGCGCCCGCGCGATCTGCACGCGTTTCCGTTCACCCTCCGAAAGGGTGCCGAAGGTGCGATCGGCGAGGTGGTCCACCCGCAGCAAGTCCAGCAACTCGTCAGCGCGCTCGGCGTCCATCGGGTCATATTGCTCCCGCCAGCGACCGCTCACGGCATAAGCCGCGGTGATCACGACATCGTGCACCCGTTCGCCGCGGGGGATCCGCTCGGCCAGCGCGGCAGAGGTGACCCCGATGCGAGGGCGCAACTCGAACACATCAACCCGGCCGAGGCGTTCGCCCAGCAACTCTGCGGTGCCGGAGCTGGGGTGCAGGTGGCCGCCGATGATCTGCATTAGCGTGGTCTTCCCCGCACCGTTGGGGCCGATGATGACCCATCGGTCTTCCTCACCCACCTGCCAGGTGATGCCATCGAGAAGGGTCGCCCCGTTTCGGACGAGGCTGACATCGACGAGATCCACCACTGCGGCCATGGGCGTCAACCTATCAACTCGCGATTGGTCGACGCAGGACCACATGCGCCGCGTACCCTCTTCCCGTGCCCCTGTCCGCCGCTATCTCACTGACCGCGCACCTCAACGCCTGTCGACACTCCGCGCTGAGCGCCGAGGTCGCTGCCCACGCGGTCACCGGCGACCACGCGGCGCATCACGTGATCGACGGGCACGGGCTCCTCGGGCTGGACCCGTTCAGTGCTAGCGAGCTCGAGGCGGCCATGGGGGCTGCCCTCCTGCTGTTCGACTGCGACTGGCTTCTGGTGACCCCGCGCCCGGGACGGCTTGCACCGCTCACCGGGCCGGTCGAACTGACCACTCTCGCCCTGGAGGTGGGCGCCGCGGTGATCGCCCAGTCGGGCGGGGTGGCGTGGGTACCCCAACCGGTTGGCCCGGCAATCCAGTGGACGATCCTGCCCGCGAACCGGCCCGGCGCCGTGGGTGATGCGAGCGAGGCGGACCGTCACCTTCGCGAGTCTGTGGTGCAGGCGGGGCGTACGCTCGCAGACCTGCCCCTCGGCACAGCCGAGCGACCCGAGATCGCTCCGCCGCCCGTCCTGCCGCCGGTCTATGGCCGCCGGGCCCAACAGACCGTGGCGCGGGCCTGGCAGTTGGTGCATGCCCTGGAGGTGGCGTTGACCGACGATGGGATCACCCTGCACACGCTTGGCGCCGGGGCACGGCGCCAAGCGCTCAGCGCCCTCCGCGATGCAGCGGACAACGCGCTGGTGACGGCGGTCAGCTGGACCGGCGTCGAGCGGCGGTGATGGCTCAGGCGCCGACCGCGTGCAGACCGCCGTCGACGTGCACGATCTCGCCGGTGGTCGCCGGGAAGAAATCGCTGAGCAGGGCGATAACGGCCTTGGCCGTGGGTCCGTTGTCCTTCGGGTCCCAGCCGAGCGGCGCCCGCTGACCCCACACCTCGTTGAATGCCTCGGCGCCAGGGATCGCCTTCTTGGCGATCGTCTCCAGCGGGCCGGCGGCGACCAGGTTGGAGCGGATGCCCTCGGGGCCGAGATAGCGGGCGAGATAACGGCTGGTGGACTCGAGGGCGGCCTTCGCGACGCCCATCCAGTCGTACGCCGGCCAGGCGACCGTCGCGTCGAACGTCAGGCCCACCACGGAGCCGCCCTCGGTCATGAGCGGCTTGCAGGCCATCGCGAGGGAGACGAGGGAATAGGCCGACACGCGCACCGCCGCGTCCACGTCCGCGCCGGGGGCCTCGAGGAACTTCCCGCCCATCGAGGTGGCGGCGTTGGCGAACGCGATCGAGTGCACGACTCCGTCGACGCGTTCCATGCCGGCCTCACGCAGGCGGTCGGCGAGAGTAGCGAGATGGTCGTCATCGGTGACGTCGATCTCCAGCAGCGCCGGCACCGGATCGAGCTTCTTGATCACTCGATTGGACAGGCTCATCGCGCGACCGAAATTGGACACCACCACGCTGGCGCCCTCCGCCTGGGCCAGGCGTGCGACCTCATAGGCGATCGAGGTGTTGTGCGTCAGGCCCGTGACCAGCACGTTCTTGCCGTCGAGAATTCCCATGGATGTGTCCTTCTGGTTCTGCTGCTGGAGAAGAGTGGGTCAGTGCCCCATGCCCAGGCCGCCGTCGACCGGGATGACCGCACCCGTGATATAGCCGGCGTTGTCGGACGCGAGATATTCGACCGCGGCCGCGATGTCGGCGACCTGACCGAGGCGCCCGAGAGGGATCTGGCCCTGATAGGCCTTCACTTGCTCCTCGGACAGCACCGCGGTCATGTCGGTCTCGATGAAGCCCGGGGCCACCACGTTGGCGGTGACGTTGCGCGAGCCGAGTTCTCGGGCGATCGAGCGGGCCATGCCGACGAGACCGGACTTCGATGCCGCATAGTTCACCTGGCCGGCCGAGCCGAGCAGCCCGACGACGGACGAGATGAAGATGATCCGGCCGAACCGGGCACGCATCATTGCGCGGGCGGCGCGGCGGGCGACGCGGAAGCTCCCGGTCAGGTTGGTTTCGATGACCTTGTCCCAGTCGGAGTCCGAGATGCGCACCATCAGGTTGTCCGCCGTGACGCCGGCATTCGCGATCAGGACCTCGACGGGGCCGTGGGCCTCCTCGACCTGCTTGAACGCGGCATCGACCTGGTCGGCGTCGGTGACATCACACTGGACGCCCAGAACGCCGTCGGGCACCCCGCCACTGCGATAGGTCGCGGCGACCTTGTGTCCGGCGGCGGCGAAGTGTTCGGCGATGGCGCGGCCGATGCCCTTGCTTCCCCCGGTGACGAGGACGGAACGCGCGGGCTGGGACTCGGAGGCAGTCATGGGGGCAACCTTGCCACAGAACAACCTTTGAGCGCTGCTGTCAAAGCCGCGGGTCCCACCGCGGCCATCGCTGTCTGCTCCGGCTGCTCCGGCGTATGGTGGACGGATGGCAGGTGGGCGATCGGTGCGTGCCACGCGCCGCCTTGGTGCGGACGCGGTCATCACCGACGCCCGGCACGGTCGATCCCGAGACCTGCAGGGCCGGGAGATCCGTTATCTCATCACGATGAGCTTCCGGGTGGCGTGCTTCATCGCGATGATCTTCGTCCCGAACAACGTCTTCCGGTTGGTCCTCATCGCCGGCGCCGCGTTCCTGCCCGCGATCGCAGTGCTGTTCGCGAACGCGGTGGAGAAGCGCAGTGCCAAGCTGCAGCCCATCGAGCATGGCGAACCCGAATATCGGCGGGCGCTCCCCAAAGAGGCGACGGAGATCGTCGATGGCGAGGTCGTCGAGGACTGAGCGCGGGGGGGTCCGATCAGCCGCCGATCGCGCTCATCGGCCGGTCCGGCTGAAGGAATGTCGGATCGTCGATCCCATGACCCGGGAGCTTGCCCCGCACCGCGATGACCCACCGCTCAGCGATCTCGCGATCGCTGACGCCCGCCCTCAGCGGTCCCCGCAAATCTGATTCCTCGCGCGAAAACAGACAGGTGCGCAACTGACCGTCGCTGGTCAGACGCACTCGGTCACATGCACCACAGAACGGGCGGGTGACAGCGGCGATGATCCCGACGCGCTGCGGCGTACTCCCCACCCGGAACAACTCCGCCGGCGCCGCTCCTCGCGTAACGCGGTCCACCGGGTCCTCCACCAAGTCGAACCGTCCGGACAGCTTCGCGTGGATCTCGTCCGCGGTCACCATCTCGGACCGGCGCCAGCCGTGCTGGGCGTCCAGCGGCATCTGCTCGATGAAACGGAGCTGGACCCCCTTCTCCCCTGCCCAGGCGACCAAGCCCGGGGCCTCGTGATCGTTGATGCCGCGCATGAGAACGGCGTTGATCTTCACTGGAGCGAGGCCGGAGGCCACGGCCGCGTCGATGCCGGCCAGCACGTCCGCGAGCCGGTCCCTGCGGGTCAGGGTCTTGAAGGTCTCGGGATCCAGGGTGTCGAGCGACACGTTGAGGCGGTCCAGCCCGGCGGCCACAAGGGCATCGGCCCGGTCAGCCAATCCGATGCCGTTGGTCGTGAGCGCGAGGCCGGGCTTGTCTCCCGAAGGCGTACGCAAAGTGGCCAGCTCGGCGACCAGCGCTTCAAGTCCGGCGCGCAGCAGAGGTTCGCCGCCAGTAAGGCGGATCGTCCGGATGCCGAGGTGCTCGACGCCGATTCCGGCGAGGCGAACCAACTCACCGTCGGTCAGCACCTCGTCCTTGGGCAACCACGGCAACCCCTCTGCAGGCATGCAATAAGTGCAGCGCAGGTTGCAGCGGTCGGTCAGGGAGATTCTGAGGTCGGTGGCGACCCGGCCATGGCTGTCGGTGAGGCGCAACGGGGTCGATTCGGACATAGGGACGAGTCTAGGTCGCATCCGCCACTGGGCCAGATCGGGGCGGTGGCCCGAACCGCAGGCCCGCGTGACATCATCGAGCCGTTGATCTGCCCTGGCCGCACGGCCGGGCACCGACGAGCAACCGGCGGAGGCGCAGATGGCCGAAGCCGCACAGGGTTGCTCGGGAAGGAACAGCATGAGCGACGACCAGAACACCAACCTGGAGACCTGGGTCAACACGTTGTCCGACGAACTGGCGACCGGGCTCACGATCGACGAGGAGTCGATGCACATCATCTTGGACCTCGCCCGCGATGCGGCGCACGAGGTTCTGCGGCCTGCCGCGCCACTCACCACCTTCTTGGTCGGCGTCGCCGTCGGCCGCGGCACATCCCTTGGTGCTGCGGCCGCGCGCGCGACCGAGGTCTGCCTGAGCAGAGCGAGCGAGACCCAGCCGGAGACTGTCGAGACCCAGCCGGAGACTGTTCGGGAGGACTGAGGCGTCCGCCCGCCCGAGTAGGGTGGCCGGGTGAACAGGCTCTGGAAACGGTGGATCGCGCTCGCACTCTTCGTGATCGTGCTGGGCGTCACCTTCGTGTTCCTGGGTCGGTGGCAACTCGATCGCCTGGATCAGCGCCACGCCCGGAACGACGCGATTCTCGCCAACGAAGCCGCCGCGCCGAAGCCGTTCGACCAAGTCTTCGCGCCGGGGGTGACGATCACCGACGCGGACCAGTGGCAGCGTGTGATCGCGACCGGCACGTTCGATGCCGAGCATCAGTTCCAGGTTCGATATCGCTTCAACAACTCCCAACCAGGCTTCGAGGTCGTCACTCCCTTGCGCACGACCACGGGCCAGACGGTCCTGGTCAACCGTGGATTCATTCATGTCCCGGGTGGCCGGGGAATCCCCACCACACTGCCGGCACCACCCGCCGGGCAGGTCACCGTCATGGGACATGTGCGACGCAGTGAGCAGGGCAAACCCCAGGCAATCGACCCGAACGAGGGCATGGTGCGACTCATCAATGCTCCTGCGATCGGCCGGACCCTGCCCTACCCCGTCCTCGACGGCTGGATCGCGACGCTGGAGATGAACCCGGCGCAGCAGGCGGAGTTCGAGACCTTGGCCCTGCCGGAGATCTCCGACGGACCGCATTTTTGGTACGCCATGCAGTGGTTCCTCTTCGCCCTCATCGGCCTGACCGGCTTGGTCATCTTCATTCGCGGCGACCTGCGCGAACGGCGGAATCGGCGAGCCGGCACCGCTGCGGAAGGACCCGCGCGAACCCCGGACAGCCTCACCTCCTGATCCGGCGGTGTCCCATTGCTCACCGACGTCATCGATCTGCTGCACTGCCCGCACTGCACGGGTGAACTCACGTTGACCGGCGGCACGGCCGGGTGTCCGGCCGGTCACCGGTTCGACGTCGCACGGCAGGGTCAGCTCAACCTGCTGCGTCGCTCTGCCGGCGCGAATGCGGACACCGCCGCCATGGTGGCCGACCGCGTCGCGTTCTTGGCTGCCGGGCACTACGCGCCGATCGCCGAGCTAGTGGCCTCCGCGGCCGTCGGGTCGGTGGCCGTGGAGGCGGGCGCCGGGACCGGCTACTACCTCGACGCCGTCGTCTCCCGCCTCGCTCGGACCGCACCCGGAGCGCGGGGCCTCGCGACCGACGTCTCGACCTATGCCTCCCGCCGCGCCGCCAAACTCCCCCGCATCGGAGCGGTCGTCGCCGATACCTGGGCCGGCCTGCCGATCCGCTCCGGGATAGCCGACACCGTTCTGGCTGTCTTCGCCCCCCGCAATCTCGAGGAGTTCGCCCGAATCTGTGCCCCGTCGGGCCGGGTTCTGGTGGTCACTCCGCTGCCCGCCCACCTGGCGGAGGTACGCCACACCGCCGGCCTCATGACGATCGAGGAAGGCAAGCACGAGCGGCTGCTCGCCGAGGCCCGCACGTGCCTCACCCACGATCGGCACGAGGACCTCTGTTATCGGATCGACCTGTCCCCGGACGAGCAGCGGCACTTGATCGGCATGGGCCCGAACGCCTTCCACACACAGCCGGCAGGGCGTCCCGAAACCTCGATCGCGACGACCGTCGCCGTCCGGCTGGATGTGTTCCGGCACCCAGCCGCTTCAACAGCCCCCGGACGGGGTCAGCGGGCCGTATAGACCCGGCCCGGCTGCGTCCCGCCCAGGAGTTCGCTGACGGTGACGAGTTCATAGCCACGGGCCTTGAGCCCCGCCACGATCGCGGGTGCGGCATCGACCGTGGTGCTGTGAATGTCATGCATGAGGACGATCGACCCTGGCTGTGCCTGACTGAGAACTCGACTGGAGACGGTCGAGGCGTTGCGATCGCGCCAGTCCCAGGTGTCCACGTTCCAGATGATCACGCTCATGCCCTGTTCCCGGGCCACGCTGTCGACCGTGGCATTCCGTGCACCGTAGGGCGGGCGGAAAACGGTCGGGGTCACGCCCGAGGCCGTCCGGATCCGGGCCTGCGTGTCGGCGAGCTGGGACCGGATGCCTGCGGAACCGAGCCCGGTCAGGTCGGGGTGGCTGCGCGAATGGTTGCCGATCTCCATGCCCATGTCGCGCATGCGGCGCACGGTGCCGGCGTTCGACGAAACACGATCGCCGACGAGGAAGAAGGTTGCCTTGGCATTGTTCCGGCCCAGGGTGTCGAGGAGCCGGTTCGTGTGCACCCCGGGACCGTCGTCATAGGTCAGAGCAATGCAGCGCTGCACCGAACAGTCGACCCGGCCCCCTCCTGGAGTCGGGGTGACGATGCCGCGATCGCTGCGCCAGGTGATGCGACCGCGCTGATAACTCTGGTCACAGATGCGGACGCCGCCCTCGGTGCGGCACGACTCGTTGGAGGTCGGATAGCCATAGCGGCCGGCCTCCCAGCCGTTGGCCGCCCAATGGTCATAGATCCGTCCGGTCACGGCAAAGGAGCCGGAGGCGGGCGACCAATACATAAATCCGTTCGCGAACCGCTGGAAACACCCGCCCTGGCGGAGCCCGCAGGCTTCACCAGCCGCGGGATAACCGATCGACGAGTTCTCCCATCCGATGCGCGAATAGCCGTCGAAGATCGCGCCGAAGATGCGATAGGTGCCATGGCGAGGATGGAAATAGATGTTGCCGTTCTGGAAGCGCTGACCGCAGCCACCGTCGCGCAGTCCGCAGAACTCCCCGGAGGTCGGATAGCCCGAGATGCCACGCTCCCAGCCGTTCGCACCCCAGATGTCGCGGATCGCACCACGGATTTCCTGCGCCCCCGTGCGGGGCGTCCAATAAATCGAACCACGCTCGAAGCGCTGCCCGCAGCCACCCTGCACGAGACCGCAGAACTCGGGCCCCAGCGGCTCGCCGACCATGTGCCTCACTTGTTGCCACCGATCACCGATGGCACCCACCACCGGAGGCGCGGCGGTCGCCTGCGTCGGGATGAGCAGCGCGAGCAGGACCAGCATCATCCCGCCCAAGCGCAGCAGGCGCCGGACCAAAGCCGTCATTCGGGTCTCCCTGTTCTCGATCGGTGGCCGGACCCACCGTCATGGCAGAAAGATATGGCGCGCGACCGACGGTTTCGGCCCATGCGCGGGCGTGTCGGTGTGTCGGACCGATCTGCAACGATGACCGGCATGTCCGCACTCCCCACCGTCGACCGCCCGGCCAATTTGCCGCAGGGACTGCGCGAGCTCGCGTGGCTAGTGCTGCCGGTGCTGGCGGCCGCGTGGGCGAGCTGGGGCGTGGTGATGGATCCCCGCCACGGCACCGATCTCCACGGCTATCAGGCCGTCGGGCGGGCGGTGCTGGGCGGTGAGCCTTTCTATACGGCGGCGATTCCCGGGCAGTTCCTCCTGTCGCCGGTCGGTGCGCTCGGGACCGTTCTGTCGGTGCCGTTCAACGATCCGGTGCTCCACCTCGGGTGGGGCGCCCTGTGCGCACTCGCCGTGCTGGGTCTGCTTCGGCGAGCCGGGGTGCAGGGTTTCGCCCTCTCCCTGCTGGCGGCGATCGTGGTCACGGTGCCGCCGGGTCGCGTCGCCATGACGCAGGGGCGGCTGACCTGGCTGATCATGCTCGCGCTGGTGATCGACCTGGTCGACTGGCAGCGACGCCCGCGCTGGCTCCCGCGGGGGCTGCTCACCGGCCTGGCTACCGCGGTGTGGCCCTTCACCTGGCCTTTCCTCGCCGTGCTCCTGCTGCGCGAGCGACGGTCGGGCGTGCTCGCCCTTGGCACGCTCGCCGCGGCATCCCTGACAGCGGCTGCGGCGCTGCCCCGGATGACCCTGGTGTTCTGGACCGAGGTCATGCCAGCGCGTCTCGCCGTCCGCGAGTCCACGCTCTCGTCCTCCAATCACTCGATGCTCGGGGCCGCCTTGCGCCTGTTCGGTCCGGAGGCACGCTGGCCGGCCCTCGCGCTCATGATCGTGGCCGGGGCGGCGGCAATCGCCGCTGCCGTCTGGTGGGATCGACTCGACCGGCCGTGGCTGGCCGTGACGATGGCGACGGTGGGCGTGCTCGTCGCGTCGCCGTTGCTGCCCAACCCGGATCTGGTGTGGATCCTGCTCCCGGTTGTCGCTGTGACCATCGCCAGGACGTCGTCCGGCGAGGTTGCCGCGCACGATCGCCGCACGCCGATCGGTCTATCGATCGTCGTCATGTTCGCCCTGGCGTGGATCCTCGCCGACCCGTTGGGTGCGCTGCCCCGTTTCAAACCTGTCGCGGAGTTCGACCTCGTCGAGCGTTTGGTCACCGCCGGCGTCCCGCTGCTCGCGCTGGGACTGGCCGTGATCGGTCTGCTCGACGCGCGCGCAGGTCTGCGTACGCGGGGGGATCCCGCCCCACGACTGGCGCGCTTCTGGCACCACCGCGCCACAATGGTGACCGGCAGCCTCGTCCTGGCCGTCGGCGCAGCCGCGTGGTGCGCGGCGATCACGGACGCCGATGTGCATGCGTTCGTGGGCTGGGATCCCGCCATGGCCGACTTCGAGGTCTATCTCCGCGCCGCGCGGGCGTTCATCGCCCAAGAGCCGCTTTATGTTGCTGATGAGGGCCAGTGGCCGTTCCTCTATCCGCCGTTCGCCGCGCTGCTGGCCGTGCCGCTCGGGGTGCTGCCCCGTGGCCTGGTCCAATTCGGCTGGCTGGCGCTGACCGTCGGCGGCCTGTTGGCGCTCCTCCACAGGCTGCGGCTGCGCGGCTGGCACATCGCCTTCGCCACGATGGTGTGCATCTTCATCGCGGGCCCGATCCGGAGCACGATCGGGCTGGGGCAGATCTCCGTGCTGCTGATGGTGATGTGTCTGCTCGACATCGCGCCCGGTCGCGGGCTGATCCTCTCCTGGCTGGCTCGGTTCCCGGCGCTGCGGGCACGACTGGCCGGTCGTGACCGGCTGCTCCCCGCCGGGGTCCTCATCGGCATCGCGACGGCGATCAAGCTCACACCGGGGCTCTTCATTCCCCTGCTGTGGTTCACCGGTCGCCGCCGGGCCGCGGTCGTGGCCACCCTCACCACCGGTGCCGCCTGCCTGCTCGGGTTCGTCGTGTCGCCGAGACAGTCGTGGCACTACTGGACGCAGGTCGCACTCGGCGGACTCGAGTTCTTCCCCGATCCCCGCGGCTGGATGCACAACCAGTCATGGGCCAGCGCCTGGCAGCGCTTCGTCGGGCTGGACCCAACGCTGACCCGCATCGGCATCCTGATCGGGGTGGCCTTCACCCTGCTGGGTTTGCTCGCCGCAATCCGGGCCGTGCGTCGCGGGCACGTGCTGCTGGGCGCGAGCCTGTGCGGTCTCGCCGCATTGTCGGCCCTCCCCGTTGCCTGGAATCACTATTTCGTCTGGGCCCTGCCGCTCGGGGTGGCGCTGCTGCGGCCGGGCGTGCCACGGGCCCTCCGGGTGGTCGGCCTGCTGGCGACGACCTGGCTGATCACCGAGCCGTTCTGGACGGTCGCCTATGCCGGACCCGATCCTCTCGAGTTCGCCCGATGGGGTCTAGCCGAAAAGCTTGTCGGGGGCGCTGGAGCCCTGCTCACGATGGCGATGACGGCTGTCGCGGCAGTGATCCCGCCCACAGAGCGGACATCTGATGGCCACGCGCGGGGGTCGGACCTTGCGCAAATCCCGCGCGACTAGTGGGATTGGGCTGCTGGGACGGAGCTGCGACTCACGGGCTCGACCAGCACGCGTGGACGAAGTGCCGCGTTTCGTTCCCCGGAACGGATCGCGCCGGACAGCCGGGATGTGCTTAAAGTCATTGCACTGCCTGGCAGTTGGCTCCTTCGTCCACACGACGGAGTAGTCATCAACGAGGAGGAACTCCATGTCCGACCGTAAGGCGCAGCATCAGCAGTTGGCCGATGCACTGCTGGAAGCGTACGCGACCAAAAAGGCTATCCCCCCATTGCGGGACAGCCTTGAGAACATGAACATTGATGATGCCTACGCGATTCAGCAGATCCAGGAAAAGGCCCTGCTCGCCCGCGGTGAGAAGATCATCGGCCGCAAGATCGGTCTGACCTCTTTGGCCATGCAGAAGCAGCTCGGTGTGGACAGCCCGGACTTCGGGTTCATGACCGACGACCCGCGCTTCATCGGCAACGATGATGCGCACTTCAACTCGCAGGATTTCCTCCAGCCGCGGATCGAACCGGAGTTGGCCTTCTATCTGAAGGACGACCTGGCCGGGCCGGGGGTAACTCTTGAGCAGGCTGTCGACGCCATCGGCACCGTGCACAAGGCAATCGAAATCGTTGACTCCCGCGTCGCCGACTGGAACATCCATTTGGTGGACACGGTCGCCGACAACGCTTCCTACGGCGCGATCGCGTGGTCGAAGGAACCGATCGACATCGACAAGAACGACCTCATCAACATGACCTGCAAGCTCACCGTCAATGGTGAGGTCGTGGGTGAGGGAACAGGCGCCGATGTCATGGGCCACCCCGCAGCACCGCTGCAGTGGCTCGCGAACACCCTTGGTGAACAGGGTGTGACCCTGAAGGCCGGTCAGGTTGTCCTGCCCGGAAGCTTCACCCGCATGATCGCCGTGGACGCCGGCACGTCGGTTACGGCCGACTATGGCGAGCACGGCACGTTCACCATCCATTTCGACTGATAGGAGGGACCACTAGTGGACCCCAGGGAGCGTAAGGATCGTCCTTACACCGCAGCGATCATCGGCCCGGGCAATATCGGCTCGGATCTGATGTTCAAGCTGTTGCGGCGCAGTCAGTACATCCAGCCGACCTACATGATCGGTGTCGACCCAACCTCCGACGGCCTCGCCCGCGCCAAGCGCCTGGGCCTCAAGACCTCGGCCGAGGGTGTGGACTGGCTTCTCGCTCAGGACGACCTCCCCGATTTCGTGTTCGACGCCACGAGCGCCAAGGCCCACCTGGCTGCCGCGCCCCGTTTCGCCGAGGCCGGAATCCATGCGATCGACCTGACCCCCGCCGCTGTGGGTCCATATTTGTGTCCTCCGGTGAACCTCGATTCCCTCGAGGATGTCGCCAACGTCAACATGATCACCTGCGGTGGTCAGGCCACCACTCCGATGGTGGCCGCCGTGTCCCGGATCGTGCCGGTCGACTATGCCGAGATCGTTGCGTCGATCGCGTCCAAGTCGGCCGGCCCCGGGACCCGCGCCAACATCGACGAGTTCACCGAGACCACTGCCGCGGCTCTCGAAGCTGTCGGTGGGGCCAAGAAGGGCAAAGCCATCATCATCCTCAACCCGGCCGAGCCGCCGTTGATGATGCGCAACACGGTCTTTTGCTCGCTGCCCGCCGAAGCGGCTGAGCCGGGCAAGCTCCAGGACGAGGTGCGCGAGTCCATCGCCAAGATGGTCGAGACCGTCCAGGACTATGTCCCGGGCTATGACCTGACCGCTGACCCGCAGTTCGACCACGCCCGTCCCGAGTGGAACAACTGGGGCCGGGTCACCTGCCTCGTGCAGGTGAAGGGCGCTGCGGATTACCTGCCGGAGTACGCCGGCAACCTCGACATCATCACCGCCGCCGCGACGCGGACCGGCGACATGCTGGTCGAGCGCATCGAAGCGAACAAGAAGGTGGGGGCCAACGCATGACCGACATCCAGGTGCGCATCACCGACACATCGCTGCGCGACGGCTCGCACGCCATGCGGCATCAGTACACGATCGACGAGGTCACCGCGGTCGCCAAGGCTCTCGACACTGCCGGCGTCCCGGTTATTGAGGTCACCCACGGTGACGGTCTCGCCGGCTCCAGCTTCAACTACGGGTTCTCCAAGACCAACGAGCTCGATCTGATCGAGGCCGTCAAGGAGAGCGTGACGCAGGCCAAGGTTGCGGCCCTCATGCTGCCCGGTCTCGGCACCGTGCACGAGATGCGCGAGGCCAAGGCCCGCGGCATCGACATCATCCGGATTGCCACGCACTGCACCGAGGCGGATGTCTCGATCCAGCACTTCAACGCGGCTCGGGAGATGGGTCTCGAAACCGTCGGCTTCCTGATGCTGTCGCACATGACGACCCCGGCCGAGCTGGCCAAGCAGGCCCGGATCCAGGTCGACGCCGGTTGTCAGTGCGTCTATGTCGTCGACTCTGCCGGCGCCCTCATCATGGAGGACGTCACCGACCGGGTGAACGCCCTGCGTGACGAACTCGGTGACGACGCCGAGGTCGGCTATCACGGCCACCAGAACATGAGCTTCGGCGTCGCCAACTCGGTGCTGGCCGCACGCGCCGGCGCCACCCAGGTCGACGGGTCCCTCAAGGCCCTCGGCGCAGGTGCGGGCAACTCCCCCACCGAGGTGCTCGTCGCTGCCTTCGAGCGTCTGGGCATCCACACGGGTGTCGACACCAAGAGCATCCTGGATGCCGCGGAGGACGTGATGGGCCCGATGATCCCGCGCCTTCCGGTGATGGACCGCGCGTCGATCATCCAGGGCAAGGCGGGTGTCTACAACTCCTTCCTCTTCCACGCGGAGCGGGCGGCGGAGCGCTACGGCGTCCCCGTCACCGAGATCCTCGAGGAAATCGGCCGCCGTCGCTATGTCGGTGGCCAGGAGGACATGATCATCGACGTGGCGGTGTCGCTGGCCAACGCCGCTGCCTGAGTGATTCTCGACCGCCAACGGCGGTTACAAAAAGGCTCGATCTCCCACGCCTGTTGGGAGTCGGGCCTTTTTGTTTGCCCAGATCCCCGCGCGCGGGGTCCCCAACGTTGCCTCACGAGCGCTACACTGACTCGACTCCACGAGGACTCGGGTCGACGTGCATCAGGACGCCGACGAGGGCAAACTCCAATGACGGAACGGGGGGCCATGGGGACCCAGCGGGACAGCCGCACAGCAGTGGACAAAGCGCTCAGCCTGCTCGGGGCTTTCGGCAAGGACGCCTCTTCAGGGGTTGGGGTGAGCGAGCTGGCGCGGCGAACCGAGCTAAGCAAGTCAACCGCATTCCGCCTGCTGGCCGTGCTTGAGAAGAACGGCGCGGTCGAACGTGCCGGCAGCAACTATCGATTGGGACCGTTGCTCAATGAGCTCACGGCCCCGGTGACGGTGCCAGAGGTCGAGGAGCTCAGGGACATCCTGACGCCGTTCCTCGCGCATCTTTACGAACGCACACGCCAGACGGTGCATCTGGCTGTGCTCGAGGGGGCGCATGTCGTCTATCTCAACAAGCTCCACGGATTGCACCATGTGCCGTCACCGTCCCGCATCGGGGGCAGGCTGCCGGCGTTCTGCACAGCGGTCGGCAAGATCCTCCTGTGCTACAACCAAGCTCTGATCGATGAGGTCCTGGACGGCGAGGAACTCCCCCAGTGGACGCCCTATACCGTCACCGACCCTGAGGAGCTTCGCAAGCAACTCAACGATGCCAAGACGCGCGGCTTTGCCTTTGAGCGGGAGGAAACGATGCGGGGACTCAGCTGCATCGCCGCACCGGTCCTCAGCGCCACCGGCACCCCGGTGGCCGCCCTGTCGGTCTCAGCCCCCACTGGGAGGTTCGATCCCAACGCCGAACTGCACGCAGTGCGGGAAGTGTCGGCGAAAGCCTCCCAGGCCTATGCGGCGCGCAAGCGTGCCGCGCGCCGAGCAGCTGTCAGCGAAGCCGCAGCGGCCGCAGCCAGGGACGCCTGATCTGCGACGGACGAATAGACCCCTCGGGAGCACTGCTCTCGAGGGGTCTTTCTTTGTGCGCCCAGCGGGGTCAGAGATCACCCTTCTCGGACCCGGGGGTCACCCAGACCTCACCGTCCCGGACCTCCACGGCGTGGGTGCCAACGGGCTCGGTCGCCGGCAGGCTGAGCGCTTCGCCGGTCTCCAGGGAGAAGGCTGCAGCGTGCAACGGGCATTCGATGCAGTCATCCTCCACCCAACCCTCGGCCAGGGATGCCAACGCGTGACTGCAGGTGTTGTCGAGCGCATAGAACTCCCCCGCCTCCGTCCGCACGAGCACCACATCATCCTGCGTGCCCATCACATCACGGGAGATACGAAGTGCTTCCCCTGGTTCGACGTCTTCCACTGCCGCCACGCGGACCGCGTCGCTCATGCTTCTGCTCCTTATCGTCGGCTGCCGCAGATGCTAGCCGGGCGGGTGATTGGCCTCGGACAACGCGGCATCCATGGGCAATTACAAAGAGCTCCCGACCAGGATTTCACCTAGTCAGAAGCTCTTTGCTAACGCTCCCCCGACTGGACTCGAACCAGTAACCCTTCGATTAACAGTCGAATGCTCTGCCAATTGAGCTACGGGGGATTGGCCCGTGGCGCGATTGGAGACTCTAGCAGCTTTCACTCATATGTCGAAATCGTGCCGGACCTCCTCGAGAGCTGCCGCCAACGCCGCTCGGGTGGCTTCGTCATCGGGGGTTCCGCGTCCTCGCCGGGTGCGCCAGTCGAGTTCTCCGTCGGCGTGCGTGAGATCGCGTCGAGCGCTCACCACGCCGCCCTCTCGCGTCCCCTCGATCGGGACGTGCTTCTGGACCACGATCGATGCGTGCACCCGTTCGCGGAAAACCTCCGGCACCTGCTCCGGATTGTCCATGACCGCGCTTCCGCGGCGACCAGAGCTCTCCTCCCATCGGAGTTCCCGGTTCTGATCGTTCCAGCCACCCTGCTCGATCTCGTGCCACCCGATCAGTCGCCAGTCCTGGCCGTGCAGCTGCGCGAGAACGTCGGGCAGAACGATGCACCAACCGTCGGGGGTCCGCGCACCCGACAACGGCTTCTTGCTCCGTCGGCCGAACTTCGAGCGATAGGCCTCTCGCAATGACGAGAGTGCGTCCGGATCAATACGCGTACGTCGAAAGACCATGGCGCCATTCTGCCCGCCGCTCAACCGGCCAGTGGCAGATGCTCGGTCGAGCAGATGTCGCGAAGACGCTCCAGCGCTCGCGCCTCGATCCGCCGGACGGTCGACTTCGACACGCCCAGCACGTCTGCGATACCGGCGAAGCTGTGCGAGGCCCCGGCGAATCCGAATCGCAGTCCGACCACGCGCCGTTCGATGACCGGCAGTGCACCGAGCCACGCCCCGATTTCGGGGGTGGCCACCCCCACCTGCTCCAGCGCATGGAGCGCACGTGGGTCCGGTGGGTCGATGACCGCCCCCGAATCGTCGACGAGTCCGATCGGCGGTTCGACCGCCAGCAGTTCCGCAACGGCGGCGACGTCCTGGCCGACCTCCCCGGCCACATCGGCAGCGGTGACCTGCCGACCCAACGTCTGGCTCATCCGGTCGGCCACGGCGCACAGCGTGCGGCGCCGCTCAGCGCGGTGTTCGCTCAAGGGCACCGAGCCGCATCGGGTCGCCACGACCTTCGCCACCTGGGCCCGGATCCAGGGCAACGCATAGGTAGCGAACCGGACGTTGTGCCGATGGTCGAAGCGGTCAACGGCGCAGATGAGCCCACCAATGCCTTCCTGGAACAGATCGGCGAAGCCGAGCCCGCTGCGTCTCGCCGCGGAATGCGCGACCATCGCGACGAGCCGGACATTCGCGAGCACGTACCGCTCCCGCGCCGCCACCCCCTCGTGAACCAGCATTTCCAGTTCGCCGGTCGATGCCGAGCCCGCGGGCAGTTCTCCCGCGAGGGCGGCGGCCGCGACGGTGCCGACCTCCATTCGTCTGGCCAGTTCGATTTCCTCGGCGGCCGTCAAGAGATCCTCCGCCGGCAAGAGCACATCAGTCATGCCGATACCTTGCGGGACTTCCGGCGCTTCGGACCGGCACCCGAGCCGGTCTGTGGAGGCAGCATTCGGACAACACCAGTTGCGCCGCCGATCTGGCGAGCGCGCGAGCGGTCCGCTAGAGCGTGCCTCAGTCCAGCGAGCCGACCGTGCGTTGCTGAAGTTCCTTGCGCCTGGCTTCGAGCTCAAGGAGTTCGACGAACATCCTGTTGTACGCCGGCTGGTCGGTCAGCGGGTTGGTCCGCTGCAGTCGCGACTTGAGGTCGGCAACGGCGCGGGTCACGCTGAGGAGCCTGAGTTTGGCCGCGTACGCCGCCACGTAGGCACGATCCGGATCATGGAGGAACTGCTCGACGGCAAGCGCCACCACCAACTGGCGCAGCGTGAGGCTCTCCGAGGTCTCGGCAATCTGTCGGCTCCAGTCCCCGCTGAACGGCTGGCCCGCGGCCTCCTGCGCCGCCGCCCAGACAGCCCGATAGGCCGGGTGGGTGAAGTCCTCCGCGCTCACACCGTCCCAGTCGGTCCCGAGCAGGTCGGGTCGTTGCACGACCAGCTTGATGTAACCCCGCTCGACGGCCAGGCGACCCTCGTGTGGATCGGGCCACGGCAGATCGGTCTGTGACGCTGCGCGCGCGATGGGTTCCGGGGCGGGTTCCCGACCGGTGGCCTGTCCCCCGCTGCGGGCCGCCCGGGTGACTTCTCGGCGCACCTCCTCCACATCCATCCCGATCATCCCCGCCAACTCCCGCACATAGGCACCCACCAGCGAACTGTCCCGGATGCTGCCGACCAGTGGCGCGGCGGCGCGGAGGGCCGCGAGCCGACCGTCAGCCCGGTCGAGGTCGAAGCGGCTGATGGCGTTGGACATGACGAAGCGATAGAGCGGCACGCGACGCGCCACGAGTTCCCGCACCGCCGCCTCACCCTGTTGCAACCGCAGATCGCAGGGGTCGAGGCCAGTCGGCTCCACCGCGACGTAGGTCTGGGTGGTGAACTGCCGGTCGAACGAGAACACCTTGATGGCGGCTGCCTGTCCCGCTGCATCGCCGTCGAATGTGAAGACGATCTCGCCGCTGAAGGCATCCCCACCGAGCAGCCGCTGGATCGTGCGGGCGTGCTCCTCGCCGAACGCGGTGCCGCAGGAGGCCACCGCCGTGTCGATGCCGGAGAGGTGGGCAGCCATGACGTCCGTGTAGCCCTCGACCACGACCGCCTGCGACTTCTTCCCGATCGCCCGACGGGCCAGGTCGAGGCCGTAGAGAACCTGGGATTTCTTGTAGACGGGGGTTTCGGGGGTGTTGAGATATTTCGCCGGCATCCGGTCGTCCTCCAGGATCCGCCGCGCGCCGAACCCCACCACGTTGTGACCCGCGTCCCTGATCGGCCACAGCAGTCGCCCCTGGAAGAAGTCCCAGCCCGCCTCGCGGACCAACCCGGCCTTGATCAGGACCGAGCGGTCGAAGCCGAGCGCCCGCAGCCGGTCGCCCAGGTCCCTACCGCCCCGCGGCGCCCAGCCCACACCGAAGTGATCGGCTGCCGACCGGTCGAATCCGCGCTGATCGAGAAACCGCCGCCCCTCGAGCGCGTCCGGTCCGGTGAGGTTCCCTGCGAAGAATTCGGCGGCGGCCTGGTTGGCCTCCAAGATCTTTGTCCGCAAGCCAGGCTCGGCGCGCGGCCCGTCGCCGTCGATATAGCGCAGCACGACACCAGTGCGGTCCGCCAGCTGCTCGATCGCCTCGACGAACGTGATGTTGTCGTGCTTCATGAGGAACGCGATGACGTCGCCGCCCTCACCACAGCCAAAGCAATAGAACAATCCCTTCGAGGGCGTCACCTGGAAGCTCGGGGTCTTCTCATCGTGGAAGGGGCACAGACCCTTCAGAGAGCCACCGCCGGCGTTGCGCAGCGCCACCGCCGCGCCAACGATGTCCTCGATCTTGGCGCGGCTGCGCACCTCGGCCACGTCGTCGTCCGCGATCCTGCCAGTCCTGCCCACCACGGCCGCGAGTCTACGCGGCGTGCACCCCTGCCACGCCCCAGCCGAATCCACACCATTCCCAGCACCCGTGTCGCCATGCTGAACTGGGGACCCACCGACGGCAGGAGATGTCCCATGCCCCTGAGCGAAGCCCCCAGCGGACCGACCGACAACGACAACTATGTGGACGCTGTGCATGACCGAGGCCTGCGGTTCGATCTGGGTACGCTGAGTCGCCGGCGCGCACTCGCGCTCTTCGGCTCGGCGGGGCTGGTGGGGCTGGCCGGATGCGCCACCGGCACGGGGATCTCCGGGGCACCGACCCCGGGCAGCGGGACGACGACGGAAGTGGCCTCGCCGGCCACGGCCGGCGCGACTGCTGTCGGTGGAAATGCCACTGCCGCCAGGGCGAGCGGCACAGCGACGACGGAGTGCGTCGCAGAAGTGCCGGATGAAACCGCTGGGCCTTTCCCCGGTGACGGGTCCAATGGCGCCAACGCGCTCACAACCTCGGGCGTGGTGCGCAATGACATCCGGTCGAGCTTCGCGGGCGCGACCGGCATAGCTGTGGGCGTACCCCTGACACTCCGCCTGACCGTGCTCGCTGACGCGTGCAAACCCATGGCGGGCGCGGCGGTCTATGTGTGGCACTGCGACCGCGAGGGTGGCTATTCGATGTATTCCGCCGCCGTCCGCCACGAGAACTACCTCCGCGGGGTCGCCGCGACCGACGCCGCCGGCACGGTCGAGTTCACCAGCATCTTCCCCGGTTGCTATGCCGGGCGCTGGCCGCATATCCATTTCCAGGTGTTCGAGTCGCTGGGCGCCGCGACCTCGGGTCGGCGCGAGATCGTCAAGACCTCGCAGATCGCGTTCCCCGAGGACGCTTGTCGGGCCGCATACGCCGCCGACGGCTATGACACCAGCGTCTCCAACCTGTCCCGGACCTCGCTGAGGGCCGACGGCATCTTCCGCGACGACGGCGGAGCACGACAGATGGCCACGATGTCCGGCAGCAATGCACGCTGGACCGCAGCCCTGACCGTGACGGTGAACTGACGCGGTGCCCGCTCCGTGGCAGCATTCTCAGCCCCGCCTGGGCTGGTCCTCATCCTCAGCCGCGCCTGGGCTGGTCCTCGCAGTCCGTCAGAGCAGGCTGAACCCCACGGGCAGACCACACCGACCGGTCAGCGCCCGCACTGCGATTGCCGCGTCGTCCGCCTCTGCCAAGTCTGCGACGAGGGCGAGGGCCTGCCGCGTCGATCGACGGGTGCCGGCCGGCGCCGCGACGCCCAATGCGACCGCCAGGTCGAGCGAATGAACCGTGAGCTCGAACGCGCGGGTCGGCAGATAGTCGATGAGCATCATCGGCCCGGCCACAGTCATCACCGGGGCGTCGTCGGGGCTGCGCGCGACCAGCGCCAGCACCCGGTTCGCCATGTCGGCCACGGCAGCCGCGGGGGCCGCGCCGAGCGCCCGTCCGGCTTCTCGTCCACGTTCGGCGATCTGGCCGTGGTCGACGGCGGCCCGGCGGACGGTGGTGAAATAGGCCGCTGCGTTGTCCACCCACGACGCGCCATCCGGCACTTCCGCGGCAAGATGGGCCTCCACCGTGCTGAAGGCGCGGCACGTGTGCCCTATGAGGTCGCGAACGGTCCACTCCCCCAACCCGGGACCATCGAACGACTCCGGACCGATCCCCTGCACCAGCTCCACGAAACCCTGACCGGTGTCGGCGAACCACGCCCGGATCTGCTGTGACTCATCCATCGTGGCCCCCTTCAGGAACCGAGAGCGAACGCTCCACTGCGCAAGAATTGAACAGTCGATGCTCAATTCTGGCCTCCGAACGCCCAATTTGCGGATCGATTGTTCAGTTCCTGCGCCGAAACGAGAGTGACCTCAACCGAGGCGCAGATCGCGACGGCCGACCAAGGCGGTGGCGGCGGCTATCCCGACGACGGCGCCGAGCCCCAGGCCGATCGGAACGGGCCCCAGCCAGGCCTTCCAGTCCGGCAGCCCATCCCCCGACGGGGCGTGCCCCAGCAGACTCAGGTCCACCGCCCAGGCCGGGAGGTCGACCAAGGCCCCGAACAGCACCGTGAATCCGCTCCAGGCCACGATGAGCCAGATTGCCGACGCCCACCGCGGGACCAGGCCCACCAGCAGTGCGGTCAGTCCGACACACAGAAGCAGGCCGGGTGCCTCGCCGAGGCTGGCGGACACGGCGTAGGCCATTGGTTCGCCCTCGTCCAACTGTGCCTCCCCGATCAGGCCCATGAGCACGCCCGATGCCGCGAGCAGACCCACCGAGACAACCACGGCCACCAGGACCCGCGCGAGCAGCGCCCGCCAGCGCCGCACTCCAGTGGCCAGCTCGTGGACCAGCCGCCCGCTCGTCTCCTCGCCACGGAAGCGCAGCACCAGCACGACGCCGCAGATCATCACGAGCAGGGCGATGAAGGTGCCGAGGAAATTGAAATAGGCGGCCGCAGGGTCTGCCGGCCCACCCAGCTGGTTCATCAGCTCGCCGGTCGCGGGGTCGGTGGCGATCGTGGTCACGAGCCCGTCGGCCATCGACCCGAACAAGCCGGCCGTCCCGAGGATTGCCAGGCTCCAGCCGGCAATCGATCCTCGCGCGCTGACCCAGGCCCACCCCTCCGGCGTCCGTACGCGGAGTCCCCGACCGCTGCGTTGCGCACCTGCCACCAGTGCCGAGCCCAGCTCGCGGCGCCGCGCCAGCAGGACACCGACGGCACCGAAAGCCGCCGTGATCACCGCGATCGGCGCCAGCGCCCAGAACCGGTCCTCGGTGTACGGTCCCACGACCGTCTTCCACCCGAACGGCGTCAACCACTGCAGGGCATCCGCCCACCAGCCACTGCCGAAGTCCGCGATCACCCGCTCACCGAATCCGAGCGCGACGGCCGCGAACGCCCAGCCGCGTGCGCTGCGCGCATCGGGACGGAGCTGCGCACAGATCACAGCCCACAGACCGCAGCACAGCGGGGCCAGGAACGCGACCGCACCATAGGCCAACGCCCCCTCGACCGTGAGCTCGGAGATCGTGGCCGTCTGGGCCAGCAGGATCAGCGCCGAGCCGCCACCGACGGCGGCACAGGCACCCGCGAGGACCGCGATGGCGCTGCCGAGCGGCACTCCGGGGCGCACGCCCACCGACCGCACCAGTTCCAGCGTCCCCGCGTCCTCCTCGCCACGCGTCATCGAGATCGCGAGCAGCACGGCCATCACCGCGGCCAAGATGACGATGTAGCTGCCGGTCTCCCACGCGAACAACTGCCCGAGTGTGCCGGGATCCGGCAGTTCGCCATAGAGCACCTTCGAACCCTGGGTCGCCTGGAGCTGTTCGACCAGCACCACCCGGGACTCGGGATCCCCGTACGTGGCTTCATAGGACGGTGCCGTGATCGCCACCAAGGAGAGCAGCCCGACGACCCACGCGATCAGCGCGAGGCGATGGCGACGCGCCAACAGCCTGATCATCGCGCCGCCACCTCGTAGTGCCGCAGGAACAGGTTCTCCAGACTCGCGGGGGTCACCGTGACATCAGTGGCACCGGCGTTCGCGATCAACGCCAGCACCTCCGGCAGCTCGTCCCGGCCGACCTCCGCGACCAAGCGCTCGTCTGCGACCTCGGGCTTCCAGCGCCGCAGGTCCTCGGCCAGCGCCGGGACCTCCGGACCGCCGACCGCGACCTCGAGGGCCGCCAGATGCCGGAGTTGGGCGAGGCTGCCGGACTCCACGATCCGGCCGTCGCGCACGATCGTGACATCGGTGCACAACCGCTCCACCTCGGCCAGGATGTGGCTCGACAACAGGACCGTCCGGCCCTCGGCCGCCGCCTCCTCGATGCAGTGGGCGAACACCGTCTCCATCAGCGGATCGAGACCGGAGGTCGGCTCGTCGAGAATCAACAGCTCGGTCGGTGCGGCCAGCGCCGCGACGAGCAGCACCTTCTGCCGGTTGCCGGTCGAATAGGACCGCACCCGCTTGGACGGGTCGAGCGCGAACCGCTCGATGAGTTGGTTCTCCCGTTCGCGATTGCGTACGCCACGCAGCCCTCCCAGCACGTCGAGCACCTGGCGTCCGGTCAGATTGGACCACAGCGCAACGTCGCCGGGAATGTAGGAGATCTGGCGAGTCACCTCGGCAGGGCGGACCCCGGGATCGAGCCCGAGCACCGAGACGTGTCCCGAGGTTGCCTGATAGAGCCCCAGCAGGACACGAATGGTGGTGGACTTGCCGGCGCCGTTCGGGCCGAGGAATCCGTGGACACTGCCGGGTGCGACCGTCAGGTCGACGCCGTCGAGAGCTCGGAACGACCCGAACGTCTTGACCAGGTCGCGGACTTCGATGGGTGGGGTCATGAGTGCTGTCCTCTCGTGGTGACGGGGTTCGGGGCGCCTGTGTCGTCGATAAGCGCGATGATCTGGCCGACGCTGCGGCGGATGACTTCCTCCTGGCGGCCATCGCTGCAGACGAGGATCGAGAAGTTGATCAGGGCCTCCATCGACCGGGGCCGTCTGGCCCAGGCGGGCAGGATGTTGAGCATGCCCTCGGTGATCTCGCGGTTGTCCAGCGACCACTGGACCATCGCGGCCACGAGGTCGTCGATCTCCGCGGTCGCGTTGTCGTCGGCCAACTCGGGCAGCCGGGCATAACGCGTATAGAAGTCGACCACCAGCGCCATGTCCTCCGGGGTGAGTGCGTTGATCAGCCGTTCCGCCCGTTTCGGCACCAACCCCCTTTGGGCGAACATCTCCGCGAGCCGGCGTTCCCGCTGAAGCACCTTGCGGGCCGCGGGATCGCGGGTGGCGTCGGCAAGCCGGTCATAGAAGCGTTCCAGCGCGGGCGGCAGGGCGGTGAGCTGGCGGCCATCCTCGGCCATTGCGATGAGGGCCGTGATCCGCCGCCGTTGGGACTGCAGCTCGGTGATCCGCTCGTCGATGCTCGTCGCGGTGGCGCGCAGGTCATGGAGGCTTGCCGACTCCGCCAGCTGGTCTTCCGCGGCCAGCAACTCGGCCACCGCGTCGAGCGACAACCCCGCTTCGGCCAGCCAACGAATCCGCAGGATGCGGGCGACGTGTTCGAGGCCGTAGTCCCGGCGTACCCCCCTGCCGGAGGGCACCGGCACCAAACCGACCTGATGGTAATAGCGGATTGTCCGCACGGTCGTGCCCGTCAGTTCGGCGCAGTCAGAGATCCGCATGCACCATTCTCGTCATGTGACGTTGCGTCACAGTCAAGTCCCTTTCGGGGTACGCGTCCGGCCACCACGCACACGCGCTGCTCGTGGCCGAACGATTACGCTGACGGCCATGACCCCCACGGAGCCCGGCTGGCCTCTCGCCATCGCCCTCATCGCGTTGGTTGCTCTGGCTGTCGCCGTGTCGCTGGTCGCCCGGCTGGGGCTGAGCCGGTCGGTGCTGTGGGCCTGTCTCCGGGCCGTGGTGCAACTCGCCGCCGTCTCATTGATCATCACCGCGACCCTGACCCACCTCGCGCTCGCGATCGGCTTCGGGCTCCTCATGTTCGCGGTCGCTGTGTTCACCTCAGCAGGCCGCTGCGGCGTGCGTGATCGCTGGTGGTGGGTCGCCATGGCGATGGCGGCGGGAGTGTTACCGGTGCTCCTCATCGTCTTCTTGTCCGGCACCGCTCCCCTGACCGGCGCCGCGCTGGTGCCCATCGCCGGAATCATCATCGGCAACACCATGACCGGACATACGCTCCTGGGGCGGAAGGCGTTCGGCGAATTGCGTGGCCGCATCGGGGAATACGAGGCCGGGCTGGCCCTCGGGCTGGAACGCCCGATGGTGATCGAGGCCATCATCGACCGGAGCCGCGCGGAAGCGGTGATCCCTAATCTGGACTCAACCCGCACGGTCGGCTTGGTGACTCTGCCGGGCGCTTTCGTGGGTGTCCTGCTTGGTGGCGGCAGCCCTCTCGAGGCCGGGGCAGCGCAGGTCCTCGTGCTGTTCGGCATCCTCGCCGCCCAGTTCGTCACTGTCACCGTGGCCGCCTGGCTGGTCGGCTCGGCGCATCTCCTCCCGGAGGATCTCAGGTCTCGGTTGCGTCCCTGACCGGACCCTGACCGTCACCCGGAACAACCCGCGCGCGCACTGACAATGCCCTCCCCGGGTGATTGGCTCGAGGGAGCACCGAAGGAGACCATCATGCGCCCCTCGTCCCCTGAGCCGACTTATCGCAACCCGCACGACCCGAACGATCCCGAGCCCTGGGGACCTGCTGAGACTTTGCCGCCGAGCGCCCCGCTGGGTCCGGTCGCGTCAACCGGCGGACCCGGCGCGGTGGACGGCAGACCGGCGCGGCACGATGGCCGGCGCAGCGGCCGGCGCATCGGCGCGGTGCTCACCACCGGTCTGGTCGTCGCAGGGGCTGCTTGGGCGGGTGCGGGTCTCCTCGGCTCCGACGTGACCACGGAGGTGACAGCCCCGGTCACCTCCGTGCGGGTGATCTCGGGCAACACCGCCATTCAGGTGCGCTATGAGGACGTGCCGACCGCTCGGATCGTCGAGCACGATCGCCAGCGGGGCAGCCGGCTCGAACAGCGGGTCGTCGACGGGGAACTCATCGTCGATTATCGCGGTGGGGGCTTCAGTTTCGGGCCGTCGTTCAACCGCCGATTGGACATCGTGTTGCCCGCCGGCACGAGGCAGGACACGCCCGACCTGGTCGTGCGCGGCACCACAGGCAGCATCACGGTCGACGGGGATTTCGGCACGACCGACCTGACGACCACGACGGGCTCGGTGCATGCCTCGGGTAGCTTCGACACCGTGCGGACGAAGGTGACCACCGGGGGCATCGACGTGACCGGACGAGCGGACAGCGCTTCTGCCGAGAGCACGACGGGCAGCATCGACATCCGCGTCGAGGGTTCCCGAAGCGTTCGGGCGCAGGCCAGCACAGGGTCGGTCGATGTCACGGTGGACGGCCCGCAGCCCGATGAGGTTGAGGCGAGAACGACCACGGGCAGCGTTGACGTGGATGTCCCGGACGGCAGCTATGCGGTGCAGGCGACCAGCCGCACGGGCAGCGTGCGGGTCGACGTCGACGAGGACGGGGCGGCGCCGCATCGGATCCAGGCCGAGACCGGCACCGGTTCAGTGCGCATCTTCTGACTTCCTTTGCACGCCGAAGGGTCCGGTCGCAATGACGCAACCGGACCCTTCCGCGTTGTTCGACGCCCTAGGGGCCGACCGATCAGACGGCGGCCAGTTCCTCTTCCTTGGCAACCGGCTCGTTGTGGCTGACCTTCGGGTCGCCCATCAGGCGGCGGTCGAGCTGGAACAGTGTCTGGATCGTTCGGACCTGGAGGAGCAGCACCAGCGCATGCAGCGCGAGGTGCACCGGCGAGAACAGGGTGACGATGTCGGTCTTGACCAGGCCCCAGTGGATGAAGAACATGCTCAGCACCGACAGGGCGACGCCGGGGCAGATCAGGCCATAGGAGGGGATGCTGCTGTCCGTCCCGCGCACGAACCGTGCGAAATACCCCTGGCGGCGCATGACGGCCCAGCCGATCAAACCCATCACCAGTTGTGCCGCCACGAGCAGGCCAAGGACGACGAAGGTGATGACAGGGTTGAGCTCGGTGTCCAGCAGGTTGTGGCTCACACCCGAGGCGAGACGGACAAAGGTGATGCCGACGAGCGTGAAGATCGGAATGCCCATCCACAGCGTCGGACCGCCCTCGATCGCGAGGCCGTTGCGCAGGATCGCGGCAAAGCTCACCGGCAGCTTCACAAGGATCCAGGCGGCAGCAGCCGCGAGGAAAATGAAGGCGCCCACCATGCCGAGAACCGAGACCGCGGTGATCTTGCTCATGGCAGCAGGCGCTGCGAAACCGACCGCGATCATCGTGAAGGCGAACGCCGGCAGGATCTGGGAGAAGTGATTGGTGTCGTCGTTGTCGAAGCCCTGCTGCGAGATGAGGCGGGCCAAATAGCGACCGAAGAAGAAGAACGCGAGCGCGCCGATGGCGGAGAAAGCCAACAGCGAGAACGGGAACAGCCACTCGACCTTGCTCCACAGGCCCGGAATGCCGAGGGCACCCAGGATGAACAGCACGTTCACGGTCATGGCGAGGGTGAGCGGGACAGCCATGAGCGTCACCTCACCGTTGGAGGAACGCAGCGCCCGATAGGCCGGCTCGCGGCGCAGTCGGTTGAACGCACGCAGGTTGGCGAGCAACACCAGGACGTGCTTGATCGCGAAGAAGACGATGCCGATCAGCGCGAGCGTGGTCATCACCTGGAGGCCGATCCCCTCCACCCGATAGACGTTCACCACGTCGGAGAACGTCGGCATCGGGCTGGTCGGGTGCGGGATCAGAAACATGAGGTACATGAAGAACGACACCGACAGTCCACCCGCACCGAGTGCGGCGAGGAAATAGAGCGGTCGATATTCGCGAGCGAACCGTGGCACGGTGAACTCCTTCTCGATCAAGACCAGGGACACCCCCCGGGG
The DNA here is from genome assembly GCF_050880385.1 of Ammonicoccus luteus. NCBI lineage: Bacteria > Bacillati > Actinomycetota > Actinomycetes > Propionibacteriales > Propionibacteriaceae > Ammonicoccus > Ammonicoccus luteus. The sequence continues at coordinate 856,792 of NZ_JBNZCI010000001.1, forward strand.
TATGAGAAAGACCATATCTTATACCCCGGGGGGTATCAAAAGGAACGGTCGAACGTGCCGCTCAACGGTCCACAAGCACGCCGCCGGCGCTCACTGATTCCGGTCGATGCCCTTCGGCAATCGGTCCTCCGGCCAGCCCAACTCCCGCACCGCTGTGTCGAACGCATAGCGGTCGGTCATGCCACCAATCCACGTCACCGCGGCATGGATGGCCTCGGGACTGCCCGGATCCGCATCCACACCCCGTCGGATGGCCCTGGGGCGCTGTGCGAAGTGATCGACCAGGGCCCGCAGCACGTCGACGACGGCGACGGCCTGCGCGACCGACTCGGGACGGGTATAGATCCGCTCGTAGTTGAACGCCCGCAGCGCTGCCAGCGCCTGCGCGGGCCCCGCGGCCATTCCGACTTGGCCCGTCGATTCGACCGCATCGATCACGGCGTGGACGAACGTGCGCAATTGCTCACGTCGGGTGCGTCCGCACACGGCGGCCACGTCCGCCGGAATGTCGGCCTCGCGCACGATGCCGGCCTTGATCGCGTCCTCCAGGTCATGCGCGCAATAGGCGATGCGGTCAGCCCAGGAGACGACTTCGCCCTCCACGCTGCCGGGCGCAGGTCGGGACCATGAGTGATTCCGGATGCCGTCCAAGGTTTCCGCGCAGAGATTGAGCGGTGCCAGCACCACATTGGCCCCCCAGGGCCCGTGGTCATAACCACCGGGCACGTAGGGGTCGAAAGCATCCTCCGAGGCGTGTCCCCCGGGGCCGTGACCGCAGTCGTGACCGAGCGCGATCGCCTCGGTGAGACTCGCGTTCACCCCGATCCCGCGCGCGATCGACGTCGCGACCTGAGCAACCTCGAGCGCATGAGTGAGCCGGGTCCGCTCGTGATCGGCCGGATGGACGACCACCTGCGTCTTGCCGGCGAGCCTTCGGAAGGCGTTGGAGTGGACGATGCGGTCCCGGTCCCGCTCGAAACACGTGCGCTCGGGATCCGGCTCCTCCTCGACCACTCGATTGCCCGCGCCGCGCGCCAGCGTCGCGCCCGGCACAAGCATCTCGGCTTCCCGCTCCTCACGGAACTCCCGACCCCGACGCTGCCCCAAACGCACAGCCGCGACCGAATCGCGATGAGCCCGGATGACGGACTGCTCGTGCCGGTGGCCGGCCATCGTGGCGGCCCACTCGACGGAGCGGGGCAGCGGGTTGTTCATGGGGCTCCTCTGCGTCGCGTACGCCCAGACCCTACTCTCACCACCCGACACCCCGACAGGCTGAAGCCCCGGCCGCTCAGCGCCCGGGGCTTCACGCTGTCAGACCCTGAAATCAGGGTGCCTGCACTCAGTACTTCACGCAGACGTTCGACAACTCGGTGTAGAAGTCGAGCCCATGCACGCCGCCCTCACGGCCGATGCCGGAGTGCTTCATGCCGCCGAACGCGGTCCGCAGGTCACGCAGGAACCAGCTGTTGACCCACACGATGCCGGCCTCCAGCTGCGGCGCGACCCGGTGGACCCGGCTGGCGTTCGTGGTGAAGAACGTGGCCGCCAGACCATAGTTGGTGTCGTTGGCCAGCTTGATCACCTCGTCCTCGTCGGTGAACGGGATGAGCGCCGTGCACGGGCCGAAGATCTCCTCGGTGGCGACCCGGGAGTCGTGGGTCAGTCCGGTCCAGATCGTCGGCTCCACCCAGGAACCGCCATCCCGCTCGTCCTCGAACGCGGGCGCGCCACCACCGGTGACGACGGTTGCCCCCTCCTCCTCGGCGAGCTTGTAGTACGACAGCACCTTCTCGCGGTGCTCGTCGGAGACGACCGGACCGAAGTTGGTCGTGTCCTCATCCGGATAGCCGTAGTGCAACTGGTTCTCGGCGTAGTCCTTCAACCTGTCCCGGACCTGGTCGAAGATCGACTCGTGCACATAGACCCGCTCCGTGCCCAGGCAGACCTGGCCCGTGTTCAGGAAGCACGAGCGTCCCAGTTCCTTGATCGTCAGGTCGAGATCGGCGTCCTCGAACACGATGCCGGGGTTCTTGCCGCCCATCTCCATCGACGCACCCTTGAGTGTCGGGGCGATGGCCTTGAGGATGATGGAGCCGGTCAGGGTCTCGCCGGTGAACGTGATGCCGTCGATGTCCGGATGAGAGGTGAGCAACTGCCCGGTGTCACCGAAGCCGTGGACGACGTTGTAGACGCCCTCGGGCACGCCGACCTCGTTCATGACCTCGCCCATGAGCGTCGCCGTCGACGGGGTGACCTCGGACGGCTTGACGACCACGGTGTTGCCGCAGGCAAGCGCGGGGCCTGCCTTGAAGGTCATGAGCAACAGCGGCAGGTTCCACGGCGAGATGATGCCGATCACGCCGCGCGGTCGGCGCACGCCGTAGTTCAGTGCGCCCGAGCCGTCCGGCGTGTCCAGCATGAAGGTCTCGGTCGGGTTTTCCCGGAGCACGTCCGCGAAGGCGGCGAAGTTCGAGGCGCCACGCGGAATGTCGACGTGGGAGGCGACGGAATAGGGCTTGCCGGTGTCGAGGACCTCTGCCTCGAGGAAATCATCGAAGCGCTTCTGCACGCCTTCGGCGATGGCCCGGACCATCTTGGCCCGGTCCTGCTGTGTCAGCTTGCCCCAGGGTCCGTGCAGGGCGGCGCGCGCGGCGGCGACGGCCGCGTCCACCTCCGCCTGTCCGGCCTTGTGAGCCTTGGCGGTCACCTCACCGGTGACCGGATAGAGAACGTCGAAGGTCTCGCTGGTCTCGACGTACTTCCCGTTGATGAAGTTCGGCAGTTGCCGAACGGTGATGTTCTTTCGCACGGATTGTGTCCCTTCCCTGGGATCGACCGAGCGCGAGCGAACCAGCGCTCAGCTTCGTTGAGGGCGCTTTTCTGTATTCACGAGACGAGCGCCCGGTGCCCCGCAAAGAGCACCGGGCCCCGCACTTAACTCTGCGTACCCGCTGCGTTGCGTTGTCTCTCGGCGCGTTCGGCGAGCGTTTCGTCCGCCGCCGCGAAATGCGTCCTCGGCACCTCGCGGATGATGACCCGCACCGACTCCTTCTTCGCCACGTCGGTTTCCACCACGGCGTTCGTCAGTTCTGTGATGAGCGCGCGCAGCTTCTCCGGGGTGCGGCCTTCGGCCAACGTGACCTCGATGATCGGCATCAGCTCGCCTTGTCCGGATCCTCGCCACCATCGATGGTTACTGCACCGAGCGTCCCGAATTTCACCTCGACCTTGCTCCCCGGCGGAGAGAAGACGGCGTCGGTGACGCCACCGGTCAGCACGACCCAGCCGGGCTCGATGGCCAGTCCACGACGAGCGAGATCGTTCGCCGCCAGAGCGAGAGCCTCGCCCGGGTGGCCCTGGACGTCCTTGCCGGTGCCGGTCTGCTCGAGCTTGCCGTCGACATAGACCTCGACGGATTCCGTCAGCAGATCGATGTCATCGGGGCTGACCGCCTGGTCGATCACGACATAGGCGCCGCTGGAGGCATTGTCGGCAATGACGTCGCCGGCGCGGAACCGGAAGTTCCGATAGCGCGAGTCGATGACCTCGGCGCCGCCCGCCACGGTCTCCACGGCTGCCATCGCCGTCTCACGCGTCACCCCCGGGCCCTCGAGTCGGTCCTTCATGACGAAGACGATCTCGGGCTCGATGCGCGGATGGATGAGCTTCGCCTGCGGCACCGGGTCACCGATCTCCATGACCATGTCGTCGGTCAGCCAGGCAACGAACGGCGCGTGCACATTCATGCGGCGCTGCTTGGCCTCACTGGTGAGTCCGAGCTTCACGCCGATGAGCTTCTCGCCGCGCGCGAGCCGCTTTTCAAGATTGGCGTCCTGGATGCGATAACCGGTGTCCACGTCGAGTTCGGGCCACTCGTCGGTGAACGGCTCCCGGTCACGTCGCTCCGCCTCACAGGCGAGCAGTTCGGCAGCGACGCTTTCCTCGTCCCACTGGGCCATGGATCCTCCTTGATGATGGCTTACGGATGCCACGTTACCCACGCGACACCACCGAGTCGTCCGTCAGACCGGTCAGCTGGGCATTCCGCCCGGTCTGCGCATCATTTCGTGGGCAATTCGCCTGGCCGAACGCTGGAGGACCTGGACCAGCAACGGCAGCCGCATGCCCAGATCGTGTCGTCGGCCGAGAAACGAGAGCGCCGACGTGACCGGACCTCGCGCATCCATGATCGGCACGGCGACGCTGCTGATCCCGTCATAGGACTCGTCCTCGCTGAGCGCGTACCCCACTTTCCGGACCGACCGCAGCGCCGCCTCCCATTCGCTGCGCGTCCGGACGGTCGATCTGGCCCGAGGTGGGAAACCTGCCTCCGCCCGGACCTGGGCGAACTCGGGATTCCACGCAGCGATGGCTTTCCCGGAACTCGCCACGTGAGAGGGCAGCCGTCGACCGGACTCGCTGAGGTTCCGCCCGGACTCCGGTGACTCGAGTCGCTCGATGAAGACGATGTCGGCGCCATCGCAGACCGAGAGGTTGACCGTCAGCCCGGTCCGGCGACTCAGGTCAAGGCAGATGGGCATCGCGACCGCCCGCAGGGGATGGCGGACCTGCGCCAGGTGACCGAGCTCGAACAGGTGAAGGCCCAGCCGATAGCGTCCGCTGTCCTCGTCCTGCTCGATGAAGCCACGGGACCGCAGGGTGGACAACAGCCGGTGCGCGGTGCTCTTGGCGATGCCGAGCCGCCGCGCCAGGTCGGAGACGCCGAGTTCCTCCTCGGTCGCGAAGCACTCGAGCAGGTCGAGCGCCGAACCCACTGACCGCAACCCGCCCGCTTCCTCGGCCTGCTTGGGAGTGCTGGTGCGTCGATCGTCCTCAATCCGCGACACGGCCCCTCCCCCCTGGTCGCGCGGACCACGCTGCCCGGCTGCGACGGTCCGTGCCTGCATTCTGGCGCGCGCTCCGACGGGGAGCAATAGCCCCTTCTCCCTCCCGCGGACGCCTCAGCGGTCCCGACCGGGCAATGGAAACGGGGCGTCCGCAGAACCTGCGGACGCCCCGGATCGACGATCGGAGGGGTCAGCCGCCGGTGACAGCGTCGGCGCCCGCTTGGGCAACGGTCGCGTCCTCCTCTGCGGAACCGCCGGAAACGCCCACAGCACCGGCGACCTGGCCGTCGATCATGATCGGCACGCCGCCACCGAACATCACCAGGCGCGGACGGTGCGGAAAGCCGATCATCAGGCCGGGGTCAGGGTCGCCCGAGAGCGCCGGAACCCACTGGGAGGTGGGGAGGCCGTTGCCGATGACGACGGAATAGGCCTTGTCCTGGGCGATGCCGCTCGAGATCAGCATCGCTCCGTCCATGCGCTCGAACGACATGAGGTTGCCGCCGGCGTCGACGACGGCGATGTTCATCTTGGTGTTCGTCTCCTCGGCCTTGGCGAGGGCGGCGTCGAGGGCAGCGCGCGCACCGGCACGGGTGAGGGTGGGCTGGGACTTGGTCAGCTCTGACATGGGACCTTCCAGTGTTCGACTCGTTTGGTGGACGCCGCTCAGGCTATCCATCGCGGGTCCCCCGGGACAGAGTCACCCCCGCCCCATGGGATCCATGAGGCGGGGGTGAACAGGTCAGGTCAGCGGGCAACTCCGGCGCGGTGGCATCCGGCGCTGCCACCGATCAGGTGAACACGGTGGTGAAGCGCTCGTTGAGCTCCCGTGCGTGATAGAAGATGCCCTTGCCCACCTGGTCGGCGGTCCAGGTGACCATCGGACGGTCGCGGTGGGAGAGGAGCCCACCGGCGAACACCTCGTTGCGGTTGCCCGAGGGGTCGAAGAAATAGACGGTCCGGCCGCGGGTGATGCCGTGACGGGTCGGGCCGATGTCGATCGGGACATCGTCCATCGCCATCAGGTCCGCCGCCCGGCCCACTTCGTTCCAGTCCTCGAGGCGGAACGCGAAGTGGTGGATGCCGGCCTGCGGGCCCTTGAGGACCGCCATCTGGTGATAGATGTTGTTGTTGGTCATCCACACCGCGATGGTGTCGGCGTCGTCGTCCAGCGAGGTGGCAACACGCTCGGTGGTGAAATAGTCGAAGGTCGCGATGAAGAACTTCTCCATCAGGGCCGGGTCATCGGTGCTGAGCAGCGAATGGTCGAGGCAGGGGGCACCGATGCCGACCAGGTGACGCGGGAACGCCTCCGGGTTGTGGGTGCCGACCTCGGTGCTGACCTCGGTCATGTGGTGATAGACCTCGAAGACGTGCTCCGAAGGTGTGTGAATGCGGATGCCGTCACCAACCTCGGGGTTCTCGCCCGCGGACATGCGCTCGACGGTGGCGCCAAAGTCCTGGGCGCGCTTCTCGATGACCGCGATGTCGTCTTCGTATTCGACCTTGAAGCCATACTTGATGACGCCGACGCCGCCCTCTTCGAGCACGACCGAGTGGTGGTTCCACTCGTCCCAACCCTTGTACCAAACACGATTGCCTTCGGCCTTCATCTCATAGAGGCCCATCGTGTTGGCGTAGTGGTTCTTCGCCTCCGCCATGTCGGTGACCCGCAGGTGGATGTAACCCAATCGCATGACGCTCATACAGCAACTCCTTTGTCGACGAGCGTTGAATCTGCCGATCAGGCAGCAGGGGGATGCAGCAACGGGTTTGTCACCCGAAGGGCTGACTTGAGCAGAGTGATCCTGATCTCCTCACCCTGGGGAACGGCCCGGCAGCCCAGGCAGACTCCCTCGGCGCGCTCCTCGGCGGGCAACGCAGTCTCAGCGACGGGTCGGTTGTGCTCGATGGTGCCTTCGACGACGCGAACCTTGCAGATCCCGCAGCCACCGCGACGGCATCCGAGGAGGAACGTGTAGCCATTCTTGTTGAGCGCGGCCATGATGGTGTCGCCCTCAGCCACAGGCACCTTCACCCCATTGGGTTCGACGATGATCTCCGGCACTACCTCACTACCCTTTCCCCGATCCCCGCGGCTCAGCCGCTCCGCGAGGTAGACCCTAACTTTCCATGGCAGACCTCTTCAAGACACTTGCGTTCCCGTTAGCGGAACGAAACACGCCGTCCGCGACGTGATGTTGATCATAGTTCGGCAAGCGCTCTGCAGAGCGTCGTTCAGGAATGTGGTCGCGTCAACCACCAGAGACATCGCTCTCCGCGCCGGACAGGTCGAGGGCGAGCCCGGAGCGGTCGGCCAACCAACCGTCCGGCATCACGACCTTCGCGCGCGGGGAACCCTGTCGCCCGCGCGGTGCACCCAACTCCCGGGTGGGGAACGGCGCGGCTGGGTCGAGCTGGGCCAGCCGGTCATCAAGTTCGGCGACCGAGCTGACCATCGCCAGCCCTCGGCGGGCGTCGCCACCCACGGGGTATCCCTTGAAATACCACGCCATGTGCTTGCGGAGATCCGCGAGGCCACGCTTCTCACCCATGAGTGACGCCATCAGTTCACCATGGCGGCGTACGGTCGCAGCGACCTCACCCAAATTCGGCAGCGTGCGCTCCGACCGCCCGGCGAACGCGTCCGCCAGGTCCCGGAACAGCCACGGCCGGCCCAAGCAGCCACGGCCCACCACCACGCCGGCGCAGCCGGTGTGTTCGACCATCCGCAAAGCCGTCTCGGCCTCCCAGATGTCACCGTTGCCGAGGACGGGGATGTCCACCGCGGCCACGAGTTCGGCGATGGCATCCCAGTCGGCTTCCCCCGAATAGGACTGCGCGACCGTGCGCCCGTGCAGCGCGATCGCGGCACACCCGGACTCCTCGGCGATCCGACCGGCATCGAGATAGGTCAGGTGGTCGGCATCGATCCCCTTGCGGGTCTTCATGGTCACGGGCACGCCGTAGCGGTCCGCCGCCGCGACCGTCGCGGTGAGGATCGCGCGCAGCCGGTCCCGTTTCCACGGCAGTACGCCGCCACCGCCCTTGCGCGTCACCTTGGGCACCGGGCAGCCGAAGTTGAGGTCGACATGAGCGACGCCGAACTCGTTGCACAGGATTTCCGTGGCGTGCGCCATCGTGGCCGGATCGACGCCATAGAGCTGCACCGAATGCAGCGTCTCCCCCGGGTCGAACGCGAGCATGTCCAACGACTTCCGGTCACGCTCCACCAGCCCGCGCGACGTGATCATCTCGCAGACGAACAGCCCCTTGCGACCGGTGCCCGGCTCTCCGCCCGCCTCCGCCTGCTCCCGGCACAGCTGCCGATAGGCCGCATTGGTCACCCCGGCCATCGGCGCCAGCACGACCGGTGTCGTGCTGGTGACCGCACCCGGGCGGGAGGGCGCGGCGAGGACAAGTGGGGCGTACGCGGGCAGGGTCTGCATAGGAGTGACGAGCGGCCTTCCGGGTCGACGAACCGGGTCATTCTAGTCGTCTTCCGCCCGGTCGGCCGCCAGAGTTTCGCCGGGACCTCCTGATCAGCAGCCGATCAGGCGCTGGGCGAGATAGCCCTCGACCTGGTCGAGCGCGACGCGCTCCTGGCCCATCGTGTCGCGGTCGCGAACGGTGACGGCCTGGTCCTCGAGGGTGTCGAAGTCCACGGTGATGCAGAACGGCGTGCCGATCTCGTCCTGGCGACGATAGCGACGGCCGATCGCCTGGGCGTCATCGAAGTCGACGTTCCAGTTCTTCCGCAGTTGCGCGGCCAAGTCCCGAGCCTTCGGCGACAGGGACTCGTTCCGCGACAGCGGAAGCACGGCCACCTTCACCGGCGCGAGGCGCTTGTCGAGTTTGAGGACGGTCCGAAGGTCGGTGCCGCCCTTGGCGTTGGGCGCTTCCTCCTCGGCGTACGCGTCCACCATGAACGCCATCAGCGACCGCGTGAGGCCGGCGGACGGCTCGATCACATAGGGCGTCCAGCGCTCGTTGGCCTGCTGATCGAAGTACTGCATCTGCTTCTCCTTGCCGGAATGCTCACCGTGCGTGGAGAGATCGAAATCGGTGCGGTTGGCGATGCCCTCGAGCTCGCCCCACTCCGATCCCTGGAACTGGAAGCGGTATTCGATGTCGACCGTGCGCTTCGAATAGTGCGAGAGCTTCTCCTGCGGGTGCTCATAGAGGCGCAGGTTGTCGCGGTCGATGCCGAGATCGGTGTACCACCCCACGCGGGCATCGATCCAGTGCTGATGCCATTCCTCGTCGGTGCCGGGCTGCACGAAGAACTCGAGCTCCATCTGCTCGAACTCGCGCGTGCGGAAGATGAAGTTGCCGGGGGTGATCTCGTTGCGGAAGGACTTGCCGACCTGACCGATGCCGAACGGCGGCTTCATCCGAGCGGTGGTCATGACATTGGCGAAGTTGACGAAGATGCCCTGGGCGGTCTCGGGGCGCAGATAATGCAGACCGGACTCGTCCTCGACCGGGCCGAGGAACGTCTTGAGCAGACCGTTGAACAGCCGCGGCTCGCTCCACTGCTCCTTGGCGCCGCAGTTGGGGCAGGCGATCAGCGCCATGTCGACCGTGTCGGGGTTGTCGATGCCCTTCTTCTCGGCGTACTCCTCCTGCAAATGATCCTCACGGAACCGCCGATGGCAGGACTTGCACTCGATCAGCGGGTCCACGAAAGCCTTGAGGTGACCGGAGGCCTCCCACACCTTGGACGGGAGGATCACCGAGGAGTCGAGGCCGACGACGTCGTCACGGCCGGTGACCATCGTCTTCCACCACTGGCGCTTGATGTTCTCCTTGAGCTCGACGCCATAGGGACCGTAGTCCCAGGCCGACCTCGTCCCGCCATAGATCTCTCCGCAGGGGAACACGAACCCGCGGTCCTTGCAAAGGTTGATGACTTTGTCGAGCCTGCTCTGGGGCGCCACACGAACTCCTCGATTTAGGGGCACACGGATACCCGGCTGGCATCCGTCGGTCCGCAGCACAGGCTAGCGGGACTCCGCGAACGCAGACAGTTGCCGCGGTCAGTGGACTCCGGGGAAACGTCAGTTGGACCGCGGCAGGTTCTCACCCACGACGTCGGGCGCGGCGTACGCCGAGGGCTCGTCGATCGCCTCCGACAGCAGCGGCACCACCACCATCTTCGATTCGATCCCACCGAGCGCCCGACGATAGGACCCCACGTTCTCCCATCGAGTGACGAGGACCCAGAGATCCGGCTCGTCGAGGTTCTGGCCGACCTGGGCATCGAGAAAGCCCGGCTTGCCACGGAGAATCTCGACCACCGGCGCCAGCCGCGCATCGAAGTCCGGACCCCCACGAAACCTGTTCACCACGATCACGGCCTCAACCCTAAGCCACACCACGATCGCGCCTTATTGGTTTTGATTTTCAACTTCGACATGCCACGATGGGGCCATGCGTTCATTCACCCGCACCGCCGGAGTCGCTCTCGCCACCGCCGCACTGCTCGCCACCGCGGCCTGCGGAGGGGGCACGGGCAGCACGACCAACGACCCGGGGACGGGTGACAAGCTCGACGTGGTCGTCGCCTTCTATCCCTTGCAGTTCACTGCCGAGCGAGTGGCCGGGGACGCCGCGACGATCACCAACCTCACCCAACCGGGCGCGGACGCCCACGGGCTCGAACTCACCCCCCGCCAGATCGCCGCCCTCTCCGAGGCCGACCTCGTGATCTATCAGAGCGGCTTCCAGCCGGCGGTCGATGACGCCATCGCCCAGATCAAACCGGCTCGGGCCCTGGATGTGACGCGCGTGGCCACGGTCCACACCGTCGACGCGGCCGGCGAACACGTCCACGCCGGCGAGGATGCCCACGCGGGCGAAAACGAGCACGCAGGCGAGGAGGGGCACACCGAGGACGACGGTCACAATCACGGCAGCGCCGACCCCCATCTGTGGCTCGACCTCGACAACATGCGCAAGATTGCGGATGCCACCGCGGAGCAGTTGGGCGAGGTTCGCCCCGAGGAGCAGTCGGCGTTCCGGACGAATGCGGACGCGCTGAAGGGGGAATACGTGACGCTGGACGAGTCCTTCAAGTCCGGCCTGGCGACGTGTGAGCGGCGCGAGATCATCGTGTCGCACGCGGCCTTCGGCTATTTGACCGACCGCTACGACCTGACGCAGATTCCGATTCGCGGCCTGGAACCCGACCTGGAACCGTCTCCCGCCCGGGTCGCCGAAGTGCAGCGACTGGCCCGCGAGCACGGTGTCACCACGATCTTCTATGAGACGCTGGTCTCCCCGGCCGTGGCTGAAGCGGTGGCCGGCGACCTGGGCCTCAAGACCGACGTGCTCGACCCCTTGGAGGGGCTGACACCTCAGTCGAAAGGCTCGACCTATCTCGAGGTCATGAACTCCAACCTCGCGGCACTGAAGGCGGCGAACGCGTGCAGCTGACGAACTCCCCCTCCTCCGATCGAGCCCCCGGCCGGGCCGCCGATCGGCGGCCCACGGCGGGCACGACCGTGCTCGCGGTCGAGGATCTCGAGGTGGTGCTCGGCGCCACCACGGCCCTGACCGGCGCCACCACCACGGTCCGCCAAGGCGAGGCAGTCGCCCTCATGGGGGCGAACGGATCCGGGAAGTCCACGATGCTGAGGGCGATCCTGAATCTGGTCCCGCACAAGGGTTCGGTCGAGTTGTTCGGCACCCCCCACCCCCGGTTCCGGGACTGGCACCGCATCGGTTTCGTCCCCCAGCACTCGGATCCGGCGCTCCAGCGGGCCAGCGTCCGGGAGGTCGTGTCGACGGGGCGTCTCGCTCGCCGGCGACCCTTCGCCATGGTGGGTCGCTCCGAGCGCCGGCTGGTGACCGAATTGATCGCCCGCGTCGGCCTGCAGGGTCGTGAGGGCTGGGAAATGAGCGAACTGTCCGGCGGTCAGCAGCAGCGCGCCCGGATCGCACGCGCGCTGGCCACCGAGCCCGACCTGCTCGTGCTCGACGAGCCGCTCGTCGGCCTCGACCTGCCGTCCCAGCGGGGGTTGGCCGACCTGCTGCGCGAGTTGAAGGAACAGGGTCTCGCGATGCTTGTCGTCCTGCATGAGCTCGGCCCCCTCGGTGCACTGATGGACCGGGCGCTCGTGCTCGACCACGGGCACCTGGTGCACGACGGCAGAGTGCCCAGCAAGGACGACCAAGCCCGGCTGCTCGCCACGGGCGAGCTCTCCCTGCACGCCGACTGCCGCGAACACGTGCACGGCCATGACCATCACCACGAACACGACACCGAGGCGACCGAGATCACCAGTGGCCCCGGGCTCGTGGACAACCCCTGGATCGGGGAACGCTCGTGAACCTGCTCGACTTCGCGTTCATGCAGCGCGCCCTCATCACCGCGTTGCTCACCGGCCTCATGGCACCCGCCATCGGCACCTATATCGTCCAGCGCCGTTTGAGCCTGCTCGGCGACGGTCTCGGGCATGTGGCGATCGCGGGCGTCGGCCTCGCCGTGATGACGAACACCGCTCCCCTGCCGGTCGCGATCGTCGTGTGCACCGCCGGCGCGATCGCCGTCGAACTGCTCCGCCAGTTCGGCAAGGCGACCGGTGACGTGGGCTTGGCAATCCTGTTCTACGGCGGCCTCGCCGCAGGCGTCCTGATGGCGGGAGTCGCCGGCCAGGGCGCCGCCGCGCTCAGCCAATATCTGTTCGGCTCCCTGACCACCGTCTCCACCAGCGATGTCTGGTGGGTCGCCATCCTGTCCGCAGTGGTGCTCCTGGCAGCCCTGGGCCTCGCGCCGCAGCTGTTCGCGGTGTCGACCGATGAGGAATACGCCAAGGTGCTCGGCCTCAGGACACGGGCTTACAACCTGCTGATCGTCGTCCTCGCCGCCATCACCGTCACGGTCTCCATGCGCACCGTCGGGCTCCTCCTCGTCAGCGCACTGATGGTGGTCCCCGCCGCCGCGGCGGGCAACCTGGTCCGCGGCTTCACCGCCGGGCTGCTGACCGCGATGGGCCTCGGGGTGCTCACGGCCGTCGGCGGGACCGTCGGGTCCTTCTATTTCGACACGGCACCCGGTGCGCTGATCGTCATGCTCGCAATCGCGGTGTTCGCTCTGTCCTGGCCCGTGTCGGCCCTCAAGGCACGGCACGGCCGCGGGGCCGATGCCCATGCGCACGACGCCGTCCCGGTGGGAGGCAGCGCATGACCCGCCTGCCGGCCCGGCCCCCGCAGCCGGGGCTGCGACGAACCCGGCAACGGGCTGCGATCAGCGATCTGCTCGGGGAGATCGACGACTTCCGCACCGCCCAGCAGATCCACGACATCCTGCGCGACAACGGCGAGGCCGTCGGACTCACGACGGTCTATCGCACGCTCCAGGCCATGGCGGACGCCGGTGAGGTGGACGTGATCCGGCACGACGGCGAAGCAGCCTTCCGGCGGTGCCACACCGCGGCGCATCATCACCACCTGGTCTGCCGCAAATGCGGCCACGCCGTGGAGATCTCCGCACCGGTGGTCGAACAGTGGGCGGACGAGGTCGCCCGCGACCACGGCTTCCGTGACGCCGACCACGAGCTCGAGATCTTCGGCGTCTGCCGCAACTGCTGACCAATCGTCGGTCAAGAAGGTCTAGCGGGACGGCCGCAACACCGCGAACGGGTCGGTGACCTCCAGTTCCCGCGCGGTGAAGCGATAGAGCCGGGGCGGTCTGCCACCGTTCTCCCCCGGCTCGCCGAAACCTCCCGTCGCCTCGAGTTGAGCGCGCCGGCGGAGGATGCGCTGCAGGTTCGTGACCGAGATCTCCTGGTCGAGCGCCACCTCATAGATGTCCCGGAGTTGCGCGAGCGTGAACTCGGCGGGAACCAGCGCGAACCCAAGATTCGTGTACGACAACTTCGACCGCATCCGCGCCACCCCCTCGTCGATCACGTGGGCATGGTCGAAGGCCATCGAGGGCAGGTCCCCCACCGGCAACCAGGCCGCATGTTGCGGCAGACGCGGCTCGCTCGTGGCGGCCACCAGTCCCAGATAGGCGGTGGCGATCGTGCGCTGCGACGGGTCGCGCCCAGGTGCGGAGAGGGTCCGCAGTTGCTCCAGGTGCGAGATCTCCTCCAGTTCGACCTGGGTCGCGAGGTGTCGGCGTACGCTCGCCCCGATCGCCTCGTCCTGCCCGACCGGACCGCTCGGCAGCGCCCAATCACCCGCGAATGGGTCGCGGCGGCGGCGCCAGGCGAGGACGGAGAGGGTGTACGCAGGCTCCCCGGCGCCGGCCACCCGCGGCCGGACCTGCAGAATGACCGCCAGCGCCTCATGGCGGAAACGGGCCACCACAGGCTCCTCCAGCTGCTCCACGGGGCCACCCTATTAGACACGGCCAGTTTTTGCTTGCTAGGCTAAAACCAGTTTTCGCCCAATGAGCGATAACCCTGAACCGCGGAGGACCGATGACGACCACCGATCTGGGCACCGACAAGACCTCTGCCGGCTCGCTGCCGACCAGCGACGACTGGCAGAACTGGACGCCGGCCGAGTTCGAGGCCTGGGCCGCCGAGGTCCACCGGCTGGCCGAGGAAAAGGACGCGGTGATCCTGGCGCACAACTATCAGTTGCCCGCGATCCAGGAAGTCGCCCACCACGTCGGCGATTCGCTCGCGTTGTCCCGGCTCGCCGCCACCGCCACCCAGAGCACGATCGTGTTCGCGGGCGTGCACTTCATGGCCGAGACCGCAAAGCTGCTCTCCCCCGAGAAGACCGTCCTGATCCCGGACGCCAACGCCGGCTGTTCGCTCGCCGACACCATCACCGCGGAGCAGTTGCGGGAGTGGAAGGCTGAGCATCCCGGGGCCGTCGTGGTGTCGTATGTCAACACCACCGCCGCCGTGAAAGCCGAGACCGACATCTGCTGCACCTCCTCCAACGCGGTCGACGTCGTGCGCTCGATCCCGGAGGACACCCCGATCCTGTTCTGCCCGGACCAGTTCCTCGGCGCCCACGTGCGTCGCGAGACCGGCCGCAAGAACATCCACGTCTGGCTCGGCGAGTGCCACGTGCACGCGGACATTTCCCCCGCCGACCTGGAGCAGCAGGTCAAGGACAATCCCGAGGCCGAGTTGTTCGTCCACCCCGAATGCGGCTGCACGACCAGCGCCTTGTGGATGGCGTCGTCGGGCGACATCCCCAAGGACCGGACCCACATTCTGTCCACCGGCGGCATGCTCGATGAGGCGCGCAGGACCACGGCCAAGAAGGTCCTCGTGGCCACCGAGGTCGGGATGCTCCATCAGTTGCGCAAGGCCAATCAGAAGACGGACTTCCAAGCCGTGAACCCCCAGGCCGCGTGCCGGTTCATGCAGATGATCACCCCGCCGAAGCTGCTGCGGAGCCTGCAGGAAGGCGTCGACGAGGTCGATGTCGACCCGGAGACCGCAGCCCGCGCCCGCGCGGCGGTCGAGCGCATGGTGGCCATCGGCAACCCCGGCAGCGGGGAATGATCGCGTGAACAATCCGGAATCCGGTGCCCGGCGGCCGCCGGCCGCCCCCGCCGCCGACTCCCGGCCGGCTCCCGGCCTGCCGAGCCCCGGAACGCGCGGCCGCGCCATCGGTCGCGAGCTCGCCACCCCTCCGGTCGCCTGGACCGACACCGCGCAGGTCGTGGTGGTCGGCTCCGGCGCCGCAGGTCTGGCGACGACCGTCGAGTTGGCGACGGCCGGGATCGACACATTGGTCGTCACCCGCGGAGAGATCACCGAAACCGCCACGGATTGGGCCCAGGGTGGCCTCGCCGCGGTGTGGTCCGACGAGGACTCGCTGGCCCTGCACGTGTCCGACACGCTCACGGCGGGAGCGGGTCTGTGCGATGTCGACGCGGTGTGGGACCTGGTGACGAATGCCCCGGAGGCGATCGAAGAGCTCATCACGCTGGGGGCGCAGTTCGACACCGACGCCACCGGCGCCTATGACCTCCACCTCGAGGGCGGCCACCACGCGCGGCGCATCCTGCACGCCGGCGGCGATGCCACCGGCCGCGAGGTCCAGCGCACCCTGTCCGCCGCCCTCCACGCGGCGATCCTCAACCCGGAGTCGTCGATCCGGGTCCGAGCTCATACTCGCTTGATCGACGTCCTCACCGACGCCGACGGCGCCGCCTGCGGCGTGCGGGTGATCGACGCCGACGGCCGGATCGGCGAGATCGCCAGCCCCGCGGTAGTCCTCGCTGCCGGTGGGATCGGACAGCTCTGGTCCCTCACCACCAACCCCTCGGTCGCCACCGGGGACGGGATCGCCGCAGCGTTGCGGGCGGGCGCGACGATCCGGGACATCGAGTTCGTCCAGTTCCACCCGACGATCCTCGTCGTGCCGGAGGCCCACCGGCGGCCGGGCGACCGCGGCGTACTGATCTCCGAAGCCGTCCGCGGCGAAGGCGCCTTCCTGATCGACCGGACCGGAGCCCGGGTCATGCAGGGATTGCACCCGCTCGCCGACCTCGCCCCCCGCGATGTCGTGGCCTCCTCGATGGAGGCGCACATGGCGCGCACGGGCGAGCCCAACCTGTTCCTCGACGCCACACATTTCGGCGCCGACAAGTGGGAGTCGCACTTCCCCTCGATCCTCGGCATGTGCCGGGAGCGGGGCGTCGACCCGGTCACCGAGCCCATCCCGGTCCGGCCCGCCGCGCACTATCTGTGCGGCGGGGTGTCGGCGGATCTGCAGGGCACGACGGAAGTACCCGGTCTCTATGCCGTCGGCGAAGTCGCCGCCACCGGGGTCCAGGGTGCAAATCGCCTGGCCTCCAACTCCGTGACCGAGGGGCTCGTCGCGGGTGAGCGGCTGGGCGCTTTGCTGGTCGGCGACCGGTTCGGCTGGACTCCGGCGGAGACAGTACGCAGGGCTGCTGCTCCCGTGACCGATCCAGCGGCTCTCGTCGACCTCCGTCGAGCGACCGACGAGGGCGTGTCGGTCCACCGGACCGATGCGGGCCTGCGGGCGGCGCTGCGGACGCTGGCCGAGCTTCCGGCGACGGACGACTTCTGCCATGAGAGTCTCGATGCGGAGAATCTGCGTACCGTCGGCACCCTCGTCGCAACCTCTGCCCTCGCCCGCACCGAATCGCGGGGTTGCCACCGCCGCGCGGACCATCCGCAGCAGGTGCCGGCGTGGGTGCGCCGGCTCGCGTTGCGGTTGAACGGCGGGCTGCGGATTCGCCAAGAACCCATCAACGCCGAGGAGGACCCCGAATGACCAGCTGGCCCACGGAGATCACCGATGCCCTGACCGACGCGGGCCTCGATCCCGCACACGTTGCCGAGGTCATCGACCGCACCCTGGCCGAGGACCTCTCCTGGGGTCCGGACGTGACCAGCGAAGCCACGCTCGACGCCGACGCGACCGGCACCGCCGATGTGGTTGCCCGCACGTCCGGCTGTCTGGCCGGTGTCCCGATCGCGGCGGCGGTGGTGCACACGATGGCCGCACAACAGGGCGTCCAAGCCACCACCACGCTCGTCGCCGCCGACGGCGACCGCGTCACCAAGGGCGATCTGGTGCTGACGGTGACCGGTCCCCTGCGCTGTCTGCTCACCGCCGAGCGCACCATGCTCAACCTGCTCTGCCAGTTGTCCGGGGTGGCGACGGCGACTGCAGCGTGGGCCGATGCGCTGGCCGGCACCGAGGCGAAGGTCCGCGACACGCGGAAGACGGTGCCCGGGTTGCGGGTGTTGCAGAAGTACGCGGTCCGCTGCGGCGGTGGCGTCAACCACCGGATGGGGCTCGGTGACGCCGCACTCATCAAGGACAACCACGTGGCGGCGGCCGGCTCGGTCGCCGCGGCTTTCGCAGCTGTGCGCGAGCACTCCCCCGATATTGCCGTCGAGGTCGAGGTCGACAACCTCGACCAGCTGCGCGAGGCCATCGACGCCGGCGCGGAACTCATCCTGCTCGACAACATGACTCCCGCTCAGATGCGCGAAGCTGTCGCCCTGTGCCGACCCGCCGGTGTGCGGACCGAGGCCAGCGGCGGGCTCACGCTGAACGATGCACCCGCGGTCGGTGCGACCGGCGTGGACTTCATCGCCGTTGGTGCCCTGACGCACTCGGCCGTCGTGCTGGATCTGGGGTTCGACCTGCGCGCCTGACCGCACTGGCCCCGCCCCGCCTGTTCCGCCACCCACTCGGCCCGAAAGACCTCTCGGTCATACCAGCCCCTGGGATGTACCACAGGAAGCGGCAGCATCTCCCCAGGCGAGGTTGCACCAACTCTGTTGGTACATCTCAGGGTGCGAGCGCCCGATCCGCCAAAAACCCGGACCGCAGGGCGCTGTCGGCGACCCAGCCCAGGAATCAGCGCTCCAGATGCGCGAACGACCGCAGGCCTCGTTCCAGGTGCCAGGTCACGAACGCCGCAGTGAGTCCGCTGCCTTCCCGGATGACCTCGGGAGTGGCCTCGCGGGTCGCGGGCCAGTCTCCGGTGAGCAGCGCGGCGAGGTACGTCAGCGTCGCAGGCCTGGGCTGCGCCGACCCCGGCGGGCGGCAGACGCTGCACACCACGCCACCGGCTGCCGGGGAGAACGCCCGGTGCGGGCCCTCGGTGCCGCACTTCGCGCAGTCGGTGAACGTCGGCGCATAGCCGGCCACTGCCAGGGACCGCAGGAGAAATGAGTCGAGGATCGTCGCCGTCTCCCTCGGTCCGTCGGAGGTGCCCTCGTTGAGCACGCGCAGTGCGCCGACGAGGAGCAGGTACTGCTGCACCGCAGGCTGTCCCTCCTCGGTCACCAACCGGTCGGCGGTCTCGAGCATGACCTGCCCGGCCGTATATCGCGGAAAGTCCCCCGCCAGCCGATCGCCGAACGCATGCAGCGACTCCACCTGCGCGACGATGTCCAAGCTGCGGCCGGTGGCCAGCTGCACGTCGATGTGGCTGAACGGTTCGAGCCGGGCACCGAACTTCGACGACGTGCGACGCACCCCGCGCGCGGCCGCGCGTACCTTCCCGTGCCGACGCGACAACAGGGTGATGATGCGGTCGGCTTCACCCAGCTTGTGGGTGCGCAGCACGACGGCTTCATCACGATAGGTGGCCACCGGCCAATTATCCCCGACGTCGCCGCCGATCTCGTGCGGAGCTCGTCAGCGCGTCGAGGGGGAACAGCTGGACACCGCGCCGTGCGTCCCGGCGACTCAGTTTCCGGCCGTGGCCCTGGTGACGATTCCGTTGACGCCGAACTGCCGGGCGACCACGCGGGCGTACGCAACCTGTCCTGCATCGTTTGGGTGGAACAGTTCGAAGAGCGCGACCTGGTCGGTGAGGCCGTTGACGTACGGCACCCGGGCGCAGCTCGCATGGCCCTTGAACGCCGGAGTCGGGTCGGCAAACACAAGACCGGCTGCCTCCGCCTGTGCCTTGATCACCGCGTTGAGCCGGTCAGTGGCCTGGTTGAGCAGCTTGAACTCGGCCCGGGTGAAAGCCTGCCCATCGAGGCAGTCATCGTGCTTGAACAGGTTCGGATAGCCGACGACTACCACTGTGGCATCGGGAGCGGCCAGGTTGATCTTGCCGAACAGCCCGGCGAGGCCGGCCGCAAACTGCGGGCTGGCCGCGATGGATTCCGCGTACGCCACCGCCGCGGCACAGGCCTCGTCCGGCTGCAGGGCACAGGCGAGCAGCACATTCGAGAAGCCGACATCGTTGCCGCCGGCGGTGACCGTGATGTAGTCGGTGCCCGGCTCGAGCTGGTCGACCTGCGCGGCGATCCCGGAGATCGTGGCGCCGGAGCACGCCAGATAGTCGAGGTCCCATCCGGTCGCATTCGCGATCAGGGCGGGATAGCCCTCGGGTGACTGGAAGCAGGAGGTCGCAGGGCTGCCGGTCCCCACTCCTGCAGAGAAGGAATCGCCGAGGGCGGCATATCGAGGAGCGTCGGCAGAAGCAGTCGTCTCGGCGTATGCGGTGCCGAGAGACCCACCGAGCGCGAGGATTCCGGCGGCGACGGCCGTGCTGCCACGAAGGAGCCAGTTGTTCATGAGAGTTAGATTCCAGTAAGGCCGGCAGGGTGTCAATGGGCTTCGGCCATCATCGCGACCTCTCGTCTGCGTCGCCACGCGCCGATTTCGGTGGCTGCCCCGATGTCGGCCGGAGTCGCTACGCTCACGACTGTGAGCCGGAAGTCCAAGCCTGTCCCACCACGACGCACGCCCAGCCCCCACCCGTCCGGGGCCAGACCACCCGTGCTGCCCAAGGAAGTGATCCCTCAGCACGTGGCGATCGTGATGGACGGCAACGGGCGCTGGGCGAAGGCCCGCAACCTGCCGCGGACCAAGGGGCACGAAGCCGGCGAGGCGGTGCTGTTCGACGTGATCGAGGGCGCGATCGAGATCGGGGTGAAATATCTGTCGGTCTATGCCTTCTCCACCGAGAACTGGCGTCGCTCCCCCGACGAGGTGCGGTTCCTGATGGGGTTCAACCGCGATGTGATCCACCGGCGACGGGACGAGTTGGATGATCTGGGAGTGCGCGTGCGCTGGGCCGGACGTCGCCCCCGGCTATGGGGTTCGGTGATCAAGGAGCTCCAGACCGCCGAGGAACAGAGCAGGAACAACGACACGCTGGTGTTGCAGTTCTGCGTGAACTACGGCGGTCGGGCCGAGATCGTCGACGCCGCACGTCAGGTCGCCGAGCTCGCCAAACAAGGCAAGCTCGATCCGGCGCGCTTGACCGAGGACCGGTTCCGCGCGTTCCTCGACGAGCCGGAGATCCCGGATGTCGACCTCTTCGTGCGGTCCTCGGGCGAGCAGCGCTTTTCGAACTTCCTGCTGTGGCAGTCCGCCTATGCCGAGATGGTTTTCCTCGACACCCTTTGGCCGGACTGGGATCGTCGTCACCTGTGGCAAGCCATTGAGTTGTACGCCCAACGCGACCGCCGCTATGGCGGCGCCATCCCCAACACGGTGATCCCCGACGCCACCGAGACGGACAAGCCAGAGGCAGCCCGATGACCGACCGAAAATATGTCCTGTCCATCGACCAGGGCACCACCTCGACCAGGGCGATCGTGTTCGACCATGCCGGACACGCGGTCGCGGCCGGCCAGGCCGAACACCAGCAGTTGTTCCCCCGGCCCGGCTGGGTCGAGCACGACCCCATGGAGATCTGGACGAACACGATTCAATGCGTCGCGCTGGCGCTCACGCGGGCCCGGATCACCCACCTGCACGTCGCCGCGATCGGCATCACCAACCAGCGCGAGACGACCGTGGTGTGGGATGTCCGCACCGGCCAGCCGGTCACCAACGCGATCGTCTGGCAGGACACGCGCACGGCGGAACTGTGCCGCGAACTCGGCGGTGATGAGGGGGCGGACCGTTGGAAGGATCGCGTCGGTCTGCCGCTGGCGACCTATTTCGCGGGACCGAAGGTCCGTTGGGTCCTCGACAACGTCGAGGGCGCGCGAGCGGACGCGGAGGCCGGGCATTTGCGAATGGGCACGATCGACTCGTGGCTGATCTGGAACCTGACGGGCGGCCCGAACGGCGGCCTGCATGTCACGGACGTGACCAACGCGTCGCGAACGATGCTGATGGATCTGCGCACGCTCGAGTGGGACCAGGAGATCGCGCGGGCGATGGACATCCCCCGGTCGATGCTTCCGGAGATCCGGCCGTCGGTGGGCGACTTCGGCACGGTCGGGTCGACCGGCCTGCTGGGAGGCAGGCCGATCACGGGCGTTCTCGGCGATCAGCAGGCTGCGCTGTTCGGTCAGGCCTGCTTCACACCCGGCATGGCAAAAAATACGTATGGCACCGGCTGCTTCGTGCTGACCAACACCGGCGATGAGGTCATCGAGTCGAAGTCAGGACTCGTTTCGACGGTCGGCTATCAGCTCGCGGGCGAGCCCGCGGTCTATGCGCTCGAGGGCTCCATCGCGGTCGCCGGGTCGCTCATCCAGTGGCTGCGGGACAACCTCGGCCTGATCGCCTCCGCCCCCGAAGTGGAAGAACTCGCGGCGTCGGTGGAGGATAACGGGGGTGCGTACATCGTGCCCGCCTTCTCCGGCCTCTTCGCCCCGCACTGGCGCGACGACGCCCGCGGGGTGATTGCGGGGCTCACGCGCTACGTGACCAAGGCGCACCTGGCGCGGGCGGCGCTCGAGGCGTCTGCTTACCAAACCCGCGACGTGCTGGACGCAATGCAGTCCGATTCGGGCAGGCCGATCTCCGAATTACGCGTCGACGGCGGCATGACTGCCAACGAGTTGCTGATGCAGTTCCAGGCCGACCAACTGGGCATCGACGTCATCCGGCCGACGGTGATCGAGACGACCGCTTTGGGCGCCGCCTATGCCGCTGGTGTCGGCGTCGGATTCTGGTCCGGCACCGACGAAGTCACCGGCAACTGGTCCGAGGAGCTCCGCTGGTCCGCCGCCATGGACCGCGCCGAGGCCGACCGGTTGCACCGCAACTGGACCAAGGCCGTCGAGCGGACGATGGGCTGGGTGGACGGGGACACGTGATCCGGCCGACCACTCCGCCACCCGACCTGTCCGGTCGCACGCGATAACGCCCCCGGCCCGGCACCACTGTGGGACCGGGCCGGGTTTCGGTTACGCAGACTCAGCGAATCGCGCGATTGACCGCGTTGTTCACCGCCATCAGCGACGCGGTGATGATGTTCTCGTGGATGCCGACGCCCCACATGATGCGGGCCTCCTCGGCTTCCCCGATCTCGCACTCGACGAACGCGGCAGCCTTGGCATCGCCGCCGGCGGCCATCGCGTGCTCGCGATAATCGAGGACGCGGACGGCGCGGTGACCGAAGCTGGAGAGCGCATCGACATACGCCGACACCGGGCCGTTGCCCTCACCGTGGATCCAGAACTCCTCGCCGTTCATCGAGACCAATGCGTCGACGGTGTCGATGCCGTTGTTCACGGTCTTGATGCTGGACACCTGCAGTGGACCGTCGGCCTGGATGTATTCGTTCTGGAAGATCTCCCACAGCTCTTCCGAGGTGATCTCGTGGCTGGTCTCGTCGGTCTCCCGCTGAACCACGCGCGAGAACTCGATCTGCAGACGACGCGGCAGGTCGAGTTTGTGGTCGGCCTTCATGATGTACGCCATCCCGCCCTTGCCGGACTGCGAGTTGACGCGGATCACGGCCTCATAGGTGCGCCCGACATCGTGGGGATCGATCGGCAGATAAGGCGCCTCCCAGGCGATCTCGTGGATGCCCTTGCCCTGCTCGGTCGCCTCCTTTTCCAGCGCCTCGAGGCCCTTCTTGATGGCGTCCTGGTGGGAGCCGGAGAAGGCGGTGAACACCAGGTCGCCGGCATAGGGGTGCCGGGGATGAACGGGCAGACCGGTGCAATATTCAACGGTCCGGCGGATCTCGTCGATGTTGGAGAAGTCGATCATCGGGTCGATGCCCTGGCTGAACAGGTTCATGCCCAGGGTGACCAGGTCCACGTTGCCGGTGCGCTCGCCGTGACCGAACAGGCAGCCCTCCACGCGATCCGCACCGGCCATGACGCCGAGCTCGGTGGCGGCCACCGCGGTGCCCCGGTCGTTGTGGGGGTGCAGCGAGATCGCGACGTGGTCACGGTTGCGGACGTGACGACCGAAATATTCGATCTGGTCGGCATAAGTGTTCGGCGTCGACATCTCGACCGTGGCCGGCAGGTTCAGAATGATCTCGCGGTCAGCCTCGGGCTGCCACACGTCCATGACACCGTTGCAGACCTCGATGGCGAAATCTGTGGGGGTCTGCGTGAAGATCTCCGGGGAATATTGATAACCGAACTTCACGTCGCCGAGGTTCTGTTCGGCGTACTTCATCACCATCTCCGTGCCCCGCTTCGCCAGCGCGATGCACTCGGCTTCGTCGATGCCGAACACGACGCGACGGAACAGTTCCGCGGTCGCGTTGTAGAGGTGGATGTTGGCCTTGTTGGCGCCAACCAGTGACTGGACGGTGCGCTCGATGAGGTCCTCACGCGCTTGGGTGAGCACGGACACGTGCACGTCGTCGGGGATCGCGTCCTCTTCGATCAGATGCCGCACGAAGTCGAAGTCGGTCTGCGACGCGGACGGGAAACCGATCTCGATTTCCTTGTAGCCCATCTGCACCAGCATGTCGAACATGCGCCGCTTGCGCGCGGGAGTCATGGGGTCGATGAGCGCCTGGTTGCCGTCCCGCAGGTCGGTCGACAGCCAGCGCGGAGCCTTGGTGATCTTCTTGGTCGGCCATGTCCGATCAGGGACGTCGACCGGCTGGAAGGCCGTATAGCGGTGGTAGGGCATCGGGCTCGGCTGCTGCACGGGCTTGGTCTGAACCCGGGTGCCGAACGCATTGGGAGAGAAAGTCATTGGTGTCCTCGCTGATCGAAATGGTCATCGGCGGGACGGCGCGCGAGACTCCGCAGCGAGGAGGCCATCCCGTCAGAGGACCTCGCTGCGGCACCCAAGGAGGAGGGTCCACCGAGCCATGCGAGGAACAATAACCCATGTTCGCCCTGATCGGGAATGCGGCTCGGACGCGAACGACCCCCGCAGGGCTTGCGCCACGGTGCGGGGGCCGGAAGGTCGGTAGCGGGGACCGAAATCAGTTCGCCTGCTCTTCGATGCGGGTGAGTGCGGCATCCCAGTGCTGGGCGAGCCACTCGCGATCGACGTCACCGGGCAGGTTCTCGTGCACGAGCTCCAGCTCGGTGCTGTCGTCACCGAGGGAACGCATATGGAGGTCGACCAGGGTCGCCGGGGCGTCTTCGTTTGCGTGCCAGGAGAACCGGATCTGCTCGAGGGGATGGAAACTGCGAGTGACGCCATAGCTGCCGTCGGTGGCCTGCCAGCCGTCGCCCTTGTTGCCCAGTTCACCGCCTTCGCCGAGCAGTGCGCTGGCGCCCTCAGGGGCCATCAGGGAATCCCACACGCGGTTGATCGACTGCGGGAGCGTGCGGGTGACCCTGACGCTGTCGGTGAGCGTGGTGTCCTCCGTGCCGGTGGTTTCGGTGGCCATGTGTCTGCCTTCCGTTGGGTTTTCTGCGTCTGGCGTTGACGCGTTCTGACAAGCCTAGATCCGGAGACCGACAACGAACAGGACTGGCGTCACAGCACTTCGTGTGGACTCCATCACCTCGCCCTTGTTCGTCATCGGTTCACCATGGTTCGCGGGCTTCTGCCCGCTGTTTCGCGGGCGATTTCAGTCGACGCCGAGGTCGAACGCGGCGCGGTCCAGGAGCTCCTCGCCTTCCTCTTCCGGACGTCCGGCAGAGATGGCCTGGGCGCCACCGCTCTCCAGCTCGCCGACCAGCTCGGCGGTGGCCCCGCCGACGACGCCGATCTGTGCGTACTGCTCGAGCCGCGCCCGCGAGTCGGCGATGTCGAGGTTGCGCATGGTGAGCTGACCGATGCGGTCCTCCGGCCCGAACGCCGCGTCACCGACCCGCTCCATGGACAGCTTCTCCGGGTGATAGCTGAGCCCCGGACCGGAGGTGTCGAGGAACTGATAATCGTCGCCCCGGCGCAAGCGGACGGTCACCGATCCGGTCACGGCCGAGCCGACCCACCGCACGATCGATTCGCGCAGCATGAGCGACTGAGGATCCATCCAGCGCCCCTCATACATCAAGCGCCCGAGCCGCCGGCCCTCGTTGTGATAGTTCGCGATCGTGTCCTCGTTGTGAATCGCATTGAGCAGCCGCTCATAACCGATGTGGAGCAGCGCCATGCCGGGGGCCTCATAGATGCCGCGGGACTTCGCCTCGATGATCCGGTTCTCGATCTGGTCGGAGACCCCGAGTCCGTGCCGGCCGCCGATCTCGTTGGCGAGCATCACCAGACCGACGGGATCGGAGGCGAAGTCCTGGCCGTTGATCGCGACCGGCCGCCCCTGCTCGAAGGTCAGCGTGACCTCCTCGGTCGCGATCTCGACGTCCTCACGCCACGCGGCGACTCCCATGATCGGCTCGACGATGTCGAGGCCGGTGTCGAGGTGTTCCAGTCGCTTGGCCTCATGAGTCGCGCCCCAGATGTTGGCGTCGGTGGAATAGGCCTTTTCCTTCGAATCGCGATAGGGCAGGTTGCGCTCGGTGAGCCACTGGCTCATCTCGTCGCGGCCACCGAGCTCATCGACGAACTCGGTGTCCAGCCAGGGCTTGTAGATTCGGAGGTTCGGGTTGGCCAACAGGCCGTAGCGATAGAACCGCTCGATGTCGTTGCCTTTGTAGGTCGAGCCATCGCCCCAGATGTCGACCTGGTCGTCCTTCATGGCCCGCACGAGCAACATGCCGGTCACGGCGCGACCGAGCGGGGTGGTGTTGAAATAAACCTTGCCGGCCGTCCGGATGTGGAAGGCGCCGCACATCAGCGCGACGAGCCCTTCCTCGACCAGCGCCTCCTTGCAGTCGACCAGGCGGGCGATCTCCGCACCGTACTCCCCCGCACGCCCGGGGACCGACTCGATGTCCGGCTCGTCGTACTGCCCGATATCAGCCGTGTACGTGCACGGGATCGCGCCCTTCTCACGCATCCACGCGACAGCAACAGAGGTGTCGAGCCCGCCGGAAAAGGCGATGCCGACGCGTTCACCGACAGGGAGACTGGTCAGAACCTTGGACATGCCCGGAAGCCTAGCGCATAGTTATGCCATCGAGCGAATGTTCATGCCCTACGCCCCTCCCGCGTTAAATCGCGGGCAGCCACTCGCACCCGAGGCCCGACAGCTCTTGATTTCCTAATGCCATTAGGAGATCATTTTTCCCATGGGCAAGGTCGAGGAGCGCCGCGCGCGAGTGACCGACGCGATCGTCGCAGCCGCCACCGAGGTCATGGCCGAGAGTGGCGCGGCAGCCCTGTCGCTCGGCGAGGTGGCCCGCCGCGTTGGCATGCGTACGCCCTCGCTCTATGGCTATTTCGGCAGCCGGGGAGAACTGTGCGATGAGATCTTCCGGCGCGGGTGGATCGACTACGGCCGGCTGACGGCCGGACTCGAGATCACAGCAGGAACCGACCTGCGGGAGGAACTGCGCAGCGGAATCCTCGCCTCGGTGTCCTGGGCCAACGACAACCGGGCTGCGGCCGAGCTGATGTTCTGGCGGCCCATCCCGAACTGGCGGCCGGCGAGCGAGGCCTTCGCCCCGGCGATCGAGATGGTTGCCCGCACCACGAGGATCGTTGCCGATGCACAATCCGTCGGCCTGCTTCGAGCGGACGCCGAGGTGACGGAGATGAGCGAGCTGCTCGGTGTGATCTTTTCCGGTGTGATCAGCCAGCAGCTGTCGAACGAGCCCGGGGTCCGTGCCGAGGACGGCCGGATCAGCAGACATGCCGGCGCCTTCGCCGACATGTTCATGAGTCATTACGGCAGCACCGAGGAGGCATGAACATGACCCAGACGGCGACCATGCGGGCACGGGAGCTGCCCCAGACCGACCCCGCGACAGCACGCGCGAATCTGACAGCGGAGTTCGTCGCGCTCATCGATCTGGTCGACGGGCTGGCCCCCGACGACTGGACGAGACCGACCGAGTGCACCGGCTGGACGGTCCGGCACATGGTCGCGCACATCGCGGGCAGCGCCGAGTGCGCGGTGCGCAAATCCACTTTGCTGAGGGTGTATGCCTCGGCGGGTTGGAACTCCCGCAAGGCACCGGACACGTTCATCGATCACATGTGCGCCGCACAGATCGCGGCGCGGGCGGACATGACCGACCGGGAGGTGGCCGCGGATCTGAAGCGATGGGCCCGGGACGCGCCTGCCCGGCTCGCAGCGGCACCCGGGTTCATCCGCCGCCTGCGCGTGCCTGCGGCCAGCGGCGCGCCGAAGGGCGCGACCCTGAGCTGGTTCCTGGATGTCATCAACACCCGGGACGTGTGGATGCACCGGGTGGATCTCGCCCGGGCGCTCGGGGTCGCCCGCGAGACGACCGTCGCGGAGCCCGAAGCGGTCCGACAGGTGATCCGTGATCTCGACACCGACTGGTCCGGCCCGCCGCTCGCGCTCACCCTGACCGGGGTTGGCGGCGGGACCTGGCGGATCGGTGCGGGCGACCCGGTGGCGCACGTCACCGAGGATGCGGTGGCGTTCCTCCGGCTCCTGTCCGGGCGATCGGACGAGTGCCCGCTCGCAACTGACGGCGATCCGTCCGCAGCGGATTCCTTGCGCGCGGCTCGGGTGCTCTTCTGATCGGCGTCCCGCCCGCGGGGGCGGCGTACCGACTCAGAACCCCAGCCGGTTGAGGTGTTTCGGGTCGCGCTGCCATTCCTTGAGCACCTTGACGCGCAGATCCAGGTGGACCGGTGTGCCGAGCAGGCGCTGGATCTGCTGGCGGGCCGCCGACCCGACCTCGCGGAGGCGACTGCCGCGGTGCCCGATCATGATCCCCTTCTGGGAATCGCGCTCGACGATGAGGTTCGCATAGATGTCCAGCAGCGGCTTGTCCTCCGGACGTCCGTCGCGAAGGCCCATCTCCTCGATCGTCACCACAATTGAATGCGGCAGCTCGTCGCGCACGCCCTCCAGCGCGGATTCACGGATGAGCTCCGCGACCAACGTCTCGGTGGGTTCGTCGGTGATCTCGCCGTCGGGATAGTACGCCGGCCCCTCCGGCAGCAACGACACAAGAAGGTCGCCCACCTTCTCGACCTGGTCCCCCGACACCGCGGACACCGGCACCATGTGCTCCCACCGGATGCCGATCTTCTCCTCCATCGCGGCGATGGCGAGCAGATGCTGCCGCATCCGCTCCCCCGACACCAGGTCGGACTTGGTGGCCAGCGCGATCAGCTTCGGCCGGTTGGGCAACTCCGCGATCTGGGTCACCAGATAGGTGTCGCCCGGACCGATGCGCTGGTCGGCGGGCAAGCAGACGCCGATGACATCCACCTCCGACCAGGTTTCGTGGACGAGATCGTTCAGCCTCTCCCCCAGCAGCGTCCGCGGCTTGTGCAGACCCGGGGTGTCGATGAGCACCATCTGTGCATCCGGCCGGTGCACGATGCCGCGGATCGCGTGGCGCGTCGTCTGCGGTTTGGACGAGGTGATCGCAATCTTGCTGCCCACCAGCGCGTTGGTCAGCGTCGACTTGCCGGCATTCGGACGGCCGACGAAGCAGGCGAAACCGGACCGGAATCCCTCGGGACGACCAGCGTCTCCCATGCCCAGCGTCACCGTGGTCTCCTTCGGTCGGTTCGGGCGGCGCCGGTCGGCACTCCCGGAGTTGGGTGCGGGTTGTGGCCGCTGACGGCGGCCCCGGCAGCATCAAAGCACAAGAGCCTCACGTGGCGCGGTCGGCTGATTCCCTGGCGAACGCGGCGGCCGCGTCGACACCGACGTCATCCGTGTCGTCCCCGGCCACGCGGGTGACCAGGAGGGTCGAGATCTGGTTGCGGCGGCCCTGCCCGCGCTCCGCGACGAGCTCGAGGCCATGGACCCGGGCAGCCGACCCGGGGATGGGGACCTTGTTGAGCTCCTTGGCCAGCAGTCCACCGGCGGAGTCGACGTCCTCGTCGTCCAGGTCGAGACCGAAGAGCTCACCGAGCTCGTCGATCGGCAGACGGGAGGAGACCCGATAGCGGTCCGGACCCAACTGCACGAACGGCGGCTGTTCGGATTCGTCGAACTCGTCCACGATCTCTCCGACGATCTCCTCGAGGATGTCCTCGATCGTGGCCAGGCCGGCGGTCCCGCCGAACTCATCGACCACCAGCACCAGGTGGCTCCGGCTCGCCTGCATGTCCCGCAGGAGTTCGTCGACCGGTTTGGAGTCCGGGCACCAGACCGGCTCGCGCATCATCGACGACACCTTTTCCGACGTCTGGGAATTCGCGTTGTCATAGACGCGTTTCATGACGTCCTTGAGATAGAGCACACCGATCACGTCGTCGAGGCCGCCCTCCCCGATGACCGGGATCCGGCTGAAGCCAGATCGCAGCGCCAAGGACATCGCCTGGCGCAGGGTCTTGTTGTGTTCGATGAACACGACGTTGGTGCGCGGCACCATGACTTCCTTGACGATGGAGTCCCCGAGATCGAACACGGAGCGGATCATCCGGTGCTCGCGTGCCTCGATCAGTTCGCTGGCCACGGCCTTGTCGACCATCTCGCGCAGTTCCGCCTCGGTGCTGAACGGCCCGTCGGCGAATCCACGGCCCGGGGTCAGCGCGTTCCCCAGCAGGATCAACAGCTGCGGCAGCGGCCCGAGGATCGTCGTCAGCATCGACAACGGCCCGGACGCGGCGAGCGCGATCCGGTCCGCGTGCTGCCGCCCGAGGGTCCGCGGGGCGACGCCCCACAGCACATAGGACACCAGCACCATCGAGCCGATGATCGTCAACAACCGCTGCCAGTTCTCGGTGAGGTTCGTGATGACCACCATCGCCACGAGCGTGATCGCACCGATCTCGAACAGGGTGCGGACGAACAGCGTCGTGTTGAGATAGGGCGGCGGGTCGGCCGTGATCAGCGCCAGACGCTTGGCTCCGGGACGCCCCTCGTCGACGAGGACCTCGGCCCGCGCCTTGGAAAACGAATACAAAGCCGCCTCGGCCGCTGCCATCAGTCCGGCGAGGACCGTCAGGAGCAGCGCCACGCCCAGCGCGATCCAGTCGATGCGCTCCACGTCAGCGGTCCCGCTGGTCCGCCCACGCGGCGAGCAGGCGGTCCTTGAGACCGAACATCTCGGCCTTCTCCTCCGGCGTCCCATGGTCGAAGCCGAGCAGGTGGAGCATCCCGTGCACGAGCAGATATTCCGCCTCGTCATCGGGCGTGCGGCCGTGTTCGGCCGCCTGTGCAGCGGTGATTGTCGGGCAGAGCACCACGTCCCCCAACAGGCCCAGTGGGGGTTCCTCCTCGTCGCTCGGCGGCCGCAACTCATCCATCGGGAACGACAACACGTCGGTCGGCCCCGGCTCCCCCATGAACTTCTCGTGATAGGCGCTCATCGTCGGCTCGTCGACGAACACGAGCGACAGCTCGGCCTGCGGATGGATGCGCAGCTCATCCAGGACGAATGTCGCGAGCCGGATCAGCCCCGTCTCGTCGACTTCGACGCCGGACTCGTTGTTGAGGTCGACGCTCATCGGCGGCCCTGCCGCTGGTCATGGACGGACTCATAGCGGTCATAGGCCGCCACGATCCTGCCGACGAGCTTGTGCCGGACGACGTCGTGGTTGGTGAGAGTGCAGAACGCGATGTCATCAACCCCGTCGAGAATGTGGCGCACCTCGCGGAGACCGCTCTTCTGACCGCCCGGCAGGTCCACCTGGGTGACGTCACCCGTCACCACCATGCGGGAGTTGAACCCGAGTCGGGTGAGGAACATCTTCATCTGTTCCATCGATGTGTTCTGGGCCTCGTCGAGGATGATGAACGCGTCGTTGAGCGTACGCCCTCGCATATAGGCGAGCGGCGCGACCTCGATCGTGCCCGCCGTCAGCAGGCGCGGAATCGCCTCGGGGTCCATCATGTCGTGCAACGCGTCGTAGAGCGGTCGCAGATAGGGGTCGATCTTGTCGCTCAGGGTGCCCGGGAGGAACCCGAGCCGCTCCCCGGCCTCGACGGCGGGCCGGGTCAGGATGATCCGGTTCACATCCTTGTTCTGCAACGCCTGAACGGCCTTGGCCATCGCGAGATAGGTCTTGCCCGTCCCCGCCGGCCCGACACCGAACACCACGGTGTGTGCGTCGATCGCATCCACATAGCGCTTCTGGTTGAGCGTCTTGGGCCGGATCGTGCGGCCCCGGCTGGACAGGATGTTGGCCGTGAGCACCTCGGCCGGTCGTTCATCAGTGTGAGCCCGCATCATTGCGACGATCCGCTCGACCGCGTCGCCGGTGAGCCCTTGGCCGGTGCGGATGACGGTGACCATCTCGGTGAGCACCTCGGTCCCGAGCGCCAATGCATCCGGATCGCCCGTCAGCGTGATCTGGTTCCCGCGGACGTGGATATCGGCATCCAACTCCGACTCGAGGATGCGCAGGAAGGCATCCGCCGGGCCGAGAATGTTGACCATGTCGATGCTCGCCGGGATCGTGATCTGGCGGGAACCGGACTCGCCTGCCACGCCCGGGCGGTCCAACTGTTGCGGTCTGATGGGGTGCCTCCATGCTCGGCGGATAATGTCCCCTCAGTGTAATGACCGCAACAGACAGCAGCACCGGGGTTTCGCCCCACACCCCCGCGAGCGGCGCATCGCTATGCGTCAGTCGTCGATGTCGCGGTCGATCTCGTCCTCGTCGATGATGTGCATCGCCGCTTCCTCGGCCGTCGCGGCGGCACCATCGATGCCGACGTCGGTGCCGATCAGCTGCGACTCGCGATCCTCCCCCGGATAGCCCTGGTTGGCGTCGACCAGACGTCCCGCCCGTCGGCGCCCCACCTCTTTGTCATCCAGATATTCGCCATCGTCCGTCGCATCGGCCTCCGGCATCTCCTGTTTGATGCGCTGCTCCAGCGTCTCGCCCTGACGCATCTCGGCCACGGTGTTGCCGAACCCCTCGGCGACGGACCAATCGTCGGGAGGGATATAGCCCTCCTCCATCGGATCGGCGATCCCACGGTCGATCAGGGTGCGATCGGACTCCAGCTGATCAAGCTGCTCGGACCCGTCGGGGACCATTTCGTCAATGAACTGGTCGTTGTCGGTGCTCATGGACCAATGTTGCCACCGATGTTCGACGCGGTCATGCCTGACTCGTGGTTCCGGAGTGTGGTCTGTGCCGCATCTGAAGGTTTGCCAATTCGCGGGGCGGCAACTCATCGAGTGAACTATTTTGGGCGCATGGGGCAGGGGGACCAAAGACCCAGCGGACGGGGCGCTGCTCCTCCGACCGGCTTTCCGGAGGCATTCACCAACAGCTTCCGCGGGATGCTGCTCGGAGGGTTGCTCGGCGACGTCCGGAACTCCGGCGACAACCTCCTCCACTCGGGACCGGTGATGCACCAGCTCTGCTGGACCATCGATGCGCTCATCCGACACCGGCTGCACACGCGCACGCAGGAACAAGGACAGGGCCTCGTCCAGACGGACCAACCGTTCTCCCCCACGTCGCACATCCGAAATGGGCTGCTCCACTGGGGATCACTCGCTCGCGGGTGGCCGAACACCGCGATGCCGGAAGGCTGGCTCGGCGAGGTGCCGGCGCTGCGCGTCGACCGCGGCCCGACCCAGGCGGAGGACTCCGCCCGCGCCGATCTCGTCGACGAACGCTCGCTGTCCCGCAACGATTTCCGCACGTCCTCGGCGCTGTTCCGGACGCTGCCGATCGCGGCGTCGTCCGTGGTCGCCGGACCGGACGTGGTGGCGGGATGGTGCGCCACCGCAACCGGGCTCACGCACGGACACCCCGAGGCCTGGAGCGCCGCCGCGCTCATGGGGGTCTTGGTGGGCAGTCACCTGACCGAGGTCTTTCGGTCCGGTCCCTGGGCGAGGATCGACGCCCTCACCACCATCAACTGGTTCTTCAGCGACATGCCGGAGCATCCGATGGCAGAGATGCTGCGACCCGGGCTCACCGACGCCGCGTGGTCGCCGGCGACTCTTGCCCGGCTCTCACCGGACGATTCAACGGCAGCGGTTCTTGCCGGCTCGCTCTATCTGTTCGAGCATTTCCGCGACGAGCGGCCGTCCGCGATCCGTGCCCTGGCGGCACGTGCTGCGGCTCCGCACGCGGTGGCCTCGCTCACGTCGGCCCTCATCGGACTGGAGCGCGGCCCGGGCGGGCTGGACTCGCGCGAACTCAGTCGACACGAACTCTCCTGGGTGCTGGACGCGTTGGCCCGCGACTACTGCGTCACGCTGTGGTCGCCACCCGCCCATCACGGCGAAATGGATGCGCTGGCAGAGATGACGCTCCGCTATCCCGAGCAGGCGTGAGCCGCACGGGACGCGGAGCGCGCGGGTTCAGCGGTGGCTGGGTTCAGTCGCGCTGGAATCGACGGGTGAGTTCGTCGCGCACGCCCTGTGGCAGATGCCCGGCGGCACGCTGCACGGCCTCGCCATAGCCGGCCTGCCGGCTCTCAAGCTCGTGTCGGCGGCGCGCATCCGCTGCCTGGAGTTCCTCGGTGCGCCGACGCTCCTCCGCGGCCCGCTGTTCGGCCGCCCGCCTGGCTCGATTGGCCTCCTGGACCTCGTCTTCATCGCCGGCGTTGCGGGCCCGATCGGCCTCCTGGCCGGTCAGCAGAGCGCTCTGGACCTCCCTGGAGAGGTCACCGAGCGCGCCCGGGTTGTTCGGGAGCATGAGGACATTGGACCGGCCGTTGCGGGCGATGTCCTGCAAGGTGTCGAAATACTGCGTCATCAACAGCAGGTGCTCGGCAGTCGCCTCGATGCCGGCGGCGCGCAACATTTCGTATTGCTCCGCGATGCCCATCGCGATCGCCTTCCGCTGCGCGGCGACGCCCTCACCCTGCAGCCGGCGGGCCTCCGCCTCGGCCTGGGCCTGGGTGACGCGCTTGATCTTGTCCGCCTCGGCGAGCGACTGAGCGGCATCCCGCTCGCGCTGTGCGGCGTTGATCGAGTTCATCGAGTCCCGCACGCGGGGGTCGGGAGAGATGTCGGTGACCAGGGTATTGACGATGCGGAAGCCATACTCCGCCATCGACCGCGACAACCGCTCCTCCACCGTGGTGGCGATGTCGTCCTTGGATTCGAACGCCGTGTCGAGGGTCAGCGTCGACAGTGCCGAGCGAACGGTGTCGAACACATAGGAGCGGATCTGCTCCTCCGGGTCGGACAGGCGATAGTACGCATCCACGACCGCATGCTCATCCACCACGTACTGCACCGCGACCGGGATCGTCACGAACACGTTGTCCTTGGTCTTGGTTTCGATGTTGACCTCGAGCTGCTTCACGCGCAGCGAGATCGGCTTGGTGATGCTGTCGATGAACGGCACCTTCGTGTTCAGCCCAGGACCGGCCACCCGGCGGAACTTGCTGAACCGCTCGATGATGACGTTCTCCTGGGTCTTGACCTGGAAGAAGATGCTGGTGCGCAGGCCGCCGAACAAAAGGATGCCGACGACCACGAGAATGATGGCGATAATGATGATGGCTTCGAAACCCATGTCGGCCTTTCACGTTATCTGGGCAGAGGGGTTGGGGGATTCGCGTCCCCCAGCCTAGAAGAGGCGTCCAAACCTGTCGGCCGCCTCTCGCGCCGGGCCTACACTCTCGCACGTGAAGCAGACCAGCCTCCGCCCTGTCGCGTACGCAACCATCGGTTCCGGCAACTACGCCGTCCTGGTCGCGCTCATGGCCGTGGTGGTGGTGCTGTCCAATATCGGCGGGTCAAAGGGAGTTATCTTCGGCCCGGTCATCACCGACGGCGGCTTCTTCCTCTTCCCGCTCGCCTACATCTGCGGTGACATCATCACCGAGATCTACGGCGCGAAAGCCGCCCGACGGGCGATCTTCACCGGCTTTGCGGCCAGCGTGCTCGCCGTCGTGACCTACGCGATCATCATCGTGCTCCCAGGCTTCGACGACGACTACGGGATCGCCAAGCAGCAGGCACTGGAGGTCGCCCTCGGCCCGGTCTGGCAGATCGTCCTGGCGAGCGTCCTCGGCTTCCTCGCGGGCCAGAACCTCAACACCCTGGTGATGTCGATCATGAAGAAGCGACATCTGGAGCGCGGCCTTTTCGCCCGCATGATCAGCTCGACCGGTCTGGGCGAGTTCGTCGACACCCTCGTGTTCTGCACCGTCGCGGCAACGGCCATCGGAATTACCACGGTCGGCCAGTGGGCCAACTACACGTTCTTCGGCTTCCTCTACAAGACGCTGTTGCAGTACGCCCTCATGCCGGTCACCGCTTGGGTCATCGGCCGCATCAAGCGTTACGAGCCGACCTATCAGGCGGCGCTGGACCCACGCTGAGCCCGCGTACGCACGGCCTGCCAACACCAGCGGCCACCCTCACCCTTTGACCCGCCCCGCGGGTCAGATCACAACGCCGCGCTCACCCACCGCCGGCCGCCACCTTCCCGGCATAGAACCGCCCCAGGAAGTCGTCGCGGAACGCGTCGAACTCGCCCATCTCGATCGACCGACGGATCGCATCGACGAGGCGGACCGTGAACCGCTCGTTGTGAATCGTGGCCAGCGTGAAGACGGCGAGTTCTTTCGCTTTGAAGAGATGGTGAAGGTACGCGCGCGTGTAGTTCGCGCAGGTGTAACAGTCGCACCCCTCCTCGATGGGGGCAAAGTTGCGCCGGTTGCGCGCGGTGTCGACGTTGAACCGGCCGTCGGCGGTGTAGAGCGCGGCGTTCCGCGCGACCCGCGAGGGCTGGACGCAATCGAAGGTGTCGGCCCCCGCCGCGATCGCGGCGAACAGGTCGTCGGGTTCGGAGATTCCCAGCAGGTGCCGCGGGCGGTCCTCAGGCAGTTCCTCGGTCACCCAGCGCACGATCCGGCCCAGGTTCTCCTTCTCCAAGGCTCCGCCGATGCCGAACCCGTCGAACCGCTGCCCGTCGATCTCCATCGAGCCGAGGTCGTGGGCTGCCTTGCGGCGCAGGTCCTCGTATTGCGCCCCCTGCAGCACGCCGAACAGCGCCTGATAGGGCTTGCCGACTCGTTCCTCGGTCAGCCGTCGGTGTTCGGCGAGGCAGCGCTCAGCCCAGAGCCGCGTCCGCTCCAACGACTCAACTTGATAGTCGCGCGTGTTCATCAGCGTCGTCAGCTCGTCGAACGCGAACATGATGTCCGCGCCAAGCTGATGCTGGACCTGCATCGACACCTCGGGCGTGAATCGGTGCAGCGAGCCGTTCAAGTGGGACTTGAACGTCACGCCGTCGTCGTCGACCCTGGACAATCGTTCCTTCCCGCCGGCAGTGGCGGCATCGTCCTCGGCCCGCTCGACGCTCATCGCGATGACCTTCTTGAACCCCGAGCCGAGGCTCATCACCTGGAATCCCCCGGAGTCGGTGAACGTCGGACCGGGCCAGTTCATGAAGCGGCCCAGTCCCCCGGCCTCGTCGACGATGTCGGCGCCGGGCTGGAGATAGAGGTGGTACGCGTTCGCCAGCAGGGCCTGAGCCCCGAGGTCGGCCATCATCTCCGGGAGCACCCCTTTGACGGTGGCCTGCGTCCCCACGGGGATGAAGGCGGGCGTGCGGATGGTGCCGTGTGGGGTCGTGATCACCCCGGCACGCCCACCGCGCTCGTCCAGCCTGGTGCCGATCTCGAACCCGAACTCCTCTGTCACGACCGTTGAGCCTAGCGTCAGGTCCGACCCCTGAGAGTACCCGCACGAACCGCACCATCCCGTCCACGGCGATGGCTGCACCCTGGCGGGGACATCTCAGGGCGACTCGCCCGAGCCCATCAGGGAGCGCTGATAGCGGCCCGGGCTCTGGCCAACCATCAGGGTGAAGATCTCGATGAAGCCACTCGGGTTGGCCCAACCGCACGCCAGCGCCGTGTCGAGGACCGAAACCCCGTCCGCCAACAGCAGCAGCGCCGAGTGGATCCGCAACTGGGTGCGCCATTGCGGGAACGTCATCCCGGTCTCGGACCGGAACAGGCGACTCAGGGTCCGCTCGCCGGCGCCGACCCGACGCCCGAGATCGCGCAGGGTCGCAGGTGAATCCAGTTCTCGCTCGACGATCCGGGTGACCTCGCGGAGCCGGTCATCGGTCGGTTGCGGCAGGTGCAGGGGTTGCTCGGGCGCCGCGCTCAGGTCGTCGATCGTGACCAGCCGGAGCCGATCGCGGGCCTCCAGCGACCGCACCCCGCCACCGGTCAGCCGCAGCACGGCCTCGCAGGCGAGTGCTGTCATGACGAGCACCATCGGCCGGTCGGGCAGGAGGTCAGCCTGCTCATCGGACATGAACACGATGCGCATGTCGGTCGTGCCATGGGCGTGATGCTGGTGCTCCGACCCGGCAGGGATCCAGATGGCGCGATTGGGCGGAGCGATCCAGGACCCGTGAGGTGTCGCCAGAGAGAGGACACCGGCCGCGGGATAGACGAGATGGCCCTGATCGTGCGAATGCGCGGGCGTGTGCTCCCGGTGGCGCAGGACGTGGACCGATTCCGGCAGGGTCGACTCATAATGGCGGATTTCAGGCATCTGAAGTCAGATTAACAGTTGGGCGCCGAGAGAAGACCGGATGCAATGGATGCTGGGGAACAAGGCAGCACCCGAGCGGGTGCCGCCGGCTGATTCTCAGCTGCGCAACCGCAGGTGGCCGACCGCGACGACACCGGCCGTCGATGTGCGCAGCACCCCGTCGCCGAGCGTCACGACTCGAGCGCCCGCCTCGACGAGCAGTGCGAGCTCCTCCGGCCCGATACCACCCTCCGGGCCGACGACGAGCGCCACTGTTCCCGAGGCGGGCAATTCGATCGCCGCCAAGGACTCCGTCCCGTCCTCGTGGAGCACGAGAGCGAGGTCGGCGGCGCCCAGCAGGTCGACCAGTGCACGCGTCGACAGGGTGTCGCCCACGAGGGGGATGCGGAATCGGCGCGACTGTTTGGCCGCCTCGCGGGCGGTCGACTGCCACTTGGCGCGAGACTTCTCTCCGCGGTCGCCCTGCCACTTCACGATGGAGCGGGCGGCCTGCCAGGGCCGGATCTCGTCCACGCCGACCTCGGTCATCATCTCGACAGCGAGCTCGCTGCGGTCGCCCTTGGCGAGACCCTGCACAGCGACGATCCGCACCGGCGGTGCCGGTGTCTCGACCACCTCGAGCACCTCGAGGTCCAGCCCCTGCTTGTCGGAGCCCGTCGTCAGGCAGCGGACCCCTCGCCCCCTGCCGTCGGCCAGGAGGATCTCCTCACCGACGCGAATGCGGCGTACCACCGCCGCATGCCGACCCTCGTCCCCCGCCAGCCGGAGGACCGCCCCGACCGCCGGATCCGCCAGGTCGGCGAGGAACAGCGGCAGCGTCACCGGAACGCTTCGCGGAACTTCTCGAACATCCCCTTGTCCCGCTTGTGCCCGTGATGGGGATCGAAGTTGTTCTCCTCGCGCAGGTTCGCGAGGTCCTCGAGCAGCTTGCGCTGTTCATGGCTGAGCTTGGTCGGCGTCTGGACGAGCAGAGTGACCCCGAGTTCGCCGCGGCGGTTGCTGCGGAGAGCGGGTACGCCCATCCCCGGGATCGCGATCCGCGTCCCGGATTGCGTGCCGGCCGGGATCTCCACCGCGACCGTGCGGGCCACGTCCTCGGTCTCGGGAAGGTCCGCGTCGAGCGTCTGCACCTCGATCTCCGTGCCGAGCGCGGCCGCCGTCATCGGGACCTTCACGACCATTTCGAGATTGTCACCGTCCCTCCGGAAGAGGGGATGCTCGGCGACGATGAGCTCGACATACAGGTCACCGGCGGGACCACCGCCGGGCCCGACCTCGCCCTGGGAAGCGAGGTGAATGCGGTTGCCGGTGCTGACGCCCGCAGGGATCTTGACGGTGAGGCTGCGATTGGAGCGCACGCGCCCGTCGCCGTCGCACTCACCGCACGGATTGGGGATCGTGGAGCCATAGCCGCGGCAGGTCGGGCACGTCTGGCTGGTGCGGATGTCCCCGAGGAACGATCGCTGCACATGCGTGATCTCACCGTGCCCGTGGCAGGTGCGACAGTTGGTCGGTTTGGCGTTCTCGGCGGATCCGCTGCCCTGACACCGTGGGCACAACACGGCGGTCTCGACCGTGATCGGCTTGTTGATGCCGAACGCCGCCTCGTGCAGTTCGAGCTGGACCCGCACGAGCGCATCCTGGCCGCGCCGCACCCGGGACCGCGGCCCGCGCGACGCCTGCTGGCCGAACATCGCATCCACGAGATTCGTGAAATCGAAGCCCGCGCCCGCGAAGTCGCCGAATCCGCCTGGCCCGAAACCGCCCGCCCGGCCGCCGCCCAGCGGGTCACCTCCGCGGTCATAGATGCTGCGCTTGCGCTCATCCGAGAGGACCTCATAGGCCTCCTGGATCTGCTTGAACTTCTCATCGGCCCCGGCCTCGGTCGCGACGTCGGGGTGATATTTCATCGCCATCCGCCGATAGGCCTTTTTGATCTGTTCGGCGCTGGCGTCTCGGGACACGCCGAGGAGCTCGTAGTAGTCAGACATCAGTGGGAGTTTCAACCTTCGGTGAGGAATCGGCCGACGTATCGCGCAACCGCACGAACTGAGGCCATGGTGGCGGGGTAGTCCATCCTGGTCGGGCCCATGATGCCGAGCCCGGCCCATACGTCGTCTGGGCTACCGTACGCCGCAGCCACCAGCGAGGTCGACTGCAGCGGTTCATATTCGTTCTCATGGCCGATCCGGACGGTGACCGTGTCACCGGTCGCGGCCTGGTCCAGGAGGCGCAGCAGGACGACCTGCTCCTCCAGCGCCTCCAGCACTGGCTGGACGGTGGTGGTGAAGTCACCGAACCGGGTCAGGTTCGGCACCCCGGCGACGGCCACGCGGGTCGTGGGCTCGCTGGACAGGACCTCGAGCAGCGCGGCCACGGCGATCCTGGTCCGCGCCTGGGGTCCGGGCGGAGCGGGCAGATCTGCGAGCAGACCCAGCTCGACCGCAGCCTCGGCCGCCGTGCGGCCGACCACGGAGTCGTTCAGCCGCGTCTTCAACGCCACCAGGTCGGTCTCGTCGTGCTCGGGCAGCTCGATCGCGCGCTGTTCCACGCGCCCGAGCGAGTTGATGACGATGAGCAGCACGCGGTCCTGGGTCAACGACACCAGCTCGACGTGGCGGAGAGTGGTGTTGGACTGGATCGGATATTGCACGATCGCGACCTGCTGGGTGATCTGGGCCAGCAGTCGCACGGTCCGGCTCACGATGTCGTCGATGTCGACCGCGCCGGACAGGAAGGCCTGGATCGCGCGGCGCTCGGCCGGCGACAGCGGTTTGACGGTCGCGAGCTTGTCGACGAACAGGCGATAGCCCTTGTCGGTGGGGATGCGTCCGGCGCTGGTGTGGGGCTGGGTGATGTACCCCTCATCCTCCAGACTCGCCATGTCATTCCGCACCGTCGCCGACGAAACGCCCAGGTTGTGCCGGTCCACGAGCGCCTTGGAGCCGACGGGCTCGCGGGTCGCGACATAGTCGGTCACGATCGCATGGAGAACGCGGAGCTTCCGCTCGTCGAGCACTGTCCCCCCTTTCGTCTCCACGGCCGCCCGTGCGGGCACCCCGATTGGCACTCTGCTGAAGCGAGTGCCAGTGTAACCCCTATGACCGGTCCTGCAGACTCCACGAACCGCACAACGGCAAGCGAAGGCACCTGGCAGCCAGTGGCCGACGGCATCTATCGCTTGGTGGCCGAACCCGATTCGGTGACCATCGGCCTGATCGTCGGGTCCGAGTCGGCGTTGTTGATCGACTGTGGGAGTACGCCGGAGCAAGGCGCGCGGTTGCGTCAATCCGTGGCGAACGTCACCGACAAGCCCCTGCGCGGTGTCGTGATCACCCATGAGGACCGCGACCACTGGTTCGGGCTCGCCGCCTTCGACGACCTCGAGTCGTATGGACATGAGACCCTCACCCAGCGCATCGACGCACCGGAAACCCTGGCCGAGGCCGAGCGCTTGGGTCTCACGCGCGCAGATCTGCGTACCCCCACCCAGGACTTTTCCATCGCCCGTGCCCTCGACCTCGGCGACCGGTATGTCGAACTGGTCCATCTCGGGCACGCACACACCCACAGCGACGTGGTCGTGAACGTGCCGCAGTCGAAGGTCCTGTTCGCCGGAGACCTCATCGAGAACCCGCACCCCTGGTTCGGGCCGGCCTCCTCGCCTCGCGGTTGGCCTGCGACGCTGAACATGATGATCGGCATGGTGCAGTCCGACGCGATCGTCGTCCCGGGCCACGGCGACATCGTGGACGCCCAGTTCATCGTGCAGACGCTGGCGAGCATGGCCTCGGTCCCCTACGAGACCGAACGGCTCGTCCACGCAGGCGTGAAGTTCGAGGACGCCGCCGAGCAGGGCGAGTGGCCGCTGCCGTGGGAAAACATCGCAGAAGGCGTGCGGACCGCGTACGCAGAGATGAGCGCCCAAGGAGTGACGCGTCGGCTGCCGCTGGTGTGAGATCGCGCGGAGTGACCCCCCGGGCTCCGCTGTTTCCGTGCGGGGGCGACCCCCGCACCCCCGCGCTCCGCTTGTGGTCAGGACCGCACCTCGGTGGTCACGTCACCCTGTGATGCAGCGCCGCCCGATCTCCCAGGTCTCCTCGTTCACAGCCACCACGAGCGGCTCGTCAGTGGGTTCGGCCCGATAGTCCCGGCCGTCGATCGTGCGGGATATCCCGCCCGCCTCGCGGAGGATCAGCGAGCCCGGGACGTGGTCCCAGGGCTTCATGTGGCGATAGATCAGGAAATCACCGATGCCGAGCGCGATGTTCGGATAGTCGATCCCGCAGGCATAGAAGGTCCAGCCGAGTTCTTCCACCCCCGCGGGGCGCCGACGCAGCAGGCGACGGTGGGTCGTGGCGCCGCGGACGTGGGCGAGATCCGGCGTCGGCAGGGTGACCGGCTGATCGTTGCAGGTGGCGCCGGACCCGAGCTCGGCGACCCACGCCCTGTCGAGTTCGGGCTGCCAGATCCACCCGCGGGTGATCTCTCCGGACCGCAGTTCCCCGACCATCACCGCATAGTCCTTGCGGCCATGAATGAAATTCCGCGTTCCGTCGACGGGGTCGATCACGAAGGCGTGCGGCACGTCGTGCACCAGGTCCGCCGCCCCGGGGTCCGCCGCAGTGGCCTCCTCCCCGACGATCAGGGCGTCGGGATAGGCGGCGTGCAGCAGAGCGGAGATCCGCACTTCGGCTTCGTGGTCTGCGACCGTCACGAAGTCGCCGGGGTTCTTCTCCGAGATGTCGTCGTCGGCAAGTGCTCGCCAGCGTGGTCGGATGACCTCCTCGGCGGTCTCCTGCATCAACAGCAGGATCTGCTCGGTGGTCAGCCCTGATCCGGTCATGGCACTACATTGCCGCAGATTGCCAAAATGTCGCGTCCGGCTATCTCATGGACCGGTCTCGGTCATAATCAGCCAATCCGGTGCAGCACGCCGGCGACTCAACGGCGAGCGCGCGGGAGCGAATGTGACCATCCACGCAATGACGGTGCAGTGGTGGTCTGCTTTGCCGTTCGTGACCCTGCTGCTGTCCATCGCGATTCTTCCGCTGATCCCGGCGACCGAACACGCGTGGGAGCGCAACCGGGTCAAACTGGCGGTAGCGCTCGCGTGCGGCCTGCCCGTCGCGTTGTGGTTCGTCGTGGCCGGCGAGGGATTGTCCGTGATTCATGCGCTGGTGGAGTACGGACAGTTCATCTGTCTGCTGTTCGCCCTGTTCGTGGTGTCGGGGGGCATCTTTCTGAGCGGCGACATCCGCGCTACCCCGCGGGCGAACACGACCTTCCTCGCCATTGGTGGCGTGGCCGCCTCGTTCATCGGCACCACCGGTGCAGCGATGCTCCTCATCCGTCCGCTGCTGAACACCAACCGGGAGCGCGAGCACAAGGTGCACACGGTGGTGTTCGCCATCTTCATCGTGGCCAACTGCGGCGGCCTGCTCACCCCGCTCGGCGACCCGCCCCTGTTCCTGGGGTTCCTCCGCGGGGTGCCGTTCGAATGGACGTTCGGGCTGTGGCCGCAGTGGCTGATGGTGAACACGTTGCTGCT
Organism: Ammonicoccus luteus; assembly: GCF_050880385.1. Classification (NCBI taxonomy): domain Bacteria; kingdom Bacillati; phylum Actinomycetota; class Actinomycetes; order Propionibacteriales; family Propionibacteriaceae; genus Ammonicoccus; species Ammonicoccus luteus. The sequence goes on from NZ_JBNZCI010000001.1 coordinate 900,237, forward strand.
GCTCACTTACTACGCGATGGACCGGCGGGCGTACGCCAACGAGTCCGACTTCGCCATCGCCTGGGACAAGTCGAGCCAGACCAAGCTGAGCGTCGTCGGCAAGCGCAACTTCATCTTCTTCGCCCTCGTGATCCTCGGCGTCGCGTTCGTCCCCTCTCTCGACCTGCACGCCATCGAGACCGGTCACGCCGGGCTCGCCCAGTGGATCCCGTGGCGAGAACTGCTCTTTCTCACCGCGGCCGCGCTGTCCTATTTCGTCGGCAGCCGGCACGTCCGGTTCCAGCTGAACCAGTTCACGTGGTCGCCGATCATCGAAGTAGCAGCGCTGTTCATCGGCATCTTCCTGGCCATGATCCCCGCGCTGGCCTTTCTGCGACAGGTGGCGCCCGACCTGCCGCTCAACACGGTGACCTTCTTCGTGTTCTCCGGATCGCTGTCGGCTTTCCTCGACAACGCCCCGACCTACGTCACGTTCTTCGAGATGGCGGCGCAATTGCCGGGCGAGCCACGGATCGGCACCGCGCCAGGTGTCCCCGAGGCCTATCTCCTGGCCATCTCACTGGGTGCGGTGCTGTGCGGCGCGATCACCTATATCGGCAACGGACCGAACTTCATGGTGAAGGCCGTCGCGGACTCAGCCGGTGTCCGGACGCCCAGCTTCGGGGGTTACCTCGTGTGGTCCTTGCGCTATCTCGTGCCGTCGATCACGGCGATGGTCCTGGTCTTCCTCACCACCGGCTGGCTGTGGCGCGGGCTCGGCATCGCCCTTGCGGCCGCGATCGTCATCCGTTCCCTGTGGCTCGCGAAAGCACCCCTGCGTCAGCCCACGTGATCGGCGGTGACGAAATCGATGAGCTTCTCCACCTCGGTCAACAGCTTCGGGTCAAGATCGGTCCACGAGTCGACTTTGGACAGCAGATGCTGCCAGGCCCGGGCGATGTCCGCCTGGTTCCCGTGCGGCCACCCCAGGTGCGCGCAGATGCCGGACTTCCAGTCGGTCCCGCGCGGGATCGTCGGCCACGCCTTCAGCCCGACCTTGGCGGGTTTGATGGCGGCCCAGATGTCGATGAACCGGTGGCCTGTGACGAAAACCCACTCCGCATAGGGTCCCGACGCGACGGCGTCGGCGATCCGCTGCTCCTTGCTGCCCGCCACAAGATGATCGGCCAGGACGCCGAGCCGACACCCCTCCTCCGGCCCGAACTTCTCCACGATTGCCGGCAGGTCGTCGATGCCGCCGAGGAACTCGACCACCACCCCAACGTGACGCAGGTCGTCGCCCCAGATCTTCTCGATCAGCTCGGCATCGTGGCGGCCCTCGACATAGATCCGGCTCGGCAGCGCGACTTTGGCCTTCGTCCCCGGTTGACTGCGTCGCGAGCCCGATGCCGTGTGGGTGAGGGTCTTGGGCGGCGCGCCCTTCTTCTGCGGGACCACCAGCGACACCGGCTTGCCATCGATCCAGAAGCCGGCCCCGAGCGGGAACGACCGGGTCTTGCCGCGGCGGTCCTCGAGGACCACGATCCCGTTCTCCCAGCGCACGACCGCGCCGACGAAACCGGTCGACACGTCCTCGACCACCAGACCCACCTCGAGCGGGTGATCAGCGGACTTCTTGCGCCCGGCCTGTTGCCAGCCGGGCTTCAACACGTCGGAGGAATAGCGCACCTGGTGATGCTAGGCGAGCGCGGCGCGGCGATCGGGACACGACACTCACGCGCGGTCAGTCCAGCAGGTCCCGGACGACCCCGTCAGCGAGCAACCGTCCGCGGAGGGTGAGGACGGCACGGTCCGCGCGCACCTCCAGCAGTCCCCCGGCCACGGGACCCGCTAGCCGGCCGCGCTCGGACTTTGTCAGGACCTCCAGCGGCAGCCCGTCGGCCAACCGCAGTTCCAGCAGGATCCGTTCGATGCGTCGGGTCGGCGCGTCCAGCACCTCGCGCGCGTACCCCGGTGACTCCCCCGCCGCCAGGCGACCGGACCATGCGGTCGGGTGCTTCACGTTCCAGAACCTGACCCCACCCACGTGGCTGTGCGCGCCGGGCCCGATGCCCCACCAGGTCCCGCCGCGCCAGTACGCCAGGTTGTGTCGGCACCGATCCGCACGCGTGCGGGCCCAGTTGCTGACCTCGTACCACCCGAAGCCCGCCCTGCCCAGCACCTCGTCCGCGAGCAGGTATTTGTCCGCCAGATCGTCGTCCTCCGGTTCCGGCAGTTCACCGCGTCGCATCCGGGCTGCCAACCGGGTGCCCTCCTCGACGATCAGCGCATAGGCGCTGACATGGTCGGGTGCGGCCGCCAGCGCGGCATCGAGCGAGCTCCGCCACGAGTCGAGGCTCTCCCCTGGCGTCCCATAGATGAGGTCCAGGCTGATCGAGTCGAAGCCCGCCGCGCGGGCCTCCGCCACAGCAGCCTGCGCGCGGCCGGCGGTGTGCTCGCGGTCGAGAATTCGCAGTACGCCGGCATCGGCCGACTGCATGCCGAACGAGATGCGGTTGAACCCCGCTGCCCGCAATGCTTCGAGATCGGTCGCGTCGACGCTGTCCGGGTTGGACTCCGTGGTGACCTCCGCATCCGCGGCGAGACCGAACCGTCCCTCGATCTCGGCCAGCACCCGTGCGAGATCCGCAGCTGGCAACAACGTCGGCGTACCCCCGCCGACGAACACCGTGCCCACCGCCGGACGGTCCGACCCGAGCACCCGATCCGCAAGGGCGAGCTCCGCGATCGCCGCAGCCGCCCAGTCGCGCCTCGAGCCGCCGCCGCCGAGCTCCTCCGCCGTATAGGTGTTGAAGTCGCAATATCCGCAGCGCGACCGACAGAAGGGCACATGCAGATAGATGCTCAGCGTGGCGTCCGGGACCTCGGCGAGCGCCGCCGCCGGCAGCGAGCCGTCGCGCGGGACCGGGTCGCCCTCGGGCAGCGTCGACGGCATGGCACCTTCCTGACTCGTCGCCCGGTGAGGAACGACTGGTTCGATTCCGTCAGGTTAGAGCCACATCCGACAACGAAGGTGACCGGGGCGGGAGGGTATGCCGCGCGATCACCGCTCACCTGAAGAAGCAGGCGATGCGCGATATTGCCCCGGCGAGGAACTGAACTGACCCGAACCACCGCTCTGCCTCCTGCGTTGACTAGGAGAAACGATGCTCGGGGATCAACAATCTAGACGCCCGCGGGCGGCGTTCTGCCCAACGGAACACCCGAATCGCTGGCTGGAAGAAATTTCAACTACAATATCCGGTGGCCCGCATGCAGGCGGACCCTCCGAAACGCTTGGACCCTGTCCTCAGGAGGCTCTGTGTCCACAAACCCCATCCGTGTCGCCATCGTCGGCGTCGGCAACTGTGCATCCTCGCTCGTCCAGGGCGTCGAGTTCTATCGCAACGCGGCGGACGACGAGGTCGTCCCCGGCCTGATGCATGTGCGCTTCGGTGACTATCACGTCGGTGACGTGCAGTTCGTCGCCGCTTTCGACGTGGACGCCGAGAAGGTTGGCCAGGATCTCTCGAAGGCCATCTATGCCTCGCAGAACAACACGCTGGTGTTCTGCGAAGTGCCGACTACCGGCATCATCGTGGATCGGGGACCGACTCTGGATGGGCTTGGGCGCTATTACCGGGAGTCGATTCTCGAGTCGTCCGCCACGCCGGTCGACGTCGTCGCGCGCCTCAAGGAGGCCAAGGTCGACGTCGTCGTGAGCTATCTGCCGGTGGGCTCGGAGGAGGCCGATCGCTTCTATGCGCAGGCAGCCATCGATGCGGGCTGTGCGTTCGTGAACGCGCTGCCGGTGTTCATCGCGGGCACGCCAGAGTGGGCCGAGAAGTTCGCCGATGCCGGCTTGCCGATCGTCGGCGACGACATCAAGTCCCAGGTGGGTGCCACCATCACCCACCGCGTCATGGCGCGACTGATGGAGGAGCGCGGCTATGTGGTCGACCGCACCTATCAGCTGAACGTCGGCGGCAACATGGACTTCAAGAACATGCTCGAGCGCGACCGGCTGGAGTCCAAGAAGATCTCGAAGACCCAGGCCGTCACCTCGAACCTGGACAAGGAACTCGGCGACAACGATGTGCACATCGGCCCGTCCGACTACGTCGGGTGGCTGGAGGACCGCAAGTTCGCGTTCGTCCGGCTCGAGGGCCACGGCTTCGGGAACGCGCCGATGAGCATCGAATACAAGCTCGAGGTCTGGGACTCCCCCAACTCCGCCGGCGTGATCATCGACGCCATCCGCGCGGCAAAGATCGGTCTCGATCGTGGCGTGGGCGGTCCGCTGCTGTCGGCCTCGTCCTATTTGATGAAGTCCCCGCCCGAGCAGCGCCGCGATGACGTCGCGCGTGCCTCGCTCGAAGCGTTCATCGCCGGCGAGCTCGAGCGCTGACCCTCGGCTGAGCCGGGTCCGGCCTGTCCGTTGCGGCCAGGCCGGCAAGGCCGTCGCATCGCGGACCGATCCCGCGATTTGCCTGTGGATAGTGCGGCGATCGCTTGTCAGGGTCTGCTGGGATGGACGCATGAGCTCGCCGCCGCCCCGCCATTTCCCGCCGCCCCCGCATCCTGCCCTCCCACACGCGCGGACCGGCACTCCGCCCTTGCCGACACCGGTGGACTATGTCGGGCTCACCCGACCGGGGCGACGCTGGTGGCGGTTCCTCGTCTCGCTGTTGTTGCTCGGCGCGATTGTCGGCGCAGGCCAGCTGATCGTGACCCTGGCTTTCATCGTCGTGGGCCTCGTGGCCGGCTGGGATCCGCTGTGGTTCATGACATCCCTGGTCGACCTGTCCGCGGTCCGGATGTCGCCGGGATCGTTGTTGTATGTCAATCTCGGGCTCGCCACTCTCATCCCCGCCTCGATCATCTCCACCCGGGTGGCGCAGGGCATCCGTGCGGGATTCGTGCATTCCGTGGCCGGGCGCTTCCGCTGGGCGCTCTTCGGCCAAGTGGCGCTGCTCCTGCTGCCGGTCTGGCTGCTGTTCCTGCTCGGGTCGGTCGCGCTGTCCGGGGGCTCGCTCACCGACCTGAACCCACATCCACAACTGTGGGCGCTGCTCCTGGTGTGCTGGCTCACGACACCCCTGCAGTCCGCTGGTGAGGAATATGCGTTTCGGGGCTGGCTGCTGCAGAACCTCGGCGGGCTGTTCGCAATCCGCGTCCTTGCCTGGGCTCTGCCGATCACCACCTCCGCCGTCCTGTTCGGTTTCCTGCACGGGAGCGCCGATCCGTGGGTGCTCGGGAGTCTCATGATCATGGCGGTCGCCACCGGCATCCTGACGTGGCGCTCCGGGGGCCTCGAGGCCGCGGTCGCCCTGCACACGGTCAACAACATGGTGACCATGCACATCACGCTGTTCCTCGGTGGCTTCGACGCCGCCTTCGTCAGCGAGGACACCACCGGAAACCCGTTGGATCTGCTCGCCACCCTCGTCGTCTATGCGATCGCCATCGGGATCGTGTGGTGGTGGCTCAAACGGCGGCGGGTGGCCAACACGACCACCGTCGATCCGCGGATCCCCCGCTGGATGCCCAGTGCGCCCGCGCCTCAGCCGAACAGTCGTCCATAGGCGGCCGCAAGTGCGCGGGCCGAGCGGTCGGCCAATTCGGTCCAGGCCAAGGCTGCCTCGTCGGCCGAGTCCGAAATGTGTTTGATCACGCGGAGGTGGACGCCCAGTTCGCGACAGGCGTACGCGATGGCGAAGCCCTCCATGTCCACGACATCACAGCGCCCCACGAGCGCCTGTCGGGCTGCTCCGCCGGCCACGAACGCATCCCCGCTGCCGAGGACCGGTCCGGTCCCGCCGAGCTCGATGCGGTTGTCCGGGGTGAATCCGAGGGCACGAAGCATCTCCTCGTCGACATCCCGGTTGATGACGGCTGAGGGCTCGAAGACGTCCTCCTGATGCGGGCCGAGCGCGCCCACGCTGCCGAGGTTGACGACCAGCAGGTCGGCCCGCTGCTCGGGCGCCGGAGCTCGGTCGAGGATCGCGCGCGTGGTGGCAACCGCGGCCTTGGTCAACCCGACGCCCGTCAGCACGAGGTCGGTGTCCGCGGGCAGATAGCGGGCTTCCTGCGGGAGCGCAACGAGCACGAGGGGACGCATGGGCCTATTTTTCGCCCTTGTCCTTGCCGCCCTCGCCGGTCGAGAGTGCCGCGACGAACGCCTCCTGGGGCACCTCCACGCGGCCGACCATCTTCATCCGCTTCTTGCCTTCCTTCTGCTTCTCGAGCAGCTTGCGCTTGCGGGAGATGTCGCCGCCATAGCACTTGGCGAGCACGTCCTTGCGGATGGCGCGGATGGTCTCGCGCGCGATGACCCGCGAGCCAATCGCTGCCTGGATCGGCACCTCGAACTGCTGCCGCGGGATGAGCTCCTTGAGCTTGGACGCCATCGCGACACCATAGGCATAGGCCTTGTCCTTGTGGACGATGGCGGAGAACGCATCCACGGGATCGCCGTGCAGGAGAATGTCGACCTTGACGAGATCCGCTGCCTCTTCACCGGCGTCGTCGTAATCGAGGGATGCGTACCCCTTGGTCCGTGACTTGAGCGCGTCGAAAAAGTCGAACACGATCTCGGCCAGCGGCAGCAGATAGCGAATCTCGACGCGGTCCTCCGACAGATAGTCCAGGCCCTGCTGCACACCACGGCGGGTCTGGCAGAGCTCGAGGATCGTGCCGATGTATTCCGCCGGCGCCAGGATCGTCGCCTTGACCATGGGTTCGTAGACCTCGGCGATCTTGCCTGTGGTCGGGTATTCGCTCGGGTTCGTGACCGTGTGCTCGGACCCGTCCTCCAGCACCACGCGATAGACCACGTTGGGCGCGGTGGAGATCAGATCCAGGTTGAACTCGCGCTCCAGCCGCTCGCGGACGATCTCCATGTGCAGCAGCCCGAGGAAGCCGATGCGGAAACCGAAGCCCAGAGCGCCAGAGGTCTCCGGCTCATAGGTCAATGCGGCATCGTTGAGCTGCAGCTTCTCGAGCGCTTCACGCAGCTCGGGAAAGTCGTTCCCGTCGATTGGATAGAGCCCTGCGTACACCATCGGATTCGGGTGCTGATAGCCCGACAGCATCTCCGCCGCCGGCCGCACCGCCGAGGTGACCGTGTCACCCACCCGGGATTGGCGGACTTCCTTCACACCGGTGATCAGATAGCCCGTCTCACCGACACCGAGCTTGTCGACCTTCTTCGGCTCGGGCGAGATCACCCCCACCTCAAGCACCTCATGGGTCGCCTTGGTCGACATCATCAGGATCCGTTCCCGGTGGGACAACTCCCCGTCGACCACGCGCACATAGGTCACCACGCCGCGATAGGTGTCATAGACCGAGTCGAAGATGAGCGCGCGTGCCGCAGCGTCGGCATCGCCGACGGGTGGCGGAATCTCGGCGACGACGTGGTCGAGCAACTCCTTGACCCCTGCACCGGTCTTCGCGCTGACCTTGAGCACCTCGTCGGGGTCACAGCCGATGATGCCGGCGATCTCCGCCGCATATTTCTCCGGCTGTGCACTCGGCAGGTCGATCTTGTTCAGCACTGGAATGATGTGCAGATCGGCATCGATCGCGAGATAGAGGTTCGCCAGCGTCTGGGCCTCGATGCCCTGCGCCGCGTCGACCAAGAGGATCGCACCCTCGCAGGCTTCGAGTGATCGTGAGACCTCATAAGTGAAGTCGACGTGGCCAGGGGTGTCGATCATGTTCAACACATAATGCTGCCCGTCGATCTCGTAGGGCATCCGGACCGCCTGCGACTTGATCGTGATGCCACGCTCACGTTCGATGTCCATCCGATCCAGGTATTGCGCCCGCATCGCCCGGTCGTCGACGATCCCGGTGATCTGCAGCATGCGGTCGGCCAACGTGGATTTGCCGTGGTCGATGTGCGCGATGATGCAGAAGTTGCGAATGATCGCCGGGTCGGTCTGTCCGGCAATGGGTGCGGTCATGTGCGTCCTGAGTCAGGGGCTGTGCGCCCGGCGTGTGGTGGACGGTCGATTGTCTCACAGTTTCAATTGCGTTCAATTGCGCGGACTTGCGCCACGCGATCGCTCGGCCCGCCTGCGGGCGACGACGCGCAGGTTCCGGTCAAGGGCCCTGAAGCCGCTGCCGCATCGAGGTCCCACGGGGGCTGCGGACATCGGCAAGTCCGGCGCGCGCGAGTTGGTTGAGTCTGGCCCTGTCGTCAGGAGAATGGAACGCATGGCGTACACCAACCCCACCGCTCCCCCACGCAAAGTCGAAACCCCCAAGGGGGCAGCGATCTTCATGGTGGTGGCCGTTGTCTTCCTCTGGATCCTCGAGATAATCGACACGATCCTGCTCGGCTGGCTCGACCGCCTCGGCATCCACGCCCAGGAGCCGACGGGCTGGGCCGGCATTCTGTTCGCGCCATTCCTGCATGCCGGGTTCGGGCACCTGCTCGCCAACTCGATCCCGCTGCTCGTGCTCGGCTTCCTGATTCTCGTGGGACGCGGTGGTGCGCTGCGCATGGCGTGGTCGACGTTGGTGTCGATGGTGTCCTCGGGCATCGCCGCTTGGCTCCTGACGCCTGCGCATCACATCGTGGTCGGCGCCTCGGGCGTCGTGTTCGGGTGGTTGACCTACCTGGTCGCGCGCGGCTTCTTCGCCCGCGACGTGAAATCGATCCTGATCTCGATCCTCGTCTTCATCCTCTATGGTTCGGTCCTCTGGGGCGTCTTCCCGACCCAGGTCGGCGTTTCCTGGCAGGCGCACCTGGGTGGTGCGATCGGTGGCGTGTTCGCGGCATGGGTGATGCATCGTCGGGCCGCTCGAAAGGTGTCGGTGGGGTTGTGAGTGTGGTTGGTGCGGGTCGGCGGGGAGTACGCCGGCTCGTTCTCAAGGTGTGTGTGCCCATCGCTGCGGTCACGCTCGTCGCAGCCTGCGGGTCGGCCACCGACCCGTCGGAGAAGCGGATTCGCGAGCGGGCAAGCCATGCGCAGGTGGGCCTCGACGCCCGGCTGACCCCACTGATGCGCCAGCAGGAAGTGATCGCCGACTGGCGGGCCGACTATTGCGTGGACGACCCCTTCACCACGGCCGAATGGGATTGCTTCGCCACGCGCAACATCGCGATCTCCACTCCGGATCTGCGCGCCGGCGCACAGGCCGTGGACACCGAGCTCACGCGCTTGGGGTGCCATCCGCAGGGCGACCCCGAGTTGATGGGCCTCACCGTGATGCTGGACAACCAGGCCGATCTCGAGCCGGCCCATGCGCTGCCGACCGTGCAGTTCCGCTGCGGTGAAGACTCGATCTTCATTCAGCCGAGCGACGCCTCCGACCCCCGGCTGGCCACGATCCAACGTCCGGACGCCTGGCCCGAAGAGGCCACGGGCGGCGCGGGCAGCCGCATGTTGGGCGGTGGCACCATAACCGAGGAAGACGCCAACCGGCTGCGCTCGACCGGAGAAGATTTCATGTTGGCCACCGCGATGCGCAACTATCACAGCGAATGATGGCCTAGGCTTTTTGGGAACGCGCGCCACCCCGCACGCCCTCCGGTGAACTGCCGGTTTGGCGATGGGCGCTGTGCGGCGTATAGTTTTCCACCGTGCTATCGCGACCCTTCGCGAGCACATCCACGAAATACTCAGCGAATCAGAGGCCTGCCCAGTGGCGAATATCAAGTCCCAGATCAAGCGGAACAAGACGAACGAGAAGGCTCGGCTGCGCAACAAGGCCGTGAAGTCCGAGTTCAAGACGGCTATCCGTCGCTTCAACGAGGCGGCGGAGACCGGTGATAGCGAGAAGGCGAAGGACGCTGCCCGCAAGGCGACCCGCCTCCTCGACAAGGCGGTCAGCAAGGGTGTCATCCACCGCAACCAGGCTGCCAACAAGAAGTCCGCGGTTGCGAGCCGCGCTGCTGCGCTCTGACCCCTCGCCGCTGAGCCTCTCGGGCGCCTCGACCATCGGTCGGGGCGCCTTTCGGCGTTGAGTCGGTGGAGCGCGATGCTGGCTCCGACGGGACTGCCCCGCTGTCTTGCGCTTCAGGCGCGCCGGCAGCCCACGACAGCCAGGAGGCAACGCTCAAGCGCATAGTCCGCATCATCGGCAGCGCCCTTGACGTCCGCATCTGCCTGAGCAACGTGCTGGATGGCGGCGGCGAGTCCGCGCGCGTCCCACCCCCGCAACTGAACCCGCATGGAACGGATCTTCCAGGGCGGAACCCCGATGTCCCTGGCGAGGTCGTTGTCCCCCATTCCGCTCCGGTTGGCCTGCAGCTTGCCGAGACCCCGCAGCCCGGCAGCCAGCGCTGACGTGACCAGGACCGGCGCTGTGCCGGTGTCCAGCGCCCAGCGGAGCTGCTCCAGCGCACGCACCGTGCGGCCGGCCAGGATCTCGTCGGTGACGGCAAAGCTGCTCACCTCGGCGCGACCGCCGAAATAGCGCCGCACCAACTCGATGCTCACCTCTTCGTCGCCCATTCGGTCGGCGGCCAGTTGGCTCACGGCTGCCGCGAGCGCACGCAGATCGTGACCGACCGCATCGATGAGAAATTGCGCCGCATCCTCGGGGATCCTGACCCTTGCGGCCTTTGCCTCGTCGTGGACGAACCGGAGAAGATCCTTGGGTTTCGGCAACGGGTTGTCGATGATCTCCGGCTTGGTCTTCTTGAGCTTGTCGAGCAGGCCACGGCCCTTCTGACCACCTGCGTGGACCAGCACCAGGGCAACATCTTCGGGCGGATCCGCCGCCAACGCGACCAAATGATCGATCAGCTCGGCGGGCAGACTCCCGACATCACGCACCACAGCGATCGAAGAGCTCGCGAACAGCGATGCGCCCGCCAATTCCCCCAGCCGTGCGGCATCGAGATGCAGAGCCTCGATGTCATGTCGGTCGGCATCAGGTCGCTCCTTGGCGGCCAGTGCCACCTGCTTGTCCACGGCACGCTCCGCGAGCAACGCTTCCGGGCCCGTCACCAGGAGGACGCGACCGAAGGGACTCACAGCTCTTGCCATGGCCCCAGCATGCCACCGCCCACCGACAGGCGCTGCCTGTCCCTCTGTGCCCTACAACGGAACGCCGGGAACAACCTCACGCCGTGGGGTGTTGTGTGCTGGTGGGTCCCGGATCTCTGCCCCGTGCCTGGAGGAGTTGCTCAATGACCATGTCCCTGCCGCGCTACACGCCTGAGGGCGATCAACTGCGCCTGCTGCACGTGCATGCGCACCCTGACGACGAGTCGAGCAAGGGCGCGGCGACCACGGCGCGCTATGTGGCGGAGGGCGTTCGGGTGGTCGTGGCGACCTGCACCGGTGGCGAACTGGGCTCGATCCTCAATCCGGCGATGGATCGCCCCGACATCGTCGCCAACCTGCCCGAGGTCCGGCGTCGGGAGATGGACCGGGCCCGACAGATCCTCGGTGTCGAACAGGTATGGCTCGGGTTCATGGACTCCGGCCTCCCCGAGGGCGACCCGCTGCCGGCCCTGCCCGAGGGCTGCTTCGCACTGCAGGATCCCGAGGAGGCCGCCGCGCCCCTCGTCCAACTCATCCGGGACCTGAAGCCGCACGTCGTGACGACCTATGACGAGTTCGGTGGCTATCCACACCCGGACCACATCATGTGCCACAAGGTGACGATGGCGGCTGTCCGCCAGGCAGCAGACCCGACCGTGCGCCCCGACCTCGGACGGGCGTGGGAGGTGCCGAAGGTCTATTACCAGCACACCCTGAACCACCCGCGGATGGTCGCGCAGCACCAGGAGATGGTCGCGCGCGGTTTGGAGTCGCCGTACGCCGAGCGCCTCGAGAACTGGTCACACGAAGGTCGTGCACACCCCTCCCGGATCACGACGTCGGTGGAGTGCGGTGACTGGTTCCATGTGCGCGACCAAGCCCTGCTGGCCCATGCGACGCAGGTGGACCCGAACGGCGGCTGGTTCCAGGTGCCGCTCGAGGTGCAGCGCGCCGTCTGGCCGACCGAGGAGTTCGAGTTGGCCATCGACCGGGTCGGAGTCCGCCTTCCGGAGACCGACCTGTTCGCCGGCATCGTGGCCGTTGAGCGACAGGCCGCTTGAACTCTCACCCAGTCCGGAACTCTCACCTTGGTCCGGCCGACTCCCCTGGGAGCCGGCCGCAGGCCGCACTGGCAGCTGTGGCATGATCGAGCGCGCATCGAGACCCCAGTCCGAGGCACGAATAGCCGTCGCCGCGGGTTGCGGCGGATCGGGCTCCACGCCTCAGCAGCGCCCACAAGGGGGAGACTTTGCGGTATTCATTGGCTGACCTGTCGGGTCGGCGACTGCTCCTGGTGTGTTCCACGGGCGGACACCTGACCGAGCTGACACGCTTGGTTCCCCAGCTGGATGTCGATCCGGCAAGCATCTGGGTGACTTTCGACACTCCACAGAGCCGCAGCCTGCTCCGTGGACGAGAGGTCCACTTCGTGCCTTATGTGAGCCCGCGGGACTATCGCGGCGTCGTCAAGGCGAGCCGCATCCTCTGGCCACTGCTCAAGGAGGTCGAGGGTGGCCTGTCGACTGGTGCCGGTGTGGCTCTGGCAGCGCTGCCCCCGCTCCTGCTGCGCGGCAAGCCCGCTGTCTATCTCGAGAGCATCGCGCGCATCGAGGGTCCGTCGCTGACAGGAAAAGTCCTGTCCCGGCTGCCGAAGATCGGCCTCTATTCACAGCATTCGGATTGGGCCCGCCCACCGTGGCGCCTCGGCCCGTCCGTGCTGTCTCAATATCGCCAGGAGCCCAGCCCTCCCCGACCGATTCGCCGGGTGTTCGTGACCCTGGGCACCATCAAGCCTTATCGATTCGACCGTTTGATCGACACCGTGCTCGCTTACTGCCGACAGAACCCCGACCTTGATGTTCTGTGGCAGGTCGGGTCGACCAGCCGCACGGATCTGCCTGGGCAGGTCGTCGAGCAACTCTCGGATGCTGATTTCGCGGCAGCACTCCGCGAGCACGACCTGATCGTCGCCCACGCAGGCGTCGGCGTGGCCATGAACATCCTGGATCAAGGACACATTCCCCTGTTGATGGCGCGGGAACACACCCATGACGAGCACGTGGATGATCACCAGGGTGAGATCCTCGAGCACTTGGTCGGCTTGGGGCTGGCGGTTCGAGCCGAAGAAGCGCTGACGGATAAGTCCCTGCTCGATCACGTGCGCGCCACCCAGATCCTGAGGGACGCTCCCTGACCCCGACGAGACGACGCGGTCGACGAGCGGAACTCTGTCAGCCCGAGAGTCCGAAGGGCAGCATGTCGTCACAACCCGGCGTGGCCGACGCCTTTGCCCAACTGATGGTCTCGTAGAACGCCTTGACGACCCGCTCGCGCCGACCATAGGGATAGTTGGTCGAGCCGAAACGCATGTCCCCCGAATAGCAGCGCTCGAACAGCAGCCTGGTTCTGGGCACATGCGCCGGCCACGTCACGACCGTGACGGACGACCACCCATGATCCTCCATGAGGCTGGGCAGGACCATGGCCTCGCCCTGAGTGGTGGCCGGTTGAGGTTCGATGCACACCACAGGACGGCCGCTATGGAAGCCCTCGAGACACTCGGGGAGGTTGTAATCCGTCCAGCTCAGCACCAGCGCGTCGGCGAGCCCCTCTTCGAGCATCTGGAGGCCCATCCCTGCCCCGTAACGCTCGCCGCCGAGGAGATAGATCACGTCCGAGTGCTGCGGCGGATCCAGGCGCGGCTGGTCGAACCGCGGAAACACCAGCAGCAGCCATCCCGTGGCTATCGCCATGATCGCAGCGAGACCGACCGAGACGACCCGGATCCACCGATGCCGCCACACGTGGTGGAACTTCACCGATCAGTAGGCTCCGGAACCCGCGAGCACGGCCTTTCCGGTGCGCCCGAGGATGATGAGGTCCGAGACGATTGACCAGTTCTCGACATAGTAGAGATCGAAACGGACCGACTCTTCCCAGCTCAGCTCGCTCCGGCCGTTGATCTGCCACAGACCGGTCATGCCAGGCTTCACCAGCAGGCGACGCCGAACGTCGGCGTCGTAAACGGCGACTTCCGACGGCAGAGGCGGTCGCGGCCCGACGAGGCTCATGTCACCGCGGAGCACATCGAACAGCTGTGGCAGCTCATCGAGGCTGTATTTCCGCAGGAAGGTGCCCAAGGGGGTAATCCGTGGATCGTTGCGGATCTTGACCAGCGGACCGCTGTCCTCGTTCACCGCCTCGGTGGACGCCAACCAGGCGGCGTCATTGCGGATTTTCTCGGCGTTGACGACCATCGAACGAAACTTGGTCATGCGGAACGGCTTGCCATCCAGACCGACACGTTCCTGACGAAAGAACACGGGTCCCCGATCCTGGCGCCACACGAGGAACGCGAGCACGGCGAACACGGGGCTGAGCAGGCCGATCAGAATGGCGGCACCAACCCGATCGAACATCGTCTTGGCAAACAGCCGAGGACCGCTGAAGACCGGCTGCTCCACCAGGAGCAGCGCGTGCCCATCCATGGGACGGGTGCGAACCCGTGGGCCGGCGACGTCGACCAACCCCGGCACCACGATGAGGTCGGTGTTCGTGCCCTCCAACTGCCAGGACAGGTTCCGCAAACCGCCTTCGTCGTCGAGGTGCGACACAACCGCGACCACGTCAGCGCCTTCCGATCGGGCCACCAACGAGGCTTCCCGCGCGCGCCCCAGCACCGGCACGCCACCGATGGACCTGGCGGTGAAATCGTCGGTCGGGCAGACACCGATCACGTGATAGCCAGCGCCGGGGTTGGAGTGCAGACTGCGGATCACGGTCTCGATGCGGTCACGCGTGCCCGTAACGATCGTCCTGCTGCTGTGGCGCCCAGCGATGCGATGCCGCACCAGCCATTTCCGCCAGAGCCATCGACCGACAAGAAGGGCGCACAAGCCGACGGGCAGAGCCACCACGACGTAACCGCGGGCCACTTCGAGCTTCAGCACATAGCTGCCGATGGCGATCGACCCGAAGATGAAGAAGGTCGCTTTGATCACCGAGCGGTATTCCTCGGGCCCGTGTCCGAGCATTCTCGCGTCGTAGGAATCGAACAGGCGCAGGGCGAAAACCCATCCGCAGGCGAGCGCGACCAAGCGGGCCACGTGGCCGACGCTTGCGCCGTCGCCCGCGAGGCTCAGGTTGTAGTCACCGAACCGGGCGAACTCAGCCAAGAGCACCACGCCGACGATGATGCCCAGGTCCGTGAGTGCCAACCGACGACCCACCGCACCTTTCGGCATCGATGCATAGTTCTCGCGTACGCGATGCTCCAATAACGTCACTCTGTCCCCCAAAACAACTGTCGCGCCGACACACGCCCTGAACTACGCGGCCACCGTTCGTCGGACCCTATGCTCCTATGTCAGCGGTGCAGTTCCAAACCGACGGTGCTCCAAGCGGAACGCAGACGCACGAAAACTCTGTCGGTGTTGATAAATCGGGCCCCCGGAACACCTTGGGAGCGGCTTAATCGGCTTCTGCTGCCTCATCGCCAACAGGCACGAAGTCATACCGCCTGTTGAGCTGATCCGAACGCAGCCGCCGTTTGCGCCAGTAGGCCGCGCTCGGCCTGAACCACTGCATGGACTTCGCCTTGATCTGGAGCCGACGATCGTCCGGGAGCAGGGAAGCCGCCTGAGCGAACAGGGCGGTGGCCGTCGAGTAGTCGCGCGCCCGGAGGGCATCGTTGGCCCTCGCCGACAGGCGATACGGCGATCCGAGCTGGTCGCGACGCTCCAGGTGGGCACGCTCCTCCTCGGTCATCACGTCCCAGAACTCGCGACGGAGCTTGTCCATCAGGATGTCCTCGCCCGCCAGCAGCCCGTCCTGATCGTTCGAAAGGCTGTTGTCTGACCAGCGATAGAGCACGTTGGGGTGCGGCTGGAAGGCGGCGCGCCATCCGTTGAAAAGGGCCCTGGCCCAGTAGTCCCAGTCCTCGCTGCGGTCGATATCCGAATCCATCCCGCCGATTTCGCGATGCATGTCAGCCGAGATGAGCGCGTCCATGTTCCCGAAGTTCCGTTGCAGAATCGCCATGCGCTGTTTGCTGGGCGGCAGCGAGGTGGTCACGACAACTGGCCGTTCGAGATCGATTCCCTCGGCCGACAGGAAGTACGCCTGCGAGACGACCCACCACTTGCCCGGACCTGCTGCTCGCATCGTGTCCATCATCGCCGCGATGTGGCCGGGCAGCATGACGTCATCGGCATCGCCGAACGCGATGTACTGGCCCTGGGCCGCGGCGACGCCCACGTTCCGCGCGGCCGACACCCCTTGGTTCTCCTGGTGGATGACCCGGATCATGTCCCCGAACCCCGCTAGCACCTGAGCGGTTCGGTCTGATGAACCGTCGTTCACAACGATGATCTCGAGGTTCGGATAGGTCTGGGACAACGCAGCCGACACGGACCCGCCGATGTGCAACTCGCAATTGTAGGCGGGGATAACGAGACTGATCAGTGGATCACTTGGCATGGGCACCTCCGCGGGCAGCATAGCCATGCCTCATTGCTGGCCTGGAGCGGATCTCGCCCTGCCGCTGCACAGCCGTGTGTCGGTTATAGTGCTGGCTCTTAGCCTCGTCCAACTACCCCTATGGCCATACTCCCCGAAGGGTGATCGAATGCAGCTGCAGCGACTGTTCTCAAAGGGCGTCTGCGGCTCCCTGACGATATGCGTCGCTCTGATGCTCGGGACCGCCCTGCAGCCCGCTTCGGCAGCAACGGACTCCGGAACTGACTCGCGGCCGATGCCTACTCAGGTCTTCCGCGAGGACTCGCCGCTTTATCAGGTCCTGCCCGACGACACCCCGGTCGCCCCTGACTCCGATGAACTGCTCACTGAGTTCAGGCGCCAGATGGTGCAGTACTACGGGTCGCCGGAAGCTCCCTCGATGGACGTCAACTATCACAACTACGCGCCTGCTCTGTATGTGGCGCGGAACAGCGACCCCGTCCACGACATCATCATGTGGAACTGTCAGAACAAGCCCGACAACTGGGACGACGAAGTCTCTCAGCAGCTGAGCGGCATCCATATCCCCGCTGACATGATTCCCGATCAGTCCTTGGACGGATCCGTTTCGATCTATAACGAAGACCAGGACACAGTCACTGACATGTGGCGTGTGCGCAAGAACGATCAGGACCAGTGGGAAGCCTGCTGGGGCGGGACCATCACCAACGCCAAGGAGTCGATGGGCGCGTTCGACCCCAGCTTCGGCGCATCCGCCTCCGGGTTGGCACAGGTGGGCTACACCATCCGCCAGCAGGAACTCCTGAACGGGCAGATCAATCACGTCCTTGGCATCGGGATTCCCGAGATCAAGCTGGCGCCGGCCGTGTCCTGGCCTGCCTCGCGGACCGACGGCAAGCATGCGGGGGTTGCCCTCACCATGGGCCAGCGCATGCGACTCCCCGCCGACCTCGACATCGCTTCGTTGAACCTCTCACCGGCGGCCAGAGCGATCGCTCAAGCGGCACAGGATTACGGAATCATGGTGACCGAGACGTCCGGCTCGGTCGGCCTCGGCGCCGAGAACTTCGTCGGTCTGAAGGAAGACCGCTACGAGGAGATCTTCCGAGGCCGCTGGGCAACGCAGGAGATGTTGGGTGATCCCGCACAGGGCGAGGGCGCTTTTCCGTTCGACAAGCTCGAGGTCCTCCCCGTGGACTACCGCCCGCCACTCAACAATCCGGGGCCCAAGGGTCCTCCGCCGACCGACTTGCCCCGCCCCACCGACCCCACTCCCACCCCCGGCCAACCCCAGCCCGAGCCCACAGAGGCGCCTGACGAAGGCAGCGAAAGCACTGGGCTCATCGTGGCAGCTGCGGTCGGCGGGCTTGGCCTTCTGGCTCTCATTGGTGTCGCGGTTCGGTTCTTCGTGATCAGGTCACGTCAGAGTGGAGCGTGATCCCAAGCGCTCAGCGGGGCCGTCACCAGACCATCAGGACCGTCCGCCCCGCCGGGCGGCCACGCCTGGGTGGCAGTCACAGACCGACCGGGAACCTGACGCCACATCCGCGGACAACCGAACCGACAGCCCCGGCCCAGACGATTCCGCAGAGACCCAGGACACCCCGCGGGCGCATTCGCCCGGGACGACGCGGAGGCCGCTGAGTCCTGCTTCGCCCAGCCACTCCGACCATGAGGCACCGGACGAGTCCCGCACTCCGCTCTGGCACGTCGACGACACTCCCACGGTGATCCGGATGACTCCGATTCCGGAGTGGCCGACCGAGCCTCAGCCCGCCGTCCCTCGCCAGGAGGAACCGGAGACCCCGCCTTCGGAACCACCTGCCCGCCGCGGCGGCGCCAGATCCTTGCTCACCGGCACCGGATGGCAGGCCCTCTCACAGATCCTGCCCCTGATCGTGAACCTGGCTCTGACCCCTTACGTCATCCATGGGTTGGGGCTCGGGCTGTACGGGATCTTTTTGCTGGTCGCATCCCTGCAGATCTTCCTCGGCAGCTTCGACGGCGGCATCGGCGCCAGCGCCGGTCGCTACTTTTCGATCTACGCGGGGCGTGGCGATGCCGTCGCCACGACGCGCCTGCTGTGCACCCTCCAGGTAGCGGTCACTGGCGTCAGTTTGGCCCTTTTCGCGATCGTCTTCTGGGCGGCCCCCGCCATCGTCGCCTTCTTCCCCGCGACCGACCCCGACCCCGCAGGCGCGGTCCTGCTGCTTCGGGTGATGGTGGGAATCTCCGCTGTGGCGCAGATGCGCGGCCTGCTGGCCCAGGTGTTGTATGCCCATCAACGCTTCGCTGTCTCCAGCACGGCCCTGCTCCTCGGGTCCGTCGTCTACACGATCGGCGTGATCTGGACAGTGGAGACCGGACAAGGGCTGACCGGCATCGCCTGGACCTTCATCGGCCAGCAAGTCGTGGGCAGCCTCATCATCGTCCCGAGCGCGTTGCGCCTGCTCAGTCGCGCGGGCGTCGGCTTCGTGTCCAAGGACCTGTTGAAGGAGTTCTTCCAGTACGCGTGGAAGATCCAGATCTCCGGCCTCCTCACCATGGTGTCGGAGCAGGGCGACCACATGCTCGTCGGCAAGTTCGCAGCCCGCGACATGGTGGCGTTCGGAACGGGCGCAAGCTTCGCCAACACCCTCGGCACTGTGCCGATGAACGCCGCCTTTCCGATTCAGTCCCACGTCGGCCAGACGGTGGGCGCCGAAGGACCGGAGGGCGCGGCCGACAACATCGACAGGCTCGAGCGAATCTGGCTGACCGTAATCGTCGGCTGGATTGCCGTCGGGGCGCCGGCTGCGCTATTCGGGGTCAACTCATGGTTGTCTCTGGGGACGACGCTGCCCGGGATCATCGCCTGCCTCGCGCTGATTTCCAGAGGCGCGCATCTCTTCGTGTTCGTCCACACACAGTGGGCGAACACCCTCGGTCGCTCCGACGTGGCGATGAAATCGTCCGTCGTCAATGTGGTGGTGAACATCAGCCTGTCCCTGGCACTCATCGGGACATTCGGCGCACTCGGCTCTGTCGTGGCGACGCTCGTGGCATCGGTGGTTTCCGGCATCCTGACCGTCATCCTGGCCCAGCGGGTGCTCTCAACCCGCCTGGTGAATCCGATCGCCAAGGTCCCCTGGCTCATCGCCGCCGCGAGCGCGGGTTTGTCGTTCGCCCTGGCGTGGACCGTCGACCGATTCATCGTCGGGCCGATCGTTCCCGAAGGCCCCCTTGGTCTCGTCAGCATCGGTCTGTCGGCGGCGCCAGTCCTCGCGCTCTACGTCGTCGCTGCGCTGGGCCCGCAGCGGAGTCGCGAGCTCCTCGCTCGGATCAAGAACCGCGGCTGAAGCGGGATCGACGTCCGATCAACGACGCGACGTGCGGTTCTCCTCGACCTTGCGAGCCGGGATTCCCAGATAGGTCGAGTCCGGTTCGGTGTCGCGCGTCACGACCGCATTGGCCCCGATGCGGCAGCGATCCCCGATCTTGATGGGCCCCAGCAGTCGCGCACCCACCCCGATCAGGACGTCGTCACCGACGACCGGACCGTCCCGGTTGTCCTTCACGCCCATCGTGACGTGATGATAGATCGTGACACCGGATCCGATGGACACCGACGGATGCAGGATGATCCCACGCCCACCGTGTTCCAGCCGGACGCCGGGGCCGGCCCACACCTCGTGCGGCAACTCCGCACCCATGAGCGTCTGCACCCAGATCAGGTCGGCGATCAGCACGATTCGGCGCAACACCCAACACACAGGTCCCCGCGAATAGCGCAGCACCTGCCCGGCACGCCAGATGCTGACGGTGATCCGTTGGAACGGCTGATAGCACCGGGGAAAATCGGCGGCCAACAAGTCTCGCATCACGCGACGGGCCTCGCGCAAGTTTCGGGGACGGCCGGTCGGAGGGGGCGCCATCGGCATGGTTGGTGTCATCCTCCACGAGGTGGGCGGGCTCATTGCGCATGTCGGCCAGCGAGGGTCCTGCGCTAGGTTGAGCTTGGCATTTGACTGTGGAAAGGGCAACTGGATGACCGGCAGCATCGTGATTCCAGCACACAACGAAGAAACCCTCCTCCCCCGGTGCTTGGCCGCTTTGGCCGCGGAGGAAATCAAGGGGATCAACGTCGTCGTGGTGGTGAACGGGTCGACCGACCGCACGGCCGAGGTGGCTCGGCAGTGGTCCGAGGCAATACCGGGGCTCACCGTGATGGAAACCGAAGTCCCGGGCAAGGCGCACGCCCTTAATCTCGGCGACGCCCACGCCGAAGGGTTTCCGCGCCTTTATCTCGATGCTGACATCACCCTGACGCCAGGGGCGTTGCCCGCCCTGTTCTCTGCACTCAGGACGGACGAGGCTCTGGCAGCGGCCCCGTCGATCACGTTCGATATCGCAAAGTCCGACCCCATCGTGCGCGGCTTCTATGCGATCTACCGTCGCTTGCCGTATGTCAGCGAAGGCCTGATCGGGCTGGGCGTCTATGCCCTGTCCGAAAACGGGCGCCGCCGGTTCGATCAGTTCCCTGCCCTGACCGCCGATGACTTGTTTGTCCAGCGCCTTTTCACTCGCGCCGAACGGCGCACCACGCCTGGTCATTTCGTGGTGCGGGCTCCCCGCAGGTGGCGCGATCTTCTCCGAGTGCGCATCCGGACGGTGCAGGGCACGAAGGAACTCGAAGCCAGTTCCGGATTCGGTGATCTGGACCTCACCTCCACCACGGGTGGGACCGTGAAAGCACTGGGGCTCCTTGTGGCCCGAAATCCGGCCCTGATCCCGTCGGCTCTTGCCTATTTGGGCATTACGGTGCTCGCTCGCGTCAGCGCGTCCCGCCCGCAGAAGTGGTATCGGGATGAATCCAGTCGCACCCAGGCCTGACCGCAAACGACCGAACGACCCCACGGTGGCTCTCCCTCCGGAAGAAGGAAGCGAATGACAGTCCCTCCCCCAGTCGCATACTTGGTCAGTCAGTATCCGGCGGTGTCCCACATCTTCATCGAACGCGAGATCATAGGTCTGCGGGCGCTCGGTCAAGAGGTCGTCACCTTCAGCGCGCGCCGGCCACCGGAGAACCTGCCGAGCGAACTCATGCGCAGTGAAGCCGCGAGCACGATCGCCATCCAGGCGGACAAGGGTCAGGTTCTCCGTGACAACCTGAACACACTGCTCAAAAGCCCGGCTGGTTACCTGTCGTCTCTGCGACGGGCGTCAAGCACCGGCGAACGACGCGTTCGGTCGCGCGTCTGGCAGGTCTTCTATCTCGCCGAAGCAGCTCGCGTCTATCAGGAGATGCGCGAGCAGGGGATCCGACATCTTCATGCCCATTTCGCCAACAACGGCGCCGACATCGCGCGTCTCGTCGTGGAGCTCGGCCGCACGATCGACGGCCCGGATGCGGGATGGTCCTGGTCCTTCACCATGCACGGATCAAACGAGTTCGAAGCAGTCGAACGCTATGACCTCGCGGCCAAGGTCGCTGCTGCCGACGGAGTGGCGTGCATCTCCGACTTCACCCGCAGCCAACTCATGCGGTTCACGGATCCCGAGGAATGGGGGAAGCTCGCGTTGGTCCGCATGAGCGTCGATACGCAACGCTTCTCACCACCGGCTGCGGACCGCTCACCCACCGATCCGCTGCGCGTGCTGCAGGTGGGCCGTTTGGTGCCGGAGAAGGGCACTCCGATCCTGATCGATGCGCTCGCGGCGCTGGCCCGGGAGGGAATCGAGGTGGAAGCACGCCTCGTCGGCGATGGGCCCCTGCGGGATTCGCTCGCTGCCCGCGTCGCTGCCGCCGGACTGTCCGACCAGGTCGAGTTCGTGGGGGTGGTGGGTCAGGACCACATCCTCGAGCACTACCACTGGGCGAACGTCTTCTGCCTGCCCAGTTTCCAAGAGGGGCTCCCGGTCGTGCTCATGGAGGCCATGGCCACCGGCCTGCCTGTCGTCACGACTCGCATCGCGGGCATCGGTGAACTCGTTGTGGACGGTGACAACGGTCGCCTGCTCACCCCGGGACGCGTCGACCTTGTGCTCGACGCGCTGCGGGAATTGGCCACCGAACCAAGCCTCAGAGTTCGCATGGGCGATCGAGGACGAGCCACCGTTGCCTCGGAGTTCTCCCTCGATTCACATGCCCAACGCCAGTACGAATTCCTTCAGGCAGTGCGCAAGAATCCCTGACGGAACGACGACTAGATACCGATCAATGATCATGTCAGGATACCGAACGATCCACACTTGAAACCCAACGGCAGTAGGTAGCAAACGTGAAACGAATGAGCAATGCAGAGGTGCTGGAAGAACAGCCCCTCTACGAGCAGGTCACCGCCCCTTTGGCGGTTGCCCGCAAGCACTGGGTTCGCACCACCATAATTACCCTCGTTGGAGGATTGCTCGGTGGTCTGATCGGTTTGGTACTGCCGCCGTCGTACACAGCGGAGACTCGAGTCGCCGTTGGGGCTGGAGATCTGACCTCAGCGGCCATCGCCGGCTTCCCGACGGCTGCTGACAACTTGGCGTCGAACTACGCGCGCTATGTGAACAACACTGGAGTCGCCGCCAACACAGTCGCCCCGGGGGTCACGCTGAAGGCCTCCCAGATTCCTGATTCGAACGTGATTCGGATCGAAGCCGAGTCCCGCGACTCCGAGGAGGCGAAGGCCGGCGCCACGGCCGCCGCCAACGACTTGATCGACAAGGTCAGCAACGACAGCCAGAATCAACAGTTGCAGGAGACCAACACCAAGCTGGACGAGGCATCTGCCGCTTACGGAACCGCCTATTCCGAGTTCCAGGCTGCCCAGAACGATCTGACGCGCCTTCAGTCGCCGCCGGTCGCCCCGGCTGGACAGATCAACGAGGCTCGCGACCGGCTCGCACGTGCAAAGACTGCGGAAGGCGTCGCACAGGCACGGTTGTCGGGCTATCAGGTGAAGCTCACTCGCCTCATCTCAGAGCAGTCGCGGGCAGCCCAGCTCATCGTCGTCCGCGAGGTCGGTGATCCGAAGTCCAGCCGCGGCACTCGGATGCAACAGCTGGGACTCCTCGGTCTCGTCGGTGGCTTCATCGTCGCCCTGATTGCCGCACGGGCAGCCGAACGCCGCGCCGACGACGAGGCCACCGAGGTCTGACGTGCCGTCCGGTCGCTTCACCACACTCTGGATCCGCCAGAGGCTGGATGACGAAACCCGCACTCCGGCCTATGTCTGGCTGTTCTTGGCGGGTCTCACGCTCACCATCTTCTCCGGCAACTGGGCTGAGCTCGGGATGCCGACAGGTCTTGATCGGCCGCTGCTCCTTCTGAGCATCGTGTTGTTCGTTCTCGATCCGGTCAAAGAGCGGCTGCGGCTGAGGACCGTCTGGATCCTGATGGCGGTGACTGTGCTGTGGACTCTGCTGTCCTGGATTTCGACCGGCACCCTCGGGGAAAGCTATCCGCTGTTCATGCTGCTCGACCGCATCGTGATGCCCTTTCTGATGTTCGGGCTCGGCGCGCTCATCTTTTCGACAGAACATCGCCGGATGCTCCTCCTGCGGCTGAGCGCTCTGCTTGGCACCTATCTGGGCTTCACCGCCGTCATGGAACGGGTGGGTCTGGAAGCGCTGATCTTCCCTCGCTATATCAACATGCTCCACGCGACAGCATTGGACGGCGCCGAATGGCGCGCGTTCGGTCCGTTTGGCAGCGCCGAGGCCCTGGGCATGGTGGCGGCACTCACCTTTTTCCTATCGTGCTTCTTGTTCACACGCTCGGAAGGTGTGTGGCGTTGGGTTGCTGTTGCCGGCGCTGCCCTGAGTCCGCTCGCCAACGTGCTGTCGTTGACCCGATCAGCCTGGCTCGGATTGGTCATGGGCCTTGTCGCCAGCATCATTCTCGTGCCGGCACTGCGTCGTTGGATTCCGGTCTTCGTGGGGGGAATCGCCGTCGCCATCGTCGGGGTCTTCGTGGCCCTGCCCAACCTCACCGCTGAACTCACAGATCGAATGTTCCGGGGCGACTCCCTCGCGGATCGCGCCAACACCAACGCTGCCGCAATGAGAATCATCGAGGCCGAACCTCTGACCGGGATCGGCTGGGGCCAGTTCTTGTCCGAGAACGTTCTGTGGGTCCGGCAGGCTGACACCTATCCAGTGACCCAGGTCAACATCGAGGTCCACAACGTCCTTCTGTCCCGCGCCGCTGAAACCGGCGTCCTGGGTGCTGTTCTGTGGATCCTGGTCATTCTGTTCGGACCGGTCATGGTCCTGCTGAGCCGTGCACGTCTCGCAGAAATGCAGGCTTGGAAGGTCGTGGGATGGTGCGCTCTGCTCATTCTCATCGTTCCCACGATGACCAGCCCGAACCCCTATCCCACACCGAACTACCTCATCTGGTTGATCTGCGGCATCGCGGGCCGGGGCGTCCTGGTCAGGCTGCCAGGACTCATGGACCCTCGGGCTTCGAACAGGGCATTCCAATCGCGGCCGAAGCCGGCCCAGAGCCTGTCCGCGTCGGCTCCGCATTCGGCGTAGCGCCCGGGACACAGCGCGTGTCCCGGGCTGCCCGCCTTAGCGATCGTCGTCTGACGCCGCGCGCCTGACATCGGCAGCAGGATCATCGGAGTCCAGCAGGACGCTGACGATCGAGTCGCCCGTCGACATTTTGTGATCGGACCATTCCAATGCGAGTCCAGCCGCAGCGAACCGATCTTCGGCGTCATCACCCATATACGCCACGGCACCCGTGCCTGACAGATAGGACGTCGCGCCGACCATCACGCACTGCTCGATCACCCGCTCCCGGCCCTTCTCCTTCGGCGGTTCCGTGATGACGAGTGGGGTTGTGATGTCGAGCAACGGCCGCACTACCTCGATCAGGCTGACGTTCACGTCCACCAGCGACTCGCCGGCACAGCTGGCGATCGCCTCGAGCAACTGTTCACCGCGTGACTTCCAATGCTTTGCGCCCACATAACGGCCACGGATGGCGCTGATGAGCCGGTCCTGCCAACCGGGCTGAACCTCGACCGCGCTGATAGGCACCAGTGACGGTTTACCCACCAACTGATGAGACACCCACGAGTCACGCATCTTGACCCGGCGCTGATAGCCGTGCTTCTGGAACTGATCATGCACAGCAAGCACGAACTTGTCGGACTGGGCCATCTTGAACCAGAACCCCGAATACGGCAACAGATCCGGTTGGTGCACCGCGACCCTCATGACCGGATCTGCCTAACCAGCGAGTACTGCTCAGCAAACGGCAAACGACGAACGCTCCCGGCAGCCGCAGACAATTCCTTCACGAAGTTCATGGGGTGGCTCTCCCCAGGGATCTCCGACGAGTACGCCTTACAGGCCGCCGCCTTCAACTCCGCTTGCTCCTCGGTCAACGACTCATACACGTTCCAGCGCAACTCATGAGCATAGAGGTTCACGTCATAGACCTGGATGTCATAGACCATCACCACGGGCGGGAACCAGTGATCGACGCTCATCGAGATCCGGCAGGCGCGGAGCCCGGCCTCATAGACAGAAATGTGATCCTGGTGCAGCGACGGATAGGGCAGATAGACCTCATGCGGCATCAGCTCCGCAAACTTCCGGTCCAAGGCGTCGACGAGGGCCACTGCGGATGCCGCGACATCGCCATCCTTGAAGCCGAGGTTCTCGTAGTTCTTCACCCGCAGGGTTTCCATTGCTTTGCGATGTTCGCTCCTCCGCGTCTCATCGCCCGCAGCGATCGTCAAGACCGTGCACTCATCCGGATATTTGGCCAACAAGCCACCACACCCCAAGGACTCATCGTCCATGTGTGGCGCCAAGATAACTCTCCGCACAACTCTCCCGAGATTCGATCAGTCAACTGGTTCCGGCAAGGGATGACCGCTCGATAGTACTCGTCATCCGGCTCTGGACAGACCCGCGCTCATGGCTGCCGTCGTGACCGAAGGAACAGGAACGAGCGACCCACCGCCGCGCAGGGCGGCGGTGGGTCCGTAGGTCGCGCCCTTTCCCAGGAGTCCGTGGCAGCGCACGTCCTCAAGCGGCTCGCCGGTCCTCTCAGGCAGCGGCCTTGTTCGTCAGATTGCTCCGCCGAACATCGCGTCCTGTTCGGCACGCAGCTGCACCGAAAGCTGATCGGACGGCAGGGTGACGTCGGCGTACGAAATCACCTCGTCGACCGCAATGTCGCGATTGACGACCGCGCCGGTCGCCAAGCCCACCGGCAGCATGTTCTCCGCGCGCTGGCGCGCGGCGGGTCGGCACTCGCCGTAATAGGCGTATCCGCCGATGCCGTCCAGCGTTTCCCCGGCCTTCAGATCCTTCTTCGCCACCGTGACGACCTCGACCCGCGGTCCGTCCGGGAGCGGCCGGATGGTCGCATCGCCCAGCAGGACGGCCCGGGCGATCGTCGTCGGGACCTCGAAGTGACAGAGGTGATAGGGGGTGTAGAAGCTGTATAGCGGACCCTGGCCCAACTTGTAGTAGGACAGGAAATGCTGCTGCTTGGGGTCGTCATGGGTGCCCAGCACGAACACGCCCGGGCCTGGCTTGGCCTTCACGACGTAGTCGACGGCGCCACCCATGGCGCGGAGCTCGTCCACGTCGTACTGCGACGTCAGCTCGTCGACGTGCCCCTCGAAGTCGCGGCCGAGGCACCCGTTCTCGTGCACGGACAGGCCCGCCGCGTTGGCCACCAGCGCCTGCTCGATCGAGACCTTCGTCCCGTCGGCGAAGCTCGTGACCATGTGGACGTTCTGCCCCCACTGCTTGGCGAAGCCCTCCTGGGTGGTCGGGTTTCGGAAGCGGTCCTGCAGGCCCTTGATGTTGCCGGCCAACAAAGGAGTGACACCGAGCCCGCGCACGAAGCGGATCAGATTCATCTCGACGCCCGGCTGGTCGCCGTCGATGCCCGTATAGACGATGCCGGCGCTCTCGGCCTTCCGCGACAGAATGGAGCCGAGGGTGGCGTCCACCTCGGCGTTCATCAGCACCAGGTGCTTGCCGTTGTCGATGGTGGACAGAGCGACATGAGCACCGAACTCCACCGAGCCGCTGCAGTCGATGACGGCGTCGATCCCGTCGGCGGCCGTCAGGTCGGCATAGCTTCCGGTCACGGCGACCGAGCCTGCCGCGATAGCCTTGTCGATCGCCCGGGTCGAATCGCAGTCGACGATCTCGTTGGGCGCATAACCCGCGTACGCGAGCGATTCGCGCGCCTGCTCCGGTTTGCGGGCATAGACGGCGGCGACGACCATCCCGGTCATGGTGTTTCGGATGTGATTCATCATGCCGCGCGCCATGAACCCGGGTCCGATCACGCCGAGGCGGACCGGATTGCCGTCCTTGTGACGCTGCTGCAACAGGGTGTCGGTGATGATCATCGGATCGGCTTCCCATCCCAGTCCGGCCAGCTGCGGTCCTTCTCGGAGATCACGACCACGTCGGCCGGCCATTCCAGCCCGAAGGCCGGGTCGTCATAGCGCTGACCCTTTTCGCCCTGGGGCGCATAGGGCCCGGACACCTGATACGTGACCTCGGTGTCGTCGGTGAGCGTGAGATATCCGTGCGCGCAGTAGGGAGGGATCCACAGCGCCCGGCGGTTGTCGGCGCTCAGCTCGACCATGACGTTCTTGCCGAACGTTGGGCTGTCCTCCCGCAGATCGAGGCAGCAATCCACGATCGTCCCGCGGATGCAGCGCACGAGCTTGCCCTCGGCATGCGGCTCGATCTGGCGGTGCATGCCGCGCAGCGTGCCGGCCTTGTGGTTGAAGGACATGTTGGCCTGCGCGACGAACGGGTCGATGCCTCGTTCCTCGAATTCGGTGCGATCGAACGTGCGGGCGAAGAAGCCGCGGTCATCGCCGATCTGCTGAAGGTCGACGATCCAGCAGCCGTCCACGGCGGTCGGGGTGAACTGCATCAGCTCTCTGCTTTCGAGTGAATGGGGTCGGATGACTGGGGTGCGCCGAGGAACTCACGGACCTGGCCGAGCGTGACCTCGGTCATGTCCTGATCGCCGGCAATCCACTTCTGGTACCACACCAACGTCTTGTCGAGCATTTCTTCCTTGCTCGCCCACGTGGGGCTCCAGTCGAGGGTCTGGCGGAACTTGCCGCTGTCCAGGGAGAGCAGGGTCGATTCCTTGAACGTCCGTCCCTCCGAGCCGTCGATGATGCTCAACGGCGTGCGGGCCGCGAAGAAGTCGGTGAGCTCGCGCGTCCGCATGACGCTCTCGTCGTTGGGTCCGATGTTGTACGCCCCCACCAGACTGGGGTCATCCCACTGCCTGGCGGCCAGCACCACATAGGCATAGAGCGCATCGAGGACATGCTCATAAGGCCGAATGCTGTCGAAATTGCGGATCACGACAGGCTCGTCCGCGGCCAGCGCGCGGGCCATGTCGGGGATGATCCGGTTCAGCGCGAAGTCGCCGCCGCCGATGACGTTCCCGGCACGAGCAGTGGAGAGCAACTTGGCATCGGGCGCGTCCGGGTCGTCGAAATAGGAGACCCGATAGGAGAAGGACACCAGTTCGGCGCAGGATTTGCTCGAGCTGTAGGGGTCCTCACCCATCAGCGGGTCATCCTCGACGTAGGGCTCTTCCTTTTCGACGTTGTGATAGCACTTATCGGTCGTGACGTTGACGACCGACACCTTGTTGTCCAGCGCCCTGACTCCATCGAGGAGGTTCACGACGCCCATCACATTGCTGGAGAACGTCAGATAGGGGTCCTCGTGGCCGACGCTCACAATGGGCTGGGCAGCCATGTGGAAGATCACATCCGGACGCGTTTCCCGGACCACGTCGACAAGCGCACGGTCCCGGATGTCCAGGATCTGACTTTCGATGCCCAGGCCGGTCATGTCCAGCATGGGGAACAGAAGTCCGTCATCTGCATGCAGACCGAGACCAACGGTCTTGGCTCCCAACTCCGCGAGGAGAAGTGCCAGCCAGCTGCCCTTGAAGCCATGAATGCCGGTGAGGAGGACGGTCTTGTCCTTGTAGAAGTCCCGGAGATAGCTGACTTCCTCGGCCTTGGATCTCATCGTTTACCCCTGCTTGTGGCTGTTCGGTGTGACGCGGTTGTCCTGACCGGTCACTCCCAGTCCCAGTTCTTCCACGGGGCATCACCGGAGGCCCACAGTTTCTCGAGTTTGTTCTTGTCGTTCAAGGTGTCCATCGGCTGCCAGAAGCCCTCATGTTTCCAGGCGTTCAGCTGACCGTCCAGGGCCAGCTGCTGCAACGGCTCCTGCTCCCAGACGGTGGAGTCGTCCGCGATGTAATCGATCACGCCGGGCTCCAGCACGAAGAACCCACAGTTGATCCAGGCGCCGTCCCCCTCGGGCTTCTCCCGGAAGTGTTCGATCGTCGTCTCGCTCGCACCGAGGGTGATCGCACCGAAGCGTCCCGGCGGCTGGGTCACCGTCATGGTGGCCAGCTTGCCCTGCGCCTCGTGGAACGCGATCGACCCCGGGATGTCGATGCTCCCGACACCGTCGCCATAGGTGAAGCAGAAGGGCTCGTCGTCGAGGAAGGGCCGCACTCGCTTCAACCGGCCGCCCGTCATCGTTTCGGGTCCGGTGTCGACGACAGTCACCTTCCACGGCAGCGTGCTGCGCTTGTGGATGATCTGCTCACCGGTCGCGAGGTCGAAAGTGATGTCGGCGTACCGCGTCGAATAGCTCGCGAACCAGTCCTTGATCACGGACGCCTTGTAGCCGGCGCACACGACGAAGTCCGTGATTCCGTGCGCGGCATAGGTGGCCATGATGTGCCAGAGGATCGGTCGGTCGCCGATCTCCACCATCGGTTTCGGCTTCGTCCCGGTCTCTTCGCTCAGCCGTGTCCCCAGGCCACCGGCCAAGATGACTGCCTTCATCGATACCTCCTGGCGCAGCTTAGCGCCCACGCAGTGTGCTGGTCCCGTCCGGCGGCACGTCAGCTCAAGCCGCCCTCGATCGCTACTATGCTCCATTTTGTATTGCCGAGGCCCGTCGCGTTCCGGCGGGCGGTTTGCAGGAGTGAAAATGGCCACAGTGACTGTCGTGACCACGACGTTCAAGCGTCCGGATTATCTGCGGAAAGCACTCGAGTCCCTGGTGAGCCAGACGTTCACCGACTTCAAGTGCTTGATCTGCGACAACGCCAATGAGCCGGAAGCTGCGGAGCTCGTGGCAGGTTTCAACGACGATCGATTCGAATACATCGGCCGCCCGGAGAATCTGGGCCTGGTCGGCAATGCCCTCGCCGGCTTCCGCGCCGTGACGAGCGAGTTCGTCGTCAAACTCGACGATGACGACGAGTTCGATGACCGATTCCTGGAACTCGCGATCGGGGCTTTGCGGGAACACCCGACAGCCGTGCTGAGCTTCGGCGATATCCGATACGTCGGCCCCGACGGCGATTTCCTGCCGAATTATCATGCGCATCAAAAGGGCTTCCGGGACGCGATCCCCCATGGTTATCTGCGCCCGTTCGTCGATTATGTGCTCAATGGCGGAGTCTCCCTCAACGCCGCGGTGCTCCGGACCGACTCGGTCGACTGGGACAACCTGAACATTGAGACGGCCAGCGCCTACGACCTCCACGTGCTGATGGAGGCGGCCGGCGACGCCACCGCTGCCGTCTTCGTCCCCGACGCGGTCGTGCGTTATCGGATCCACCCTGACTCGGACACCTCGCGGCGTCTGGCCAGCCAGCTCCGGGGCAGGATCATTTCGATCGACCACGCAGCGGCCTCGGCGAAGGCGTACGACAAGGACCTGCTCGAGCGCCACCGCGTCGAGGCATCTGTGCAACTCGTGCGGGACCTCGTCCGCATCGGGGAACAGGACGACGCGCGGAAGATCCTTCGCCCCTCCCTGGGTGCCGCCGTCCGGCCCGACCTCCTCCGTCTTGCCGTGCTGACCGCGATCCCCGGCAAGATCGCCGGCCGCCTCGCGGACTGGCGCCTGCGTCGCTACAAGGACACGCTCCCGAGCGATCCGAACCTCTGAGACATCGGTTGCTCCGGCTGACGACCGCCGCAGGGTGACGCGGGTCGGCGGCCGGTGTCCACTGGACATAACCTGACGTCATGAGCGCCACTGATCCTGACGTCACTGAGTCCGATGGCCAACCGCCCGCCTGGGTAGCCCGTTATCAGCCGGGCGTACCGGCCGAGATCGAGCTGCCCACCGAGTCTCTTTTCGATCTGCTCGTTCGCTCGGTGGCCGAGGCCGGCCCGTCGACAGCGCTGACGTTCTTCGGTCGACAGACGACGTACGCAGACCTGGGTGCCCAGGTCATGCGTGCGGCGGAGGGCCTGCGGCGTTTTGGCGTACGCGAAGGGGATCGCGTCGCGATCATGCTGCCCAACTGTCCGCAGCATGTCATCGCCTTCTATGCCGCACTGCGCTTGGGGGCGATCGTGGTCGAGCACAATCCGCTCGCCACGGCCAGCGAACTGGACACCTTGTTCGCGGATCACGGTGCGAAAATCGCGATCGCCTGGGACGTCGCGGTGCCGAAGCTGCAGGGCTTCACGAAGGCGCCGGCCTTGGCGCACATCGTTGCGGTGAATCTCCTCGAGGAGTTCCCGGTCACGATGCAGGTCGCGTTGCGGTTGCCGGTGAGGAAGCTGCGGGACACGCGAGCCGGGCTGACCGCGCCGACCACCGGCACGATCGCGTGGAAGAAGCTGCTGGATGGGCCGCCGGTTGACCCGTCCGTGCCACGACCGCGGGTCGAGGACGTGGCGGTGATCCAGTACACCTCCGGCACCACCGGCCAGCCCAAGGGCGCGATCCTCACGCATCTCAACCTCTATGCCAATGCGCTCCAGGGCGCGGCGTGGATGAAGGACGCCGAATACCGCAAGGAGGTGTTCTTCGCGGTGCTGCCGATGTTCCACGCGTTCGGGATGACGCTCTATCTGACCTATGGCGTGCTCAAGCAGGCGAACATCGTGCTGTTCCCGAAGTTCGATGTCGACATGATCCTGAAGGCCGCGAAGAAGACCCCGCCGACGGTCTATTGCGCGGTGCCGCCGATCTATCGCAAGACCGCCGAGGTCGCGAAGGAGCGCGGGATCTCGCTGAAGTCGGCGAAGTTCTGCATTTCCGGAGCCATGGCGCTCACCGACGACATCGTCGAGCTGTGGGAATCGGTTTCGGGTGGGCTGCTCGTGGAGGGCTACGGCATGACCGAGTCGTCACCGGTGGCCCTGGGCAATCCGTTCTGGCCGACGCGCCGGACCGGCACGATCGGCGTACCCTTCCCCTCCACCCACATGAAGGTCACCGATCCGGAGGACCCGACCCGCGAGGTGGCCCAGGGCGAGCCGGGCGAGCTGCAGATCCGTGGTCCGCAGGTGTTCCAGGGGTACTGGAACAACCCCGACGAGACCGCGACTACTCTGCTGCCGGGCGGTTGGTTGCGGACGGGCGACATTGTGACGGTGGATGCGGAGGGGTACGCGACCATCGTCGATCGGGCCAAGGAGATCATCATCACCGGTGGCTTCAACGTGTCGCCGTCGGAGGTCGAGGGCGTGATCCGGCGCGTGCCGGGGATCGACGATGTCGCGGTGGTCGGTCATCGCCGGCCCGATGGTGCCGAGGTGATCGTCGCGGTCGTCGAGGCGGAGGACTTCGACGAGGCCGGGGTCCGGGATCACTGCCGGCGTGAGCTGAGTGCCTACAAGGTGCCGAAGAGGGTCATCCGGTCCGACGGTGAACTCCCCCGGTCCATGCTCGGCAAGGTCCTGCGCAAGCAGGTGCGGGAGAAGCTGCCGAGCGATCTGGACTGACCCTGCTGCCGCATGAGCTCGGAATCGTCAGAGACCGGTTCGCGCCCTGAGCTCGTCGACGAAACGAACATAGGCCTCCGGATCCTCATCATGGAACCCGTGACCGGTCTCGACCTTGTGGAAGATGACCTCCGGGATCAGATCCCGTGCGCGTTGGGCGTCGGCCTCACCCATCGCAGCCATCAACGTCCCGTCGGTGTCATAGGCGACCTTGGTGTGCACGAGGGTGGCCGGCACCTCGAGGGATGACAGCGCAGCAGCCTGATCCCAGCCATCGTCCCAGGTGCCCCGATAGAAGGCGTCCCCGAAGTGTGGGTCATAGGTGTTGGCGGTGCGGAGGACCTCGTTCCCCATGGGCGGGAAGGCCCACAACCGGATGCCTTCCCCGGGATGGCGTGCGTGATAGTCGCGGCCCATGTCCTTGAACCAGTCGGCGCTGTCGCCGAAGAACTTCCACATCCGCTGCCGCTCGAATGAATAGAGCACCCAATCGCTGTCGCCGCCGGCGATGAACTCGTGTGCGGTCGTGGCGAGATCCAGATAATTCCAGGTCTGCTCCGCCTCCGGCAGCGTGGTGGTGAAGAACGGCGGATCCTCCAGCAGCACACCGCGCACGCTGGCGTCGTTGGCGGCCAGCCAGGCCGCAATGTGCCCGCCCGAGGAATGGCCCGAGACAATCACGGGTTCCTTGACGACCGCCGCCAGGAATCGGCTCAAAACCTGTCCTTGACCGGCAGCGGTATAGGTCTCCGGCGCGCGCGAGGATCCGCCGTGGCCGAGGACATCGATCGCGAAGACGTGATAGCGCTTGGTCAGCTCGGGCAGCACAGGCGCATAGTTCTTCCAGTCCACCGCCTGGCCATGAATCAACAGCAGCGCCGGCCCGTTGTCGGGACCCTCGCCATAGGTGACCGTGTGGCCGTCGATGCTCGTGGACCGCTCGACGACACCGGCCTTGGTCACCGCTGCCATTCGACGCTCGAAATATGTGGTGTTCCTCCAGCGCCAACCGAAGCCGGCACCAATCCCACCGAGCAGGACGAACCCGAGGATCGCAGCGATGATGGTCAAAACGCGTTTCAGCATTCTGTCTCCCGGGGTCTCGTCCCAGCCTAGCGAGCGTCTGAGGCCTGAACCGTTTGCTTCGCGATCTGGGCAGCCCCCACACGGTCCGCGTTGCGTTCCGCCAATGCAGCGACCGCCAGTTCGGTCGGGAGCAACTCTGCGAACTTCAGACCGCGCACAGCGTCCTCGGTCACACCCGGCGTGACCCCTTCAAGCTCCGGCCCGAACCGCCGCCGCGCATCCCACAAGGCCCGAATCACCGCGCCGGCGGTCGCGTCGCCGCGGAGGTGGATATGCCGATTCGTGTACGCCTCATCGTCCAGCAACTCCGGCGCCACCTCTGCCAGCGCCGCGACCAGCACCGCGTTCGCGTGCGCCCCTGCCCAGGTCCACCAGCGTGGACCAGTTGATTCCTGCACGATCACCGTTGCTTCGTCGGCCACCCGGTGAGCATGCTCCTCGCGAACCGACGCGAGCGCCGCCGACGCCCGGCGCGTCAGGCGCACTCCCTCACCCGGATCCGCGCCCAGCAGCACCCGCCGCGCGGCGTTCGCGACGGCGTACGACTCGCTCACCGGACCGCTGACCCACCGGATTTCGCCGGCGGATTCGGCGGGTTCGACGTACGCACGCTTGCGCTTCCAATCGGTATAGGTGACCCGCCACGGCCGCCCGCCCAACAGGATGACCCGCGGTCCGTCGACCTTGCGAGTCAACATGAGTGGATCGATCTGACCGATTTCCGAGCGTCCGTGAAGGACGACGAACTGCGGCGGTGCGGTGAACACGGCAACCAGATCGCGATAATGGATCCGCCCATAACGGCGCTCGGCCTCCTCGCCCACGAACAGCAGATCGCCGTCGCGATCGAGGAACCCCTCGGCCTCCAGCCAGCCGACGACCTCGGCGGCCGGCCCCCAGCCCAGAGCGTCGCCCCGGGCGCTCAGCTCATCAGCTCCGATCGCACCTTCCTGCAGCACGGTCCCCAAGAGCTGCTGCGCGAGCACGTGCACCGGCGCCGATGGTGGAATCACCGGTTCGACATAGCCCTCCGACCACAACAGCAGCACCCCTGCCGCCCGCAGGAAGTCGTCGGACTCCACGCCCAGAAACAACATGTTTCGTGCCGTTCCTGGTCGTCGGCCCGTCCGTCCCAGTCGCTGCAGCATCGACGCAACGCTGCGCGTGGAGCCGAGCTGGATGACCCGATCGAGGTCGCCGACGTCGATGCCGAGCTCGAGCGTGGAGGTGGAGACGATGACGCAATCGCGGGAGTACGCGAACGCAGTCTCCGCCGCCCGCCGCTCCTCGATCGACAACGACGAATGCGACAGATAGGTCTCCACCTCACGCTCACGCAGAGCCGTTGCCAGCCCCTCGACCTGCCGGCGGGACTCGCAGAAGACCAACCGCTTCTCACCCTGGTGCAGGCCGGCGATGACCGTGGCCGCGCCGGCCACTGAGCCCACGTGGTCGAGATGGAGCTCAGGATCGCCCGCGCCGGCCACCGGCGGATTCACGACCATCCCTGCGCGGCCCCAGTCCCGCGCCGAGCCCTGCAACCAGCCCAGCAACTCCTCGGGATTGCCCACGGTCGCGGACAGCCCGATGCGCTGAATCGGCCGGCCGGTGAGCGCGGTGAGCCGGTCGAGCACACCCTGCAGGTGCCAGCCTCGATCGTCGCCGGCGAACGCGTGGACCTCGTCGACCACGATCGCGCGCACGTCCGCGAACGTCTCCTCCGGGGTGACCTTCACCGAGATCAGCATCGCCTCGAGCGACTCGGGCGTGGTGAGCAGGATGTCGGGGCGTTCGCGCAGCAGCCTGGCGCGTTGGCCGGCGGTAGTGTCGCCGTGGCGCACGCCGACGGTGCGACCCAGCCAGCCCGCGTACTCCTTCACCCGCGGCGCCAAGTTGTTCAGCAGCGCCCGAAGCGGGGTCACGTAGAGAACCGACGTCCCGTCCCAGCGTTCGGCGTGCATCCGAGTGAGCAGCGGGAACAGCGCCGCCTCCGTCTTCCCGCCCGCGGTCGGGGCGAGCAGCAGCGCATCATCGCCGGCCAGCAGGGGCCTGATCGCCTGCTCCTGCAGCGGCCTGAGGCCCGGCCAGCCGAGCGAGTTCACGACGTGGTGTTGCACCACCGGATTGAGGAGATCGAACGTCACTGCCACGTCCCAGAGTCCACGTGTCGGCGCAACTCCATGGCGTCATGGAGAACCCGACCGACAACCAAGAGGTCTCCGTCCCATCTGCAGATCAGGAAATGCCGCGGGCTGCGGACTTTGCCCGGTGCGCGACTGCGGCTCCGAGCCAGGTGCCAGGAAAAGACACCGTCGCCGAGTTCAGGCCGAGGGGTGACCCCCGGTCCCGTCGGACGAGAGGCCGCGTCACGAATGGCTGTGGCAATCAGCACCGCATAACGGCGGCGAGCTTCCGCGCCGAACTCGTCCTGCGTCCAAGCCAGGATGGAGGCGATATCGTCCTGCGCTGCATGCGAGATGCGATAGAGGGCCATCAGTCAGCGGTGCCTGCACCGCCCGGGCCCAGCCCCTGGATGAACGTGTCCAAATCGTCGTCAGCAACGTCCGTGTAGCGTCCTGCAGCAACGTCAGCCCATCCGCTCTCGGCGGATTTTCGCAGCGCCGTGAGCTTGGCGGCATCCTCTGCTTCCTGACGTTGCAAGAGTCGCAGGCCTTCCCGCAACACCTCGCTGGCGTTCTGATAGCGACCCGACGTCACGAGTGCCTCGACGAACTCGTGCTGGTGCTGGGTCAGGACAACATTTCTCGTAGCCATCGCGATCACCTCATTGGCATATTATGCCAATGCTGTCGAATGTGCCCCTGTTGATCGGGGGCTCACAACTCGATCTCGTCAGGATCGGTACGCGAAGTCCCTGCGCCGCCCGTTAGCTGTGCGGCCGCACGCTCGGCGTCGGTCAACTCCTCGCTCACGATCGTCGGCGCATAATGCCTCACTGGATCGAAGTCGGCGAACTGGTCGACACGATCGAGCACGTCGCCGACGAGCTTCTTCACAAAAATGCGGGGCGCCACCCCGACCCGTCCGCCGAGACCGCCGGCCACCGCGTCCGCCAGCAGCCCGAGATAGTCATCATCGACGGTCCCCCGGATCCGGCTCGGGTCAGCAGCGCCGCCGGCGTACAGATCCCTGACCCGGGACCCCAAGTCGACCAGTCGCCCGCGATCGAATCCGGGCAGGCGGACCTGAACCGCCCGAGGATTGTCGAAACGCATGTCCGTGGAGAAGTCGGTCGCAAGACGTTGCGCCAACGGGGCCAGCCGCCCGACGCCGGCGCGTCCGTCAAAGAACGCCGGCGTCCCCGTGATCACCAAATAGAGCCCCGGAAACCGCCCGGCATCGATTTCGTCGATCAGTTGGCGCAGGGCGTTCAAGGCCTTGTCGCGGACGTCTCCGCGGACCCGCTGCAGCGTCTCGACCTCGTCGAGGACGATCAGCAGCCCCGGGTGCCCGGCGTCCCGCAGCACCAACAGGAGTCCCTGCAGGAAGGCCATCGCACCGAAGTGATCGAGGTCGCCCTTGACGCCGACGGCGCGCTTCGCGGCCGCCGCGACATGGGGCTGCCCGCCGAGCCAGGCCGCAAGAGCGTCGGCCGTCGCCGTCTCACCCGCCGTTCCGGCGGCGCGATAGCCGCGGAGGGCTTGGGCGAAAGCGGGGGTACGCGCGGAGACCTGCGCCAACCGGCCCTCGAGCAGCGCATCAGTCGCAGCGCCGAGCGTCTCCCCGGTCAGGGACGATTCCTGCGCGAGCGCCTCGTCCTCGAGCGTGAACAGCCACGAGTCCAGCACCGACCGAAATGCGCTGGGCGGAACCGAACTGGTGCGGAGCGATTCGGTGACTCGGCGATAGACCGTCTCGAGCCGATGCAGCGGTGTCTGGGTTTCGCTGATCTGAACCTCGGCGGTCGCGAACCCCCGCCGGAGGGCACGCTCGGCGAGGTGGCGGGTGAAAAAGGTCTTGCCGCTGCCGTACTCACCCCGCACCGCCTTGAACACCGACCCACCCTGCGCGACGGTGTCGAGCTCAGCGTCGAGTGCCGCTGAGAACCGATCGAGCCCGACCGCCAGAAGGTCAAGTCCGTTGCTGGGCACGGTGCCACGACGCAGGGCGTCGATGACCTCACGGCGTCTGCGTGGTGATACGTCGGTCACAGTCCAAGCACCCCTCGAAGGCCCTCGTCGATCTTGACCATGAGGTGCTGAGGCACGATCCCGACTGGGTGTGGATCGAGAGCGCGACGATCGATGGTGACGATGGCGGTGACGTTCGCCACGGAATCCTTCGGCAGCCCGGAGGCGATCGCGGGCAAGAACACGTTTCCTGGCATGCCCGCCAAAGCAGTGTTGGTCGTCAGCACGAGAACGATCGAGGTAGCCAGCCGACTGCGGTTGAAGGCGTCAGCTTGGATAATCACGACGGGGCGCCGTTTGGCAGGCGCGCTGCCGGCGGGCTCCCCAAGATCACACCAGTGGATGTCTCCTCGGTTCACCATTCGTCGTCGCCTGCGACTAGCACCCGTCGGCTGGCAGCGAGGGCGAACTGGATCGATTCGTCACGGTTGACGGCGTCGACCACGGCATCGATGGCGGCCGTCACATCGGCCGACTCCAGCTCGTCGGCAAGTCGTTCGGCGGCCAGCGCATAGAACTGTGACCGGTTCATGCCATGGCTCTTCGCCACGCGTTCGACTCGAGCGTGGGTCTCGTCCGGGACCGAGATGGCAGTCTTCATGAGATCGAGTATAACTCGGTATAACCAACCGCTCCTCAACTCAGCGCAAACTGCTCGGTCAGCAAGCCGGGATCCAGCACGAGCATACCCTGATCCTGCCGGATGACCGGATAGCCCTCGACGTTGAGGAGCTTCTGCAGTTGGGAGATGGCGCCTTGGGCGCGAACGTCTGGAATCCCGAGTACGCCGGCGACCGCGGTCGCGGCGAGTCGCGTGCCGGGTGCGGTCATCAGCTCATCGATGAGCCTGGCACAGCGTTCATCATCGAGGGTGATGCGTCCGGAGATCGCTCGTTGGGCCTTCCAGACGGGTCCGCTGACGATCACGTGGCCCGGTCCGGTGAGCGCATCCTGAGCCGGTTTGACCGTGGTCCGCCTCGGACCGGCCGTGGCCCGCCTTGGACCGACCGGTGCCTGCTTAGGACCGGCCGGGGCCATCGTGGGGCTGGTCGGGGTCAGCGTGGGACTGGGAGTCGCCGGCAACGCATGGGAGTGATTCCACCACTCCGGACGCTGGGACGGTGCCTCGACATAGGGGAACGGCCGCTCCTCCTCACCCGCGAGCGGATCCCCCGACGTGTTCGGCACTGCACCGGGCCACAGCAGCACGATCGGCACGACGGCCTCGGCCGCTGCACCGCCACCGTGATATCCCGCGCGCAGGTCCGAATAGCGCACCGTGTCATCCACCGCCAGGACTACCGGCGACCCGCCGAGGACGCGGGGTCCGCCGACGAGGACCTCACCGTCGCGCACGCCCTCGCCCATGTGTCGGCTCCGCGCGCTCGTCGCATCACCGGGCTGCTTCGCCCCCTGGCGACGCTCGAGCACATGACCGTGATCGCTCGTGAGCACCACCGCGCGGCCGACGTCGGCGGCTTCCTCGAGCAGCGCAGCCAAGTGTTTGACCGAGTCGAGCCGCCAGTCGATCCCTTCCGGGTCACTGCGGTCGAGGGCGTCGTCGATGGTGTTGAGGACGCAGGTCACCAGCCGCACCGAGCTGTCCCCGAGGGCATCGCGAACGGGATGGGCGAGGCGGTGCCCGTCGGGCACGCGGTCCAGTTCCGCCTTGTGGAAGATCTGGGCCGGCCCCGCGCCGAGCGCGGTGACGACGGCGGGGTGCTCCTTCTTCTCGGTCTGCTGGTTGCCCGACGTCAGCCGGCCGCACAGCAGCGATGTCCGGCTGTGCTCGGTCAGCGTGGGCAACACCGCGAGTCCTGCCAGCCGGCGGGCGACCCCGCGTGGGAGTGCCTCCACC
Source organism: Ammonicoccus luteus (assembly GCF_050880385.1). NCBI lineage: Bacteria > Bacillati > Actinomycetota > Actinomycetes > Propionibacteriales > Propionibacteriaceae > Ammonicoccus > Ammonicoccus luteus. The sequence goes on from NZ_JBNZCI010000001.1 coordinate 940,564, forward strand.
CAACCGCGTCCCTCAGCGAGGACGTCCTCGATGATCTCCGCGGCGACCCGGGCGGTCATGCCGTCGAGGACGATGAGCAACGTCGGCGTGGTCCTGGCGACCAGTGCGATGACCTCACGGAGCACGTGCTCGAGTGGCAGGACGGGGTCCCCGTCACCGGTCAACGGACCATCCTGGCCGTCACCGGTCTGGGTGATCCGGGCGAGTTCGGCGGCGAACGCGCGGTCAGCCGCAGCCCGCCGCGCACGTGCCTCGCCGACCACCGCGGCGAGCGCGGTCGACAATTCCAGATCCGCTGCCCCGCCTGCGGCATCGTGGATCGCCGAGTCGACCCAGGCATCTTGGTGAAGATGCTGCCGACACAACTCCGCAAACGAGGCCTGACCAGTCGTGGATGGCTGCTGAAGCGTGGTGGGCGCCAACGCCAACCAACGGTGCAATCGCACGGCAGCCTCACTCGGCGCGAATGCCGCAGGCCGCTGCCGAGCCGGCGCCAGCCGCACCAACGCGTGCATGGTGACGGCCTGCCAGGCGGTGTCGACGGTGAGTGCTGACTGCGCCGTTGTCTTTTGACCCGCCCCATGGGTCAAAAGGTGACCGCCGTGCACCCCCTCGCTGCGCAACGCCTCGGCCAGATCCCGGAACCGCTGCTTCAAACCTGTCGGCAGCAACACCGACTGCGCGGCGACAGCCGCAGCGCCGACGTCACTGAGCAGGCGATCCGCTTCGGTCAACAGCGTGGAGCCGATCGCCCAGGTGGCGTTGGACTCGAGCAGGTCCCCGGCAACGGTCATCGCGATAGCGCCGAGGGCATCCGCAGCACCGGGCTTCGCGTACGCCATCCCCTGGGTCTCGACGAACCGCTCCCAGGCCGCGCTCGCACCGGCATCAGTGCTGCGGGCCTCGCGCAAATGGTGCGCCGCCACGCCGAGCGGGACCAGCCGTGCCGGACGGGCTTCGTGCAACTCGGCGCGCACTACGTCGGCGGCCGCGCCACATCTGCCGGCCAGCCAGTCGAGCAGCGACTCGACGAGAGGATCTCCACCCAGGCGACGCAGTTGAGCGAGCGCGTTGACCGCACCGAGGGGACCCGAATCTCTCCGAGACGATTCCTCGCGACCAGTGCTCGATCGAGCGCTCCCCGACGCAGCCCAACGGAGCACAGCGACACCGTCGATGGTCCCGTCGTGCATCCCGAGCACTCGACGAGCCAACGCGGCGCCGACGTGGTCAAGGGTCAGCAGACCAGCCGGCGCAGCGGGCCACTCCGAGCCCTCCTCGAGCACACTCAGCAGCCCCTGCGCGACAACGCGCCCCTGCGGCAACTTCGACAAACTCCGATCGATGCCGGTCGCGCCGAAAGCTTCCTTCACCCCCAGCCATGGATCGATCTGCCGCAGCCGCTGCCCGATCAGGTGACCGATGATCCCTGCCCCGAGGTCGGTCTCGTCGCGGTCGGTGACGAGAACGAGCCAGTCATCTCCCGTGCGGTCCACCAGCGCCTCGCGGGCGGCCAGCGCGGAGACGCAGGGCACCACCTGGACGTTGACCTCGTCACCAGCCACGATGTGCCGGAAGACGCCTTTGAGCTTGGGGTCGGGTTGGCCGCGGAGACCGAGTACGCGGGGTTCGCCGGCAGCCAGGCCATGCCCTTTGCTCACGACTTGGTCGATCTCGGCCCGGATGGCAGGCGTGGACACTCCGCTCACGTGATCCGCCACCACACCTGGAATTCGTCATCGGGATGGCTCTCCATGTGGTCCACCAGCTTCTGCAGCTTGCTGCGACCGTGTCGCCCACGAACGACGAATGTGTGGTCGGGCCGTTGGTCGTCCGGAGTGTCCGGGGTTGGGGGCGTCGGTGGGGTGGGCGGCGTCACTGGGGTGGGAACCCTTGTGAGCCACTCGAGCAATTGGTCTCCAGCAACCTTGAGTGCGGGCTGGAGCTTGTCCGCGAACTCCTCGGCTTTGGCAGCTCGAATCAGCGGCTCGATGATGGCCCTCAGGGCAGGCTGGGCTATGCCTTTCATGCCGGCTTGCACGAGTTTCCACTGCACGCTGTCGATCGCAGCCGTGACGGCAACTGCCGACGCGAACGAGGTTCCGAGCACCTGTTCGGTTTGGTCGAGCTCTGCCCCGGCGAGAGCGTTCACCAACGCAAGGCCCTGCTCGGCAGCGAGCTGGCGCGCCAGCTCCTCCACTGCGACGGCCGATGCGAGCCGTGGGAAATCCCCGCCGAGCTTCAACTCCTCGCCCAGCTTCCGGAGTGCCGTGACGAGTCCCTTGGCTGCAGGCAACCCCTCGCGTGCAGCACTGCGCACCCCCTCCGCCAACTCATTCATCGATTGCGGGGTGAGATGCGGATTCCCGCTGACCCCGAAGATGCGACCAGCCCGGTCGACTGCGGTTCCCCAGTCTTCGCGGCTCGGCAGCTTCTGCGGTCGGAGTTCCATCGACGGATGCGCGGCGCCCAGCGCTGGCGCGGGCACCGCGGAACCGTGGTGATGCCAGGCCCGCTGACGCAGCAGGGCCCACGCATGGATAACGAGGTCCTCCATGGGACGGGTCAGGCCTCGAGCAGGGGTCAGCGCCCGGATCACGTGCTGCAACTCCCCGACTGTGACGGGAGCGCTGCCCTCGTCGCGACCGAGGACGCCAAGACCGCGGGTCAGCTCGGTCCCCCATGACCCGAAGTGACCGTCTCCGAACAGGAAGTGTGTCTCGGCGGCATGACCGACTTCGAGCGCATTCGCGACCCTGCGGACGGCCCCTCGATCGCCTTCGAGGGTGACCCGCCGGTCGGGATCCTCGAGCGCCCGCTGCAGATGCGCGAGCACCGCACGCAACTCCCCCAGGCCGACCTCGTGGTCCTCGGGCTCGAACTGCGGGTGCCCGGGCCAGGTGGCGCTGAACGCCTTGTCGACGGCGTTCCGATAGGCGGTCTTGAATCCCACGCCCTCCGGCTCGCCGGGGTCGAGGGCGGGGTCGAGGCTGACGAGGAGTTGGGGTGAGCGTCCCCCTTCGAGGAGTACGCCGGGCTGGGTGCCCGTGATGCCATAGGCCTGCCGCAGGTTCTGGATCACCGTGTTCCGCAGCCCGTCGCGCTGCGTCATCAGCATGGCCCGGGCTTGGGCGCGGTCGTTTTCGGCCAGGTGGTTGGAGTGGTCGTCCCAGCGGTCGTCGCGAGCGAGCACCCAGTCGAGGACGACGAGCCGACGCAGCTCGCGATGCTTCTCTTCGGCGAGGAAGTGCGGCACCCACACCAGCGTCTGCGCGGTCTGTCCGCGGCTCACGAGCCGGTCGAGTCGCTGCTGGTCTTCGCCCGGCGAGTGGCCGACAAGGTCGAACGGATGGTCGATGATGAGCCGCCAGGCGTCGGTCTCGGCGGGTTTGAAGTGGTCGTCATAGAGCCAGTCGGTGTCGCGGACGTTGCCGAACAGCACCTCGACGGTCCGCCCGGTCCCCCGCCAGATGACCTTGTCGCGATAGGTGCCGAGCGCGTCCGGGGCGAGGTGGCCAAGCCCGAGCTCGGCGAGGACGAGTTCGGTGACGAGATTGCGCTGTCGCTGATCGGAGTCGCTGGCCTTGGCCTTGTCAATGATCGACTCATAGTCGACCTCCGCGACCTGGACCCGGATGATCGCGTCACGGGTCTCGCCGTCGACGTGGATCTCCGGCACAAGCTGCGCCCAGGTCCGCACCTTGCTGAGCACCGTGTTCGCCTCGCCACCGGGCAGCGGGCTGCGGATGGAGCCGTGGTTGAGCGACGCGAGCCGTGACGCCGTGAGGTCCTTGAGGGCGGGCACGTCGGGTGCGACCGCCGCCAGCAGCGACGTCTTGGCCAGGCGCTCGTCGTTGCGATAGGCCCGTGTCTCCGCCCCGGGATCATCGAGCGCTGCTGCGGTGAGATTGTGCTGGCTGAGCAGCATCGGCTGGATCTTCTCTTTGAACAGCCGGTGGGCGGCCTTGAACTGGTTGGCACGACCGGTGTCGTTCACCACACCTTGGGCACCGGTGATGATGAGGTCGTACGCATCCCCCACCGGGATCACATCGGCAACGGTCAGGGTGTCGCGGCGCTCGACGAGGAGCTGCTGCATGACTTTCAGCGCGGTGCGCTCGCGCTGCATGACGCTGGCGAGGGATTTGAGGGTGGAGATGAGCGCGGGTGAGAACGGGTACGTCAACCGGAACGCCGCCTCGTCCGAGCCGCGGTGGTCGTCATCGGTGTTGATGCCGTCGAGGAGGACGCTCCACACCTGGGGGCTGCGGTCGAGCTGCTCGAACGCTTCAGCAAGCACTGCGCTCGCGTGCTCGTCCTTGGGCGCGAGGAGTCGCTTGCTCGCCACGTACGGCAAGTTGTCATCACCCAACCGGATCTTGCCGAAGCGGCCTTCCTGATAGCGGAAGCCCTGCTCGACGGACTCCTGTTCCGCGCCGTCGGCGCCAGAGTCTGCGAACCACTTCTGCAGGTCGAGCTGGCGGGCGATGATCGACACCAGAGGGATCGCGCGCCGGCCGGTGGCGGACTCGACCAACTTGGTCAGCTTCTGCACCTCTCGGCCGAACCAGTCGCGCTCCTGGACCCGGAACGCCAGCCAGAGGACAAGCTCGTCAAGGAAGAGGACAACAGCGTCGTATCCCAGCGACTTCGCGTGTTCCGCAATCACCGCGAGGCCGTCTTCAAGGCCGATCCAGTCAGAGCCGCCGGTGAACGCGCCGAAGTACGCCGCCACCAAGTCCCCGACGAGTTGCTGTCGGTTACCTGTGCGGGGCGCGGCAGCGACGGCCGCCGCATAGGCGTCCGCATCCCAGGTCCCGACCTCGGACACCTGGGCCCAAGGATCGTCATCGACGTCCCCGTTGAGGCCGGCGAAGAAGGCGTCGTCACCCATGCGCTCGCGCAAAGCGGCCGCGTCGGCGAGCAGCGCGTCGGTCCGATGGAGCGCCGGCAGGCGTACGCCGGGATGCATCTGCTGGATCTGCCGCAGATAGCCCGAAAAGATCGCCTGCTCGAAGCTCTCACTGTCGAGCATGTGGAACGCCAGCGGAAGGATCTGCTTGCCCGCCAGGTCGGCATCGTGCCGATCGACCACCGGCATCAGTTCGGCCTTGGCGCGGGCATCGGGATCGTGGCGCAGCAGGGCGTGGAGCACCGCCATGAAGTGGGACTTACCAGAGCCGAAGGAGCCCGTCAGGAATGCGCCCTTGCTCTGGTCGGCACGGAGCGCTTCACCGACCAAACCGAGCGCGGCATCGAACGCGTCGACGAGCTCGTCGGTGACGACGTACGCATCCAGCGCCTGCTTGGCCCCGTCCTCCCCGACCGAATCGGTCAACCGCAGGACGTAGTCGTTCGCACCCGCATGCAGCGGGATGTCGATGACGTCAGCGAGCCTCGTCGCCATGCCTCCCCCTCAGCCTGGATTCCCTTGACCTGATCCTAGTGATCGGCATCTCGGAGACCGGGGGTGCCGCTGGCCGTGGGCGATTTCACTCCCCGGATGCCGTGCTCGAGGTAAGCGCGGAGTTCGGCCAAGGATGAGCGCACCTGACGCAAACGGAGGCCGACTCCGAGATCGTGGCGTCTCATCCATCATCTCTTGCCGACTCTGAACTCTTGCGGGGTACCTGCGGGTGTGGCAGAGACGCCAAGTGGTCGGCCCGTTCCAATGGTGAACATGGGGCCGCGACGGGTCTGACGCACTCAACGTGGGAAACTCGAAGCTCTACGCTCTGGAGATCACGGGGGCCAACCATGGCAGCAATTTTCAAGACCGTTTCCTGGCCCGTTGACATGCTCGTCAATGGCATCAGCAATGGCTCGATCCAGCTCCCGGATTTGCAGCGACCCTTTGTCTGGCCCGCTACCAAAGTCCGCGACCTGTTCGACTCGATGTACCGCGGCTACCCAGTGGGTGTACTCATGTTCTGGGACGTGGCGGCCGAGGGTGAGACCCGCAGCATCGCGGTTGACGCGAAGCTGGGCGCCACCCATCAGATCATCGACGGTCAGCAGCGTCTGACGAGTTTGTTCGCTGCGATGCAGGGTCACCCGGTGCGCGACAACGCTTACCGGGAGCGAAAGATCATGATCTCCTTCAACCCGTTCAGTGAGAGATTCGAGGTGCGTACGCCCGCTCTTGCCAAGTCGGTGCAATGGGTGGAGGACATTTCATCCTGCTTCGCGAATCCGTTACGCGCCGCGAAGTCGTTCCTGCGGCGTTTGGAAACGGCTGGCCAGGAGCTAACAGAGGATGACGAAGAACGTATCACCAACGTTTTTATCAAGCTCAGCGAGCTCAAGAACTACCTGTTCGACGTCGTCCACATCCAAAAAGAAGCGGACAAACGGCTGGTCGCTGACATCTTCGTTCGGATCAATTCCGAGGGTGTCCGGCTGAAGGCCTACGACTACATACTCACTTGGCTAAGCGTTTTCTGGCCCGCCGGCCGCGAGGCCATCGAAGACTTCGCCCGCAACTCACGCATATCCCCGCAAAGAGCTTCCGAGATATCAGGCCAGCCGGTGAGGTGGACGGCCCTGAATCCATACATGGCCGTCGAGAACGGTCACTTGGTCCGCGCGATGGTCGCCATTGGGCAGGGGCGCGGACGCCTCCAGGACGCCTACGCAGCACTGGAGGCCAAGGATCCCAAGACTGGATTCGTGGACTCCGGCCGTCAAGAAGCGGAACTGAACAAGTTGAAAACCGCACTCCCGATTGTGACGGACCGGGTCAGCTGGACCGAGTACGTCCGGGCGATCCAGACCGCTGGCTTCCGGTCGGCGCAGAACGTCACTTCGACGATGAACATCGTCTACAGCTACGTGATATTCCTGCTCGGTCGGACCACCTATCGTGTTCCTTTGACCGACCTTCGCACACTCATTGCACGCTGGCTGTTCATGTCGCAGTTGACGGCTCGCTACACAGGCTCGTCGGAATCGCAGATACAGAAGGATCTAGATCGGATTCAGACGGTGCCGGCCGGGGACGCTGAGGGTTTCACCCGTCAACTGAACGAAATCATTGGCGCACAGCTCACCCCCGACTTCTGGCGCTACAGCATGCCCCAACAGCTGATCACCTCTGGTCCCAGTCTCTCCCCGCACTACCAGTGTTATCTCGCGGCACTGAACATCCTCGACGCCCCGATGTTCATGCTGGAGTCGCGGGTCAGAGACTGGATGGACCCTTCACAGCCTGCGATCAAGGGCACGGAGGGACACCACCTGTTCCCCCGCGATTACCTGCAAAAGGTGCTGGGCATCACAGACATCAAGCGCATCAACCAGGCGGCCAACTTCGCACCCACCGACTGGAGCACCAACATCGCGATCTCGAACAAGGCGCCGGCGGACTACTGGTCCGAACTTGCTGCAACTCGAGTTCCCGACCAAGCCTGGCTGGATCGGCAAATGTACTGCCACGCTCTACCGGCGGGGTGGGAACAGATGGAGTACGAGGAGTTTCTCTCTGCCCGCCGCTCGCTGATGGCTCGAGTCACCCGAGACGCCTATCATCAGCTGACGCATGGCCATACCCAACCTGTTGAACTCAGCAGTTCGGCTGTGGAGGTCGTGCAGGAGCCCACGCTCGGCGAGTTGCTTGAGCGCGAGATCCTGCGACCGGGCGACCTGCTGGACCCCGTGGATCCTGAGTGGGAAATCGATGCCGTGATCCGTGAGGACGGCACGTTGGTCATCGACGGAACAGAAGAATTCGATTCCTTGGATGAAGCGGCAAAGCATCTCGAAGTCACGAACATGTCGGGTATCGCCTTCTGGGCATTGGAGAGTGGCGATGATCTTGTCCCGCTGCACGAGTTGCTCTCTGCAGGCCGCGCTCCCGCCTGACGGGGCGGGATCATTGTCCATGCGGGGCCATTACCGCCTGCTTCGCCGACCGCGGGCCGTTGCGGCTGGGCGCCAGTCGGCAAGTTGAGCAACCGTACGCCCAACCTCCTGAGCCGAGGACCGCAGGAAGTCAGCCGTAAAACTGGCTTTGTTCACATTGAAGTCCGGATCGGTCTCGTTGTGCCACTGCTCCACCCAGGGCTGGAGCTCGGCCATCCCGGCCACCAGTGGTGCCAGCACGTCCACCTCGGCACCCTCCGCTTGCCGTGCGGAATAGAGCACTCCCAACGCCAACGCCTGCTGGAAGTGATCCCAACCGGCCCACCCGAGCAGGGCCGAGGTGTCCCCCGCGCGGTTGGCATCCGGATAGAGGATGAACCGCTCCTTCGGCACGTCCAGCTTCCCTCGCGCCTGCCACCAACTGGCCTTGCGGAAGTCCGCGGACGTGTACTTCGGCGGCACCGGGATCTCCCCCACCTTCTCGCCGGCATCCTCGCGGCGTTGCAGGTCCCACGTGTGCTGCCAGGCCGCAAACTTCCGCAGCCCGGACTCCTTGAGTCGGTATGCCGCCAGGTACGGCACCGCCTCGTCCACCATCAGCTTTGCCAGCGAATCCGACAAGCGTACGTCCGGCCGGCCCTCCCACAGTTGGATCACCGACACAAGGTCAGGGTCCTTGCTGACCTGATCGGACAGTTGAGCGACCGAGCGCGGCATGGGGCGGTTGTCGCGATCGAACCAGTACGCCGGATCCTCCAGCCGGTCCAGAATCCAGCGACGCAGCGCTCGGTCCTGTTGCTTCTCCCACGGTTCCGTAGCCCACCGCCGCTTGTACTCCGGCCGCTCCAACAACCCGATGAACTTGTCCGACTCGATCAGGTCGATCCGCGCCTGGACAATCTCCCGGTATGCCTCCGGCCATCCCGCGGGAATCTCCGTGATCGGCGTCGACCCATGCCGCTCGAACCACGCCGTCTCCTCCGTGCCGGCCGCGACCTGGCGCGCCAGCACGATCTCGAACGCCCGCTCCCCGAGCTGTACCTCCGGCGGATCGGCACACAACGGCGGTTCGGCCAGCAGGCCATACAGCCCGTACGCCTCCCAGTCCAACTCCTCCTGCAACCCGATCATCCGGCGCCGATTCGACTCTGCCGTCGCCCGCGCCTCCGCCAACGACGTAAGCGTGGGCAGGGGTTCCAACCCTGCTGGCAAGGCCGCCCCAGCCTCAGCCGCCAGCCGGTCCAACTCCCGCGCACGCCCCAGCGGCAGTTCTGCTGGCAACGGGAAATCCTTCAGCGTCGTCCCCGTGAACTCATAGAAGTCCTCCCAAGGCGCCAACGTCTGCCGAGCGCCCCGGTTGTCGACAGTGCTGCCCTTGTTGTGGCTGTTCTGCTTGAGCCAGAAACACGCGGTGGACGAGTTGAGTACGCCGAGCAGCGCCAAATGGTCTTCCTCGGTCGCATTTGCAGGCAGCTTGATCACCGGCGCTGTGCGGATAAAAATTCTGCTGCCGCGGTCCCAGACGAAATGGTTGTGCGTCGCTACGAACGCAAAGGTGATGGAGTTCGGCACCCGATATCGATCTCTGAAGAGCATGGAGTATTCGAACCATTCGAGCCCACGTTCCAACTGCGTGGCTCCGTATGCCACTCGCCTCGATAACGAGGCTTTGTGCGGCCACAGCAATCGTTTTGCTTGGGAAGACAACAGTGGCGTGAGGTCACCTGGGCTATAGGGAAAGAGCCCCGTTACATCACTGGATGTCGTCCAGTCTCTTACATGCTCACCTTGAACGATCTCTTGGCCAAGACTGGGAGTGACTCCGTGTCGATGCAGTGTTCCGTGACCAACAAAGTATGCCTCGTCTTCCCGAGTGACCGCACCAAAGCCAATCGCATCCACCAGTGAACTGAGATCCCCAGTTCGGGCGCGATCGATCTGGTCCAATAGCTCGAGGGAGCCACCCCCAGTCAGGCTCCATGGATGGTTTGCGAGTTGCTCGCGATAGACCATCCGAACTGAGACGAACTCGCCGTCGTAGGCTCCATCCCCCACATGGTTCACAATCTCCTGCCACACCAAGCCCAACGCAGGATCAGCAGGCTGCCCGGGTTCACCACGAATCCCAAGCACACATTGCACCGATGTTTCTGTTGGACGATGGTTCCGGCCCACCAGAACAAGTGTCGGGGTGCCATGCCCCGGGATGTAGGCACCTGAGGTATCCACCAACAACTGAAGACCTCGGTTCGACAGAAACTCTTCAATCAGCTTCGTCCCAAACTGCCGCTTCATGAATGAGTTGCTGGTGATCTGGCCAACCCAGCCGGAGGTTGATGGCTTCGAGAAGCTCGGTCCTCTCCCCGCAGCCGATGAAGCTTCGCCTCGCTTAGACTGTTTAGCGAGTTGGAAGAAGCGCTCCATGAAGGGGACTGTCAAAGAATAAGTCCCTTTGCAGGTCGGATAGAGCAACCGATACTGCTGGTTGAGCGCCTTGTCCTTGACTGTGATGTACGGCGGATTGCCCACGACCACGTCATACGTTCCGGGGCCCAGGAGCTCATACAGCTTCTTTTCGTCTTCCAGCGAGGTCGAGAAGAGGTGTTCGTCATCACCACCGATTTCAAGAGTGGGCTCGTTCCAATGGAGGAGCGAATCGCCAGCCGCGAGGTTCAACTCGAACTCGGGTGCGTTCTCCAGCGACTTCAGCCCGAGCACCTTGAGAGCGGCAACAATCAGGCGGAACCGCGCGATCGCTACGGCAAACGGGTTGATATCCACGCCATGAACTGAGGCGAGGGCTCGGCGTACCCGCTCGTCAACCGCCATGTCCGGGGACTCGACTTCCCAGGCCGCCATGAAACGATCGAAGGCCCCGAGCAGGAAGTGGCCCGAACCGCAGGTGGGGTCGATGAGCCGGAAGCCCTCCAGCGGCCGCTCCTCCATCGCCGGGGTGAGGGTGCGGTCGAGGATGAACTCCTCGACGAAGACGGGGGTCTGGAGGAGTGCATAGGTCTTCTTGGCGTGCTCGGAGAGGTCTTGGTACAGGTCGCCGAGAAACCGTGTGGACAGTTCGGGATCAGCGAAATCGAACCGCAAGTCCCCGTCTTCATCAGCCGCGCGCCAAAAGCGCAGAATCTCCGTTGCCATGTCACCGGAAATGCCGAGTTGGCGCAAGGGTGCGAAGTCATCAACCAGCCCGCTCGTGGCTGGCACATCCTTCAGGTGCCGAACGGCCTGCCAGAGCCATTCGCGGGAGGTCTCGGTGGGATACGTGCGGAAATAGGCCAACTCCGCATCCAACGCTTCCTGCCGCCGCGCCTTGGGTCCAGCGATCCATACCGGACCGAGCAGTCCGTTGTCCTCACAGAACCGCACGAACACGGTCGTCAGCACCCACGAGACCGCGACCTGAGTGATCTTGTCGTCGCGGAAGGTCTCCCACGCTCCGGCAGTCCGACCCGTCTTCAGCGCGCCACGATGTTCCTCCCGCCACCGTCCATCGACCGCAGGGTCGTCAGCGAGCCGCACGCGCAGGTCGTCCTCGACCCGCAGCACCAGCTTCTTGAGCTCCGCAGTCAAGCCCGCGTGCGCTGTCATCGAAGGCCCCTCCTCATGACGCTCTGATCAATCCACTCCTGCGGACTCCTTTGTTGCCACCAGACCTAGCGGGTCCGGGATCGGAGAACAATGCTCTCGACGGTTTCGTTGCAGGGAAGAGACGCGCGCGGTCGACGAACTCATTTTGAGCAACCATGATTGTCTGACCCGCCTGGTTGAGTTGAGTCATGGAAAGCATGTCGAACAGCCTCGACCAGGCGGTGCCGGTCATCGCCGAGGTCCTGCCCGAGCTGCTCGCCCAGACCGCCAAAGGTTCCCTCCCACCCGGCCTGACCGGGCAGAATCCAGGCTTGGTCTCGCTCGGCAACAAGAGCCTTGTCGAGCTGGTGACCCACACCGATCGCCTCGTGTCCCTGGCCGAAGCAGCCCGCGCATCGGTTCTGCGTGAAGTCGAGGCCCGGGACGCCACTGTCGAGATAGCCGGCTGCTCCCCCTCGGAGTGGCTGCGCCGCGAGCACGGCCACACCACTCATCGCGCCCGCTCGATCGTTAAGGACGCGGTCAGAATCGGGGCGTTCCCCGCCCTGGTCACCGCGCACGAAACGGGCAAAGTCTCCACCGCCCAAGCCGTGGCCATCGCCAAGACCCTGGAAGAGCTGCCTGACGACCTCGACGCGACCGACCTCGAGGATGCCGCGGCGTTGCTGATCGGGTTCGCCGCCGAGCACGACCCGGCCGACCTCGCCCGCCTGGGCTGGCGACTTCTTGAAACGGTCGCACCCGACCGGGCCGACGAGATCCTCGCCGACCAGCTCGATCGCGAAGAGAAGCGGGCCGCCGCCAAACGTGGTCTCAGGCTCTTCGCCGACCATCATGGCTCGTGGATCCTTCGTGGTCAGTTCACCGCCGTGGAGGGCGAGGAACTGTCCGCGCTCCTGACCGCCTATAGCGAGTCCCGCTGGCGCACGGCGATGGACGACCCCTACCCGAACAGCCCCAAGGACAAGGCCACACTCCTCGCAGACTCCCTGCTGGACATCGTGCGTGCCCACCAAACTAACGGCGAAGCCCCCACCCACGGCGGCGACCGCCCCCGCGTGACCCTCATCCTCGGCCTGGGCGCGCTGCTCACAGGGTTGGGGGAGATGGCGCTCACCGGTGGCTCGCTGATCTCCGCCGAAGAAGCACGCCGACTGGCCTGTGACTGTGATTTGATCCCCGCGGTCCTCGACGCAGCTGGCGTGCCACTCGATGTGGGCCGACAAAAGCGCCTGGTCACCCCGGAGATCCGCGCAGCCCTCACCGTCCGCGACCGCGGCTGTGCCTTCCCCGGCTGCGACAAGCCACCCGCCGTCTGCGAAGCGCACCACATCATCCCCTGGTGGTGCGGCGGTGAGACCTGCCTAGACAACTTGGTCCTGCTTTGCCCCCACCATCACCGACGGGTCGAGCCCGGCCGTGGCTGGACCCCCGGTTCGGACGACCCCCACCGCTGGGCAGTCCGCCTCGGCAGTGACCGCATGCCCGAAGTCATCCCGCCGGCCGGATGGGACCCCGCCAGGCGACCACGTCGACACACACGCTTCACCACCAGCCGCCTCAACCAACCAACCACGAGCAGGAACACCCCCCTCCGGCGCTGAGAATCAGACGCAACCCCGTGATCCGGACCAGCGATCCCGGATGGGTTCAAAGCAGGCTCAAACGACGCCTCGCTTAGCCCACCCGGCGAGTTCCGCCCATCGCGCGCTCAGCCACGCACGGTCAACGGGAACGAATTGGTTCGGCGAGGCCTGGACCGGCCGGCCATCGAGCAATGGCCCTTGCGCGGTCGCGAGTTGCGGCACCACCAGCCACACGGCGTTGGCACGGCTGCGGCCGAGGTCGCTCCATCGGGTGAACCCACCTGCGTGGCCATAGCGGGTCAGCGGCTCAGCATCAATGAGCACAACGGGCCCGGCTGCCTCGACATCCGCAACGATCGCGTCGATCTCGTCCAGCGTGGCCTCGCAGGCCCGCCCGGCAAGGTTGCGCAGCCCGGTCGCCTCCCTGGTGTCCGGCAGGGCGGCATCGGCCCGCTGGATCTCCGCCCAGTCGATGGGCTTGCGAAGTTGGTTGTTCGCCGCGCGCAGCCGCTCCAGGAACAGGGCGGTGACGTTGACCGCGCGAGCCGCGTGCTGCGCCGTCAGCACGGTGACGAGCCGCTGGTGCTGATCGGCGGGCACGCCCAACACCAGGAACGACCGGCTCTTGCGCGAGTCCGCCAACCGCTGGCCGACCACGCCGTTCACCGACAGGGGCGCCAGGTCAACCGGGAGCTCGGTCTCGCGGCGGGTGCCGAGGCCGGTTTCCTTGTCGGTGAGCGGACGGGATCCCCACGTGCGCTTCTCGGCGTTCCATTCCAGGTCCAGGCCCGACGCCGCGACGATCTCGTCTAGGTCCCCCAGCGGCAACCGCGGCAGCGCCGGGAATCGTGCGGCCACCCGGTCGACCAGTTCCTTGGACGACAGCCGCTGGCTGGGCGCGACCGACCCCAGCGCCAACTCCAGCGCTCGGGCCCGGGCCAACTCCCGCGTATGCAGGTCACCCAGCGCCGACGCCACCGCTGAGGTCGAGCACCCCGCGGCGAGCACGGGCAGACGGGTCCCTTCGAGACGGCCTTCGGCCTCCTCAGGGAACGTCACGCGACGGGCCTCCGCAGAGATGAGAGCTGCCAACTCCGCGTACGCCCGATCAGCCGGGACCAACGCCTCCGACGGGGCGCCTGCCTCGCGGACCAACTGATCCGCCCGCGCTCCCAACGCCTCCGCCAGATCGAGCAGCGCCGGGTCGAGCGCAGCCAGGTGCATCACGCCCCTGCGCCGCCGCCAGTCGAGGACCAGCTCTTCTTGGTCGAGGGCGGCGAGGCGGCGTTGGCGGTCGTGGAGGAGGCGGAGTACGCCGCGAGCGAGCGGTCGGGACGCCTCCATCATGATGTCGGTGTGCTCTCCGGCAGCCGGGTCGGCTGGAGCCTCGGCCGGCATGGCGGCGATCAGCGCGTCGGCAAGCTCATGGAGAGTGGCCACCCCGCCGAGTTCGCGCACCCGCGCGAGCACGAACGTGTCCAGCTGATTGAGCAACTCGAGCGCCGGTCCCTCCGCCCAGGCGTCGTGCAAATCGTTGATGATCTGACTCACACGCGGACCGGTGAGGCTGACCGCCTCGGCCAGGACGGCGTGAGTGACGAACGGATCGATCGCCGGATCCTCGCCGAGCAGCATGTGCAGGACCTGGCTCCGGCTTCGGCTGCGTCCGCCGCCCGCGGACCTAATCAGCGTGTGCGCGATGTCGGCCAGGCTGGGCAGCACCGAGGATTCGGTCGCCGAAAGCGTGCCGCTCCCGAGTCGCGTACGCCACTGCCGCGCCCGGTCGACCACCTCATCGCGGGTCGAATTGGCACCCGACAACTGCCGGAACCGAATCGGATGCACCGCGGTGAGATCGCCGACGGTCTTGAGCCGCAGCGGCTCGAGCAGGGACAGCGCCCGAGCGGAGAGACCGGACCTGGTGAGCGGGGTGGTGAGGGTTACTTTGTCGGCGAGCTCGTCGCCGGAGTCCGCATGCGTCGTGGCCGTGCGGTCCAACGCCCGACGCCAGGCCTCCCGCATCTCGCCGGCCGACCGGTGCCGCGCCTTCGCATCGCGGGCAAGCGCGCGGGTGAAGAAGCGCTGGAAGCTGTCCGCGACCGCCTTGTCGAACATGCCGCGATGGAGCGTGACCTCGTCGTTGATGGTGTTGGGATGGGCGGACCCATCGCCATATTGCGGCACCTGACCCGTCGCCATCTCGAACAGCACAACCGCGGCCGCATAGCGCTCGGCCGCTTGGTCGAAACGGTCTCGCTCCCCGCCGAGGAACGGATCGAGATAGGGAGCCGTGCCGGCCGTGATCGCTCCGGCCGAGGCCCGGGACAAGGAAAAGTCGAACAGCACCAGGTGCTGGGCGCCGTCACGTTTGACGACGCCCAGGTTGCTGGGCTTGATGTCGCGGTGATCGACGCCCGCGCGGTCGAGCTCGACGAGAACGTCGAGGAGATCGGTGCCCCAGCGCTCCAGGAGGTCCAGGGACAGGCGCTCGCGTTCGGCGAGGTGCTCGGCGAGGGTCTGTTCACCCGCCAGCGACAGCAGGAGCGCTTGGCGCTTGCCGACCGTGACGGACTCGACGAGCTTGACCAGACGCGGGCTGTCCAGTGACTTGAGGGATTCGAGGACCTCGGCTTCATCGCGCAGGCGCGCGTCGGCGGAGTCGTCGAGAGCGACCTTGAGGACGCGCTTGGCCCGCGGATTGCGCTCGTCGCGGACCTGCAGACCGACGGCGGTCGAGCCGGCGCCGAGGCGGCGCTCGACCGTGAAGCGGTTGTCGAGGACATCCCCGGCCCGGGCGGTCAACGGATCGAGCGCGTGATCGGTGGTCTGGGTGAGCGACTCCTCGACCCGGTCGAGCTGGGTGAGAAAGTCCCCGACGTCGCCCGTGCGCTGGGCGGGGCTGGGGTGGGTGGCGCGGAGGATCAGTGCCCGCAGATCGCTCGGCGCCTGGGGCAGGTCGACGGCGAGGTCGAGGCCTTGCTGGGTGCGCAGCCGTTCGCGGAGCGCACTGGCCGAGGGCGCGGGGGCCTTGCCGGTGAGGAGGTAGTACGCGGTCGCGCCAAGCCCGAACAGGTCCAATCGGATCCGGTTCGCCGTGGGCGACCAGCCCTCCTCCGGGGCTCGATAGGGAGCG
Organism: Ammonicoccus luteus; assembly: GCF_050880385.1. Lineage (NCBI taxonomy): Bacteria > Bacillati > Actinomycetota > Actinomycetes > Propionibacteriales > Propionibacteriaceae > Ammonicoccus > Ammonicoccus luteus. The sequence continues at coordinate 956,743 of NZ_JBNZCI010000001.1, forward strand.
GTGGGATCACCCGCGGGGCGCGTGTGCGCGGCGTACAGACTCGTCACCCCCGCCCCCTGGGTGCCCAACGCGGTCGCGGTCCCGGCCGACTGCCAATCCCCGATCGCAACTTTGGGGGGCGCCTTCATTTCCGCATCGCTCGTGACCCAGAGCGCCTGCGGGTTGAGGCCACGGTGGGCCACCTGGTTGCGATGCGCATAGTGCACCGCCTCCGCGACCTGGCGGATCAGCCCCAGCCGCTGGTCGAGCGAGAGGCTCTCGTTGCGACCGGCGAGCCAGAGGTCGAGCCGCTCGGAGTCGTCGGCGGGATAGACCAAGCCAAGGCCGAGTTCGCTGTCGACCAGGTCGTCCGGCCGCAGCAGACCGTCGTGCTTGAGGGTCGCCAGCTTGGCGTACTCGTTTTCCACCATCCGGCGGACTTCAGCCGCGGACTGCACGCCCGGGCTCGCGCTGTGGAAGCGGATGCGGGCGGAGCGCTGGTGGGCGACTTGGTGGGACGCCAGCCAGTCCTCCCAGGTGTCGCCTTCGGCGATCCGCTCCTGGAGGTTCCAGGAACCGGCGGCAGGTTCCCGACGCTGGACGAGACCGAGACGTTGCTGCAGCAGGCCGACCACGAACTTGTGGTGCTTGATCTCGCGGTGATCCGGCAGCTCAAGCACCAGATCGCTGATCGGGGCGAGGCCGGAGTGGTGCTCGTGACCGTCGAGGCCATAGATCCCGAGCGCGGCCGTGCCGGTGAGGTGGCTGCGCAGGCCGGGGTGGTGGAGGAACACGGACTCCTGAACCCAGGGAACGGCCCGCAGCGGCTCGGTCGGGTCCTGTCCGCGCTCGCGACACCACTCACGGACGGCGTCCTTGAGCTTGCTCGCGAACCGCTGCGCCTTGCGGCGAGCCAGGAGAAGCGGTGAGTCCTCGACCCGGTGGCCGGTTCGGTGCCAGCGGAGGTCGTCACCGTGGAGGTCGCCGGAATAGTACTTGAGCTCGATCAGATGCAGTCTGCGCCGACCCAGGACGAGCGCATCGCACTCGTGCCAGCGGCCCGAGGAGTCCTTGAACTCGAAGTTCGTCCAGACGTGGAAGGGATCGACGTCCGGGATCAGCTTGCGAAGCAGCTCGAGGCCGGCCTGCTCGTGCTCATGCGCGGAGGGAGTGACCTCGATCCAGCGCTCGTCGCTGAGCACGGCCTCATCCTCCTTGCCCGCTCGGAGACCCGTTGTCGGACTTGGATCCTAGTGTCGACGCAGCGACATGTGCAGGGGGTTGGGCAAGGGCTGGACAGTCGGGCACACCGCTGTCGCATGGACGACACCAGACACCCAGCGACGGCATCCCTCAGGTCGACGCAACAGCACTATCGCGCCGCTGGTCGGATCCCGCTAGAAACAACTTGCCCAGGACCACCGGCAGATCTAGCGTGGATGAGTCGCATTGTCGGACGTGGGAGGTGCGTCGTGCTCACAGCGATCGCCATTTCGGTTCATCGCTGACTTCACCGACGCCTGCGGGCCCGGGGTCAGCGCCACCAGCTGACGATCGGAGCCTCATGCCCGCCCAGTCCCCCATCATCCAATTCAACGATGCGTCGTTTGCCTGGCCCGACGGCGCGCCCGTCCTCGACCACACGACCGCAACGTTCGGCGCGGGCCGCACCGGCCTGGTCGGTGACAACGGCACCGGCAAGACCACCGTCCTGCGCCTCATCACCGGGGAGTTGTCCCCCACGACCGGATCGGTGGCGGTCCGCGGCGCGGTCGGCTATCTGCCGCAGCGCCTGATTCTCGACGTCGGAGTCCGCGTCGCCGATCTCCTCGGCATAGCCGCGCAGGTCGATGCGGTGCGGGCGGTTGAGAAGGGGGAGGTACGCCAGCACCTCTTCGACACCATCGGCGACGACTGGGACATCGAGCCCCGCGCACACGCTGCGCTGTCCGCGATCGGCCTCAAGGGAATCGCCCTCGACCGGCGGGTCGGCACCCTGTCCGGCGGTGAGGCGATGGCGGTCGCGCTGACCGGGCTCCAACTGGCCGACACCCCGATCGTCCTGCTCGACGAGCCGACCAACAACCTCGACCGGGCTGCCCGCGAGCGCATCCACGCCGCCATCACCGGGTGGCGCGGGACGCTCGTCGTGGTCAGCCACGACCTCGATCTGCTGGATCGGATGGACTCCACCGTCGAGCTCCGGCGCGCCCGGCTGACCGTCTTCGGCGGCGGCTACACGGAGTTCATCACCGCTCTGGAACAGGAACAGACAGCCGCGCGCCAAGCCCTGCGTACTGCCGAACAAGCCCTCAAGAAGGAACAGCACCAACGCCGGGAAGCCGAGGTGAAGCTCGCCCGCCGGACGCGGTACGCCAACACCGACTTCGAGAACAAGCGCAAACCCAAGATCGTGATGAACACCCGCCGGTTCGAGGCCGAGGTCTCGGCCGGCAAGCTCCGCGACAACCTCGATGCCCGCGTCGAGGCCGCCGGCGATCTGCTGGCCGAACAGCAGGACCGCGTTCGTGACGATGAGCGGGTGCGGATCACGCTCCCCGACCCGGGCGTACCCTCCACCCGCCGGATCCTCGAGCTCCACCATCCGGATGGCACCCACCTCATCGCCGGCCCGGAACGGGTCGCGCTGACCGGACCCAACGGGGTCGGCAAGACGCTGCTGGTCGAGACACTGTTCACCGGCGCCCGCGACCGCCCGACCTTCGCGGTCCCGCGCACGGATCGCATCGGCTATCTGCCCCAGCGGCTGGACGGCCTCGACGACACCGCATCGGTCCTGGAGAACGTTCGATCCGCTGCCCCGGGTCGGCCACCCGCCGAGATCCGCGCCCAGTTGGCCCGGTTCCTGCTGCGCGGCGACAGCGTCGCGCGAGCGGTCGGCACACTGTCCGGTGGTGAGCGGTTCCGGGTTGCCCTGGCGCGGCTGCTGCTCGCGGACCCGCCGCATCAGTTGCTCGTGCTCGACGAACCCACGAACAACCTCGACCTGACCACCGCCCGGGCTCTGATCGACGCGCTGGATTCCTATCGCGGCGCCCTGCTGGTCGTCAGCCACGACCAGCGGTTCCTCGACGAGCTCGGCATCGACCGGACGTTCACCCTGCACCCCGACGGCGCACTTCGCGAAACGTTTCGAAATCACCAAGTGGGCCGATGATCGGCACTGAACGCCGTCAGATAGGTTCCCCGGCGAACGCCGCGACCGCGTGCTTGTCTCGCAGAGAGGTCTCCATGAAACACCCGTTGATCGCCCTTGCCCTCGTTGTTCTCCTGGCCGTGGCCGGTTGTGGTGGTGGCGGCACCGCTGGAGACTCAGACGCCTCGTCCGGCACCGAACGGACCTTGTCCATCAGCGCGATCCCCGACCAGGACCCCGCGAAGCTCACCGCGCGCGAACAGGCGTTGGCGGCCTATCTGGCCGAGGAACTGGACATCGACGTGGAGTTCGTCCCGGTGACCGACTATGCGGCGTCGGTGAGCCTGTTCCGCGCCGGCGACCTCGACATGGTCTTCTATGGGGGTCTCACCGGCGTCCAGGCTCGGCTGCAGACACCGGGCGCGGTGCTGCTGGCCCAGCGCGACATCGATGCGGAGTTCCGCAGCGTGTTCATCGCCAACGCCGACGCGGGCATTGAGCCGGTCACCGAGACCGCGGGACTGACGGCTTACAAGGGCAAGCGCTTCACGTTCGGCAGCGAGTCGTCGACGTCTGGGCGGTTGATGCCGGACTACTTCCTGCGCGAGGCCGGCATCAGCGAGTCGGACTTCACCGGTCAGCCGGGGTTCTCCGGCTCCCATGACCAGACCATCGACCTGGTCCAGGCGGGCTCTTATGACGGTGGTGCGCTCAACCTCCAGGTCTGGACTGCGCGCAAGGAAGCCGGCACTGTCGATCTCGACCGGGTGAAGGAGATCTTCATCACGCCGACCTATCACGACTACCACTGGATTGCCGGTCCGGAGCTCGACGCTGATTTCGGGGCGGGCTTCACCGAGAAACTGCGCATGGCGTTGCTGGCTCTCGACGGTTCCAGCCCGCAGGAAGTTGAGGTCCTCGAGATGTACGGTGCCGAGAGCATCATTCCGACCGAGGCATCGAACTACGACCAGATCGAGAAGATCGCGCGCGAGTTGAAGCTCGTCTCCTGATGACCGGCGTCGTGGTCCGGTTGGGCAGTGTGTCGGTGGCGTACGCGGGGCGGCCGGCCCTGACCGACATCGATCTGACCGTGCAGGCGGGTGAGCGGGTGGCGCTCGTGGGCCCCAGTGGGGCGGGCAAGTCCACCCTGCTCGCCGTCTGCGCGGGTTCGCTGCAGCCGGACGCCGGCGATGTGGAAGTGCTCGGCCAACCGCTGGCACGGCTCGACGCCGCCGCACTGCGCGATCTGCGTCGTCGGATCGGCTTGATCCACCAACGGCTGCACCTCGTCGGCCGGCTGCGGGTGGTGCACAACGTCAACGCCGGCCATCTCGGGCGTTGGAATTCCTGGCAGGCCATCTCCTCTTTGATTCGCCCCCGGCAGCTCGACACCGCCCGGATCGCGCTGGGCCGCACCGGAATTGCCGACAAACTCCTCGCCCGGACCGACCAGCTGTCCGGCGGCGAACAGCAGCGTGTCGCCCTGGCCAGGGTGCTGGTCCAGGACCCGGATCTGGTCCTCGCGGACGAACCAGTCGCCAGCCTCGACCCCGCCCGCGGGGACGAGGTCATGCGGCTGTTGTGCGAGACCGTGGCCACCCGCGACCGGGCGCTCCTGGTGAGCCTGCACGACTTCGAGCTCGCTGTGCGCCGGTGCGATCGTGTGATCGGCATTCAGCAGGGACGCATCCTGTTCGACAGGCCCTCCGCGGAGGTCGACAGCGGGCTTCGCGACGCGCTGTACGCACTCGATCGGACATGACCGAGTCGGCCATCGCCTCGTTGGAGGCCACGCGCCCAGCGGGTTCGCTCAAACCCGCCGACGGCCCGACCCGGGATCCCCGAAGCCGATCGCAGCGCCGGCGCGCGCGCCTCGGGGGAAAAGCCTGGCTGGTCCTCTGGGCACTGGCACTGCTGTGGTCCGGCGCCGCCTTCCTCGACACCCAGCACGGCGTCCTGAATCGTGACGGCTGGCCGGCCCTGGCCGAGTTCTGGGTCCACGCGGTGCGGCCCGACCTCTCGTCGCAGTTCCTGCGGACGACCGTCGACGCGGCAGTCACCACCCTCGCCTTCGGCGTCCTCGGCACGCTGCTCTCGGTCGTCATCGGGATCGCGTTCGCCCCACTCATGAGCCAGACCTGGTGGGCGCCCGGATCACACTCCCGGGCGTCCCGAGGGCTTCGCACGGCCGGGCTGCTGCTGACGCGGATCACAGCGGCCGTGCCGCGCGGTGTGCACGAAGCCGTCTGGGGCCTGCTGCTCCTCAGCGTCCTCGGCCGGGACCCGTTGGTCGGCGTCCTCGCGATCGCCATCCCCTTCGGCGCAATCACCGCCAAGGTCTATTCCGAGTTGCTCGATGAGGCCGACCTTGGCCCCTATCAGGTCCTGCGTGCAGCCGGTGCCGGGCGAGCCTCGGCGTTGTTGTACGGCGTACTCCCAGGACTGCTCCCCACCGCCACATCCTATGCCTTCTATCGCTTCGAATGCTCAATCCGCTCGGCAGTCATCCTGGGCATGATCGGCGCCGGCGGGCTGGGGCTGCAGCTGAGCCTGAGCTTTCAGGGATTGCAGTACGCCGAGATGTGGACGTCGATCTATGCCCTGGTGCTGCTGGGGGCCGTCATCGACCGGTGGGGGGCCTCGCTGCGGCAGAGCGCCGGCGGCCGGAGGTGGAAGCTGTCCGGGGTCCTGCTCGCGCTTCTCACCATCGCGTCGGTGTGGCACCTCAGCCCCGATCTCTCCCGCTGGTTCTCCGGCCGCACGGGCGCCCTGCTCGGCCGCCTGATCGACGACCTGGTTCCGCCGCGCCTGCCGCAGCGTGGCTGGGCGGACATCGCCGCACGCTCCGTCGAGACCCTGCAGATGTCCGTGGTGGCCATCAGTTTCGCCGCGGTGCTCGGGCTGCTTCTCTGCCCCTTGGCGGCCCGGGGCGGCACATCGCCGGTGCGGCGGGCAGTCGGGTGGCTCGCCCGGCAGTTGCTGCTGCTCACCCGCGCGGTACCGCCCCCGGTGTGGGCACTGCTGGTCCTCTTCGTCATCTATCCCGGCCCGTTGCCGGGCGCGCTGGCGTTGGGCATCTATACGTTCGGGATCCTCGGGCGCCTGTTCGCCGAGGTCATGGAGGATCTGGACCGCCGGCCCCGGGATGCCCTCAGCGCGATCGGAGCGACTCCGTGGGCAACGTTTGCGTACGCCACCGTTCCCGGCGCCTCGGGCCAGCTCATCTCCTACAGCCTGTATCGGTGGGAGGTGACCGCGCGCGAAACTGTCATCGTGGGCCTCGTCGGCGCCGGGGGCCTGGGTCGGCTGCTTGAGCAGCAACGGGTCGCCTTCGACTATCCCGGGATGGCCGGCACCGTGCTCGCCCTGGTGGTCGTCTGCGTCGTGGTCGACCTGATCAGTGTGGCCGTCCGCACGTCGCTGCGGTGATTTCGGCGTTCCGGCCAGAGCCGGTGCCGCCGCGCTCGTGCGACACCCTGGCCAACGGAACACGACTCTCGTCCCAGGCGTCACCCGCGAGACAATGGAGGGTGAACGCCAGAGACAAGGTTGAGGTGGATTCCGATCAAGCAGAAGACAGCGACCAGGTCGGCGACCTGGGCTGAGACGACGTCACCCGCCTGGGCGGACGAACCGACGAAACTCCAGACCGCGGCCACCCCGGAGGCCGGGGTTCTGGACGACACCACCGAGCTCACCCCGGTCGCAGAGGCCGCTCCGGTCCGGGCGCGCGAGGGCCTCCTCCTGCGGGGGCGCTATCGGCTGGAGGAGCTCCTGGTGCAGCGCCCGGACACGCAGACGTGGCGTGCCATCGACGTCCTGCTCGCGCGCCCCGTCCGGGTCCACCTGCTGCCCGCCGATCAGCCGAACGATGCTCTGCTCGCGGCGGCCAAGCGGGCTGCCGTCGCCACTGACTTCCGTGTCCTGCGGGTCCTTGATGCCACGATTCCCGCGGACCCCGGCGTGGTCGACGAGAGTTGGCTGGGGCCTTTCATCGTGTGTGAGTACGCCCCCGGCCAGTCCCTCGAGGACCTCCTCGCCGGCGGGACGTTGAGCACCCTGGAGGCCGCCTGGCTTGTCCGCGAGGTCGCCGATGCCCTGAGCGGGATGCACGCGCGCGGGCTCCATCACCAGCGCCTCTCCCCCGCCACCGTCGTGGTCACCACGGCCGGGCATGTCAAAATCGTCGGGTTCCTGGTGGAGGCGGAACTGGTCCCGGGGCACGAAACGCTCCGCGACCCGGAAGCTGCTGACGTCCTGGCGCTCGGCCGCCTTCTCTATGCCGCGCTGGTGGGCCGCTGGCCGGGTGGCTCCTGGCACGGGTTGCCGGCCGCACCCACCGACTCCGCGGGGCAGATCCGGCCGCTCCGGGATGTGCAGGCCAGCGTACCGCCGTCCCTCGACCAGATCTGCGATCGCATCCTGAGCCCGTCGCCGCGGGATGGGGCGACTCGGTTGCGGACCGCCGCCGAAGTCTCCGCCGCACTCTCGCGCGTCCTGGGGACCGCCGACGCCGCCGAGGATCTCGAACAGCGCGTCCGCATCTCGGTGGCCGCGAATGCCGACCCGACGCTGGTGAATCGGATTCCGCAGTCGTACGCCCCCACCGCGCATCTCAAGCCCGCCCACGTCGACGCCTGGAATGCGGAGCAGACCGCGAACACCCCGGTGCCGAGGACGCAATCCACGCGGCCGAGGCGGGCGGTGCCGTGGCGCCGGATCCTGGCAGCCGTCGTGGTGCTGGCCGTGATCGGTGTCCTCACCGCGGTCGGGCTCCGCCTCAGCCACTGGGCTGCGCCGGGTGCCCCTGCGGGGACCGCAGCCACCGGTCCTGCCACCCAATGGCCCGTGGTGGCCGCGCACGATTTCGACCCCGAGGGCAACGGCGAGGAGCACCCGAACCAGGTGTCTCTGGCCTTCGACGGCGACCCAGCGACCTCGTGGACGACCATGAACTATTTCGAGGCGGAGATCGGCAACAAGACAGGCGTGGGTCTGGTGTTCGATCTCGGTGAGGTACGCGACCTCAGCCGGGTCGAACTGGACCTGGATGCTGCTGGGACGACTGTGGAGGTCCGTGTCCCGGCCGCTGGAGCCGACGGCGCGGCCACGTCACCGCCGGGGAGCACCGGCGAGTGGCGCGCGGTCGGGACGGCGGAGCGTACCCCCATGGCCACGACCATCAGCCTCGTCGAACCAGTCGAGACCCGCTATGTCCTCATCTTCTTCACCGAACTCCCGGCGGTGGGTTCCGCGTTCACCGGCGGCATCGCCGAGGCACGGTTCTGGAGCTGAGTCCACGGGGATGGGCCCGGTGTCCCGCGGCACTACGCTGCCTGGCATGCGACTGCTGCTGATCCGCCACGGCGAGACCACCGCGAACGTGGCGGGTGCTCTGGACACAGCCCCGCCGGGCAAACCGCTGACCGAGTTGGGCGAACGCCAGGCACTGGCCGCAGGCGAGGTGCTCGAAGCGGAAGGGATCGAGGCGCTCTATTGCTCCGATGCGCTCCGAGCGCAACAGACCGCGGACCACATGGCACACGTCTTGGGTCACCGAGCCACCGTCATCGGCGGCCTCCGCGAGGTGCAGGCCGGTGAGGTCGAGGACCGGACGGACCACGACTCGATCGAGGTCTATCTGAAGACCGTCATCGCGTGGGCCACGGGCGATCTCGACGCCCGCATGCCGGGCGCGGAGGACGGGCACGAGTTCTTTGCCCGATATGACGCGTCGATCCAACAGATCCTCGCGGGTGGGCACGAGGTCGCGGCACTGGTCAGCCACGGCGCCGCAATCCGCGTGTGGACCGCCTTGCGCGCGACCGTCGCCGACGGCATTGACACCCGGGCCGACTTCAACAACACCTCCTGCCTGACGTTGGAGTCCAACGGCGCGGGATGGGATCTGGTCGACTGGAAGTCCGACCCGCTCGGCGGCGCTCACCTGCTCGACGTCAGCGCCCTCGACCGCACGAACGAACCGCCGGCCGAGGAGCTCGCGCATCTCAATGAGGACGTCGACCGGAACGCGTGACGACGCGGCCCCACGTGTCAACACCAGACAGTCAGACCGCCGACAGGACGTGCTCGGCGAACCGCTCGATCGCCGGGCGTCCCTCGCCGGGCCAGCCGCAATACAGATAATCGATGCCGTTGGCGATATGCTCATCGACCTTCCGGCGGATCGTGTCCGGGTCGGGATCGAGGCTGAGCGAGGTCACGCGCTTGATCGACGACACATCGCGGCCCTCCTTGTCGCACAGTTCCTTGAGCAGGTCCAGACGCTGCTTCATCGGCTCGGGCTGGGCGTGCCAATAGTCCGCATAGCGCGCGACGAGGGGCATCGTGCGCTTGGGCCCGGCGCCGCCGATCCAGATCGGCGGGTGGGGGCGCTGGACGGTCGGTGGGTACATCCGCGCGTCCTGCAGGCTCACCCGCTTGCCGTCATAGGAGACGGTCTCGCCGGTCGACAACCGGGTGAGGATCTCGAGCTGGTCCTCGAGCAGATCGAAGCGCTTGCCGGTGGTGAGGAAATCGAAACCGAGTTGGGTGTGCTCGGCCTCGTACCAACCGTTGCCGAGCCCGACCTCGAGCCGGCCGTTGCTGGCGTGGTCGATCGTGTTGACCTGATGGGCGAACAGGGACGGGTGGCGATAGGTGACGCCGGTGACCATCAGCCCGAGGCGCACCGTCGAGGTCGCGGTCGCCAAGGCGGCGAGCGTCGTCATCCCCTCGAAGGCCTCACCGGGCGGATCGCCATACATGGCCACGAAATGGTCGAAGCCCCAGACGCCGGTGAACCCGAGGCTCTCGGCGAACCGGGCCCGGTCGATCACCTCGGCAAAGGACACACGCTGCTGGGCAATATCGAGTCCGAACTTCATGAACTCACGCTAGCGCCTGCGCATCCACCTCCCGAGGGCAGGCGTGGTCAGCCGACCGGCTCACACACGAACACCGGAATGATGCGGCCGGCGTTGCCGGCCTTCTGCTCGTACTCCGCATACGGCGGGTAGGCCGCCACGCAGCGCTCCCACCATTCGTCCCGTTCGGCTCCGGAGATCTCGCGCGCGACAAAGTCACTTGCCTCGGTGCCGTCCTGGATCATGACTTCGGGGTTGGCTTTGATGGAGTGGTACCAGTCCGGATGTTTCGGCGCGCCGCCCTTGGAGGCGACCGCGGCATATGCGCCCTCGTGCTCGACCCGCATCAACGGAAGCCGACGCAGCAGCCCGGACTTGGCCCCACGCACGGTGAACAACACGATCGACATGCCGTTCAGGTCCACTGCGCGGGTGTCCCCCGCCGCCAGCACCTCGTCGACCTGATCCTTCTGCCAGCCCGGCAGCAAGTCTGCGTACTCCCCTTGTAAAGGCATCCCCTCATCGAACCCGAGGCATGCACCGAACACAACCCCGACCCCGGCGGCCGCGAGCAGAGCCAGGTCAGCCCCGCGGACGGGAGCGGGCGAGCAGCGCGGCGATCTCATCTATGTAGGCGTTCGTGTTCTCCCACAGAATCGAGTTGTGGTTGCCGTTGTCGAAGATCCGCAGCCGGGCATCGCCGCCGGCCCACTGCTTCAGTCGCTGGGCGTGGCTGACGTCAACCAGCCCATCAACGCGCGTGTGCAGGATCAGCGTCGGACCCCGATAACCGCCGATCTTCGCCTGATGATCCACGCGCGACTGCATCGCCTCGATCTCCTCCGGGGAACCGCCCAGCTCCTCGGGCGACACGCGCAGCAGGAGGCGCTCGAGCGGGTCGGCGATCGCGCTCTCCAGGATCAGGCCAGCGATCTTCGGGAACCGGCTGACGGCCTCGAGGGCAAAGAACGACCCCACCGACCGTCCCATGACCACGACCTTCTCGGGCGGCCCGGCGGCATCGATGATCGCACCGACATCGTCGAGCATCGCCCCGAGGAGGGGTTGGCCGGTGGAGCCGCCATAACCTCGATATTCCGCGAGCAGCAGGTCCCATCCGAGCATGCCGAGAATCTTGTCCAATGTGCCCTGCCAATCGGCGACGACCTCACCGTTGCCGTGGAAGAAGACGACCGTGAACCCGTCCGGATCGACTCGATGGACGCCGCAGGCCAACACCGCGTCATCGACATTGACGTCCAGTCGTGAGGTGGGTGCTCGGCCGCCGGGAAAGAAGTAACGCTCCGCAATGAGCGGGTGATTGATCAGGTCCGCCATCCGCCGATTCTAGAGTCGCCGCGATCCGAAGCAGGTCGCGGGCGTCGGAGCAACAGCGCACACTGGGTGCATGACCGCACCCGGACGAGATCTCGTCATCCGCCCGGGTCCAGGCGTACCCAAAGGACTCACCATCCCCGCCACCGAACTCGACGAGCGGTTCAGCCGCTCGGCCGGCCCTGGCGGTCAAGGGGTGAACACCACCGACAGCCGGGTGGAGCTGTTGTTCGAGCCGGGCACGTCGACCGCGTTCACCGACACCCAACGAGCGCGGGTGCTGGCCGCGCTGGCCGACCGGCTCGTGCACGGCCGGATCTCGATCGTGGCATCCGAGCGCCGTGCGCAACTGCGCAACCGGGTGATCGCCCGGGAGCGGCTCGCCGACCTCGTGCGCCGTGCTCTCGCCCCGGACCCGCCGAAGCGCCGGCCGACGAAGCCGACGCGGGGATCGCAGGCCCGGCGGCTGGCCGCGAAGAAGCGGCGGAGTGAGGTGAAGAGCGGGCGGGGAAGGGTGCGCGGCAGTGAGCACTGACCTCAGCGCAGGCCGGCGGCTCCGGACACGAACCACGACCATGGCTGCACCGGCGGGACCCTGAACGCGTCACGGGCATCCAGCGTCGACGTGTCGAAGCCGGCGCCCGCCAGGAGCGCGACCATGTCGCGGTCGATGTGACACCCACCGGATACCCGCCCCCACACCGGCTGCGCGGCGCGTTGGAACCGCCGAACCGACTGCTTTGGGGACAGGGAGTGCTCCACGAGCCGGAAGCGGCCGTCCGGTCGAAGAACGCGTCGGGCCTCGGTCAAGGCGCTCTCGATGTCGGGGATGCTGCACAGGGTCCAGGTGGCGACCACGGTGTCGACCGAGTTGTCCGGAAGGTCGATGAGCGCGGCGTCGTCCCCGACCCGGGTCACGGGACGGCCGAATCGTGCGATGTCGGACTGGGCGAGGCGCCAGGCAACGTCGGACGGATCGATCGCGAGCACCTCGCTGACGTCGTCGCCATAGAAGCGAAGGTTCCGGCCCGATCCGAAGCCGAGTTCCAGGACCGTTCCGCGGGCCGCCCCGATCGCGGCCGCACGCCAGCCCCCCACTATTCGATCGGACAGGACGATGTCGACCGCCCGCGGCAGTCCGCGGTCGACCCAGAACTGTTCGACGCGTTCACGAGCTGACATGGGGCCTCCATCTTCTGGGCTGCGCGGGCTCTGGCGGTCAGGCATCGGGGGATTCCGCGCGAGCAAGGACGCCACCCATGCGCTCGACGGCCTCGGTGAGCACGTCGAGCCGCGTGGCGAAGTTGAGCCTGACGTGGTTCTCTCCGCCCGACCCGAAGGCCTCGCCGGCGTTCAGGCCCACTCGACCATGGTCCAGGAATGCCTTGGCCGGGCCGGCCGACAGGCGGACGTTCCCCGGGATCGCGACGGCAGCCGGATCCGCCAGCGGGGTGCGGGAGCAGTCGAGCCACGCCAGGAAGGTCCCCTCCGGGATCCGATAGCCGATCGCCGGCGCGTGCTCGGCCAACAGGTCCGCCACCAGGCGCCGCCGCCGATCCAGGGCGGCGTTGAGCGCGTCGAGCCAGTCGCCCGACTCGGCGTACGCCGCCGCATGCGCCAGCACCGCCACATGGCTCGCGCCGTGCGACACGATCTCGGGCATCCGCGCGAGGTCCGCGACCGCATCGGGCCCGGCCACCACGAGGGCGGCCTTGAGACCCGCCAGATTCCAGGCCTTGGATGCCGACGTGACCATGAAGCCCCGCGGGTCGACCGACAGATAGGGCGTGAACGTCGCGCCCGGGAAGACCAGCGGCGCGTGAATCTCGTCGGACACGACCCGCACGGAGTGCCGCGCGGCGATCGCCGCTGCGGTCTCGAGCTCGGCGCGCGTGTGGACGGTTCCGGTGGGGTTGTGGGGGTTGGAGAGGAGGAGTACGCCGCCGCGGCCGTCAGCACAGGCCCGCTCGAGGGTCTCGGGGTCCAGCCGGCCGGTGTCGGTCAACCGGGCCTCGATCACACGGCGACCGGCGTGGACGCTGAACGCATGGAACGGCGGATAGACCGGCGCGGTCACCACTACCGCGTCGCCCGGCTCGGTGAGCAACCCGATGACCTCGGTGACGCCGACCATCACGTCGGCAACCGGATAGCAGCGTTCCGGGCGGACGCCGTCGAAGCCCCAGCGTGCGCGGGCGAAGGACCCGAGCGCCTCTGCGTACGCATCCCCGCCCGGATAGCCCGTGTCCCCCGACTCCATCGCCCGGCTCACCGCCCGTCGGATCGGCTCGGCGGGAATGACGTCCATCTCCGCCACCCACAGCGGCAGGACATCCGCCGGGAACGCACGCCACTTCATCGAGGTGCGGGCGCGCAACCTGTCGAGCGGCACTTCTTCGAGTGGGTCGGGCAGCGCTGTCATGGTTCCGATCCTGCCTCAGTCGTGCCGGTTCGGGCCATGGGCTCGTGGCGGCCAGCGGCTCACGACCAGGCCGCCCGCTCGCGGCGCGCGAAATCAGCGAGGTCGATCGGGGCCCGACCGAGCACGGTCTCCACGTCGTCGGTGAGTCCGGCGGCCAGGCCGAGACGCGCGCTGGTGTAGATCGCGGTGGTCACGGCCACCATGGGCCACGGCATGTCCAGATGGCGACGAGCATGGCGCACATAACGAGCCACCGATGGTTCGCGATAGCGGATCGGTCGGCCGAGTTCGGCCGACAGCACCTCGACGACTTGGTGATAGTCGAGTGCGCGCGAACCGGTCACCGTCCAGGCACGCTCGGCATGGGCGCCCGGATTCAGCAGGGCGGCCGCGGCCACGGCGCCGACGTCCTCGGCATCGACGAAGGCGGTGCGGCCGGTCCCCGCGGGGACGACGAGTTCATCGCGGTCGCGGATGTCGCTCCCATGGGGTGTCAGCAGGTTCTGGTGGAAGAAGGAGGCGCGCACGAACGTCCAGGACATCCCTGACTCCGCGAGCCAGCGCTCGACGAGCGCGTGCGGCGCGCCGCGGAGCTTCTCCACGCCCTGGAGCGACAGGAACACCACGTGTTCGACCCCAGCGTCCCGGGCCGCGGCCATGGCCGGCAACAAGTCTCGGCGGACATTGCCGATAGCCGGTGGGCGAACGAGGAACAGGGCCCGCACACCGTCGAAGGCGGCCGGCCAGGTGGCGGGCTCGGTGAAGTCGAGGGCCACCTGATGGCGATCGCCATCGCCGTCGGGCCGGCGGGCGGCCAGGCGTACCCGCTCGCCGGCAGCCACGAGCTCGCGCGCGACGATACGACCGACCCGACCCGTGGCGCCCGTCACCAAAATCGTCACGATTGGCCCCGCAGCACCTTCTCCATCGCCTTGCCCTTGGCGAGTTCGTCGACGAGTTTGTCGAGATAGCGGATCTTCTGCATCAACGGGTCGTCGATCTGTTCGACCCGTACGCCGCAGACGACCCCGGTGATCGCGGACGACTTCGGGTTGAGGTGGGCATCGTCGAAGAAGTTCTCGAACGTCGTCTCCGCCGTGAGGTGCTGATCGAGAGCCTCCGCGTCGAACCCGGTCAGCCACTCGATCACCTGGTCCAACTCCGCCTTCGTCCTGCCCTTCTTTTCCACCTTCGCGAGATAGAGCGGATAGACCGATGCGAAGCTCGTGGTGAAGATGCGGCTCATGAGCGGAGCGTAGTCGGTGTCGCTCGGTCAGGTTTCCCACGCCCGCCCGCCGCGCGCCAACGCGGACGCCTAGGCGCTCTGCGGGTCCCACGCGCGTGTGCTCAGCACCAGCAGATAGCCGTCGGGGTCGCGGATGGTCAGGCCCCATTGATCCCAATACGGGTTCCGCGCGGCCACTCGTTGACCACCGTGCGTCAGCAACCGCTCCACCCATGGCGCAGGAACCTCCGCCCCCAGATAGAAGACCAGCAGGTCCTCGGCACTCGGTGGATGCTCAGCAAGGGTTCTCGGGTCCTCGACAAGCTCGAGATGCCACCTCGCTCCCGGCGCGCCCACCATGAGAAGCGCATGTTCGGCGCCGCCTCCCGGCTGGACACGCCAGAGGACCTTGAGGCCCGCTCCCTCGACCCAGAACTCCTCGGCCGCCCGCAAGTCAGCACTCGGGCGCGCGATGCGCACAGCGACATCTGACAGCCCGCCGCCCGTTGCGACGACGTCGCTCATGTCTCCACCCGTCTCGTCCTTCCCCGCAGGCCAGCTCAGCCCGCGCTCACACGCCGGGCCGCGAGCAGGTCCATGCCGGTGACAGCGCAGGCGGCGGCTGCCGCGATGGGGACGGCGAATGCTCCCAGCTCGGCGGCCTCACCCCCGATGACCGCGCTCACCACGACGGCACCGAGGACCAGGGCCAAGGCGCCCAACCGCAGCCAGTCGCGCCCCGGGTGCAGCCGATCCCGCCACAGATCGCGGATCGCGGCGATCACCGGCTTGGCGAGGAACGCCAGCACCGCGACTGCCAACACGATGGCGCCGTCAACGGGACCCACCTGGTCCCGGGGGACGATGGCGGGCACGAACCGCCACAACGAGAACAGCGCGAAGAACGCCACGACCAGCGCCACGCCGCCGGCCGCGACACCGACGACCGCGCCCAGCAGATCCCGCCCACGCAGCGCGCGGCCGTGGACGAGCCACGCCAGAAGGGCACCGCCGACCACGCCCACCAGCATGGCCAGCATGCCCAGACCCTCGACCCAGGCAGGCATCATCGCCGCTCCGGGATCCCCACCCGACGTCACCCACGCCGCAATTGCCTGCAGCCCGATGCCGATGAGGAAGATGACTGCTGCGAACAGAAACGCGTCCACAGCGAGGTGATAGCGGTTGCGACTCGCAACGACGGGCCGCTCCAACGTGCCAGACATGTCCATGCCTCCACGCAACCGTCGCCCCAGGCGGTTGCCTGCACCAGATTCTCCCACCGTCGACCGCACCGCACAAGGAGTGCAGCCGGGCTGAATCAGCCTGCCCGAACGATGACGACTCAAGTGAGGAGGGCCAGCCATTCACGGATCGCCGGTCGTGACCCTGTTGGGCCCGCGGCTGCGCGCCGGAGGAGAAACTCGAGCCCCTCGCGCTGCTCGGCGTCGAGCCCGCACTCCTCGGGAACAGCGATCGACGAAGCCTCTTCCGGAAATCCGGCGGAAACGTTGTTGACCACGATCAGGCGATGAACCAGCAGTGCATATTTATAGCGATCGAGATCGAATCCCAGCGGCAATTCCGACGACCGGTGCGGGTCATTCCAATCCGGCGTATTCGCGAGATCCTTCGCCGGAATCACCCGTGTCGAAATGTGGTGCACGCCATCCATGTCCATGACCAGCAATTCGAGCGGATCGGTGGCGTACCTCATGTTTTTCAACGACAAGTCCCCATAGATCAGATCGTCTGCATGGAGGGTGTCGAGGAACTGACCGACGAGGCGCACCAACTCGACCCGCTCCCCCGCCGACAGCACGCGGAGCGGATAGAACGCCTTCCCCGCCTCCGGCTCGAGCGCGAACTCCAATGTCGCCTCCTGCATGGCCGGGCCATAAGGAGTGTGGATCTCGGCGCGAAATCGGTCGGGCATGCGGGGCATGACATACCCCTCCACCGATTCCCCCGGACCCAGCACGTGGACGGGCCACAGCGCGGTTATCCCGTGCTCGGCCAGCGACGGACCGAGTCGATGCCCGGCCTCGACCAGCTCGACAAAGCTCTCGCGGGCGTCGGCGATCGGGGTGTAGTAATGCTTGTAGACATAGCCCTCATGCCGCGGCAGTTCATAGACCGCGCCCTGGCCACCGCCACGGCCCAGCATGGCGCCGACGCGCAGTTGGGTCGCCAGCCTCACGCGGGGCGAGATCGGTGATTCCACGATCAGTCCTGCGGGGGTTCAACGGGCCTCCACCGGCGGTTGCCGGTGCTCCCCGCGCTCGCGCTGGGCGGCGGATCCGCTGCGCCCGAGACTTCCGGAGTCGTCGACTGTTGGGAGCCTGACGCCCGCCCCTTCGCCGCCCCCGCGGTCTCCCCGAGCGCAGCCTCGGCCAGCGCCTTCTCCGCCAGCGCCTTCTCGGTCGGCACCTCGTCGGCGCCCTCGGCCCAGGCCCGCGCCTTGCGCAGGACTCGCCGCAACCAGCTTTCCTGGCCGGCGCGTGACGTCCTATGAGCGGTCGAGGTGATCGACCCGGCCGGCGTGCCTGTGCCGGAAGCTGTGGGCGCAGACGCGACGGCAGCGGTGTCATCCGCTGCGGTCACCGAACGCCACCGCCGGGCCCCGGGCACGGCCACGGTCGACGGACCGGTCGCATGCGGCCAGACGAACCCCGGTTGTGGGACGGGTCTGGGCGCGACCCTGACTTGCTGGACCGCCCGGCCCTGGAGCGCCTGCCGCCATTCGGTAGCTGTCGGCCGCGTCCCGGTCGGTCCGGCGGCCTGCACGAGCAGTCGGTCGAGCGCCTCCGTGATCACCGGCGGCAGGTCAGGGATCGCGTGACCGGCGTCGGCCGACGGACGCGCGTTCAGGTCTCCGGTCAACACGCGGCAGACCATCAACGCAAGCTTGTAGCAATCGCGGTCCTGGTCGGGTGGCGTGCCCGGTAGTGCCGCCGGATCCTCCCAATCGGGGCTGTCGAGCTGCTTGGACACCGGCTCGCCGGCCGGCGGCTTGATGCCGTCGCAGTCGAGCAGCATCACACGCGGCTCGGGATCCGCGGTCCATTGCACGTTGGACCACGAGAGATCACCGAACACCATGCGCCGGTGATGCAGCTGTTGCAGGATGCCGGCGAGCAGCGCGAGGAGGCGTACCCTCACCTCCTGCCCCGGCAACGACACCGCGCCCCACATCGGGGCCGCCGGGGCAGCCAGATAGCTGAAACTGGCGGGCTGGCCGACCAGGTTGCCCTCGGACATGAAGAACTCGTCCGGGATCAACGGCATGAGGAAACCGACCACCTGCGAGCCGTCGGAAACGGTCTCGGTCGGCCACGTCGCCCAGTGGGTGATCGGCTCGCCCTCGATGCGCAGCCGGGTGGCCTCGGCCGCCAAGTCCCGGAGCACGTCCACCCGAAGGGCAGGCAGTTGGTCGGCGCGATAGCGCTTGAGTGCCTGTCCGGGAAGGTCGGGCAGCAGGAACACCTGGGCCTGCCCGCCCTCACCGAGCTTCCTGCCGATGTTGAGGTCGGCCAGCTGGACCATCAGCGGTCTCCGAACTCCACGAGCAACAGAGTGCGGTCGTCGTCATAGGTCTTGACGGCGGCGTCGAGGTAGTACAGCAGTTCCGACGGCGAGAGCGGCCGGTCCGCCCAGCGTCCACCGATTGCTTCGGCGAACTCCGGCACATCCTCGAGCAGGTTGCCTGCCCCGTCGGTGGCGAGGGCGAGGACGTCCCCGGGCTGGGCGTCGACGTGCCAGACGGTGGCCCGCGCGTGCTGGGGCAGCGGGTCGACGACGTTGGAGAGCGTCGCCTCGTCCTGGCCGGTGCCGGCGATGGGGGTCCAGGTGCCGTTGCGGAGGAGGTACGCCGGCGAGTCGCCTATCTGCCCAACCGCCACCCGCCAGCGGCTGGTGCCGTCCTCGGCCGCGACCGGATCCCGCTGGATCGCGGCGAACGTGAGAGTCGTGCTGAGGCTCACCGCTGCCACACCGCGCGCGTCGGCAGTCGCCTCGAGCGAGGCGCTGATCTCCTGGCAGTCGAACTCGGCGGCCTGCAGGCTGACCAGGTCGCCGACCTTGGGCCAGGCTGCGACGAAGCGGGCAGCCACGGCCGACCCGAGATGCGAATCCGGCTGCGATCCCAGTCCGTCAGCCACTGCACACACGAGCAGATCGTCGATCTCGCCCACCGCGAGCTGGTCCTGCCGCACCGCGCCCTCCCACCGATGGCTGTGACCACGGACGGACACTCCCCGCACGGTCAGGCCGGGGAGGTCCGCCCATTCGACGGCCGTGTCGGGCACGTGCGCGCACGGGTCAACGGGTTGCTGGGTGACCCGCTGGGGAATCGGCAGCAGACGGCCGAGTTCGCCGAAGGAGGCAAAACGTGACGACACAGTGAGATCCGTTCGTGGTGATCCGTTCGGGGGTGATCAGAGCTGCTCGGCAGGCAGCGGCTCATAGCCCGCCGGCACCTGCTGAAATCCCTCGACCTCGACCGGCATGACCGGGGACAGCGCATCGCCCTTGCCCGAGCCCGAGTTGACGATCGACCGGGTGAGCACGGTGGCGAACTCCGCGAGCGCCTGCGCCGGCGAGAGGCTGCCGTCAGCGATGAACGCACGCGTGCGACCAACCATCCCGATCACCGTCGGATCGGCCGCGCCGAACCCGAAGGCGATCATGTTCGGGTGCCGGGCCCAGGACGGGTCGACAAGGTCGGCGAGCGCCTCCTGCCACGTGGACTCGGTGTCAGTCGGCTGCCCATCGGACAGGAAGAACACCGAGGGACGGAAGACGCGGTGGCCCGCCGCCTTGAGCGCGTCCACGTCGCTGTCGATCTCGCTGCGGAGCAGCTTGAAGGCGGAGGCGTAGCTCGTGGCGCCCGACTCCTGGAGCTCCGGAAGCTGGGTGATCTGCGACAGGTCCACGAGCGGTTGGAGCACCTGGGCGGTGTCGCTGAAGGTGATGATGCTGAAGCGCGTCTTGTCGGACACGACCGGGTTGGTGCCGATCTCCTTGTGCAGGTCCGGGAGCGCCTTGTTCATGGCCTCCAGGGGCGGGCCCTGCATCGAGTACGACTCGTCGCACACCAGATAGAACGGGAGAATATTTGCCATTGCTTTTCAAATCCTTGACGTGAGGGAATGCGCCGCGGCGACACTCTAGGTCACAGCTTTTGCAGGACAACGCGTGATTCACGGGCTGGTCGGGGTCCTCAACGCGGGCAGCACCGGGCCCGAAAAGAGCATTATCAATTCCGGCGAATTGCTGGAGAACAGTGGGCAACACGCAACGAATAGACTTGACTTTCTTTGCGTACGGCCGCACAAGGCCCATTCGGCGCCCTACTCGCCGCCCTCATCCAACGCCAAGCCGGAGATCCGCTCGAGCGAGGCCCTGACCTGGGTGAGCTCCGAGATTTGGTGCTGCAGGGCGCCCGTGTGCAGCCCGAGGGCCTTTCCGACGGCGTTGGTCCCGTGGAGCAGCAGGCCGGCCGAGTCCTCGAGCCTCCGTGTCGCGTCCTCCAGCAGCTGGAGGGACTGCTGGGTCGCCTGCTGGGCGCGCAGCAACTCGATCGTGGCCTCCGTGAGCACTTCCACGCCTTCAACCGGATCCTCGACCGTGCGGGCATTGATCACGTTCGTTGCGCGGGTCATGGCCCGGGCCAAGCGCACGGCGCCGCGGTCTGCATCCTCGGCCTCCGCGCGCGCAGCCGAACGTGCCGACACCCAACTGGCAGCGAACAGCACCACGCTCCAGAGAAAGAGCGTGCCGGCGCTCGCGACGGCGGCGGGGAGCAGGTGGCGCTCAGCCAGTTGACCACCCATAGCCGTGGTCCAGAACTGGAGCAGTCCCCGACCCTGCGCAGCCCCTGCTTCGAGCACTTGGCGGTAGCCCTCCAGAGCCGCCCCGAACGACCACCAGATCCGTGCGACCGGGAGCACCAGGAAGGCGACCGCCAGCACACCGAGGATTCGACTCAGCTGCCGGCGCCGCCGCGGTCGCAGGCGCATCGTCGTGTCCGCCGCGAAGGCCGCGACCAAGTCGACTTCCCGCCAGCCCGCGTGCTGGGCACCGCCGAGCCGAACAGCGGTGGCGAGGTCGGACAATTCCTGGCGCCGCAGGGCGAAGCGCGGATCGTTGGCGACGTCAAGGAGAAGCGCGACCGTTCGACGGCGCTCGTCATCGATCACGCCCCGCTCGCCTGTGGTCCAACTCCGATCGATCGCAGCGCTCGATGTCAAGACACTCCTCGGGTGAAGGGTGGGCACAAGGGGGAAGGGCCGGACTCGCGGCACCGGGGCCGCAGCCTAGGCCGTGTTGGATGTCCACCGGCTCGTGTCTTGCGGCCCAAGGCCACTGGCTCGCTTCTTGCGGCCCAAGGCCGCCGTGATCGGGTCGCGCCATCCTGCACCGCTCACGTTCTCTCGACGAGGAACGCAGGAATTGAACAATCGATCGCAAATCGACGCCACTTGAGCCCCGATTTCGGGATCGACTGTTCGATTTCCTCGCTTTGGCCCTTCATGCCGCGGCTGGCTCCGCAGATGGAGGCACGCCGTCCACATGGGCGCTGAGGTCAAGCATCGTGGTTCTGCTCACAGCAGGCCGCGTTCATAGGCGACGCGCACCGCCGCCGCCCGGTCGCTGACGCCGAGCTTCTCGAAAGCGCGGGCCAAGTGGGTCTTGACGGTCGCCTCACTGACGTTCATCCGATTCGCCACGCTGCGATTGGTGAGGCCATGGGCGATCAGGCGCAGCCCCTCAAGCTCACGGTCGCTGAGCTGCTCCTCGGCATGACGACCCGCGAGGATGGCGAGTGCCTCGGCGGTCAACACGGGTTTGCCCGAGGCGACGTCGTTGACGGCACGCACGAGCTCGGCCCGTCGGGAGTCCTTGAGCAGATAGCCGTCGGCGCCCGCCTCGAGGGCGGTGCGGATGTCGCGCTCGGAGTGATAGGTGGTGAGCACGAGGATCCGGGGTCGCGTGCGGCCGTCGGCGCGCAACGCGACGATGGCGGCGAGCCCGTCTCCACCCGCCATGCGCAAATCCATCAGCGCGACGTCAGGGTCCTGCCGCTCGATCACGACCAGCGCCTCGGGCCCGCTGGCCGCCTCGCCGACAACCGCGATGGTCGGCTCGCTGCCGAACATCCCGACGAGTCCGTCGCGCACGACAGGATGATCGTCGACGACGACAACCCGGATCGGCAGTGAAGGTGTTGTCATAGTGGGAAGGCTGCGCGGATCGTGCAGGATGATGCCGGCGACGAGCCCGCGCAGGCGCGGCGGCACGGCGTGGCGCACGACGACCGGCCCGCTCCGGTTCATCTGCGGTCTCCTTTCGGTGCCGATTTGTCCAAGACGTACCCTCCGACCTGCTCCTAGCGTCGCAAGCAGCGAAAGGAGCTCACCATGGGCAACCTGGTCATGATCGAATTCTCGACGGTCGACGGCGTGATGCAAGGCCTCGGGTCGCCGCAGGAGGACACGGAAGGCGGGTTCACCCACGGCGGCTGGGGCGCGCCGTTCGCCGCCAGCATTCACCAGGTGGTCGCACCTTCCGGCTTGGCCAACACCGCGGCCTATCTGTTCGGACGCAGGACGTTCGAGAAGATGGCCGCGTTCTGGCCCCACCAACCGGACCACGACCCAGTAGCCGCACACCTGAACGCCAGTCCCAAGCATGTTGCCTCGCGGACGATGACCGAGACCTCATGGCCCGGAAGCCACATCATTTCCGGCGATCTCACCGACGCCGTCCAGGACCTCAAGCACCAACACGAGGGGGACATCGCCGTGCTCGGCAGCGGCGTACTCGTCCGGCAACTCCTAGCCGACGGGCTCGTCGACGAAATCCGGCTCTTCCTCCACCCGCTCCTCCTCGGGACCGGCAAACGCCTGTTCGGTGACCTGCCGAGCCCCACGCGGCTCACGTTGACGTCGGTGGCCCAGACCGATCTCGGGACAGTGGCGCTCTCCTACGCAGTCGTGGACACCTGAATCCGTCCGCTGGCACATCGTCACGGCTTCTCACTCCCCCAGTGCGAATCGACCAGCTCAATCGAGGCGAACACGGCGCCCCCCGGTCGCTGCTGGATCGACGCGTTCGCGCGTTGCAGCAGCCGCAGAGCGGCTGCGTTCCCGGCCGTGGTCCACGCCACGAGTCGACTCGCGCCAGCAGCCTTCGCGCGTTCTGCGGCCAGCCGGAGCCCTGCCTGAACGCAGCGACGTGCGCGCATCCACCGACGGGCCACCGCAGTGCGCCGATCAGCGGTAGCAGTCCAGCGGATCGGTCGATTCGATCGCGCGGCAACCGGCAGATCGTGAAGGGAGCAGCAGTGAAACCCACGGAAGGGACGCTCTCACATGACCACGAAGAACCTCGGACTCGATCACGAGCCAGCCGGACCCACCCACGACCAGCGCGGCCACCGTGCCGCCATCGGCTGGTGGCCCAGCGCCCTCGGCCTGGTGGCCGGCCTGCTCGGTGGTGGAGGCAATGTCAGTGCCACGATCGCCAGCGTGATCGCGGTCCTGGCGCTCATCTATGTCGCCACCGCGGTCATCGGACGTCAGGTCGCCGCTTGGTGGGGCTTCCTGCTGTCCGTCCCGGTCGTGCTCTCGGGTCGCCTGACCGGCATCTCGGCGGCCCCGTTCGTGTTGATCGGCATCCTGGCCATGGCGCTCCTCCTCATCGGCTGGCCGCGCGGAACCTGGGCTCAGGCGTGCAACCGCGCACAGCTGTACGGCCTGATCGCCTTCGGCGCCATCTCCGTCGCGGGCGCACTCACCGACGGTGTCCTTGCCGCCGCCCTCGTCGCCGGCGGACTCATCGCGCATGCTTTCTGGGACGTCATCCATCTGATCGGCAACGCGGTCGTCGGTCGGCGGTACGCCGAGTTCTGCGCCATCTTCGATGCCGTCCTCGGTGTGGCCATTCTCTGGGGGCTTTTCTGAGCAGGGATTTCGGGTGGAGAACCTGAATCCCCAACCCACCTCGCAGCACGACCGCGACTCTCCGACGCGCATGCGTGTCGGAGAGTGGATCTCAGGATGCAGAGTGGGGCGCCGGCGCCTCGAGTCCCAGAACCCCTGCACGCCGGAGATCGTGGCGCTGACCGGGTCCGGTGTGGTCGTTGAGCCATCCGGCCGGCTGTCCATGCGGCTGCTGCGAGTTGACCAGTCGGCGGATGTACGCGGGCCGTCGACGACGCAGGCTCGACAGGAACACCTCGATTTAGGAGAGCAAGATGTTTCAGCACCCCTGGGAGCCCCTGCCCGACCACCGCGCCATCAGTGAACGAGCCGCACACGAGCATGCTTTGACTGTCGCCGTCCGCGACGAACGCCTCAATCGTCGCCGGGACGCGATCTCTCATCTGCGGGAATGGGTGCGCAGCGGGCTTCCCGGTTGCTTGTCAGCCGGTGCGCGAAGCGTTGCTCCGGGATGAGTTGACGACAGCGTCCCACGCCGCGCGGATCCCCACGCACCGCTGGACACGGCTCGACAGCCGCACATCCTGCGCGCCTCCCCTGGCCAAACTGCGCCGCTGCAAGCCACCGCACAAGACACCGAGAGGAACACCTATGACACCCAGCCATCGCCCCAACCCGACCTCCACACAGAGATACAGAGCGTCCTGGACGCCTGGGCGGCCGCCATCGTGGCCGACGATCCAGCTCGGATCGCCACCTTCGCGGACCCGAGCTGGGTGCTCGTCACCCCGGAGTCAGGCGCCGTTCCCCTGACGAGTTTCCAGGAGGCGGTCGCCTCCGGCGACCTCAGCCACGACACGATGGCATTCACCGTGCTCGACGCACGCCTGCACGGCGACGTTGTCACTGTCCGCGCGCACGGTACCAACAGCGGCACGTTCCGCGGCCAGCCGTTCCAAGCGGACGAATGGGTCACCGAGGTGTTCGTCCGGCACGAGGACAGGTGGCTATGCACTGTCTCGGCACTCACTCCTCGATCCAACGGCAGTGGGCAGCCGGTCTCGCCAGAGCTGTCCACCGAAGGGCCCGACCAAGGCCTCACGCCACACCTCTGCGTAAGCGACACCCGTGAAGCCATCGAATGGTACGCAACCGCCCTGGGCGCGCGGCTCACCCACGAGCCGATCATCATGCCGGACGGAAGGATCGGCCACGCCGAAATCACCTTCAACCTGAACAGCATCGTGATGCTCAGCGACGCCTTCCCCGAACTCAACGTGGACGCCCCCGCACCCGGGCGCGGCACCGCGGTCACACTCCACCTCCATGTCACCGACGTGGACGCCGCGACCGCCGCCGCAGCAGCAGCTGGTGCCGTCATCGACCGCGGCCCGGAAACGACCGACAGTGGCCGCATCACCGTCCTGCGCGACCCATTCGGACACGGATGGATGCTCCATGCCAGGCCGTCCCCGGTGTAGACCAGGCACTCCGACTGGCTCGGGCCGTTCTGTCGTCAGCGAGCGCGGTCGAAAATGCGTTGACGCCCGGCTGCTGCAGCTGCCTATTCTGGGGCCATGTTGGTTCTCGGCACTGCCTCGCTGCGCCTGCGCCGCCGCTGACGGCGGCGAGCAGCATCTTTGCCTGACGCGCCCGCCGCGTGGCCCCCCCCGGGCGGTGATTTTGTCGCGCCCGGCTCCGAACCGACAACGGAGCGACACCAGTGCCTACCTACGCGCACGGCCGACATGAGCTCGGTCAGAACTACCTCACCGATCGCACGATCATCGACACCATTCTGGGTTTGGTGCGAACTACCAATGGGCCCATCATCGAGATCGGCCCGGGCGCCGGAGCCCTGACTTCGGGCCTTGTCAAAATCAATCGGCCGCTGACGTTGGTCGAGATTGACTCAGGACTCGTCGGCCGACTACGGGACCACCTGCCCCGAGAGGTCGTGGTCGAACATGCCGATTTCCTCCGGTACCGGCTCCCAAACCGGCCGCACGTTCTCGTGGGCAACCTCCCGTTCCACCAGACGACCGCGATCCTTCGACGCATTCTCCACGCCCCGCACTGGACCGACGCTGTGCTTCTGGTGCAGTGGGAAGTCGCCCGACGCCGCGCCGGCGTTGGCGGTTCGTCCATGATGACCGCGCAGTGGTCACCGTGGGTCACGTTCGAGCTTCACGACCGAGTACCAGCCAGGGCCTTTACACCGCGGCCAGGGGTCGATGGAGGCATCCTCGCCATCCGGCGCAATCAAGCGCCCCGCCTGCCGGTGAACCAGCGCCGAAAGTTCCAGGGACTGGTCCACCGCGTCTATACAGGCCCTGGCCGAGGGCTGGCGCAGATTCTCCCCCGCACGACCAACATCGGCAGTCCGGCACAAGCCCGACGGTGGCTCGGCAGGTTCGGCCTCCAGCCGCACGACCTCCCTCGATCTCTCAGCAGCGATGCGTGGATCGACCTCTTTCGGACCACGGGCACGTCACCACCTCGGAAATAGCCAGGCTCGTCAACTGCCCCCATTTCTGGAGCTCGTTCAGCGAACCCACGACGGCGTCACCGTCGAGCGCAACGGCGTTGACAAGGATCATCATTCCCTCGGGCGTTATCAGCGAGCCCAAGTGCCTGAGCGGGTAATCACCGCCGCAGGAACCGGTGTCATCCCCCGAAGGTCAAGATCGGTTCTGCATGGCTGCGAGCTCTTCGGTCAACGTGTGGAAAGTGGAGACATCCACGGTGGCTCCTCGAGTTCGTTATCGACGGCCCCGGCATGCCGCCGAGGTCCTCATCTCAGCAGTGATAGGTGTTGAGGAGAACGCCGCCCGGGAGTTCTCGGGAGGAGACAAACTCAAGATCGTGCGGAAGCGCACCTCGCAGGAGAGGAATTCCGCTGCCGAGAAGGATCGGATTCACCTTGAGGTGGATTTCATCAATCTCGGCGACCAGTTGGGCCGCCAGGTCGGCGCCACCGCACAACCAGATATCCCGACCTGGTTGCTGCTTCAACGCGGTCACGAGTCCCACTGGATCGTCATGCACGATTGTCACGGCGGGGTCCTCCGGCAGATCCCTGCGATGGGTGACAACGTACTGATCCAGATGTGGATAGGCACTCGTCAGGCCCGCATCCAGCGCCGGCTGGTGCGTACGCATGCCCATAATCACCGCATCAAAACGCCGAGACGGGCCGTCGATGCCGAAGTGCGCACGAACATGCGACGGGCACGTCTCAGGGTATTCAGCGAAGAGGGCCCGGAGCGTCGCGAGGTCCTGGGGGAACGCCGATGTGTCTCCCGACGGGTCCGCGATGAATCCGTCGGCCGACACCGCGATGTAGTAGACGAGCGAACGCATGACGCCTCCTCAACCAAGACGATCGTAGTGGTTAACCACTCTACTCGTAGTGGTTCAGCTAGGCTAGAGGCCATGGCGTCGAATCCGGCCCGTCGGGCCTTGCTGCTGGACGCGGCCATTGAGTGCTTGGGGCGCAGCGGGGCGCGCGCTCTGACCTACCGCGGCGTTGACGATCAAGCCGGGCTGCCGCGCGGCACGGCCTCCAACTACTTCGCGACACGGGCGGATCTGGCGGTCGAAGCAGCCGGGCGCGTGTTCGAGCGCCTGACTCCCGATCCTGTCCGGTTGGAACGAATCGCGGCTGAGCATTCCGGCGCCGATGCCGTCGAGGAGTACGCGGCGTACGTGGTCGAACGGCTGCTTGCCGAGCCGGCCTGCGCTCTCGCCTTGATCGAGCTCCGACTCGAGGCCGCACGTGACCCCGCTGTGGCGGGCGTCGTAGGACCCTTCCTGCGCGCCGGCCTGGCCTCCGACCAAGCGTTCCACCGCACACAGGGTCTGCCCGGCGGAGATGTCATCGTCGTGCTCGAACACCAAGCCCTCCTCGGGCTGGTGCTGGACGCCCTCACCGTGCCGCTCGCCCCTGAGCAGGACCCCATCAGAGCCGCACGCATCCTCGCGCGCCATCTGCTCGGCACGGGCATGACCGCTCAGGCCACGTCAGACGCTCCTCGAGCGAACTGAGCGACCAGAGTCGCGAACCGTTCCGGCTGGTCCTCCCCGCGGACCCGACGGCAGCTCTACCACCGGCATGTTGACCTACAGCTCCGGCAGCCGCTCCCGAAGCAGACAGAACTCGTTGCCCTCCGGGTCTGCGAGGACGTGCCATGACTCCTCACCGGTCTGGCCCACGGACGCGGGCCGCGCGCCCAACCCCAGCAACCGCTCCAATTCCTCGTCCTGATCCCGATCCACCGGGTTGAGATCGAGATGCAGACGAAGCGGACCGGACCGGGAACCTCGATGCGCCGCCCCTCGCCAGCGGTCGCCGACGTCGAACTGGGGAAGCGATTCGCGCCGCGCCATCCTGCACCGGTCACGTTTCTCTCGATGAGAAGCACAAGACTTGAACAGTCGATCCCGAATCGGCGCCCCTTAAGCACCGATTTCGGGATCGACTGTTCGATTTCCTCGCTTTGGTTCCCTTCACTAGGGCTGGTGGGCGTGATCGACGATGGCCCATTCGGTGGCGGAGAAGGCGCTGTAGGCGAACGGGAATACCCCTCGGTTCTCCTTCTCGACGTGCTCGTCGAGGTCCGCCAGCAGCGCAACCAGCTCGTCCACCGGAGGAACTCCGTCGAACGCTGCCAGGCGCGCATGGAGATCGACGTGCTCAGCGGCCAACTCATCGGTGAGCTCGACGAATTCACCGAGCGCCGCCATCGCTGCGAAGATGCCGCGCTCCTCCACGTCGTTGTGGGCCTTCAGCAGCGTGGTGAACTCGGCCAGGTCGGCCTGCGCCCGCGCCAGGTCCCCCGAGCGCGTGGCCCGTGCCGCGCCATCGCCCAACTCGGCCAGCCGATCATGTTGGTCCATCAGTTCGCGGATATAGACGTTCTGGTCACACCCGCAGTACTCGCACACCCATCTGTTGTAACACCGCCGCGGTCTGCCTCCGGACCGGACCCCTACCCCGCGCCGCCGAGTTCGTCGCGGCGCCGCTCGAGATGGGCACGCTCGGGGTAGTTGCGGCAGAGCACGATCGCCTCGTCCAGCGCCGTCAGGCCCTCCTGCCGCCGGCCGGCCCGCACCAACAGCTCGGCTCGGACGGCCGACAGGCGGTGATTGCCCGGCAGCTCGATCCCGTCGAGGGCGGCGAGGCCGGATCGGGGCCCGTACGCCTCGGCGACCGCCACCGCCCGAGCCATCCGGGCCGCCGGACTGCCGTCGAGCGCGACAACCCCGTCATAGAGCGCGACGATCCGGTCCCACCTTGTCGCCTCGCCGCTGGCGGCGGTCGCGTGCTCCGCCGCGATGCGGGCCTGCAACAGATACGACGCCGCCTGCACCGGCAGGGGGCCGGAGAGGTGACGCAGCTCCAGCAGGGCGACCGCCTCGGCGATCTCGGCATTGTGCCATCGGGTCCGGTCCTGATCAGCGAGCAGCACGAGCCGCCCGGTCTCATCCAGGCGGGCGTCCCGGCGGGAGTGCTGCAGCAGTTCCAGCGCCAGGAGCGCCGTCAGGGTCGGGTCGTCCGGCCGGAGCCCGCGGACCGTGCGGGTCAGCCGCACGGCTTCACCGGCCAGCTCCACCCGCACCAGGTCCGGGCCACTGCCGGGGGCGTACCCGGCAGTGAACGCCAGATAGGCGATCTGCGCGACGGTGGCCAGCCGGTCCGGCAACACGTCCGCACTCGGCACGGCGAACGGAATGCCCGCGGTGACGATCTTCCTCTTCGCGCGCGTGATCCGGGCGGCCATCGTGGGCTCGGAGACCAGGAAGAGCCGGGCGATGTCCGGCGTACTCACGCCCAGCACCAGACGCAGAGCCAACGCGCTGGCGGCCTCGGGCGCGAGCGCCGGGTGGGTGCACATGAGGACCAGGCGCAGCAGATCGTCCTCGACCAGGTCACCGGGATCGGCCCGCTCCCCCGGCCCCGGCCCGCGACGCTCGAGATCGGTGGCGATCAGCGCATGCCGGCGATGCGCCATGGCCTCGGCCCGCAGTCGGTCCAGCACCCGCCGCCGCGCGGTGGTGAGCAGCCAGGCGGAGGGATTGTCGGGTACGCCGTCCTGCGGCCATCGGCGGGCCGCCGCCTCCACCGCATCACCGAGCGCGTCCTCGACGAGGTCCAGCCTGCGAAAGCGCGCGAGGAGGAGGGCGATCAGTCGGCCCCATTCCTCGCGCACCACCAGGGCGAGCGCCTGCCGCGCCATCACATCGGGTCGACCACCGGACTGACCTGGATGTCATAGCGGGGCAGGAACTCCAAGAGCTCCAGCACCACGTCCAGGTTGGGGGCCTCGAGGAGATAGAAGCCGCCGAGGCCCTCGACCGCCTCGGCATACGGGCCGTCGGTGACCGTGCGGGTCCCGCCGGCGTGACGAACGGTCGTCGAGGCATCCCCGTCCCCGAGCGCCTCCCCTGCCAGGATCTCCACACCGGCACGGGCTTGACAGGCCTCGTCGAACGCGCCGAACTTGGTCATGAGTTCGGCCTGTTCCTCCGGGGTCTGGTCGGCCCAGGGCTTCTCCGCGCCATCGGCCATCAACAGGATCACGTATTTCATGGGTTGTTCCTTCCTAGGGTGGGCCGCGAGCGCGACCTCATCCCCATGACGAGCGGTAGTGGGCGGAATCGACAAGCCCGTGAGAATTCTTTCCGTTCCCTCGGCGGCACCTGGTCCTCGGCTAGTTTGCGCGCTCCCCGAAGCCGCCCTCGCGGACGACGTCCTCGGCGTGCCGGTCCGGTCGCCAGCCGCGCCACACGGGGTGGCGCAGTCGGCCGGAGTCGGTCCATTCGCTGTATTCCACCTCCCCCACCAGCAGCGGCTCCACCCAGCGCGCGCCCTTCGAGTCCACGCGGGGTACGCCCGTCAGCGGCGGCTCGTTGCGTTCGATCGATTCGAGGACCTTGCGCGCATCGGTGAGCGCCTGTTCGGTGAAGCCGCTGCCGACCTTGCCGGCGTACGCCAGACCCTCGGCGTCGTTGACCGCCACGATCAGCGACCCGATCCCACGGGCCCGGCTCGTCTCGCTGGGGCTCCACCCGACGATGACGACGTCCTGCGTGTGGCGGTGCTTCACCTTGAGCCAGGTCTTCGCCCGTCGGCCGGGCTGATAGACACTGGTCGGGCGCTTCGCGATGACACCCTCGAGCCCGAGCTCACGGCTCGTGTCGAGGGCCAGATCGGCGTCGTCACCGAATGTGGTCGGCACATGAATATGCCGGCCGTCCTCGCTGAGAAGTTCTTCCAGCGCGGCGCGGCGTTCGACATACGGCTCCCGCACCAACGAACGCCCGTCCAGATGCAGCAGGTCGAACACCATGTAGTGCGCGGCCGAACTCCCGGACCCATGCGTCTGCAGGAGCTCGAAACTGGAGCGCCCTTGGGCGTCGGTGGCGACGATCTCCCCGTCGAGCACCACCGCATGGTCGCCCACCAACGGTCCCAGTTCGGCCAACTCGGGATAGGTCGCGGTCAGGTCGATGCCGCGGCGGCTGCGGAACGACGCCACGCCGTCGGCGACGGATGCGATCGCCCGATACCCGTCCCATTTCACCTCGAACCGCCACTCCCCATCCCGCAAGTCCTTCACTTCTGCCGGGGTCGCGAGCATGGGCTCGATCACGGGCACCTCGGTCACGGCCTCGGGTGCGGCGGGAGGCTGCGCTGCGTCGGTAGTGCGCGGAGTCTCCGGTTCGCCGGCCGGCGGCGTCTCTTCCACCTCTGTAACCGGGTGTGTCTCCATCAGGTGCATCAGCCAGTTCTTCTCCTCGCCCCCCATCCGGGTGTGGATCAGCGCGAACTTGCGCGGCACGCCCCCGAGTCCCCCGCCGGGCTGCCCGGTCAGGGTCGCGATCACTTCCTTGTCGTCGCGCCACTTCTCCAACTCATAGGTGCCGGAGTCCCAGATCCGAACCTTGCCGCCGCCGTATTCCCCCTTGGGAATCTCACCCTCGAAAGTTCCGTATTCCAGCGGGTGATCCTCGGTCTGCACCGCCAGGTGGTTCTTCGTCGGGTCGGTTGGCGGCCCCTTCGGGACGGCCCAGGAGACGAGCACGCCGTCGCGCTCGAGGCGGAAGTCATAGTGCAGCCGCCGCGCATGGTGCTCCTGGATCACGAACGAGTTGCCCTTCCCCACCACCGGCGCTGCAGCGGGCACGGGTTCGGGCGTACGCGCGGCATCGCGCATCGAGCGATAGGTCGCCAACCGGTCGGGCCGCGAACCGAGCAGCACGGCCAGCGGGTCCCCGACGTCCGCGAGCCGCTCGACGACCTGGTCGAGCTCCAGGTTCGGCAGATCGGGCCGCAACTCGTCCCAGGTGCGCGGCACGGCGACGGTCGGATGCAGCCGCCCCCGCAACGAATAGGGCGCGATCGTCGTCTTGCTCCCACTGTTCTGGCTCCAGTCGAGCAGCACTTTGCCCTCGCGCAGGTCCTTCTTCATGTTGCTCACGACCAGTTCCGGGTGCAGCGCCTCCAGTTGCACCGCCAGTTCCCGCGCCACCCCGGAGACCTCGTGCGAGGAGAGAGTGCCGTCGAGGCCGGCGTACAGATGCAAGCCCTTGCTCCCGCTCGTCACCGGGACCGAGGTGAGCCCCATGCCGTCGAGAACTTCGCGGATGAGGTGCGCCAATTCAACGCACTCCGCCATCCCGGCACCCGGCCCCGGATCGAGATCGAGCACGAGCCGGTCCGGATGCTGAGGGGCGTCGTCGGCATCGACCTTCCATTGGGGCACGTGGATCTCCAGCGAGGCCAGCTGGGCGAGCCACACCAACGTCGCGGGTTCGTCGATGAGCGGATAGGTGTTGGCGTCGGACTTGTGTTCGATCGTGAAGGTGCGCACCCACGGCGGCGTCGACCGCGAATCGAGGTTCTTGTTGAAGAAGGAGTGACCGGGTTCGTCCTCGGTGCCGACTCCGTTCACCCAGCGCTTGCGGGTGGCGGGACGGCCCTGCGCATGCGGGACGAACCATGGCGCGACCGCCGCGTAATAGGCGATGACATCGCCTTTGGTGGTGCCGGTCGCCGGATACATAACCTTGTCCAGGTTCGTCACCTTGATCGTCCGGTCCCCGATCTGGACCGCGGTACCCGTCGCCGGCATGGCTCCAGTGTGGCAGCAGGGACCCTGCGGACGAATGAGCACCACTGTCCCTATTTTTCTCGGAATAAGACTATTAATATGGCGGAATGATGCAGATCCGGCCCGTTCACTTCGCGGACCTCCCCGCGCTCGTCGAGCTCGAGCGGGCGGCGACCGTCGCTGCCGCTCCCCAGACGTACGCCTCAGCGGCCAGCTTTCCCACCGCCAAACATCTCAAGGCCACCGAATCCGAGTTCCGCGACCCATGGATCACGTTCACGCTGGCGGAGGACGACGAGGGCCTGTGCGGCTGGATCAAGTACACGGAAGACCAACTCCGCCACCTGGTCATCGCCGACCGGATGCGGGACACGGGCCTGCTCGACGAGCTCTACGGGGAAGGGCTGCGGCACTGGAAGACAGGCGCAGTCCCACGCGTGTGGCTTTGGCTGCTCGCTGAGGACTGGCAGCGGCGGGCGTACTTCGAGGGACTCGGCTGGCTCCCCACCCAACGCACGCGACGCTCGGCGCTCGAGCCGCATCCGCTGCTGGCCGAATATCTGCTCACACCGGCTTGACGTGTGGCCAGCGTCACCTGTGAAACTCACAGAACCAACCCACACAGGTGTTCGAATCGATAGAATGGAGGATCGAGCAAGGGAGCCTCCGATGACTACCGCAGGCAAGCGAATGGCCCACGACCACCACTTCATCGACGACAAGTTCAACGCGTTCGCGGTCGCCGCCCGAGGCGGGCGACTGAGCCGGTTCCAGCTGGAGGACGCGATCCGGCGACTGCGCCACCACTTCTGGGTGGAGGAGGAGTTCGTCTTCCCGCCGCTGGCCCACAGCAGCCCCGGACCAGTGGTGGCGATGCTCCGCGAACACGGCGTCATCTGGGATCACGTCGACGAGCTCGAAGCCATCCTCGAGATGGACGAACCTGACCTCGACATGGCACTCGCTGTGTTCGCCGCTCTCCGGCAGGAGTTGGACACGCACAACGAGACCGAGGACAGCGTCCTCTATCCGGTGGCCGACGACATGCTCGGCGACGACCTGTCCAAGCCGGTGCTCAATGCCCTGGCCACCGAGATGCCCGAGGGCTGGCGTTGCCAGATGGCGCAGGCCAAGGTCTGAGCCCGGATCACCAGGTCGGGCGCAGCGGGAAGCCGCCGCTGTCGCCTGCTTCGGTGCGCACCGCCAGCACGTGGTGGAGTTCGGTCTCATTGCGCTCGAACCCGACGCGCGAGCCGGCGAGATAGAGCCCCCACACGCGGGCGGTTCCTTCGCCGACCTCGGCCACGCACTCATCCCAGTGCTCGACGAGGTTGCGGCACCAGGCAGTGAGCGTCATCGCATAATGGGGACGCAGATTCTCGGCGTGCATGACCTCGAGCCCCACGTCCTGGGCCGCGGCAATGATGCGGCCGGAGCCGGTGAGTTCCCCGTCCGGAAAGACATAGCGATCGAGGAACGCCCCCACCGGGTGGTGTCGGTTGTGTGATCGAGTGATGCAGTGATTCAACAGTCGTCCGCCGGGGCGGAGTCGGTCGCGGAGATGAGTGAAGTACGCCGGATAATTCGCCACTCCGATGTGCTCGGTGAGCCCGATCGAGCTGACCGCGTCGAACCCCGTCTCGGTCGCCTCCCGATAGTCCCCGTGCCGCACCTCGGCCAGGTCGCCGAGCCCCTCGCGCTCGATCGCGGCCCGGGCCCACTCGGCCTGCTGCTTCGAGAGGGTGACGCCGAGCGCCTTGACCCCGTATTCCCGCGCCGCAT
This sequence comes from Ammonicoccus luteus, assembly GCF_050880385.1. Lineage (NCBI taxonomy): Bacteria > Bacillati > Actinomycetota > Actinomycetes > Propionibacteriales > Propionibacteriaceae > Ammonicoccus > Ammonicoccus luteus. Next base: position 991,573 of record NZ_JBNZCI010000001.1, read on the forward strand.
GTCGCACCATCCCACCCCAGCCGCAGCCGACGTCCAGCAATCGCTGTCCCGGTTGGAGGTCGAGCTTGCGGGCGATCAGATCGTGCTTTTCGTGCTGGGCTTCCTCCAGTGAAGCGTCGGGAGTGGGATAGACCGCGCAGGTATAGGCCATCGACGGCCCCAGCACCAACTCATAGAAGCGGTTGGACACGTCGTAGTGATGGGAGATCGCCCCGGCGTCCCGCACCATCGAGTGGCGCAGGCCCTCGACCACCCGGCGCCAACGCGGCAGTCGTTCCTGCGGGGGCGGCGCCGGTGGTCGGAGGTTGAGCAGGTCGAGAGACCGGGTGAGGGTCAGCGCCTCGGCTGCGGTCGGCGTCCGGAACTGCAGCCGCCCCTGCAGACCGGTGAGCAACGCGTACGGATCACCCGGGTGCACTCCGTGCAGCGCCAGGTCGCCGGCGATATAGGCGCGGGCCATGCCGAGGTCGCCGGGAGCGGTCAGAATGTACGCCAACCCCCGGCGGTTGAGCAGTTCCAAGCCCAACTCCGAGTCGGCCGGCCCGACCGAGCTGCCGTCGTAGGCCGTGAACCGCACGGGCATGCCGTCCCGCAACAGCGAGGCGAGCGCCTCGGCGATCGTGAGCGTGCCGGGTTGGGAACTGCTGGGCGTCATCGTCGTCGCACCGCCTTGTCGTAGAGCGTGGTGAGCCGGTTGTCGGGGTCGTGTTTGGCCTTCACCGCGGCGAGGTGGGCGCCGTTGTAGAGGCGGTCGAAGGTGGCGCGGTCGAAGAAGGCCTCCGAATAGAGCGATTTGTGTCCGCCCAGCTCGAGCACCTTGGCCTCGATCGCCCGGTTCATCGGCGCGTCAGGCGCGTCGGGGCCCACCTGAACTGTTCCCCAGAAACCGAGATTCACCCAGATCCGGCCGGGCTCCATCGGATAGAGCGGCCAGCGCCCGCCGCTCGACGTGCCCTTGGCGACCACCGGGCAGATCCAGACCGGCCGCATGCCCGCGTGGCGGTCGAACCAGGTGAGGAATTCGGCGAGTCGCTCGAGTGGCACCTCGACGTCCTGGATCACTCTTTCGCGCGCTGGGCGTCCAGCCCTGCGGTCGAGGCGGTCCAGCACGCCGAATCTGCGGTCCAGACCGACCAAGCGATGATAGACGTCCGACCGCCGCCAGCGCTTCGGCCAGAGCCGGCGCACGACCGGATGCTGGGCGCCGAATGCGCGGGAACACCAGAACCAGTCCGTGTCCCAGCGCCACAGATAGTCGTGCAGCGTGAGCCAGTCGGTCGTGCGTTGTTGGAGCGATCGATAGAAGATTGCCTGCCCCGTGTAATCGCTCACCGGCCCGGGCTCTCCCGTCCAGGTCGCCAGCGTCAGATAGATCTCGTCGGGCGCGAACGCGACCCCGTCGATGGCATCGACTGCCGCTCCCCCGTGCGTGCCCGACCCGACCACGCTCCCCAGCACCTCGGTCAGCTCGTCATGGTCGGCCAGGCGGATATGCCGAAGCCGTGCGTACGCAGGCACCCGCTCCAAACCGATCTGCACACGGGTTGCGTAGCCGAGCGATCCGTAGGAGTTCGGAAAGGCGTCGAAGAGCTCGTCGCCGGGCCGGACGGTGAGCAGGTTCCCGGCGCCCGTGAGGACGTCCAGCTCCAGCACCGACTCGTGCGGGAAACCGTTGCGGAAGCTGGTGGATTCGATCCCGAGGCCGGTGACCGCCCCACCGAGAGTGATCGTGCGAAGTTGCGGGACGACCAAGGGGATCAGACCGTGGGGCAACGTCTCGGCGACGAGATCCTCATAGGTGCACATGCCCTGCACGTCCGCGGTGGCCGCGGCGGGATCGATCGCGATGACACCGTTGAGCCCGCTGACGTCGAGGCCCGCGACTGCGGTCCGCGCGCGGGGTCGGAACAGGTTCGATGTGGTCTTGGCGAGACGGACCTTGGCCCCGGACGGCACCGCGGCATAGGACGCAACCAGCCGGTCAACCGCTGCCCGGTGCTGTTCCCATCCGCGTGGAGCCATGGTTCACCGTAGCGGCCGAACCCGACAATGAAGGCACCCGGTCGACCGCTTCAGACGATCGGGAGGCGGCAGGACCTGCGTGATGGGACCCTGATCACATGAGAATGCCAGGGGTCGCGTTGCTGGCCGCGGCCGCGTTGTGTGCAGCGTGCACGAACACCAACCAGACGGCGCCACAGCCGGCTCCCGTCCCGGCCGCGAGCGCGTCCGCTGCGCCCTCCGTGTCTGCCACGCCACAAGCGACGATCGCTTTGCCGCCGCTCGAGCCCCCATCTGACGCCCCGGAACCGGCCGGCACGGAGGCGCCGGCGCCGGGCGGCACACAGGCACCGGACCCGCCTACCCAACCGCAACCGGCTCCGCCGCCCGGACAGCGGCTCGAGCTCGGACCCGGCCAGACGGCTCGTCTTACTTACTTCGACGTGACGTTCCAACGCTTCGCTCACGGCCAGGACGGAGTCAGTGCAGGTTGGCGCGTAGAAGTGTGCTATCGGCGCCCGCACCCGCAACAGAACGCGGACAACACCACGAGGGTGAGCTCGGACCCGTGGTCAGTGCTGGTGTATGACGCCGAGGGTGGCGGTGGCCGACCCACTTGGGTGGGGATCAACGAGTTCGAACGTGACAACGAGTGGAGCCCGCCCTATCCGACGAACCAGCTCCGTCTCGGGGCGTGCCAGACCGGCTGGCTCGGCGTACGACATGGGAACCCGGATTTCCAGTTCCAGGCGCTTCGTTACGCTCCCGCCGACTTCGGCGATGTCGTGACGTGGAGCCTGTGAAATTCCGGAATCGACTGACCCACCACGCTGCGGTGGCGCCGGGCCTTACGAGGAGACGACCGCGTAGCCGTAATGCGCATCGAACGGCGCCAACGACCTGGCGGCCTCTTCGCGGCGCTCGGGGTTGGACATCCATTCCGCTTCGATGATGCGATCGAGTTTGACTCGGAAATCGCGATATTTGGTCTGCAGCTCAGGAGTGGCGCGCGGGTAGAAGACGCGCTCATTCTCATTCGTCAGGCCGCGCATGAGTCCATCGAATTCCGGCAGTTCGCGGTAGATCTCCCTGTCCTCGGCGAACAGATCGATGAAGAGACGAATGAGAAGCATTCGGAATTGGTCGTCAAGATAGGGGCCGCTGCTCTTCTGGAACTCGCGGTAGGCGCCGATGACGAAGTTGAAATGGACGATGTTCTCGTGCGGGAAGACACGAATCTTCGCCGGGTCCGACAGCGCTTGGGCATGCAATGTGATGTCGAACGTGTGCTGTTCACCAAGGAGCTCACCGTCGTGGCCGAGGTGGAAGTGCCGCGGAAACGCGCGGAGCCAGTCCCGATTCGCGCACAGCTCCCAAGTGGCAGCGATGTGAATGTCGTTGTCGGCGAACCACGTGTCCCATACCGGGCTGATCCCCGAGACGTTGAGTCCGTTGTCGGCGGTCTCCCGGTAACGCGTGTCCAGGGCATCGCGCTCCATGTGGAAGAGGTCCGCGTCGTGGAGGATGACGTGGCTGCCCCTGCTCGCCTGGACTCCGGTCAGCAGTTGGACCCCGTAATTGTGAAACGCGTTGTTGAGCTTGGGCAGCACGACCCGCTCCGGCATCGGCAATGGCTGGATCGACAGCTCACCCGGCCATTTCGGCTTGAATCGTTCCACGACCGCAACCACCTCAGGTGTCATGCGGTCAGGAACAACGATCGTTTCCACACGGAAATCGTGGTTCTGAGCCAAACAGGTTTCCAGGGCGATCTCGAGAAACACGGGGAGATCTCCGGGCACGGGCATCAACAGCGAATATCCCGGCTCGCTCGGTTTCGCTTCGGGCCAAGAGCCGAAACGTGCTCTCCAATAGAATGCTCCGACAGACATAATCAAAACCCCCGCGAGCCTCCCACCCGGGGAGGCCAGGTCGCCCAGCAACGGCCCGCCACTGCAGGCCAACTCACTTTTGACGATATCAGTGGCATTCGGCGGCAGTCGCGGATCGTTCCATTGCAACGCACGACGTCCGATCATGCTGCCCGCGGCGCGGCGAGGGTCGTCCCTTGCGATGACCGTCTGCGAAACTCACCCCATGCACATCATGACCGTCTGTCTGGGCAACATCTGCCGATCCCCCGCCGCAGAGTCCGTTCTGGTGCGCAAGCTCGAGGAGGCCGGACTCACTGACGTCACCGTGAGCTCGGCGGGAACCGCGAATTACCACGTCGGCGAGCGTGCGTACGACCTGACGATCCTCGAGGGCGAGCACCGTGGCTATGTGTTCACGACAGTCGGCCAGCAGTTCGTGGCGGGGCATTTCGCGGAGGCCGACCTCATCCTCGCGATGGATGGCTCCAACGTCAGGAATATTCTCCGGCTTGCGAAGAATCCCGAGGACCGCGCGAAGGTCGTGCGGATGGGCGCGTTCGCGGCCGAAACGACGGGCGGGATCCTGGATGTTCCAGACCCTTGGGGTTATCCACGGCACGCCTTCGTCGAGATGTATGACCAACTCGAGGACGCCGTCGATGGCCTCATCCAAGCCATCAAGGACGGGACGGTCGACGAGATCGTGGCCCGACACGCCGAGGGCTGACACGGCCACCGGTCCAAGCAGTGCGGACAGCAGCACAGCGCGCGCTTCAATATGACTTCATCGCTTAAGCTTCCGGGATGCCCGCCTCCTCTGCTGCCTCCGACCAGTCGCCCGAACGCTCCATAGGCGACGGCGCCTCCGGTTGGCTGACGTGGGATTCGGGACTGCGGGTGGCCGGACTCGCGGCGGTCGTGCTCACGATGCTCTGGCTCGCGCTGAACGTGCGGCTGCCCGATCTCGAGGTCCTGCGGGAGACAATCGAGAGCTTCGGTTGGTGGAGTTGGCTCGTCTTCGTGGGTGCGTACGCAGCGATCGCGCTGACCCCCATCCCCATCACGCTCATGGCGTTGACCGCCGGCGTCCTCTTCGGCACGGTGACCGGCAGCCTGCTCTCGGTGCTCGGGTCGATGGTGGGCAGCTTCGGCGCCTATTGGATCGCGCGTGCGCTGGGCAAGGAAACGGTCTTCCGGCTGCTCGGGTCACGGCGGTACTCGCTTGAGAAGCACTTGAAATCCGCTGGCTTCGAGGCCATCTTCACGCTCCGCGTTCTCCCAGGGTTGCCCTATTGGCCGATCAACTATGCGGCCGGCGCACTCGGGGTGCGCACCCGCGTGTTCGCCACCGCCTCGGCGATCGCCTCGATTCCGGGCCAGGTCTCCCTGGTGTCCATCGGCGCCTTTCTGGCCGAGCCGGGCATTGTCCGAGGGGCTGCGGTAGTGGTCTCCTGGGCCGTGACCATCTCCCTGACGATCTGGGCTTGGCGCGCGTGGCGGGGCACGGCGAGCAAGCCGCTCCCGGGCGCCCGGAGCGAGGCCTAGCCTCCGCGTCGAGGAAGTTGACCGGCCACGGCTCGAGCTCATCGTTGGGTGGTCAACGCGGGACGCTCCCGCGTGCCGCCGACAGCCAGTGAACCCTGAAGATCGGTGCGCAGCGTCTGGTGCCCGGACTGCTCCAGCAGCCGCAGCGTCTTTGCCGCCGGATGGCCATAGTCGTTGTTCTCCCCCGCGCTGATCAACGCAACCCCCGGGCCGGCGGCACGAAAGAACCCCTCGTCCTGTCGGCCCGATCCATGGTGCGGGACCGTGAACACGTCGGCCCGCAGATCAGCTCCAGCGCGCAGGAGCGCACGCTGCCCGGTGGGCTCGACGTCTCCGGTGAGCAAGACGCGCAACCCCCGCACCTCGGCGATAGCCACGATGCTGGCGTCGTTCTCCGCGGCCGACTCCCCCTCGGTTGCAGCCACCACCCGCGGCACCGACACCGGCCCCAGCGTCCGCCACCGCACGTCCCCGACCTGCAACTGCTGCCCCGGCCACGTCGTGGCCACGGGCACCCCCAGCCCGGCCGCCTCTTTGCGCACGCCCTCCGCCGTCACCGCCGGCGACGCCAACGGCGACACCAGGACCAAACCCACCTGCCGCCGCCCGAACACCGCAGACCGACCGTCGATATGGTCCGCGTGATAGTGCGTCAGCACCAGCAGCGGAACCGACCGCACGCCCAGCTGATCCAGACAGCGCCCCATTGCCGCCGGGTCCGGGCCGGTGTCCACCACCACCGCCGCGCCCTCCCCCGCCCGCAGCACCGTCGCGCTCCCCTGGCCAACATCGCAGGCGACCACCAGCCAGGCGTCCGGCGGCCACCCCGGGACAAGTTGCGGACGCGCCACCATCGCGACCATCACGGCAGTCGCGACGAGCGAGGGCCATCGCGCGGCCAGCAGCCGCCCGCCCAGCAGGAAACCCGCCGCGCAGCCCATCGCGACAACCACCAGCCCAACCGTCGTCGTCGGCCACCGCCATGCTGCCCCGGGAAACGCCGCACCCGCCCGCGCGATCGAGATGATGCCCTGCGCACACCAACCGGCCAGCCAGCCGGTGAACTCCGCGGCTGCCGGCCACACCACCGACAGGCCGGCGGTCGCGAATCCCAGCACCGTGGCCGGCCCGACGAACGGCCCCGACAGCGCGTTGGTCACCAGCCCGACCACCGACACCTCGCCCGAGATCGCCGTCACCACCGGCTGGGTCGCCAGTTGCGCCGCCAACGGCACCGTCACCGCCTCGGCCACCGGCCGCGGCAACCACGTCATCCGGTCCCGCCACAGCGCCGACCACCCGATGATCCCCGCCGATGCCAGCACCGACAACGCGAACCCGACCGACCGCCCGAGCCAGGGATCGATCAACACCAGGACGATCACCGCCACACACAAGTGCCGAGCGCCCTTCCCCGGCTGGGCATGCCCGCCGAGCGCGGCCAACGCGACCAGACCCATCGCCGAGGCCCGCAGCACGCTCGGCTCCGTACGACACAACGCGATGAACACGACCACCCCACCCAGGCCCACCAGATGCAGCCACCGACCCCGCACACCCACCCACCGCGCCACCGTCAACAAGAACGCCAGGAGCAGTGTGAGGTTGGCGCCGGAAACAGCGGTGAGATGGGTGAGTCCGGTGGTTCGGAAGTCATCGGTGAGATCGGGTGTCTGCAGCGAGACATCCCCCACCACCAGGGCGGGGACGAGGGCGCGTTGGTCGACGGGCAGATCGGCGACCGCGGCACGCAACCCGCCCCGGACGGTTTCGACCGCCACCGCGGCCGGCCCCGCGGGGCGCACGACGACCGGTGGGGAGCGCAGCGACGCGAACGCGATAGACGGCCCGGAGTTCGTCGGGGACAATCGGGCCGATGCACGTGCTGTCGTGCCCGCGATCAGCTCCGCGAGCGCGGCGCCGTTGTCCCCACTGCTGGTGATGTGCGCCTGTTGCCGGCCGGCGTACGCAATGCCCCGCCCCTCGACCAGCACGACGTCGACCACAGCGGTCACCGTGCGCCCGCCGAATCGCGAATGCTCCCGCACCCGCGGATCCCCTTTCACGATGAAGTCGACGTCGACGATGGCACCCTCGGTGGTCAACTGCGCCAGGGGTGAGTCCGCATGCTGTTGATGACGCACCGTGGCCAGGCCGCCCACGACCACCAAGGTCAGGGCCACTCCGCCGATCAGCGCCGAGCGCCGGATCAGGGCGACCGAGAACCCCAGACCGCCCACGCAGAGGATGCCGACGGTGGCAGAAAGCGCACCACTCATCCCGGCCCACGCAGCTGCCCAGGCAGCGACTGCCAGCGGAACCAGCCGGAGATCGCGCCCCAGATCGACACCCATCACACGGTCACGTGCGGGGCGATCTCTGCGAAAGTCTTGGGCCCGATTCCGGGCACTTCCTGCAGTTCCTCGATGCGGGCGAATCTCCCGTGCTGCGTGCGCCAGGAAACGATTTTTTCGGCTGTGACCGGTCCGACACCCGGCAGTGCGTCCAACTGCGCGGCTGTCGCGGTGTTCAGATTGAGTTTCCCGTTGCCTGCCGCGCCGGAAGCACCGGGCCCGCCCGTTTCTCCGCCTTCGTCACCGCCGCGGACCTCACTGGCACGTTGAGGACCACCAATCACCAACTGTTGGCCGTCCACTAGCGGCTGCGCGAGGTTGAGGTCCCCAGGCTTGGCAGCCTGCGTGAGCCCCCCTGCTGCTTCGATCGCATCCGCTACCCGCGCCCCGAGCGGCAATCTGTGGACGCCGGGCTGTGCGACTTCACCGACCACGTGGATTCGCATCGGTTCGGGAGTCGGCGAGGGTTCGGGGGCTGGTGGTGCTCCGACCGGTTGTTCGGTCGGCGCGGGCGCAGAGACCGGGATGGGTGGATCGATCGGGATGCTTCGTGCGCGCGTCAGGGCGAACGCGGCGATCAGCACACCGATGGCCAGCACAATGCCGATCACGAGCAGATGCTGGCGGCTGAATCGACCGATTATCGACGCAGCGCCCGAACCGGACGGTGCGTCCGGGTGCCCGTGCTCGGGATTGCCTGCCACAGCCAGTGTGTCTGCGGCAGGACCCGCTGACGGCGCGCCGACCTCTTCCGACCAGTCCGCCTCTTCCGACCAGTCCGCACGCATGCCCAAAGTCGGTCGCGGACGGACCATCGTGCGCAGGGCAGCTTCATCAGCTGCCGGCTGGAGCTTGGAGTTCTCGACCAACCGGTCCAGTCGCTCCCGCACATAATCGGTCAGAACATCGTCATGTCGGTGTCGCCTCATGACCCATGCATGCGTGATCTGCCCACGATCGGTTCATCGCGACGGCGAACCTGTGGACGAAGCCCGCAGACCGCGAGGCGTTGTGGACAACGCGAGGTCAGCTCAGTCAGTCGGGCCTGTCGCCGTTGGATTCCTCAGGCGTGGACGGCTTCGTCAAGTGCAGACGACAACCACCGTTGACGAACGGCTCCAGCTCGACATCCTGGTCGCTGATCGCCCGCAGGAAACCCTGATGCATGGTGCACACCGCGTCCGGATTGTGGTGTGCCGCTGCCAGCACGGGACAGGTCTCCAGCAACAGTGAGTGCGGCGACTCCTGGACGGGCTCGAAGCCCATCCGTTGCAGGACCTCTATGAGCGGCTCCCCGGACTTCACGTCGGCGGCCCACCGTTCGCCGACCGCCAATGAGTCCGCTTCGAGGTTCCGCGAGGTCGCTTTGAGCTGCTCGACGAGGGCATCCACCAACGCCGCATATTCACGGGTGCTGCGCAGCGGCGAGCTTTCGGCCCGCACCGTATAGGCGATTGCCGGCCGCCCCCGCCCCTCCGGCGGAAGCGCCTCGCGGGAGACAAACCCCATGTCCACCAGTGCTTCGAGATGCTCCCGCACGGTGTTCGGATGCTGGCCGCTGCTCTGGGACACGGACTGCACTGTGACCGGCTGTCCGAGCTCAACCAGATAGGCCAAGACCGCCGCCCGCGCAGCGGACAGCCTCAGAGCAGGTTCAGCGACCGGTCGAGGGCCCATAGTTGCCACAACTCCGATCTTAACGCCACGTGACAATAAACACAGTGGACCCGTTCATAATTTCGCACGACCCGGCAGGTGCGCGGAGCGCGACTCCCACTGGGACTTCACGCCCTCACACGCCCCATCGTCTCGGTCTCAGACCGGGACGATGCTCACCAGCTTGGGCGCACGGACGATGACCTGTCGGATGGCCCGACCGTCGAGCGAGCGCTGCACGTTCGCATCGGCGAGCGCCAGTTCCTTGAGCTCGTCCTCGCCGATGTCGGGCGACACCGGAAGCTTGGCGCGCACCTTGCCCTTGACCTGGACCACGCAGGTGACGGACTCGTTGACCAGCAGCTTCTCATCCACCGTCGGCCACGTGGCGTTCGCGACCGACGGCCGGTGGCCGAGTTCCTCCCACATGTCCTCCGCGACATAGGGCGCGAACAGGCTCAGGCCCAGCGTCAACGCCTCGGCTGCCTCACGGACGGCCGGATCAGCCGCCCCGGCACCGGTGTCAATCGTCTTGCGGGTGGCGTTCACCAACTCCATCAGGCGGGCGACGGCGACGTTGAACCGCTGCGAATCCAGCAACTGATTCAACTCGTTCACCGTCTGGTGGGTCACCCGGCGCAGCGCCACATCACCGGCGGCAGGATCCACGCCGGGCTCGCTCGCCACGTCCTGTGCCACCCGCAGCGACCGCTGCAGGAACCGCACGGTCGCCGACGGAGACAGGTCGGCCCAGTCGATGTCCTCCTCGGGCGGTCCCGCGAAGACCACCGTGGTGCGGATCGCGTCGACGCCGAACTTGTCGATCTGCTCCCCGAGGTCCACGCCGTTGCCGAGCGACTTCGACATCGCCTTGCCCTGGTTGATGACCTGGCCCTGATTCAGCAGTTTCTCCATGGGCTCGATGAAGTCGACCATCCCCATGTCGTGCAGCACCTTCGTGAAGAAGCGCATATAGAGCAGGTGCAGGATCGCGTGCTCCACGCCCCCGACATACTGCGCCACCGGCATCCACCGACGCACGTCCTCGGGATCGAACGGACCGCCGTCGAAACCCGGGGAGCAATAACGGAAGAAATACCACGACGAATCCACGAACGTGTCCATGGTGTCGGTGTCCCGCTCGGCGTTGCCGCCACACTTCGGGCACGCGACCTCACGCCACGCGCGCGCCTCGGGGCCGGCCAACGGCGAGGTGCCCTTGGGCTGCAGGGCGGCGCCGCGCAGATCGGGCAGCTCCACCGGCAGCTGATCGTCGGGGACCGGGACCTCGCCACAGCTCGGGCAGTGGATGATCGGGATCGGGCACCCCCAGAACCGCTGCCGGCTGAGCAGCCAGTCGCGCAGGCGGAACGTGATCGCGCCGCGCCCTTCACCCTTCGACTCCAGGGATTCGATGATGCGGCTGACGCCCGACACCTTGTCGGCAAGCCCGTTGAGCTCGCCGGAGTTCACATAGGTGCCGTCGCCGGCCGTCGCGATAAAGGTCTGCGCCGGATCCGGCTCACCGGTGTCAACGACCATCCGCACGGGCAGCTCGAACGTTTTCGCGAAGTCCAGGTCGCGCTGGTCGTGCGCGGGCACCGCCATCACCGCACCGGTGCCATAGTCGGCGAGCACATAGTCGGCCGCCCACACCGGGATGCGCTCTCCGTTGACAGGGTTGATCGCGTGGACACCCAGGAACACACCCGTCTTGGGGCGTTCCGTGGACTGCCGCTCGATCTCGGTCGCCTTCTTGGTGTTCTCCAGATAGGCCTCGAACTCGGCCCGCTGCTCATCGCTGACGATCTCGTCGGCGAGCGCCGCCTCGGGGGCGACCACGAAGAAGGTCGCGCCGAAAAGCGTGTCCGGGCGAGTGGTGAAGACTGTCACCGGCTCGTCGCGGCCCTCGATGACGAAGTCGACATACGCACCCTCGGAGCGCCCGATCCAGTTGCGCTGCATGGCGAGCACCCGATCGGGCCAATGGCCCTCCAGGAGTTGCATGTCGTCGAGGAGACGGTCGGCATAGTCGGTGATCCGGAAGTACCACTGATTGAGTTGGCGCTTGGTCACCGTCGCGCTGCACCGCTCGCACAGCCCTTGGACGACCTGTTCGTTGGCGAGCACCGTCTGGCAGCTGGGGCACCAGTTGACGAAGGAGTTCTTCCGATAGGCCAAGCCGCGCTCATAGAACCGGTTGAACAGCCACTGGGTCCACTTGTAGTAGTCGGTGTCCGAGGTGTGCAGACGGGTCGACCAATCGAAGCTCAGGCCGTAGCGACGGAACGAGGTCGCCTGGGTCTCGATATTGGCGTACGTCCACTCAGCCGGATGCGCGTTCCGTTTGATAGCGGCATTCTCGGCAGGCAGACCGAACGAATCCCACCCGATCGGGTGCAGGACGTCATAACCCTTGAGCCGCCAATAGCGCGCGACAACATCGCCCATCACGAACGCCTCGGCATGCCCCATGTGCAGGTCACCCGAGGGATAGGGGAACATGTCGAGCACATAGCGGCGCTCCCTCGAACCGTCGTCGAGCGGCTTGAAGGTCTGGTCTTCCGCCCAGAACTTCTGCCAGCGTTCCTGCGACAGGGCGGGGTCATAGGACTTGCGGTCGCGTACCTGCTCGCTCACTCGTTCTCTCCTGATTCCACCGCTCCGGACATGAAAAAACCCCGGCACCCCATCGGGCGGTCGGGGTCTGCCACGCTCGCTCCCGGCTTGGTGCCGGCAGGCGAGGCGTGGCTAACGAAGCAGTTGGTGCGAATGCATACCCGCATTCTAACCCACCTCGGCCACCCGATATTTGCAGCGATCACCCGTTGATGAACGCCGCCAATTCCGTCCGGTTCGGCGGCTGGGGTCCCTGCCGGCCACACACGTACGCCCCAGCGCTCACCCCGTGGATCAGCGCCGTCTCCAACCTTCCTGTCTGCACGAACTCCGCCAGGAAAGCCGCCATGAACGTGTCGCCGGCCCCCACTGTGTCGACCACCTTGACGGCCCGGCCCGGGACGGTCGTCTCGGCCCCGCGCTCATCGACAGCGAAAGCTCCTTCCGGCCCGAGCGTCACCACTCCGGCGGAGAAGCCGAACCGTTCGCACCAGCGCGACATGACTTGGCGCGCGCTTCCTTCGGCACCGGACGCCGTGGCCAGGAAGTCGATGTCGTCGTCGGACGCCTTGACGATGCCGCGACATCCGCCGACGAGGTCGAGCCAGGGCTCGACCGCAGCCCAATAGGCGGTCGGCTCCGGCAGCACGCTCGGACGCACGTTGATGTCGAGCGACACCGGTCCGGCGTGCTGCCCCGCCCAGTCCAGGAGCACAGCGGCGCCGGGCTGGACGACTGTCGACAGGGAGGCGATGTGCAGCCATTGATCGTGGCTCAGGGCCGCGAGTTCCTCCCGACGCCAGCCGAAATTGGCCGTGCCCTCGAAGTGGAAGGCATAGGTTGCCTTCTGGTCCTCGTCGAGGCTCACCACCGCGAGCGAGGTCGGATCGCTCGTCCAGACTGCACGGTCGAGTCCGACGCCGTTGGCGCGCAGGTGCGCTCGGAGTTGGCGACCGAACTGATCATCCGACAACCGCCCGGCGAATTGGACCGCCTCCCCCAACCGGGCCAGTCCGACAGCGGTGTTCATCGGACCGCCGGCCGAGAGCGCGCCCCACGTGCTGCGGAACGTGTCCACCGATTCCTCCGGCACCAGATCTATCAGGGCCTCACCGCACACCACGAACTCCACGGCGACCACGTTAATCCCCCTGCGCGCTGGCGCTCAGGCAGCCCGCAGTTGTTCCCAGACCGACGGCGCCAATGCCCGTGCGTTGATCTGATCGAGGATCTGCAGCAGCGAATAGTCCGGATTGATCCGCTCGGCGCGTTCCATGCAGACCACCTGCAGGGCACCGTTGCCGGAGATCCAGGCGGCGAGGCCCAGAAGGCACAACGGTGCGGACTCGAACGGGGCGACCGTCTGGGAGACCACCCGATGCCACAGCGTGACATGAGCGGCCGCGTCATCGGGCCGGATCCGCCCGACCGCGATGTCCCGCACCGGCCCCTCATAGGCCAGCACCGCCAACTCGGCGCAATCTCGGTCGCTCAGCGGTTCCCGATCCAACAGGTGTCGCTCGACGAGCAGAGCCATCCGGTCCCGCCGTTCGCCCAGGTCGAGTTCGCTGAGCGCACGGAGTGCCTCCTCCATGAGGGCAGCGGCAGTGTCGCGTGCCTGCCGGGACTGCGGGCCGGCGACCGAACTCGCGAGGGCCTCCCTGCTTGGCAGTGCGGAGATCCCTGCCAGCACCGCCTGGGCAGCAACGGCCGACGTGCTGACGTCATAGGGCGTCCCGGCCTCGCAGTCGCAGTCCTCCCATTCCTCATGCTCACAGATGCAGGGCCACCAGTGCGTCCCGTCGGCCACCAGTGCGCTCTGGACCGCCACTGACTCGAGCTCCATCATCACGTCGACCAGCAGCACGCTTGCGCAGGCCGGGTCGCGGAAATAGCCGACCAGCACCAGCCCGTCGGCATCGTGCTCGGCGCACACCCGCTGCAGATAGGCGGCGATCGCTGAGCCGTCGGCCTCCTCCAGAAAATTGATGCCCAGGCGAGCCGTGACGATCAGCCGGTGCCCGCGCAGCAGCAGGAACACCAAAGAGTCGCTGGGGTGATATTTGAGCAGATAAGGAATCGCGCTGAGGAGGTCCTCGGGCTCACCGAGACGAAGAACGGGTGGCTCGGGTGTGGCGGAATCGATGTCGGTCATGGCCCACATATGCGCGCGGGCCGGATGATCGTGCCATCACCCGGCCCCGCTCTGTGGACAACTCACGTCGCCCGGTCCCTGTGGACAACTCGATCGTGCTCAGGCGGCCCGCTGGATCGGCACGATGCGCCCACCGGCCACATCGTGATAGATCGTCTCGAACCGGTCCAGGGTTGTGTCCAGGGCATGACCAGCAGCGATCGCGCGACTTTCCTGCCCCATCTCGGCGCGCAGCGCGGGGTCGCGCAACAAGGCCACGAGGTGCTGCGCGAGCTCGTCGACGTTGCCGGGCTCGAAGAGGAACCCGTTGCGTCCGGGCCGCACCAGGTGCGGCAGAGCCATTGCGTTGGCCGCGATCACCGGCTTGCCTGCCGCCATCGACTCCAGCGTGACGAGAGATTGCAGTTCCGCGACCCCTGGCATGACGAAGACATCGCACCGGCCATAGGCGGCCAGCAGGTCCTCCTCACTGATGAACCCGTGGAACACCGTCCGGTCAGCGATGCCGACCTGCTCGACGAGCGCCTTCCAGTCCTCCCGGTGAGCGCCGTCGCCCACGATCTCGAGCCGTGCCGGCAGGTCCGCCGGCAGTTGAGCAAACGCCCTGATGAGCTCGTCGACCCGCTTCTCCTGATCGAGCCGACCGACGAACAGGACGTTCGGGACCTCGCGGGCCGCGGCCCGGCTCGAGGCCCGTGCATACTGCGGCGCGTCGATCCCGCACGAGATCGCCAACCCGCCGGGCAGGCCGGCCGACGTCGCCAGCAGTTCGACCGCCCGCGGGGTCGGCGCGGTCACGACCTGCGCCTTGCCGAGCACACCGGCGCAGTCCCGCCACGCAGCCCGGGAGACCGCAAGTTGGACCCGCCGTGGCACCCGCACGTGGTCCACGAGGTTCTCGGGCATGAAGTGGTTGGTGGCCACGAGGGGGATCCCCCGCGCCCTGGCCCTGGTCGCGAGGAGGCGGGTGATCAGGAAGTGGCCCTGGATGTGAATGACGTCGGGGCGCACCTCGTCGAGGATGCGGTCGATGCGTCGGCCGATCTCCCAGGGCAGGCAGATCCGGAACTGCTCGACGAGCGGATAGCGATGGGAGGGAAGCCGGTGGACGATGATCCCGTCCTGCTCCTCGGTGAATGGGCGACCGGTGGTGGAGGGGGCTACTACGTGCATTTCGTGACCGCGACCGAGCATGCCGATCGCCAGCCTCTCGGTGAACCGGGCAGCGCCGTTGACATCGGGGGGGTAGGTGTCATGGCCGATGAGGATTTTCACCTCGGGATTCCTTCCTTGGGGTGCCCGGGGGTCGGGCCGATTTGTTGCTCGAACGCCTTGGCTGCGTCCGGGTGATATTTGGACAGCAGGGTCACACCCCAGGAGGCCAGCGCCCCCATCATGACCATGCCGACCGCCGACAGTGGATCGATGTTGCGGCCCTCGCCGAGCACCACGATGCCGAAGGCGACCGCGATCAGTGGGTCGATCACCGTCATGGAGCCGACGACGATCTCCGCCGGCCCCGAGGCGTACGCCTGCTGGATGAACCACGCACCCACCGCATAGCAGGCGAACAGCCCGGCCACGGTGAGCCAGAACATGAGCGGACTCTCCCGGCCCTGCCGGAACAACTCGATGCTGGTCTTCATCAGGGCGGTGGCAAGGCCATACAGAAACGCGCCCGCCGTCGCCCACGCAAGACAACGGAATCCGTGCGCGCCCTTCGCCCCGAGCACGACGAAGACCGCCGCGCCGACCCAGATCGTGACCGATGCAAAGAAGATCATGCGCAGGTCGATGACGGTCTCGGTCGCTGCCGTCCTCGAGGAGAACAGTGTGAACGCCACGATGCCCACCACAGCCATCGCGATGGCGAGCCACATGCCGCGCGTCGGCCTGGAGTGGTTCTTGCGGGCAGCCAGCAGGACGGCGAATGGCACGGCCAGGATCCCGACCGGCTGCACGACCGTGACCGGTGCCAGCGTGACCCCGATGAGGTGGAGTCCCGCACCGGCGAGAATCAGGACGGTGCCGAGCAACCAGATCGGCGTGCGCACCATCTGCAGCACGCGCTGAAAGGTGAGATGCCGGTCGCTGCCGGGGGTGAAGATCCGGTCGATGCCGCTGTGCTGCAACGTCGCGCCGAGCGCGAACCCCATCGACGCGAGCACGCCGAGCACGATGGCAAGGGGAATGTTCTGCATCAGGCGACCTGCTCCCCGGACCGGGTGTTCATGAGACAACTGTCGCACGCCGAGGGCACCCCAACCCACGTTTGAACTCTCGGGAGTTCCCCCGACATAACCCCTGTGATGAAGGTCACTGCCACCGGGGGGACACAGGTCTGCGACCGCGGTCGGGCGGCCCAAGAACGCGATCCGACCCCGGTCCCGACCCCCACCGACAGGTCGGCCCGCAGGACGAAGATCGCGGTCAGCGCGGGCTCACGGCCCAGCGACCGACCAAGAATGGGGCCATGCGCCCACTGCCACCACACCACCATCGACGGCCCGACCCGCAACGCCGTGTCGGGCCGCCTCCCACGGAGCGGATCGGGGACGCCGAGCGCAGTCGCACCTGCGAATTGCTCCAGAGCCATTTCGGCGCCGGCCGGCTCGAGATGGACGAGCTCGACGACCGCCTGGGAGCGGCGATGCGCGCGAAGACCCACGGTGACCTGCGGGCGACCCTCGCGGATCTTCCCCGCGTGGCGCCCCTGCCCGCGGCCGCCGACCGCATTCCGAGGTCACCGATCGGCGCGCTGCTCGACGTGTTCGGCACGATCAGCGTCGTGGCCGGCTTCAGCATCATCGGGCTGATGCTGCTCGGATCCCTGTTCCTCGGTTCCGGGGTCTTCATCTTCAGCCTGATCGGGGGCAGCCTCGCCGCTTACGTCAGCGGCGTGGCCGTCTGGCTCCTCATGCGCGATCGACGCTGGCTGCCGGGTCCGCCACAGCGATTGCCGTGACCTGGGCCAGCAGACGCGCCCGCAGGGGCTCGGCCGCCAGCGCCAGTTCGCGCTGCTCTGCGGCGTACTCCGCCCTCCCCGCGACCGTGTCCACCGCCACCGGACGCAATCCGAACGACGACACGTCATAGGGGCTCGCCCGCATGTCGAGGACCCGGATGCGCCGGGCGAGCTCGAAGCAGTCGGCGATGAGTTCCGACCCGACCATGGGGCTGAGTTTGTACGCCGACTTGTACAGATCCATCCCCACGTGCAGACACCCGGGCTGGTCGAGCTCGACCTGGTTGGCCCGGGTCGGGATGCAGTCGTTGAGGGGCTTCGCCGATGGCGTGAAGAAGCGGTACGCGTCGACGTGCGTACACCTCACCCCGACGGATCGGATCGTCTCGCTGACCTGTTCCGGGCCGACCCGGAGACCGAGCTGCGGATGCCGGGTCTCCTCGGCCCGGAGCCCGTCGACCATCGCCCACTCGTGCATGCCGAAACAGCCGAACGACGGCTTGCGCTCGCTGGTCGCGCGCAGGAGGGCGAGGACTTGGGTGGCGGTGCGGCCACGGGTCCGGAGGATGGTCGGGGTGTCGAGGAGTACGCCGGAGTCGGTGGCCCGATAGTCCTTCTCTTCCAACCAGTCGTCGGCGTCCAGGAGCGTGGTTCCGTGACCCGGGTGCCAGCGGCGGAGCTGGTAGGGGCGGTAGGTGTAGTACTCGAACAGGAAGTCCTCGACCGGATGCTTGATGCCCCGCGTGCTGCGCCAACGGTGTTCCGCCAGCAGCGCGTCCACCCGCTCGTGGTGCGCATCCCGGCGGGTCGTCCATTCCGCGCGAGCGAGGGTGGTCATGGATCAAAAACCCTAGTGGGAAGTGCGGGAGCGTAAGAGCGGCTTAAATGGAAGCCATGCCCGCCGAAGAGAATGCTGAATAAATTTGGTGGACGCGGATGGACTCAAACCGAACACCTGGCAGAGGTTCGAGCGGCTCGGTACCGCGTGGAAACAGGCGAAACTCGGTATCGACGATGAGTCGCAAGAAGCCGCCGAGGCCGAGACCGAGGCCGTGGCGAACCCTAGGAGACGAGCTAGAACCCCCCTGACGGAGAGCCAAGTAGACGCTATCCGAACTGCCCGTGCGAGTGGCGAGAGCGTGGTCTCTATCTGCCGACGGTTCGAGGTCCACCGGATGACGGTGTGGACGCACACGAAAGACTTGCTGTGATGGTTCCCCAGCATCAACCGCTCGACCCCCAAGGATCGCAGTCACCAACCTACGCCCGACTTGGGGTATGCCTGGACCGGCAGTCACCGTCTCAACGTGCTCACCGAACGCGAACACGGAGGGCTCCCGTCGCCGGAGTCAGAACCGCCAGCCGTTTTCACGCACGTAGTCGAAGAACTTCATCGTCTCAACGCCGTGCTCGTCCGCAATGTTCGGGATCTTCTGGTTCTTGTCCAGCGTGTTCGGCCCCTTGCGGTTCTCCTCCGTCACGATCCTGGACTTCTCCGCCTTGGCGTGGGCGATCACGAACGGATCTGCCTCGTTGAGCTGTCCCTGAACCCAGCCTGGGTGGGCAACGGCGATCTCAGCGACCGCCTCGAGTTCTCCGTCCGTGGCCGGGCACACGAACCCAGGGAGGTCCTTCGCCCACTTGTGCAGGTCGTCCCCGCCTCGGTAAACCTCCCGCAGGATCGCCTCGCAGATACAGCTGTCGCCAGCCTGAACCGACGACTCAATGTTTGACCACATGGCGGGGAAGATGTCACGTGGATACCGCTGCACCAGTCCTGGGAGAATGTTGGTGTCAAGGGTGCAGGTCACTCGGCACCACCCGTGCGGTAGTACTCTTCGAGCATCTACTCGACCATCGGGAGGCGAGCGTTCAACGAGTAGGTGGCATCCACGAGATCGACGCGGCGATCCTCTAGCGCGTGCGCGACAGCACCGATGTAAGTCGGCCCAAGGTCGCGATACCGCAGTCTCCACGGCGGCACGAAGCCCTCCTTCTGCTTCTGCGCATCGCGAACCCGCTGCCAGTTCTCGTCGCTCGCAGAGCGGACCATTTCCAGGTCGGCGTCGTCGATAACCTCCAATCGGGGGAGCCTCACCGCGGCGGCCAGCATGCTCACCTTGAAGTGCCGGGCGAGTTGCTCGGCGGCGAGCTCAGGATCGGCCCGGTCGTCCAGCCGGGCACGGACGGCGGGCTCGGGCATAAGGAAGCTCGCGGCGAAATTATTGGCGATCGCTTCCGCGTCGACGGACTCCCGCAGCGCACACAGACCACTCGTCCGGTTAATCAGGTGAGCGACCTCGTGGAATAGCGTGAACGTCCGGCCCATCGGACTGTCTGCGCCGTTGACCAGAATCATCGGGAGATCGTCGTGATGGACGGATAGCCCGCGGAAAGTGTTCAGAGAAATCTTCGTGGCTTGGAAGACCAGCACACCATTCTCCTCCAGCAGCCCTCGCCAAAAGTTGAAGACCTGGTTGTTCTGGGACTCGGGCGGAACGAACGTGTCGGTGAGACCGAAGAATCTCCGCAGCGCTGCGGCCCGCGCCGCCACGGTCTTCCAAGTGACTGCTCCCTCCGGGATCCGCCGCGCAGGGGATCCAGCCAAGTCGAGCATCGCGTCGCGGTGCTGCTCCGCCCGCCGCATCTCCCTCGCCAGATCAGCAGGGAGCTCCTCGTGGCCCCGGCCACGGAAATCAGCCGTCTCGGGAACATCGGGCTCAACCAGCGGCGGGGCAAAGAAGAATCCCAGTGGCCTGCCGAGCTTGGCCGCCATCAGCGTGAGCTGACGGAACGTCGGTAGGGCATCGCCGCCCTCGAACTCGGTAACCCGGCCCGGCTTGACGTTAAGCGCCTTGGCGAGTTCCTCGACAGTGACGTGGCTGACTTCGCGTGCCTACGTGAGGGCAACGGGACTAATGGGTGCTCTCGCCACTGATCAACCTCCCTTCCTGCTCGATCTGCGCCGCTGCATCAGTTTGTGCGGCCTCTGCTCGCCAGCGACGAGATCGTGTCAACTCTACGGAGGACGTCCGACAGTCCGCTGCACCGGCCATCGGTTGTCGTCCCTGAGTTCGAGCTTGAGGCCCAGTGCCTGTGCAACCTTCGCGATGGTCGCAGTCGTCACGTCGTTGTTCGCCTCGACGCGTGCGATGGTCGGGCGCGACAGACCCGACTTCTCCCCGAGCTGGGCCTGCGACCAACGCTGCTTCTTCCTGGCCTCGCGGATGACGTCGCCGAAGCCGCGCTGTTCCGCCCCACCCATGCTCATTCCCCTTCCGGGTCGGGGTCTGCGTCCGCGTCGGGTCGGTGCTGGGCATGGAGCGCATCGGCCGCGATGTCGGCGATCTGCCCGATGAACGCGGGATCCGTCATGTACGATTGGATCTCTTTCGACTCGTTCACCGTCTTGAGGACCGCGAGCCCGACAGCACCACTGAAGCCCTCGGACGCCTTGAGCTGGGCGACGGTGTTGTTCTTCGCCATCGCCACGGCCTCCTCGTTGGCGTCGAGAAAGCCCCAGAAGGTAGTGATGAAGCCCGAGACGCTCTCGGGACTGACATCGACCCCCTTGGCCTTGAACATCTCGTTGACCTTCTCGATGGCCTCGTCGAGCGGGCCGCGCTTCGGCACTGCGCTGCCGCCGTACTCGCCGTCGAAGATGGGGAGCCGGACACCGTCGCCGCTGCCTTCGTTGATCGAGTGGTCCTCCTCAATCACCGTCGGGACAAGCTTGACGCCGGAGAGCTGCACGCGCTCGAGGAAGCTGTCGTCGCGGTCATCACCATCGGAGTGGAGGTGCCGGCCGAGCAGCGCTGCGAGGATCGCACGGCGGTGCAGCTCAGGGTCCTGGTAGTCGACGATCTGGCTGAGGAACTGCCAAGCGTTGCGGTAGCCGAGCACGTCGGCACGGAAGGCCTCGAGTTCCTCCTTCCGCTTCTTGTCCTTCGATAGCACAGCCTGACGCCACTGGCCGTTCCAGCGGTTCTTGATAGGAGACAACGCCTTGGCGATCATCTCACCACCAAGAACTGATAGGAACGCATCGGCGACAGCGTCCATCTCCTCGTGCGTGTAAAGCCCGAACGTGTCGAGGCGCTCTCCCACCGTGATCAGCGCGTTCGGGTCGACGTCGCCGTCGACGTGCGCATCGAAGTAGTACAGCTTGAAGTCGGCCTGGACGCTCGCCGGGGTGTTGCGGAAGTCGACAACCATCGGCGCGGTCTTGCCCGGGTAGATGCGATTGAGCCGCGAGAGTGTCTGCGCCGTGGCGACGCCGGAGAGCTTCTTGTCGACGTACATAGCCATCAGCAGGGGCTCGTCGAAACCGGTCTGGAACGTGTTCGCGACTATGAGGACCCGGTAGACGCCCTCCTCGCGGAAGGCCCTGCCGACATCGCTCACGCCGTTCACGGACACCTCGGTGACGCTCTCGCCGCCCTCGTCGGTGAGCGAGCCGGAGAATGCTGCGAGGGTGTGCAGGTCGTAGCCCTTCTCGGCGATGTAGGCGTCCATCTTCCGCGACCAGCTCAGCGCCTCCATGCGCGAGCTGGTCACGACCAATGCGCACGCCTGGCCGCCGAGGAGCGGCTGAACGTTGCGCCGGAAGTGCTCGACCACGACCCGGACCTTCTGAGCGATCGCGGTCGGGTGGAGCCTCGCGTAGCGGACGATGCTCGAGACCGCCTCGCCGGTGTTGACCTGGATCTCGCTCTCGGACTCCTCGCCCTCCAAGGTGTTCTTCACCCGCAGGAACATGTCGTAGGTCGAGTAGTTGGTGAGGACGTCGAGGATGAAGCCCTCTTCGATCGCCTGGGCCATCGTGTAGGTGTCGAATGCCTCCCAGCGGTCCCCGACCTGGGTGCCGAACAGACGCAGGGTCTTCCCCTTCGGCGTAGCGGTCAGGGCCACGAAGGTGATGTTGGCCGACGCTGCGATGGCCGAGTCCTTGGCGGCGAGGAGGTCGTCGGCGCGTCTCTCCTCGTCGGGGTCGATCTCGACGTCTACGAGGAGTTCCTTGAGCTGCTTGGCTGCGGAGCCTGACTGCGAGGAGTGCGCCTCGTCGGCGATGACGGCCCAGCGCCGGCCCCGCAGCTCCTCGGTGTCCTCGATGAGCTTCATGACCTCGGGGAAGGCCTGAAGGGTGCAGGTGATGATGTGGTCACCGTCGACGAGTGCTTTCTTCAACTGTGGGGACTTCGCGCCGGATTTCTCGCCCACGGCCACGACGAGGCCCCTGCTCGACTGCACCAAGTTCATGTCGTCGCGGATGTTCTCGTCGAGCACCGTGCGGTCGGTGACGACGATGACCGAGTCGAACGTCGACTTCGAGTCGGCGCTCATGTGCCGGATCAGTCGGTGACTGAGCCACGCGATCGTCTTGGTCTTGCCGGAGCCGGCAGAGTGCCAGACCAGATAACGCTTGCCGGGCGGTTGGGAGTTGCCGACCGTCACCAGGACCTCGCGCTAGCAACGCGGGACATAGCCGAGCAACTCGGCCAATCATGGGTGCCCTTCTTCCTCGACCAGTATGGGATCGAGGACCTCGACCCGGCACGGACACGGTTCTACCGGCTCATGGACGAGTTCTTCTGAGGATCCGCTGCAGAAACAAGCCGATCCAGACGCGACTACTTTTACTTGCGCACGGGGCACCTTCCTCCGCGTGGGATCAGCGGCGTCGAGCGCCAGCGGACGGCGTCTGCGGCTGGGAACGAGTACAGAAGGTACTTGTAGCCGTCGCCGGCGCTCATCATCCGCGTCAAGACCGTCATGCGTAGCAGGTGAGCGAACATCGCGCGCTGCTTTGCCGTCACTGCGGACATGCTGTGTTTGGTCAGTATTGGTCGTGAGGTCGCGTAGGGCACGTGAAGGACGGTCGACGCGAGATGATAGAGGCATGTCCTCTCCCTCGATGCCACTGACCGGATTGCTTTCCGATAGCCCGGCGTGGGCGCGCGTCACCGACGGCGAGTCAGGCGCGATTGTGCTGCGTCACGTGTCCGGGGAACGGTTCGCCAAGGTCGTCTCCGTTGCTGATGCGCACACGTTAGAAGGCGAGCGCGATCGGATCGAGTGGCTGTCGACCACCGGAATCCCCGGCCCCAGCGTGCTCGACTGGCGCACCACCGAGCACGGCGCCTGCCTCATCACCACCGCGGTTGAGGGCGTCCCGGCTGACCGGCTCGACCCGGCCCATCTCGCGCAGGCATGGCCGTCGATCACCGACACCCTGGTCCGGCTGCACAGCATCCCCGCCAGCACGTGCCCGTACGGCAGAACGCTGGACGAGATGATCACGCTCGCCCGCGCGACCGTCGCCGAGAACCGGGTCCACCCCGAGTTCCTGCCCCAGCACCTCATCGAGACCCCGCCCGCGGTGATCCTCGAAAGCTTGGAACGCGACCTCCCTTCCCGCCAGGAACAAGAGGACGCCGACAGGGTCGTCTGCCACGGAGACTTCTGCCTCCCCAACATCCTTATTGACCCTGATACCTCGCTCGCGGCCGGGCTCATCGACCTCGGCCGACTCGGACAGGCAGATCCCTACGCCGACATCGCGCTCCTGTTGGCGAACGCTCGCGAGACCTGGCCCAACGAAGACACCGCCCAACGGGCGGAACACGACTTCGCCTCCCGGTACGGCATCGCCCTTGACCCCGACCGCCTGGACTTCTACCTTCGACTCGACCCGCTGACCTGGTAGACCATGCCCGGCGTACGCAGAATCCGCTGAAGGAAGCCGTCCGGCTCCAAAGGCAATAAGGAGATTGTCCGAAGCGCCAGGGTCACGGCCAACGAGTCGACCGCGGTTGCATCTTGATTCGCGCTGAGTTTCGTTCCGTCCTTTCCTTTTGGAGGATTTCGTTCCGTCCTTTCCTTTTGGAGGATGGAGTTATGCCAGGACCGTATCCGGATGAGTTCCGCCAGCGCGCGCTGCGGATGCTGAGCGAGGCTCGCCCTGATCACAAGACCGATCACGCCGCGATCGAGCACGTCGCCGCCAAGCTCGGCGTCAACCCCGAGACGCTTCGACTGTGGAAGAAGCGCCTCGACGTCGACGAGGGCCGGCAGCCGGGGACCTCGAGCGAGGCGCAGGCCGAGATCAAGCGGTTGAAGAAGCAGATCGCCGAGTTGGAGAAGGCGAACGAGATCTTGCGGTCTGCGAGCGTGTTTTTCGCGACCGAGCTCGGCCGCCCCTCGTCGAGATGATCGCGTTCATCGACAAGATGCGTGATCGTTTCGGGGTCGAGCTCGTGTGCCGTGTGATGCGGCAGGCCGAGGTGGGGTTCCTCACCGCCCGCGGATACCGGGTCGCGAAAGCGCGTCCGGCGTCAGCCCGGCAGCTGAGAGACGAGCTGCTGATTCCGGAGATCACCCGGCTGCATGCGGAGAACTATGGCGTCTACGGTGTCCGGAAGATGCACGCGCTGCTGCGCCAGCAGGGCTGGGCAATCGGTCGCGACCAGACCGGCCGGCTCATGCGACTCGCTGGGGTTCGCGGCGTGAAGCGATCGAAGAAGGTCTTCACCACGAAGTCCGACTCGGCGAACGAGAAGCCGAAGGATCTCGTGCAGCGACGGTTCACTGCGGACGCTCCCCGCAGGCTCTGGGTCGCAGACGTGACGTATGTCGCGACGTGGTCCGGGTTCGCCTATGTCGCATTCGTCACCGACGTGTTCTCTCGCCGCATCGTCGGGTGGAACGTCGCCTCGACGCTCAAAGCGGACATCCTCCCGCTCCAGGCACTGAACATGGCCGCATGGGCGGCGGACGGGAACCTCAACGGGCTCGTCCATCACGCTGACCACGGATCGAACTACCTCGCCGTGGTCTACACCGACCGGGTCGTCGAACTCGGCGCGACCCCCTCGACGGGAACGGTCGGCGACTCGTTCGATTGTCAGTCTGTTTCTGCCCGATCTCGCGAGGATGGGGTAGTCCTGGCCGGAGCGTTCTGACCCTTGCTTACGATTGGCCCGCAGGGTGCCTTGGCGTTGATCTGTCGAGCCTCCGGCCAGGCATGCAATCAAGCACTGCCGCCGGTCGGGCGTGACCTAATAGGAGCCTGGAGCATACTTTCGACAGCGTCCCCGTGACAGTCCTGTCCACCCGCCGGCGACAGCGTGAATCCACGATAACCGGCAAGGAGACACCACCGTGGACGAAGTTGAACAAGTCAGGTCAGGGCACGTCGTGATCGGCGTCGACACCCATAAGCACATCCACGTCGCCGCCGTGATGGACTCGATCGGAGGGATCCTCGCGTCCCTGACGATCTCGACCGACACGGCTGGGTTCCGGCAGCTGCTGGAGTGGGCGGCAACGTTCGGGAAGATCATCGCGTTCGGGATCGAAGGCACCGGCTCCTATGGAGCAGGACTGACTTCGTTCGTTCGCCGCCACGGGCACAAGGTGATCGAGGTCTCCCGTCCCGATCGTCGACTGCGCAGGTTGAGTGGGAAGTCCGACACCCTCGACGCGGAGAACGCCGCGAGGGCGGTGCTTGCTGGGTTCGCGACCGCGGTCCCGAAGAGCGCTGACGGGGTCGTGGAGATGATCCGGCAGCTGAAAGTCGCGCACGATACCGCGGTGAAAGACCGCACCGGCGCAATGGTCACCCTCAAAGCGATGCTCGTCCACGCCACCGAGGACCTCCGCCGTGAGACTGCGAAGAAGACTCAGAAGATGGTCGCGAGACACTGCGCCGCGCTCCGCCCCCGCGGCCTGGCGACTCCGGAGGACGCGAATCGTCATGCTCTCCGTTCGATCGCGAAACGCTGGATAGCTCTCAACGACGAGATCAAGGACCTCGAGGCGCAGATCGAGCAGCTCGTTCTGCAACGGGCCCCGCACCTGCTCGACGAGTTCGGAATCGGCGTCGACACCGCTGCGGAGATCCTCATCGTCGCCGGCGACAACCCCGAGCGCATCCGCAGCGAGGCCGCGTTCGCGAAGCTTGCCGGCATCAGCCCTGTCCCGACCGGCTCCGGGATGACGAGCGGGAAGCATCGCATCAATCACGGCGGGCACCGCCAGCTCAACGCGGCGATCTATCGGACCGTGATCGTCAGAATGAGATTCCATGAGCCCACGATCGCCTACGTCGCCCGACGAACCGCCGAAGGCAAGAGCAAACGCGACATCATCCGCTGCCTGAAACGCTATGTCATCCGCGAGGTCTATCACCTCATCAAGACCGACCCGCGAACCGGTGAAATCGCGAGCTGACAAATATCGGAGCGTCAACGCGATGGCTCCGGTACGTAGCCAAGAGTTCAGCGCGGAGCATGGTCAAGTAGGCAAGCGGTGTCTTGCCGTAGGCCGCTACGAAGACGCTACTGAGCCGAGATGGTGAAAGATGCACCTCGGCTGCAAGGTCGTCCAGTGTCCAACGCTGCGCGGGAGCCGACTTGAGTAGATGGACTGCCTGTCGAACTTCAACTCGGAGTGGTGCGAAGTGGCGATCCCTCGGGAGTGCGGGTCGGATATGCGCGCGTTGAGAAGGTGAGATGCGCACAGGCGAGGCCTTGATGAACGGGGCGATGACATAGGCGACCTGGAACCACAGCGCCTGCATCCGCAGATAGTTGCCCACGAAGTTGCCGGTAGTGCTGAGTGAGACCAGTTCTTCCAGCCACGGCATCAGCATCCCCGCCCCGGTCTTCGCCCAACCGGAGTATCTGCGCGGGCTCGGTGTAAATGGTTTCCGCGAACCCTTGCCCGTCAAGGCGATCTTCGAGGAACGCTGCGTACTGCCAGCGCACCTGATCTAGCATGTAGTCCGTATCGAGGTAGATCGTGGACACGGTGATTTGGCCCTCAGGCTCGCTCCCGCACCGGACGTTCGCGCCGAGCAGGATCACGTCACCGATCTTGACCGGCCGATGCCCGAACTCACTGAACAGGATCGCAGAGCCGTCGCGGACGACGATCACCTTTACACAGTCATACGCCATCGGCCCCACAGGTCGATGAACTGTCCGAGACCGGGCCACGATGGGCGCATACGGCCGTGGTTCCGGCTTGTCTAGACTCGTGCGCAACGGGCAGTCGGCGCGTAAGCCAGGTTGACCTGCCGCCATCGCTCATCGAGGACTTCCCGGAGAGACGTCGGTGGCGAGGACTCCATAGATCAGCGTGTCCGTCCACTCGCCCTTGCTCCACCAGTCTTGTCGCAAGTGCGCTTCACGCTGCATCCCGGCACGCTGCGCGAGTCGTGCAGACGCTTCGTTCCGAGCATCCATCTGCGCCGCGATCCGATGGAGATCGCCCTGGTCGAATCCCAGAGTGAGTACCGTTCGTACAGCTTCTGTCGCAAGCCCTCGACCGCCATAAGCGGGATCGATCACCCAGCCGATCTCGGCCACTCGGCGTTCGATATTGGTCAGCCATAGTTGTACGTCGCCGATGACCTCGCCCTTGTGTTCGATGACCAGTGCAAGAGCCGCACTCGTACTGTTCAGGCCGGTCTTCATCATCCGCGCACCGAGTTGACGCGCGGCTTCAGTCTCCGACCATGGTTCATCGAGTAGATAACGGGCTACGTCGGGGCGGCTGTAGATGTGCTGCAATGCCGGCGCGTCGGCGTGCTGGTGAAGCCGCAGCCGCAGCCGCTCGGTCTGCAAGGGGAACAGCGTGATCGGTTCCAGGTCGAGGAGGTAGTGCATCAACGCGACCTCCTGGCCCGAGGGGGCAACATCGCGGGTCGTTTCTCCTTGGACGAAGCCCGTCCGTTCGAGCACCCGCTGAGATGCCTGGTTCTCGGGAACGGTGCGAGCCGTGAGCCGGGTGAAGCCGCTGCGTCGGGCGAACTCGACAGCGACCGCGAGGGCACCGACTGCCACCCCCTTGCCCCGATGGTCGGGATGCACCCAGAAGCCAACCTCCACGGAGCCCTTCGACGCGCCGAACAGCACCAGAC
This sequence comes from Ammonicoccus luteus, assembly GCF_050880385.1. Taxonomy (NCBI): domain Bacteria; kingdom Bacillati; phylum Actinomycetota; class Actinomycetes; order Propionibacteriales; family Propionibacteriaceae; genus Ammonicoccus; species Ammonicoccus luteus. The sequence goes on from NZ_JBNZCI010000001.1 coordinate 1,019,666, forward strand.
TGCCCGAAAAAGCATCCGTGGCAGGGTCGGCAATGGTTAGCACCGCGAGGTCTCCGCGCTCCAAGCCCTCGCCAATCGCGCCCTTGATCAACGCGATCACTGACGCCTCCGTGTACTCGGGCTCCGGCAGGTGAGCGTACCGGCGTACCGTCGGGTCGGCCGCGCCGGAGGCATACGCACTCGCGTCGCTAGGACGCATGGAGCGAAGCACCGCGCGGTCGCTGCGAAGCGGGAGAAGCCTGGCATCCAACATGCTTACAAAGCTAACATAGTTCGGATAGAATGAGGGCATGAGCTACTGGGAGCACCCCAAGCCCGTCCGCAGGGCTCGCTCCGTGGACGTGCGTGACATCGCTCGTGTTGCGGTTGACTTGCTGGACGAAGGTGGACTGCGGGCCCTCACGATCCGCGCCGTTGCGCATCGGCTGGAGGTCGCCCCTGCAAGCCTGTACTCAAGGGTGACGTCGGTAGACGACCTGTTCGACCTCGCGCTCGACGATGCCCTCGGGCACGACGCACGGCTACAGGAAGCCACCGAGCACGCAGAGTTGCACACCCTGATGCTTGTCTACTACCACCACCTTGTCCAGCATCCCTGGGCGTGCCAGGTCATCGCCATGCGAGCCCCCAGAGGGCCGAACTATCTGCGTCTCTCCGAACGCATGTGCACCCTGCTCGCTGAGCGGGGCTCGACCGACCCGCTCGGTGATGCGTACGCGCTGTCGAACTTTGTCATCGGGAGCGCGACTACGACGCCGATGGCGAGTCATGAGCGCCACGCTGCCGTTGACAGCGACGTTGCCCCCTTCTATGCATCACTCCACGCATCCCACGGGGTGGACGCTGAAGCCATCCTCAGTGCGGGTCTCGACGCGCTGCTGTGTCGATAGCCGCCCTGCCGCACGCGCCAGAGCATCGTTTCGTTCTGTCGGCGCTTCGGCCTCCATCGGATGACAGTGTGGACGCACACTAAAGATCTGCGAGGCCTCGGTCAGCGATAGCCGTGCACGGGCCCAGGCAGGCTTGACTCTCCAGCCCACTGCTGGCCGCACGAAGAGACTGCGTAGCGCCGGAGACGAGCGAGGGAGGGAGCGCCCAAGCTCTCCTAGGGCAGTTGTCACGCGCGAAGATCCGTGCTCCAGCGCTGAGTGTCAGTGGTCGGTGATGAGATACTTGCAGTGGGCCAGTCTGTGGAGCCACACGTGCGACCCGGCTGGCAACGCTTGCTGGGTCTCTTGCGGTGGCTGCGCAGATGACCGATGTGCCATGTACGAACTGCCAGAGGACTTAGGATGTCAAAACCTGACGCGACTGCCACTCACGACCGTAGCGAACTACTCGCGGAGCTGAGCAACGTTGCCGGTCGGGATCTAACCTTCGAAGACGTCGTTGAGATCGTAGCGGAGAAGACCCAGCGCGGAGTGAACCTCGCGTTCACGGGCAAGCAGCGGGCTCGCCAGATCGCGCGACTGGTACGACCGCGAGTGCAGCGAACCAACTCTGGGCTCTCCGTCGGCAGCGCTGAGGAACAGGCGAAGAACCTTCTCATCGAGGGAGACAACCTGCAGGCGCTCGCCTCGCTCTACCGCTGGCGTGGCGGCGTCGATGTCATCGTGGCCGACCCGCCGTATAACACCGGGAACGACTTCCGTTACAACGATCGATGGGACGAGAACCCGAACGATCCGGGTATCGGAACCTGGGTGCCCAGCGACGATCCTGCGCGGCACACCAAATGGATGAAATTCATGTACCCGCGACTTCAGATGATGCATTCCATGCTCAAGTCGAGCGGAGTGCTTGCAATCTGCATCGATGATCGCGAATTATTTCACCTGGGCCAGATGCTGGATGAGATCTTTGGCGAGCGGAATCGGATTGCAATCATCAACTGGCAGAAAACCGCTGCCGCAAGAGCGGACAAGAGCCATGTGACAACGACAACCGAGTACGTACTGGTGTACGCGCGAGATGTCGAACGCACCACAACTGAATCGCTAGACCGCATGGAGTCCGACAATCGCCGTTACGGAAACCCGGACAACGACCCCGGCGGACTCTGGCGTGAAGGCAACCTTACAGCTCGAACCTGGTCTGAGAAGGGGGACTTTGCAATCCAGTCGCCCTTCACCGGAGAACTTCACTATCCCGCGGGCGAGGGGGCCTGGCGTCACCCAAAGCGAAACATCAAGCGTTGGCTTGAGGAGTGGGGATCGCCTTACGAAGAACGCGACTTGTACGACGGTCACGTAAAGGGGCTCGTCCTTAAGGGCGGATTCTCTAGCGAGATTGCCGAGCGCGCCAAAGCTCGATTGGCCCTCCCGGAGTGGCCCTTCATCTGGTTTGGTCGGGATGGAGAGGGACGACCTCGCACCAAGACATACCTAGAAAGAATCAAGAAGGGCAAAGTCGCCGTCACCTACTGGGCTGACGATGAACTTGAGATACCGGCGGAAATCGGTTCGATTTCTTGGAACTACAAGGAGTCCGGACGAAGCAGCGATGGCGCAACCGAGCTGACCGCCATCGTCGGTCGCGGCCACGGGTTTACAACCGTGAAGCCTTTGAAACTTATAATGAAAATAATCCAGTTGTGGTGCCCCGCAGACGGAATCGTTCTTGATCCGTTCGCGGGCTCAGGTACCACTGGGCATGCCGTGCTTGCGCTCAATGAAACTACGGGCAGCGACCGGCGCTTCCTCTTGATCGAACAGGGCCGTCCGGAGCGTGGCGACTCCTACGCCAAGACATTGACAGCTGAGCGACTCAAACGAGCAATCACAGGTAACTGGGATAACGGAAAGGGCGAGTCTCTTTCGGGCGGCTTCGCCTTCAAAGCACTCACGAAGCAAGTTGATGCAAACATCGTGCTCCGCATGGAGCGCGATGAGATGGTCGACACGGTTATCGCATCACACCACGACTCGAGCCGCCGTCGCGGAGGATCGCTCATCACCTACAACGATCTCTCCTACAAGTACCTTGTCGGGCGGAACTCCGAGGGTCATGGATTTTACCTCGTCTGGGATGGCCCCGATGGCAACACTGACCTAACGGAGGAGGTTTACGAGGCCTGCGTGGCAGAAGGCAAACGTGCCAAGCTCGAGCCCGTCTATCACGTGTATGCCCGGTACAACCTCTTTGGAACCGAGGACGTTCGTTTCTATCGGATCCCTGACCAGATCCTGATTGACTTTGGGCTAGACATGCGCACCGAGGCGTACACGGATGGGGGCGACGAATGATCGAACTATTCGCTTTCCAACGGGAAGCGTCATCACAGATCGCTGACCGGTTCATTCAGTACCAGGGCGACGAGGTTCCCAAGGGAACGAAGAAGCGACCTGAGTGGGTGCCGTTCTTCCAGTCACTCGCGGCTCTCACGGGAGCTGGAAAGACCGTCATCCTTGCGGATGCGGTCGCGCAAATGAGTGCAGTAACGGACGTCGCACCGGTCATACTGTGGCTATCTCGTGGTCGTGTGGTTGTAGCCCAGACCTACGAGAACCTGCAAGCTGGTGGCAAGTATCACCACATTTTGGGGAACGTGAATGTTCGGCTCCTCAGTGAGTACTCGGCGCACGAGGTCGAGACAGCGGACACAGCTTCGCTCTTCTTCGCCACCGTCGGGACGTTCAACCGTAAGGACATGGAGCAGGGCGCACTTACGATCTACAAGTCCGATATCGACGGAACAGGCACGTCGACCTGGGATGCGCTCCGTGAACGTCGGGACGTTCACGGGGAGCGCCGCCCACTCTTCATCGTTTACGACGAGGCGCACAACCTGTCCGAGCAGCAGACGGAGTTGCTTCTGAAGCTGCAGCCCGAAGCGTTCCTGCTTGCGAGTGCCACTATGCAGCTGCCGCCGCTCATGGCTGCGGAGATCGACCGCTTACGCGCGGCTGGTTACTCGGAAGACTGGCTCGTCACGAAGGTTCGCTCCTCCGCTGTCGTCAAGGAGGGGCTCGTCAAGAACTCGCTCAATCTCGCGGGCTACAAGACCCCGATGGAGGAGGCGGTCTCCGCCCTTCTTGCGGACATGGCTGAAGCGCAGCAGGACGCGGTCGACTACGGTATCGACGTCAACCCCAAGGCCATCTACGTCTGCAAGACGAACGTCGTCGCCGACGATGCGTTCCGCAAGGATGATCCAGCGAGGCCATTCGGACAGCGCCAGGCGCCTCCCATCCAGATCTGGCGCTACCTCGTCGAGCAGCAGGGCATCGACCCCAGCTCCGTCGCCGTGTACGCCAACCTCGAAACGCTCAAAGACTATCCGCTGCCTGAGGAGTTCGTGCTTTTCAAGGGTGCAGACAATGATTATGAGGCGTTCACGCAAGGCGACTTCCGCCACATCATCTTCAATCTCACGCTCCAGGAGGGCTGGGACGACCCTGAGGCGTACTTCGCCTACATCGACAAGTCGATGGAGTCGAACATCCAGATCACACAGGTGATCGGACGAGTGCTGCGCCAGCCGCGTGCCACGCACTATCCCTCCGAACGCCTAAACACCGCGCACTTCTACGTCCGCGTCGACCGCAACGAAGTGTTCAACGACGTCCTCACTGACGTCGAGAACCGGCTCGGCAGTGACCTGCCAGACGTCAAGCTGGTGGCCAGCTCGTCACAGACGACGCGGTCGAAGTCCCTGAAGCCCAAGCTCAAGCGTGAGATCCCCGGCACAGCGCGCGATCCTCAAGAGGCAGTAGCGCCCGTCACCAAGCTTCTGAATCAGATGCTCGACTACTCGGCGGGCGGCATCAACACTTCCGGGAGTGGTAGCCGCCGTGTCGCCATTCAGACAATCGGAGGTGGAGCGGCCACCGGTTCGGAATGGGAAGATTACGAAGAGCCCAGCAAGGTTTCGGCACGGTGGGTTTTCCACCGCGAGATTCTCCGCCTGTTCCCCAAAGCGCTTGATGTCGCCAGTACAGCAGACGCACGCTTTGACGCCCAGGTGGGTGTCGGCAGCCCTGCGTTTGTGCAGATTCGAGACTTGGCAGGCAAGGTTGTTCACGAGTACATCGAGAATGTCACGCTCGTTCAGCGGAAACCAAACCCGTATGTAGTCGGGCCAATCCTAGTGCGCGAAAACGAAATCGAGCGTTTCGACAACGCCCTCCATGCGGGCTATGAAGGGCTCAACGGGCTGGAACGCACATTTGCTCGTGCGCTCGACAAGACGGGCAAGACTTGGATGCGTAACCAGTCCAGGAGCGGCTACGGCATCCCTCTTATCTCCGTGGGCGATACTGAGAACTTCTACCCCGATTTCGTTGTGTGGACTGACTCAAAAGTGGTGTGCATCGACACGAAGGGGCCGCAGATTCTCCGTGAGGATGCCGGTCGTAAACTGCTGAGCATCCGACCGCGCACCGACGTTCCTGCCCTCGTGATTCGGTTCGTGACGGCTGGCGAGTACAACGCGCAGTTCGAGAAGCTCAACCACGATGGCTACTCACTCTGGGGCCTCAAGGACGACGGAAAACCCCGAATTCAGCACTTCGATACCTTGGACGACTTGCTCCAGACACTCGTTGGCACCGGCGCTGCTTCGTCAAGTCACTGAGCGGCGACGGCTCGACCCCTCAGCGGTCGCGTCTCCCAGCATCACGGGATCTGGTCACGTCCTCTGTGCGCGACTGCGCTTGCGAGTATTGAACCGTGAGGGTCACAGGCGGTGGGCTTGATCAATTCGCGGGGTGAACCTATGTGATGCGGCGTCCTTGCGGGGCTCGCTAACCAACTGTGCCCGGCGTAAGCTGGCCAGCGCGGTCTGCGCCACTCGAAGTTCCGCTGCTTGCTCTGCCGAGATAACTGACTTGGACGCCCCCAGCGGAGCGGAGCCTGTGACCCCGTATCGGTAGCGGTACAGCGCGATGGTGGCTGCGTGGGCCTCCCATCGCTCTCGTGCATCGGTTCGTGAACTCGGCTGCCCGAGCCGTGTCACCCATGCGGCTCCCGCGTCTTGGGCGTCGTGCAAGAGTCCGCGAGCGGCGGTCTCGATGAGCGTCTGCCGTTCGGTGAGCGCGGTCTGCATGTCGTCGGCGATCGGCTCGGCAGGCGTTGAGATGAGTCCGGCAACTCCAGCCCTGCCCCGTCTGCGGGGTTGGAGCTTCTGAGTGGCTTGGTCGAGCATGTCGGCGAGCTGCGCTGCAGGGTCAGCCTGGCTCACGCCGGGCGTAAGTCTCGGTGCGAGTGCGGTGAGCGCAACGGCTGCGCGGTGCCCGGCGGCTTCGTGACGTGCGAGTGCGCTCTCCAACTGCTCGTAGTAGTGGCTGGTGAACACGTCATCGGCCACGTTCTCGAGGAACGGCGCAACGTCAAGTAGCGCCGCCAAGCGGTGAGCCTGCGCTTCGCGGGCGAGCACGTCGTACTCGGCGAGCAGCGTGGACAGCGAGGCGTGCCGGTCTACCTCGAGCGTCAGCGTCTCGGTCGCGGAGAGGTCAGCGTCGCTGCGGGCGAGCACCTTGGCGAGCCGGTCTGTCAGGGTCAGCACCTCGGGCTGGTCGATATGCGGCTCGACCTCGTGCGGGTCAGGCACGATCACGTAGGCGTGGTTGCGGTGCTTGCCGCGCGTCATCGCCACGTAGAACAACTCCCGCGACGAGACTTTGGGGTCAACGAGCGCGTGCGCGGTATCAACGCTGGCACCTTGGACGCGGTGAACAGTGGAGGCGTAGCCGAGTTCGACTTCCTCGCGCACGTACTTCGCAGGCAACACGAGAGCCTTACCGTAGGGCTTGTCGCTGTGCCCCAGCCGCCGTACCGCAAGCGAGCCGTCGTCGTAGCGGTGCGTAACTTGCCAGCGATCACCATTCTTGACCCACGCCCTGCCCGTGGACAGGCGGCGGTCGTTGAGCCGGGTGACGACAAGATCGCCGACGCCTGCGGTGGTGCCGTCGTGCAGACGCAGACCGTCAGCCTCAACGCGCCCGGCCTCGACCAGATCGGCGCGGGCGCGCTCGTTGAGCTGGGCGACCATCTCGCCGGTACCCGCGATCATCAGCGTACGCAGGCCCGCGTCGCGGTCGCTGCGCCACGCCTCGTAGATCACATCGAGCATCGTCTCGGCCTCACCATCGAGGAGCCTGTCCCGCTCCTGGTACTCGTCGAGCGCGTCCGTGCGTCCGTGCCGCAGGCCCAGGCTGGCTGTCTTCTCCCACTCGTTGGCGAAGCGGCGCACATCGGTGAGCTCGGGAACCTGATCGCGGTGGCGAACGAGCATCCCGAACGCCCCGCCCGTCTCGACAGCACTCAGCTGCGCCCAATCGCCGATGAGGACGACCTTGGCTCCGACCTCAGCGGCGTGCTCGGTGATGCGATCGAGCGCGAGCGTTCCGGCCAGGGAGGACTCGTCCACGAGCACGAGCTGCCCGGCTTCGATATTCCAGCGCCCGTGGTGGTGTTCGTAGAGGAACTTCGCGGTGCTCTCCGCCCGCACTCCGAGCGAGTCGCCCAGCACTTCGGCAGCAGCCGCCGACGGTGCAAGACCGATCACCGAGTCGCGCCCGTGCGCGGCTGTCCATGCACGATGGAGCGCACGGAGCGCGGTGGTCTTCCCGGAACCGGCGGGGCCGACGAGCAGGTCGAGCGTCAGCCCAGAACGGGCGATGCGGGTTATGGCGACGGCCTGGTCGGGGTCGAGCCGGACGCCCCTGATCTTGCGGGAGGTGTGCCGCGCGACGAGCCGCGCCGTCAGTGCTGGCCCGCCGGTGCGCTGGCTGTGCGCGAGTAGGCGCTGCTCGGCGTCGAGGATGTCTTGGCTGGAGTACGCGATCTGATCGACCGGCTGGAACCTATTGCCCTCGTCCTCGACGTAGTGAGCGGGCACGGCGCGGTCGTACTCCGGGGTGAGCCGCAACGATTCGGCTTCGGCGTACGCGACGATCTGATCGAGCACCCGGAGACGGTCGTCGGTGGTGGCGAACCGGAGGCCCATGATCTGCCGCATCGTCTCGGCGTGCAGGTTGAAGCGCCCCCAGGTTGCGCGCCGGTTCGCCATGCTCATCAACACCACGGCGGTGAGATCCTCGATCTGCTCCAACCCGAGGTCGTCCGCGCGCAGCCGGGCATCGGTCGCACCCCGGTCGAGCAGGTGCTGCGCCCAGGTGGGTGCGTCCTCGCCGAGCACGACCTCGGCACGCGCACGCCAGTCGGTGGTGAGGTCGGCCAGCGAGTGCAGTTCTTTCTCTGGTCGCGTCTCCAAGGTCGCCTGCTGCCGCAGCTTCGCAATCGTCGCCGCCGTGGGTTGCCTGCCGTGCTCGCCGACGTACTGCTCGATGAGCCGGTTCTTGACCTGCTCGATACCCTCTCCGTCGCTGCCTCCGGTGGTGCGTCGGGAGAACTCCACGATCAACCCCGCTGGTACGCCCTCGATCTCCCAGCCGGTGTTGCGGTCTTTGCCCCGGTCGACGGGCACCCATCTCACGCCGAGCAGCCGTGCGGTGTGATCGGCGAGAAAGGCGTTGTACGACTCCGAGAGAGCGACAGCGGCCTTGTGCAGTCGACGAGAGTCGAGGGTGCGCCACCGCCCATCTACACCCTGCACCTTGTTCGACACCACGACGTGTGTGTGTAGTTGCGGGTCGGTGGCTCTGCTGTCGTAGTGGTCGAACGCAGTGGCGATCACCCCGACAATCGGCATCTGCGCCACACCGGCCCGACCGACCCGGGTCACCGCAACCCGATCCTGCAGCAACGCGATCGTGTCGCGCATCGCGGCGTGATGCGCCTGCGCAATCAGGGCTTGCGTGCCCGCGTCGGCCACGCCCCAGATCGCGCTGACCGACTTCGGCGGTGAGAACGTCAGATCGAACCCCGCAACGGCAGTGCGCGGCTTCTTCGCAACCTCTTCCTCACGGATGCGCTGCACCGCCTCTGCACGTGCATCGCCACGCAAGTCGGGGTCGAGTCGTGCAATGCGGGCCGCAATCCGCTCACGTGGGGGTTGCAACGAGGGGAACCTCTTGCCGAGCTTCTCCCCGGTGACCGGATGGATGCCGTCACCGAGTAGTCGGGCCAGATGTTCCTCGGTCACCATGTCGCCCTCGACCAACCCCGGTGTGCGCCCGTCGTCAAGGCTCATCAAGCCGGTGCCCACCCAGATGCCGGGAGGATTCCCGGTCTCGGTGTAGTACCGAGTCAGCGGGCTGCTCATCTCCCGGTTGCCGTCACCAATGACGACCGACTTCAGCAGGTACTCGTACCCCTTGCCGGACGACATGACCCGGATGCTCATCACCACGATGGCTCCTCCCCGAGACCGTCACGGGTGGGGCGGTCTCGGGGGTCAGGTGCGCGCGTAGCGCGGCGCGCACTCTTAGTGCCAGACGTGTGGAGGGATCAGAGTAGGTCGCAACGCAAGGGGTACGGACACCATCGGGTAGGATTGGAGCCATGTCAGGTGCTTCTGCTGCGGCCGCTGCCGCTGTGACGAAGACGCTCCGCTAGCGGCGGAACGTCTCCTCACTTTATCTAGTTCACGTTCCGTCGCTTGATCGTCGGTTCGGCGCGACATGTTTGGTCGCCCGATTCTTCATTCGAGCAACGGAGTTTTCTGTGTCTTTCAGCACCTCTTCATCGCGGCCTGCGCAAGTATCGGTAGCGCGTTCTTGGGCAGTCCTCGTGTGTCTGTCCATCCTGCAATTCCTCATCGCCGTCGACGTCACCGTGGTCAACGTGGCGCTGCCATCCATAGGCAACGATCTCGGCGTTGATCCGCGCGGCCTTACTTGGGTCGTCGTCGGGTACACCATCACAGGCGGTGGTTTGTTGATGCTTGGCGGACGCCTGGGGGACGTCTTCGGCCGACGCCGCCTTCTCCTCATCGGTACCGCGATCTTCGGAGCAGCCTCACTGATGGCGGGCCTCGCGGAAACATTTCCGCTACTCGTCGGGGCGAGGCTGTTCCAGGGTGTGGGCGAAGCCCTAGCCCTGCCCGCTGCGATGGCGACCATCGTCCTGTTGTTTCCCGAAGGGCGGGCGCGCACCCGCGCCTTGAGCGTGTGGGCTGCGGTTGCAAGCTGCGGTCTTGTACTGGGGTTCGTGCTCTCGGGAATCATCACCGAGTACCTCGGGTGGCGATGGATCTTCCTCATCGCCGTCCCATTCATTCTGTTTGTGTTGATTGCTACTGTCGCGCTGCTACCTCGAGACCGAACACGGGAACGCACACCGTTGGACATCCTCGGATCGATTCTGCTGACAAGCGCACCGCTGCTGTTCGCTTTCGGAGTGGTGGAGGCCGGGGACAGCACTGGGGATGTGCCATGGTCATCAATTGCTGCCCTGGTGGGAGCGGTAGCCGCCGCTGTATTGTTCGTCAAGGTGGAACGCCGAGCCGCAAACCCGCTGGTTCCGCTGATCTTCTTCCGCAATCGGACACGAGTGCGCGCAAATCTTGCGACTGCATTGTTGAGCGCGGCGCTCTCAACGTCCTTCCTGCTGTTCACGTTCTATCTACAGGATGAACTCGGTCTCTCTCCGCTGGAGGCCGGGTTGCTGCTCCTACCGCTTGCGGTGGCGCTCATCGTCGCTGTAACCGTCGTGCCCCGCCTCTTGGGGCGATGGGGAGCGCGTTCTTGCATCGTCGTGGGACTGAGTTCCGCAGGGGCAGGCATGATCGTGATCGCGGCAGCCGCACAGCTCGAAGCCCCCGCTTGGCTGCTAACCCCAGCGATGCTCTTCATCGCCGCAGGTATGGGGTTCGGCCTCGTTGGGTTGCAGTACGCGGCCGTTACCGAAGTCACCGACGATGATGCCGGAGTCGCATCCGGCGTACAGCGAGCCGCAGACCAGCTCGGTGGATCTGCAGGTGTCACGGTCTATGTGGGCCTGGGTTTTGCGTCGGTCCTGCACGGGGTATCACCGTACGTGCTGAGTAGCGGCCTAGCGATCATTGGTCTCTGCCTTGCAGCCGTTATTGTCCAACGAATCGTCATCCGTGGCGAAGGAACATCAGATGAGGACATAAGCGTGCGGTCGTAACCCGATCCAGAGATGCCCGATGAGGTGCTCCGTGGCGATGCCCGGTGACTCGTCAGTCAGGCCCGACCGGTGGTCGCGGGGCGCGCCCTTTGTTGCGCGCACCGCGACCATTCGCCGACCTCTTGGCCCTGTGGCGTATGACTGCGTCAAGGTGATCGTAGTGCGTGACGGTTCTGCGTTCTTGTTCAGCGAGTTTGGACAGCAGATGGTGAAACCAGGTGATGTGATCTTGCTTGGTGCGAACATCTTGGCAGGATCGGAGCCAGAGGGTCATATCACGGTCACTACGATCTATCTCGACACCGACTACATGCTCGACCAGGTGCGCTGGCAGTACGCCGCGTACCTCGAAGATCGACTCGACGCGCAAGAGTTTGCCGAAGCGATCTATACCGAACCTACGCAGATCCTCCGGTTGGGTGAGGGTCGAGCCGGGTTGCTGATGCCGTGGCTGGACGAATTGGTCGCGCTCAGCGTCGAAGGGGACTTCGTGCGCCACTACCTGCGCATCCAAGCATTGTGGTTCCAGATCGCCTACGTTATCGCCCCGTTCATCAAGGTCTCGCCAGTGCGCATCTCACCTTCTCAACGCGCGCACGTCCGACCTACACTCCCGAGGGATCGCCGCTTCGCCCCTCTTCGGCCAGATGTGCGTCGAGCCGTCGCTCTACTCAGGGACAACCCAGCTCGACGCTGGACGCTGGACGACCTTGCGGCAGAGGTACATCTATCCCCGTCGCGGTTGAGCAACGTTTTCGTGGAGGCGTACGGAAAGACGCCTCTGGCGTTCTTGACAATGATCCGTGCCGAGCAACTGGCAGAATATCTGCGGGAGACAGACCTTACGGTTACCGCCGCGATGCAACGCGTCGGCTGGAACTCCCGCAGTCACGCCTCTCGACTCTTCCGTGAGTACGTGGGGCTGACGCCTGGAGAGTACCGTCGGCTCCGCTCCCGAGCCGCCTGACGATATGAGCCGGATCTAACAACGCTGAGCCGGTTCTTCTAGACCATCAGGCTCTTGCTCCAACTCAGCCTGAATCGCTGGTAGTCCAGTACAGACTCGTCGGGTTCCTCGAGAAGCCTGATGGTCACTGTCTCGTCTCCTTGTCCATCTCGTCCTCCTGACCCTCCCGACGTACCTCACGGTCGTACGGCTACTCGCTGATGAGTGGCCTCGGACGGAAGGAGGTCAGACGATGGCTGAGGTACACGACACTGATGCGGCGCTGGATGTGATTGCGCGCCGAGGCTCGGCGGTCGCTGTGATCTTCTCCAGGCTGGGCGAAGGCGTGCCGCTACCTCTCGCCGCGCACGAGCTGGCACAGCTCGGTGTGCCGGTGTTCCCGTGCGCGCCGGGAGGGAAACGCCCGATAACCACCCGCGGCTTGCACGAGGCGACCGCCGACGCCGCTCAGGTCGTGTCGTGGTGGCGGCAGCGACCGGCTGCGAACCTTGCCATCCCGACCGGTGCGGCCTCGGGGCTGGTCGTCGTCGACATCGACGTGCACAAGGTCGATGGGTACACCGCGTTTAGAAACGCGGCGCACTCCGGGCTGCTGCCGGAACCGCTGGCAGTGGTGACGACGCCGACCGGCGGCAGGCACCTGTACTACCCCGCGGATGATGAGCGTGAGCAGCGGTCGTGGCAGGTAGGTCGGTCGGGTATCGACTTTCGGGGCGATGGCGGCTACATCATCGTGCCGCCCTCGCAGCGCATGGTCGACGGCCGTCGGATGCAGTACCGGGTCGAGAGCGTGGCCGCTGGCCCGGTCGCGCGCCTTGACGCGCAGCGGCTGCGCCACTTCCTCGATCCGCGCCCGAAGTACACCACTATGGCCGCACCGCCGGGTGGCTGGCCGCTGGATGTTGCCCGGCTTGCCTCACACGTCGCGAACCGGCCCGAGGGCGAACGCAACCTCGGACTGTTCAAAGCCGCATGCCGCATGGCCGAACACGGTCACTCACACAGCGAAGCACTCGATGCGCTCGGCCTGGCCGCGAGCCAGTCCGGGCTGGGCGAGCACGAGATCACCCGGACGGTCGGTTCGGCGTATCGCCACGTCAGCACCTACGGGCCGCGTCGTCGCGCCCCGGTACGCCAGACGGCTATTGCTCGTGACGAGTTGTCGGTTGCTGCCGCGGCGAGTGGTCGGGGGCTGTGATGAGCACACGACGTCCGGCCTGGGGTTGGGCGGTGGTGACTGCTGCTACTGGCACGGTCTTGATCGGTATCGGGGCGTTCTGGCTCTCGTTCATGGCGCTGGCCGACCTCGCGGCCCGGTCGGGTATCGCTTCGGGGCAGGCGTGGATCTGGCCGCTGCTGGTCGACGGGCTGATCGTGGTCTCGACGATCGCGGTCGTCGCGCTCGATGGTCGCCGGGGTGCCTGGTATCCGTGGGCGCTGCTGATCTGCGGGGCGCTCGTGTCTGTGGCCGCGAACGCGCTGCACGCGGTCGTTGCTGCCGACGCCAGCGTGCCCTCCATGCTCGCCGCGACGGTCGCGGCGGTGCCGCCACTGGTACTGCTCGCCAGCACGCACCTCACCGTCGTCCTCACACGCTCGGCCACCGTCCCGCGAAGCAGCACGGCTCAGATACTCGGCGAGCTACCAGCCGTAGCCGAGGCAGACCCAGCACCCGAGTCCAAACCCGACGCCAAGCCGGAGGCCGAGCTGGTGCTTGGTCGGCGTGAGCGCGCCATGCAGCTTCGGGAGGCCGGCTGGTCGAACAAGGCAATCGCCGACGAGTTGCAAGTGCATCCCTCGACCGTGGGCCGTTGGTTCACCCCGCCAGTCGGAGAACCGGAAACCACCACAGGAATGGAGACAACACCATGAGTATCGACCCGCGAAAGCAGGCACGAGCGTACGAGGAGGTGCGCGTCGAGGATGTGCCCAAACCGTACATGCCGGAAGACCACCGCGAAGTGCGGCAGGTGCCCGAGGCGTTCGCCGCTGCCGACGCCACCAAACGCAAGGACAGCAAGGTCGAAACCGCCGCGACTGACGAGCTCACGGATGCAGCTGAGGCGGCGACGGTCGAGCGGAAGTTCGAGGATCACCGGGCGCGCGGTGTCGAGTGGGTGCGGCCCACCGATCTGATCGCCCGTAATACTGCGTCATTGGCCGGGCGGGGCATCGACATGGAGGTCGAGATGTTGCGCAAGGCCCGCGCGCCATTGGCGGACGGGCTGAGGAACCTCGGCGACCGAGCTAGACAGCTGTCCCCGCTGTCGGCGTTCGGGCGCAGTACCCGGCACCACGCTCCGACGCGCAGTGCGATCGGGAAGTCGTGAAGCGGTGATCAGCGATGACTCGACAACGAACGCCCGACCACCCCCAACGCAGATGCCCGCTGTGTGCACCTCGCTATCAGGAGGTGCCATCATGACAACCAGCACGACCTTCCGCGAACCGGAAGACTTCACTCGCAGCGAGGGCTTGCGTTCCCTGCTGAACCGGCTGCACGAGAGCGGCCCCGGCGCGTGGCAATCCGATCCGGTTGCCGCGGACCTGATGGCCTACGCCGCCGAAAAGTACGGGGCGCTGGCCCGCAAGCACGGCCTCGACCCCTGGGAGGCAGCTTCAGCCGCATTCGACGTGATGCGCACGAAAGCCGCGCGTACCGCGAATGACCCCTGGGGCGTGGTGACCCACGCGGTGCGCATCACCTGCATCGCTGAGGAACGTGGTCAAGGCCTGCTGTGTTCGGTGCATCAAGCCCGACGCCCACACATCTCCGCGTTCCACGACGCCGAGCGGCTGTCAGATCGGGAGAACCCGCTGACGGACTATCACTCCGCATTCCACGTCACCGACCCCGACCCAACCGCCTCCGACGAACCGGTCAGTGCCACGGTGTGCTGCTCTGCAGGATCGGCGGTGGAGGACGCGATCGCGTTGTTCACGCTGCTGGGCTGGTCCCCGCACATCGCACGCGCCGGGGTCGAGCACGTCTGCCAGGCTCTGGCCGGTGCGGGGAGCCGCCAGAGCGCCTATGAAACGCTGCGTCGTGACAAGCACGCCCGCGCCCTGCTGGACGTGAACGGCACCGCTTGGACGGCGCTGCTGAAAGCCCTGCTCGGGCACCCCAGCCCGGCCTACGCCGCGACCGCCGCCGGGCGCGGCATCCTGCTGAGGTTGCTGATCGGCGAGAGCCTGCGCGCGCTGCTGCGCGACGACGATCTCGTGCTGATGATCTCCCTCGCGGCCCCGAAACGCGGGGGCCGGTCATGAGCAGGCGCACCGGACACATCGAACTGGACCGCACGGTCGACTCGATCATCGTCGGCAACCGGCACCGCACCGACCTGGGCGACCTGACCGCGCTGGCCGAGTCCATCGAACGTGACGGACTCCTGCAGCCGTTGACGGTCACCATCGACGGGGTGCTTGTGTGCGGCGCTCGGCGGCTGGCCGCGATCAAGCTGCTCGGCTGGCGCACGGTGAGCGTGTGGGTGCGATCGGGCGTCTCGGGCAGGCTCGGGCACCTGCTGGCTGAGCAAGACGACAACCTTCTGCACAAGAACCTCACCCCGAGTGAGAAGACCGCGCTGTATCGCGAGCTGAAGACCCTCATGGCCGAGGACGCCGCTCGGAGGCAGGCGGCAACACGATTCAGCGTGGAGAACCAGCCAGGAAACGACGGTGTGGGAAACTTTCCCGCACCGTCTGAAGCGGCGGGCCGGGCCAGCGAGCAGGCCGCCGCGATGATTCCCGGTGGCGTGTCGTACAAGACACTCGACAAGATCGACTACCTGCGGCAAGTCGCTGACGACCGCGACCTGCCTGCCACGGTGCGCGGCGATGCCGCTGCCGAACTCGAACTCATCGATGCCGGTGGGCCGGTGCATCCTGGCTTCGAGCGCATCCGCGCTGCCGTCGACGCAAGCGAGGACGCCGATCTGGAGGCGCTCGCACAAGAGGCCGTCGCCCGTGCGCATACCGCGCAGAAGAAGCCCGCACCGGTCACGTCCACGGGTGAGGCCGAGCCTGTGCGGTGGCCGGTGCGCGCGTTCGTCGCCACTTGGACGGAGCTTGCCGACTGGTGGACACATTACGACGCCGAGGTGCTGGCGAGCGATCTCACCGACGAGCAGATCGCCTCGTTCCTGGCGACCGCTGAGGGCACCAGCACGTTCGCCGACGAGCTGCGTGCTGCGCGGCAGTCGCTGGAGAGCCCGCGCAGGCATCTCCGGGCGCTCTAGGGCGTGTCTTCTAATTGGCGTAGCCAGGTCAGGATTGCGCAGAGTGTGACGGCGGCGCGGTAGGTGATTGCGAGTTTGTCGTATCGGGTGGCCAGGGCGCGCCATTGCTTGGCCAGGGCGAAGGATCTCTCGACGACGTTTCGGTCTTTGTAGAGGTCGGCGTCGAGTTTCGGGGGCCGCCCACCGCGGGAGCCTCGGCGTTTGCGGGAGGCGATGGTGTCGCTCTTCTCGGGGATGACCGCAGTGATTCCGCGGGTGCGGAGCTGGCGGCGGATCGTGCCGGATGAGTACGCCTTGTCGGCGATCACCGCGTCGGGACGGGTGCGAGGCCTGCCCCGGCCAGGGCGCGGAACGTGGATGTCGGCCAAGACCTGTTCGAGCATCGCGCCGTCGTGTCGTTGACCGCCGGTGACCACATTCGCCAGCGGCCGGCCGCGACCGTCGACGGCGCTGTGAATCTTGGTGGTCAGCCCGCCACGGGAGCGGCCAATGCCGTGACCTGCAGGTTCACAGTCCGGGAAGGGGCGGTTCTTGTGATTCGATCGTGCCCCCTGTGTCCTGCTCAGGGCGCGTTGTATTTGTACCGTGCTGGTGCGCTCGGCAGATGGTGGCGTCTACCGAGACGTTCCAGTCGATCTTTCCGGCCGCATCGGCCTCGGCGAGGATGGCCTGCAAGATCCGGTCCCAGGTGCCGTCTCGGGCGTAGCGGGCGTGACGCTTCCAGACCGTCTGCCAGGCCCCGAACTCTTCCCGCGGCAGGTCCCGCCAGGGAATGCCTGCTCGGTAGCGGTAGATGATGCCCTCGACGACCTTGCGGTTATCGCGGAACGGATGCCCTTGCCGTCCTGCGTTCGAGGGCAGCAGGGGCTCGATCCGCGCCCACTGCTCATCGGTAAACTGGCGAAAACGTGACTTCGTCTGTCCCATACGGCCACGGTCTCGCGGTGCAGCGTTCAGCGTCGGGCGCCACGCCCTAGGTTGACTACATGGCAACCGCTGAAATGTTCTCCGCCCTGGAGCACCTTGTACACACCAGTCGCCTCGTCATCGACCGCCCCAGGGGAACACCTCACCCGCGTTTCGGTGAGGTGATCTACCCGCTGGATTACGGCTATCTAGACGGCACAAGCAGCGGCGACGGTGAGGGCATCGACGTGTTCGTGGGGTCGCTGATGCCACGCAGGGTCGATGCAATCTTGATATCGGTAGATCCAGGCAAGCGAGACGTCGAAGTCAAGGTCCTTCTCGGTTGTACAGCAGAGGAATCGGAAACTGTCCGCCACTTCGTTCATCGACATTTGGGCTTGGGTTGTCACCTCGTAAAGAGGTAGGTGGTTCGCGTCACGGCGGTCGCTGTCACCAACCTCATGACCCGCAACATCTAGCCCTCATCGGGTGAGTGGGCGGCGCACCTGGGGGTTATGAAGACGACTCCCGATGATCCCGCCCGCACCCGCCGCCGACTGATTTCCCTCGTCTGCGCCGGAGTCGCGTTCCTCGTCCTGGCTGCGATCGGCGTCTACGGGCTGGCGACCGGCCCGAACGACACCGGCCCGTCACCCGATGGGCGACCAGTGCCGACTCGCCCCACCCCCGATCAGTCGGCTCCGCGCCTGCCTTACGTCGCACCGTCGACCGACCCCGAAGAGTTCGCGCGCTCGGCCGCGCATGCGCTGTTCACCTGGGATACCGCCAGCGGGTTCCTGCCGCTGGATTACACCGCCGTGCTGCTCGACGTGGGTGATCCGACCGGGAACGAGCAGGCAGGGCTGGCATCCGACGTCGCCTCCTATCTGCCGGACCGTGACGCTTGGGTCGATCTGCGCCAGTACAGCACGAGCCAGCACCTGATGATCACCGACGCCTACGTACCGGACCAGTGGGCACAGGCAGTCGAGCAGGCCCGCCCCGGTCAACTCCCAATCGGGGCAATAGCCATCACGATCGAGGGCACCCGGCACCGCGAAGGGATCTGGAACGACGAACCGGTGACGTCTGAGCATGCGGTGGCGTTCACGATCTTCCTCGCCTGCCCACCCGAAACCCCGCCGACGGGCAGCCAGAGCATGACCGACGCACCGGATGCGGGGGCGGTGCCGTCGTGCTACTTGCTGCGTCTGTCGCTCCTCGACCAGCCGCTGCGCTGAGACGGAGGCCATGACCATGAAGAAGGTAGCTATCGCGTTGGCCCTGCTGCTCCTGCTCGGCCCGTTCGTCGGGCTGCTGGCGATCGGCGTGCTGATGAACCCTGCCGCGAACGCCGCGTGCACCATCGACGGCACCGGTGTCACCATCGGGAACATCCCCGACTCGCTCACGGCGACCACCGCGAACGGCGAGACCATCACGCTCAACCGGCAACAGCTCACGCACGCGGCGACCATCATCGAGATCGGTTCGGGCATCGACGGGGTGGGGCGCGACGGCATCCAGATCGCGCTGATGGCGGCCTTGACCGAATCCACCCTCCGGATGCTGTCGAACACCTCCGCCTATCCCGAGAGCGCCGACTACCCGAACGACGGCAACGGTGGCGACCACGACTCACTCGGGTTGTTCCAGATGCGCCCGCAGTCCGGGTGGGGCAGCGTCGCCGAACTAATGGACGCCACCTATCAAGCTCGGGCGTTCTACGGCGGGCCGGACGGCCCCAACTACCCGAGTCCGCGTGGCCTGCTCGACATTCCCGGCTGGCAGCAGATGAGCAAGGGCGAGGCAGCTCAAGCCGTCGAAGTCAGTGCCTACCCCGACAGGTACAACAACTACGAGCCGGTCGCGCTCACCATCCTGAGCACGCTCACGGGAGCGGGTGGCCCGATCAACCCAGCACCGCTCCAACCCACTGTCATACTGGCTGAGGTCGCGGAGTCATCGCGCGTGGTCTTCCCCCTGCCGGAGGGCACCTGGGTTCCCACGTCACCGTTCGGGTCGCGCATCCACCCGATCACCGGGGAGCAGAGCTTCCACACGGGTTCTGACTTCGCCGCGCCGGACGGTACGCCGATCCTCGCCGCAGCCTCAGGCACGGTTACGGTTGCCGAGTTCTCCGGCGGTTACGGCGGCCTCGTCGTGATCGAGCACCGTATCGCCGGGCGCACCGTGGCGACCGCCTACGCGCACAGCTGGCAGCACGGCATCCACGTCTCGGTCGGCGATCAAGTCGTGGCCGGGCAACACGTCGCCGACGTCGGTTCCTCGGGCATGAGCACGGGGCCGCATCTGCATTTCGAGGTTCGTGATGGCGGCACCAACGGTGAGTTCATCGACCCTGCCGCATGGTTGAACCAGCACAACGCCGCCGCTCTTCCCGAAGCCGCAGTCGGGGCTCCGAACGGATGTGAGAAAAGCACCGGCGCGGCCGGTGACCCGGCACCGTTCGACGATGATGACCCGAACAGGCTGGTCGCCGATCCGACCTCGACCGGGCAGATCACCGCCCGGATGCTGCACCTGTACGAGCAGACCATCGCTTCGTTCCCTGACACTGGCTGGAGCTGTTACTCACCCCGGCCCGGCACCCAGTCGGAGCATCCCTTGGGGCGTGCGTGTGATCTGACGTTCGGCAATGCGATCGGCCAGTATCCGACCGCTGAGCAACTCGCGTACGGCTGGCAGGTCACCGAGTGGATGCAGACCCACGCCGAAGTACTCGGCGTGGAATACCTGATCTGGCAAGGCAAGATCTGGTCGCTCTCGCGCGATGCCGAGGGTTGGCGTCCCTATGGCGGTGGCGGGATGCACGACCCCAGCAACGTGACAGGTGGGCACTACGACCACCTCCACGTCACGGTGAAGTAGCGGGTGCGTCATGGACGTGTTTCCCGACTTCGACGGACTGGCTGGCATCGGCGATCTCCGGGAGGTCGTTGGGGCACTGCTGATGTTCGCCCTCGTGATCGCGGTGCTGATGCTGATCGTCTCGGCGATCATCTGGGCGGTCTCATCGAGCACCGGCAACTATGCCGCCGCATCCAAGGGCCGCGTCGGAGTGCTGGTCTCTCTCGGCGGCGCAGTCCTGGCCGGGGCCGGTGTCGCGTGGATGAACTGGCTGATCGGCATCGGCCAGCAACTCTGACCCGTATTGCTTCTTCTGAGCGCTCGCCCACTTGGGGCGGGCGCTCTCGTGCGTGTGGCAACGGGGTGCACCTGACGGCAGAACCACCCATCGCTTCGTGAAGGAGAACTGCCGTGATTGACATCGACCCCAACTCCAGCGGCTTGCCGGGAATCGAGCAGCTGCGCATCATCGTCGGCGCAGTCATGACCGTGGGCCTGATCCTCAGCGTTCTGGCGCTGATCGTTTCCGCGATCATCTGGGCCTACGGGTCCAACTCGTCCAACCCGCACCTGGCCGGTCGCGGCAAGATCGGCGTTCTGATCTCGTGCGGTGCTGCCGTTGTGTGTGGCGCGTCTGTGACGCTCATCAACTTCTTCTGGGGCGTCGGCCAAGCCGTCTGAAACCCACCCATCAACAACTCCGAACTACAAGGAGGCTCGTGATGGGCGTGTGCGATATCCCCGTCATTTCCAGCGTCTGCGATGTCGCCGGTGAAGCCGCCGCGACGCTGATCTCGGCACCTTTCGACTGGCTCGCCAGCGCGATGGGTGAAGCCGCCGCCTGGCTGTTCGAGGCCGTCTGGACGGTCTTCGACACCACCACGCTGGTTGACGTCACCAGCGGCGAGTACCTCGGCGTCTACAACTTGATCTTCGGGATCGCCGTGTTCGTCATGCTGCTGTTCTTCTGCCTGCAACTGATCACCGGCATGATCCGCCGAGAACCCGCCGCCCTCTCCCGCGCCGCCCTCGGCTTAGCCAAGAGCGTGCTCGGGTCGTTCGTGGTCATCACGCTGGTGGCGCTGCTGCTGGAGATCACCGACCAACTCGCGATCGGGATCATCCAAGCCGCCGGGGAAACCACCGCAACGATGGGCGACAAGATCGCCATTCTCGTCGCCGGACTGACCGCACTGAACGTCGGCGCTCCCGGAGTCGGGGCGATCCTGACGATCTTCCTCGCATCCTTGGCGATCGCTGCCGCCGCCATCGTGTGGCTGTCGTTGCTCATCCGCAAGGCGCTGCTGCTGGTCGCGGTCGTGCTCGCCCCGTTTGCGTTCTCCGGTGCCTCCTGGGATGCCACGCGCGGCTGGATCTCCAAGTGGGCGATGTTCGTCATCGCGCTCGTGTTGTCCAAGCTGGTGCTTGTCGTGATTCTGCTGGTCGCGGTGACCCAGGTGTCGGCCCCAATCGACGCCGACCTATCGAACATCGCCGACCCACTCGCCGGGGTCGTACTGATGGCACTGGCCGGGTTCGCGCCGTACATGACTTACCGGTTCCTGTCGTTCGTCGGTTTCGATCTCTACAACTCGATGGGAACCGAGCAGGAAGCCAAGAGCGCCCTCAACCGGCCCGTGCCGACGCCGGGCAAGCCGCAGGGCGGCGAACCGAAGAAGGTACTCGACGAGGGCGCCAAGAGCGGCGACAAGAAGGCCAGCGGCGCTGCCGGTGGTGGCCCTAACGCGAAGCCGACACCACCAGCGTCCTCAGCGGGTAGTGCTGGCGCGGGCGCGGGTGGTTCTGCCGGAGCCGCAGGTGCCGGGGGTGGCGCGGCGGCGGCAGGGCCGATCGCCGCAGGAGTCGTGGCCGGTGCCGCTGTGGTCAAAGCAGCCGCGACCGCCGGACCTAAAGCGGGTCAGGCGCTCGCTGGTCAGGCCGATCAAGCGGCATCTGGTGCCGAGCAGTCGGGGTCGGCCCCAGTCACTCCGAACGCGCCGCCGCCGTCACAACCGCTGCCGAAGACCCCGAACAGTTCCCCGACACCGCCGAAGCCGACCAAGGAGTGACCTGCGATGCCCAGCACTGAAACGGCCCACGAGCGCGGCGGCGAGCTGGTGCCCGTGAAGTTCTCCCGCCTCACGAGGCGCGGCATCCTGCTCGGACTGTCACTGTCTCAGCTGATCACCCTCGGTGTCGGCGGGGCGAGCCTCGTGGCCGCGTTCTACGGCGGAGGCGGTGCCCTGTTCCTCATCACCGCGCCGATCTGGGTACTCGCTGCCGCGATCACCTGGATTCCGGTCGCGGGCCGCCCGCTGGTCGAGTGGCTGCCGGTGGCCTGCTGGTGGCTGTGGCGCACCACCGGCGGGCAACTGACCTACCGGCGCAGGATCGTCACCCCACGCCCGGCAGGAACCCTCGCGCTGCCCGGCGATGCGGCCCGGCTGCGTGAGTACGTCGATCCCGAGACCGGGGCCGCAATGGTGCATGACCCGACCGCCGGAACCCTCACCGTCGTCACCGAGATCACTCATCCTGCGTTCGTCCTGCTCGACCCCGGCGAGCAGGAACGGCGCGTGACCGCATGGGGCAGGGTGCTGGCGACCGTGTGCCGTTCGGGGCGTATCGCCACGCTGCAAGTGCTGGAGCGGACGCTGCCGGACTCCGGGCAGGGGTTGGCCGAGTGGTGGGCCGCGCACGGCACCGCCGACGGTTCATGGGCGGCGACGACTTATCAGGAGTTGATCGAACGGGCCGGGCCTGCCGGGGAGCGCCACGCGACCACCCTCAGTCTGAGCCTGGATATGCGGGCCGCCGCCCGCCAGATTCGCACCGCAGGCGGCGGCGTCAAGGGCGCGGCGAACGTGCTGCGGCAGGAGATGGGCACGCTGTCGGCGGCGCTGCGTTCGGCAGACCTGACGAGCAAGGGCTGGCTCAGTACCGGACAAATCGCGGTCATCCTGCGCTCAGCATATGACCCGGCGATCGCCGCGACGCTGGAACGCCACGGCGACCTCGGTCACGACCTCGCCACCGCCGGGCCGGTCGCGGTCACCGAGTCGTGGGGGCATCTTCGCAGCGACTCGGCCTACCACTGCGTCGTGTGGATCTCGGAGTGGCCGCGCTCGATGGTGCATCCAGGGTTCCTCTCGCCCGTGCTGCTGTCCAGTGGCATTCATCGGGCGTTCTCGCTGATCTGCACCCCGTTGCGCACCGATCAAGCCGCCCGCGACATTCGCCGCAAGAAGACCGAATACATCAGCGACGCGGCACAGCGCGCCCGCATCGGGCAGATCGAAGACGCTTCGCAGACGGCCGAGTACCACGATGTGCTCCAGCAGGAGGCTGACCTGACTGCCGGGCACGGGGTGCTCCGCTACACCGGGCTGATCTCAGTGTCTGCCGACTCGCTCGAGGAATTGGAAGCGGCAGTCGCCGCGATCGAACAAGCCGCGATCCAAGCCTCGTGCGAGACCCGCGTGCTGGTCGGCCAGCAAGCGCAGGCATTCACCGCCGCCGCACTGCCGCTGTGCCGCAAGGTCTGAACCGTCGGGTGCACCTCGAAACCATCCCCACTGATTCATCTGGAGGTCCGACATGCCGACGTTCAACGACCCGACTGCCGACGCGGAGGAAGCCCGCCAAGCATTGCGCGGTCTCGCGCACGCCACCATCCGCATGGACGACCCCGACAAGCTCTACGGCATCGTCGGGGAACTCCTCGGCGCGGCCCGTTCCCTGGAGCAATCGCTCATCCAACTCGCAGGGGCCAGCCTCACCCACCAAAGCAGCGCCGCCCACGACGACGGCGACCGCAACCTCGGGGCCGCCGATGCCTGGGCCGCTGCCGACGCGCTCCAGCAGGCCGCACGACACGTCAACGCCGCCGAAAGCGTGCTCGAACAGGCATCCGGGCATCTGGGCCGCATCGCATGGCAACCGCCACAGCTAGACCGCACCGGCCCGGTCCAGGACACCGCCACCGCCGACGCCGCGCAGCGGGCGCTCGATGAGCGCCGCGACCGAGTGCGCGGCGACGGATCATGGTTCACCCCTGACCGCATCGCGGACATCACACGCAACCGGGGGCTAGACCGATGAGCCCTCGTGAGGATGAGAAGCTGCACGCCTCGGTGCTGGTCGCCCCCGCGAAAGAGCGGCGACGCTACCGCAAACAGCGACGCCAGGCCGCGAACCAGCTACATCACGAACAGCAACAACGGAAGACCGCAGAGGCGAAAGCTCGCGCCGACGCAGAGAAAGCCGAGCGCGCCGCACGCCAGTACCTGCCCGCCGCAGGCGAACCCGGCCCGGCCATGCTGCGCGCACCAGGCCGTTTCCATCTGCCCCGACATCAAGACACCTCCGCCACTCTGTCAGGCGCATACCCGTTCGTCGCAGAGGGTGGGCTCGGGTCCAGCGGAGTGTTTGTCGGCCAAGACCTCTACTCCGGTGGGTCGTTCGTCTACGACCCCTGGGTGCTGTACGCCAACGGTGTCATCACCGCACCCAACGTGGTCTTGGCCGGAATCGTCGGCTCCGGCAAGTCAAGCCTGGCGAAGTCCCTGTACACCCGCAGCCTTCCTTTCGGTAGGCGCGTGTATGTGCCGGGCGACCCGAAAGGCGAACACACCGCCGTTGCTGAGGCTGTCGGCGGACGCGCGATCGCACTCGGGCACGGCATGGCCAACAGGCTCAACCCCTTGGATGAGGGCTATCGGCCCTCTCACTTCACCGACGTCGAGTGGGAGAGCACCGTGTCCGCTCGTCGACGTGACCTCATCGGCGCGTTGGCCGAGGTGGTACTCGCTCGCGCGCTGACCCCACTGGAACACACTGTGATCGACACCGCGCTGACCGCGACCGTGCGGGAGAACACCGTGCCGATTCTGCCGATGGTCGTTGACCGCATCCTCGCCCCCACCAGCGATAGCGACGGACGACTGGCCGAGGACGGCAGAATCGTCGGCCACGCTTTGCGGCGGCTGGTCGCTGGCGACCTCGCGGGGTTGTTCGACGGCCCCTCGACGGTGCAGTTCGATCCGACGCTGCCGATGATCAGCCTTGACCTGTCGCGGGTGACGGAGAACAGCACGCTCATCAGCGCATTGATGACCTGCTGCTCGGCGTGGATGGAGTCCGCACTTCTCGACCCAGCAGGCGGACAACGGTGGGTGATCTATGACGAGGCGTGGCGTCTGATGTCGCAGCCGTCGCTGCTGAGACGGATGGATGCGCACTGGCGACTCGCCAGGCACTACGGCATCGCCAATGCCTTGATCTTCCACAAGCTCACCGATCTGGAGAACGTCGGCGACTCCGGCAGCGCCATGCGCTCGCTGGCCAATAGCCTGCTCGCGAACGCCGAGACCCGCATCATCTACCGGCAGGAGAGCGACCAGCTGGGCGTCACCGCCAAGACCCTGGGCCTAACGACCACCGAACGCAAACTGTTGCCTTCACTCGGCGTCGGACAGGGCCTGTGGCGCATCAAGGAACGCAGTTTCGTTGTTCAACAACAACTACACCCTGCCGAGCTAGAACTGTTCGACACGAGCGCCAGGGCATCAGGTCTGACTCCCGGCGGGAGCACACTGTGAACCCGAGCGAACCCGACCGGGAGCGCCTCATGGCGACCATGAGCGCGCTCGATGACGGACTGAACCAGATCGCGAGGAAGTACGACGGCAGCGTGCAGTTCTTCTACGAGGATCCCGAGACGTTCGGTGCCGGGCACTTCGTGTTCTACCCGGAGAACGACGGCCGTTCACGGTTCGCGATCGAAGAGCAGTACACCGGCACCGACTGGTCCGACGACGAGCGACTGCCGACATCGTGGACATGGACCGCAGAACGCCGAGTGCGCCACCCTGACGGCACTACCGTGTGGGGCATAGAACGCGAGGGCGAGGCACGCGCCGAGGACTTCCGGCAGGTGCTCGCCGAGGCCGAGAAGTGGGCACGGCGCACGCAGAACCGCACCGCCTCGAGCAACCAGTTCGGCATCGGGCGCGGGCATCGAGACGAACCGCCCGCGCCGAGGCTCTGACGCCTGACTGAGAGACGGCGGGCGCACCTGACAGGCATGAGAAAGCCTCCCACCTCTGCTTCTGTTCCTGCGCCGGTGTCGATGCCGGTGATCCGCCTGGCCGTACACGACGACGGCACGATGAGCGCCACCGTTGACGGTGAGCCCCTCGCGCCGCCGGTAACCGAGGGCGTGTGGCGGCGTGGTTCGTTCGCGCGGATTGTCGATCAGGTTACCGCCGAGCGGATGATCCCGGCACGGGTCGAGGTCACCGAGGCCGATGGCTCGACGTTCACCGACATCATCACCGCCACCGCCCGAAAAAACACCCCAGCCCCTGACCTGCCGGAAGACGAACCGGCGAACGCGCCCCAGCTGCTGGAAGTGACCGGGGAGGGCTTTGTGCCCGGCGAGGACATTGCGGTGTGCCGCATCATCCGGCACACCGACGCGGCTCCGACCGGCAACGCCCGCGCGCTCATCGACCTGGCCCACGACCACATCGACGCTGGCGACGAGGTTGTGCTGGTGGGCCGAGTCTCGGGCACGCTCGTCGTGCGGAGCCTGTCATGAGCGCCCCCGCACCGGGCAGGCAGACCGGCTCATTCGGTGACGAGCTGACCAACGCCGCCATGATCGGCCTGATCGGGGTGTTCGCGCTCGCGCTCCTGCTGCGCGGGGCCGGGCCGGTGGCCGCGTTCCTTACCGGAACTGCTCAGCCGGCGGCTGGCCCCGCTGCTGGGGTCGGCGTGCTGTTCAACCCCGGCAATCCGGCCACCGCACTGGAGGCGGAAGGTCTGAACGTCGTGGCCTACTGGATTGTCGTGGCCGTCCTGCTCGCGCTGCTGGCGGTGGCGATCACCTGGGTCTGGACCCTGCTGCGCCGCCAGTCGCGCAAGAGTGCGACCGACCCGCACCGGCTGGTCGGCATCGCCACGAAACACGACATCGCCCAGGCCGCGTCGACCAAGGCGCTGATGGGTCGGGCTGCGAACCTGCGCCCCTCGCTGGCAGACCCATCGCCTGCCGATGTGGGCTACCGGCTCGGCACTGCGCACGGGCGCGACGTGTGGGCCAGCGTCGAGGACTCGATTCTGCTGATCGGGCCACCGCGCTCTGGCAAGGGCCTGCACATCGTCATCCCGTCGATCTTGGACGCACCCGGCGCGGTCGTGGTGACCTCAACCCGACCGGACAACCTCACCGCGTCCCTGCGCGCGAGGCAGCGCATCGGACCGACAGCGGTGTTTGACCCGCAGCATCTGGCTGAGGGCATCCCCGCCGGACTGCGCTGGTCACCGATCAGGGGCTGCGAAGACCCATTGACCGCGATGATTCGCGCAACCGGCCTCGCCTCGGCAACCGGGCTGAGCTCAGGCGGCGTCGAGGGCGGCGGGTTCTGGGAGGGCAAGACCCGCTCCGCCCTCCAAGCGCTCATGCATGCGGCCGCGATCGACCACAGGCCGCCCGCCGAACTGTTCCGCTGGACGCTCGACCCGACCGCCGCCGCCGACGCGGTGGCGATCTTGACGAACAGTCCGCTCGCGGCGGGCGGATGGGCCGAGTCCTTAGAGGCGATGATCGACTCCGACCCACGCACCCGCGATTCGATCTGGCAAGGCGTGTCGTTGTCGCTGAGCGCGCTGGCCGATCCGCGTGTGCTCGATGCGGTCACGCCCGGTGAGGGCGAAGACTTCGACCCCGAGAAGTTCATCGCCTCGCGCGGCACCCTCTACCTGCTCGCCACCGGCGCCGGAGCAGGCGCCAGCGCCGCACTGCTCGCGGCATTCGTCGAAGACCTCGTGGAAGCGGCCAGGCGCGTGGCGGCACGCTCTCCGGGTACCCGTCTCGACCCGCCCCTGTTGTTGGCTTTGGATGAGATCGCGAACCTCAGCCCGCTGCCGAGCTTGCCGACTCTCATGGCCGAGGGCGGCGGTACGGGCATCACGACCATGCCGGTGCTCCAGAGCCTCGCGCAGGCGCGTGACCGGTGGAGCGAGAACCAAGCCAACGCCATCTGGGATGCGGCGATCACCAAGATCATCCTGGGCGGCGCATCCAACAGCCGCGATCTGCAAGACCTCTCCGCGCTGATCGGGGAACGCGACGAGTTCACCGACAGCGTGACCCTGGGCGATCACGGCACCCGCTCGAATCAACGCTCGATCCGGCGTGTGCCGATCATGCCGCCCGACCGCATCCGCACCCTCCCGTTCGGCACCGCCGTCACCATGCTGCGCTCGGCCCCGCCGATTATCACCGACCTACGCGCCTGGCCGAAACGACCCGACGGTGACCGACTGAAGTCCGATCGCGCCGAGATCGAGGCGTTGCTGGAACGAGGCAGCAATGGCACCTGAACCGCACCTATCTCACCGACCGCTGACCCGCGACCGACAGCTTCGTCCACGGGCAGCGAAGACAGCGGCCTGAGTGTGGTGGAGGTGATAGCTCATGGCCCGACGCAGGAGTCGCAGCGCGCCGCCCGGTCAGCTGGAGTTCGACCTGTGGGGGCTGGCCGAGCAAACCGCCGACGAGCAGATCAGCGAAGCCGCCGAAACCGCGCCCAGCATGGAGGGAGCAGAACATGAACATGTACGGGGCTCAAGCGATGCAGCACTGGAAGACCTGCGCGCCGCAACGATACGAGCTGATCGAGAACCCGACGGCGTTCTTCACCGAGCTGGGGCTTCAGGCGCAAGGCCAGATTATCGAACTGGCCCGACAGATCGAGACGACACCGGCATCGGTGCTGGCGAAGATGGCCTCTTCGGAGCAGACTTACTTGCAGGACGTGGCGCACCGGATGACGGCGCTACGGATCGCGGAGGAGGTCGTGATGCAGCAACTCGCCTGGGTCACCGACCCGAGCCTGCCGCTGGACGAGGCCCGTCAGGAGTGGAACCAGACCTCCCCGAACGACGAGAACCTGATCATGTGGGCCGAGCGGATGCAGGACGCCCCCGATCTGATGCCCTCGACGGTCGATCTGGAGCAGAAGGCCAAAGACTGGGCCGTGCCCGTCTGGTTCTTGGAGGGTCTGGTCGAAGCGGAGATCCCGAGGCGGTATCTGGAAGAGCACCAGAGCCTGCTGGCGGAGGCCGCGACGATCCGCTTCCTGCGCGAAGTCCGCTAACCCCCACCGCTGACGACACCGGCCCGGAGCCTGCCGCGCCGGTGGTGCGGTTCGTTCCCGCCACGCACGACGACCTGGCTCCCTCTGGTGCGAAGGCCCGTTTCCACGCGAATGTGGCCGCTATCGAGACCGCACGGCATCTTGCGGCGCAGGAACGCTCGGCGACCGCCGACGAGCAGCAGAGGCTTGCGCGCTGGTCGAGCTGGGGTGCGGTGCCCGATGTGTTCGATGAGTCCAAGCAGGACTGGAGCACGGAGCGCGAGCAGCTGCGGAGTCTGCTCACCCCGGAAGAGTGGGATGCCGCCGCGCGCACGACGATCAATGCGCACTACACCGATCCGTTGATCGTGCGGCAGATGTGGCGGGCAATGACCATGCTCGGCTTCGACGGCGGCAGGGTGCTGGAACCCGGCTCCGGGCTGGGCACGTTCCTCGGCATGGCCCCCGAGCACGCGCGTATGACTGGGGTGGAGCTCGACCCGGTGACCGCGGCGGTCAGTCGCGCCCTGTACCCGCACGCCGAGGTGCGCGGCGAGTCGTTCGCCGACACCCGCCTGCCCGAGGGGTCGTTCGACGCGGCGATCGGGAACGTGCCGTTCTCGGATGTGACCTTGCATGACCCGGTGCACAACCCGACCCGGCAGTCGATGCACAACCACTTCATCCTCAAATCCCTTCGGCTCGTCAGGCCGGGCGGGATGGTCGCGGTACTGACGTCGCAGTACACGATGGATGCGCAGAACCCCGGCGCGCGCCGGGAAATGGCGATGCTCGCCGACCTCGTGGGCGCGATCAGGCTCCCCGCCGGGGCGCACCGGCGCACGGCGGGCACCGACGTGGTGACCGATCTGCTCATCCTGCGCCGCCGCGAAGACGGCGTACCGCCTGCCGATGATCTGTGGGAGACGGTCACCCCGATCGGCCTCGACGGACAGGGCGCGAAGATCAACGCGTACTTCGACCACCGCCCCGAGCATGTGCTCGGTGAGATGCGTATCCGTCAGGGGATGTACGGCAGGCCAGCGGTCACGGTCGACGGCGACCTCGAGCGGCTGGAAACCGACTTGGCTGACGTGCTCGATCAGATCACGTTCAGTGCTCGTCGCACCGGGCTGAAGTTCACCGCGCCCACGGTTGAGCATCAGGCGCGGCAGGCGGCCCGTGTGCCTTCGTCACCGCAGTTGTGGGATGGCAGCATCGTCGCCACTGACACCGGGTTCGGCACCGTCGCGGCTGGTTCGGTCGAACCGCTGGAGGTGCCGAAGTCGGCTGGGGCGGAGTTGCGTGCCCTGCTGGGGTTGCGCGACGGCGCGCACCGGCTGCTCGAATTGGAGGCCGCGACCGTCGATGACACCGACGAGATCGACGGGGCACGCGAGGGTCTGCACCGCGACTACCGCAAGTACGTCGGCAGGTACGGGCCGCTGAACCGTTACACGTTGCGCCGCACCGGACGCATCAACGATGCCGGGGAAGACACCTACGCCCGCACGGTTCCGACCCCGATCCGGCTGCTACGCAGCGACCCGTTCGGGGCGCTCGTGCTCGCCCTGGAGCAGTTCGACGGCACCGACCAGACTGCGACACCGGCGGCGATCATGACGCGCCGGGTCGTCTCCCCGCGAACCGAACCACAAGGCGTCGACACTCCTGCCGATGCGATCGCGGTCAGCCTTGACCGCACCGGCAGGATCGATCTGCCGTTGATCGCCGACATGCTCGGTATGGACGAGCCCGAGGCTCGGCAGGCGCTGGGCGGGCTGATCTTCACCGATCCGGTCACCGACGAACTCATCCACGCCCCCGCGTATCTCTCAGGCGATGTGCGCGTGAAACTGGAGCAGGCCACGGCGCGCGCGGCCGACGACTCTGCGTTTCAGGCGAACGTGGACGCCCTGACCGAGGTCGTGCCCGAAGCGCTCGGTGTGCAGGAGATCAGCGCCCGCATGGGAGCGGTGTGGATCAGCGCCGAGGTTCACGCCCAGTTCCTGAACGAGCTGCTGCGCACCAGCGATGTGAACGTGGAGAATCCAATGCCGGGCATGTGGGAAGTGCGCGGTGGGCGTCAAGGGCTCATGTCCACCAGCGAGTGGGGAACCGAACGCCGTCCTGCACCGGACATCGCCCAGGCGATCATGGAACAGCGAACCATGCTCGTCTACGACGAGATCGAGGACGTCGACGGCAAAAAGCGTCGCGTGCTCAACCCGCTGGAGACCACCGCCGCGCAGGAGAAAGCTGACGCCCTGCAGGAGCGGTTCTCCGAGTGGGCGTTCGAAGACCCCGAACGTGCTCACACTCTCGTGGCCGAGTACAACCGGCGCTTCAACTCGATTGTGCTCAGGGATTACACGAACGCGGGCGAGTACCTGAGCCTGCCGGGGTTGGCGGAGAACTTCACTCCCCGCCCGCACCAACGTTCGGCGGTCGCACGGATGATCGCCGAACCCTCTGCCGGGCTATTCCACGAGGTCGGCGCGGGTAAGACGGCGGAAATGATCATGGGCGTGATGGAGATGCGCCGCATGGGGCTGATCGACAAGCCCGTGCTGGTGATCCCGAACCACATGCTGGAACAGTTCAGCCGCGAGTGGCTGCAAATCTATCCGCAGGCCCGGATTCTCGCTGCCTCGTCCAAGGACCTCACCGCCGACAAGCGCCGCCTGTTCGTCGCACGGGCGTCGGCGAACGAGTGGGATGGGGTCCTGGTGACGCAGGGCGCGTTCGAGAAGATTCCGCTTCGTCAGGAGACTCAGCAGGCGTACATCCAAGCCCAGGTGGACGAGATGCGGGACGTGCTCGCCACCGCGACGGGTGAGAACGCCATGAGCGTCAAACGCATCCAGCGCAAGCTGCTCCAGCTGGAGAACAAGGTCAAAGCTCGCATCGACGTCGGCCGGGATGCTGGGGTGTGTTTCGAGGACACCGGGATCGACTACGTGGTCGTCGACGAGATGCACATGTACAAGAACCTCGCCACCGACTCCAACATCGCTGACGCCGCGATCGAGGGTTCCAACCGAGCCAGCGATCTGCACATGAAGCTCGAATACCTACGCTCGCAAGGCCGCGAGCGAGTCGTCACCGGGGCGACCGCGACACCGATCTCGAACTCGGTGACGGAGGCGTTCGTGATGCAGAAGTACCTGCGCCCGGACTTGCTGGAGGCGGCCGGGATCGGCGCGTTCGATGCGTGGGCGGCGACGTTCGGGCAGACCGTCACGCAGATGGAGATGGCCCCCACCGGGAACAACACATTCCGGATGAAGACGCGGTTCGCGAAGTTCCAGAACGTGCCCGAGATGCTGAAGCTCTGGTCGATCTTCGCCGACGTGAAGACCGCTGAGGATCTGCAACTGCCGATTCCCGACCTCGCTGAACGCGAGGACGGCAGGCGGGCACCGGCAACGGTGGCGATCCAGCCCACGATCGAGCTGGAACAGTTCATCGAGACCCTCGGCACCCGCGCCGAAAAGGTGGCCGCCCGGGCGGTATCCCCGAGCGAAGACAACATGCTCACCATCTCCACCGATGGGCGCAAGGCCGCCCTCGACATTCGCATGATCGCCCCGCGTGACCCCTCGGGGCCGACCAAGGTCGATCTGGCCGCCGACAGCATCCATCGGGTCTGGGGACAGACGAAAGACAACACCTACCTCGACCCGCTCACCGGGCAGGAGTCGCCCGTGCGAGGGGCGCTCCAACTCGTGTTCTCCGACATCGGCACCCCGAACCCGACCCGGTGGAACGCATACGATGAACTCCGGGCGCAACTCATTGCGCGCGGGATGCCCGCCGAGTCGATCCGGTACATGCACGAGGCCAAGACCGACGTGGACAAGGCCAGGTTGTTCGCCGCCGCGCGCGCCGGGCACGTCGCGGTGCTGATGGGCTCGACCGAGAAGATGGGCGTCGGCACCAACGTCCAGAACCGTGCCATCGCCTTGTACCACCTGGACTGCCCGTGGCGACCGAGCGACATCGCCCAGCGTGAGGGCCGCATCCTGCGGCAAGGCAACCAGAACTCCGAGGTCGGCATCGTCAGGTTCGTCACTGAGCGGTCGTTCGACTCCTACATGTGGCAGGGCGTCGAACGCAAAGCCACATTCCTCGCGCAGCTTATGCGCGGAAGTCTCGACTCCCGCGAGATCGAGGAGATCAACTCATCCGCACTCTCTGCAGCAGAAGCCAAAGCGATCAGTTCGGGCAACCCTTTGCTGCTGGAGCACTCCACCGTGCACTCCGAAGTGCAACGGCTGCGCCGTCTGGAGCGCGCCTACCACCGCAACGAGTCGATGCTCGCCCATGCTCGCGACCGCGCCAGCGATCACGCACGCCGCGCCGCCTCCGATATCGACGCCCTCGAAGCGGCCCTGCCGCGTGTCACCGATACCTCCGGTGAGAAGTTCCGCATCGAGCTACGCGGCCACACCTACACCTCCCGCACCGACGCGGCCCACGCGCTCGCGTCCTGGGCGCACGAGTCTGATCTGAAATGGGCACCCCGCTACGCCACGCGCGACTACGGCACGATCGGCAAGATCAGTGGCTTCGAGGTCACCGTCTCGACCAGTCCGGTGCTCGGGGCCGAGCCGATGGTGACCGTCAGACTCGACGCAGTGCCGCGCAGCGGCTTCACTATGACCCGCCAGTCGTTCCTCGACGGCGGCGTCGGACTCATCCAGCGCATCGAGAACCGCGCCTCCGGCATCCCCGCGCTTCTGGAGCAAGCTCGCGACGACCTGACCAGCGCCGAGCAGGAACGCGCCGACGCGGAGCAACGCATCGGCCAGCCCTTCCGCCACGCTGTGTCCCTCGCAGACGCCGAGAATGACCTCACCCGAATCGAGACCCAGCTGGCCGCGATGCAAGAAGACATCGACCATGCAGCACCGCCCGAACCCACGCCGCAGAGCCCTCCGAGCGGGCTGACGGTGGAGATGGTGCGAGCGCACCGTGCGGCGTTTGGGGTGCGAGCTGACCCGACCCGGGCGCCGAGCAGCACCGGAGCGTTCACCAGCACTGGTGGCGAATCGCGTGACCTTTCCCCACGGGGACTTTGAGCGCACCTTCCCGTCACACCAGCCGAAGAGAGGCGGTGCGACGTGAACAGGAGGATGCGTGATGGGGATCAAGAACGGCACGATCATGGTCGGTCACATCGCCGGTGACCCGCGACTGACCCACAGCGAGAAGACCGGTACCCCGAGGTTCTACGCCCGCGTCGGCGTCGACCACTGGCGACGTGAAGATGACGGCACCTTCACCAAGACCGACCGGACGTTTCACGACCTCGCGGTGCGCTACAAGGCCGCCGAAGCAGCGATGGAACTGTTCAAGAAGGGCGACGACTTCATCGCCACCGGACGGTTCGAGAAGTTCACCGACGCCACCACCGGGGCCGAACGCGAAGAGTTCCGCGCCGACACCCTCACCCCGAACCCGGTCAGCACACGGCTGAGCATCGAACGCGAACCGCGCCCCGGCCCGGGGCGAGACGCGCCCGGCGTTGACCGCAACCAGGCATTCGAGCGGTCCGAGCAGTCCTCGCAAGCCCACGAGCCTGCGACGCTTGGCCGCTGAACCGGGAGCAGACCATGAGCGATCACACTCACGCACCAGCCGAAGGACCTGACGAGCGACCAGACCCAGATCTCGATCCCGCATCGACGCCGGAACCGCACGGTGGCCTCGGACCGGTGCTGGAGGATCCGCCCGGCCCGATCAACTGGAACCTCTTGACCGCTGATGAGGCAGAGCATGCATGGTTGGAGCTGAACCAGTGGGTGAACTGGCTGCGCACCACCTACGGGCTGCCCACCTCGGTGATTCCTCCGATGTGGCACCGTCACCCGGAGCTGCACTGGGAACTCTCCGCACTCCACACCCACTGGCTCAACGCCTTCGATCCGCAGCAGAACGGTTCGGCACCGATCGGCTGGCATCGCGACTTCGCAGATACCCGACAGCGACTGCGCGATTGGGTCGCCGCCAGCGGCACCCGGCTCGACCGGGATCGACCCACTCGCCAGACGATCTGGCCAGGAGAGGACGACGCCGCGCCCATCGAAGACACCCCCATCGAGAACCGTGACGAGGACTTCGTGGCGTTCGTCATCGCCGACGTCGAACGCCGCCGACAGATCGAACACGACTTCTACGCCAGCCTCAACCCTGACACCGGCGAACTCGCCTGAACCTCCAAAGAACACTCGTGGGGTCGAGCCACACAGCTCGACCCCACACGCATGCCCTTCCCGAGTGTCAGCTGACCCGGTAGAATCAAGGGCACAGGCGACATCACATCAGCTAGGCCGTCACCCTCCGTGGAGGCGGCATGACGAGCCGGGCACCCCGCCCAGGTGAGTCCATCCCATCAAGGCGTCGCCGCTTGGGAGGACTCCGTCATGCTCCGACTGATCTGGAACACCAGCACCCGCATCCGCACCTTCATGCGCGTCTGGATGCCCACCAACATTCTGCTCGATGCACTGCGCAACGGGCGAGGGCTGCGCTGGGGCATCCCGGCCATGCTGCTCTCAGTCGGCTACTTCGCGATCGCCTACTGGTGCACCACTCTCATCGCCGATGGTGGCCCCGGATGGCTGCACCTGATCGTGCTGCTGTGCATCATCAACGCGTTCAAGTTCCTCATCAACGGCCCCATCACAGCCGCCCGACTCATGAGCGTCCGTCGCCGTGAACGCAAGCACGACCACCCGCGCCGGCAGGCACCGAGTGCACCTGTAGGGCATGCGGCACTACCGGACAACGAACACGGGGCGACGTATCTCGGCCGAACCCCGGGTGCGCTCCGCACCTGATCGCGCCCGTCTGGTCGACCTCGTGCTGCACCTCGCCGACGAACTCCACGCCCACGAACTCGATGAACGCCAGCGCCGACTCAGCGCTCCGAGCATCCACGACGCATCACCATCTGCTCCGGCAGATGAGCAAGGAACAGATCACGATGACACTCCTCGCCCCGAACACTGAGACCGACTCCGCCCCGATGTTCACGGCAGTCACCTACCAGCGGGTCTCCACCAAGGAACAAGCAGCCAAGGGCGGACGCGACGAGGGGTTCTCGATCCCCGCCCAACGTGAGGCCAACGCCCGCAAAGCCGAGTCTCTCGGCGCGCGGATCGTGGCGGAGTTCGTAGACGCTGGAGAATCCGCCCGCTCAGCTGACCGACCCGACCTGCAACGGATGCTCGAATACATCGCGACCCATCAGGTCAGCTACTGCATCGTGCACAAAGTCGACCGCCTCGCCCGCAACCGGGTCGACGATGTGGAAATCCACCGCCGCCTCGTCGAAGCAGGAGTAACGCTGGTCTCGGCGACGGAGAACATCGACGAAACCCCCTCGGGAATGCTGCTCCACGGCATCATGTCATCCATCGCCGAGTTCTACTCCAAGAACCTCGCCACCGAAGTCACCAAGGGCCTCACACAGAAGTTCGAGACCGGAGGCACGCCCATGCGTGCACCCATCGGCTACCTCAACGTCCGCGCCCGCGACGAACGGGGCCGCGAGTACCGCACCGTGGAGATAGACCCCAAACGCGCACCGCTCATCCGATGGGTGTTCGAGCAGTACGCCACCGGAGACCGCACCGTCGTCGACCTGCTCGCCGAGGTCACCGCGCGCGGCCTGACCACCGTGCCCACACCCAAGCGCCCCTCCGGCCCAATGGCACGATCAGGATTCTTCAAGATTCTGCGCAACCCCTACTACATCGGCATCGTCCGCTACAAAGGCGCTGAACAGCCCGGCACCCACGAACCCCTGATCGATATCGACACCTGGCAGCTTGTCCAACGACTCCTCGATTCGCGCAAGATCGCCTCCGAACGGCGACGCTCTCATGACCACTACCTCAAAGGCACCCTGTACTGCGGATCGTGCGGATCACGGATGCAACTGGACTACCCCGCCAACAAGCAAGGAATCCGCTACGGCTACTACGTCTGCTCCGGGCGAGCCTCGAAACGCAAGAACTGCACGCGCCGCGCCGTCCCGATCGGTGTCGCCGAGCAACTCGTCGCCGACTGTTACCAAGACATCGCGATCACCGAGGCCGAGTACACCGCCCTCGCCGCGCAGGTCGAGGCCGCGTTCGATGAGCGCCTCGTCTCCCGCTCCCAGGAACTGGCCGAGCTGACCGAGAACCGCCAGCGACTCCAGAACGAGAGCGACAAGCTCCTAGCCGCACACTTCGCCGACGCCATCGACCTCGACACCCTCAAGCGCCACCAAGACCGCATCCGCACCGGCCTCGCCGACATCGACCGCCGCCTCGCCAGTGAACACGACCACCACACCGGAGCACGCAAACAACTCAGCACAGCCCTCAGTCTGCTGGTCGACTGCGCCACGCTCTACGCCCGCACGAACGATCAAGGCAAGCGGCTCGCGAACCAAGCGCTCACCGACGGCATCGAGATCAGCGAAGACGAAAGGGCGACAATCCGACTCGCTGAGCCTCTCGCCGCCCTCACACCAGAACCGACATCAACTGATGTCAGGAGTTCTAGTACGTCTTCAATTGTGGAGCTAAGGGGATTCGAACCCCTGACCTCTTCCATGCCATGGAAGCGCGCTACCAACTGCGCCATAGCCCCGTGCTCTCGATCCGGCTGGTGTGCCCTGCGATTGCGACCAGTGAAACATAGCGCAGCCGACGATCCCGTGCAAATGAGTCGCCGGCTGCGTTCCGCTCAGGAGTACACGACCACCTTGTCGCCCACACGGGCGGCGTTGAACAGCGCTTGGGCACCGCCGCGATCGCGCAGGTTCACGCAGCCGTGGGAGCCACCGTTGTATCCGCGGGCGGCGAAGTCGGGCGAGAAGTGCACGGCTTGGCCACCGCTGAAGAACAGGGCATAGGGCATGGACGTGTGATACAGCGTCGAGACGTGGTCGCGGGACTTCCACTGGACGCTGAACGTGCCCTCGCGGGTGCGGAATTCACTGGTGCCGAAGCGGGCGTCCAAGGTCATCTTGACGACGCCGTCGTTCACCCACCAGACCTTGTTGCTGCGCTTCGAGATGCAGATGACGCGACCGGTCATGCAGCGCGAATCCAGTCCCTGAGCCTTGCGCTCGCCGCCCGGCGCGTTGGTGCGCGTGGGCGCCGTCGTCGCCGGCTGATCCGCGAGCTCGGCGGCAGTCGGCTTGCGGGTCATGCCCACCAACTTGTCCCAGGTCGTCTGATCGACGGCACCGTTGGACGGCAGGCCGCGCTTGGCCTGGAAACCGGCCACGGCGGAGCGAGTGGTGTTCCCGTAGTAACCGGTCACCTTCGCGCTGAACCAACCGATCTGCTTGAGCCGCGCCTGGAGTTCCTTCACTCGCTCCGACTGATTGCCCTGCGCCATGATCGCCGGGCCGGCCTGCTGGGCAGGCCGAGTCGTGGCGGGCGCCGTGGGCCGGGTGCTCGTGGTCGGACGCGTGCTGGTCGTCGGACGCGAGGTGGCGGTGGGCCGCTGCGTCGCAGGCCGGGTCGTCGACGGTGCCGTCGTCGGCTGTTGTGACTCCTGGGCTGCGGCGTCCGGGGTCTCCTCGGCGGGTTCCTGGGCAGCCGGGTCAAGCGGTTCCGGCTGAGGCTCCGGGGCCGTGGTCACCGGGGCGGGAACGGCCACGGGTTCCGCGTTCGTGGGGGGTTGCCCGCAGGCGGGCAGCAGGATCGCAGCCGCAGCGATGCCTGCCAAGGCAACTCGAACGGACTTTCGCGCCACTGACTTCTCCTTCATAACCCTCACGAGTCCGGCACCTTCTCTTCGGTTCCGTCGCGGGAGAACGATTTCGTCACGCGGCGTCCGCCAGACCGCCTCAGCCTAACCCGGGACGAGACCGCGAAATGCCACCAGCACTCACGATCCGGTCACAATCCACCCGAGCGATCCGGCAGCGGACACGCTTCGTCGAAGAACTGGGAGTTGTACGCCGCCAGGCGCCAGCACTCGACACCGTCGTGCCGGACACCTCTGTCGAGGACGAGCCACGCGCAGTTCTCCAGCCCTCGGAAGGCCTTCGCCTGGTCCGGGGCAAGTTCCATCAGCTCGAAGGCACCCACCCGTGCCGCCAGACCGTGCATGACCACGGCGACCACGGAGCCGTCCGGTGCGCCCTCGCCGATCTCGGTGAGCGCCTCCGCGGTCCGGGCGGCCACCTGCCGCACGGACTCTCCCCCACCGCGCACGACGTCGAGCCCCGCCTCCTCGGCGATGAGGACCTTCGTGAACTCGGCGCCGATCTGGTCTTTGGTGCGGCCGGCCCAGTCGCCGACGTTGATCTCACGCAGGCGCGGGTCACGCGTCACGGGGAGGCCGATGATCTCACCGAGGATGTCCGCGGTCTCCGCCGCCCGCAACAGGTCGGAGGAGAACAGATGCGTGATCCCATATCGGGCGAGGGCGGGCGCCGCCGTCCGGGCCTGGGCGCGACCGGTGTCGTTGAGCGGGATATCCACCTGGCCCTGCCACCGATGATCCAAGTTCCAGTCGGTCTGTCCGTGGCGCCAGATGATCATGCGGGAGGCCGTCACCGGCCCTCCTCGACCGCCAACTCAACGCGCGGGCAGTCCCGCCACAAACGTTCGAGGGCATAGAACGCACGCTCTTCGGTGTGTTGCACATGCACAACGAGGTCCAGATAGTCGAGGAGCACCCAGCGGTTCTCCCGGTCTCCCTCGCGGCGGACGGGCCGCGCATCGAAGTCCTCGCGCAGCCGCTCCTCGATCGCGTCCACGACCGCACCGACCTGGCGGTCGTTGGCGGCGGTCGCCAAGAGGAACACATCGGTGATCGCGAGTTGCTCGGTGACGTCGAAAGCCATGAGGTCGGTGCCGAGTTTGTCGGCAGCGGCCTCCGCAG
This sequence comes from Ammonicoccus luteus, assembly GCF_050880385.1. Taxonomy (NCBI): domain Bacteria; kingdom Bacillati; phylum Actinomycetota; class Actinomycetes; order Propionibacteriales; family Propionibacteriaceae; genus Ammonicoccus; species Ammonicoccus luteus. The sequence goes on from NZ_JBNZCI010000001.1 coordinate 1,059,691, forward strand.
CCGCCTGCGTCATGGCGAGGGCGAGTTCGGTGGCGCTCATGCGTCCTTTCCGGGATCCTCGGCCACCGGTTCGTCCGGCACATAGAGGCCCCGCTTGTTGATGTATTGCACGATTCCGTCGGGCACCAAGTACCAAATCGGCAAGCCCTCGCCCACCCGTGTCCGGCATTCGGTGGACGAGATCGCCATCGCCGGGACCTCCATCAACGTGATCTTGTCCTCCGGCAGGTGCTGCACTGCTGGGGAAGCCAGCTCCACCCCCGGCCGGGAGACCCCGACGAAGTGGGCCAGGTCGAACAACTCGTCGGCACCCCGCCAGGTCAGAATCTGGGCCAGCGCATCCGCACCGGTGATGAAGAACAGGTCGACCTGGTCGCCGCGCACCTGACGGAGGTCCTTGAGGGTGTCGACCGTGTAGGTCTCCCCCGGTCGCTCGATGTCCACCCGGCTCACCGTGAAGTGCGGATTGGACGCGGTGGCGATAACGGTCATCAGATAGCGGTCCTCCGCGGAGGACACCTTGCGGCCCTTTTTCTGCCACGGGATGCCCGTGGGCACGAAGACCACTTCGTCCAGCCCGAACCGGGCGCCGACCTCACTGGCGGCGACGAGGTGACCGTGGTGGATGGGATCGAAGGTGCCACCCATGACGCCAAGGCGATAGCGGCCGTTGGCGTTCGGTGGGCGGCGCAGACCGGGTGTGTCGGACACAGGCGGGTCAGTCAGGGATGCGGCGGATGATCAGGAGTGCGGGCGCGAGGCTCCGATGGCCAGCACCCAGGCGAGCCCGATGAGGGCGATGACCAAGGCGATCAGACCGAAGAACGGCGCGGGCACCGGGAGGTGGTTGAGACCTTCGAGGGGAATCAGCATGGGCCGAAGAATACCCATGCTCCACCGGCTTTGTCCCCGTGTGGGCGCTTGATGGGCAAGATCGCGCGTCGTCGGCGCAGACCGGGCATCAGTCCCTGGTTTGCCCCTGTCCGACGACCACATATTTGGTCGAGGTCATCTCCGGCAGCGCCATCGGGCCCCGCGCGTGGAGCTTCTGGGTGGAGATGCCGATCTCGGCGCCGAACCCGAACTGCTCACCGTCGACGAACCGGCTCGATGCGTTGACCAGCACGGCCGCGGCGTCAACCTCCCCGGTCCACCGGCGCGACGACTCGAGACTCTGCGTGACGATCGTCTCGGAATGGCCGGACGTGTGGATGTGCACATGCTCGAGCGCTTCGTCGAGGCCGTCGACGATCTTCGCCGACAGGTCGAGCGACAGCCATTCCTCATCGAAGTCGCCCGCCTCGGCGGCGACGACGCCCTCACCCGCGAGCGCGGCAAACTTCTCCTCGGCATGGACGGTCACCCCGTGTTCGGCCATCGCGGCCAAGGCCTTCGGCACGAAGTCCTCGGCGATGTCGCGGTGCACCAGCAGCGTCTCCGCCGCGTTGCACACGGACGGCCGCTGCACCTTGGCGTTGATGAGGATCTTGAGCGCCATCTCCAGATCGGCCGTGGCATCGACGAACAGGTGACAGTTGCCGGTGCCGGTCTCGATCACCGGCACCTTGGCGCCCTCGACGACCGCGTTGATCAGCCCTGCGCCCCCGCGCGGAATCAGCACGTCCACGACCCCGCGGGCGGCCATCAACTCGGCGGTCACCTCCCGACCCCCCTCGACGAGTTGCACCGAATCAGCCGGCAGACCCGCCTGTTCGAGGCCGGCGCGCAGTGCCTCGACGATGGCGGCGTTGGAGGTGGCCGCCGAAGACGATCCGCGCAACAACACCGCGTTGCCCGACTTGAGGCCGATGCCTGCCGCGTCCGCGGTCACGTTGGGGCGCGCCTCATAGATGATGGCGACCACGCCGAGGGGCACCCGAACCTGGCGTACCTCCACCCCATTCGCATTCGTCCACCCACGCACGACGTCACCCACCGGATCGGGCAGGGCAGCGAGCTGGCGCAATCCGTCGACCATGCCATCGAGACGGGCATCGGTGAGGCGCAGCCGGTCCACCAGCGCCGCCGAGGTCCCGGCCTCCTCGGCGCGGCGGATGTCCTCTCCGTTAGCCGCCAGGACCGGCTCACGGGCCGCATCCAGGGCGTCGGCCATCGCGTGCAATGCGGCGTCCTTGGCCTCCCGCGAAGCGGTCGCGAGGGTTCGGGCGGCGGTGCGGGCCAGCGGGCCCTGATCGGCGAAGAGCATGTGGGAGAGGATACCCGGAACGCTCCCCTGTCTCGGCCGGCCGGGCGTGCGGCGTGAGTACGCTGGCAGGAAGCAGGAGGGATCCTCGTGAGCAGACCGATTCCGCAGCACACGGCGGTGCCGGGACACCCGGGTGTCACCATGATCGACGGGGGCGCCGAGCGCCCCACACTGGTGTCCACCCTCGGCGCCTTCTCCCGCCTCGACCCGTTCGAGACCGATCGCTATCAGCGCTTGGCCGCGCTCCAGCATCGCCGCATCGCCATCGTCGAGACGCCCGGTTGGACCAAGGGCACCAAGCTCGATCGCACGGCTCGCGAGGAACTTCGCAAAGGTCACTTCGCGGGCGTGGGTCGGTCCATGGGGCAAGCCGTCGCCGCTGTCGCCGATCTCGACACCGGGTCACCGGTGAGTGTGCTCGGCTATTCGATGGGATGCTCGACCGCTACGGCCATGGCCCACTGGTTCGCCCGCGAGGGCGTCCCGGTGTGCCACCTCACGCTCGTCGAACCGGTCGCCATCACCCCCCGCCATCCCTCCGTGCTGTTCGCCCGCAACAGCTGGGAAGGCCTGTTCTCCGCCAAGCACCTGCGGGAGAACCACGGCCTCGCCGAGATCCCCACGCCCTCTCTTGCGTCCTGGGGCGACCGACGCCGGATCCCGGAACCACTGCACCTGCTGTGGGCATTGTCCCGCGGCCGGCTCGCCGAACAGGTGACCGCCCTCGCCCGGTCCGCCCCCGGACTGGCGATCACGCTTATCCACGGCAGTGCCAGCCGGCTCGTGTCGAAGAAGGACCTGCGCCGGCTGTCCGCCGCCCTGTTGGGGCTCGGTGTCCGCGTGCAGGTCCAGACGGTCGGTGGCGCGCACCACGCGCTGTGGCACAGCCGCCCGACCGTGGATCGACTCGCCCAGGCGATCGGCTGAGCCGGGCTCCGCCGGGCGCGCGGTCAGTCGAGCCTGTCGATCTCGATCCGGGGTTCGATCACGGCGTCCTCATCGGGCCGCACGCGGCCCGAGTGGATCGATTCGGCGAAATGACAGGCGACCTTGTGGCCGGGTCTGATCTCGCGCAAGGGCGGGACCTCGGTCTCGCACCGGGCATCGGGTTTCCACGGACACCGTGTGTGGAACCGGCACCCGGTCGGCGGGTTCGCCGGGCTGGGGAGGTCACCCGACAGCAGGATTCGCTCGCGACTGTCCTCAACCTCGGGATCGGGCACGGGGATCGCGGACAGCAGCGCAATCGTGTAGGGATGCAGCGGATCCGCATACAGATCGTCGGAGGAGGCTTCTTCGACGAGGGTCCCGAGATACATCACCCCAATGGTGTCGGAGATGTGCCGGACGACGGCGAGGTCATGGGCAACCACGACATAGGTCAGACCGAAGGCGTCCTGCAGCCGCTCGAGCAGGTTGAGGACCTGCGCCTGCACGGACACGTCGAGTGCGGAGACCGGTTCGTCGGCGATGACGAGATCGGGATTGAGAATCACCGCACGGGCGATTCCGATCCGCTGCCGCTGGCCACCGGAGAACTCGTGGGGATATTTCTCCAGCACCGACCGCGGCAGTCCCACCATCTCCAGCATGCTGACGGCCTTGGCGAGATAGGACTTCGCCGAGTTCTTGCCGAACTCATCCCGGTCGACCTCGGAAAGCCCGTGGACGGTCAGCGGCTCGATCAGCAGCGACTGGATCGACTGGCGCGGATCGAGGCTCGCCATCGGGTCCTGGAAAACCATCTGCATGCGCCGGCGCATCGTGCGCAGCTGTTCGCCCTTCAGGCCGGTGATGTCCCGGCCGTCGAACTCGATCGTGCCGCCGGCCGTCTCCTCCAGACGCAGCAGCGCACGGCCCAGCGTGGACTTGCCGCAGCCCGACTCTCCGACCAACCCATAGGTCGCACCGCGCGGGACGGTGAGGTCGACTCCGTCGACGGCCTTGACGTGGCCGACGGTGCGGTCGAAGAACAGGCCCTTGCGGATCGGATAGTGCACCTTCAGGTCGGTGACGCGGATCATGGCGTCGGGCGCAGCCGCGGTCATGCCGCTCGCGGGCGCCGGTTCTGTCGTGTGGTCGGTCATGCGCGCGCCTCCTGTCCAGCCGGATGGACGCACCGCACCAGATGGTCGGGTGCGAGTTCGGCCAGCGCGAGATCGCCGCGCACGCAGGCGTCGGTCGCGTGGACGCAGCGCGGGGCGAAGGCGCATGCCTTCGCCCAACTCACGGTGTCCCGGGGCGTTCCCGGGATGGGCGTGAGGGTGGCCCCGCGGTCGGCGTCCAACCGCGGGATCGAGTTGAGCAACCCCTCGGTGTAACGGTGCATCGGGTTCCCGAACAGCTCTCGTCGACCGGCCTGTTCGACGATGCGGCCCGCGTACATCACGTTCACACGGTCGCAGAGACCCGCCACGACGCCGAGGTCGTGGGTGATCATGATCATCGCGGTGCCCAGGTCGGTGACGAGTTCCGCGAGAAGCTCGAGGACCTGCGCCTGGATGGTCACGTCGAGAGCCGTGGTGGGCTCGTCGCAGATCAACAGCTTGGGCCGACAGGCCAGTGCGGTCGCGATGAGCGCCCGCTGGCGCATGCCGCCGGAGAGCTGATGGGGGTATTCACCGAACCGCCGAACCGGATCCGGGATGCCACAGCGCCTCAGGAGGTCGATGGCCTCCGACTTGGCCGCAGCTCGCGACATCGATCGGTGGGCGTGCAGCACCTCGGTCACCTGGGTGCCGACAGTGACGACGGGGTTGAGCGAGGACATCGGGTCCTGGAACACCATCGCGAGCTCGGACCCTCGATAACGGGCCAGTTCCCGCTTGGACAGGCTGAGGAGGTCCTTCCCCTGATACAAAACCTGCCCACTGACCCGGACGCCGCGGGCGGGCAACAGGCCCATCACCGCCATGGAGGTCACGGACTTGCCGGAGCCGGATTCGCCGACGATCCCGATGATCTCGCCCGATCGGACATCGAAGTTGACGCCGTCGACAGCCCGGAAGCCCTCCTGCTTCCTGCCGCCGAACACGACCTCGAGTTCCCGGACGGACAACAGGACATCCAGGGAGTCCTTGGCGCCGGAGGCCGCGCCGGGTGTCACAGCGGTCATGTCACTTCCTCGTCTTCGGGTCGAGGGCCTCGCGCAGGGCTTCGCCGAGCAGGGTGAAACCGAGCGCTGTCACCGCGATGCACAGACCGGGCAGCAGCGTGAGGTGAGGATAGGACTCGAGGCGTTCCTGGGCCTTCACCAACATGCGGCCCCACTCGGCGACCGTCGGGTCGGGTGCGCCCATGCCCAGATAGGACAGGGCCGCGACCTCGATGATGGCCGTCGCCAGGATGAGCGTCGCCTGCACGATCACGGGGCCGAGCGAGTTGGGCAACACGTGGCTGAGGACGATCGTGCGGCGGCGCAACCCGAGTGAGGTTGCCGCGAGGACATAGTCCTGCTTGCGCTGCTTGAGCATCGAACCGCGGAGCAGTCGAGCGAACACCGGCACCTGGGCGGCGGCGATTGCCACCATGAGCGCCTCGGGGCGCCGGCCCATGATCGCGGCCACGCTGACCGCCAGCAACAGGGCCGGGATCGACAGCAGGATGTCGACGATGCGCATCACGAGGGTGTCGACCCATCCCCCGAACGCCCCGGCGAGCAGCCCCAGCACCGCCCCGCCGAGCAGGCCGAGCAGCGTGGAGACCACACCGATGATGAGGGATTGGCGGGCGCCATAGATCAGCTGGGTGAGCAGGTCGGAGCCGAACGGGTCGAGGCCGAGGGGGTGTTCGGCGCTGAAGTCGGGCAGCCGTGACGGGGTCACCTGGTTCGCCCACTCGGTCGTCCCGGGCCGGTAGGGCGCGAGGAAAGGCGCGAAGAGTGCCACCAGGATGAACGCCACGACGATGATCGCGCCGACGATGGCGGCCGGGTTGCGACGGAGGCGATGGAAGGCGCCGACCCAGAGGCTGGTGCCGGTTTCGTTGCCGTCCGTGCGGTCGCCCATGGCGTCGGTGAGAGCCTGCGGGCGGGGCGCGTTGGCTTCGGCCTGGGTCTCGTCGATGGGTGGCTGGATCGTCACTGCACACGCATCCTCGGGTCGAAAACGCCATAGAGCAGGTCGACGATCAGGTTCACCACGGCATAGACGACGGCGATGAAGATGATGAAGCCCTGCAGGACGGCGTAGTCCAGGGTGGAGATCGCCTCGAACAGATAAGACCCGATCCCGTTGAAGGCGAACACCGATTCGGTGAGGACCGCGCCGGAGAGCAGTTGCCCGGTCAGCAAACCGATCATGGTGACCACCGGCAGCATCGCGTTCTTGAGCACATGGCGCCGGGTGATCAGTGCTTGGGCCAGGCCCTTGGCGGTCGCGGTGCGCACATAGTCCTCACCGAGCACCTCCAGCACCGAGGCCCGGGTCATGCGCGTGATCGCCGCGAGCGGGATGGAGCCCAGGGCCAGCCCGGGCAGGATCAGATGCTTGAAGGCGTCCCAGGCGGCATCCCACTCGCGGGTGAGGAGTCCGTCGAGGACATAGAGGTTGGTGATGTGGGTCGCGTCCAGGCGTACGTCCTGGCGGCCGGAGGAGGGCAGGATCGCGAGGAACTCCAGCCCCGGCAGTCCGATCGCGAACACGATTTTCAACAGGTACGCCAACACGAAGACGGGGATGACCACGCCGAGAAGGGAACTGCCGACGGCGGTCAGATCCAGAAATCCCCCGGCCCGCTTCGCCGCGAAATAGCCCAGCGGGATGCCGACCACGATCGCGAACAGCAACGCTGCGAGGGCCAGCTCGATGGTGGCGGGGAACCGCAGGAGGAACGTGTCGAGCACCGGCTCGCCGGTCCGCGGCGAGGCGCCGAAGTTGCCCTGAAGGAGTTGTCCGACATAGCTGAAGTACTGGACCACGAGCGGCTCGTTGAAGCCGTACTGCTCGTTGAGGCGTTCCACGGCCGCCGGCGTGCCCTTGTCCCCCAGCAATGCGCGCGCGGGGTCTCCGGGGAGGGCACGGAGCCAGATGAACAGGAGCACGCTCAACCCGAACAGCACGGGCAGGAGCAGCAGGAGCCTGCGCACAACGAACCGGAACATGGGATTCCTAGGGCGTTAACGGTGCCGGGCACGGATCGGCCCGAGCGGCGACATGGAGCCACCGCCCGGGCCGTCCGCAGGTGTCACCGGGTGACGGTGACGGTGTTCCAGACCTCGTCCTGGACGGGGCTCGGGTCATAGCCCTGCACCCCTTCGCCGAAGGCGAGGGACGGAGCCGGGTGCGCGATCGGCACGCCGGGCGCGAACTGCGCGATCTTGCGGTTGATGTCCTGATAGGCGGCTTCCTGCTCCTCCTTGGTGGTCAGCCCACGGGCACGCTGGAGGTCAGCGAACAGCTCCGGATTGTCGAAGCCCCACTCCGTGGCCTTCTTGCCGAAGAAGACGCCGACGAAGTTGTCCGGATCGTTGTAGTCGCCGGTCCAGCCGAGCATGTGCACGTCACGCTTGTCGATGCCGTCGGGCCCCTGGACCATGTCGATGTAGTCGGGGGTCCACTTGGCCGTCACCGGCTCGACCGTGATTCCGACCGCCTCGAACTGGGACTTGATGGCGACGAAGGTGTCCTCCGGGGTCGGCATGTAGGGCCGCGAGACCCCGGTCGGATAGGCGAACTTCAGCGTGAGGTTCTCCTGACCGGCTTCCTTGAGCAGCGCCTTCGCCTTCTCCGGGTCATAGGAGTAGGCCTCGACGTCCGCGGCATAGCCGTTGACCATGTCGGGCATGAACTCGATCGCCGGCACGCTGCCCTCGGGCAGCGACTGCTTGATGACCGCGTCCTTGTCGATCGCATAGTTGAGCGCCTGGCGGACCCGCACGTCCTGCAGTGCCGGGTTCACGTTCTGGTTGATGCCCAGATAGAGGACGTTGAAGGCCGGGCGGTTCAGCACCTGGAAACCCTTGTCCTTCAGCGCCTGCACATCGGCCGGCGCGACGAGGTCATAGCCGTCGATGTTGCCGGCCTGGAGCTCCTGCGTGCGGGCCTTGGCGTCCGAGATGATCCGGACGATCGCTCGGCTGATCTTGGCCTTCTCGCCGTGATAGTCGTCGTTGCGGACCAGGACGACCTGCTGGCCGCGATCCCACTTCTCGAACTTGAACGGACCGGTGCCGGTCGGGTGCGCGGTCGCGTATTCCGAGAAGCGCGGATCGGTCTCGGTGCCCTGTGTGTCGTCGGCGTTGTATTCCTCCATCGCCGTCGGCGACTGCATTGAGAACGCGGGGAGGGTCATGGCATCGACGAATGCCGCGAACGGCTGGTTCAGCGTGACCGTGACCTCCGTGGGCGACTTCGCCTCACAGCCCTCATAGATGCCGGGGGTGCCGCCGTTCTCGGGGTTGCGATAACCCTGGAAGAGCTTGCCGTAGTAGTAGGTGATGTTCTCGTTCTGGTTCAGGCCCTTCCAGTCGGCCCAACGCTCGAAGTTGGCGCACACCGCCTCAGCGTTGAAATCGGTGCCGTCGTGGAACTTGACCCCGGACTTCAGGGTGAAGGAGTGTTCCTTGCCGTCCTCGGAGCTCTCCCACGCGGTAGCGAGAAGCGCCTCTGGCTCGGTGGTGCCGGGCTTCACCGACACCAGCCCCTCGAAGATCTGGCGCGCGATGCGGAAGCTCTCGCCGTCGCTGGCCATCGCCGGGTCGAGCATGACCGGGTCGGAGGAACCGGCAAAGATGAACGTGTCCTGGTCGGTCCCGCCCTGACCGCCGGCGTCGCCGGTGCCGTCGCGCTGGCTCTCTGCACAGGCCGCCAGGCTGAGCGACATGGCCAATGCCGCTGCGCCTGCGAGGACCTTGCGATGAAGTGTGTTCACAGTCACCTCGATGTGTTGAAACGGATGGCGGCACACTACCTTCAGGGGACGGGCCCGAGCAGCGAGGTTTGCATCACAATTCGGCACCTGTTTCCCCGGCGCCGGATCGCGACCGAAGGGGGACCGGACGCGCGGCGGACCGGTGGCTAGGCTGATCTTCACGCCACGCGTGGTGGGTGCCCAACAACCGACCCAGGGAGAGCTCGTGTCGCCGACGGAGACCGCGGAAGAGACCGCCAAGACAGAGTTGCTGGCCGAGGTGTCGGACCGTGCCGGCGAGGTCGCCGAGCAATGGGGTGCCGACGCCGACCAAGCACGGGAGTTCCTCAACCACTATTTCCTGCACGTCGACGCCCGCGAGGTGATCGAGCTCGACGCCGACGAACTGCTCGGCGGGGTCGTGGCACATCTCGAGCTGGCCCGGCACCGGCCCACGGGCACGACCAACGTGCGGGTCTGGTGGCCGACGCTCGAGGACGACGGGTGGGAGAACCCGTCCGCAGTCATCCAGGTCGTCCACCAGGACCTGCCGTTCCTCGTCGACACGGTGACGATGGAGGTCCTGCGGCAGGGCTGGCAGCTCCGGCAGGTGGTCCATCCCCAGTTCTTGGTCCGGCGCGACGCCGAGGGCAGCTTGCTGGAGGTCGTCCACACCGACCGCGCGGGAGATCCGGACGTCCAGGGCGAGTCCTGGATCCACGTCGATGCGACCCCGCCGCTCGGCGCCGAGGACGAGGCGTACGCGGAGCTGGAGCGCGGCCTGCGCGAGGCGCTCGGTCTCGTCACGACGTGCGTGGACGACTGGGGACCCATGCGGGAGCGGCTCCAGGAGACGATCCGGCTGCTGCAGGAACGGCCGGTGCCCTATTCGTTCAGTCAGGTCCGTTCGGCCATGGAGCTGCTGGAGTGGCTGGGCGACGAGCACTTCACCTTCCTGGGCTATCGGGAATACCGGCTGGGAGAGGACGAGGACGCGCGGTTCCAGCCGGTGCCCGGCACCGGACTCGGCCTGCTGCGCGGTGACGAGGAAGCACCCGACGCGTTCCAGGCGCTGCCGCCCACGGACAAGAAGCCGTCGCTGGTCATGGTGACCAAGGACAGCACGCGGTCCCGGGTCCACCGTCCGGTCGATCTGGACTATGTGGGGGTCCGGTTGTTCGACGAGGACGGCGAAGTCATCGGGGAGCGCCGGTTCCTGGGGCTGTTTGCGGCGACGGCGTACACCGACTCCGTCAACTCCATCCCAGGCCTCGCCGACAAGGCCCGCGAGATCCTCGAGCATTCCGGCTATTCGCCCGACTCGCACGGCGCCAAGGCGATCCAGGCGACGCTGGAGAGCTATCCACGCGATGAGCTCTTCCAGACCCGCAGCGAGCACCTCGCCCCGCTCATCGAATCGATCTCGCGACTGCGCGAGCGCCGCCAGGTGCGGCTGTTCCTGCGCCGCGACTTCTATGGCCGCTATGTGTCCTGCCTCGTCTTCCTCCCCCGCGACCGCTATGTCACCAGGGTGCGGACGGCTATCGAACGCATCCTGCTCGACCGGTTGGGCGGTGAGTCCCTCGCCTTCTCCGCGCGCTCGACGGAATCATTGCTGGCGCGCCTGCACTTCGTGGTGCGCCTCGGGCCCGACTCGCCGTCCGATGTCGACGTGCCCGCGCTGGAGGCCGAGCTCGCCGAGGCCGCCCGCAGCTGGGAGGATCGCTTGGCCGGCCAGGCCCAGGGCCATCCCGAACAGGCCGAGCTGCTGCCGTTGGCCGCCGGTCTGTCGGAGGGCTACAAGGAGGATTTCACCGCCCGCCAGACCGTGCTCGACCTTGCGGAACTGCGCGCGCTCAAGAACGACTCCGACATGCGGATGGTCATGTTCGTCCCTGACGTCGACCACGACCAAGCGGATCTGCGGCTCAAGGTGTTCCGCAAGAACGCGACGATGTCCCTCTCGGAGGTCCTCCCCCACCTCAGCCTGCTCGGCGTGGATGTGATCGACGAGCGACCCTATGAGTTCGACCTGCCCGGCCTGGGCCACACCGCGATCTATGACTTCGGGCTGCACATCCGGGGTGGCCGCGACCGGCTGCCCGACTGGACTCCCGCCGCCCGGGAGCGCTTCAACGATGCGTTCCGTGCCTCCTTCACCGGCCGGGCGGAGGCGGACCGGCTGAACGGTCTGGTCACCGCGGCCGGGCTCACGTGGCAGGAAGTGTCCTGGCTGCGCCTCATCGCCCGCTATCTCAAGCAGGTGGGCGTGTCCTGGTCCCAGGAATCGATCGCCAAGGCACTGCTGGAGGAGGTCGAGGTCACCGGTCGGCTGATGCGGCTGTTCCGCGCCAAGTTCGACCCCGATGCGATGGACGGCGTCGAAGCCGACGCGCGTGCCCTCCTGCTCGAGGAGCACAACGCCGCGATCATCAGTGCGCTGGACGAGGTCGCGAGCCTCGAACACGATCGCATCATCCGGGCGTTCCTCTCGGTGATCAACGCCACTGTGCGCACGAACGCCTTCCGGGACCACATCGCGCTGGCCTGCAAGATCCTGCCGCAGGAGCTCTCCTGGATCCCCGAGCCGCGACCTGCGTACGAGATTTTCGTCTGCTCACCCATCCTCGAGGGCGTCCATCTCCGATTCGGCGAGGTGGCCCGCGGCGGCCTGCGCTGGTCCGACCGGCGCGACGACTTCCGCACCGAAGTGCTCGGCCTGGTGAAGGCCCAGATGGTCAAGAACGCCGTGATCGTGCCCGTCGGGGCGAAGGGCGGGTTCTGTCCCAAGAAGCTGCCCGACCCGAGCCACGACCGGCGCGCCTGGCAGGAAGCCGGCAAGGCTTGCTACCGGGTGTTCATCAATGCGCTCCTGGACGTCACCGACAACCTGGTCGAGGGAGAGGTCGTGCCGCCCGAGGGCGTGCTGCGCTATGACGACGACGACCCCTATCTGGTGGTCGCGGCCGACAAGGGCACCGCGACGTTCTCCGACACCGCCAACGAGATCGCGGTCAAGCGCGGCTTCTGGCTCGGGGACGCGTTCGCCTCCGGCGGGTCGGCAGGCTATGACCACAAGGGCATGGGCATCACCGCCCGGGGCGCCTGGGTATCAGTGCAGCGCCACTTCCGCGAGATGGGCATCGACACCCAGAACGAGGAGTTCACGTGTGTCGGCGTCGGTGACATGTCCGGCGACGTGTTCGGCAACGGCATGCTGCTCAGCCGCCACCTCAAGCTGGTCGCCGCGTTCAACCACCAGCACGTCTTCCTGGATCCCGACCCGGACCCCGAGGCCACATGGAACGAACGCAAGCGCCTGTTCGACGCGGGTGAGGGCTGGGGTGGCTATGACACCTCGCTGATCTCCGCAGGCGGTGGCGTCCATCCGCGCACCGCCAAGTCGATCGCCATCACCGATGAGGTCCGCGAGGTGTTGGGCCTCGACGGGGAGACGACCGAGCTGTCCCCGACCGAGTTGATCAGCGCGATCCTGCGGGCCCCGGTCGACCTGCTCTGGAACGGCGGCATCGGCACCTATGTGCGGGCCTCGGACGAGACCAATCCCGAAGTCGGCGACAAGACGAACGACTCGCTCCGCGTCACCGGCGCCGAGCTGCGGTGCAAGGCGGTCGGTGAGGGCGGGAACCTCGGCTTCACGCAGCGCGGGCGGATTGAGTACGCCCGGGCCGGCGGCCGCATCAACACCGATTTCATCGACAATTCCGCGGGCGTGGACACCTCCGACCACGAGGTCAACATCAAGATCCTGCTTGCCGACGAGGTGCGCTCGGGACGGATGAGCATCGAGGAGCGCAACGAACTGCTGGGGTCGATGACCGATCTGGTCGCCGAACACGTGCTCGCGCACAACTATGACCAAAACCTCGCGATGGCCAGTGCGGTCGACCAAGCCACCGCGATGGCAGGGTCCTATGAGCGCTGGATGCAGACGCTGACCTCCCTGGGGCTGCTCGACCGGGAGCTGGAGGAACTGCCGTCGACCGACGACATGGCCCACCGGATGGAGCACGGGCAGGGACTGACGGCGCCGGAGCTCGCGACTCTGTTGTCGTACACCAAGATCTGGCTCGAGCAGGAGCTCCTCGCCTCGGATCTGCCCGATGATCCGTATCTCGAGGACCGGTTGATCCAGTACTTCCCGGAGCCCCTGCGTGAGCGGTTCGCCGATCAGATGCGCCACCACCGGCTCCACCGCGAGATCATCACCACGGTCGCGGTGAACCGCTTCGTCAACTCCAGTGGCGCGACGACCGGCATGCGACTGTGCACGGAGACCGGGGCGAAGATCGCCGAAGTAGTCCGGGCCCAGCTGGCGGCCCGCTCGATCTTCCGGGTCGGCGTGCACGAGGACCAGTCCGCCGCGCTGGACAACGCGATCGACGCGTCGGTCCAGACCCGGATCCGCCTCGATCTGCGCAACCTGGTCGAACGCACCACCCGGTGGTTGCTGCGGCATCGCGAGTCTCCGCTCGACGTCCAGGCCACGATCGACGAGTTCGTGGACGATGTCCAGGAGATCAAGGGTCACCTGAGCGAATGGCTGGGCGCGAAGGCGCAGGAGGAACTGGGCGAGCGGATGGCGGAGTACGCCGAAGCGGGCGTCCCGGAGGAACTCGCGCGCGTCGCGGCCGAGTCACCGTTCCTGCCGCAGGCGTTGCCGATCGTGCAGACCGCACACCAGCAGGGCCGGCCGGTCGGCCTGGTCACGCGTGTCACCGCGATGCTCTCCCAGGACCTGGGCCTGGACATGCTCCAGGATCAGGTCGCCGCCCTGCCGCGGCAGGACCGGTGGGACGCGCTCGCGCGCGCAGCACTGCGGGACGACCTGCTCCAGGCCCGGGCCGACCTGACAGCGCAGGCGCTGAGGGCGGCGCCCGAGTCGGAGGACTCCGACGAGGTTGTCGAGGCGTGGCGGGCCAGTGCGAACGGACAGGCGGAGACCCGGCGTACGCTCGCCGCGGTCTGTGACGGCGATCCCGACATCGCCCGGTTGTCCGTGGGGTTGCGGGCGGTGCGGTCGCTGTTGAGCACGCCGGAGGGCTGAACGGTCTGACGGCGGTTCCTTTGCCTGTCAGGACACCTGAGTGGCACCCACCAGGTTGACCATGACATCGCGGTGAACCGCCACCCGTTCCCACTCGGGCCCGAACTTCTCCCCCACCTCGGCGATGGACCGACCGCGGACCAGGCGGAGTTCGTGCGAGGTGAAGTTGACCAGTCCCCGTGCGACGACGGTGCCGTCGGGGGCGATGATGTTGACCGGCTCGCCCGCTTCGAAGTCCCCGGTGACCTCGGTGATGCCGACCGGGAGCAGGGAGGCGTTGCGCTCGACGACAGCGCGCACGGCGCCTGCGTCGAGGTGGACCTGGCCAGCCGCATAGGAGGCGTGCTGCAGCCACAGCTGCCGGGTGGGCCGGCGCTTGCCGGTGGCGGTAAAGCGGGTGCCGACGTCCTCGCCGGCCAGCGCCGCGGCCGCGTTGTGGGCCGCGGTGATGAGGACCGGGATGCCCGCTGACGTGGCGATTCCAGCCGCCTGGATCTTGGTGGTCATGCCACCCGTGCCCACCCGCGAGCCGGTCCGGCTCGTGTCGACCCCGTTGAGGGCGTCGGGCGACTCGACAACGTCGATCCGGCGGGCGTTGGGTTTGGAGGGGTGGTCCGTGTACAACGCATCCACGTCGCTGAACAGGAACAACGCGTCGGCATGCACCAACTGCGCGACGAGCGCTGCGAGGCGGTCGTTGTCGCCGAACCGGATCTCGTGGGTCGCGACGGTGTCGTTCTCGTTGACGATGGGGATCACACCCAGGTGCAGGAGCTTCTGAAACGTCGCGTGGGCGTTGCGATAGTGCTGCTGGCGGGTCACGTCATCGACAGTGAGCAGGACCTGGCCGACCGGCCACCCGTATTCGTGGAATCGCCGGGTGTAATGCGCGACCAGGAGCCCTTGACCCACCGACGCGGCCGCCTGCTGAGTGGGCAGGTCGTTGGGTCGCCGAGTGAGTCCCAACGGCTCCAGACCGGCCGCGATCGCACCGGACGAGACCAGGACGACTTCGCGGCCGACGCTGCGGGCGGCCGCCAGGGTGTCGACCAGTGCCTGCACCCGGTCTGGGTCGAGGCGCCCGTCGGCTTCCGCGGTCAGCGACGACGAGCCGATTTTGACCACAATCCGCTTCGCCTCACCGAAGGTCCGCTCGGCCCGCCCATTGGTCATCGGGCCTCTCCGTCCGGGCCGTCGTTGCGACCAGGCTTCTGTGGCGCCGCGCCCGGGCCCTTGCGGCGTGGGTCGGCGTACTGCCGCCGCATCCCCTGGGTCTCGGCCTGCTCCTCCTCGGCGCGAGCCGCATGATATTCGGCGTCCTTGGCGCGCCGGCGAGCCGCCGCCGGACGCTCCTCGGTGAGGCGGATGTCCTCCCCGCGGCGGGTCAGGATCTCCGCACCGGTGTCGATCTGGGGTGCGAAGTCGAACACCACGGCATCCTCGCCACCGATCGCGACGGCGTCGCCGGCCTGAGCACCCAACTCCAGCAGCTTGTCCTCGATGCCGAGCCGGTTCAGCCGGTCGGCCAGATAGCCGACGGCCTCCGGGTTGCCGAAGTCCGTCTGGCGCACCCAGCGCTCGGGTTTGGTGCCACGCACACGCCACATGTGGCCACCCTCGCCGTCGCCGATGCGCTTGATCGTGAACTCCTGGCCACCGTCGACCGGCTTGGGTCGGATCACAATGCGCGGCGGCTCGGGCGGCGGCAGCGCGGCGCGGCGCTCGCGCACAAGCGCGGCCATCGCATAGGTCAGCCCTTTGAGGCCTTCGCCGGTCTTGGTCGAGATCGTGAACACCGGCCAGCCGCGCGCTTCGAGATCCGGCCGGACCATCTCGGCCAGCTCGGCCCCGTCCGGCACATCGGCCTTGTTGAGCGCGATGAGGCGGGGCCGGTCCTCCAGTCCGCCGTGCGCGGCCAGTTCGCCCTCGATGATCTCGAGATCGGACACGGGATCACGACCCGGCTCGAACGTCGCTGTGTCGAGGACGTGGACCAGTGCCGCGCAACGCTCGATGTGACGCAGGAAGTCGAGGCCCAGACCTCGGCCCTCGGAGGCACCCTCGATCAGGCCGGGCACGTCGGCAACCGTGAACGTCGTGTCGCCCGCCACGACCACCCCGAGGTTCGGCACCAGCGTGGTGAACGGATAGTCCGCGATCTTGGGCCTGGCCCGCGAGATCGCGGCGACGAGCGAGGACTTGCCGGCACTGGGAAACCCGACGAGGCCGACGTCGGCGACGACCTTGAGCTCCAGACTGATCCGGCGGCTCTCGCCTTCCTCGCCCAGCAGCGCGAAGCCGGGCGCCTTGCGGGCTGCGGTCGCGAGCGCGGCGTTGCCCAAACCGCCCTTGCCGCCGGCCGCGACGACCAGCTCGGAATCCGCGCCGGTCAGATCCGCCAGGACCTCGTGCGTCTCGGCATCGGTCACGACCGTGCCGTCAGGGACGCGCAGGACGATGTGCTCACCGTTTGCACCGTTCTGGTTGTCACCGCGCCCCGGCTGACCGTTCGTGGCCCGGCGCTTCGACTGGCGGTGATATTCGACGAGCGTCGTGAGGTTGGGATCAACCCGGAGGACCACCGAGCCGCCGTCACCCCCATTGCCGCCGTCGGGACCGCCGAGCGGCTTGAACTTCTCCCGATGCACCGAGACGCACCCGTGACCGCCGTTGCCGCCGGCAACCTCCAGGGTGACCTGATCGACAAAGGAAGGTATGGCCATGACGCAACATCCTATGAGAAAGGCAAAGGGCGACTCCCTCAGTGGGAGCCGCCCTGAGCGGTTGAACTGGGTGCAGGACCGTTCCTGCAACAGGCCCGTGCCCGGCCGACGTGAGCGGGCAGAGAGCCGGCGTACGCCTCACTCGGCGGCCGCGGCCTCCAGAGCCTTGATGTTGACCACGCGACGACCACGACGGGTGCCGAACTCGACGTGGCCCTCACGGAGCGCGAACAGGGTGTCATCGCCACCGCGGCCGACACCGTCGCCCGGGTGGAAATAGGTGCCACGCTGACGCACGATGATCTCGCCGGCGTTGACCAGCTGACCGCCGAAACGCTTCACGCCGAGGCGCTGCGCATTCGAGTCGCGACCGTTCTTGGTCGACGATGCGCCCTTCTTTGTTGCCATGGCTCAGTCCCTCCTCAGGCCTCGATGCCGGTGACCTTGACCTGGGTGTAGCGCTGGCGATGGCCCTGACGCTTCTTGTACCCGGTCTTGTTCTTGTATTTCTGGATCCGGATCTTCGGACCCTTGGTCTCCGCCAGCACCTCAGCGGTGACCGTGGCCTTGCCCAGCGAGTCGGAGTCCGAGGTGACGGTTTCGCCGTCGACCAACAGCACCGGCTGCAGTTTGACATTGGAGCCGACCTCGTCGGTGACCTTGTCGATCTCGACGACGTCGCCCACGGCAACCTTGTGCTGGCGGCCGCCACTACGCACGATCGCGTACACGCCTGACCTACTCTCTGTCTTCGTCGGTTGAGCCACTCGTCTCGCAGGACAGCAATCGAACCGGCTCGGTCTGTGGGATGTGCCCGGATCACGCGACGGCATGACCGCAGAACACCGAGGACCCAATGTACGCGCGCTCGCGGCCCCGGTCAAACCGAGGAATCGCCCGCCGGCCGCACGAATCAACTGGCGTGCCGCTGACGCAGGCTCCTATAGACACCGAGCACCACGTCCTTCTCCTCCTCTGTGAGGACAGGGTCAGCCAGGATGGCGGTCTCTGCGTTGGTCTGCTCTGCGGGATCGGGCTTCTCCAGGACACCCGACTGGCTCAGGAGATATTCCGTGGAGATGTTGAGCGCTTCCGCGATCGACCGCACGACCTTCAGCGACGGCTGATGCAATCCACGCTCGATCTGACTGAGATAAGCGTTCGAGACATTGCTCAGTGCCGCGAGCTGACGCAACGACATGGCAGAGAGCTGACGCTGGGCGCGGATGAACGAACCCATGGAGGGGCTGTTGAGCAAGGCATCCGGTCCGGCCTTCTTTCGCTCTTCGGCCGATTCGGCCGTCCGGCCGGAGGCGTGCTGTGCGGAGGACACTCTGGCTCCTCTCTCTCTGCTGATGGGCACTTCTTTCTGCTGCTGAGGTGCACTGTTCTCTGCTGATGTCCACTGTCGACTCTAAGCGGTCGCATGGTCCGGGACAGTGGATTGAAGCACACGCCCCGGCAGGTGTCGCTCGATTCATTGAACAGGCAGGACGCCCGACGGAACATGGGCGAGGCCCCGCTTTCCCTGTGCACACAAGGATATCGGACCCCGTGCCCTCTAATGGAACGCCTCGATTGACTTCCCAAGCGGCCGCTGCGTAGTATTTCAATCGTTCCGCCAAGGACACAAGCCACCGGAAGGAAAGTCATGAACATCACCGAGCAGTACTACTCGAACGCCAAGGAAGCTCAGGCCAAGTGGGCCGAGGCCATGAAGTCCGTCTTCGACGAGACCAAGAAGGCCTTCGACGGCCAGACCCTCGCCGTGGACAGCGCGTCCGCTGGTGAGCGTGTCCAGCAGGGCATCGACCAGGTCTTCGACTTCTGGGCCAAGGCCATCGAGTTCAACCGCGACCTGGCCAAGAAGGTTGCCGACGCGAACGTTGAGTACCTGAACGTTCTGCAGCGCCAGGCCGAGGCCGCCGGCGAGCAGGCCCTCGCTCGTTTCGAGGAGGCCCGTCAGCGCGCTGAGAAGGTTGCCAACGAGACCCAGGACGCGCTGGCCAAGTCCGCCGCTGAGCTCGAGAACTCCGCCACCCAGGTTGCCGAGCGGGCGACCCAGCAGTTCGAGAAGAACGTCAACGCGGCTGCCGAGCAGACCGTGAAGATGAGCCAGAAGGCTGCTGAGGAGACCCAGAAGGCCGCGGACCAGGCTGAGAAGGCCACCTCGCGCGCTCGCTCCTCCGCCACCAAGCAGGCCTGAGCTTAATCAGACCCAGACGGAGGTCGAGTCGATCTGACTCCTTCTTCGTGGGCGGGGCCCCATCCGTGATCCGGATGGGGCCCTTCCGCTTTCCCTCAGTCAAGACCTCATCCGTGACCCGGATGGGGTCTTTCTGCATGTCAGGGCTTGCTCGGCAGGTGCTGCTCCAACCATTGCGTCGTGCGATCCCAGGCCAGGGTCGATGCTTCCGGGTGGTGCAGGGGTCCGTCGGAGTTGTCGAACGCGTGGTCCGCACCCTCATAGGTGAAGAAGGTGGTGCGCGGCTGCTCGATGAGGACCGACTCAAGGTGGCGCACAGCGTCGGCATCGATGTATTGATCCGCCAGACCGAAGTGGTGCAGGCTCGGCGCGGCCACGGTTGTGGTGTTCACGAGATCGGCGAGCGCCGAGCCATAGAAGCTGACCAGGGCGTCGATGCCCTTTCCCCCGCCGTCAACCGTTTCGAGATGGGCGGCGACCGCGAAACCCAGGCCGCCACCGAAGCAAAAGCCGACGATGGCCGTCCCTGCGGTGACGGCATCGAGCGCCCGGACGTGCTGGACGGCGGATGCGCCGTCGAGGACAGCCTCGTGCCAGTCCAGCTCGGTCACTTTGCCGATCGCCCGGTCGATCGGATCCCATCCGAACGGCCCGACATCCTCGCTGCGCCAATAGATCTCCGGAGCGACCACGACATAGCCGAGCTCGGCCAGGTCCTCGGCACGTCTCCGGACGTAGTCGCTGATCCCGAAGATCTCCTGGAACAGGACCACACCGGGCCCGACTCCGGATTCGGGCAACCAGAGGTGGGCAGGCATCTGCTGGTCGTCGTGGGTGACGACACTCGTCATTGAGCTCGGCATGAGCTGACGATAACCCGTCCGGACTTGTCGAGGTTGTCACCCGCCGCAGCGGGTCACCCCGCCTAGCTGTACCTAGCCAGCTGGAGAGTCGTCCTCCGCCGGGGAAGCCAGTTCCTCGACCTCCGAGGCATTCTGCTCTGCGGGGTCGGCGGAGCCCGGTTCAGCGGAGTTGCCACCGGCCCGTTCCGCGTCGTCGGCAGGGACCTGGAGGTCCGGCTGCGGAGCGTCAGCGGGCGTGTCGGCCACGTCGGCGTCCTCTGCCGGCGTCTGGTCCTCCCCCTCCGCGGAGGTCTCCGCGGCGTCGTCCGCGTCAGCATTGCGGGACGACGAACGGCTCCTGGATCGACTGCGTCGGCTCCGACCGCCGGATTGACCCGATGCGCGCTCAGCGGTGTCTCTGCCCGAGTCGGAGGTCGTGCTGCCCGATCGGTCGTCGCCACTCGACTCGCCATTGCCCGGACTGTCAGCGGAACCATCGTTGTCCGCCGTGCCGTCGTTCTGGCTCTGGCCGCCGTTGCCGGACCGGCCGTGACCGGAGGTGCTCGACGAACCCGAGGTGCCCGAGTTGCCCCCGGCGCCCTGACCCGATCCGCTGTTTCGGCCACGACCCCGACGACCGCGTCGCTCGCCCCCGTCGGCCTGCGACTGGGACTCGACCGGCATGTCGTGGATCTCGAAGCCACGCCCCTTGCAGGCCTCACAGGTTTCGGTGAACGCTTCGGCGAGACCGGTGCCGATCTTCTTGCGGGTCATCTGCACCAAACCGAGGCTGGTGACCTCGGCAACCTGGTGCCGTGTCCGATCGCGACCGAGGCACTCGACGAGCCGGCGCAACAGGAGTTCCCGGTTGCTGGGCAGGACCATGTCGATGAAGTCGATCACGATGATGCCGCCGATGTCCCGGAGTCGGAGCTGGCGCACCACCTCTTCCGCCGCCTCCAAGTTGTTGCTCGTCACGGTGGCCTCGAGATTGCCGCCGGAGCCGGTGAACTTGCCGGTATTGACGTCGATAACCGTCATCGCCTCGGTCCGGTCGATGACCAGAGAACCACCGGACGGCAGATAGACCTTCCGCTCCAGGGCCTTGGCGATCTGCTCGTCGATGCGGTGGACAGCGAACACGTCCCCGCGGTCGCCGTCCCAGCGCTCGATGCGCTCGGCGAGGTGCGGCGCGACATGGCTGACATAGCCGGTCACCATGTCGTAGGCGTCATTCGATCCGCCGTTGCCGTCGATGATCAGCTTGCCGAAGTCCTCGGTGAACAGATCCCGGACGATGCGGACGGTGGCGTCGGGTTCGGCGTACAGCTGCGCCGGAGCCACTCCGCTCTTCACCTTCTTCTCGATCGTCTCCCACTGGGCTTTCAGCCGGTTGACGTCCCGAACGAGTTCGTCCTCGGACGCTCCCTCGGCAGCCGTTCGCACGATCACGCTCGCGTCCTCGCCGACCAGCTCGGACAGAATGCCCTTCAACCGCTTGCGCTCGGTGTCGGGCAGCTTGCGCGAGATTCCGGAGAGGTGGCCACCGGGCGAATAGACGATGTATCGCCCCGGCAGCGAGATGTTGTTCGTCAACCGCGCGCCCTTTGCGCCGACGGGGTCCTTGGTCACCTGGACCAGGATCGTCTGGCCGGACTTGAGCACGTTCTCGACCTTGCGCTGTTGCCCCTCCGCGCCGAATGAGTCCCAGTCGACCTCTCCGGCGTAGAGCACCGCATTGCGGCCGCGGCCGATGTCGATGAAGGCCGCTTCCATGGACGGGAGGACGTTCTGCACCCGACCCAGATAGACGTTGCCGATCAGCGAGGTGGCCGATGCCCTGTCCACGTAGTGCTCAACGAGAACGTTGTCCTCGAGCACCGCGATCTGGGCGAGTTCCTCGTTCTGGCGGACAACCATCGTGCGCGCCACGGATTCGCGGCGGGCAAGGAACTCGGCTTCGCTGAGAATCGGAGTACGCCGACGTCCCGCTGCCCGCCCTTCGCGGCGCCGCTGACGCTTGGCTTCCATCCGCGTCGAGCCCTCGATGCCGGTGACCTCGTCCGCCGCCCGGCTGCGGCGGGGCTCACGCACCTTGACCACCACATCGGTGTCGGGATCGTCCTCCCCGCCGGTGTCCTCGCCGCGCCGACGGCGCCGCCGCCGGCGGCGCCGAGTGGTGCTGGCGCCCTCACCGTTGTCGTCAGCATTCGAGTCATCGCCATTGTCATCCGAATCGTCATCGGACGAGTCGCCGTCGCTGTCCTCGGAATCGGTGCTGTCGGAGTCGGTGCTGTCGGAGTCGTCCGATTCGCTGGTGTCGGCCGAACCGCTGCTGCGGCGCCGACGGCGCCCACCCCGGCGCCGCCGGCGGCGCCGTGTGCTCGTGCTCTGATCCTCACCCGAGTCGTCGCTGTCCGAATCATCGTCGGAATCGCCCGAGTCGTCGTCGGAATCGTCCGAGTCGTCATCATCGTCCGAGTCATCGTCGGAATCGTCCGAGTCGTCGTCGTCCGAATCGTCGGAGTCGTCATCGTCGTCATCAGAGTCAGCGCCGTCGCCGGGCTCACCAGAGTCAGAGTCGTCGTCGGAGCTGTCCTCGTCCGAGTCGCTCTCCTCGGAGTCGCTCTCCTCGGAGTCGGCCTCCTCGGAGTCGGCCTCCTCGGAGTCGTCCTCGTCGGAGTCATCGCCGATCCGGCGCTCGTCAGCGGGGTTGCGCAGCGAATCCTCCGCAGCCGCTGCCGTCGGGTCGTCCGCGGTGGCGTCAGTCGAGGGGGTCTCGCGCTCCTGTCCGGTGTCCGCAGCGCTGCCGTCCTCGGGCGCGGCGCCGGAGTCCTCCGACGAAGCGTTGTCGGCGGAATCGGCCTGCGGGTCGGCAGCCGCGCGCTTGCGGCTGCGACGACGGGCCAGCCCGTCCTCGTCGCTGCTCGCCCGGCTGCGGGAAGTCCGCTTGCGCGCAGGTCTTGCCGGTGCGTCTTCGGTTCCCTCGGTCGCGCCGGGCGTGTCCTCGGCCACGGAGGCGCCCAGCTGTGCCTGCATGCGGGCTTGGAGCTCGGCCTCGAAATCGGGCGATGGTCCGCCTTCGCTGACCGGCTTGGGCGGGCCGGCGGGGCGGCTGGCAGCGCGCCGGCGACGCGGCGGCGTGGGCAGATCGGACGATGTGGAATCAGTCGAAGCGTCCGGTTCGTCGAGCATGCGCTCTCCTTACCCGGCGTTTTTCACGCCGGTCACGTGCGCTGAATCGAGTGCGGGGGCTAGCAGCACGACCCGCGCGACCCAGCAAAGCTGGCGGCCCTCGCCTCGGCGGGCGCGTCGTCCGCGGTCGCATAGCGTCGCGGGTCAGACTCCCGCAGCGACCTGTCACATCGCCACGGCACCACTGCTCCGAAGGCGGCGGAGCGCCGGCGGCGCTCCAGACCTTCGCTGATTATCCCACATTGTCGGCCGAAACCGGAGCCGACCGCCCGGCTCAGTCCGCCAAGGGGTCACCGATCGCGGTCCCGGAGAGCTCACCCTGCTCCAGCCGAGTCAGCAGCACGCCGGTCGGCGCGCCCAATTCCGGATGCACGATCGTCAGGGCCCGGAGCACGTCGTCGGGCCGCACGAGCGGAGTCAGATGGCGGGAGACCAGCTCCAGACAGTCGGGCAGCGCGGTGAGGTGGACGACTGCTGCCCGGGCATTGAACTGGCGTACGCCATGTTTCGTCAGCCGCTCGACCAGCACCTCATCGACCGCCATCAGCGCGGCCACAGCCCGCTCGGCGACGTCAGCGTCGAAGTCCTGCCATTGAATGCGCCACCGGGAGCCGGTGAGGCGATCACTGAATCCGCCGCCACCTTGGACGACGGTGAGCACGTCGATGCCCGGCGGCAGCGCCGCATCGAGTGCCTTGAGCACCTTCGCGGGGTCGCAGATCGCAGCGAGCCCGATCTCCAGATATTCGGACTCGGTCGCCGCCCCCGTCGGCGCAGCGTTGGCGAACGAGATGCGGGGATGGGGGTTGAAGCCGGAGGAGTACGCCATCGGGATGTCCGCCCGTCGGAGGGCTCGCTCGAACGCCCGCGCGAAGTCGCGGTGGGAGGTGAAGCGGGCCCGGCCGCGCTTCGCGTACCGGATCCGCAACCGTTGCACCGGTGGGGCCTGCTGCTCCGGCTGCCTGCGCTTGCTCATAGCGCGACAGC
Organism: Ammonicoccus luteus; assembly: GCF_050880385.1. NCBI lineage: Bacteria > Bacillati > Actinomycetota > Actinomycetes > Propionibacteriales > Propionibacteriaceae > Ammonicoccus > Ammonicoccus luteus. Next base: position 1,083,767 of record NZ_JBNZCI010000001.1, read on the forward strand.
CTAGTGCCCCTGCTCGCGGCGCCCACGCGCTCGAGGCGCGATGATCGCCGCGTGGGCAGACTGTGTTCTGTCGGATGCGCGCATTAGTGTTTCCGGCATGCCTCGTCAGTTCCAGTTCCACACGACCAACGGTGTCGAGACGGCCGAGATCGCGGTGCGCGGTCGCCAGGTGCTCGCTCGTCCGATGCTCAACTTCGGTCCCGGTTACACCGCCGAGGAGCGGCGCGCCCTCGGCCTAACCGGCCTGCTGCCGCCCGCGGTGAACACGATGGCGGAACAGCTGAAGCGGGTCTATACGCAGTTCAAGGCGCGGCCGGACAATCTGGCGAAATACGTCTATCTGAATTCGCTGCAGGATCTCAACGAGATCCTCTTCTATCGGTTGGTGACGGAGCATCTCGATGAAATGCTGCCGATCATCTACACCCCGACCGTGGGTGAGGCGATCCAGAAGTTCTCGAGCACGTTCGACCGGGCTCGTGGCATTTATCTCTCGATCGACGAGCCGGATGCCATCGACTTCGCGTTGGAGTCCTATGGCTCCCACTCGGGCGATGTCGACGTCATCGTCGCGACCGATTCGGAAGGCATCCTCGGCATCGGCGACCAGGGCGTCGGCGGCATCCGGATTTCGATCGGCAAGTTGGCGGTCTATACGACGGCGGCGGGCATTCACCCGCTGCGCGGCCTGCCGATCGTCCTCGATGTGGGCACGGACAACCTGGAACTGCTCAACGACCCGAACTATCTGGGCGTGCGCAAGGCCCGCGTGCGCGGCGCGCAATACGACGAGTTCATCGACATCTTCGTCAAGTCGGTCAACAAGCATTTCCCGAACGCGCTGCTGCACTTCGAGGATTTCGGCGCCAACAACGCGCACCGCGTGCTGGAGACCTATCGCGACGACTATTGCACGTTCAACGACGACATCCAGGGCACGGCGGCCGTCGTGGCCGCGGCTGCGCTGTCGGCGGTGAAAGCGAAGGGCGAGCGGCTCAGCGAGCAGCGCATCGTCATCCACGGTGCCGGCACCGCAGGCATCGGCATCGCCGATCTGATGCGCGACATCATGATCCGGGAGGGTGCTGATCCGGACGAGGCGACGAAGCTGTTCTGGGGCCTCGGCAGCCGCGGCCTGCTGCACACCGGCGCGCAGATGCGACCCTTCCAGGAGCGTTATGCGCGCGACGAGTCCGAATTGGCCGGTTGGCAGCTGAAGTCGGCGGGACGCTACGACTTGGTCGATGTGGTGAAGAACGTCAATCCGACGATCCTGATCGGCACCTCGGCCCAGCCCGGGGCGTTCACCGAGGAGATCGTCACGCACATGGCGGACACCTGCGACCGCCCGATCATCATGCCGCTGTCGAACCCGACATCGAAGTCCGAGGCCATCCCCAACGACGTCATCAACTGGACCCAGGGTCGCGCGTTGATGGCGACCGGTTCCCCGTTCAAGCCGGCGCACTATGCGGGTGTCGACTATCACATCGCCCAGGCCAACAACGCGCTCGTGTTCCCCGGCATCGGGCTGGGGACCATCGCGATCAAGGCGGGACGGGTCACCGACAACATGATCGCGGCCGCGGCGATCGCGGTGGCCGAGATGAGCCATGCCGCCAAGCGCGGGTCCGCGGTCCTGCCGGGTCTCGCCCAGCTGCGTGCTGTCTCGGCAGCAGTTGCGCTCAAGGTCGCCGAGGCGGCCGAGGAGGACGGCGTCGCCCGGGCGACTCTCACCAACCCCATCCAGGAGATCCACGAGCTCATGTGGCAGCCGCGCTATCCCAGGGTGCGAGCCGTGATCGAAGTCAGCGAGCGGTCGGCACGGCCGACCGACGGCCTCGTGTCCGAGCCGAACGGCGACCCGATGGACGGCCACTTCGCCACGCCGGACGAGGTGGCCGCCCAGAGCTGACGCAGCGGGCTAGGCCCGGGCAATCGTCGGTTCAGTCGGCCAGCACGCTGGGTCTGACGGTCGGCAGCGGCAAGAGCACCTGTCCGGTCGGCCCGATCTGGATCTCGGTGTCGAGTTGCGGGCACACGCCACAGTCGAAGCAGGGAGTCCAGCGGCAGTCGTCGACCTCGACCTCGTCGAGGGCGTCCTGCCAGTCCTCCCACAGCCAGTCGCGGTCGAGCCCCGAGTCGAGGTGATCCCAGGGCAGCACCTCGTCATAGTCCCGTTCCCGCGTGGTGAACCAGTCCAGGTCCACCCCCAGCGGAGCGAGCTCCCGGGCCGCCTGCTCCGCCCAGCGGTCATAGGAGAAGTGCTCCGACCAGCCATCGAACCGGCCACCGTCGCGCCAAACCGCCTCGATGACGCGCCCCACCCGCCGGTCGCCCCGCGACAACAGCCCCTCGATGATGCCGGGCTTCCCATCGTGATAGCGAAATCCGATCGCGCGACCGTACTGTCGATCCGCCCGGATCACCTCTCGCAGCTTCTGGAGCCGCGCGTCGGTGGTCTCGACGTCCAACTGCGCCGCCCATTGGAAGGGCGTGTGAGGTTTGGGCACGAAGCCACCGATCGACACCGTGCAGCGGATGTCCTTGGTTCCGGCCTCCTTGCGGCCGGTCTCGATCACGCGGCGCGCCAGTTCGGCGATCGCGAGCACGTCCTCGTCGGTCTCCGTGGGCAGGCCGCACATGAAATAGAGCTTCACCTGACGCCAGCCGTTCGCGTACGCGGTCGCGACCGTCCGGATCAGGTCCTCCTCGTCGACCGTCTTGTTGATGACCTTGCGCATCCGCTCGGACCCGCCCTCGGGGGCGAAGGTGAGTCCCGAGCGGCGACCGTTGCGGGACAACTCGTTGGCGAGGGTGATGTTGAATGCGTCCACGCGGGTCGACGGCAGGGACAGCGAGACGTTCGACCCCTCGTAGCGGTCGGCGAGCTGGGTCGCGACGTCGGCGATCTCGGTGTGATCGGCACTGGACAGCGACAGCAACCCGACTTCCTCGAGCCCGGTCGCCTTCAGGCCTTCCTCGACCATCGCGCCGATCGTCTCGATGCTCCGCTCGCGCACCGGGCGCGTGATCATCCCGGCCTGGCAGAAGCGGCAGCCCCGCGTACACCCCCGGAAAATCTCCACCGAATAGCGCTCGTGGACGGTCTCCGCCAGCGGGACGAGCGGCTTCTTCGGATAGGGCCACTCGTTCAGGTCCATCAGCGTGTGCTTGGCGACCCGGAACGGAACGCGATCGCGATTCGGAGCGACCCGCATGATGCGCCCGTCGGGCAGATATTCCACGTCGTAGAACTTCGGCACATAGACCCCGCCGGTCTCGGCCAGCCGCAGCAGCAGTTCGTCGCGTCCGCCCGGTCGACCCTCGGTCTTCCATTCGTCGATGACCTCGGAGATCTTCAGCGAGATCTCCTCACCGTCGCCGAGGACCGCACAGTCGATGAAGTCCGCAATGGGCTCGGGGTTGAACGCCGCGTGCCCGCCGGCGATGACGATCGGATCGAACTCCCGGCGCTCAACCGCGTGCAGCGGCAGGCCGGCGAGATCCAGCACGGTCAGCAGATTGGAATATCCCAACTCGGTCGAGAACGACACGCCCAACACGTCGAACGCTCCGACGGGTCGGTGCGAGTCCAGCGTGAACTGCGGGAGGCCGTGCTCGCGGAGCTGAGCCTCCATGTCGGGCCAAACCGAATAGGTGCGCTCGGCGAGGATCCAGTCGCGCTCGTTGAGCACCTCATAGAGGATGGCGACGCCCTGGTTGGGCTGGCCGACCTCGTAGGCATCGGGATACATCAGACACCAGCGCACCCGCGCGGCGTCCCACTCCTTCACGACGCTGTTGTGTTCACCACCGACATATTGAATCGGCTTGCTCACGCTCGACAACAGCGGCTCGACCCGCTCGAAGATCGGCTCGGGCGAGGGCGCGGACGCGGCGGTGATGCGGGTGTCAGTCATAGCGCATCAAGGGTACGCAGGGACTGCGCCCCCGGCCAACCACTGGAATGTCCGGTCAGGCCTCCGGGAACCAGATCCCGATCTCGCGCTCGGCCGATTCGAGGGAGTCGGAGCCGTGGACGAGGTTGGCCTGGTTGGAGATCGAGAAGTCGCCGCGGATCGTGCCCGGTTCGGCCTTGCGCCCGTCGGTGGCGCCGTTCAGCGCCCGCACGATCGAGACCGCGGAGTCACCCTCGAGCACGAACGCGAGCAGGGGTCCGGTCTGCATGAAGTCGCGAAGCTCGTGATACCACGGCTTCTCGACGTGCTCGGCATAGTGCTCGTCGAGCACAGAGCCTTCGGCATTCCGCTGCTCCAGGGCGACGATGCGCAGCCCCTTGCGCTCATAACGGGAAAGGATCTCGCCCGCGAGCCCGCGCTGCACTGCGTCGGGCTTGATCAGGACCAAGGTGCGCTCACTCATGGGCCGCACCCTAGCGGGCTCAGGTCATCCCCCGCTGGGCTTCCAGCCGCTTCCCGAGGATGAAACAGACCACCCAGAGCATCGCGAACATCACGCCCATGATCAGCATGCCGATCGTGAGGAACGACAGGGCCAACGTCGCGACCTGGGTGGCCCAGCCGAGGGGATAGCCGGTCCGCGGCTTCCGCATGGACCCGGCCGCGACCAGCGCAAGGAGCGCGACGGCACCACCGGCCGCCGAGGCAAGTCCCGCGGACACCCCGGACACCATGATCATCACCGGCACGGCGAGACCGATCGTGATCGCCTCGAAGATGAGCGTGGCCATAAGCACCTTGCCCATCGGGTTTCCCGGCCGCAGCATCAGTCGTCCTCCCCCGTGTCGTCCTCAGCCGCCAGCAGCTCATCCAGTGTGCCGCCGTGGTCGTCGGCCTCCCAGTCGATCTCGTCGGCGTCACGGACGAGATCGTCCGCGGCCAGCAGTGCCCTGGCCTCGCCGGCGGCGATGACCGATCCGGTCACGAGGATGCCCGGCTGCCCGGCGTCGACGTCAACGGTCGCGGTGGCGATCTCCAGAGCGTCGGCGATGGACGCCGCCCCGCGCACCCGACCCGGCCCGAACACCTCCCCCGCCAATTCGACGAGGTCATCCACCGCCATCCCCCGCTCGGTCGACGCGACCCGCGTGCAGATGATCTCATTCATGACCGGTTCCCACACCCGCAGCACTGCTTCGGCGTCCTTGTCGGCCATCACGGCGAAAACGCCGATGAGTGGATCGAAGGAGTACGCCTCCACGACAGCTTCCGCGGACGCCGCGGCGGCATGTGCGTTGTGGGCACCGTCGAGCACGATGGGCGGGGACTGGCGGATGGCCTCGAGCCGTCCGGGCGCGCGTACCTCCGCGAACCCCTCCCGCACCAAATCTCCCGGCAGTGCCTTCATGCCGAGGAACGCCTCGACCGCGGCGAGCGCGACACCGGCGTTGCGCGCCATGTGGACCCCGTGGACGGGCAGGTGGATGTCGTCGACCGGGCCCTCGACCCCGTTCAGGCGGATCAGTTGGCCGCCGACCGCCAACCGCCGGTCGAGCAGACCGAAATCGACGCCCTCGCGCTGGACCAGCGCGCCGACGTCGGCGCAGTGCTGCAGGAGGACCCGAGCGGCGTCGAGCGGCTGACCGGCGAGGATCGCGTGGGCACCCGGCTTGATGATGCCCGCCTTCTCCCCCGCGATCTCCTCGATCGACTCACCGAGCAGGTGGGTGTGGTCGAGGTCGATCGGCATCACGACTGCGACCTGCGCGTCCGCGATGTTCGTCGCGTCCCACGTGCCCCCGAGCCCGACCTCGATGATCATGACGTCGACGGGGGCGTCGGCGAAGGCTGCATAGGCCATCGCGGTCAGCACCTCGAAGAACGTCATCGGGGCGTCGTTGAGGAGTTGCTGGTCGACGATTTCGACGTAGGGCTTGATGTCCGCCCAGGTCTCGCCGAACCGCTCCTTGCTGATCGGCTGTCCGTCGATCGCGATCCGCTCGGTCACATCAATGAGGTGCGGGGAGGAATAGCGCCCTGTGCGCAGACCCGCGGCGCGCAGGAGCGCCTCGATCATGATCGCGGTGGAACCTTTGCCGTTGGTTCCGGTGATCTGGATGACCGGACACGCACGTTGCGGGTCACCGAGCAACTCCGTGACAGCACGGATCCGGTCGAGGCTGGGGGCTATGCGGTGCTCGGGCCAGCGGGAAGTCAGCTCGGCCAGGAGCGTTTCATGATGGGTTGCCATGTCACCGGGCATCCTATGCTGTTGATCATGACCAGCACGGCCACACCGAACCGGCGCACCGCCCTCGCGCAGAGATATTCGCTCCCTGAGTGGTTCGGCCTCGTGGCGCGGGTCGTGCTCGCCGTCGTGTGGCTCATCGCCAGCCTGCTCAAGCTCCCCTACCTGGAGGAGTCGGTGCTGGCGGTGCGCGGCTATCAGATCCTGCCCTACGACCTGGCGGTGGTGGTGGGCTATCTGCTGCCGATTATCGAGCTGATTCTGGGCCTGTTGCTGATCGTCGGCCTCTTCACCCGTCCCGCTGCCGTGGTCAGCGCGCTGATCATGATCGCTTTCGTCATCGGCATCGCCCAGGCGTGGGCCCGCGGCCTGGCGATCGACTGCGGGTGCTTCGGCGGTGGCGGCGAGATCGCGCTCGAGGAAGCCCAGGCCAAATATCCGTGGGACATCGCTCGCGATGTCGGGTTGTTCCTGCTCGCCGCGTGGCTGGTCTGGCGCCCGCGCACCCCATTCAGCCTCGATGAAAAACTGTTCGGCGTGCCCGACGCCGTCCACCTCAACGCCGATGACATCGGCACCGAGACCGACCCCGCTGTGAAAGAGGACGTCACCCGATGAGCAAGTCCAGCCCCGCCAAGTCCGATAGTCGCCGCGCGCAGTTGCGGGCCGCCCAGCTGCAACAGGCCAAGCGCGACAGGAACCGCCGCATCGCCACCTTCTCGGTGATCGGGGTGGTGGTGATCGCCCTGATCATCGGTGGCGTGCTCCTGTTCAACCGGTTCAGCCAGGAGCAGGCGGTGAACAATCCGCCCAACGCGACCGCAGCTGGCGACGGCATCGTGACGAACCCGGGCAAGGCCCAGGCAGGCGCGCCGAAGGTGGAGCTCTTCCTCGACTATCAGTGCCCGGCCTGCGCCCGTTTCGAGGCTGGCTTCGGACCGACGCTCGACCAGATGGCCGAGGCCGGCGAGATCGAGCTGTCCTATCGGACGATGACGTTCCTCGACACCAACCTGCGCAATGACTCGTCGACCAGGGCGGCAAACGCGGCCGCCTGCGCGGATCTGTCGGGCCACTATGCCGACTATCACAACGCGATCTTCTCCCATCAGCCGGCGACCGAGGGCACCGGTTTCACCGAAGCCAACCTCACTCAGGACTTCACCCAGCAGGCCGGCATCACCGGTGCCGCCCTGGACGAGTTCAACGCCTGCTATTCGGCCAAGCGCTTCACCGGCTTCGTCAAGCAGGTCGACAATGAGGCCGGTCGCTCCGGCGTGACCGGCACGCCGAGCCTGCACGTCAACGGCGAGACCGTGGAACTGGGCCAGCTGACCGATCCCGCGTCCCTCCGGGCCCAGATCGACGCGCTGAAGTGACCCGCTGGTGAATCCACCGGGGCACCGACTCCGCGTACCGCCGCCCGCCGACCGATAAGCGACGGAAGCTGTCGGATCTGCCGTCTAGGATTCACCGCATGACTGAAGCATCCCAGCCTGCCGCCCGCGTCCCCGACAAGCCCGCTCTCGAGGGCCTGGAGGAGAAGTGGGCGGCAGTGTGGGCCGAGAACAAGACCTATGCGTTCGTCCGGCCCGAGGTGGACCTGGCCGACCCCGAGAGCTGCGCGGCGGCGCGGGCACAAGTGTTCTCGATCGATACTCCCCCGCCGACCGTGTCCGGGTCGCTGCACGTGGGGCATGTCTTTTCCTATACGCACACCGACCTCATCGCGCGCTATCAGCGGATGACCGGCAAGCGGGTCTTCTATCCGATGGGGTGGGACGACAATGGCCTGCCGACCGAGCGTCGGGTGCAGAATTATTACGGTGTCCGGTGCGATCCGCACGTGCCCTATGACCCCGATTTCACGCCGCCGGCCAAACCGGATCCCAAGCGGCAGGTCTCGATCAGCCGCCGCAACTTCATCGACTTGTGTCACGAGCTGACTGAGGTCGATGAGCAGGCGTTCGAGGATCTGTGGCGCCGCGTCGGTCTGTCGGTCGACTGGGATCAGCTCTACACGACGATCTCCGAGGAGACGCTGCGGACGTCGCAGTTGGCGTTCCTGCGGAACTATCACCGTGGGGAGGCCTATCTGTCCGAGGCCCCGACGATGTGGGACGTGACGTTCCAGACCGCCGTCGCCCAGGCCGAGTTGGAAGCGCGGGACTATCCCGGCGCCTATCACCGGGTGAGCTTCCACCTCACCGAGGACGTCGCCCTGCCGGAAGATTCGCCCGTCGAGGGCCGCAAGGTCTTCATCGAGACCACGCGTCCGGAGTTGCTCGCTGCGTGTTGTGCGTTGATCGCCCACCCGGACGACGAGCGCTATCAGCCGCTGTTCGGCCGGACGGTGACCTCGCCGGTGTTCGGGGTGGAGTTGCCCGTGCTGGCGCACCCCGCCGCGGAGATGGACAAGGGCGCCGGCATCGCGATGTGCTGCACCTTCGGCGACCAGACCGACATCCAGTGGTGGCGGGAGTTGCAGTTGCCCACGCGGACGGTGGTGGGTCGTGACGGACGCCTGCACCGGGAGACCCCGGAGTGGCTCGGCGATTCGGCTGCTTATGCCGAGCTGGCCGGCAAGACCACCTTCTCCGCCCGCGAGGCGATGGTGCAGTTGCTGCGCGACTCCGGTGACCTGGATGGTGAGCCGAAGGCGACCCAGCGCAAGGCGAACTTCTTCGAAAAGGGCGACAAGCCGCTGGAGATCGTGTCGACCAGGCAGTGGTATATCCGGAACGGTGGCCGCGACGACGCGCTCAAGCAGGATCTGCTCAAGCGCGGCGGGGAGATCGAGTGGGTGCCGGAGCACATGCGGCACCGCTATGACAACTGGGTCGGCGGCCTCAACGGCGACTGGCTGATTTCCCGGCAGCGGTTCTTCGGGGTGCCGTTCCCGGTGTGGTACGCAGTGTCCGCGGACGGCGAGCCCGACTATGACGCCCCGATCGTGCCCGGCGAGGACGCGCTGCCGGTGGATCCGTCCTCGGACGTGCCGGAGGGGTACGCGGAGTCCCAGCGCGATCAGCCCGGTGGCTTCACCGGCGATCCCGATGTCATGGACACGTGGGCCACGTCGTCGCTGACGCCGCAGATCGCGTGCGGCTGGGAGCGGGATCCGGAGCTGTTCGCGGCGACGTTTCCGATGGACATGGCCCCGCAGGCCCACGACATCATCCGGACCTGGCTGTTCTCGCGGGTCGTGCGGTCGCACTTCGAGTTCGACACCGTCCCGTGGCGGCGGGCGACGATCTCCGGCTTCGTGGTCGACCCGGACCGCAAGAAGATGTCGAAGTCCAAGGGCAACGTCGTCGTGCCGACCGACATCCTTGACCGCTTTGGGGCCGATGCGGTGCGCTGGCGCGCGGCGATGGCGCGGCCGGGCACCGACTCACCGTTCGACGAGACCCAGATGAAGGTCGGACGTCGGCTCGCGACCAAGGTGCTCAACGCCTCCAAGTTCGTGCTCGGCATGTCCGGAGACTCGCTCGGCGGCGCGGTGACCAATCCGGCGGACCGGGCGATGCTCGCCGGGCTCCGGGAGGTCGTCGTCGCCGCGACGCGGGCGTTCGAGTCATTCGACTATTCGGCGGCACTGGAGGCGACCGAGACGTTCTTCTGGTCGTTCTGCGACGACTATCTGGAGCTCGTCAAGGAGCGCGCCTATGGGGCGGGCGGCGACGAGGCGGCTGCCTCCGCGCGGGCGGCGCTCGCGCGAGCGCTGGAGATCCAGTTGCGGCTGTTCGCGCCGTTCCTGCCATTCGTCACCGAGGAAGTCTGGTCGTGGTGGCGGGAGGGCTCGGTGCACCACCAAGCCTGGCCGGCCGCGGCCGAGATCACCGATGTCGGTGAGGCCGCGCTGCTGAGCGACCTCGCGGACGCGTTGATCGCGATCCGGGGCGCCAAGTCCAACGCCAAGGTCTCGATGAAGACCGAGGCGAGCCGCGCCGTGTTCCGCGGTGACGGGATCTCGTTGCAACGCCTGCAAGCCATCGAGTCCGACCTGCGCGCCGTTGGCCGGCTTGTCGGCGATGTCGAGTGGTCCGAAGGTGACGGACCGCTGTCCGTCGAGGTGGAGCTCGTCGCGCCGAGCGTGTGAAAGGCCCGATGGGCCCGGCCGGATAACACGTCAAGCCAGGCTGGGCCCAACCGCTCCCTCGGCGGACGGGGACGGCGGCGTACCCCCACCGTCGCCTGCATCTTCACAGCCGGTTTCGGATAGTCCGTGTTCAGGAGGACACGGCGAATACACCTCGTGAAAGCGGGTGTCGGGGACGACCCATTGCCAATCCGCGCCGCGCCGCCGAATGACCCACTCGTTTGCGGAGATCGCCGTGATCCCTGACACCGTGCGAATCACCTCACCGGGGAGGCCGCGGCGGGCTTCGACGACCTCCTGGATCTCATAGCGCGCGGGCTCGTGTTCTGATCCCTTGGTCGGGACGCCGATCGGCTTGTATGCGTTGCGGAACGTCACGTCGGTGACCGCCCAATGAGTCTGTTCGGCATTGGTGACCCACCAGTCGCCTGGCTTGGCGCGCTTGGGTTCGCGCTTGGCGTTCCGCCACGACCTGGCGCGACGCAATCGGTGTGCGGTGACCCGCTCCGAGCGATGCCATTTCTCCCACGTCAGCCGGAACGGCTGATAGCCGAGCGCCGCGAGCACCCTCTGCACCACCTCGAGACCGGCCACCGTCCGAGCGCGTAGCTCCGGGAACATCTCGTGCTTCGGATCCCAGTTGAGCAACAGATCGTTGGTGCGGCACATGCGGCATTTTTTCGGTGAGTACGCAGTGTGCTGCCCCTCCGTGAACCGTTTCCAGGATTCGTGTTCGCGTTGGGCGATGGCCTCCAAGTCGCTGGCTGCCAGGGGGTGGGACTCTTCGGAACGCGGGATCCACGTGCGGTCCAGGCTGCGGGCGTGTTCGAAGAACACCGAGACGGCGCGATAGTTGCTCAGCCGCAGGCTCTCTCGCAGATGCTCCCACTGCACATCCCGATGGGCGACCCGATAGAACTCGTGCACCAAGCGGGCCGCCCGGGTCCAGGAGTCCTCCGGCACCCGCAGGCCCGCCTGCAGGGTGGTCACCGCCTTGTTCTCGACGGCCAGGCGACGCGCCACCGGTCGCATCAGCCTCGCGGCAACGCGGACAATGACGGCTTCAGCATGCTTGTGTAATTCGACCGGCCGCACGTCCGACACACCGACTGAGGGCACGGTGAGCGTCGGTCCATAGGGCCGCAGATTCCCCATGAGCGTGTCGCGCTCCACACCGATGACATCGGCGCTCTGCACGAAAACCAGCACGTTGTCGTCGGAAAAGCGATCGGCCATCTCCAGCGCCTCATGCCACACCCGATCCCCCGACTCGGTGAGCACGACCCGTGAGCCGGGGCGGTCCGTGCTGTCGACCACTGCCTCGAGTTCCAGTGGCGTGACCCCATAGCGCGCACAGAGCCTCTGATGCCGTTCAATCACCAAGTCGGTGTCAGCACCCACCACGAAAATTTGCGGCCACTCCGTCGGCGACAGCGCCGGCTTGCCGGCAGCCGCGCGGAGCAGATCTTCCGTGCGCCGGTGGACACCGAGTTCCCACAGGAATGCCTGCGCCAGATCCGTGTCGCCGCGGACATGGATCGTCGTTGCTCCCGGCAGCGCGGTCGCAACCAGATCGGTGGCCATGACCTGCGGGAGGCCAGTCGTGTCGATCAGGACGTTCGGCTCATCGGCAATCGACCGCCGGAGGTGGTCCATGGCCAGGCGCACGTGATCGATGCGGACGATCAGCCGCGGCGGCACAGCGGCAAGGTCCGGTGGGATCTCCTCCGCGATGAGGCGGGCGAGACTGTTTGCGTGGTCGATGTTGGCGATGTCGTCGGGGGCGAGGAGGTACGCCGCCTGCAAGGCCAACGGGCGGCCCGGTCCAGGACGCAGAACGATCCGCCGCAGCAATCGCCAATCCGGCCCTCTGTCGTCGTCGGTGATCGTCCCCCGGAGCACTCTCGCACCGGCTGCCTCGATCCGATGCTTCAACGCGTGATCGGGGTCCCTGTCCAGGACGACCACCCGCACCCCCGGTCGGCTCGTTGCCACCAGTGCTTCGATCACCGGCACCGTCACCGGACTGACTCCGGTCACGAGGATGACCTTGCGCAGCCATCGCACCGTCAGGCGGTCGAGATAATCGCGGCCGAGCGCGAACAACACAGCGAGCACCGCGCTGAAGGTGACCACCAGGGCAGCCAGACGCGCCAACTGCAATGCCAGCGGGGCGGGGCCGCTTCCCCACCGGTTCTCGACATTGCCGGCAAAGAGGTTGATCGCCCAGAACAGCGGCGCCCAGAACCAGACTTCCTGGCCTCTTGCCGGCCAATAGCTGATCGTCGCGAGAACGATCACCCAGAGAGCCCAGCCGATGATGATGCCGATGCTGGTCCGTCGATGACGATCTGGCCGGGACCAACGCCACGCCTGGTGTGTCGCGCACATGCCCAGGACAGCAACCGCGAGGAAGGCCCAGAACGGGTGGTCGTGCGGCCACCCCCAGCCCCCGGGTGCCCGCCAGGCGATCAGCCCGGACAAGGCGATGAGCAGACCGAAAAACACCCAGAACCGGACCCTGATAGGCCACCGAGCACGCGGAGTCGGCAGACGGCGATCCCGCCGGTCATACCACCGGCGATAAACCTTCCGATCAGTCCTGAATGCAGTCCACCAACCGGCCACCGTTGCCACTTCCGTCCACGCCCCGTCGCGGTCATGGCGAGCGTATCGAAGGACCTCCCGCCACACGCGGTGTACCACCCTGTTATTTTCAACGGAACATAGTGAATTAATCCCTCGGGTCCTAGGAGCTCCCATGATGTCCGCCGGCAAAGCCCTTGAGGCCGACCACCACGAGATCGACCGACTGTTCGCGACTTTCATCACCAGCACCGCCGGCGCGGGCAGCGTCGACCAAGAATCATTGACGGAGGCGATCCGCAAGCTGCGCCTGCACATCTGGATCGAAGAGGAGATCTTCTTCCCTCCGCTTAAGGCGGCCGGAGCGGTCGGCCCGGTCATGGTCATGCACCGTGAGCACGGGGAGATCTGGCGCGGGCTGGACAACCTCGAACGCATCGTCGCCGGCGAGGAGCCCGATCTTGAGGCTGTGCTCTTCGCTTGGGGACCGCTCAACCAGACCCTGACCGAGCACAATTACAAGGAGCAGAAGATCCTCTATGCCTCGGCGGACCGAATCCTGGAGCCGAGTGTGTCCCGCAAGGTCAACAACGCACTCATCGCCAGCCTGCCCGAAGGCTGGGTCTGCGAGATGGCAGATCGCTGAGACCAGCGGCCCTCCGCGCGGGTGCACCTAGCCTGGATGCATGCCCATCTCCCCGCGCCCGATCGTCGCCCATCTGGCAGGCGGGCTCACCGTGGCGATCTTTCTGAGTTCGTGTGCGTCGACGCCGGAGCCTCCGCCGGCCGCGGACCCTTCGGCGGCTTCTCAGTCCTCAACGGCGACAGCACAGCCGACGCCGGTGCCCTCAAGCCCGGGCACACCTGCCCAGCCGTCCCCATCGGAGTCCGCCCGGCCGTTCGAATCGACCGCGGCCCTGCGGACGATCGAGCAGTTGGCTGCCCTCGGGCCCAGGGAGGCGACCTCTGCGGCGTACCGCCAAGGCACCGACCTCACCGCCACCGCACTCGAGCGCCTCGGCTATTCAGTGACCCGACAGGAGTTCGACGTTCCCGCGGGAACGTCGTGGGGCATCCCGGTCCCCGCCGGCATCACGCACAACGTCATCGCCGACCCGCCCGGCTTCGAGCCGACGCAGCCGCACGTGCTCATCGGGGCGCACCTCGACACCGTTCCCCAGTCGCCGGGCGCGGAGGACAATGCGTCCGGCGTGGCGGTGCTGCTGGAGCTTGCGCGCATGTCCGCTGAGCAGCCACCCGCGGTCCCGGTCCGTTTCGTCGTGTTCGGCGCGGAGGAGCCGCGGGGCCAGGGTGATGCGCGGCACCACTACGGCTCGCAGCACTATGTGGCGCAGTTGCACGACCACGAGAAGCAGGCCATTCGAGCGATGGTCTCGCTGGACCGCGTCGGCGTACGCGCGCCTGCGGTGCCACTTGCTCACGGTGGTCGCGGCACCGATCGGATCGCCCGCGCACTGGCGGAAGCCGCCCCGGCCGACGTGCCCACTCGCCTGGACGCGAACACGACCAGCGATCACTGGTCGTTCGAGAAGGCCGGGATCCCGGCGGGACGGGTGGGGTCGGTGCCGTTCGAGGGGTACCACTCCCCCGGCGACGTGCCCGCCGTCATCGACCAAACCCAACTCGGGCGCGCCGGCACCGTGGTCTGGGCCTGGCTGCGGACAGTGCAGGGCTAACCCTCAGCGATAGGGCGTTGCGCTGGTGCTCCGCACATCGTCGAGGATTCTCGCGGCGTGCTCGGCCGAGGCGGGTTGGGGCACGTGGTCGCGGATGACGTACGGCACCGGCTCCACCGCCACCACCTCCCCGTCGACCAGCTCGATCTCGACGAACACACCCTCTTGGACCTGCCGGGAAAACTGCATGTCGAACACGAAGTTCCCCAGCGAATGCACCACGGTGGTCTCCCCCACGCGTTCCCAGCCCTGGACCCAATGCGGGTGCCCGCCGATCACCAAGTCCGCGCCCGCGCGGGCGAATCGCTCGGCCACCTCGCGCTGGATGGGCTCGGGTTGGTGGGTGTATTGAGTGCCCCAGTGCGGCACCACGATCACCGTGTTGGCCTCCTCCGCGGCCGCGGCGATGTCGTCGACGATGCGGTCGAGGGCAGCGGTGTCGAGCGGCCCCGTGCGGGGTGGCATGTTGAGCCGGTTCGTGCCGGGCGAGGTTTCCGTCGCGGCGGGGGTTTCGCCGATCGATTCGGTGCCGAGGAAGGCGATGCGGACCCCCTGGTGTTCGACGATCCAGGGTGCCCGCGCGCGGGCGAGGTCGGGCCCCGCGCCGAAATAGGCGATGCCGGCCCGGTCCAGCTCGCTGAAGGTCTCCAGTTGGGCCTGTCGACCGTAGTCCCCCAAGTGGTTGTTCGCGAGGCTCACGCCATCGATGCCGGCCAGTTGGAGCCCCTCGAGCATCCGCGGGTCGGCGAAGAACGAATCGCCGCCCTGAGTCGGCCGGCCGTTGTCGCTGAGGGTCGATTCCAGGTTGCCGATCGTGAGGTCGGCGGCGGCCAGCCGGTCGGCGAAGGGCCGGAAGGGCGCAGTGGGATCGTTGGCGTACGCCCTGCCGACGCGTCGGCCGAGCATGATGTCCCCGACGATCGTGATCCGGGTGACGACGGGCTCGGGGGTTGGGGTCGGAGTCGGCTCGGAGCGGGTCTCGGGCGCGCTCGCCGGTGGCGGCGCTGCCGGTGGCGGAGACGCCGGGGTGCACGCCGTCACCAGCGTCACGAACACAACCGCCAGATGCCTTCGCATCCTTCGATGCTAGACAACCGCGGGCACAGAGGACGCGGGCCGCCTGCAATGCTGGGCCCCATGCCTGTGTTTCCGAAGCCTCGAGTCGTCGACGATCTGCGCGGCACATTGCTGCGCTATCTCGACTTCTATCGCGGAGTGATCGCCGACAAGGTCGCGGGGTTGCCCGGGGACCAGCTGCAGGAATCCCGGGTTCCGTCCGGCTGGTCGCCTGCTGGGTTGGTGAACCATCTGGTCAACGTCGAACGGCGGTGGCTCGACTGGGGGTTCGCCGGGGAGGATCTCGGAGATCCCTGGCGTGATCAGGCCACCCGACGCTCCTGGGTCGCGCCCAGACTGACGGGCGCGGGCCTGCGCACCCTGCTCGAGGAGCGTGGCCGGGCGACCCGCGAACTCGTGGAGCGACATGACCTCACCGAGACCGCCCGGGTGGGCGGACGGTTCAGCGACCCGGCGGAGGCTCCCGACCTGCAGGGGATCCTGTTGCACCTCGTGCAGGAGTACGCACGACACGCGGGCCATCTCGACATCGTCCGGGAACTCATCGACGGGGAGCTCGGGGAGAACTGACCCCCCGAGCACCGGCAGGGGCAAGCGGTCAGGCGTTCAGGGACACCTTCAGTTGCGCCAAGCCCTCGGCAACACGGTTGCGCAGGTGGGAGTCGGTCAGCTTGCCGTCGGTGAACACCTCATAGGCACTCGGGATGCCGACGGTGTCCTTGAGGACGTCGGCGCCGGCAACGGTGAGCATGCGCACGGCGTTCTCACGGGCCCACTCGCCACCGCGGGGCGAACCGGTGGCGGAGAAGACCACGGCCGGCTTGTCGTGCAGAGCGCCCTCACCATAGGGGCGCGAGCCCCAGTCGACGGCGTTCTTGACCGCGGAGCTCACGGCGCCGTTGTATTCGGGGGTCACCACAATGACCGCGTCGGCACGGGCGACCGCACCACGGAATGCGGCAACGGGCGACGGCACCGCGTCACCTTCGAGCTCTTCGTTGTAGTGCGGGAGTTCCGCGAGACCGTCATAGATCGAGGCGGACATGCCCTCCGGCATCATCTCGACCAGCTCGCGAGCCAGCAGGGCGTTGTAGGAATCGGCGCGGAGGCTGCCAAGGAGGATCAGGACGTTCATGGGGTTCCCTTATCAGTGAGTCGCACTTCAATCATCAAGTGATGCACTGAATCTTTCCGAACGCGGGCGCCTCGGTCAATCGGTTGACTACTGTGCGGAACGGTCGGCTAGCCTGACGGGTGTGGAGTCAACGGAGCGTCCTCTGGTCAGCCTGCTCGGCCGGGTGAAAGACGAGTTCGAGGCGACCTTCGCACGACGGCTGAAGGACTCCGAGTTCGACAATCTTTCGCTGGCCCATGCGTCGAACGTGTTGCGTCACCTCCATGACGGGCCGCAGCAGGCATCGAGGATCGTGGGTGTGTGCGGTGTGAGCAAGCAGGCGGTCAGCCAGCAGATCACCCATCTCCAACGAAACGGCTATCTGACGGTGCGGCCGCATCCGACGGACCACCGGGCGCGCGTGCTCGAGACAACCGACAAAGGACAGCGCGCACGGGTGGTTGTTGAACGAATCTTCGCCGAGATCGAAGCGGACTGGGTTGCCTCGCTCGGCCCGCAGGACGGGCCCGAACTCCGGCGCCTGTTGACCAGGCTGGCGGGCACGTTCGGACGCTGAGCGTCAGTGCACGTCAGGCGCTCTTCTCGCGCCGTTCCCGCTTGGGCAGCTGGGACCGCGGAACCAGCGTCGGCAGAGCGGACTGATTGACGACGTCACCGGAGATGACGACGCGCGCGACGTCCTCCTGGCTGGGCACGTCATACATCACATTGAGCAGGACCTCTTCGAGGATCGCGCGCAGACCACGGGCGCCGGTGCCGCGTGCCAGAGCGAGGTCGGCGACCGCCTCGACGGCGCAGTCGGTGAACTCGAGATCGACACCGTCCAGCTCGAACAGCTTGCGGAACTGCTTGATCAGGGCGTTGCGGGGCTCGATGAGGATGCGAATCAGTGCGTCACGGTCCAGTGGAGCCACCGAGGTGATCATGGGCAGCCGGCCGATGAACTCGGGGATCAGGCCGAACTTCACGAGATCCTCGGGCCGAACGTCGGCGAACGGGTCGCTCGACTCGGGCTGGCGTGCCTCCGTGTCGTTGTTGAAGCCGATCGGGCGCTTGCCCACGCGGCTGTCGATGATGTGCTCGAGACCTGCGAACGCACCGCCCACGATGAACAGCACGTTGGTGGTGTCGATCTGGATGAAGTCCTGGTGCGGATGCTTGCGGCCGCCCTGCGGCGGCACGGACGCGGTTGTGCCCTCGAGGATCTTGAGCAGCGCCTGCTGGACACCCTCGCCGGACACGTCCCGGGTGATCGACGGGTTCTCGGACTTGCGGGCGACCTTGTCGATCTCATCGATATAGATGATCCCGGTCTCGGCCTTCTTCACGTCGAAGTCCGCGGCCTGGATCAGTTTGAGCAGGATGTTCTCGACGTCCTCACCCACATAGCCGGCCTCGGTGAGAGCCGTCGCATCGGCCATCGCGAACGGCACGTTGAGCATCTTGGCGAGCGTCTGCGCGAGATAGGTCTTGCCGCAGCCGGTGGGGCCGATGAGCAGGATGTTGGACTTGCCCAACTCGACCGCGTCGTCCTCGGCCGCCCGGCGGGGCGTGGAGGCTGCTTGGGCCTGCACGCGCTTGTAGTGGTTGTAGACGGCGACCGCCAGCGCCTTCTTGGCGTTGCTCTGGCCGATCACATAGGTGTCGAGGAACTCCCGGATCTGACGCGGCTTGGGCAACTCGTCGAGCAACCCGACGTCGGAGCTCTCGGAGAACTCCTCCTCGATGATCTCGTTGCAGAGGTCGATGCACTCGTCACAGATATAGACCCCAGGACCAGCAATGAGCTTCTTGACCTGCTTCTGGCTCTTTCCGCAGAAGTTGCACTTGAGCAAGTCACCGCTCTCACCGATGCGCGCCATTGCCGGCCTCCCGAATCTTCAAGGTTCCGACTCTCACCCCGGGTGGGTTCGAGCCCGGCCCTCGTGGCGTTCACGACCACGCGGACCACACCCTAACCCGCCGCGGGCCGACAGGTGACGCCATTCCGTCGGCGGGCAGGGTGTTGTTCAGTTGTCGATCAGTCGGCGTTCTTCAACGACACGAGGATGTCGTCGATCATGCCGTATTCCTTTGCCTGTGCGGCCGTCAAATATTTGTCGCGCTCGACGTCCTTGCTGATCGTCGCGACGTCCTGTCCGGTCGCATCGGCGATCATCTGTTCCATCAGCGCGCGGATCCGCAGGATCTCGTTGGCCTGGATCTCGAGGTCCGAGGACTGGCCATAGGAGGACTGCCCCATCGCCGGCTGGTGGATGAGGATCGTCGAGTTCGGCAGCGCCAGCCGCCGGCCCTTGGTCCCCGCTGCGAGCAGCACGGCCGCAGCCGATGCCGCCATGCCGAGGCAGATGGTCTCGATCTCGGGCTTGATGTAGCGCATCGTGTCATAGATGGCCGTCATCGCCGAGAACGAACCGCCCGGAGAGTTGATATAGATGCTGATCTTGCGATCGGAATCCATCGACTGCAGGCACAGGAGCTGAGCCATGACCGCGTTGGCGATCTCGTCGTTCACCGGGGTGCCGAGGAAGATGACCCGCTCCTCGAACAGCTTGGTATAGGGGTCGACCCGACGCACACCGTAGGACGTGCGCTCCTCCCACTGCGGGATGAAGTAGTTGCTCATCGGCCCTTCAGGGGCCAGTCCGGACGGCGGGAGCGCCTGCTCCCGCTGCTCCATGTTGAACCGAGCGAGGTTGTTCAAGTTCATGTCTGCTCCTCTCACTGGTTCGGGGCGTCGTCGGTGATCTGGGACGCCTTCTCGTAGACGTGATCGATGAAGCCGTATTCCAAGGCCTCCGCCGCGGTGAACCAGCGGTCGCGGTCGGAGTCGGCATTGATCTGCTCGACGGTCTGGCCGGTGTGCTGGGCGATCAGGTCGGCCATCACACGCTTGATGTGCAGTGACTGCTCCGCCTGGATCCGGATGTCGGAGGCGGTGCCACCCAGACCACCCGACGGCTGGTGCATCATGATGCGGCTGTGGGGCAGCGCATAGCGCTTGCCCTTGGTGCCCGCCGAGAGCAGGAACTGGCCCATGGACGCCGCGAGGCCCATGGCCACGGTCGCGACATCGTTGGAGATCCACTGCATGGTGTCGAAGATCGCCATGCCGGAGTCCACCGAACCGCCGGGCGAGTTGATGTAAAGGTAGATGTCCTTGTCAGGGTCTTCCGCGTTGAGCAGCAGCATCTGGGCACAGATGGCATTCGCATTGTCGTCACGGACCTCGGAGCCCAAGAAGATGATGCGGTTGGCCAGGAGTGCCTGATAGACGTTGTCGCTCATGCTGGCCCCACCGCCGGTGGAGGCCGCGCGGATCAGCGACGGGTTGAGTCCGATGTTGTTCACGCTCCTGAAACTACCTGTCCGCTCGGACAATCCGAACGGTTATCCTGCGCTGTTCGCTGACGGCGCACCGGTGCTGTCAGACTGGTCCGGCCCCTGCGGGTTCCCGCTCGGGCGCTGTGACCGCAGTCCCTGTCGAAGGAGCCTTCCGTGGCCACCCGCACCGCCGCCGACCGCACCTGGTTGATCGCCCTCGCCGCCTCGATGTGGGGGGTCTCGGGTTTGCTCCGTTCGCCGCTGTCGAAGGAGCACGCCTCTCCGACGATCGTCCTCGCTGAGCACCTCATCCTCGTCCTGCTGGTGTCCCCGGTGCTGATCGGTGCACTGCGCGCCTGGTGGCGCAGCACGCTCCGCACGCGCATCGCCATCCTGGTGATCGGGGGCGGCTCGTCAGCGCTGGCCACCACGCTGTTCACCCTCGCGTTCCGCACCGGCGATCCGATCACCCCGCAGGTGCTTCAGAAACTCCAGCCGCTGCTCGCTCTCACGTTCGCGGCCGTTCTGCTGGGAGAGCGGCTGCGGCCCCGATTCGCGTTCTTCGCGGTGCCTGCGCTGGTGGGCGCTTGGCTGCTCGCATTCCCCAACCCGCTCGGGGTGGGCGTGAATGCCCTCACTCCGGCGCTGCTCGGGCTCGGATCGGCCGCACTGTGGGCGCTGGGCACGGTGCTCGGCCGGCTCGTCAGCGGAGAACTCGCCTTCCATCACGTCACCGCCCTGCGGTTCTTCTTCGGCATGCTCGCGCTCCTGGTCATCGCCCCGGCCACCGGATCGCCGCTGCTCATGCCGATGGCCACTTGGCCTCGGCTGCTGGTGCTGGCACTCGTGCCGGGGCTGATCGCGCTCGTCCTCTACTACGTGGGGCTCAAGCACACCCCGGCCTCCCGTGCCACCCTCGCAGAGCTGGCGTTCCCGCTGACCGCCGCGGCAATCGGTGTCTTCATCCAGCACGCCACGCTTCAGCCGACCCAGTGGGCGGGGTTCGTTCTGGTCCTCGTGACGATCATCGCGCTGGCTCTGCACGAGCGCACGCAGGAGCGCACGGCGGTGCGTGCACCGACCGCCGCCGGCGTACCTCCCGCTCCCCTGCCCGAGGGCACCCCACGGTAGAACCGGATCTGAGCGCTGGTTTGCTGGTCCCATCGTCATCACGAGGGGAGCCCGCATGATCAGGATCGGTTACAAGGCCTCCGCCGAACAGTTCGCGCCGCTCGAGCTCGCCGACTTCGCCGTCTCGGCAGAGGCGCACGGGTTCGACTCCGCGACGATCTCCGACCACTTCCAGCCGTGGCGCCACAAGGGCGGCCACGCCCCGAACTCGATCGCGTGGCTCGCCCATGTCGGAGCCCGCACCGAGCGGATCATGCTCGGCACGTCGGTGCTGACGCCGACGTTCCGCTACAACCCCGCGGTCATCGCGCAGATGTGGGCGACGATGGGCTGTCTCTATCCGGGCCGGGTCATGCTGGGCGTCGGCACGGGCGAAGCGCTCAACGAGATCGCGGTCGGGCAACCCGAGTGGCCGCCGTTCAAGGAGCGTTTCGCACGTCTCCGCGAGTCCGTACGCCTCATCCGGCGGCTCTGGACCGAGGACAGGGTGACCTTCGCCGGTGACTATTACCGCACGGTGGACGCGATGATCTACGACCGCCCGGACACACCGATCCCGATCTATGTGGCGGCGGGCGGCCCAGTGGTCGCGAAGTACGCAGGCCGCCAGGGCGATGGCTTCATCTGCACCTCCGGCAAGGGGGCAGAGCTCTATCGCGATGAGCTGATCCCCGCGGTCAAAGAGGGTGCGGACCTGAACGCCAGAGAGTTCGACTCGATCGACAGGATGATCGAGATCAAGCTGTCCTTCGACCCCGATCCCGAGCTCGCTCTGGAGAACTGCAGGTTCTGGGCGCCGCTGTCCCTGCCGAAAGACCAGAAGCATTCGATCTCCGACCCCGAGGAGATGGAGGCGGCCGCTGATGCGCTGCCGATCGAGCAGATCGCCCAACGCTGGATCGTCGCCAGCACCCCCGAGGACGCGATCGACCGGATTCGCTTCTATACCGACCTCGGCTTCAACCACCTCGTTTTCCACGCTCCCGGTCACGACCAGGACCGGTTCCTGACCACGTTCGCCGACCAGGTCATGCCCGGACTCCGAGAGCTGTGACGGCCGCCCCCGGTGACGCCCCCGGCACCATCCCGGCGGCCGATCGTGCAGCAACCATCATCGAGCTGCTCGATGACGCCCAGCGCACCCGCTATTTCGGCCATCGGGCCCAGGTGCGGGCCAAGGCAGAGCTCGCGCAGGCGATCGGGCAGGTGGACGACGACGTCCGGAATCGGCGCGCGCTGAGCCCGGCGCTGGTGACGGAGCGCGCGGAGATGCTCGCGATCCATCGTCGCGCGGCCGGTGTCCACGTGTTCTTCGAGCGGCTGTGGTGGTGGGTCTTCTTTGTCCTCGGCTGGACATTCCTCGGGGCGGGCATTCTGGCCATCGTCGTCGGCGCCTTCACCGGTGGGCTCGAGAGCGTGGCCGGCGACTGGCGCTTCGGCGACGATCTGTCCTCGGGCGCGGGGTCGTTGGTCGCCCTCTCGGGCGTCGCTCTGGTGCTGAGCACACTGGCGGGATTTGCCAGGAACGCCGCGATCACCCTGGGGCGGCGACGCAGCCGGGGAGCCCTCCTTGCCTGGGCGAGCGATCGTCCCGGGCAACTCGCGCGCGGGGTCTATGCGGACGATCGGCCCAATCCCTATGGCGGTGGCTGCTTCCGCAAGGCCGTCGGCGGTTGTCTGCTCGGTGTCGGTGCGATGATCGCCGTCCCGCTCGCCCTGGCCTTGTTCCTGGACTTCGCCCTCGGTGGTCCCAACACCGACTGGATGGCCGGTGGGGCCGTTGCTCTCGCCGTGGCAATCGTTGTCGCGGGGCTGGGCTATCTGATCCTGTCACCACGGCTGCGACGGAAAGTGGCGAGTCCGACGCAGTCGCTCATGTGGGCGTACAACGTTCTGCCGACCCCGGCAGCCCAAGAGAACGGCCCGCCCCCTGCAGGGAACGGGCCGTTGGCAAAGGCTGATTGATCAGGCCTTGTCCGCTGTCTCCTCCGCCTCCGCGGGCTCCTCGACTTCGTCGGCGGAGTCCGGGCTGTCGGGGGAATCCGGGCTGTCGGGGGAATCCGGGCTGTCGGGGGAATCGGCCGACTCGACGTCGACCTCGCCCTCGGTGTCCATCCCGGCGAGCGAGCCGTCCTCCTGGAGGAACTTGAGGTTGATGTCGTTGCCGTCCGCGTCGGTCACGGTGGCTGCGTCGACGATCATGGCGAGCGCCTTGCCCCGGCGGATCTCGGTCATCCACTCGCCCATGTGGTTGTGCTCCAGCATGTGCTGCATCTCCTGCTCGGGAGACGTGCCGGACTGCTGGGCCTTGCGGAGAATGTGCTGGGTCAGGTCCTGCTGCTCAACGCCGATCTCTTCGTTGTCAGCGACCTGGTCCAGGAGGAGCTGCGCCTTGAGCGCCTCGGCGGAACGGGCATCGATATCGGCCCAGAACTCCTCGGCAGTCTGCTCGGTGTCGCCGTCTTCCAGATATTGGTCCAGGGTCAGGCCGGCCTGGGCGAGCTGGTTCTGGATCTGCTGGTGCCGGGCGTCGATCTCGGCCTGCAGGACCTTCTCGGGCAGTTCGATCTCGACGCGGGAGATGACCTCCTCGAGCACCTTGTCACGCGCATCGGCCGCCTGCTCGAGGCGGGCCATGTTCTGCACGGTGGCGCGCAGGTCCTCGCGCATCTCATCGACAGTGTCGAACTCGGACACCAACTGCGCGAACTCGTCGTCGACCTCGGGCAGTTCCTGCACCGACACCTTCTGCAGGGTGACGGTCACGTCGACGGTCTCACCGCGCAGCGGGCCGCCGACCAGCTCGGAGGAGAAGGTCGCGGACTCGCCTGCGGACAAGCCGGTCACGGCCTCGTCGAGGCCATCGAGCATGCCGCCGGAACCAATCTTGTATTGCACCCCGGCAGCCGTCGCCTCTTCGAGCTCCTCGCCGTTCTGGGCGCCGACCAGGTCGACGGTCACCACGTCGCCCTCCTCTGCGGCGCGCTCGACCTCGGCCAGCGTGCCGAACCGCTGCCGGAGAAGATCGATCTGCTCCTCGACGCGCTCCTCACCGACCTCGAGGTTGTCCACCTGCACCGACACGGCGTCGAACGCGGGGACCTCGAACTCGGGCCGCACATCCACCTCGGCGGTGAACTCGACGAGCTCGTTGTCCTCGAGCTTGGTGACCTCGACCTCGGGCTCGCCGAGCGGGGTGAGCTCGTTCTCCTGGATGGCCTTGCCATAGAGCTCCGGCAGGGACTGGTTGATGGCCTCGTTGAGCACCATGCCGCGGCCGAACCGCTGGTCGATCACCAGCGGCGGCACCTTGCCGGCCCGGAAACCGGGGATGTTCACCTGTGAGGCGATGTCCCGATAGGCCTTGTCCAAGGCTGGCTTCAACTCGGCGAACGGCACCTCGACGGTGATCTTGACCCGGGTCGGGCTCAGCTTCTCAACGGTGCTTGGCAAGGTCTTCTCCTGGGATGAACGTCATTTGAAACGTCGGGGCGACAGGACTCGAACCTGCGGTCTCCTGCTCCCAAAGCAGGCGCGCTAGCCACTACGCTACGCCCCGGTGCCCGGTTGGGCGATGGCGAGTCTAACCGCCATCACGCCCCCGGATCTACTCGGAACACGAATCAGACAGGCTGTCCCTCAGGAATCAGCTCGGCATAGAAAATGATGCGCGAGTCCCAGTCCCCGGTGGCGGGCACGAAGTCCCAGCAGATCATGATCGCCAGCTGGGGTGGGCCATCGGGGTTGTGGAACACACCGGAGGTCGGGTCATAGGTGTCGACCCAGACTTTGGTGCTGCCCGTGTAGCGATAGCACACCTGGTTCCCCTGCGCGTCGGACACCTTGATCAGGTCGCCCTCCCGGAGCCCGCCCGTGCCGTCCTTCAGGCCGTTCTTCCCATAGAGATCGTTGCCGAGCGCCTGGCCCTTGGAATAGGTATGGATCGTCAGGATGACGTTGCCCTGGGTGGTGCCGGGTTCGGGGCTGCCGTTGTACCACGCCGTCGTGTAGGCCTCGTTCGGCGGCGGGGCGCCCGGATTGCCGTCCTTGTCCTTGCCGACGACCATCATCGGCGAGTCGACCTGCATGCGTTCGATCACGAACTGGGTCGGCGATTCCATGGGCCCGGTGAAGTTCGTGCAGGTCTCCTGGCCCGCCGCGGCGGTGGGGGACGACCCGTCGGGTGTCCTGGCCTCGGCGGGTCCGGTCGTCGCCACCGGTCTGTCCGCCGGCGTGGTCGCCACCTGCGCCGGCCCTGTCGGCCGGAGGGCGAGGACCGCCCCCACCACGATGAGGGCGGCGACCAGCACTCCGAGCGCAACCTGGAACGCGCGGTTCTTCAAAAGCTTGGGCATGGGGGCACTTTCCTCGACCGGGGCGACCTCTGCACGATATCCGCAACGCGGTCGATCCTGCGCAGATCAGCTATGCTGTGCTGCGCACGCGGATGTAGCTCAATGGTAGAGCCCCAGTCTTCCAAACTGGCTACGCGGGTTCGATTCCCGTCATCCGCTCCAATTTCAGTCCGTCGAGGGCAGCTCAGTCCGTCGAGGGCAGCGTGAGCAGCCACGCGACCGCTTCGAGACCGTCCGGTTCCAGCGGTGAGCGAGCAATCAGCCTGCGTACGCGCCGGTACGCGACCGTCGGCTCGCCCTGCGGGTTCGGCAGGAGTGCGTCCACCGCGAGGGCCCGGGCCGCGTCGGCATCGCTCCGGAGCGGCCACAGCTCTCCGGGGTCTGTCGCGCACAACAGGTCGACCTCACGTCGCGCGCGGACCAGGCGTACGCCGACCTCCTCCGACCCGCCCGCCAGCAGAAGCTGAAGTTCTGTGAGCGTGACCGGGTCGGTGTCCGGGTCTGCGAGAAGCCCGACAAGACGTCCCGCCAAGCTCTCCGGCGTGAGCCCGTCGACCGCATCGGGCGCGGCGGTGAACAGATGGAGGCCGGCAAGCAGGACACCGGGGCCGGGCGGCAGTGCTGCCAGTTCTGCCGCCGCCCGAACCGCGAGATGCTCCCCGAGCAGGTCTCGCGCACGCAGCAGGAGCACGACCCGCAGCGGCCCGGGGGCGTCCCCGGGCCTGTCCAGATAGGCCTCGACGAGCCCCGCGGCTTCGTCCTGCCCCACTGTGTGGTCCGCGACGCCGCGCAACACGATCAGCGCTTCGGCGGCCGTGGTGAGTTCACCCCGATCGACGAGGTCGCGCGCGATGCGGCCGCAAGCGCGGTGGATATCGACATACGACACCTCCAGCCGAGCGACACCGCGCGGTTCGGCGATCTCGAGGACATCGAGGTCCGGCGCGCCGGTCACGGCCCGCACCGTGACCGCGACATCCGGGTGCTCGATCAACGGGTCGGCGCGATCTGCGAACGGGTGATCGAGTGAATCGGGAAACCAGATCGGGAGCCGCTGCCGCACTCGATCGGGGCCGGCGTACCACTCCCCCGACAGCACCACCTGATAACGGCCACCGGGCGCCAACTCGAGCTCTGGAGTGCCCAGCCCGTCCCGGCCCGCGAACAGGTCCCCGCGGGTGAGCCGCAGGCTGAGACAGCGGGGCGAGGTGAGGCGGTGATACGTGAGGTACGCGACCGCGCCCGCACCGAACACCTCCAGCAGGCCATCTGCACCGGCTGCGGCATCCAGCAGGAGCCGGCCGACCCGCACCGGGCGGTCCCCCGGGTTCGTGAGCCCGATGCGCATCTGCCACACGTGGTCGAAGCTGTGCCGCACCCGCACATCCAGCCCCGCACAGCGGCCGGCCGTCTCGATTTCGTCGGCATCGACCCGGATCTCATCAGGTCGATAGGGCTCGTCCGCGATCCCCCGCACGCCCAGTGCGCCGACCAACTGTTCGGAGTCGCCGAGCAGAAGACCAGTGAGCCGGCCGTCGGGCCCGACGGTGATCTGGGCGCCCTCGGACCCGGCCGTGTCCCCCCACCAGCTGAGCACCTCTTCGTGCGAGTTCATCGGCGCCTCTGGCAGCGTCCGCACCAGAACAGGTTCCGTCCCTCCAGCACGGCGGTCCGGACGCGCGAGCCGCACACCAGGCACGGCTGGTCGTGGCGCCGATAGACATAGACCTCCCCGCCGTGGTCATCCACGCGCGCAGGGCGGCCCATGGCCTCCGGGCTGTGTTCAGGTCGGACCGTGTCGATGCGGTTGTCCCGCACACCCAATGGCATGAGCTCACCCAGGTCGGCCCAGACAGCTCGCCACGACGCTTCGCGAAGCTCCTTCCCCGGCCGCATCGGGTCGAGACGGTTCCGGAACAGCACCTCGGCGCGATAGACGTTGCCGACCCCCGACAGCACCGACTGATCCATGAGCAGCGCAGCGATCGGTTTGCTCGACCGCTTGATCCGCTGCCACGCACGGTCGGGATCGGCGTCGGACCGCAGTGGGTCAGGGCCCAGCCGCGCCACTTGGGCGGACACCTCGGCGGGCGTGCGCAGGGCGCAGAGCTGGGGGCCCCGCAGATCGGCGGCGGTCTCGTCGTTGGCGAGCCGCAGCCGGACCTGTCCGACGGGGGGACGGAACGGGCCGATCTGGAACTTGCCGATCAGGCCGAGGTGGATGTGGACGATGCGATCGGCTTCGAAATCCAGGAAGAGGTGCTTGCCGTGGGCGGAGGTCGCCACCAGCTCGGTGCCGTCCAGCAACTCCGCGGCGGCGGCCATCCGGCCCTGCGGCGAGCTCACTGCGGGTCGGGTCCCGGCGAACGCCTCCCCGAGGTCCAGTGCGAGTCGATGCAGGGTGTGTCCCTCGGGCATCAGAAACTCTCCCTCCGCGACATCGGATCTCCGAGACTATCCTGACCGCATGAGAACCCCTGAGCCTTCACCCCATCGGGATTTCGGGCGCGACGGGGTCTCGGGGCTGGTGAGCCCGGGCCGTGCCCTGCGCGCCCGGGAGGTGTCTCGACCGACCGCGGAGGATCTGCTCGAAGCCGAGCGTGCCGCGGACGGCATGCTCGCCCGCTTGGATCAGCAGCGCCAGCGCCGACGACGGCGCTGAAGCCCCACCGCGATGGCCGACCTCACTTTGGGCCCCTGCATAGGCTCAACCAGTGCTCTCCCGTCGTCGCTTCCTGACCGGTCTCGCAGCAGCCGGGGCCTTGGGGGTGACCGGTTGCACCGTGCCGAGCTTTCCGGATCCGCCGACTCGCGAACGAGCCCGGTGCGTCCCGCGGGCCGAGCTGGCGCGGCACGGTGAGATCGGGGCGGCGCGGCTGCACTACGACATCGACGGGGAGCCGCGGCCGGTCCATTTCGACGCAGGTTTCCACCGCCAGCTCGAAAGCTGGTGGGCGGACTGGCGTGAGACGTCGGGGCTGGGCGATGCGAACCGGATCGACAACTTCGGCGCGTGGATCGATGGCCGCGGGGCGTGCGACTCGTGGCACCACGCGGGCCGCGCCTTCGATCTCGGCAGGATCCGCCGCGACGGCGACGTCCTGGTGTCCTGCCGGGAGGACGTCTGGGCAGGGACTTCGGACGAGCCGCAGCGGCGGCGCGGCTATTGGGCACTCGCGGCACATCTCCACATCCACTTTGCCCATGTCCTCACCTATCTGTTCGATGCCGCGCACCGCAATCACATTCATCTCGACAACGGATTGAGCGGCTCGGGCCTGTCGACGTTCCGGCCCGGTTCGCGGGTGCAGGTGCAGGTCGTGCAGGCGTCGGCGCGCTGGTTGTTCGACGAGCCGGTCGAGATCACCGGGCGGCTGGACGCGGAAACCCGCCGCGCGGCCGAGTCGGTGCTGGACTCCCTCGGTCTTCGCGGCGGGCTCACGTCCGCCGACAACTGGCACGCCTATCTGCGGGCCGCTGCCGGGCGGGGACAGGTCTGATCAGTCGAAGATCGGACCGACGGTTCGGGTGCGCTTGGCCTCGAAGAAGCCGTCGTATTCGGTCATCAGCGCAAAGCCGTCGAAAAGCCGACCGGCCTGTTCGCCCTTCGGCGCAGGCGAGATCACGGGGCCGAACAAGGCCATGCCGTTGACGTGGATCACCGGAGTGCCGACCTCGTCCCCCACCGGATCCATGCCGGCATGGTGGGACCGACGCAGCGCCTCGTCGTTGGCGTCGGTGTCCCCCGCGTCCGCGAGCTCGGCGGGCAACCCGACGTCCGCCAGCGCCGCCTCGATGGTCGCGCGCTCGGTGACGTCCTCGCCCCCCGGATGCACGCGCGTGCCGATCGCCGTGTAGAACTCGGCGAGCTTCTCCTTTCCGTGCTGCTCGTCGATCGCGAGCGCGACACGGACGGCTGCCCAGGCCCTGTCCATCCGCTCCCGATAGTCGGGATCGAGGCCGTCGCGGCCCTCGTTGAGCACGGACAGGCTCATCACATGGAACGTCAGGTCCACGTCGCGGACCTTCTCCACCTCGGTCATCCAGCGGGAGGTCATCCAAGCCCAGGGGCAGAGCGGATCGAACCAGAAATCAACCTTGATGGGCTGCGCGGTGTCAGTCATGACGACCAGCCTAACGAGAGCCCTCACCGCACCCGACAACCGGACGGGCATCGCCCGGGTGCCGGCCGCTACGCTCGGAAGGCATTGGTGCCGTCGAAGCAGGAAGCAGGACTGTCCGTGGATCCAGCCAACATCACCCGCGCGGACACTGCCGCCCGCGCCGGACTGATCGCCACCCGGACCTACGAGATTCTGGTCGATCTGAGCGGCCGCGATCCCGATGGGAAGCAGTTGTCGGCGCCTGCCGAGACCTATGTCACCAGCTCACGCATCCGTTTCACCGCGAGCGCCGGGGTCACGGGCGTCGACGTCATCGCCGACAGCATCCTCACCGCGACCCTCAATGGAAAGCCGCTCGACACGTCGGGTTTCGACGGTGCCCGCCTGCCGCTCGAGCTGACCGACGGCGAACACGACCTCGTCGTCACGGCCCTCCACCGATTCAGCCGCAGCGGGCAGGGCATGCACCGCTTCATGGACGTGGATGAGCGGGTCTACCTCTACACCCAGTTCGAGCCCGCCGACTCCCGCCGCGTCTTCGCCTGCTTCGAGCAGCCCGACCTCAAGGCGCGCTTCTCGATCAGTGTGATCGCGCCGCGCGATTGGCTGGTCGTCAGCAATTCCGCCGACGTACGCCCCAGCGCTCTCGACAGCGACTTCGCCCGGTGGGACTTCGCCCCGACCGAACCGCTGCCGACCTATCTCACCGCGATCGTGGCCGGCGACTATCACCGCGTCGGCACGGCGATCACGAGTGCGGCGGGCCGGATCCCGGCATCGGTGATCTGCCGCGCGTCGCTCGCGGAGCATCTCGACACCGCCCGCATCATGGCGATCACCCAAGCGGGATTCGAGGTGTTCGAGGAGCATTTCGGCGCGCCATTCCCGTTCGACTCCTATGACCAGGCGTTCGTCCCCGAATACAACGCCGGGGCGATGGAGAACGCCGGCCTGGTCACGTTCCGTGACGATCTCGTCTTCCGTTCCCGCGCGACGCAGGCCCAGTTCGAGAACCGCGACAACACGATCCTCCACGAGCTCGCCCACATGTGGTTCGGCAATCTCGTGACCATGCGCTGGTGGGACGACCTGTGGCTCAAGGAGTCGTTCGCCGAATGGGCCTCGCACTTCGCCCAGTCACAGATCGACGAGGACCCGCGCCACGCCTGGGCGGCGTTCAACAACGCCCGCAAGACGTGGGCCTATCGAGCGGACCAACTCCCGTCCACCCATCCGATCGCCGCGGACATGGTCGATCTCGAGGCGGTGCAACTGAACTTCGACGGCATCACCTATGCCAAGGGCGCCTCCGCCCTGCGCCAGCTCGTCGCGTTCGTGGGCCAGGAGTCGTTCCTCGCGGGCGCCCGTCGCTATTTCGCCGAGCATGCGTGGGGGAACACGGTGCTGGGGGACTTGCTGTCAGCCCTGGAGGCAGCCTCCGGGCGCGACCTGTCAGGCTGGGCGGCGCAGTGGCTGGAGACCGCCGGCGTCAACACGCTCACGCCGGAGTTCGAGGTCGACGACCACGGCCGCCTCCGCGGCTTCACGGTGCACCAGACCGCCCACCCCGACCATCCGACCCTGCGGGACCACCGCATCGCCGTCGGGCTCTTCCGGTCCGACGAGGCCGGTCTGGAGCGGGTCGTGCGGGTGGAGACGGACGTGACCGGCGCGCGTACGCCCATTCCCGAACTCGACAACCAGCCGCAGCCCGACCTGATCCTGGTCAACGACGGGGACCTCACGTTCGCCAAGATCCGCATGGACGAGCGGTCGCGGCGCACGATGGTGTCCGCGATCGACCGCGTGCCCGACGAGCTCACCCGGAGCCTGCTCTGGAGCGCGGCGTGGGACATGTGTCGGGACGCGCAACTGCCCGTGGCGGACTATCTCGACATGGCGTTGATCGGCATCGCCCACGAATCGGACCAGACGGCGGTGTCGCGGGTGCTGGGCCAGACGCAGATGGCGACCACGCTGTTCCTCGCGCCGTCGGACCGCGGGGGCACGCGGGAGCGGCTCACCGCCGGCCACGCACGTCTGCTCCGCGACGCGCAACCGGGGAGCGACCACCAGCTCGCCTTTGCCCGCGCCCTCGCGAGCGGCATCACCACCAACGCCGGAGCCGATCTTGTTCTCGGCTGGCTCGACGGACACGAAGTGCCGGACGGTCTCGATCTGGACGCAGATCTGCGGTGGCACCTGATCACCGAGTTGGCTCGCCTCGGTGCGGTCGGCGACGACCGGATCGAGCGGGAGCTCGCACGGGACCACACGCTCTCCGGCAGCGAGCACGCGGCCGGCGCCCGCGCGGCGCGACCCTCCCGGGAGGCGAAGGAAGCGGCATGGCAGCGGGCCACGGCGGAGGCGGGCATCCCGAACGAGACCCACCGCCAGATCTGCCTGCAGTTCGTCCAACCCGGTCAGGAGGACCTGCTGGCCGACTTCGCGCCGCGCTATCTGGAGCTGGCCGAACAGATCTCGGCCAGGACCGGGGTCTGGCGCGACCACGGCGTTCATCTCGCCCAGTCGGCGCTCCGGTTCCTTTTCCCGCTCCCCGACACCGAGTGGTTGCGCCACCTCGACACGTGGCTCTCCCGCGCCGAAATCCAGGCATCGGTGCGCCGGATCATCGACGAGTGCCGCGACGATGCCCTGCGGGCGCTCGCGGTCCGGGCCGCCAACGCACCCCAGGAGAACGCATCATGAGCACGACCGTCGCCGACGTCGTCCGGCTCGTCGAGGCCCACTATCCGCCGCGGACCGCCGAAGGCTGGGACAAGGTGGGACTCGTGTGCGGGGCGGCGGACTGGCCGGTGACCTCGGTGCTGTTCACCGTGGACATCACCCCCGAGGTCGTCGCCGAGGCCGTCGAGCACGGGGCGGACCTGATCGTCGCCCACCATCCGCTCCTGCTCCGCGGCGTGCACGGCGTCGACGGCGCCCACCCGAAGGGCCGGATGCTCCTCGACATGATCCAGCACAGAATTGCCTGCTATGCCGCTCACACCAATGCCGACATCGCGCCGGACGGCGTCTGCGTCGCGCTCGCCGAGGCACTCGGGTTGGCTGCGCTGAGCCAATTGGATCCCCGGCCGGTCGAGCGGCTGGACCAGCTCGTCGCCTTCGTGCCGCAGGGCCACACCGAGGCCGTGGTGTCGGCCTGTGCGGAGGCGGGTGCGGGTCGCGTGGGAGCGTACGACCATTGCCACTTCCGCGTCACCGGCACCGGCTCGTTCCGTCCGCTCGAGGGCGCGGATCCGTTCGTGGGCACCGTCGGTGAGGTCGAGCACGTGCCGGAGGACCGGGTTGAACTGGTGCTCCCCCGCGGTCGGCGGGCAGCGGTGGTGGCGGCGATGCGCGCCGCGCACCCCTATGAGGAACCGGCCTTCCACATCCTCGAGCTCGCCCCGACCGACACGGCCCACGGCATCGGGCGCGTGGGCGAACTCGGCGCACCGGTGAGCGCCGCGGAGTTCGCCCAGCGGGTGGCGGATGCGCTGCCGCGGACGGTGACGGGGGTACGCCTCGCAGGTCCGGGCGACCGGCCCATCCGGCGGGTCGCCGTGCTGGCGGGTGCCGGGGACTCGCATCTCGACGCTGCCCGCGCGGCCGGGGTGGATGCCTATGTCACTTCGGACCTGCGGCATCACCCGGCCACGGAAGCCGTGGCCTGGGCGGGTGCGCCGGTCCTGATCGACGTGGCGCACTGGGCCGCGGAGTGGCCGTGGCTGCCGGTCCTGTCGGACCTCGTCGGGGCAGCGGTCCCCGGACTCGAGCGACGGGTGTCGCGCCTCAACACCGATGCGTGGACACAGCGGTTCGACGGGACGGCCGGCTGACCGACGCGGGACGGGTCAGGCGTCTTCCTCGGTCACGTGCAGGGTCCGCGGATGGCGGGCTTCCCGACCGAGTTGCAGCAGCCCCGAGCTGAGGCCGCCGGCGAGATCGCCGCCGGCGAAGCTGGAGGTCATGCCGACCGCGGCCAGTTGGCAGTCGGCATCCGGCAACAGCCGACGCGCGAGGTGACCGGTCACGATCTCGAGCACCTTGCGATCGGGGTCGCACATGACGAGCACGGCCCGTTCGGCGTCTGCGAGGGACGAGTGCAGCCCCTCGGCGAACGCCCGCGGGTTGCCGTCGGCGGCCCCGACGTAGAGCGAGAACCCCAGCCCGGAGTCCTCCTCTGCCATGCGCACGGCGCGCTTGAGGTCCTCGGTCTGCGACGGGGAGAAGCCCCCGGCGCTGACTTGGTCGGCACGCGCGAAATCACCAGCGGACACTTGCGCCTCCAGTCGTGGTCTCGATGGGATGGCCGCCCCGAGTCAGTTCCCCGTGGGCAGACCCGGTCGCGAACTCCCTCGACCCGGCGATCTGTCCGAGCCACAGCGGCTCGGCCACCTGGACATTGCCACCGCGGCCGCGACGGGTCAGAGTGGCGGACAACGTCAGGATGCCGACCACAACCGCGATGGCCACGGGGATCCCGACCAGGAGGAGCAGGTTCTGGACGACCGACGGCGCTTCCGTGGTCGGCCAACCGGGGAAATGACCCCCCGCCAATGGCACTAACATGCTGGGCAGATCGCTCATGGGGCCTACCGTAGTCCAGATGACACCGGTCGGCCATGCCGGTGGGACCGCCCGGCTCAGCCCCACAGCCGAGGAGACGTGAATGACCGACGACATCCCGCCGCCGCGCCCCGACCTCGCCCCCGCCTCGTCCCCGGACGATCCGACCGCTCACGCCGTGCTGGACGCCGGCGAGATCTCCCGCGCGATCACGCGGATGGCGCACGAGATCATCGAGAACAACCACGACTCCGAGCGGCTGCTTCTGCTCGGCATCCCGACGCGCGGTGTCCCGCTCGCCCAACGCCTCGCGCGGGCCATCGACCGGGCCGCGGACCGACCGGAGGGCAGCACGCCCGTCGGTCGTCTCGACATCACGATGTATCGCGATGACCTCCGCAAACACCCCACCCGCGCCGTCGGGCACACCCACCTCCCGGAGCCGATCGACGGCGCGACCGTCGTCCTCGTCGACGATGTGCTCTTCTCCGGCCGGACCGTGTCGGCCGCGCTGGATGCGCTCAAAGACATCGGGCGCCCCGTGGCGGTGCGGTTGGTGGTGCTCGTCGACCGTGGCCACCGCGAGTTGCCGATCCGGGCGGACCACGTCGGCAAGAACCTGCCCACGTCGTCGTCCGAGCGGGTCAGCGTACGCCTCGAAGAACTCGACGGCACCACCGAAGTGACCATCAGCCGCCCCGCCGAAGGGAAAAGCACCCGATGAAGCATCTGCTGTCGGCCGCGGATCTGTCGCGCGCCGAGATCGATTCGATCCTGGATCTTGGCGAGGAGATGTCCGAGGTCCAGCGCCGTCCGATCAAGAAGCTGCCGACCCTGCGCGGCCGGACGGTGGTCAACCTGTTCTTCGAGGATTCGACCCGGACACGCTCGTCGTTCGAGATCGCGGGCAAGTGGCTGTCGGCCGATGTCATCAACGTGTCGGGCAAGGGTTCGTCTGTGTCCAAGGGCGAGTCGCTGCGGGACACCGTGCAGGTGATCGATGCCATGGGCGTGGACGGGATGGTCATCCGTCACTCCGCGTCGGGCGCGCCGGCCCAAGCCGCCGGCTGGATCCGCGGCTCGGTCGTGAACGCCGGCGACGGCACCCACGAGCACCCCACCCAGGCGCTGCTGGACGCCCTGTCGATGCGGCGGCACTTCCGGTCGCTGCCCGGCGGGTTCGACGACGACTGGTCGACGAAGACCGTGGCGATCACCGGGGATCTGACCCACTCGCGGGTGGTGCGCAGCAACGTGCTGCTCCTGCGGACGCTGGGCGCCAAGGTCGTCCTCGTGGCGCCGCCCACCCTGCTGCCGTCCGGGGTGGACACGTGGCCGGCGGAGGTCTCGACCGATCTGGACGACGTTCTGGGTGAGGTCGACGTGGCGATGATGTTGCGTGTGCAGCGCGAACGAATGCAGGGCGGCTTCTTCCCGACGCCGCGGGAATACACGATTGGCTACGGCCTCACCAACGACCGCCTGCGCACACTGCGGCCCGATGCCGCGATCCTGCATCCGGGTCCGGTCAACCGGGGGCTGGAGATGGCGGCCGACGTGGCCGATTCGGCCGGGTCGCGGATCCTCGACCAGGTGGCCGCCGGTGTGGCGGTGCGGATGAGCGTGCTCTATCACGTGTTGGGTGGGGCGGATGAGATGGGAGTGACCTCATGACGGACCTGTTGATCACCGGCGCCCGCGTGGTGGGTGGCGAGCCCGGGGACCTGCTGGTCCGCGACGGGCAATTCGTCGATCCGGCCTCGGCCGGATCGGACGTCGAACGGATCGACGCCGACGGTCTCATCGCCCTGCCCGGTCTGGTCGATTCCCACTGCCACCTGCGCGAGCCGGGCCGGGAGGACGCGGAGACGATCGAGTCGGGTACGCGGGCTGCGGCGCGAGGTGGGTACACCGCCGTCCTGGCGATGGCGAACGTCAACCCGGTCACCGACACCGCGGAAGCCGTGCGCAACATGGTGGAGATCGCCGCCGAGACCGCCTTGGCCGCCGTTCTCCCGGTCGGCGCGGTCACCAAGGGTCTCCAGGGCGAGGAACTCGCCGAGCTGGGGCTGATGGCCCGCGCCGGGGTCCGGATGTTCTCCGACGACGGCCGGTGCGTGCATGACTCTCTGTTGATGCGGCGCGCGCTGGAATATGTCCGGGCGTTCGACGGAGTCATTGCGCAACATGCGCAAGACCCGCGGCTCGCCGGTCCCGGCGCGTGCTGCCACGAGGGCGAGATCTCGGGCCGCCTCGGTCTGGGGGGCTGGCCCGCCGTGGCCGAATCGGTGATCGTCGCCCGGGACGTGCAGCTCGCGGAGCTGACCGGGTCGCGCTATCACGTGTGCCACGTGTCGACCGCCGAGTCGGTCGACGTCATCCGCTGGGCAAAGGCGCGCGGGATCCGGGTCACTGCCGAGGTCACCCCACACCATCTGCTGCTGACCACGGCGGCGGTCGAGGGCTATGACCCGACGTTCAAGGTCAATCCTCCACTGCGCCCCGACGAGCACGTCGAGGCGCTGCGCGAGGCCTTGGCCGACGGCACGATCGACTGCGTCGGCACCGACCACGCCCCGCACGCCTCCCACGACAAGGACCACGCGTTCGCCGACGCCGCGTTCGGCATGACCGGACTCGAGGCGTCCCTGGCGGTGGTCATGGACACGATGCTCAACGAGGGTCGCCTCGATTGGGGGCAGGTGGCCGAGCGGATGGCGTACGCGCCTGCCCGCATCGCCGGTCTCACCGATCAGGGGCAGGGACTCGAGGTCGGCCGGCCCGCGAACCTGGTGTTGGTCGATCCGGACCGCCGTGCCGTCGTGGACCGGGCGCGGACGGAGTCGAAGTCGCGGAACAACCCCTACCACGGGCGCGATCTCCCCGATCCCGTCCGGCTGACCATGTGGGCGGGGAGGACGACGTTCCGGGACCTCTGAGCGGCCCCCTTCTCCGGGCACTCCTCTAGCATGGGCCGCGGCAACGTGGCCGCAGAAGGGATGTCCATGGAGACCAAAGCCCGTCCGAACGGATCCAAACAGGGGTCCGGTCTCGGTGTGGCGATCGGACCCGCGATCATCGCGAAGCCCGATCTCCATCTCAACGCCTATGACCCCGGCGATCCGGCCAAGGAGCGTCGTCGCCTGGAAAAGACGCTGACCAAGGCAGAGAAACAACTGCGCAAGCTGGCCGCCAAACCGATCCGGGCCAACGCCGCGATCTTCGGCGCGCAACGGGACCTGCTGCTCGACACCCGGGTGACCGATGAGGCATTCCGACTGATCGACGCCGGCGAGCCAGCGACCGGAGCCTGGACGGCCGCCGTCGAACGACATCGCCCATGGCTGCAGGGCCTGCCGGACGCGCCGGGCCAGCTCGAGCTGGCCGACAGCGTGGAGCATCGGGTGCTGGCGCTGCTCACGGGCACGCCGACGGAGTTCGAGACCGAACGACCGGGGATCGTCGTGGTGCCGGTCCTCGACCCCGGCATGGCAGTCACGCTCGACCCGTCACAGGTGCTCGGCGTCGTCACGATCGGTGGCGGCGCCACCGGACACGGTGTGATCATCGCGCGCTCCCGCGGCATCCCCATCTTTCCCGCGGCGGGCGACGCCGCCTCCGGCGTGGAGAGCGGAGCCACGATCGCTTTCGTGGCCCGCGGAGACCGCCGCATCGCGGTGAATCCCGACGCGGACGAGTTGGCCGAATTCCAGCAGATCCTGCGTGATCTGGAGGAGCTGCAGGCCGAGGCGCAGGCGCATGCACTCGAGCCGGCATACACCTCCGACGGCACCCACATCGAGGTCTATGCCAACGTGCTCGCCGAGGCCGACGCCGAGGAGATGGTGGCCGGGGGCGCGGACGGGTGGGTGATCCGGACCGAGATCCTGTTCGGCGGTTCCCCGCACCCGCCGACGGTGGAGGAACAGGAGCAGGCGTTCCTGCGGCTGGGGCGCACGCTCGGCGGCAAGCGGATGATCGTGCGGACCTGGGACATCGGCGGCGACAAGACCGTGCCGTTCCTGCCGTTGGATGCCGAGGAGAACCCGTTCCTCGGCGTCCGTGGTCTGCGCGTTTTCCGCAACCGCCCCGAGCTGCTCATCGATCAGATCGAGGCTGTGTGCCGGGCAGGTCGGCAGACACCGTTGAGCCTGATGTTCCCGATGGTGACGACGGTCGAGGAGATCGACTGGGCGCTCGGCCTGCTGGACGACGTGGCGGCTCGGATCGGGCGGCCGGACGACCTGCAGGTCGGGATGATGGTCGAGATCCCCGCGGCTGCCCTGCGGGCCCGCTTGATGACCCAGCGCCTGGATTTCGTGAGCATCGGCACGAACGACCTGACGCAATACACGACCGCGGCCGAGCGCGGGAACGCCGCGCTGCACCTGCTGGCCGACCCCTTGGACCCGGCGGTGCTGCGGTTGATCCGGACGGTCGCCGACGAGTCTCGGCCCGAGGCACTGGTCGCGGTCTGCGGGGACGCGAACACCGACCCCGACGTCGCGGCCCTGCTCGTCGGGTTGGGCGCCCGGGAGCTCACCCCCGCCGCACCGGCGGTGCCGATGGTGAAGGCGCGCCTGCGCACTTCGTCGATCGTCGAGCTGACCGACCTGGCCCAGCGCGCGCTGGCGTGTTCGAGCGCCACCGAGGTCCGCGAGTTGATCCGCAGCCGGTTCCGTTAACTGGTCGATCAGCGGACCCTGCGTCCTCCTTTTTCGCCCCGGCTAGCATGCGGAAGGTGACTGCCGAACAAGATCCCGAGAACTTCTATGACGCCGTGGGCGGCGCGCCGACCTTCGAGAAGCTCACCGCCCGGTTCTATGAGCAGGTGGCGGCCGATGCGGAGTTCCGGGCGCTCTATCCCGAGGCGGATCTCGGGCCGGCGGAGGAACGGCTGCAGCTGTTCCTGAAGCAATATTGGGGTGGTCCGACGACCTATTCGGAACAGCGCGGCCACCCGCGGCTGCGGATGCGCCATGCTCCGTTCGTCATCACACACAAGGAGCGCGACACCTGGTTGCGCTACATGAAGGTCGCGCTCGACGAACTAGGGCTGCCGGCCGAATATCACGACGAGATGTGGGAATACTTCGAACGTGCCGCCGATGTCATGGTGAACACGATCGAGACCCCGGAACCTCGAAAGGGCCTCACGCTGTGACTTTCCCCGCGAAGCACCCGGACTGGTGGCGCAGCGCCGTCGTCTATCAGATCTATCCCCGGTCCTTCGCAGACCGCGACGGAGACGGCACCGGCGACGTCCGGGGCATGCTCGACAGGCTCCCGCACCTCGTCGACCTGGGCGTCGACGCGGTCTGGGTTTCGCCGTGGTATCCGTCGCCGCTCGCCGACGGCGGCTATGACGTCAGCGACTATCGCGACATCCACCCCGACTTCGGCACGCTCGCCGATGCGGACGCGTTCATCGCCCGCGCGCACGAGCTCGGCCTGCGCGTGCTCATCGATCTCGTGCCCAACCACTGCTCCGACGAACACCCGTGGTTCCAGGCGGCGCTGGCGGCCGGCCCCGGATCGCCCGAGCGCGAGCTGTTCTGGTTCCGCGACGGTCGCGGTGCGGACGGGGAACTGCCGCCCAACGACTGGCAGGCGATGTTCGGTGGACCGGCGTGGGAGCGCGTGATCGGCGCGGACGGTGTCCCGGAGCAGTGGTATCTGCATCTCTTCGACGTCCGCCAGCCCGACTGGAACTGGGCTAACCCACGGGTCGCCGACGAGTTCGACGACATTCTGCGGTTCTGGTTCGACCGTGGGATCGACGGTTTCCGCATCGATGTCGCCGACTCGATGGCCAAGCATCCCGATCTGCCCAACGTGGCGGACGGTGTCTCCAACCTGGCGAAATACATCGGCAATCCGCTGTGGGACCGGCCTGATCTCGACACGATCCACCGGCGGTGGCGTGGGGTTGCGGATGAGTACGCCGAGTCTGCGCGTGGTGCGCGGGTCTTCGTGTCCGAGGCCTATCTGCCGTCCGACCGCGTCACGAACTATGTGACGCAGGGCCGGTTGCACACCACCTTCAACTTCGATGCGCTCCTGTGCGAATGGACCGCGGAATCACAGCGCAATGTGATCGACCTCAGCCTGCGCACCCATCAGGCGGTCGGCGCGCCCTGCACCTGGGTGCTGGCCAACCACGACAACGTGCGGGTCGCGACCCGTTATGGCAAGGCCATCACCGGTGTCCCCTACGGGCCGGAAGGCGTTGAGCCGGACGCGCAGAAGGACGACGAATACCTGCGCGCGCTGCCGACCGATCTCGAGCTCGGCCGGCGCCGGGCGCGTGCGGCAGTGCTGCTGGAGCTGGCGCTGCCAGGTGGGGCGTACGTCTATCAGGGCGACGAACTCGGCCTCGACGAGGTGGACGACCTGCCCGAGGATTCACTGCAGGATCCGACTTGGGAACGGTCCGGTCACACCGTGCACGGCCGGGACGGGTGCCGGGTCCCGATCCCGTGGTCGGGCACCGAGTCGCCGTTCGGGTTCGGCCCCGGGGGCGAGCCCTGGCTGCCGATGCCCGACCGCTGGGCGACCCGCACGGTCGAGGCCCAGCAGCACGACCCGACCAGTTTCCTCGCGCTCTATCGCGCGACGCTCACCGAACGTCGACGCAACCGAGCGCTTGGGGACGGCACTCTGACCTGGATCGAGTCCGGTGCCGAGGTGCTGGATTTCGCCCGCGAACCGGGGTTCCGGTGCATCGTCAACTTCGGCTCCGCGGCTGTCGCGATCCCCGAGGACGCCATGGTTCTCGTCCACTCCGGCGACCCGAACTCGGGCCGCGTGGAACAGGACGAGGCGGTGTGGCTCTCCATCTGACCACGCTCACCGGAACCGGGCGGGGCCGGCGGCGCTAGCCCGTGGGGGTCGGAACGCCGAGCTCCCACGGGGCCACTGCCTCCCGCAACCAGTCCGGGAGTGCGGTCGGCCCCTCGATCGTCATGTGCACGAGCACCGTCCGAGACGATGCGTGGAGCGTTCCTGTGGCCGGGTCGATGATCTCCGCCGCCAGGGTCAGGGAGGTCCTCCCGATGCGTTGGACAGCCGTTCGCACGAGGTAGGGTTCCGGCCGGAAGTCGATCTGGACCGCGTACTCCATGTCCTGGCGGACCACCATCCAGTTCCCCGCGCGGTCCGCGCCGGCCGGGCGGCGATCCGCGAGGTCGCGGAGCAACGCGACGCGCGCTTCCTGGACGTACGTGAAATATTTCACGTTGTTCGCGTGGCGATAGGAGTCGAGGTCGCCCCACCGAACGTGCAGCGGGAATTCGAAGGCCGGGTGATCCCCCACCCGCATCTTCGGCACGGTGGGCAGCGGCTCGACCGGCTCCGCGTACCCCTGGAACCACGCCTTCTCCAGCGGAGTCAGCCGGCGGATCTGGTTGGTCTCCAGATCGAACGGGCAGAGGACGGTCCGGGCGCGCGCGATCAGGTGCCCGTCGCTGACCAGGTCGTACGCCAGCGTGAACCGCGCCGCACCCAGACGGTCCACCACCAGCGTGACCTGCACCGGGCTGCCGTGTTCCGCCGCTCGCAGGTATTCCACCTGGTGCCCGGTCACGAGGATCGCGTTCGGGTTGGGGCCTTCGGCGCCGGGGACCGGTTCGTCACCCAGCATGTAGGCGAAGTCGCCCGAATGCAGGAAGTTGACGCGCGCTTCCTGCAGGAACTCCACGTAGCTGCCGTTGTTCAGATGGTGATAGGCATCCATGTCACCCCACCGGGTGGGGCATTCGAGCGTGTACGCCACAGGGCGTCAGTCCTCTTCTTCCTTCTCATACATCGAGTCGATGAGGTCCGCGTACGAATCCTCGACCCGGGCACGCCGGATCTTCAGGCTCGGGGTCACTGCGCCGTCGTCGACGCTCAGCTCATGGTCGAGCACCTTGAAGCGCTTGACGGTCTCCCACCGCTCCAGGCGACCGTTCGCGTTGTCCACATAACGCTGCAGCATCGTCTCGACCTCGGGGTGCTGGGTGAGCTCCTTGTAGTCCAAGCCCTTCAGCTTGCCACCGTCATGATTCTCGCCCC
This sequence comes from Ammonicoccus luteus, assembly GCF_050880385.1. Lineage (NCBI taxonomy): Bacteria > Bacillati > Actinomycetota > Actinomycetes > Propionibacteriales > Propionibacteriaceae > Ammonicoccus > Ammonicoccus luteus. The sequence continues at coordinate 1,126,096 of NZ_JBNZCI010000001.1, forward strand.
AGCCCTTGAGGGCATCGGGGTCGAGAACCAGCAGCGCAGAGATGTGCTTGCGGGAGTCGCCCGTCGCGATCGCCTGTGCGATATAGGGGCAGGACGCCACGAGCGTGCCCTCGACCTTCTGCGGCGCCACATATTTGCCGCCCGAGGTCTTCATGAGGTCCTTCTTGCGGTCGGTGATCCGCAGGTAGCCGTCATCGTCGAGCTCACCGATATCACCGGTGTGCAGCCACCCGTCGATGATCGTCTCCGCCGTCAGATCGGGCAGCTTGTGATATCCGCGGGTCACGCCGGGGCCGCGGACGAGCAACTCGCCGTCTTCGGCGATCTTGAACTTGCTGCCGGCGAGGGGCGGACCGACGGTGCCGAGGCGCGGGAGGTCGGGATGGTTGACGCAGATGACCGCAGAGGTCTCGGTCATGCCGTAACCCTCGACCACGAGAATCCCGGCGGCATAGAACCACTCCTGGACCTGACGGGACAGCTTCGCCGACCCGGACACCATGAAGCGCAGGTTCCCGCCGAGACGCGCCTTGAGCTTGCTGAACACGAGCTTGTCGGCGATGCGGTATTGCAGGCCGAGCGCGCCCGGCAGCGGACGCCCCTCGATCCGATAGGGAATCGAGCGCTTGCCGACGCTGAATGCCCAGCGGGCGATCTTGCTCTTCAGCCCGACGGAATTGCCGACCATCACACGGGCACGCACCTTCTCGAAGATGCGGGGAGCGCCTGCCATGAACGTCGGCTTGATCGCGCCCAGACCGTCGACGATCTTGTCGATGCGGCCGTCGACCGCGGTGGTGAAGCCGATCTGCAGCTGGATGGAGAGGAGGCACTTGCCGAACACGTGCGAGAGAGGCAGCCACAGGTATTGGACATCGTCCGCAGTGGCGAGCTGCATCATCTCGACGGCGCGGCCCTGATAGGTCCACGCCTCGTGGTCGAGCCGGACCCCCTTCGGCCGGCCGGTGGTCCCGGACGTGTAGATGAGCGTCGAGAGCCGCTCCGGGCCGATGTCGGCGATGACATTGTCGACCAGATCGGGATGGGTCTCGCGGTGTGCCTTGCCCAACTGGCGGAAGTCGGCCCAGCTGTGGACACGCTCCCCGGGGTCGTCACCGTCCATCAACACGATCGCGAGCAGGTTCTCGACGATCTCGGGGTGCTCCTGCAGTTTGGCCAGTTGTTCGGCGTCCTCGACGATCGCAATCCGGGAATCCGAGTCGGCGAGGATGTAGTTCACGTCCTCGGACTGGGTGGTCGGATAGATCGTGGTGGTCGCGCCGCCGGCGCACATGATCGCGAGGTCCGCGAGGATCCACTCGATGCGCGTGGTGGCTGCGATCGCGACGCGATCCTCCGGCTGCAGTCCCACTGCGAGCATGGCTGCCGCAAGATCAAAGGCGAATTCCTTCGTCCCGAGCCAAGTGAGTTCCTGCCAGTCCTCCCGTGCATCGGGATAGCGGAACGCGATGCGGTGGGGGTCAGCGACCGCCCGCTTGACCAGCATCTCACCCATGTTGCGCGACTTCTCCGCCAGCAACTCCCGGGTCCGCTCATCGATCGCGCCCGTGTAATCCCCCATTGGTGCCCCTCAAATCCCTACCCAGTCACGGCAGACCGCTCTGTCGCCGTGGATTGTGATCCTACCCACACTGACAACCCTCGGCGGTGGGAGCCGGTCCCGTCCGCGGCAGGAATATTGCCAATCCCAAAGTTGAACCGTCAACCTTTGATAGTGTGGACGCATGTCGGAGAGGGTTCAGGCGCGCTGGCTCGATCGGGAACAGCAACGCATTTGGCGGACCTATCTGCTCGGGGTCGCACGCGTCAACGAGCGGCTCGACGACGCGCTCCGGCAGTTCGGGATCGATCTCGGGGAATACGAGATCCTCGTGAGCCTCGAGGAGGCCGACCAACGCCGGCTCCGGATGTCGGACCTGGCGGAAAAGGTCCACCAGTCCCGTTCCCGGCTGACCCACACGGTGGCCCGCATGGAAAAGGCCGGCTTCGTCGAACGCGAGGCCTGCCCCACTGACCGTCGCGGCGTCTGGGCCCACCTGACCGACGAAGGATTCGAGCTGCTCAAGGAGGCGGCGCCGAGTCACGTCGAGTCCGTGCGCAACGCGTTCATCGAGCCGGTCGACCCCGAGGATTTCCGCGCGCTCGGTCGGGCCTTCGAGGCGGTCCTGTCCGCGGAATGACGCCCGGAACCGGCGGCCGGAAGGGCTGCTGGAACCCCGCCTGACCCCGCGTACCTCGGTGGCAGACTGGCCCGCATGACTGCCCAGCTCGACGCCTCCACCCTCACCCGCGCGCTCTATTCGACCGACGCGAGCCTCTATCGAGTGGTCCCCGAGGCCGTCGCGTTCCCGGCGTCGGTCGAGGAACTGGAAGAGGTGCTCCGGGCGGGATTCGAGAGGGGTACGCCGATCACCAGCCGCGGCGCCGGCACCTCCTGCGCCGGCAATGCCGTCGGCCCGGGGCTCGTCGTGGACATGCGTCGACACCTCCATCACGTGCTCGAGATCGACCCCGACGCACGGACCGCCCGCGTGCAGCCCGGCGTCGTGCAGTCGGAACTGCAGAAGGCCGCGGCACCGCACGAACTGCGCTACGGGCCGGACCCCTCCACCTCCAACCGCTGCACGATCGGCGGAATGATCGGCAACAACGCCTGCGGCCCGCGCGCACTGGGCTATGGGCGTTCCGCGGACAACGTGGTCGCGCTCGATGTCCTGCTGGGCACGGGCGAACGGCTGACGGTGACCTCCGGTGAGCCCGCCCCGCCCTCCCCGACGCTGGACGCCCTGCGCGATCTCGTGCAGGCGAACCTCGCGCTCATCCGCACCGAGTTCGGCCGGTTCGGCCGCCAGGTGTCGGGCTATTCGCTGGAGCATCTGCTCCCGGAGAACGGGTTCGATGTCGCGAAGTTCCTCGCCGGGACCGAAGGCACGCTCGCGGTCATCCTCGAGGCGACGGTCCGGCTGGTGGCCGATGCGCCGTTCAAGACGATGATCGCGCTCGGCTATCCGACCATGGCCGACGCCGCCGACGACTCCCCCGCGATCCTGCGACACAACCCCACCGCGGCCGAGGGGCTGGACAAGCGGATCGTCGATGTCGTGGCGCGCCAGCACGGACCGGCCGCGGTGCCCCGCCTGCCGGCGGGTGAGGGCTGGGTGTTCGTCGAGCTCGTCGACTATGACGAAGCCGTCCTCGCCCAGCGCGCGGGAGCCCTCATGGCGGAGACCTCCCACCTCGACGGCTGGGTCGTGACCGATCCGACCGAGGTCGCGGCGCTGTGGAAGATCCGCGCGGACGGCGCGGGCCTGGCCGGGGTGAGTCTGGACCGGCCGGCGTACGCGGGCTGGGAGGACGCCGCCGTGCCGCCGGAGAAGCTGGGCGCCTATCTGCGCGACTTCGACGCGCTGATGAGCCGACACGGTGTGCAGGGATTGCCGTACGGCCACTTCGGCGACGGCTGCGTCCACTGCCGCATCGACTTCCCGCTCGACAGCCCCGACGGGCCGGGCGCCTATCGGCAGTTCGTCGAGGAGGCCGCCGACCTCGTGGCCGGCTATGGCGGCTCGATGTCCGGTGAGCACGGCGACGGTCGCGCCCGCTCCGCGCTGCTCCCGCGCATGTATTCCACCGAGGCCATCGCCTTGATGGCCCAGGTGAAGGCGCTCTTCGATCCGGCGAACCACCTCAATCCCGGTGTCCTCGTCGATCCGCGGCCCGTCGAGGCCGACCTGCGCGTGCCGGCGATCCGGACCGCACCGCTGCGGCGTACCCATCCCGAATTCGTCGAGGCCGTCCATCAGTGCTCCGGCGTGGGCAAGTGCCTCGCGGATGCCAGCGGTGCCGGTCAGGTCATGTGCCCGAGCTATCGCGCCACGGGCGAGGAGAAGGACTCGACCCGCGGCCGCTCCCGGGTGCTGCAGGAGCTCGTGAACGGTGAGCTGATCACCGGGTGGGACTCCCCCGAACTCGCCGAGGCGCTGGACCTGTGCCTGTCGTGCAAGGGGTGCGCCCGGGACTGTCCGACGGGAATCGACATGGCGGCGTACAAGTCGATCGCGACGGATCAGAAGTACGCGGGGCGCCTGCGCCCGATGAACCACTATGCGCTCGGCTGGCTTCCTCGCTGGGGCCGGCTGATCTCGGCGCTGCGCGTGGGACCGCTGGTGAACGCGGTGTTCAACGTGCCGGGGCTCGGGTCGCTGCTGAAGCGCGCCGCGGGCGTCGACGTGCGGCGCGGACTGCCGCGGTTCGCCTCCGGATCGAACAAGAAGCGCGCCGCGACGATCCCGGTGCAGGGCAAGCCGGTCGCGATCTGGCTCGACTCGTTCTCGGATTGCTTCGAGTTCGACGGGATCAAGCCGTTGATGGAGCTGCTGGTGGATGCGGGGTACGCGCCACGGTTCATCAACGAGAAGGCCTGCTGTGGGCTGACCTGGATCTCCACCGGACAGCGCGATGGTGCCCGGCGCCAGTTGACGGCGGCGCTGGACGTGCTGCACCCGATCGTGGCGGCCGGCGTGCCGATCGTCGGGGTCGAGCCGTCGTGCACGGCCGTGTGGCGCAGCGATGCGTTCGAACTGCTGCCGAACGATCCGCGCGTGCAGGACGTGGCGACGGGGATCCGGACGGTCGCCGAGTTGCTGGCCGAGACCCCCGAATGGGAGGCGCCGGACCTGTCCGGCCTCACGGTGGTCGCCCAGCCGCACTGCCATCACGCGTCGGTGCTCGGTTGGGCCGCCGACGCGGCGCTGCTCAAGCGGACCGGCGCGACAGTGCAGACGCTGGGCGGTTGCTGCGGGCTCGCGGGCAACTTCGGGGTGGAGCAGGGACACTATGAGGTGTCGGTCGCGGTTGCGGAGAACGACCTGTTGCCGGCCCTCCGGGCCGCCGGGCCCGATGCTGTGGTGCTGGCCGACGGGTTCTCCTGCCGCCTGCAGGTCGAGCAGCTGGAGGGCCGCAAGGCCGTCACATTGGCGCAACTCCTGACCGGACCGCGCCTTCGATGAGAGGAGAACAACAGTGAACCGCAACGTGATCAACCCGCAGGATTTGTTCGTCGGCAAGGCCTTCAGCCAGACCGTCGCCGTCGAAGGCGCGGCGCGATGGATCTTCGTCTCCGGGCAGATCGATTGCGACGCCCAGGGCAAGGTCCGCAACCCGGGCGACCTCGCCGCACAGGTGCGGGGCACCTTGGACAACCTCGTCATCGCCCTCGCGGCACAGGGCGCGACGATGGCAGATCTGGTCAAGGTGAACGTCTATATCGTCGATCTCGACCCCAGCCAGACCGCCGCGATTCGGGACATCCGCGCGGAATACTTCGATGCGGAGCAGCCCCCCGCGGTGACTCTGGTCGGCATCGATCGACTGTCGATGGACGGGCTTCTGGTCGAGATCGAGGCGGTCGCCGCCCGCTGACGCGCGCTCGACCTCAGGCTGACACGTTGGCGAGGCGGCGGTTGATCTCCTGGGCGTATTGATCCGCCGTCAACCCCGCGACCAGGTGCCACACGCCGGGCGAGACTTCGACCGCCCCCGCCAACCCCGCGCGCTGCAGGGCGGCGGTGTCGACTTGGGCAGAATCCTTCACCTGCACCCGCAGCCGCGTCTCCGCGACCAGGTCCACCTTCTCGACGTTGTCCCGCTCGCCGAGTGCGGTGAGCCACTGCTTGGCCTGGGTGGCCTCCTGGTCGCCGACGACGATGACGATCGGGGCAGCCTCCGGCGGCGCGAGATCAGCGGTCTTCGCCGCGCGCTGCTCGGCGGTGCGGTAGTCGGTGAAGATCACCAGCAACATCGAGGTGAAGAACGCGGCGGCGATTGCGATGAGATACAGCACAACGTTGTCGAACGCGGGGATCGTCAGCAGCGACGTGAACACGAATGCCTGGGTCCGAAGACCGCCGCCGAAACCGATGATCAGACCACCGACGAGACAGCCGATGAGCATCCGCGGATAGATCCGTTTGAACCGCAGGTGGATGCCATAGAGCGAGGGCTCGGAGATGCCACCGAGCAGGCCAGCCGCCAACGCACCCGTCGCGGTCTGGCGCATCTGGATGTCCTTGTCACGCATCGCGAGCACCAAGACGCCGGCTGTCGCGCCGAACGCCGCGAAGTTCCACGCACCCATCGGTCCCTGGATGAAGTCATAACCCAAGGTCTGGATGTTCAGCAGCATCACCGCGTTGATCGGCCAGTGGAGGCCCAAGGGCACCATGAACGGATACGCCAACGGAATCACGATCGCAAAGATGAACGGCGAGAAGTCGTTGACCATCCGCAGGACATTCGCAACGCCGGCGCCGGCGTACACCCCCAACGGGCCGATCAGAAATGCCGTCAACGGGAGCATGATGAGCATCGCGATGAACGGCACGAAGATCAGCTGGACGTTCTCGGGAATGACCTTCTTGAGGAGCTTGTAGAGCGGGCCGAGCACGCCCGCCATGATGAGCGGTGGGAACACCTGCGAGCTGTAGTTGAAGATCGTCAGAGGTAGCCCGAAGATCTCGACGGTCTGGACCTCACTGCCGAACACGGTCTGCGGGGTGGCGATCTCCTGCAGGGCGGCGAACCCGGGGAGCATCACGATCGCCATCACGGCGAAGCCCACCCAAGGGTCGGCACCGACCTTCTTCGAGGCGTTGTACGCGACCATCAGCGGCAGGAACACGAAGACTGTCTGCCACATGAGGTTGACGAACTGCCACGACGGTGGCAGGTCCGTGCGCGGATCCGCCCAGTTGCCGATGATGCCGAGGGTGCTCATCAACGACATGAAGGTGATGAACAGCGACGCACCCAGCAGCGCCGGCAGGATGGGGCGGAAGGCATCGGACAGATATTCGAAGAAGTTGTCGAGCCACGCGACCTTGCCGCGCGGTCCGCCGGCCCGGGCGGCGGCCTTGACGTCGGCGTCGGACTTGGCGCTGAGGTTCTGCATCTCGGGCAGGGCGAGAATGTCGTTGTAGAAATTCTGGACGCCGCCGCCGACGATGATCTGATAACGGTTGCCAGCCTGGGGCACGCCACCCATCACGCCTTTGATGCTCTCCACGGTCGGGGTGTCCACGACCGAGGAGTCGATGAGCTGGAAGCGCAGGCGTGTCGCGCAGTGGGTGAGGCTGCTGATGTTGTCGGCCCCGCCGACGCTGGCGACGATTTCAGTTGCTGTGTTCGACATGGTGTTCCTTGCCGACTCAGGCCTCGTCCATCGGGACGAGAGCACGGACTTGGGCGGGAGTGGCGCAGGCTAAGGCCTGGGCGGCGAGGTCTTGGCAGGTGGAGTACGCGTACGCCCGCACCATCGCCTTGACCGCGGGAATCGCCGGAATCGAGCAGCTCAGCTCATCGACGCCGAGACCGACGAGGATCGGGACGGCCTGCGGGTCCGAGGCGACGCCGCCGCAGACACCGAGCCACTTGCCCTGATCGTGCAGCGCCTCAGCCGCGTGGGCGATGAGGCTGAGGACGGCCGGATTGCACGGATCGACCTGAGCGGCCAGCTTGGGATGGCCGCGATCCATCGCGAGCGTGTAGGAGGTCAGGTCGTTGGTGCCGACACTGAAGAAGTCGCACCCTTCCTCGGCGGCGAACTGGCGGGCCATCACCCCGACCGACGGCACCTCCATCATGATGCCCACAGAGACCGGGGAGGTGATGCCGCTGCGGTCGCGCTCGTCGTCCCAGATGGCCTTCGTCTGCCGCCAGTCATCGATCGTGGCGATCATCGGGAACATGACGTGCAAGTGGGCACCGGCGTTCGCAGCCTGCAGGATCGCTTGGCACTGGGCGCGCAGAACGTCGGGCTTTTCCAGCCCGACGCGGACGCCGCGGACCCCGAGGAACGGGTTCTCCTCGGCGGGCAGCGGCAGATAGGGCAATGGCTTGTCACCACCGACGTCCAGAGTGCGGATGACCAGCGGTTGCCCGGGCGCGAGGGCGCGGGCGCAATCGGCGTAGATCTGCGCCTGTTCCTCGACGGTCGGCGCCGTGCTGCGGTCGAGGAACACGAACTCGCTGCGGAGCAACCCGACTCCCTCGCCGCCTCGGGTCTGGGACTCCTGGGCGTCCTCGACGTTGCCTATGTTCGCGACCACCGCGATGCGGCGGCCGTCGGTGGTGATCGCGGGCTCGTCCTTGTGCTCCTCCTCCACTGCCTTGCGTTCGGCCTGCCGGCGCTGACGGTCGCGAATGTCGGCGATGTCGGCGTCGCTCACGTTGAGCCGCAGTGTGCCCTTGGATCCGTCGAGGACCACGGACTCGCCGTCGACGATGTCGAGCGCACGGCTCTCGATGCCTGCCACAGCAGGGATGTCCATCGACCGGGCGATGATCGCCACGTGGGAGGAAGCGCCGCCGGCCGCGGTGGCGAAGCCGACCACCTTCGTGCGGTCGAGCTGCGCGGTGTCGGACGGGGTGAGGTCCTCGGCGATAAGGATGGTGCCCTCGGCGAGTTCGGGCCGCTCGGCCCGCTGGCCGGTGAGCTCCTCCAGGACTCGTTGACCGACGTCCCGGACGTCGTTGGCACGGCCCGCGAGAACCTCGTTCGGGAGGGCTGCGAGGCGGTCGGCATAGTCGTTGTATGCCGCACGCCACCCGAACGGAGCGCTGCGGCCCTTGTCGATCGCGCTGACCGCCAGATCAAGGAGCTCAGGGTCGGCCAGGATTTCGGCATGGGCACCGAAGATAGCGGCCTTGCCCGGGTCGGAGTCCTCCTCGAGGCGGCGCTGGAGCGCGGAGAGGTCCAGCAGCGCCCGGTCGATGGCCGAGTTGAGCTTGCGTCGCTCGAGGTGGTGATTCTCCGCGGTCTCCTCGACCGTGATGTCGATCGGTCGCCATTGGACGACCTTGCCGATGCCGAGACCGGGCGACGCGGACACCCCCAGGAGCAGATTGGGGTCACCGGAACGAGGACGAGCGGGCTCGGTGGGCTCGGCGGGTTCGGGCGCAGCATGGGTGTTGTCGGCCACCGCGTCGGCCGGACCGATCGGGGGACAGTCTTCGCCGAGCCCGTCCCGGATGGCCCTCGCGATCTCCGTGACCGCGCGGTCCGCGTCCGGGCCGTGCGCCGTGACCGTGAGCTTGTCGCCGCGGGCCAGTGCCAGGCCCATAAGAGCCATGATGCTCTTCGCGTTGGCCGAGTCCTCCCCGTGCCGCAGCCTGACGTCCGAGGTGAACGTCTTGGCGAGGGCGACGAGGGTGGCCGCCGGTCGGGCGTGCAGCCCGGTGGGGTTCGGCAACAGCAGAGCCTCCGACGTGGCCTTTCGTCCCTCGCCGGCACCTGCCTGAGCACTCGCAGGATCGGCCAGGACGACCTCGGCTGCGATGTCGGTCCCGGCGGTGACCACACCGGTGCGCGGTGCGATGCTGCCGACGAGTTCCGAGTTGGTGATGACGACCTGTGTCAACAAGCTCTTGGCCTCGAGCGCCACCTTGTCGAGGTCGAACTCGAGCAACAGGTCGCCGGGCGCCACGCGGTCACCCGCGCGTACCTTCGGCAAGAAGCCCTCCCCCGCCATCTTGACCGTGTCCAGCCCGACGTGGATGAGGACCTCCAGTCCCTCCGCGGAACGGATCGTGATCGCGTGGCCGGACGGCTGGAGGTCGATGACCTCCCCGGAAACGGGCGCGAGCACAGCGCTGCTCAAAGGATCGATAGAGAAGCCCTCGCCGACCATCTTCCTGGCGAAGACCGGGTCCGGCACCTGATCGATCGGGACCAGAATCCCGGTAAGTGGGGCGATGACCTCGACCCGGGATCCGTTGCTTGGGGCGCTCACAGCCGACCTCCTGAACAAGGACCGTCCGCTCGCCGGGACCCCGCTGTCCCGGCGGCCAAGTCCGCTCGGGTCAGCGTAACCCCGCGGCCGGGCGGCCACGAGCCGCCGGCGCGAAGTTTCCCTTTCGAGACGGTGTTCTGAAGGTGATCGAGTAAGAACCGCCTTCGTCGCGCTTCGTCAGTCGCGAGTTAGTCGCGAGTCAGCCGTCGGTGGGTGCTGGCATGCGGCCGGGCGGCCTCGGGGCCGAGCCGGTCGATCTTGTTCTTCTCGTAATCGGCGAAGTTGCCCTCGAACCAGAACCACTTGGCCTCGTTCTCGTCATCGCCTTCCCAGGCCAGGATGTGCGTGGCCACCCGGTCGAGGAACCAGCGATCGTGGGAGATCACGACGGCGCAACCGGGGAACTCGAGCAGCGCATCCTCGAGCGACTGCAGGGTCTCGACGTCCAAGTCGTTGGTGGGCTCATCGAGGAGCAGCAGGTTGCCGCCCATTTTCAGGGTCAGCGCCAGGTTGAGGCGGTTGCGCTCTCCACCGGAGAGAACGCCGGTCGGCTTCTGCTGGTCCGGGCCCTTGAAACCGAACGAGGCGACGTAGGCGCGGGACGCCATCTCGAAGTTGGCCACCTTGATGAAGTCGAGGCCGTCCGACACGACCTCCCACACGTTGCGGTTCGGGTCGAGGCCGCCACGTCCCTGGTCGACATAGGAAATGGACACCGTCTTGCCGAGGTTGAGCTCGCCGCTCGTGGGCTGTTCCTCGCCGACGATCATCTTGAACAGTGTCGACTTGCCGACGCCGTTCGGTCCGATGATGCCGACGATGCCCGAGCGCGGCAGCGTGAAGGACAGGTTTTCGATCAGCACGCGGTCGCCGAACGCCTTGGTGAGGTTCTTGACGGCGAGCACATCGGTGCCCAGTCGGGGGCCCGGCGGGATGTTGATCTCGGAGGCGTCGATCTTGCGATTTCGCTCGGCCTCGGCCGCCATCTCTTCATAGCGGGCAAGTCGGGCCTTGTTCTTGGCCTGTCGCGCCTTGGGGCTGGAGCGAACCCATTCGAGCTCCTTCTCCAGGATCTTGGCGCGCTTGGCGTCCTTCTGGCCCTCGATCTGGAGGCGGGCGCGCTTGGTCTCGAGGTACGTCGAATAGTTGCCTTCGTAGGGGTGCAGGCGACCGCGGTCGACCTCGCAGATCCATTCGGCCACGTTGTCGAGAAAGTATCGATCGTGGGTCACGGCGAGGACAGCGCCCGGATAAGACTTGAGGTGGCCCTCCAGCCAGTTCACGCTCTCGGCGTCGAGGTGGTTGGTGGGCTCGTCGAGGAGCAGCAGGTCGGGCTGCTGGAGCAGGAGCTTGCACAGGGCCACGCGGCGGCGCTCACCACCGGACAGCACGTCGACGATCGTGTCAGGCGGCGGGCAGCGCAGCGCGTCCATCGCCTGCTCGAGCTGGGAGTCGATGTCCCAGGCGTTGGCGTGGTCGAGGTCGGTCTGGAGGTCGCCCATCTCTTCCATCAGGGCATCGAAGTCCGCATCGGGGTCCGCCATGAGCTCACCGATCTCGTTGAACCGGTCGAGCTTCTTCTTGACCTGACCGACCGCCTCCTCGATGTTCTCGAGCACGGTCTTGCCCTCGGTGAGCGGCGGTTCCTGCAGCAGGATGCCGACGGTCTTGCCCTTGGCGAGCATGGCGTCACCGTTGCCCGGCTTCTCCAGCCCCGCCATCACCTTGAGAAGGGTCGACTTGCCGGCGCCGTTGGGGCCGACGACACCGATCTTGGCGCCTTCATAGAAGGACAGGGTGACGTTGTCGAGGATGAGCTTCTCCCCGGCCGTTTTTCTGACGTTGTGCATCGTGTACACGAACTCGGGCATGCAGGCACTACCTCACGGGTGTCTCGGGATTGGTGGCGGGCTCATTATGCCTGAGGCCGACTGCGGTCTCACACCAACCTCAAGCCTATGACCACGAGCAAGAGCAGACCGCTGACTGCCACCTGGACCTTGTCGGCCGTGGGCCGGGAACCATAGAGCGGAAGCCGCTCGGCGCCGCGGACGCTCAGGAGCAGTCCGCCCATCCCGAGACCCAACGCAACGCCGTGCAGCCAGCCGGGCACGGTGAACCATGCACCGATCATCGCGGTGAGCAGTGCGATCGTGATCAGGTCGAGCGCGGCGGAGATCAGCTCCGCACGCCGGGTCGCCGCCCGGGCACGCCTCGTGACCCACCAAGCACCGAGCGCCATCACTGCCAGTGCCACGATCTCGAGGACGCCCGGCAGCGGCTGGGGCGGTTTGTCGTCGGCGATCAACCCGGCACCGAGGCGATCGACAGAGGTCGAGGTGTTGTTGAGGACGAGCACGGCCTTGTCGGCATCACGGTCCAGCAACAGGATGCTGGACGCGCCGAACGTGCCGCCGTTGTGCCAGGTCAACTGCTGGTTCTCAGGTCCAGGGCTGATCTGCCAGAACAGACCGATGCGGCCTTCGTCGCCGACGTCGGCGATCGGGTCCAAAGCGGTCATCCCGGGAGCGGTGCCGGCGAGGAGGGCTTCCGCGTACCGCCGAAAGTCCGCCACCGTGATCCACGTGCTGACCCCGCCGGGCAAGCCACCTTCGGCAGCCCACGCTTGCGGACGGCGGCCATTGGTCTGGTGTCCCTGCACCCGGTTGGCGGGGAGTTCGTCGGGCGTGGCGGCGAAGACCGTGTCCCGCATCCCGAGGGGCTCCAGGAGCCGGGTGTGGACCGTGCTCGTCCAGTCCGCATGTCCGGTCGCACGGGCCAGCGCGTGGCCGAGGAGGTCGGCGCCGAGGTTGGAGTACGCGTACTCCCCCGGTCGCTCGAGCGCAACCGCCCGGGCCTCCTGCAGCAGTTCCGGCGTGGTCGCCCGATAGGGGTCGCGAAGCGTGAGGGCCGCCAACGGGGCGCGGCGGGATTCGCTGGGGAGCAGGCGGGGTACGCCAGCCCGGTGCGTAGCGAGCTCACCGAGGGTGACTGCCCCGACCTCGGACCCAGCCAGCTCGGGAAGGTGCTGTGCCAGCGTGTCCTCCAGCCGCACCTCGTCCCGGTCGACGGCATCGGCCAGCACCTGTGCGGTGAAGGTCTTGGTGATGGAGCCCAGCTCCCAGTGCGATCCCTCGTCCGGTCCCAGCCGGGCCTGGCGCGCTCCCCCCGGGTCGAGTGTCACGACCGCGATCGTCTCGAAGCCTGCGTTGGAGCGGAGATGGTCGAGCACGTCCTCCGCGAGAGCTGGGTCCCCGGTCTGGCCGCGGCCGAGTGTGATGCCGGGCCCCCACACACCGGAGAGGAGGAATCCGACGAGAGCAGCGATGACGAGCGTGAGGATGATCCGGCGACGTCGACCGATGGGGTCCTCGAAGTCACGGTCCGGATCCGTCCAGAAGGACAGCTGCACGATTCCCACTCCTCGGTCGTTCGTGGCACTGGCTCTAGGGTGTCATTGGAAACCCCCTGACGCCGCACCGAGGACAGCCGTGGACGTGCTGCACCGCCTGTTGGACCAGCTTGGCCAGACGTGGTCCCTGTGGTTGGCCGCGCTGCGCCTGGATCCCGATGTCGCCACGGTCCTGGCCCCCGCCACCTCCTGGTTCCCGGTCATCGTCATCGCCGTGGTGGCGGGCATCGCCCTCGTCGCCGGGCAGAGCGTCGTGCTGCTCGCGAACCAGGTCCGGCGCTGGGCCTTGGTCTTCAGCCTGGTGTTCGCGATCGCCGGGATTCTCGCCTCCCACTTCCTGGAGGGCCTGCTGCTCTGGGCACTCGGCAATCTGATCTTCACCGAACCCTGGACGGCTCTCGAGATCGTGAAGGTCGTGATCCTGTCGTCGGCCCCCATGGCGTTCGGATTTCTCACCGCCATCCCGCTTCTGGGGCCGGCGCTCAACCGCCTCCTGTCGGTGTGGAGCCTGGTGGTGCTGTGGGCGGTCGTCGCCGCCACTTTCCGGGCGGGTCCGTGGCCGGCGGCAGCGCTGGTGTTGGCCGCCTGGCTGGGCATGCTGCTCCTGGGCAACCTATTGGGGCCGGAGCTCGCGCGGCTGCGCGACAGGGTCTGGCGTCGGGTCACCGGGCGACCGCTCCACCTGGACACGAACTTCCTGCTCGAGCTCATCGAGGAGCCCGAGGCATGATCGCCCCGCTGCTGGTCATGATCGGGGCCGCGGTCGTGCTCGCCCTTCTGCTTGCCCCTGTCGAAGCACTGCGCTGGTGGGCGACCCAAGGCGTGAACGAGGCTCAAGCGACGGCCGCCGCTCTGCGGGATCTCCGCCGACGTGTCGAGTTGAGCCGAGGCGCAGCACCGGCGACGGATCCGTCCTGCAGGAGCTATCTCGTCTATCTCTCCGGAGTCGGGGCCGTCACCGAGCAGGCGAGCCCCGTCGGGGAGCAGCCGCTGCTGGATGACCTTGAGCAGGCACTGCCCGACGTGCGCCTGATCAGCGACGTCTATCCCTATTCCCCCGCCAATCGCACCCTCCTCTCCGGACGCTGGTCGTCCTGGTGGTGGCGGATCGTCGAACGGCTCGGTCGTCTGCCCTTCACCCAAGTGCTGCAACTTCTCGTGTACGGCCGCAACGTCCTCCAGTTCGCCGTGTCCGCGGACGATCGCTATGGCCCGATGTACGCCCTCGGCGTCGCCCGGGTGATCTGGGACCGACTGCTCGCCGCCGGCTATCGCCCCAGCTCCGGCACCCCGGTCGTGTTGTTGGGCTGGAGTGGTGGCGCGCAGATCGCGCTGGCGGCGACGTCGTACCTCGCGGGCGCCGGCATGCCCGTCTATCTCATCTCCTTGGGCGGCGTCCTCACCTCGGATCCGGGGCTGGACCGGGTCCACCACCTGTGGCATCTGAAGGGATCCAGAGATTGGATCCAGGCGATCGGCAACCTTTTTCCGGGACGCTGGCCGGGTCGGACCTCCTCGTTCTGGGCCCGTGGTGTCGCCGACGGCCGCATGACCGTCCGCACGATCGGACCAGTGCGGCACCTGGGTCGCCGGTCCTATCTCTCCCGTTCGAGGCTCGCCGACGGCCGGACCTGCCGCCAGACGGTCAGCGAGGAGATCCAGGCGCTTCTGCGGGAGGCCGGTCTGTCCGCGCCCCGCTGAAGCTCGCTCTGAGCCTCGTGCTCTCCCGGCCACAACTTCCGTATCGATTGTTTGAAGGATACCCCAGTGGGGTATAACATGAAGATTGTCGCTTCAGTTGGGAGGGCTCCCAACTGATGTCTGCACCCCAAGCGTCCGGGGCCGAGGCGCCCAACCCGACAGCTCCCAGGGGCCGTGGTCACCCGGCCGCCGATCAGGCATGCATGGCGCAGAGGCGACCCGACGAGACCGATCGGCCGTCGAGAGCGAGACGCAAACCCACCTCTTGATCGAGAGGAACGCGACGCACCGCCCTTGATCGAGTGGAACCTCTCCAGAGGAATGGACTCAAACATGAAGGACCACCACCCCCATCACGGCATGGACACCGACGAGGACCGACACACCGGCCACGACGCCGAGGGCACCCACGCCGAGCACGAGCACGGCACTGACCACGCCGGGCATGGCGGCCACGGTGGTCATGGCGATCATGTCGGGCAGTTCCGGCGGCTGTTCTGGATCATGCTCGTCCTCGCGATCCCCGTGGTGGGATTCAACGAGATGTTCGCCCACCTCACCGGCTTGCCTCTGCCGGACGCCGGGTGGGTGCGCTGGGTGTCCCCGACCCTGGGCACGGTGATGTTCTTCTGGGGCGGATGGCCGTTCCTGACCGGCGGGCTGAGTGAGATCCGCTCCCGCAAGCCCGGCATGATGCTCCTGATCGCTTTGGCACTCACGGTCGCGTTCGTCGCCTCCTGGGGGGCGAGTCTGCAGGTGCTCAGCCACGAGCTGAACTTCTGGTGGGAGCTCGCGCTGCTGGTGGTCATCATGCTGCTGGGCCACTGGATCGAGATGCGCTCCCTGGCGCAGACCACCTCAGCCCTCGACTCCCTGGCGGCCCTGTTGCCCGATGAGGCGGAGAAGGTCGCGGGGGACGACGTCGTGAGGGTCGCACCGGCCGACCTGGTCGTGGGGGACGTCGTGATCGTCCGACCCGGTGCCTCGGTGCCGGCCGACGGAAAGATCCTCGACGGGTCGGCATCGATGGACGAATCGATGGTGACCGGCGAATCCAGGACCGTGCGCCGGGCGCGGGGCGACCACGTGGTGGCTGGCACCATCGCCACCGACTCCGGGCTGCGCGTCGAGGTATCCGCGACCGGTGACGACACCGCGCTGGCCGGCATTCAGAAGCTCGTGTCCGACGCGCAGGCGTCCTCGTCCCGGGCGCAGCGGATCGCGGACACCGCCGCGGCCTGGCTGTTCTGGTTCGCCCTCGGCGCAGCGATCATCACGGCCATCGTCTGGGCGCTGCTCGGCCTGCCCGGCGATGCGGTCGTGCGCACCATCACCGTGCTCGTCATCGCCTGCCCTCACGCCTTGGGCTTGGCGATCCCGCTGGTCGTCTCGATCGCCACCGAACGTGCCGCCCGTGGCGGCGTGCTCATCAAGGACCGGCTCGCGCTGGAGTCCATGCGCACCGTTGACACCGTGCTTTTCGACAAGACGGGCACCCTGACCAGGGGCGAGCCCACCGTGACCGCGACCGACCCCGTCGGCGACCGACGCGGCGACGAGGTGCTCGCGCTGGCCGCCGCCGCGGAGGCGGACAGCGAACATCCGCTGGCCCATGCGATCACCGGCGCCGCACGAGCTCGCAGCCTGGACGTGCCGCGCGCGACGGACTTCTCCTCCTCACCAGCCGTTGGGGTGAAGGCCATCATCGAGAACACGGTGATTGAGGTCGGCGGCCCCTACCTCCTCGACCAGCACAACGCGCAGGAGTTGCCGATCGCCGAGCAGTGGCGGAGCGAAGGCGCGATCATCCTCCACGTCCTCGCCGACGGGGAAGTCATCGGTGCCCTGCGCCTGGCGGATGAGATCCGCCCCGAGTCCCACGACGCCGTCGACGCCCTCCACGCCACAGGAGTTCAGGTCGTCATGATCACCGGCGACGCCCAAGCGGTCGCCGACACGGTCGCTGATGAACTCGGCATCGACCGCGTCTTTGCCGGGGTTCGCCCCGAGGACAAGGCCCTCAAGGTCGAGGAACTCCAGCGCGAGGGCAAGAGGGTCGCGATGGTCGGCGACGGCGTCAATGACGCCCCAGCCCTCGCCCAGGCAGACGTCGGCATCGCTATCGGCGCGGGCACCGATGTTGCGATTGGCTCGGCGGGAGTCATCCTGGCCTCCTCCGATCCACGTTCAGTGCTCTCGGTCATCGACCTGTCGCGGGCGGCCTTCCGCAAGATGAAGCAGAACCTGTGGTGGGCCGCCGGCTACAACCTGCTGGCCGTGCCGCTGGCCGCAGGCGTCCTCGCACCGATCGGTTTCGTCCTGCCGATGAGCATCGGCGCGATCCTGATGTCGGCCTCGACCGTGCTCGTCGCTCTCAACGCCCAGCTGTTGCGGCGACTCGACCTGGCCCCGCAGCGCACCACCGACCGGATGCTCGGCCGCTCCGCCTAGCTGTATCCGGCCAAGACGTTGGTAGCAGCGTGGGGTTGTTGACGTGAGGGGAACCTCCGGGTGGGGTGTGGCTTGTCG